>CP033051.1:2382500-3652500 GCA_003667865.1 Rossellomorea marisflavi | reverse complement strand
GGAAGTAGTAGATCAATTCCCTTATCAGATGAAGCAAATTACTACTTAAACTCATATTGTAAAAGCAATAATATTAAAGATGCTTTGTTTACATCTAGAAGAAATGAACGACTTACAGAGAGGTCTATTCAATATATATTAAAAAAATATAATGTTCATCCACATAAATTACGTCACACTTTCTGTCATCAACTAATTGATAAAGGAATTAGCTTAGAGGTTGTCTCAAAATTAGCTGGTCACAAAGATATAAATGTAACTAAGAGGTATTCAAAATCTAGAATAAAGGAACTAGAACTCGAAGAAGCAATTCATAAAACATTTTATAACGATACACTTGGATGAGTTGACAATAGTAAAAGACCATGAAAAATGGTCTTTTTTTTCGCTGTTTTCGTATACTTTGTGGCTTTATAACTTATTTGCTAGTAACATGTTCGTTCCATTGCGCTCCAGAACTTGCTTTCCTCTATTTCCTTAGGAGTCAAGTGTCTTCCGCTCCATTTCATTATGATATTCATAAGGGTATATGTAAGCAATAATCTTTACGAAAAACAGGTTTATATATATGCTTGTTTCTATTCAATTTATTTACAATTAATCCAGTAAATGGTATATTTATAGTATAAATTTAGAAGGGAGTGAGTTTTCGCGATGACAAGTATTATGGAAATAGCCTTGATATTTTTATTGCCACTCACTCATACGGTTTTTCAATAGAGAGTATTGGAATAAAATATATGCTTTTGACAATCATTTCAAAATGCTTCAGGGTTATTGTATTCAATAATTCTGTGGCTTTTTTTGTTTGAAAATGGATTTGTTAAGGTTATTGATTCACTTTATTTAGTCAACTGATGATCTAGAAATTTAAGCAGAAAAATAATTAAATGAGGTATAGTACAAATGATGAAACTAAGTACGATGAAAAAAGTCCATGAGACGATTGACAATGAATGGAGAAGCCCTATTGCAGAAGAGATTCTTGAAAGATGGGGCTATGATAGTGGAACGGTATATTTTTATAGAGCATCAGCAAACTTTATTTTTATATTTAAGAAAAACGGAAAAATATATTATTTACGATTCTCTGATTCTAATGAAAAAGAATTAAAAGCAATTCAATCGGAGTTAACATTAATCAAATCCCTAAGTAATAATAGTGATCTTGACGTAGTGCAACCTCTGATTTCTTTATCTGGAAACTATATAGAAGTGGTAGATACTGAAATAGGTATGTTTTATGCAGTAGTATTTGAAGGTCTTACTGGTGAAGAATTAGATATTGAATGCATATCTAATGAACAAGCACATAAATGGGGGGCAACCCTTGGGTCTCTTCACGAAGAGGTGAAAATGCTACCTGATGATGAGATGGCGATTACATGTGGTTGGAAGCATTATTTGTCGAAAGAAAAGGAATATATTTCACAGACAGATGAAGCTGCATTAGAGGAGTTTGAATTTCTGTTAAATTGGACAAATACGTTACCAGTAACCAAACAGAATTTTGGAAGAATTCATTATGATTTTGAACTTGATAATCTTAAGTGGGATAATGGACGTTTTTCTATATTAGATTTTGATGATAGTACTCATTTATGGTATGTGGCAGATATAGCATATGCTCTTAGAGATCTATTTGATCAAGGATTCGATCCTAATAATCGAATTTTTATTGAATTTGTAAAAGGGTATAGAACTACGACTGGAGTAGATGAGACGTTATTAACGGATATGCCTAACTTTCTAAGATTACATCAATTATTAACGTATATCAGACTTATTCGTTCCATGGATATTGTCCCATCTTCTAACCAACCAGAATGGTTGAATTCGTTAATTAGTAAATTGCAACAAAAAATAAAAATATATCAGGATTCATTCCTATGTTTTAAAGGAGACTAAAATGCAGACAGTAAAAACTAATATTATTTTTGTCAAAAAAAGTCTCATTGAATGGTCACTAACACTAAAAGAAGTCTCAGATGAACTATGGTTAAAACCATTCGATGACAGCACGTGGGGAATAGCAGATGTCGTATCACATTTTATTTCATGGGACCACTTTATTATTAATAATCGCTTAAATTATCTATTACGAGGCGAACCTTTCCCAAAAATACCGGTTCAAATTGAAGAGGTAAATAAGAAGGCATCCATCTATGCAAGGTCTGGAATAACAAAAGAAGACTTAATTAATGAATTTATTTCTGTTCGGTTTGACCTTATTGCATTATTAAGTGAGTTACCTGATGAGAGATTTGAGGAGCCATGTCAAGGTCTTGAAAATGTCACACTATCTGAGTACCTGAAAGGCATACTAGATCATGATTTAAAACATAAGCAACAAATAGATCAGTACTTAGATGCTCAAAAGGCTCCTATCATAATATGAAAAGTTGTATGTTTGTTATATGAAAAATAAAGCAATCCAATAATAAAGGTAAGCCGTGTTTATGGGCTTACCTTTATTATTTGCACTTTATTTCATTAAATGCGTCTCATGTCTTACATCTGTAAGTTCTCCTGCGAGCTCACCGACATGTGTCAATTCGTTCGCAGCTTCAAATAGGTATTCTGACGTTAGCATATCTTCTGTTAATTTCATATCAAGTAGAAGTGTTCCTTGTGTATCATACATTTCAATTACAAGGTTTTGACCATTAGGGTCTTGCATTGCCAGTAATTCACCAAGCGTAACCTCTCTCATTCCTCCTGAGGCGTCTTCAAGAAAATACTTAGGATTCAGATTTAAAGAAATCATCATATCTGAATAGACAGAAGAAAGTTCTTGGATTTGAGCATCCGTAAGAGCTGTCTCTGGATCCATTGTCATAAACGATTCTAACCTAGTAGATAGTTGCTCCATTTGTTCATCAAGGGACATTTGATCAAGTGCAGTTAAATGTGTGAAAAATGCATTCACTTCATCCTCTGTTAATCCGATAGATGTGAGAAATTCTTCTGCTTCCATCATATATTGTTCATGATTTATGTAAAAATCTATTGAACTGTCTAAATCTTCAATAAACCAATAATCATCCTCAACAGTTTCACCAAACTCTGCAAGCAATGCATCTAATTCTGGTCTAGTCATCCCGTAGTCAGATAGGAGAATGCTTAAGTTGTCTTCTGTAATAGGTGTACCCAAAACAAATTGTAAATCTTCAATTGTGACAAAATCATCAAGGGACATTTCATAATAATCCAAGTAGGATTGTAACTCATCTTGTGTCATACCTAGATCTGCTAGTAATGCATTAAGATCCTCCTGTGGAGGTGCTGCCAGTACTGGAATGGTAGATGCAAATACGAGCAGAATAGAGAAAATTAGTGGGTATACTCGTTTAGTCATGATTTATTCCTCCAATAAGATAATGGTGTAATGTTAGTATGTGATATTTAAGGAAGAAAATTCTTTTTTCTTAATAAATTGTTGTCTATGTATGATTCTGCTAAATCAACTATGGGTTTCTCTGTATAAAAAATAGACCTGAAGAAATATTCTTCAGGTCCACATCTTATAATTTGAATTGTTTAATCACTTCTTGTAATTCTTGTGCCATTTGACTTAAATGTTCTGAGGAAGAAGTGATTTCCTGCATCGAAGCAAGCTGTTGTTCCGTAGAAGCGGCAACATTTTGAGCATTTCCTGTTGTTGTAGATGAAATTTGTGTCATCCCTTCAAGAGATGAGGTTACTTGATCAGTTCCTGAAGTAATTTGTTGAGCAGCTGCCGTAATATTGTTTAATTGGCCAGCTACTTCATTTCCGGATTGTACAATCTTATCAAAAATGATACCTGCATTATTTACTACCGACATTCCTTCTTTAACTTCTATGGATACAGTATTCATTGAATGAATGGAGGCTTTAGTGTCTTCTTGGATTTGAAGAATAATATCTGTGATTTTCTTCGTTGATAACGAAGATTGTTCTGCTAACTTTCGAACTTCAGCTGCAACTACAGCAAAACCTTTACCCGCTTCTCCAGCACGGGCTGCTTCAATTGCAGCATTAAGTGCTAGTAAGTTCGTTTGTTCTGATATATCTGTAATCAACTTAACGATTTCCCCAACCTCTTGAGATCGCTCTCCAAGTCTCTCTATTACAGCTGATGATTCACCCATAGAGAGGTTGACCTTATCCATTTGTGTAACTGCTTGTTTAATAGAATCATTTCCTTCAATTGCAACATTAGCACTTTCTGAAGTTACTTCACTTGTTTTTTGAAGAGTAGAAGAAATTCCATGAATACTAGAAGATATTTCTTTCATAGCATTTGAACTTAACTGTGCTTCATGTAATTGTCTCTCACTACCTTCAGCTAATTCTTGAATTGATTCTGCAACGCTTTGTGAAGCATGCACACTTTGATCAGCACTAGAATGTAATTGTTCTGAGTATGACGCTACATGCTCACTTGTATCTGCCATTTTTCTTACTAAATCTTTTAAATTTAATAGCATTGCGTTTAAAGAACTAGATAACTGTCCAAGCTCATCAGTTCGCTTTGAATGGTGTGGCTCAATTGTTAGATCTCCATTGGCTATGGAATTTGCCATTACACTCATTTGTTTTATATGATTTAACGGTCTGCGCATGATAAGGTTGAAAATGATAAAACTTAATAGTAGTGCAATAATAGCGGTAATGATAATAAGATTTCGAAGTTCTGACAAGGATTGATAGAATTCCTCCTCGTAGGCACCAACACCGATCATCCAATCCCATTCTTCAACGTATTCGACATAAGCAATCTTTGCTCTAGCTTGTGTTTCTCCATTGTTCATCCACATATATTCATAATACCGATCATCAGCATTTTGGTTTTTTGCTAATGCTACAATCTCTTGAATAAGAAAAGCCCCGGTTTCATCTTGGATTGCAGAAGCATCATGGTCTATTGGTAATGATGGGTGTATTTGTACTTCACTATCCATAGTATAGGCAAACACATAGCCGTTATTTCCATATAGAAAAGGGGAATTTGTAAAATCGTATCCCTTTGTTCCATCTTCTTTCTCTATTGAAGGACCCAAGATTCTTTCTCTTGCTTTCTCCATAGCTTCCTCTTTTGACAATTTACCTGCTTGAACATCTTCATCAAGCGATGAAATTGTTGATTGTGCTCCAGCAACAATACTCTTTAAGTTGACTTTACCAGCGTTTATAAGATTGTCTTTAGCGATATAATACGAAGGTATTCCTAGTGCTAAAATGGTTAGCAAGACTATAGAAACAACTAAAATGGTTACTTTTATAGAAAAGCTTTTTATCCTTAGGGAGCGTTTTCGTTTCGTCATACTTATCCTCCTTTATTTATAAATATGTAAAGCCTCTACACTTTCTATCGGATGTTTCATTCTATTTAATAGTTGTAATTCTTCCCAATTTAATAAAATTACATATTATCATTTGACAGAATATGCTGGAACACCTATTAGAACAATTCTTCAAATTAGTTAACAAAGAGAAGGAATAAATGTACAATAACTATAGGAGGGGAATTATGGAAATCATTTTGATTTTGTTACTTCTTATCGTTTTTACCATGTATTTTGCACCATATTTGTTTGAAAGCCTTCAGGCACTTAGCTATAGGTTTTATTCAATATTTGCTATTAAAAATACACTTCTATTTGGTATTGTCGCAATGCTATTTTCAATACGTATCGAACCGTTTCCTATCACAACAGTTTTTTTAGGAATGATTGCAGGTAGTTTAGTAGATATAATTATGAACCAAAACAAACAATAGAATATGCTGGTACAACTGAAGGCGTAATTCGCGGGTGTATTAATACAAAGACCAAAGAAGAAAAGTATCTTATTTTCTATTCAATATGGTTAATAGACGAAATGTTTTTTCATGTAGTCACATGTACTAGTTGATAAATAAGCAAATTATAAGGAGAGCTATATGAAATTAAAAATACATAATGAAAAAGACATCAATTCAACACACTATGTTCGTGATAAATTGATTGAATATAATCTAAAACATATTCCAAGTGATTTACAAGGAAGCTATGGAAGTATTACTTTGTTTTTAAAAGATGATGAAGGAAGCATCTATGGTGGCTTACTTGGAGAGGTTTGCTGGAATTGGATAGAGATTCACATCTTTTGGGTTGATGAGACACTCCGGGGTAAAGGGTATGGAAAGAAAATGATGAATGAAGTTGAAGAGATTGCTAAGCAAAAACAATTAGATTTTATTAAACTTGATACATTAAGCTTTCAGGCGCTAGAGTTTTATCAAAAATTAGGGTATGAGTTGTATGGGGAAATTGATCATGCTGCTAGGGAGCATACACATTATTATTTAAAAAAGGACATGTAATGGCTATCTCTTTCATAAGTTGTTCAATTATGTAACATATTTATGTAAGAGATAGCTTTAGAGTATTATTTCTTTAAGTCTTTTTTTGTAATTTCACTACGGATGTTAATATCTTTAGAAAATTCTGTATCTTGTTTATTATTTGGATACTTATTTTGTCTTTCACGATTATCATTTTTATTCGTCACAACCACTCCTCCTTTCTTAGGCTACAAATGTATTTTGTACAAGAGGAAGTTTTTTATAACATTGAAAAGAAGAAAATGGACTAGCAGTAAATGCTAATCCATTCTCGTCTATATACAAATTTACATAAATACTTTGATGATTCCTGCGATAGCAGTGACAGTACTAGCAGCTGTTGCAACAATCCATCTTATTGTAGAAAGTTGATTCTTCTTTGTCGTTTCTGTCATCTCTTCTCTAAGAGTCTCCAGTAAGGTTGTCATTGCTTCTTCTGTTATTGCAGAAGTCGTATTAATGGTTTCGTCCACCAAATCCTCTGTTACATTCGAACTCGTAGCTGTATCTTCTTCAACTAATTCCTTTACATCTTGACCAGTTGTATTTTCATTTGATAATTCTGCTAACAGGTCCTCCAATTGACTAATTCGTACTTCAAGAGCATCTAATTTATTTTGATTCTCCATTATTCACACTCCTATAATAGAATGCTCACAATTAGAATATTCAACGTTTACAGATATGAGTGGGCTTACGGTAGATGCTGATTTGTGTGTGGGCGTTATCATCAAATATCCAGAAAAGGGGCATCAGCCCATCCGAAAACAATGTTGTGCCATATAGTATAAGTAGATAACACATTAGGAGGTGTTATTGAATGAGTACCGTTGGTTATGGCGGAGGATTCGCGTTAATCGTGGTTCTTTTCATTCTACTGATTATTGTCGGTGCTGGCGCATTTGGCTACTAAAAACAAATACACGCCTTGTAAGTGAAAAAAATCGTGTCAATTTGTTCTAACTAAAATTTTAAAAGGAGTGTTGTTACATGTTTAACCAATGTGGATATGGTTATGGTGTTAATGCAGGATATGGATATGGTGGTGGCTATACAACTGGTGGATCTGGATTCACACTAATTGTTGTATTGTTCATTTTATTAATCATTGTTGGTGCGACAATCGTCTAACTCTTAATAAATCAATATAAATAAAAGGCTATCCAATTTGGGATAGCCTTTTTGTTGATTAATGAAGGGTATCATTTCTTTTATCTACAATAAGTGAACCATCTTGTTGAACTTCAGCGTAGAAAACATCTGATGAAGACTCAATACCTAAGTCATCAAGTTGTTGTTGAAGCCAGTTAGAGTTTAGGTTTAGTTTAGATAGGTTTGTCTCATTTATTTTTCCATCTGATATGACTTCAGTAGGAAAAGGGTAAACCGGTGGAGTTGCATTTTGTATGGATAAATCACTTCGGGTAAGGTTTTGCTTATCTTCTTTTTTCATCACGGATAGTTTTCCGTCTGTTTCAAGGATTGCGTAGTTAATTTCATTGAGGGAGAAAACCTTATTCTGACGTAACAAAACCTTCAATTCATCCATGTTTAAACGGACTTTTTTCAAGGCATTCTCTAATATTTGTCCCTCTTTTATGACTACAACAGGCTCGCCTTCTATAACCTTTCGTAATTTCTTTGAATGTAAGTCTATATATCCCATTAATAGAGTAAATCCTGTCCAGCCTAATAATGCTAAAACTCCATTTTGAATTGAGAATTCATTTCTTGTAGCAAGTGAACCAGCAATGTTCCCTATCGTAATCGCAGATATAAAATTAAAAAAAGTCATTTGACTAATTTCTTTTCTTCCCATAATTCTTGCAAGTGCTAATAAAGTAAAGAAGGTAAGTGCTAATCGAATAGCAAGCTCTAGAATAGTCATTTTTAACCCCCGGGAATAGTATTAACGTCACCAAGGATTATTCCCTATATTTGAAGTATCATTCTTTTGAATATATATTTGATTCTATGATGACTACATGAACAAATAGGACAAGCTTATAACTATTTTTATACATGCAAAATTTGTATAAAAATAGCAAAAAGATTAAATAATATTGAATGATAACAATCATTTAAGGGAGATGTTATATGAACATAAGGCAAAAGTTTATGGTTATAGGTGTTTTATCAATCGCTGCTTGTGTTGCAATTTTGTTTGAGGACCAGCTATTAGGGACAAAAGCGAACGTAGGAGAGATAACATATTCAATCGAAAACGTCACATGTCAGGAATGTCCTCGTCCTTTAGACGTTGTGATTGAGAATTTAGTTGGAATTGAGGGATATACAGTGGACCAACACACAAAATCAGTTCGTGTCCAGTATAATCCCATCCAAACTGAATCTGAATGGATTGAGAAAGCAATAGAAGCACATGGATACCAGATTGCAAAAAAATAGATAAGAAGATATGGGTCTGTATGAAGCCAACTAGGCATAATATAGACCTATTTATTTGGAATAAAATGAAACGAATCCCTTTGTTAGACGTATGAATATCTAAGGGAGGAGATAATTTGAAATATGCATCTATCACCATCATGACAATATTGATTGAAGGAATCATTTTATGGGGAGCATCAATGTTACTTGGAGTTAGTTTTATGGAGATCATTTTATTAGGGGCACTTTTCTTTTTTGGGGGAGTTTGGCTATATCTGTATCTTGAGAAGCAATCTAATAACGTTTTTAGTGCAAGTGTAAAAGGCTGGACTGGTCAAGATGCAGGTAATATTACACTCTTTCGCATTCATATTTCACCCGTTTTTTTGGGGATGATACTATTTTTAGTATTGAGCTTAGTCACGACATTCATTTATTACTCTTCCTATATATTTTAGTCTAGTGGATATAAGAACGTATTAACCCTAACTAACCACTCCAATAATTCATACTTATCTCTTGCAATAATAAAATTATCATATTCATTATCCTCTTAATTTAATATGATAGGTACATATTTAAAGGAGTGGAGATGTGTTTATGAAAGCGATTGTTGTAAATAGATTAGGCGGACCAGAAGTTTTAGAGTTTATAGATGCTACTGTTCCTGAAGTTCAACCAAATGAAGTGCTCATTCAAGTTAAAGCTACAAGTGTAAACTTTGCTGATATCAAAGCACGTAAAGGGAATAAAGGAGGAGAGGTTCCTTTTATACCTGGGATTGATGCAGCCGGGGTCGTTGTAAAAGTCGGGAAGAAAGTAAAACAATTTTCTGTAGGGCAGAGAGTTATTGCGTTTCCAGATAAGGGATCGTATGCAGAATATATTGTGGCAGATGAGAAACTAACGTTTGCCATTCCCGAAAGTATTTCATTTGAAGTAGCTGCTGCATCTCCTATTGTTAGCTTTTTATCTTATCATTTAATAAAAAATATCGCGAGAATGGTCCCTGGTGAGTCCATTTTAATCCATGCTGCAGCAGGTGAAGTAGGTACAACAGCCATTCAATTTGCAAAGGCTCTTGGTGCAAAAAAGATTATCGGGACTGTGAGTGATCTATATAAGGCACCCATTGCGTTAGAAGCGGGTGCTGATGAGGTCATTTCATATGATGATTTTGCTAAAGTAACGAATCATTTTACTAATGGTTTAGGTGTAGATATCATTCTAGATTCAGTAGCGGGGCATGTAACCGAAGAGAGTTTCAATTGTCTTGCACCATATGGAAGGTTGGTTCAGTTTGGTAACGCTAGTGGAGAAGGTGGAAATATAAAAACGAATGACTTGCATTCAAGCTGCAGGTCTGTTTTAGGTTTTAGCTTGGGTACAACGAGAAAAAACCGTCCCGAAATACTTGCTGAAATTGCAAAGGATATATTTCAATACTTAGAAGATGGTCTTGTAAATGTTCAAGTTAGTGAACGATTTCATCTTCAGGATGCTATGAAAGCACATCAATTAATGGAGAGTAGAAAAAGCACGGGGAAAATTCTCCTTATTGTGGAAACCAGTTGACCTCTATGGCTTCATTTGAGTACAATGACGTTCTCTAGTAAAATGACTATCATATTCATAATATTTGAGAAGGTGTACATATGGAAAAAATAATTGTTATAGGGGCTGGAATATTAGGTACTTCAACAGCCTATCACCTAGCAAAATCGGGAGTAGATGTTACGGTGATTGATCGAAATGATATTGGACAAGCTACAGACGCAGCAGCAGGTATTGTATGTCCATGGATTTCACAGCGGAGAAATAAGCGATGGTACAGCTTGGTAAAAGGTGGAGCTAAATTTTATCCATCTTTAATTAATGAGTTAGAAAAATTAGGTGAATCCGAAACGGGTTATAAACGAGTCGGAGCCATTAGTTTACATAAAGAACAGGAAAAGCTCGAGAAAATGGCAGAGCGTGCCCTCAAGAGGCGAGAAGAAGCCCCTGAAATAGGGGAAGTTAAAATCCTTACACCAACAGAAACGAAAAAATTATTTCCAGTAGTTAATGAAGACTATGGATCCGTGTACGTATCAGGTGGAGCTAGAGTAAATGGTCGGGCACTACGTGATGCACTGATTAACTGTGCAAGGCACTATGGAGCAAGATTCTATCATGGAAATGCGTCAATAGAATGCAAGAATAACTCCATTGTAGGAGTTAGTGTAGGGGATGAAACGTATACAGCTTCTAAAGTAGTCCTCACTACAGGCTCGTGGTCCAAAGAACTGCTTACACCACTTGGGATTGATTTTCAAGTTACTCCTCAAAAAGCACAAATCATACATTTATCAACAGAAAATCAAGATACGGAAAATTGGCCAGTTGTGATGCCTCCGAATAATCAATATCTACTATCATTTGATGATGGTCGAGTCGTCATTGGAGCAACACATGAAGATGATGCAGGTTTTGATAATAGGGTCACGGCTGGTGGAATGAATGAAATATTGGGGAAGGCACTCGAGATGGCTCCGGGTCTATCCCAAAGCACCTATGTAGAAACACGAGTTGGCTTCAGACCATACACTCCAGGATTCCTTCCTATATATGGAGAAGTACCTGGGTTTCAAAATCTATTCATCGCAAATGGCTTAGGGGCTTCTGGTTTAACAAGCGGACCCTATTTGGGCGCTGAAATGGCAAAGTTAATAATGGGCCATCAGACAGAGCTAAATCCGAATGACTATCCAGTAGGGGAAGCGATTTGTCTACTGAAAAAGTAAGTGTATAAATGGGTTTAGTTTTTGAATGCTCTGAATAAATAAGGTTTTTTACTCGTAAAAGAATCTCAACGGACATTTATTCCTTTAATTGTAGAAAAAGCCAATTTTTGAGGGTGCTTCCGGACATTTGTTCCGTTATCTAGCTAGAAACTAGACGAAATCCATCAATTTTTAGGGAATAGCGGAACAAATGTCCTTCTACACGTCTATATTACCGTTATTTTAGAAAATAGCGTACTAAATGTCCGCACAAAATTAAAAATATAGTATCTATTCTATAAATTCATGATTAAATCAGCACCTTAAATACTTGGATAAAGATGATGTTTTTAACCAAGTATTTTGTGATTGGTTTTTTAATGTAATACTAGCCTGGGAGAAATGACAAGTCAAAATAGAGAAATGAAACTCACCATACAATACTCCCGATTATGTAGTAATAAGTAAGAGAGTCAACTTATTAAATTGCCGTATTTTGTAGAAGATATTATTTAGGGATCTTTTGAAAACAAATGTAATAGATTACTAATTTAATTTCATATGCTTTCATTCTAAAAGAAGGGATATTGAAGGATGGAAGCGAACTTAATGTTAGAAAACTGATAAATTAAAGGATGGGAAAACGATGAAATTTAAAGATTATCCTTATAAACGAATTGATATGATGAAAATGAAACAAACAAACTTAGAACTATTATCTAGATTTGAAAATGCTAATAACTTTGAGGAACAAGACGAAGTATTGCAAGCATTACAAACACTTTATAATGAATTTGAAACACAATTTAATATTGTATATATTCGGCACTCTATAGATACAAATGATGAATTCTATAAGAATGAACAAGATTATATGGATGAGATTGACCCTCTATTTAAAGAGTTGAAAACAGAATATTATCAAAAGCTTACTCAGTCCAAGTTTAGAGCACAGTTAGAAGAAAAATGGGGGAGTCAATTATTTGCTCTTGCAGAAATGCAATTAAAAACCTTTTCACCAGAGGTCATTGAAGATCTTCAGAAGGAAAATCGATTATCTTCTGAATACACAAAGCTAGTAGCATCCGCGAAGATTGATTTTGGTGGAAAGGAGTACACTTTATCGCAGCTTCAGCCTCTAGTAGAATCCATGGATCGTGATTTACGAAAGCGTGCAAATGAAGCAAGAGTTCAATTCTTCTCCAAGAACAGAGAAGAATTTGACCGTATATATGATGAGCTTGTTTCAATTCGAACACAAATAGCAAATAAGCTAGGATTTGCTAACTTTGTAGAATTGGGTTATGCACGTATGACCCGTGTAGACTATAATGCTGAAATGGTAAAAAAATTTCGTGATCAAGTGAAAGAATATATTGTACCAATCGCAACCAAGCTTAGAAAAAGGCAACAAAGTAGATTAGGATTAGATACATTAACATACTATGATGAACCTGTAGCATTTCTATCAGGTAACGCCACTCCAAAAGGTGACCCTGAATGGATTATTAAAAATGGGCAAGAGATGTATAAGGAGTTATCATCAGAAACTGAAGAATTTTACAATTTTATGGTGGATCATGGATTAATGGATTTATTGTCTACCAAAGGTAAAGCAGGCGGAGGATATTGCTCTTATATTCCTGATTACAAAGCACCTTTCATTTTTGCAAATTTTAATGGAACATCTGGCGACATTGATGTACTTACACATGAAGCAGGTCATGCGTTTCAAGTGTATATGTCTCGTGGCTTTGAGGTTTCTGAGTACCACTTCCCAACATATGAGGCTTGTGAAATCCATTCAATGAGTATGGAATTTTTCACTTGGCCATGGATGGAAACGTTCTTTAAAGATGATACAGACAAATATAAATTCTCCCACTTAAGTGAAGCTGTTCTATTTATTCCGTATGGTGTTGCTGTTGATGAATTTCAACATTTTGTGTATGAAAATCCGAATGCAACACCTGAAGAAAGAAATCAAGCTTGGAGAAGAATAGAGAAAACGTACCTGCCACACCGAAACTATGTAGATAATGAATATTTAGAAGGTGGAGCTTTCTGGCAGCGTCAAAGTCATATTTACAATTCACCATTTTACTACATTGACTACACATTAGCTCAAATATGTGCGCTTCAGTTCTGGAAAAGGCTTCATGAAAACCGTGAGGATGCATGGGCTGATTATTTGAATCTATGTAAACAAGGAGGCAGTAAGCCGTTCTTGCAGCTTGTTCATGAAGCAAAGCTACGTTCTCCTTTTGAGGAAGGATCTGTACAATCAGTTGTAGGTGAAATTGAAAAATGGTTAAATCAGGTGAATGATCAAGAGTTATAAAAACAAAAAGTCTGACCTCAAAAACAGTAGCTAATGTATGAGGTCAGACTTTTTTATTATCGATTATGTTACCATTTCCTCTTTTGAGAATGGGAGCGTAAAAGCAATTCCGTGCTATATTGCTTTCTTATTTTAAAGGAGCTTTAATAAAATTCATGCTTCACTCCTTCATAACAATGGCTAACGTTTTCAATTCTTTTAATTCGTGTTTACCTAGACAATATCAGAATTTTTATTTGGAGCCTCAAGCTTCATTAATTCTAGTTCATACTTCATTTTTTGAGTTTCCATTGCAAAGTTTTCATGTTTTAGCTTTTCAAGTGCTAATTCATCCTTAAGCATTTTATGTTTTATTTTTGTCTGAGCACGTAGGTGACTTGTTACAATAGCTATTATAGGGATTGAAAAAATCATAATTGTAGAGACCATTCCAGTCATATTTATATCTCCTTCTCTCATGTTTCTGTATAGAAGATTATACCAAATTTAGAATATATTTAGTAGATGAAACAATGAATTAGCTTGTTTACGTCTTATTCTGTAGGATAATTATTTGCAATTGTACATAGCCTACACCTTATATAGGAGGTGAGAACATGACAAAGCAAAATAAAAATGTTGCAGATACAATTAAAGAAGGTGCTGGAGCTGCTTTTCATGCAACACATCAAGCGTTGGAGGCAACAGAAAATGCGGCAATGACAGCAGTCGATAAAACAGCTGATGCAATCGATGATCTCACAGAAAATAACGATAAAAATAAGTAAAAACGAAGAGACTGTCCCTTAATGGACAGTCTCTTTTGGCTATTGCCTTTGTTACTTTTTAATTATTGAGTGTACTTGAAAAAAGTAGCAATAAGTTCATATCCGCGAGTATTAATCAAAAAAACCCTCTGGTAAAAAAATTAGAAGGGTTTTACTGCAGGAAACCTTCTTTTAATTCCTTCAACGATAAGATTTGCAAGTTGATAAACAGTAAAAAAACATGTGTTCTTTATCACTAATTCTTCAAAAACTCTACCGATATTGATTACTCCTAAAACTGAAATTTTTAAAGGATTACTTTACATTAAATTAACATCATTTACAATACGCTAATAGATAGCCCCTATTATTAGTTTAACAAGAGTGTTTTAATTTGAAAGAATGAATGTACTTAGTGTTATAATTGTCATGCTGTAGAAAAGCAATAAACTAATGATGGATAAGATAGAGCATAATGATTGCGAATAAAGGACTGAAGGCAATAGAATAGAGTCAGCTGATAGGTATAAACATTATAAGTTGCCTACTTTTAAAACCAAGGTCATTTATACATCATTATAATGACTAATGAATAAAAATTGCCCGACAAAATTAGCTAAAATGAGGCATACATGCTTAAACATAATTCATCACACACTAATGAAAAAGGGGAATACTAAATATGGTACAAACAAAACCAGAAAAAAACGTTCTATCCGTTTTAGAAGATAAAATTCAGTTAATAAAAACAGAAAAAGGTGCGATCTATCTTGTTGGGCCAATTCGTTTGCCAGTTAATTTGTATGGAGAAACGGTTGTTTTTCAGTGGTACTGTTGGCTAAATGGCTGTGAAGTTACTGAGGATTTCAGTAAAATCATAGAAAATCTTTCTTCTGCAAATTTGGCTGAATATCAACAATCGAGTGTCCTTGTATACGGTGATTTTGAATTTTCAGATGATGCTATTATTAGAATGCATTCGATTTGCCACACTGGGGATATTTTCGGCAGTAAAAGATGTGACTGTGGTTACCAGTTAAAGGAATCCATGAAAATGATTAAAGATCATGGAGTGGGAGCTCTGTTCTATCTTGCGAACCATGAAGGCCGTGGCATTGGATTATTTAGTAAGGCAATGGCGTATGTACTCCAAGAAAACGGATACGATACTGTAGAAGCAAATGAACACCTCGGATTTGTTGATGACGCTAGAGATTATCATGATGCAATTCAAGTATTAAAAGCACTTCGTTCAAAACCGGTTACATTGATGACAAACAATCCAAAAAAACTTCAGGCTCTTGTCGACTATGGTATGCAAGTGAAGGGGAGAGAGGCTCTCTGGGGAGATGTTTCTGAATTCAATAAGAAATATCTTGAAACAAAAGTCGCTCGTTCAGGTCACTTAAAAGAAGAAGAGGGGACCTGCCCAAATGACTAATCATGAATTCTATATGGATTTAGCTCTTCAAAATGCAAGAGCGATGAAAGGGCAAACAGATCCCAATCCTCTAGTGGGAGCGGTACTTGTAAGGGATAGTCGAATTGTTGGTGTGGGAGCCCACATGAAAGCTGGGGAGCCACACGCTGAGGTACATGCGATTCGCATGGCGGGGGAACATGCTCTAGGTGCTACTATATATGTGACACTTGAGCCCTGTTCTCACTATGGTAGAACAGGTCCTTGTGCACGAGCTATCGTTGAAGCAGGTATAGAGAAAGTTGTCATTGCAACACTTGATCCAAATCCTGTTGTTTCAGGTAATGGTGTGAAAATTTTAGAAGAAGCTGGGATTGACGTTATTGTTGGGGTTCGTGAAAAAGAATCACGACAGATGAACGAAGTGTTTAATAAATTTATAACAAAGACCAAACCCTTCCTTATCCTAAAGGCTGGTAGTACTCTTGATGGGAAAATTGCTACTCATAAAATGGATAGTAAATGGATTACGTCAGATATGTCTAGACATGATGTGCATAAGCTTCGTAGCGAAAACATGGGCATTCTTGTAGGCGTGAATACAGTTATTGAAGATGATCCAGAACTAACAGTAAGGATTCCAAATGGCCGAAATCCACTACGTATCGTTTTAGATTCTACTTTGCGTATTCCTCTTACTAGTAAGCTTGTTAACGACGGACTTGCAGAAACGTGGGTGTTTACTAGTAAGAACTATAACAAAGATAAGAAGAAAAAATTAGAAGAGCGCGGGATTATAGTTATAGAGACCATGGGAACAACGCATGTGGATCCTATTGAAGTTGTTGAGATACTAGGACAAAAAAATATATCTTCTGTATTAATTGAAGGAGGGGGAAGCATTCACTCCTCCTTCTTAGAAAATCAACTCATTGATAAAGTAATTCTATATATGGCTCCGAAATTAATCGGTGGCAAACATGCTCCTACGTTTTTAGAAGGTACTGGAATAGAACTCATGAAAGATGCCATTGACTTAGAGGAACTTGCAATTGAAAGAATTGGAAACGACATTAAAATAACGGGTTATCCCAAATATTAAGAAATCTCCTTGTCATAGACAGGGGGATTTTTACATATTGAAATACCATTGGAAAGGTAAGAAATTTTTAAGAGTATGGAAAGGAAATTAGAGCTCATAAATATAATTAGTAACTAGTAACAGGGAGGAAAAACTTATGAACCATGAAAAAATAATACAAGATCTATTTACTAAGTATCCAATCTTGGATAAGTTCGTGCAGAATGAAGAAGTTTTTTGGAACAATCCAAATTATTTATCGTTTGAAGAAGCAGCAGGTCAAACGCACCTTACAAAAGATCATGTAGCGGATGCTGAGCAACGCCTAAATAGATTTGCTTCATTTATAAAATATGCTTTTCCGGAGACATATAATGCTAAAGGATTAATAGAATCTCCTCTTAAAAGTGTTTTTTCATTTCAACAAAGCTTGCAGAATCTATATAGGATGGATTTACCAGGATCATGGCTATTGAAATGCGACAGTCACTTACCTATATCTGGTTCAATAAAAGCAAGAGGAGGAATCTATGAAGTTTTAAAGCATGCGGAATCATTAGCAATAGAGAACAGAATGATTCACACTTGGAGTGATTATAGTGTTTTTGCAACTGAAGAATTTCGCGATTTCTTTTCAAATTACTCTATTTCTGTAGGATCAACAGGGAATCTCGGTTTAAGCATTGGAATTATAAGTGCAAAGTTAGGATTTAAGGTAAATGTCCATATGTCTTCCGATGCAAAGGAGTGGAAAAAGAATTTGTTACGGGGGATAGGTGTTCATGTAGTTGAACATTCTGGAGACTTCAGTCTAGCTGTTGATACTGGAAGAAAAGAAGCAGAAATGGATTCAACATGTTTTTTTATTGATGATGAAAACTCTACAGATTTATTTTTAGGTTATTCCGTTGCGGCAATTCGTTTAAAGACGCAATTAGAAGAAAAACATATCCAAGTTAATGAAAGTCATCCATTATTTGTATATCTTCCATGCGGTGTAGGAGGTGGTCCCGGAGGAGTTACATTCGGATTAAAGCAAGTGTTTGGTGATCATGTACATGTATTCTGGGGAGAACCGACTCAATCACCAAGTATGCTTTTAGGACTTGTAACCGGCTTACATCATAACATTTCTGTACAAGACATCGGATTGAGTAACAAAACAGAAGCAGATGGACTTGCAGTAGGGAGACCTTCTGGTTTTGTTGGGAAAACAATGTCTCCATTTATTAGTGGGTGTTATACAATCAAAGACGAAAGGTTGTTTTCACTTCTCTATGAACTCGTACAAACAGAAGATATTACGCTTGAGCCTTCTGCTTTAGCAGGGGTTTACGGTGCGATTCAATTAATTCGATCTTCTGCGGGTAAAGAATATGTAAAGAACTACAACTTAGCTAGTAAACTGTCCAATGCAACACACATTATTTGGGCAACAGGTGGAGGGATGGTACCTGCTCATGAAATGACTCGATATATAGATAAAGGTAAGTATTTACGTCATGAGTAAAAATAGATCATAAATATATATGGAAAGATATCTTAAATTAATTGGCACTTGTTCTCAGTTCATGAACATGTAAAATCAAATAATATAAGTCATTTACTTTGAGATATCTTTCTGAACAAAAGAAAGTGGTTGACAATAGAGAAAAAAACAAATAATTTAGTAGTAACAATATATGAGTATATGTTCATATATATAATTATTGGGGTGGGAAAATGAATAATAATGAAAATGTTACTGAAACGATGAAAGACCTTGACGAAGAAACTTTATTTATTGTTTCACAAACCTTTAAAGCATTGTCAGATCCTACTAGAATCCGTATTTTACATCTACTGTCTAAAGAAGAGCAGTCTGTAAACCAGATTGCTGAGAAATTAAACCTTCTTCAATCTACTGTTTCTCACCAGCTTAGATTTTTGAAAAACTTACGTTTAGTTAAGTACAGACGTGAAGGTACATCAATTTATTATTCACAGGATGATCGTCATGTAATGAACTTACTTCAACAAACCATTCAACATGCTAGGCATGAGTAAACGTTTCAAGGAGGTATTAATATGGGACATCATCAACATCATGACCACAGCCACAGCCATGGTCATCATACACATAATGCTAATAAGAAAGTGCTTCTTATCAGCTTTTCTCTAATATTCACTTACATGGTGGTTGAAGTTATTGGGGGAATCCTAACAAATAGTTTAGCACTATTGAGCGATGCAGGGCATATGCTTAGTGATGCTGCTGCGCTTGGATTGAGTCTCTTAGCTTTTAAACTTAGTGAAAAGGCTACAGATACTTCTAAAACATTTGGTTACAAACGGTTTGAAATACTGGCTGCATTTATCAACGGCATCACGTTACTTGGGATCTCACTTTACATCTTTTGGGAAGCGATCAATCGTTTTTTGGAACCTCCAAATGTAAGTACAAATATGATCGTTATCGCCTTCATTGGTTTGATTGTAAATATTGTAGTTGCATGGATTTTATTAAAAGGGGATACTAGTGAAAATCTAAATCTCCGAAGTGCCTTTTTACATGTTATTGGTGATATGCTAGGTTCCTTTGGGGCTATTGTTGCTGGCCTACTAATACTATTCTTTGATTTGAATATAGCAGATCCCATTGCCAGTGTTATTGTTGCACTGCTTGTGTTGATAAGTGGCTGGAGAGTAACAAAAGATTCTTTTCATATTCTAATGGAAGGAACACCAGTGGAGATTGAAATTGAAAAAGTAAAGGACGCACTGTTGTCTATTCCTGAAGTACAAGAAGTCCATGATTTACATGTGTGGACAATTACTTCAAACTTTCCAGCGCTAAGCTGTCATATTGTCGTTAAGAATAATTCTGATAATGATAGTGTGCTTAACAAGGCCACCACACTACTGAAAGAAAGTTTTCATCTTAATCATACCACTCTACAGATTGAAGGAAGCGGTTTTACGCACCTTTCAAATGAAGAATATTGTCACTAGGAAAAGGTTCTTTTCACAAAGATGTTGCTACAGACGCTTTTTAAAAACATAGTGAAATGTAGCAGAAGACACTTGACTCCTCGGGATTTAGAGAATTTCGAGACAGGGTTCCGTACCTAGTGTAACGGAACCGCCTACCGAGTAAGCTTGACTTCCTCCACATGTAAAGCAAGAATCTATAGTGCAGTGGAATAATGATTCTAAAAGCAACAAAATAAAAGATCGACAAAGTATCAATAAACAGCGTTAAGGAAAAATAACTAAGCTCTAAAGAATAGAACATGATATTATAGAAAACAGAGAAATGAATGGATTTACTTCTCTGTTTTTTTTCTATTTGTTACGAATTGAAATGATTCAAATACTTTTATCAATAATGGTACAATGATAGAAAATCACAAAAATTCTAGGCTTACATATACATACTCTAGATTAAATAAGGTTTTTATGTAGCATTTAAGCACTTGATTAAATCTGTGGTGTGCTTTGGTTTATAGAGTCATACTGCACAGCTTAAAGTAGAGTGTTTCATGGCGTCATTCAATGAACTAGGGAAAACACATCAATTAGAAGACATCTATGAGAGAACACATCATGAAAAAGGGGAGAAAGGTACTATGGCTGAAAATTTGCTGCTAGCATTTGGTTTAACACTTATGGCTGGTCTTGCGACTGGAATTGGAAGCCTTCTTGCATTCTTTACTTCAACAACAAATACACGGTTTTTATCATTATCACTTGGATTTTCAGCTGGAGTGATGATTTATGTTTCTATGATAGAAATTTTTGTGAAAGCTAAGGATGCTCTCATCACAGCTTTAGGTGAAGTTGGAGGTAACTGGGTAACGGTTGGTGGTTTTTTTGGCGGAATGCTATTGATCGCATTAATAGATAAATTCATTCCGAAACAATCAAATCCGCATGAATTAAAGAAGGTTGAAGATATGAATACACCAGCAGATGCAACAAAGGATCCTGCACTACTGAAAATGGGTACTTTTGCTGCCTTAGCAATTGCAATTCACAATTTTCCTGAAGGAATTGCAACGTTTACATCTGCCTTACAAGACCCTGGTTTAGGAATTGCCATTGCCGTAGCAATCGCAATTCATAATATTCCAGAAGGGATTGCTGTTGCTGTTCCTATTTATTACGCTACAGGTAAAAGGAAGAAAGCCTTTAAACTGTCTTTTTTATCAGGGCTTTCAGAGCCTGTCGGGGCGGTAGTAGCATACTTAATCTTAATGCCGTATTTAAATGATGTCATGTTTGGGCTCATTTTCTCAGCAGTTGCTGGTATTATGGTTTTTATTTCTTTAGATGAACTATTGCCAGCTGCAAAAAGATATGACGAAGCCCATCTTTCTATTTATGGACTAATTGGTGGAATGGCTGTAATGGCTTTAAGCCTATTATTATTTATTTAACAACAATATACAATTAGCACTCCGATTTGTTAAAGATATTGGAGTGCTTTTTTTGCGAGTTTATTTGATAATTTTTGGAAGTTTTGTCTTATTTAAGGAGGATTTCGTAGCTTTTTTCTAGAAATATTAATGATATGAAAATGTAATATTTTTAATATTATGAAAATACTTTAAGTTTAACCGTTGTATTCTATTTTAAAAAGGAAATTTATCTAACTGATACATATAATTAGGGGGGGACATTTTTGAGGAATTTTATCACATTACCAGTTGAATTTTTTCTTACATGTTTAGGGCTTTTTCTTATTAGTGGCGCAAGTTCACTTTTATTGTATGATCATGAACTAGTAATACATATTGCTAAATATTTTATTTCTTTGAAGCAAATTGCAACAGATTTAACAAGTATACAGACTTTGAGTTTTTCTTATGATGGAAAAACGTATCCATTATTTCCTATGTTTGGTGATATGTTTGTGTATTCCTTTGTAATCTTGTTTACAGCGTTCCTAGTTGCAACGATTGTTTCCATGCTTAGTAGTTTTATATTGATGTTACTGCCTAGGTCCCTTCATCGTATCTTACTTAAAGTTATAGATTTATTAGATTCCTTGCCTGATGTATTAATTGTTGTATTCTTACAGCTTTTTATTATCTGGTTGTTTAAAAAGACTGGACTTCTTTTATTTGATATTTATACATTGGGAGAGGATAGGATCTATACACTTCCAATTGTTTGTTTAGCGATCATGCCAATCGCTTTCTTAATAAAAAATTTCTTATTTCAAATTCGGAACGAAGAAGAAAAGCCATATGTAGAGTTTTCTTTTTCAAAAGGTTTTTCAAAAGGATATACGCTTTGGGTGCACTTATTTCGGAATGTTTGGGTTCATTTTTACTTTCACATTAAACCAATCTTCCTAATCATGCTCTCAAACTTATTAATCATTGAAATTCTATTTAATATTAATGGCTTTATGTACACAATGCTCCAGGCTGCACAGTCTAAACCTAGTGCCTTTTTTATTGGTCTATTAATGATTTATGTTCCATTTTTTATTCTTTTTAGTATAGGTAGAGTACTATTGTTTCGCTGGGTAGGACATGAGGAGGGTAAAGCATGAGTGTATTTCGTTCATTTCGTTTTTGGATTCCATTTCTTATCATTGTATTTATGATTATAGCAAGTTTTCTTGTTCCTACTGTTTTTCCTGATTTTGAGGAAGAAGGACCATCATACTTGAAAAATGAAGATGGGCGGATTGTTGCAGCTCCTCCATATTCCCCAGCAGAAATGCCTCCTTTGGGTAGTGATAAGTTAGGCAGAGATATGTTTTTATTACTTCTATCTGGAGCTAAATATACATTAATTTCAGCATTAATTATTGCTTTTCTCCGTATGATAGGTGGGTTCATATTTGGAGTGTTATTTGCATTTTTACCTAGATGGATAAGGTTATTAATCAGAGGGATCGGGGATACATTTAATTTTATTCCTTTAGCGATTGTTGTATTTGTATTATTAATACCCTTACAAGGAGCCTTTGACAGTGGTGCCTTGCCATCGTTTAGATTCTTAGTCATTCAAATTATTGTCATAGCTCTAGTTGTGATTCCTTCACTAGGAATGTACCTTGGTGAAGAGATGAATGAGTATATGAAAAATGATTTCGTTACAGCATCCAGACAAATGGGAGCTAGTTCGGTTCATATCATTAAGAAACATATATGGAGTCAGTTTAATCGCTATGGGATAGTAATGTTCTCAGAGCAATTAACACAAACCTTGCTTTTGTTAATTCAATTAGGGATTTTGTATATATGTCTAGGTGGATTAATTACTGTTCAATTTGGTATTATGGAGAATCTACCAGTCTACTTTTCTAATACGAATGAATGGGCTGCAACGATGAGTATTAATATTAAACAAGTATTCCTAAAGCCTTGGCTTGCGCTAAATCCGCTACTGTTTTTTGCTATTTCAATTTATTGTGTTAATGAAATAAGTGGGGTTCTTAGAAGAGTTTTAATAGAAGGTGACGTTCCAAAAAGGAATAAAGAAAAGGGAGTATGCACGAACCCAAATGCTACAAGCACTACTACTATTGAACCTGATTTCACTTTTACAAATCATTCTGTTAAGGAGTATTGATAGATGATTAGAGTGTTATTACTTTGCAGTTTTCTTTTGTTTGCTTTAACGGGATGTAGAGTGGTTCTCTTTAATGATAAGCTAAAAGAAGGTCTTTGACCCCAGCTCAACAAACTGGAAGTGAAATCATACAATTTTCTTCTAAGCATGACTAAAGGAATCCAAAGATGAAAACAGTCCAGAAGAGATTTAAAATGGGAAGGGATCAGTCTCTGAGTAATATTCAACAATAAAAATAGAAGAAGTGAAAGAGGATGGGAGTTTCACAAAACAGAAGAACCAGTTTAAAAGCTGGTTCTTCTGTTTATTAATGATCCAATGTATGTACAAAAGCAAAAGAAGTTTTGTCGTAGTTCATTTTCTCTTCGTAAAAACGATGAGCATCAAGTCTTTGGAGTCCAGATGATAGTGCAACGTAAGAACAACCCGTTTCTTTTGCAAACTCATGAATATAGGTTAGTAATTCTTTCCCGTATCCCTTTGAACGTTCAGATTGTTTTGCAACAAGATCGTAAACATAAATATGACGTGAATTATAGAAATTTACTAGTTCTATTATACCTGTAACAGCAACAATGTTTCCATTCACATATAATGCAAACATTCGGTATCCTTGTGGGACCATTTTTTCTAATAAGTCCAGATATTCTTTTTCAGACAAGTGTGTTCGTAGCTCATGCATAACTGGATAAGCATGAAGCATTTCTTCCTGAGTTTTTAATTCAACAACATTTGCTGACAAATCTAATGCCCCCTAAACACCAAATTGTACGATACTATCATAACTATAATAGATTTGGTTTATTTTAGGAAGAATTATTCATTTCAGTTGGGTACTTCTTTTTCTTTTGCATTTTTTGACACATAACGAATCATCTCCATTAAGACTCGCACAAAGAGAAAGGTAATAGTCAAGGTGAAAAAGGAGTGAAAGGAATTCCATCCTTTTTTATAGGATACTAATTTCGTGTTTTTTTCTAACATCGTTTCAACTAAACTCATTGGAATACTAAAGAGGAACACACTAAAAACAGTAGGAAAAAAATTTTTTTTATATGTCATCTGATTGTAGTAAACGCAAGATAAAGGGAAGAGAAGATAATCAAAGATAAAACTAATATCAAACCATTTTATAAGTTTAACTGGATAGGTAATATATCCTTTCTTTACGGTTAATCGATCAAAAAACGTTGAAATATAGGATTTAAACAAAAAAATAATTAACCAGTCTTTAACAGGAGGTTTACGTACTACATTTATAAATGCAAGTATACCAAGTAAAAGCAGCGTCTTTAGTATGGTATTTTCTTTATGGTTTTTGTTTTTCATATACAATTCCTCCTATAGGTAGTATTACCTTGAGGAATTAAACTTATGATATATAATAAACGAAAAAAATAAGCTGAAGTTACTCAGCTTATACGTAGCTATATTAATTAAATTCTCTCCATGTTCTTAATTCACCTTTTGCTCTTTTTATTTCCATATTTCCAATAACCTGGTGACCTGATCGTTCTTTAATAATATCTAAAATCTCATCCCAATCTTTTGTAAAAGGCAAATAGGGTATTGGACAGACCTTTTCGTACGTTCCAGATTTAGCAAATACTTCAATTATAGGCGAGCCTGTCATCTTACCTTTTCGTACTTGCTTAATATGCTCAAAATGTATTTTATGTCGTGTCATTCCAACTTGTTTTAGAATGAGATGACTTTCTGTAATCAAAATTTTCTGTGTTTTAATCGCTAAAAAAATGAGTGTGCATGCAATGATATAGGCAATAGACAAACCTAAAAACTCAAACCATTCTGACAATGTTTGTTCCTGTACGATACTCAATATACTACCAGCTACAAGGACCAATAAGAAAACAGTACTCATTGTTTTTAACACACCACTTGTATTTGGGATGAAAATTTTTTCCTTCAACTAACTCACCTATTTCATAAAGATATTTTGTATAGAATAGCCTACTTAAATAGGCTATACAACAATACGAAAGTCCTATTTTTGCTCTAAATATTCAATGTTTGTGACAAAATTAGTATAAATATTATTTATTTGAAAATGGAAGTGATTATAAATGATTAATTATGTAGAGTATGAAACTTAGGTTTTCCTATATAGGTACAAGATATACAATAGATAAGCATCTGCTTTAAATAGTAGTTTATGTATTTGAATAAGTATTGGTGATTACAATGTCAAGTGAAGACAGGTTATTAGATATTTTTTTCATAATAGTAATAAAAGGAGGTTATTTATTTGAAAAGAATTGGACTTATTGGAGGAATGAGTTGGGAGTCTAGTACAACATATTATCAAGCCATCAATAGAGAGATTCGAAGAAGACTAGGAGGATTACATTCTGCGGAATGTATTTTATTTAGCTTAGATTTTCATGAAATAGAATCATATCAAACTTCGGGTGAATGGGGAAAAGCCGCAGCAAAACTGGTCACTGCAGCACGTTATTTAGAAAGTGCTGGTGCTGATTTTATCATACTATGTACCAATACTATGCACCGCTGTGCAGAAGAAATTTCATCTTCAATTGCAATACCTTTTCTGCATATTGCAGAAGCAACAGCAGATTCAATTCTTGAAAAGGGATTAAAAAAAGTCGCTCTTTTAGGAACTTCTTATACAATGGAACAAACCTTTTATACTTCAGTATTGAAAGACAAAAGGCTTCATGTAATGGTTCCTGATGAGTTAGAGAGAAAAACACTAAATGACATTATTTTCAAAGAATTATGTGTAGGAAATATCAAGGAAAAATCAAGGGTTTTCTTACTAGAATTAATTTCTAAGCTTAATCGTGATGGAGCGGAAGGAGTAATTCTTGGTTGCACAGAGATTGGTCTATTACTTCATGAACATGATATAGACATTCCATTATTTGATACGACAATTATACATGCAACGAAAGCAGTAGAGCTGTCTCTGCGTAAGGATTAATACAACTATAAAGGTACGGACCCCGAGATACATACTTCCATTCGTTACTACGTTTCATTATCAAGGATGAATTATAAGTTTTACTTATTTATATTGATAAATAAAATAATATTAACTTATGACTTGTGCTGATGTATAGTAATCTATGGAAGAGAAGACACCGTTATAGAATTAATATTTAAAAAGGGGTTCATTAATTATGGAAAGAATTCAGGGTTATCTTAACCAGTTCCATCCAATTGTGTGGGTGTTGTTATTAGGTACAGTGCTCTCAAGAGGAGCTGTATTTATGACCATCCCATTCCTATCTATTTACTTATCTAAAACGATGGCAATGCATCCAATATTAATTGGTATCACAGTAGGGATTAGTCATTTTGTAGCAACCTTTGCAGGGTTTATCGGAGGACACTTGTCAGATCGGTATGGAAGAAAGCCTATAATGCTTATATCTTTATTTGGTTTAGCATTTGTATTCTTTGGCTTTTCAGTTGCAGTATTTCCACTAGCCTTTATTCTATTAAATGCATTAAATGGTCTTTGTAATTCTTTTTTTGAACCTACATCTCAAGCATTAATTGCGGATTTGACAGATAAAGAAAAGAGAATGAAGGTTTATTCTCTTCGGTACACAGCAATTAATGTTGGGGCTTCAGTAGGTCCACTGTTAGGTGCTTATTTAGCCTATGTTTCTGCTAATGCCACGTTTATTATCACAGGTGTTGTTTATCTGGGATATGCAATATGCTTATTATACTTGATGAATAGGCTGAAGATAGCAACAACCACACAAGTGAAATCTACCGTCACGTTTATGAATTCTTTGAAAATTATGAAGAATGATAAAGCACTTAGCTACTTAATTATAGGAGGAATTTTAGTAAATATCGGCTATTCACAGCTACAATCAAATGTACCACTACACCTAGAGAATACAGTTGAAAATGGAGTTTATGTTTTTTCAGTATTGTTATCCATCAATGCAATCATGGTTGTTCTATTGCAGATGCCAATTAGTCATCTGACTGAAAAATATAGACCTATGCAGGTAATGGTAGTAGGAGCTTTAATGTTGTCAATAGGTTTAATCCTCTTTGGTTTTGTAAATGAATGGATTCTTGCTATAGTTGCTGTAGTGTTTATAACAGTAGGGGAAATATTGATTTTCCCTTCAAACAGTGTACTCATTGACCAATTAGCACAGGAAAACATGCGAGGTATTTATTTTGGGGCTGGACAATTTCGGAAGATTGGAGGCTTCCTAGGACCTATGCTTGGTGGTGTTTTATTAAGTGGGATAGGTGGTAATTGGATGTTCTTATTGATCTCTATTATCTCATTATCTAGTATTCTACTATTTGTAATCGGGAATAGAGTACAGAACTCAGTCTTGTCAACAAAAGCTGTGTAGGATTTGTATGGTGTGAAATATAAATATACACAAGACGTTTAGAATCAATGATTAGACTGATTATGTCACTACTCAAAAATTAATTGTGATTTTCTTTGGCAACAACCTACGTAATGATGTAGTGTAGTCACTACTTTTAAATAGGTAAGAACCAAAATTGAGCATATTTTTTTCTTTTGTTTTTTTTTTGCTTTGTTCCCTGTTGTATATTCGTAACTTGCTTCAAAGCCTGTTTCTGCTGCTTTATGTCCTTTTACAACTCTGTATTGATTTCTATCTTGTTGAACCATCACCTCACTCCTTTCATTTTTAATATTCCCCGAAATGGCTGATTAACGATGTGAGAATGACAAATAATTTCTCTTTCTTCGGCTGAAGTTTCACTAGTGTGTGTTGTCTTTCAAACTATAAATGTCAACATTTGAACGTTTTGTGAATGAATTTATTTACAGACCTGTGAACAAGAAAGGAAAATATATGAAAATGTTTTACAACTAGATATGATTAGTGTGTAAGGGCTTTCGTAAGGGAGTTTTTTAAAAAAATACAAGTGTAAATTACACTAAGGATGAGGTGAAAGACATGTGGGCTGGCTCAGCGGCTGTTTGTATCAATCAACAAAAACAAATCCTTATGGTTAAACAAGGGCAAGTACATGAACCTAAGAGATGGTCCGTACCTTCTGGAGGGAAAGAGGAGTGGGAATCATTTGAAGAGTGCTGTGTTAGAGAAGTTTATGAAGAAACAGGCTACCATATAAAAATAATAAAACCAATACAAATTAAAGAAGGTACTGTTGATGGGGAACGTATACAAGTACACTATTTTCTTGCAGAAATTATTGGGGGAAGTCCTGTAATACAAGATCCCGATCAATTGATATATGAAATCAGCTGGAAATCAGCATCAGAAGTGAAACAATTAGATTTAAGTTTTCCAAGTGATAGAGAATTTCTTCTAGATTTGCTATAAGCTCAGATACATATATCTATGTACAATCCTAGAAAAATAGGTGTTTCTATTTGTTTATAGTACATATTTCTTATAGATTGCTATATAGTACACCTTTCTTATCTTTTATAAAACACTTGAAACTTGTGATATTAACTATACAATAATAGTATATAAATGTCGAAGTGTGTCGGTGAGTAAGTTGTGATCGTACTCCCGTAAGAATAATTTGGGGTGTGTATATGAGACTAAGAACCTACTTCTCTATGATTTTTGGTGTTCTTGTTATAGTATTATCTGCAATTTTAACAATTAATATTGGTGTGAAATCTTCTAGCCATATTGAAGAGGAAATTGGAACCTCACTCGCTGGTGTATCATATCAAATGGCTGATAAACTTGATCATTTCATGTATTCACGTGCTGGTGAAATCAATATATTAAGTAAATTAGAAGTTATCCGAAATCCAGAGGATATCCAGGCAGTACAAAGCCTATTAGATGAATTGAAATCAAGTTTTCCTACTTTTTCTTGGGTGGGTCTTACGAACAAAGAAGGGCATGTCATTGCCTCAACAGACCGATTATTAGAAGGGGTAGATATCTCTTCTCGCCCTGTTTATGTGGAAGCTCTAGAAGAAACGTTTATTGGTGATGTACATGATGCTAAATTGTTAGCCGAAAAACTACCAAGTGCAAATGGGGAGCCTGTTCAATTTGTTGATATTAGTATTCCGATACATAATGAATTAGGAGAGTTCAATGGGGTCTTGGCTTCTCATCTAAGCTGGGAATGGTCCAAAATGGTAGAACAAACGATTATTGAGCCACTACAAAAAGAGAAAAAAAGAAAAATTGACGTTTTTATTGTAAGTTCAAAAGATAATGTCGTTTTGTTAGGTCCAGATGAGCTAGTAGGAGAATCTGTTTCACTTGAAAGTGTCAGTAAAGCACAGTCAGGTGAGAATGGTTGGTCTCTTGAACAATGGCCAGATGGAAAAAACTACTTGACTGGATATGCTTTTGGGAAGGGCTATCTTGATTATCAAGGGCTTGGTTGGACAATACTAGTTCGCCAACCAGAAACTGTCGCTTATGAATCTGTTAATGAATTACAACATTACATCATTACGATTGGGGTAATTGTTACAATACTTACAGCTGTTTTGGGTTGGTTTTTAGCAGGTAATATAACAAAGCCTTTACATCGTATTTCCAAAGCATCACAACAATTAAAAAATGGTGAAGATGTAGCAATTCCTTATGTTAAGGGGATTAAAGAAATAGAAACATTATCTCTATCATTAAGAGAACTTATCACTTCCTTAGTTAGTACGGAAGAGAAGCTTGATAAAATGGAGACATTAGCACATCAGGATAAACTAACGGGCCTTCCTAACCGTCTAGCTCTAGAACATTACTTACCAAGAATCATTGAAAAAGCTGATAAAGAAGGAACGATCGTTTCGTTTTTATATATTGATTTGGATGACTTTAAAGAGGTCAATGACACTCTTGGACATCATGCTGGTGACCTATTATTAAGAGAAGTTGGAGAAAGACTACAACAAAGTATTCGTAATAGTGAACATGCTTTCCGAATCGGTGGAGATGAATTTTTAGTATTACTTTCAACATCTCGATCAGAAAATATAGCAAATTCAAAGCTAGTGGCAAAAAGAATTATCGCAAAAATAAACTCACCTTATTTTATTGAAAATGAGTCCGTACTTGTCGGGTGTAGTATTGGAATTTCGTCAAGAACAGAAAAATATATTGAAACGAAAGAATTAATTCAACAATCCGATCAAGCTTTATATAAAGCAAAGGAACAAGGAAAAAACAATTTTGCTTTCTATAATAAACTAGAGAAATAGAAGAATGTCTCTTGTATTGGTTCTCCAATACAGTGAGACATTCTTTTTTTGTGTTTCTCACATTAAAAGAAGATGGAATGAAAAAGGAAAAATAAGCAAAAAAGAGAATAATAAAGTATATAGGTACGATATCTAGGTGTACTAATTCTAAAATAGAAAGAGTTGAATGTATGTTCTCACGAGTTGATACAGTAATTGTCAATGTAAATCGTTTAGAGGAAGCGAGAAAATGGTATGAAAACATCCTTGAATTACAATTATCATATGATGGTGGAAACTATTTGGTCTATCAAGTGGGCAATGGCGAAACCCCAATTACAATTCAAGAAGGTCTACCAATAAAATCTTCTACAATGGCTATCCTATTCTCTGATGCTCTAGAAGAAACACACTTAAAACTTAAGGGACAAGGTGTAAAAGTGAGTGAAATATTTGTTGAAGGCAGTACAAGATTCTTCTCATTAGAAGATCCTTTTGGTAATTCATTTGAAGTTTGTCATTGGAGTTAATGTATCCCAGAATAAAAGAAAAATATTGTCAATTTACTTTTGGATTAGTAAGATATTAATAACTACGCTATAAGGAGGTTCATCCCTATGAGTAAGAAAGTCAATTTCAATAACGGAATGATGAAATTTTTTGATATTTCTTTTAAGCAAGGGACAAGTCTGTCCTTTTTTAGAGAAGCTTCTGAAATACGACTTATCATACGGGGTGAATGGATACTAAATATTGTTCTGTAATATTGAGAATCTAATCTAGCATTTAGATTCTCATGTAAAGAACAAATTTTGAAAGCACCTATCGTAATGGTAGGTGCTTTTTCATGTTTTATAAAGGCTTTTTTAGGAACAATTTTTCCGAAATTCCATAGTGAAATAGCTCCAGGCACTTGACTCCTACGGCAATAGAGGAAAGGTCGAGTTCCGGGTTCCTTACCCACTGGAACGGAACCGTCCACCCTGGAGGCTCGACTTCCTCCCTGTGTAGAGGAATTGTCTGGAGTACAATGAAACGAAAAAGTTTCTAGCAAAAACATGTTGAAAAGCCAAAGTATACGATAACAGAGTTTTTAAAGAATAGAATTTACTATAAATTTATAGGAGTGATTGCATGAAGATAGATTTACAGTTGTATAAGAATAAGAGTTTTCTATATTTTTGGATTAGTACTTGGGTAACAGCTTTAGGTGATTCAATATTCGTTATTTCTTTAACGTGGATGCTAATTGAAAAAACGGGTTCTCCATCCATTGTGGGAACGTATTTGTTTATCATTGGGGTTTCAAAGTTGCTCTTTATTTTAATCGGTGGTGTTATTGTTGATAAAATCCATGCCAAACAATTACTTATCTATTCAAATATACTTCGAGCAGGAACCATAATCCTTTTCCTAGTTATCATATCAAATCAGAATACTGAAATTTGGCTATTCTATGTAATAGGAGCAGTTTTTGGAATCATTGATGCAGTAGCAGAACCCGCAGGAATATCTTGTCGTACGCAAATAGTTGAGAAGCAATTCTACACTCAATCTATGGGACTATTAATGACAGCAGGTAATGTTTCGGCAGTTGTTGGGCCAATGATCGCTGCTGGTTTAATTGCTATAGGAAGTACTGAGCTTGCTATCCTCATTAACGCGATAACGTTTATCATCGCAGCGACTTTATTAACAAGAGTCAAATTTGTTTATGAAGGAGAAGATTTAGAAAAAACAGCAAATGATCCTATGATTAAAAGTGTCATAGCGGGATTCCAATACTTTATAAAGACACCTATCATTCTGGTAATGGCTGTATTTGCTTTTTTTGCAAATGCAGCAGTAGGCGCAACCTTAATAAGTATTCCTTTTCTTGCCAAGGATTTAGGATTTGGGGTTGAAGGGTTTGGATTAATGAATACGTCCATTGCGATCGGAAGTGTTCTTGGAGGTATTGTTCTTTCAATGATTTCCATAAAGAATCCTAAGCCATATATGACGTTATTTACTTGTTTCCTTCAAGGATTATGTATTGTTTGTATTGGAATTACGGGTAACCTTTGGCTTCTTCTATTTCTTATCGCTTCTATGGGGTTCTTTGAAGCAGCCGTAAATGTTATAGCACCTAGTGTAAATCATATGATTATTCCTAAAAAGCTCTTTGGCAGAGTCATTAGTGTAATGATCCTTGTAATGTCAGGGTCTGTTCCACTTTCACAAGCAGCTTCTGGTTGGATTATGGAATCCACAGGACCTTCTGAGATTTTTATATATGGTGGTTCTATTGAGATTCTTGCAGCAGTTATAACATTTTCATTTCCTTTTGTAAGAAGGTTTGGAGAAAGAAAAGTCTCCGATGATTTAGCTACGAAATAAATTTATTTGTAATTGAAACTATCATGATTTCAGTATCGTCTTACTTGCGAACATCATTACAAGTAAAACGTTATATATGGAGGAGGTGTAATACTTGGAGGAATACATTACTACAGACGAACAATCTAGAATGGAGCAAACAGAGTTTTTAGAATATATTATGAACCATTATGGTGATGAAGTTTTCAGGCTTACTTATTCATATGTCAGGAATCGTGCTACAGCCGAAGATTTAACTCAAGAAGTGTTCGTCAAGTGCTATATGAATTATTCAAAATTTGAAGGGAAGTCAAAGGTTAGAACCTGGATTTATCGAATTGCTATTAATCATTGCAAAGATTACTTGAAAAGCTGGTCCTCACGTACATTGTGGTTTACAAATCTTGTTGAGGATTTTGTAGGTAAGAATGAAAAAAGTACAGAAGAAGTCGTACTGGCATCTCACGATTATGCATTGCTAGGGAACCTTGTATTAAAATTACCGGTAAAATATCGAGAAGTCATAATCCTTTATTATTATCAGGAATTAAAGATTCAAGAGATAAGTAACATGCTGCAAATGAATACAAACACTATTAAAGTTAGATTGAAACGGGCAAAAGACCTATTAGAAACTGCTATTCAAAAGGAGGAGAGTAGAAATGGAGGAAAAATTAAAGAACCTACGTGAAACGATGAATTCCACAACGTTTGCGCATGTAAAAATGACTGATCAAATGAGACGAACTATTATGAATCAAGTAGAATCTCCTACTTCTAAAAGACATAAACGATTCTCCTATTTGATGAATAGTACTGGAGTCGTAGTATGTAGTTGTTTCCTATTAATTATGGGTGTTTTTGTCTGGAATCAGTATGCTGGTACTGAGAGTCCTAATACGAGTTCTCATACTGAAAGACAAGATCCAAATCATTATGCTGTTACAGAAGATGAAGAGCTAGATCATTATTCATTAACCGTAAATGGAAATGAACAAATAGAGACCGTTGCTACTAGATTAATGACAATGTATCTTGATGGAATGAAAGAAAATGAAGGAACTCAACAAATTAAGAGCTTTAAGATTCTTGGAATAGAACGTATATCTTCGACAGAGAATGCTTTTACAGTTAAGGTTAAATATACTGTTATCCCAGAAGATGCAAAGCAATATCTTCTTGCAGGCAGTGCCCAGCTACAAGAAGATGATTCAGTAAAATATGTTATGTTTGCAACCGTTCATAAAGAAGGTGACATTTATACTTTAAAAGACCTTTCAACGTCGCCACCTTATGTTGAGGAACGAATTCAAATAAAATCAAAAGAAGATCGTCATCTTAAAAAATCATCTGGTGTATTAAGATATGGAGAGTTCTTACAAGTTTATGAAAATGAAAAACAAATTGTTATCTCAGTTGAGAATAAAGAAATAAAACTTGAGAAGCCAAATGATTTTCAGGAATTGTCTAGTGGAGTTCTATCAAACAACCAACAGTATGTTGCGTTGGAAGTCGCACTTGAAAATGGTAGTAATGTTATTTATATTCATTTAGAATCTGGTAATTGGGTACAACTAGATCAATATAAAGTAGTTAAACTTTTAGATTGGTCAGTTGATGACGAGAGGATCTTACTAGCAAGCGGAGAATTGGGTAAAGAATCTTTTAGTCTTTTCGATATAGTAAATGAAAAATGGGATATCAGAACAGAACCGTTTATATCTATTGTTAGTGCTAGAAACATGACTAAGGATGAATATCAAGTGCTCATTAAAGAATCAAATAAGGCTTATAGTCTATACAATATTAAAGGCAAAAACATGATAAAGCAAAAAAGCCTCTCTGAATCAGAAATCCAAAATGTTTTACAGAAAGAAGAAGAAATTGACCTTCCTTCATCAGAACAAGTAAAGCAATTGCTACTAAATGCACGTAATTTATACTGGACGTTTATGACAGATCCAGGTGAAATAAACCCTGATGGAAGTGTGAAAACCGTTAAGTACAATGAAATGGACTATATGCTGTTAGGCGAGCAATTTAATACAATTGAAAAAGTGGAACATCACTTTAATCAATACTATACGCCTGAAATAACTAGTACAATTATTAAAGATCTAAATGTTATAGAAATTGATGGTGTTGCTACTAAAATACTGGCAGATGGCGGCAGTTTATCAAATTGGGAAAAAGTAGAGCTTGAGTTACTAACAGAAGAGAATCATACACTTGTGTACCAAGCTACTTTTCCAATTGGGGACTCAGAAGAATACGAACAGGAAACGATTATGCTAGAGTTTTCAGAAGAAAAAGGTATGTGGCTAGTTTCACAAGGTCAGGTGAAGTAATGAGCAAAAATCCAAAGAGAAGTGTTCCTCTTTGGATTTTTCTTTGTTTTTGCAAACTGACAATATTAAATGGATAGAAAATATCGCTTTCTCACCAGCATTCGCTCTATTCAAAAGATTCACAGCCTTTATTTGTATAGGAAAAAAAAGATCAAAGCCAAAGCGAAATGTTTCCTATAGTTCATTCGACGATTAATACTAAGATTTTTTTATTGCTAATATAATCAGTTCTCACTACTAAAATATGGTAGAATAATGAACAAATACTTGAGTTTAAAGTGAGGGAGAAATGATGACAAAGCTTTGTCTTGTTAGACATGGTCAAACAGATTGGAATCTAATGAAGAAAATGCAAGGTCAAACAAACATACCACTAAATCAGACTGGAAAACAGCAAGCTAGAGAATGTCGAGACTATCTAGCAGAAATGGACTTTGATCTTATTGTTTCTAGTCCTTTAAGCCGTGCAAAAGAAACAGCTACAATTATTAATGAAAAATTAATGCTACCTATAGTAGAAATGAATGAATTTATGGAAAGACATTTTGGTGTAGCTGAAGGAATGGAATTTGAAGAACGAGAAAGCCGTTTTCCAAATAGACAATATCCGAATGAGGAACCAGGTGAAGAGTTTAAGGAACGTCTAGTAAATGGACTTAGTGAGATACATAATAAGTATCCTAATCAGTCTGTGTTAGTCGTTGCACATGGTGCAGTTATTCATATGATATTTTCAATGCTTGATACAAATCACGATCGTGAAAGTAAAATAGGATTACATAATGGTTGTATTAATCATCTTCATTTCATTCAAGGGATCTGGAAAATTAAGGGTTATAACTTAGTGAATCACTTGTCAGAACATAATCAAAAAGTATAACCATTCGAGGAAATATCCTTTAATATAAGAACACCTAATTAAAAAGCAACGCATAAATACCAAATACCTTCCAATACTAGTATAGAAAAACCGTTATTGGAAGGTGATGGACATGAAGGCTGTTACATATCAAGGGAAAAACTCAATAGCCGTAAAAAGTGTAAGAGCACCAGAGATTCAAGATCCAGACGATGTCATTATTAAAGTGACTTCTACAGCCATTTGTGGATCTGATTTGCATCTATATCGTGGGAATTTTCCATTGCCGATAGGATACGTGATCGGTCATGAACCGATGGGGATTGTTGAAGAAGTTGGGCCAGAAGTAACGATGGTTAAAAAGGGAGATCGTGTTGTTATTCCATTTACCGTTGCATGTGGTCAATGTTACTACTGTCAACAAGAGCTTGTTAGTCAATGTGATAACTCCAACCCTCATTATGATTCCGGTGGATTATTCGGATATTCAGAGAAGTTTGGTGATTATCCAGGAGGCCAAGCAGAATACTTACGAGTTCCATACGGGAATTTTACTCCTTTTAAAATTCCAGAAGATAGCGAGCTTGATGATGAAAAGCTTTTGTTCCTTTCCGATGTTCTACCAACTGCCTATTGGAGTGTGCTTAATGGAGGCGTTAAAAAGGGTGATACAGTTATTGTTTTAGGTTGTGGACCAGTCGGTTTCTATGCTCAAAAGTTTGCATGGCTACAAGGAGCAAAACGGGTAATAGCTGTCGATTATATTCCTTTTAGGCTTGAAAGAGCAAGGAAGTACAATAAAGTTGAAACCTTTAACTTTACTGAACATGCAGATATGGGCGAAGTGCTGAAGGAAACGACCAAAGGTGGAGCCGATGTTGTAATAGATTGTGTAGGTATGGATGGGAAGCTATCGCCCCTTGAATTTATAGAGCAGAAGTTTAAGCTTCAGGGTGGAACTTTAGGGCCGATTCAAATTGCTACAAAAGCAGTAAAAAAATGTGGAACGTATCAAATTACTGGTGTCTATGGTGGTAATTACAATCTATTCCCATTAGGTGCTTTCTTCTCACGGAATATACAAATACGTATGGGACAGGCACATGCAAGAACCTTTATGCCTGAAATCTATAAAATGATTGAATCCGAAAAGATTGATCCGACAGAGATTATTACTCATACACTACCAATGGAAGAAGCAAGTAAAGGGTATCAGATGTTTAATGATAGAAGTGATGATTGTTTAAAAGTAATTTTAAAACCATAATTAGCAAAAGCTAAAGTGTAGATACTTTAGCTTTTTTTAATTTCTTTGAAACCTTTCTATTAATTACTTCGTCTAATAGGATGCATGAGGGGTATTAGTATTATTAAAATTAAATTGTATTTACTAGGTTTGTAAAACGTGAAAAATGGGAATTTTTTAAGTAGGAATAAAAAAAGATTAGAGTATTCTTATAGTAGAAAATAACTTAATTGGAGGTTTTGATCATGATTTTTGTGTTTTGGGTAAGTCTTGTCCTTTTCTTTAGTTTATCCTTTGTCTATCAATTTGTTTTAACTACGAAAAGAAAACAACATTTTGCTTTGACCAAATTTAAAATGCTTATCAGTTTATCATTTCTATTAACTTTAGTTACTGGAATTATAATGTATTCATAATGAAAAGAAGTTTCTTTGCGTAACGGTTGTTAATATAAACACTCTTTTCAATAATATGTAGAAACAGAATAAAAGAGACACATCTTGTAAGATTAAGTAGTTCAGTTTAAGAGTACAATAAAAGAAAAACAATATTCTTAACATACGAATTCGCAACATATTCGTATGTTATTTTTTTGTTGGAATAGTAACGAATTATTCATTTTTATTGGTGTCTTCACATATTCATTCGTATTCCTATTGACTACATTGAAAAATTTATTGTGACATTTTGATTTCTATAGCCGATTTATTTGCTGATTGTTAGCAAAATCATAACATATTTAATCATCCATTATGGATATTCATTCTCTTAGAGGAAATATGTTCACTGTTAGAAATGTGACACGATCTTCAACAAAGCCCTGTTAACGATGCAGCTATTTGGTAGAGGACATTTATTCCGTTATTTTACTAAATATCGCGCTTTTTGGAGTGTTGATGGACATTCATTCCGCTATTATCAGAATTCATTTGGAAAATGGACTTGATTTTGCAAAATAGAGGAACGGATGTCCGCTTACACCTCAAATTCCTTGTTTTAAGCTAAATTAACGGAACAAATGTCCGCATGCCTCATCATGCTGTATGCCCCATTCTGCATTAAACTCATCATTCTTTAGTTAAATATGCCGTGTTTATGAAACAACGTATGATATTCTACGAAAAGACTGAGATCCTAACAAACTATATCAGGATCTCAGTATAAAATAGTAGCTCATTTTTGACTGTAATTTTCAATTTTGTACTTTACAACTAAACTGCCTATCGGAAGAATGTTGTGTCTTTTTTTAGTCTATTCTAAAATCCTTTTCATGATGGTAAAATATATTTAATAAAGGAGTGATATAGAGTGTCTGGGATTATCTTGTTTGATGGAGTTTGTAATCTATGTAACTCAGCTGTGCAGTTTGTCATAAAGAGGGATCGAAACCAGTATTTCTATTTTGCTTCATTACAAAGTGAAATTGGCAAAAGGTTAATCAATCAACATCAATTACCAAAAGACATAGACAGTTTTGTCTTAATAGAAAATAATCAAGCGTCTATTCAATCAACAGCTGCATTAAAAGTATGCAAGAGATTAGATGGTGGTTGGAAGGGACTAGCAATTTTATTACTTCTACCAGTGAAGATAAGAGAACCCCTTTATAAAGTTGTAGCTATGAATCGTTACAAATGGTTTGGTAAAAAAGATCAATGTATGCTTCCAAATCCAAATCAAAAAGCACGTTTCCTTTCGTAAAGACATTCTCATCTTTACAAAAATAGACTTTCGACTTTCGTTTTATCAGACATAAAATTTCCTACCCTCAATATAATGTATTTGTACTTTACTATTGGGGGAGCAAAAGTGAGCAAAACATTAATAAAAATGATTGTTTTAACCTGTAGTGCTTTGACTTTAGCGGGATTAATGGTTTACGTTTTTAAATCAAAACCTGTCACAGAGGAAGTTGTTATAAAAGAAAAATTTTTTAGTGAGAGTTTTTCAGACAAAGCTCAAGGTATTACGACAGATAGGCAGATTACGTTAGATTCACAATCAGAAAAAAGTCAATGTGCAATGGAGTTTAGTAATGACAAAACGTATATCGTAGAGTGTGATTTGTATTTAGATTTTAAAATTGGTGAGAAAGTTAGGATTGTATATGAGGGAGATCACTTATATCAAATCAACAAAAGACAATAAATAAAGGGACCTATGCTCGTATTGAGATAGGTCCTTTGCTTTGGAATGTTGTGTGTGTGTATTTATTGATTATGGTGTGTGAATTAGAGATGTTGTTTAATCTTGTTGTTGTAGCCTTGAAGAGTGTAAGTATAGTCGTTTTCCAATTTCATCTTTAATGTCGAGTAGCATAAATCGTTGATGTTGATCTTTTACATATTCAGATGATTGGATAAGTGATTTATATAAAAAGAGTAATTCTCGATCTTTCAAGGAATGTAGCATATTAACCCCTCTTTTAGATGGGAGGCTGACCAATATCATCATACAGCATGCTCAATGTTACTATCATGGTGTGTGCTTCAAAATCTTAATGTGCAATCTAGCTATTTTGTTGAAGCTCTGGTAGATGAACATTGGTTATGATGTATTTAATTGGTCAACCCCTATGGTGTGTGTGTAGTGATGTGAGGTGATTAATGGTAACGAACCATTAGCCTAATTGTTGTTCAGCCATTTGTACAAGGCGCTTTGTAATCTCGCCACCAACAGAACCGTTAGCGCGCGCTGTTGTTTCAGCACCTAAATCTACACCAAATTCATTGGCGATTTCATATTTCATTTGGTCAAGAGCTTGTTGAGCATTTGGTACCACTAAGTTGTTTGTGTTATTTGCCATCTCTATCCCTCCTTTGTATAGTGTACTTATAATATTTGATGAACACTTGTATAATATTCATCATTTGTACAGTTTTTTTATAAGCTTTATATATCTTGATTCTAGGATAGTTTCATAAATCCTGTTATAGAGAGGTTTTTAACGAGTGTATACATATTAAAATGATTACAAAAAATAAGTGAAACAATAGAAATAGGTGATTATATATGTATCATGTTATGACCCATACAGATTTAGATGGAGTAGGTTGTGGAATTCTATCAAAAATTGCATTTGGAGAGAAAGTTCACGTTCGATATCATTCCGTTGGTTCGATTAATCGGCAAGTAGAACGCTTTTTGCAAAAGCCACCTAAAAATACAACTCTGATTATTACAGACTTATCAGTATCAGAGGAGGTAGCTAAGAAGGTTGATGATTATGTGAAGAATGGTGGTCAGGTTATACTTCTTGACCACCATCAATCTGCACTTTTTTTAAATGAATATAAATGGGCCACAGTGGTAGCTTCTCATAGTGAGGGAGTTTCTTCAGCTGCAACATCACTTTTATTTAAATATCTAATTGAAAAGAGTCAATTGGAATCTTCAAAAGCATTAGAGGAATTTGTGGAGCTTGTCCGTTTATACGATACGTGGGAATGGGATCAGAAACAAATCTTAGAAGCGAAACGATTAAATGATTTGTTTTTTTCTCAGTCAATTGATGATTTCGAAGAAACAATGGTAAGTAGATTAAAAAACAAAAAGGATTCTTTTCAGTTCGATGAATTTGAGGAGCGCTTTTTAAATGTAGAAGAAGATAGAACAGAAAGGTATATAATTAGAAAGAAACGCGAGTTAATTCAAACGTTTATTAACGAAGAGTGTGTAGGGATTGTATACGCTGAACAGAATTTATCGGAACTAGGTAATGTATTAGGAAAAGAATTCCCACATCTTGATTATATTGCCCTTGTTAATGTAGGGTCGAGAAGGATTTCAATGAGAACAATCCACGACTATATTGACGTATCTGAAATTGCCAGCCGATACGAAGGAGGAGGACATCCTAAAGCAGCAGGTTGTATCATAACAGAAGATGCCTTCAAGTGTTTTGTAGAAAATCCCTTTCACTTAGAGCCTCTTAAAGAGGATGCACAACAGAATCGGTACAATCATAAATCTTCGTTAAATGGAACTTTGTATGAAAATCGTCATGATGATCTCTTGTTTATATATCAAAAAGGGAAAGAAGAATGGGTAGTGGAGTATAATCAACAATTAGATGAGGTTTTCACAAGCTTTGAGCTAGCAGAGAGGCACGTTAAAAGAGTGTATGCAGCGTGGTTAACACGAGACGATGTGTATATCGGCTATATTTCACAACAGCTAATGTATTATAAAATAATAAACGATGAAATGGATTTATATAGCCCAACGTTTTTTGAAGTTGATATTAAGCCTGAGAGTCATCATAATAATATTCATCATTAGTTTTAAGCTTACCCGTTACGTTCCATGTAGCGGGTATTTAAGAATGTAGCTCTAGAAGAAGTCTATTGATTATTCATAAACAAAGTTTCAACTAGTAAATATGGAAAATGAGAAAAGTGAGAAAACAGCAATTTATATACATCAAATTTTAAGGAGTCTAATTATGAAACAAAAGATTGCACTCGTAGTTGGGGCAACAGGTTTGGTAGGTAGTAATTTGGTTCAAACCCTACTAGAATCAGAAGAATATCTAAAGGTGATTGTATGGGTCCGTAGCACAACAGGTATTACACATGAGAAACTAGAAGAAACAATTGTTGATTTTAATACGCTAGGGCATTATCAATTAAACAGGGGCGTCGATCATATATTTTGTTGTCTAGGAACGACAATTAAAGTAGCAAAAACAAAGCAAAATTTTAAAAAGGTAGACTTGGACTATCCTGTTACTTTAGGAAGAATGGCTAGTGAGAAGGGTGTCTCACAGTTTATTGTTATTTCTGCAATGGGAGCTAATCATAAATCTCGCGTTTTTTATAATGCAGTAAAGGGAGAAATGGAATCAGAGCTAAGGAAATTATCCTTACTTGGGTTGAAAATTTTTAGACCATCATTACTTTTAGGAAATAGAAACGATTTTCGGTTTGGAGAAAAAGCCGCTGAAGTTTTGTCGAAAGTAATTCCATTTGTCTTTTCTGGGGAATTAAGAAAGTATAAACCAATAGAGGGGAAAGTTGTTGCGCAGGCAATGTATAGAGTAGCTTTACATGAAAGAGCAGGTGTAGAGGTATTTCCTTCCGATATCATTAGACAAATAGGAACTAATAAAAAATAGAGATGGTATTATTGAAAGAGATTAGAAGCCATTCTTTCAATTAAGAAATGGCTTCATATAGTTCTTTCATTTACACGTTATGAAGTATATGTGAAATCTTCTTTGCAAATTGTACACTATTGACATTATCTCCGTGCAAGCATATCGTATCCGCTTTAATTGAAATTGAATTTCCTGTAACGGTTTTAACTTTTCCTTGTTGAACAATTTGTACAACCTGTTCAATAGCTTGTTGTTCATTATCGATTACGGCATTTTCAAAAGATCTAGGTGTTAATGAACCATCATCTTGATACGTGCGGTCTGCAAAAACCTCATGTCTAACCTTTAAGCCTAGCTTTTCACCTGCAGTTGTTAGACAACTGCCTGAAAGGCCGAAAAGTATGAGTGATGGATTAAAGTCATAAACTGCTTGTGCAATATTCACTGCTAGCTCTTCTTCTTTAGCAGCCATATTGTATAACGCACCGTGTGGTTTCACATGGTGAAGGGTCTTTCCCTTTGCTCTTAAAAAAGCCTCAAGAGCACCAATTTGATAAAGGACTAATGTATATGCTTCTTGTGGGGTTATTTTAATACTTCTTCTGCCAAACCCAATTACATCATTTAATCCTGGGTGTGCTCCAATATTTACTTCAAATTTATGAGCTAATTCCACTGTTCTGTGCATTGTAGTGGGATCTCCTGCATGAAAACCACAAGCGATGTTAACTGAGGAGACAAAAGGCATGATATCCTTATCACAACCTAGTTGGTATATACCGAAGCTTTCACCTAAATCACAGTTCAAATCAATCATGACATTCTCCTTATAAGTTTTGATTTAAAAGTTTACGTTCTATAGCTTTACCGACATAGTTTAATTGTTTATGGGAATTTCTTAGACTCTCCATTGCCTCGTATCGTTCAACAATTTTAAAACGTATATATTCATTTGGTTTTTTTTGTGCAAGTATACGCAGGTCAGATGATATAACATGCGCAATTTTAGGGTAACCACCAGTTGGTTGGCAATCTGCTTGGAGAATAATAGGATCACCACTAGCTGGAACTTGTATCGTTCCGATCGATGTTCCTTCGGTAATAAGCTCCTGAGAATGTGTTAGAGTGAGCTTCAAGTCAGATGTAACACGATATCCCATTCTATCAGAGTTAGGTTGAATGAAGAATTTTTGTTCTGTTATGATTCGGTGAGCTTCTTCTGTAAACCAATCCCATTGTTTTCCTTTTACAATCCTAATCACTTGGTTTGTATTATACTGAAATAACATCGGGGATAAGAACCAGTTGCTATCATGAACAAGTACTTGCGAAGGATGTGAATCAATGAATAATTCGTCCCCTGCAACTAAGGCACGTCCATCTTTGCCTCCTATTTCAGAAGGAGAGTAAGTGCTAGAGCTATTAAGGGTGTTAGGTACTAGTAGTCCACCAGAAAAGGCAATATAAGCGCGACATCCGGAAAGAGGTTTTCCGAAACGAAGAACGTCTCCCTTTTTGATTAAGATTCTTTTACCTATTCTAATCGGTACGTTATTTAATGTAGGGGAGAGGTCCGCTCCGCAAACCGAAATATACATCGTTTTCGTAAACCTTAGAGTTGGTCCAATTAGTGTGATTTCTAAACTAGGTGTATTGAGCGGATTTTGAACAAGTAAATTGGCTAATTGAAATGCCCAAGTATCCATCGCACCACTTACGGGAACACCATAACGTTGATAACCGTTTCTTCCTAAATCTTGGATTGTTGTATAGAGCCCCGCTTTTTCAACAATGACTCCCATTTTATTCCCTCCCATTCGGCTATGTCTTTTTTCTTTATTTCAAAAAAACGAACTTGATCTCCTGCTTGAAGTAAAGCAGGAGATTGTTTTGTGACATCAAATAATAATACAGGAGTTCGGCCAATAATTTGCCATCCTCCAGGTGAAGCTGTTGGATATATTCCAGTTTGGTTACCTGCTATACCAATAGAGCCTTTTTCCACATGAATCCTCGGGGAGCTTTTTCTAGGCGTTGATAGACGGCTTGGTAATCCCGATAAAAAGGGAAATCCAGGTGTGAACCCGACGAATCTTACCGTATAGATTGTATTCACATACAGCTCGATGACTTGATTTATCTCCAGTTGATGATGATTTGCAAGGGACTCTAAATCAGGCCCGAATTCTGCACCAAATACAATTGGTAGCTCATACACATTTTCACTATTCTTGATAGGAGAATCCAATAATGAACGATCTAGTTTTGAAAGATAGGCTTGAATATATGTATAAGGATCGTTTTGATGAATAGCAAGTGGATTAAAGTGTATGGTTAATGTGGAATAGGCTGGAACTGCTTCTATGTAACCTTCGAACGGATTCTGTTCAAGTAGTTTAAATAAATTTTGGATTGTAGTAAACAATTGGTCATCATTTTGTCTCTCGAACTCAATGACTATAGCTGAATCACCTAATGGATGTAAAAAATACGTCATCCAAACACCCCGATTTTCTAAAGTTTATTGTCTATTATAACATAAGGAAAAACGCTCCTTATTCCCCAGGAGGGAAAGAAGAAGCGTTTCTAATAGCATGAAGGAATTCCTGTGGTTGGTCAAGCCGAATAAGTATTCTTGTGTATTCTTTTTTTATTCCGTATAAATGATGTGATGTAAGTGGTTCTCTTAGAAGTATTTCATAATGTGGTTTTTCTTTAATGAAATCGATAAGAGTGGCATCAAATGTATAACTCATTTCTTCCTTCGTTAGTTTTTCCGGTCCATTATAAGCTTGTATAGATTCTATTAAATCTAATGGAACAATCGTTCTTTTTGATATACCAATCTGGATGAATATCCTATTGTTTTTTATGATAAGCGGACATAACCGAATAGCTTGAATTTCAGCAATAAAATATAAAACACCATAAATATTTAATACTAGAAGAATCCAAGATAGGATTGGGTTTAGGGTGTGAAGAAAATAATGAAGTGCAATTGTTTCAATTACGGTTGCGTGAATAAGCATAATATATAGTGCAATGACACTTGTTTTTTCGTGAATGGTGTATACATTGGTATTCTCTGGTCTTTTACTTTTCCATGAGAAAAGGGAGTAATAGAATAAAGTGAATTCCGTTAAGAACATTCTACTTGTAACAGAAGGCTTCATATATTTCTGAATCGCATCGTCTAACCTAAGATGCCAATACGGCTGAGAAGTAGCATCGATTTTTCTAAAGGTTTTAACTACGTTTGGAATGATACGAATGATTTTATATGCGATAAAAAGTTCGAACAGAATAAAACAACCTTCAGATATGAAGATTAGATAATGAAAGAAAGGGACTTCACGTAAATGTGCATTAGGTATTATAAACCATGCAACACCATATCCTGCTGCAATAAATAATGGCAGGAACTTTAATGAGTGCTTTTTTCGAAGAATCAGAAAATACCCTAAAAGTGGAATGACAATAAGTAGATCGATCAATGAACCATAAACGATTGATGTATCAATATTAGGTAATAGATTTGCTCGGTATAACATGAAATTAGCTGTTAAAATTATTAGTACTAGTGTTACAAACCAAAGCTTTCTATTCCTTCCTAACGTAGCATGATTCATTCTCTTTCCCCCTAACTAATCTCTATATTTTTATTATACATAGAAATATAATAACAAGTCCTTAAAAAGTATGATCAAGTTGTGAATTTTTCCCATTTAATCAACAATTTACTAGTCTAAATTCAGGCATATTACTACAAATTAACATGGATTTTGTGTTTCTTTTCTTGTAGCATAAGAATAAATACAATTTTTCGACTATTACTCTTGGGGTAGGGGATCTGTTTTATGAAAATATTTACAAAAAAGAAACAAGAAGAAAAGTTTAATTTACATCAACATGTAGAGGGAGCACTTATAAATATAAATGACTCTACATTACAAAAACAACTTACAATGATCGGGTTAACGTCAGAAGACTTAAAACTATTAAAGAATATTCAACCAATCATAAAAGAAAATATCTCAGGAATTGTGGCCTCATTTTATAAAAATCTTGAAACAGAGGCATCACTGTTAAAAATTATTAACGACAACAGTTCAATTGACCGACTTAAAAGTACATTAACAACCCATATCTTGGAGATGTTTAATGGAGTTATTGATGAAGGTTTTGTAAAAAAACGTTACACAATTGCGCATGTTCATGTAAGAATCGGCTTACAGCCTAAGTGGTATATGTGTGCATTCCAGGATTTAACGATGTCAATCTTAGATTTAGTTGATCCATATTTAACTACAAAAGAAGATTTAAAAAAGGCTGTGGCTGCCATTACAAAGCTTCTAAATTTTGAACAGCAAGTGGTTTTGGAAGCTTATGAGGAAGAAAATGAACGTATTAGGGAGGCTGCTCAATCTGAAAAAGAGTTATTGCAAGGACAACTCCAGGACACAGCTTCAAATCTTTCTGCCATTTCGGAAGAGACAACAGCTTCAATGCAACAGGTTGAGCGACAAGCTAGTGAATTATTTGAATTTGCTAAAAAGACAATGGAAATAGCAACAATCGCAGAAAATCAATCTAAAGAAGGAAAGAATGTTATTGGTTCTCATCACCAATTGATTGCGCATCTTCATAGTAAAACGGATAGTATACTTGAGGATATGTCCATTCTTAAATCAGTCTCAAATGAAATAGGAACAATTATTGAAATTGTTACAGATATCGCAGAGCAGACCAATTTACTCGCACTTAATGCTGCCATTGAAGCCGCTAGAGCCGGGGAAAGTGGTAAAGGCTTCTCAGTTGTTGCAGGAGAGGTACGAAAGCTATCAGAACAAACGAAACATTCTATTTCAAATATTATTTCTCTGATTCAGAAGACAGATAATCAAATTCAGAATGTATCAGAATCTACAACTGAAGTCGGCACCTTGACTAAGGATGCTTCTGCTAAGATGAATGAAATTCAATCTTTCTTTGAATCCGTTCTTGAATCCATGGTCGAAAACAAGAAACAAAGTGAATTGACTGCAAAAGAACTAAGTCAGTTATCGGAAGTAATACAAGAAGTTGGGAAAGCATCTCAGCAAGTTTCTGTTACTTCTGAGCAATTATCTGAGCTTTCAAACACTCTATGATGATTTTTTAATACACTAGAACTGCACCTCAAAGTTAGATACTAACGAAATGAGGTGCAGTTCTTACTGTTACTGCTTATAAGTTTCCCCTATGAGTTTTTATGCCAAAGTACCTCTTCCAAAATCTTCTTTGTTTTTATTGGACGTAACAGTTTGAATTTTAATAAATAGTAAGCCAGTTAAACCAGCAATAACACTAGAAAAAATTAAGACCATAAATGTACTTTGCTGATCTAAAAGGGCGATGATTGGTGGACCAATTGCTACACCTATAAAACGCATAGAACTATATAAGGAAGTAATCGTACCACGGTGTTCTTTTTCTATTCCTTCTGTGATAAGGGCATCCAAACAAGGAAGAGCCGCCCCAATACCAATACTCGATAATGAAAGAAATATAAGTATCATCCATCTACCTTCAGAGAATAACAAGGGGATAAAAGCAATAGCTCCTATCATCATACCTATTGTAATGACCCATTTCATTAATAACTTGTTTTTTCCTATTACTTTTCCAGTAATAAAGGAGGTTGTACATAAAAACAAAAGAGGGACTGCTAAATAAAGCCCTTTAATAATTCCTTTGATCTGATACTGACTTTCAAGAATATTTGAAAGGTAAAATAAAAAACCAAAGAGAATAAACATTGAAATAATACCAACTAAAAAAATGCCAAGAAGCCACTTTTTCTCTTGACCAATAATGACTTTAATTTCATGAACAAATTCCTTTATTGTTTGCTTAGAGGTTTTAGCTTCTTTTTTTGGCACCTTAACAAGGAACACAACAAGTAGTATTGAAATTGCAGAAAAAACTGGGATTGAGTAAAACGGTATAAACCAAGCCCAAGCAGCTAATAAGGAACCAAGCACTGGACTTAACACCTTTCCAAATGTGTTTGATGTTTCAATAAGGCCAAGCCCTTTTGTAATATCATTTTCATCTTCAAACATATCTCCAACAGCAGGTATAACAACCGGGAAAGCTCCAGCTGCTCCGATACCTTGTATTAATCTTCCTAAAAGAACAAACCAGTATGCCTGATCGAATCCAGTAGAAGCGAACCCGGCGATAATCCCTCCAATACCAGCAATGATTAAGCTCGGTACGATTATTTTTTTTCTTCCAAATCGGTCAGATAAGTATCCAGCAATGGGAATAAATAAAATGGCAATGATGGAATACACAGTTATGATTAAACTTGATTGGAAGCTGCTTATTTCTAGTTCCTTTTCCATCTTAGGCAAAACAGGAATCAACATTGAATTTCCTAATGTCATCACAAGAGGAATAGAAGACAATGCTAATAAATCTAATTTCTTCTTCTTATGAGCTTGCTCCATTGTGTTCTGCACCTCAATAGTAGTTATAGTAGCAAACTTATTTTAGGTTAGTTCTTAGAAAAACATACAATTTATCATAAAAATATTATGTAAACTATTGGTGATCCTTGTTAAAAGAAACCTTTTCTTCTTAAAGCTAGTAAGGTTTTAGTTATTATGTAACAGACTGAAAAGAAGGGGGATATACTACAATACCTTTTATATCCTTTAGTGATCTTTCCTTTAACTCAAGTATCATAAAGACCTCATCTGGTACAGGAAAAGGTGAATGGATCTGTTTCGTTACAGAAGGTACAAATCCAAACTTAGGATAAAAGGTTGGATGACCAAGTACGACAATGTGAGAGTGTCCTAATTGCTTGGCTTCTTTTATTCCAGCTTTAACGAGTGAAGAGCCTATACCTTTATTTTGGTAGCTCGGATCTACAGCCATAGGAGCTAGTGCTAATGTCGGAAGCTTTTGTTTGTCGGTCTGAATCCAAACAGTACTGATTAATATATGCCCGACAATATGCTCCATACCAGTAACAGCCACCAAAGATAAATCAGGTATAAATTCATTAGAGTTTCTGACTGCATTTACAAGGGTGGCTTCACTTTCCCCATGAAATGCATTTTGATGTATTTCGTTTATTCTTTCGTAATCATTATGTCTTTCTGTTCGTATTAACACATGCGTTCTCCTTTTGTTCTTTTTTTCTTTACTATAGTGAATGTATACATCCTATAGAAGTTGATTTTTAGAATAGTTTGCTTAGAAGCATCAGTAAAGAAAGCATAATAAATAAAAGGACCTCTCCAATCTAACTAAGAAAAGGTCCAATATTATAATTTCTCACGAACATCTACCTCAGAGAATTGTAGGTCAGTACTCCTTGGTATTTTAACTTCTAGAATGCCATCTTTAACATGTGCTTGCGCACCTTTCTTTTTAACAAGAGAGGGTAATGTTATTTCGTGGCGTTCCCCATGTTCAGGAATATTTTCAATTATTGCCTTATTAGATGTGTGGTATATCTTTAAAGATTGGATCCAATCTTCTCCATTAATCGGTAATCGAATATACACATCTTCATGGGTTTCAAACACCTGAACCTGAACAGAATTATTATGATGCTGTGTACTTTCCTTCTTATCAGCTTGCTTTTGGTTCATATTAAAGCCGTTCATGAGTCCCTGAGACCCTTTTACTACATCATTTGGATTCATCATACCTTCTACACCATTAGGGAACATGTTTTTCATCATATCTTGTATATATTCATTAATCGAATTTGGATCCATATGTTTCATCTGATCAAATTGCTCCCTCGTTTGCTTGTTAAAGGGAAATAGATTCCATGGAAACATAGTATCATCCTCACTTAAAAGTACATTTTAGTATGTTTATCATTCTAATGCTTTATCCTATGCAGTTATTTGCCTATAGGTGCTCAAGGTATTCATTGTTTTATCATACATTTATATGCCCTGTATATAAGAAAACTTGAAGCTTTTAATTCGACTTTCTTATAGATAGCAAGGAAGGTATCCATTAAAGAAACCACAGGTTTATCATTATAGATTTTGTGGTAAGGAGTGAGATGTATAAAGTTATGTAGTATAAATATTCCTGTAAATTAATTGTGGTAATGCACATTTAAGTAGAAAAAGAAGAAATATATACAAAAAATAAGAAAAATACAAAAAAATATTTGGATTTTTAAAGTAAGAGTAGTAATATGGTTTATGAAAAATGTTGGTACTAAAAGTAAATAAGAGGTGAACACATAAAACGTATTATAATTATTTTTTCGAATAGTTCAGATTTGTATATTCATTCACAAACTATTATGTGAATATAACAGAATTATAGTGGAAATTCATGTTGATTAAATTTTACGAAATTTTTTTATTAACACTTTATATTGTTACTTTACAGTGATAAAATTATGTTGAAAGCGTTTTATGTATGAAGGAATACTATTTTTACATAATATAGCATTTACATATAATATTTGGCTTTCGACATTAATAAGGGCAAAAATGGTTGGAGGTTTTCATATGAGTAAGAATTCGACAAATAAAGGGGAACCGTGGCATTCGTTTCACGGACCTAACCTCGGCTATGTTATGGAGGTTTATGAACAATATTTACAAAACCCAGATGAAATAGATCAAGAACTACGTGAACTATTTGACCAATGGGGACCACCTACTGCTGATGATCTTGAAGTACTAGTTAGTACTCAACAAACGGACACTACGTTCCAATTACCTGCACAACCAACGCAGTTTAGTAAAGTAGTTGCAGCAGTTAAGCTTGCGGATAATATACGTACCTATGGTCACCTTGCAGCAGATATAAATCCATTAAACGATCGTAAAAAGGACACACAACGTATTGAGCTTTCTGAGTTCAATTTAACTGAAAATGATTTAGTTAATATTCCAGTTGATTTTATTTGTCCAAATGCCCCAAAACATATTACAAATGGCCTAGAAGCTATAAAGCATTTAAAAGCTGTTTATACTAGCAAACTGGCTTTCGAACATGCACATGTACATGAGTTAGAAGAAAAGAACTGGTTACGTGAAAAAATAGAATCGGGGTCTTTACAACAAGGACTATCTAAGGAAAAGAAACTTTCTTTACTAAAACGTTTGTCTGAAGCAGAAGGATTTGAGAAATTTGTTCATCGTACTTTTGTTGGACAAAAACGTTTTTCTATTGAAGGCTTGGAATCGATGATTCCTCTTTTAGACGAAATGATCCAGTACTCTGTTAAAGAGGGAGCTAGAACAGTTAACATTGGAATGGCACACCGTGGCCGTCTAAATGTATTAGCTCATACTCTTGGAAAGCCTTACGAAATGATCTTTGCTGAGTTTCAACATGCACCAAGTAAGGATCTGATTCCTTCTGAAGGCTCTATTGGGATTACGTACGGTTGGACTGGTGATGTTAAGTATCATTTAGGTGCAGACCGTAAAATATCTACAGATAATAATGTACGTGCACGAGTCACTCTTGCAAACAATCCAAGTCACTTGGAAGTAATTAGCCCGATAGTGGCAGGATACACAAGAGCAGCACAAGAAGATAGAGAAGAAGCAGGTTATCCTAAGGGATCTCTAGAGTCCTCATATGCGATTATGATTCATGGAGATGCGGCATTCCCGGGTCAAGGTGTTGTGGCTGAAACGTTGAACCTCAGTCAATTAAATGGATATAAAACGGGTGGATCCATACATCTTATTGCAAACAACATGATTGGATTTACAACTGAGAGCTATGATTCACGATCTACAAAATATGCTTCAGATACAGCGAAAGGCTTTGAAGTGCCAATTGTGCATGTAAATGCAGATGATCCTGAGGCATGTTTGGCTGCTGCGATTCTAGCATACGAATATCGTCATAAATTTGGTAAAGACTTTGTGATTGATTTAATTGGTTATCGTCGTTTTGGTCATAATGAAATGGATGAACCAATGGTTACAAATCCAATGATGTACAATATTATCCAAAATCATCCGACCGTTCGTGATATGTATGCCCAGAAGCTAATCCAAGAGGGTGTCATTACAAACGAAGATGATGAGAATCAACAAAAAGAAATAGAAGAGATTCTCAAAGAGGCTTATGATAAAGTACCAGCTAAAGAAGAAAACCCTGATACTGTAATGAATCCTCCTGAAGATGTCACAAATGGTTTACCGGATATCGATACATCTGTTGCATTTGATAAATTAAAATCGTTAAACAGTGAACTATTAACGTGGCCAGAAGGGTTTAATGTATTCAAAAAGTTAGATAGGATCTTAATGCGTCGCGGTCAAGTTTTCGAAGGTAAAGGGAAAATTGATTGGGCACATGCGGAAACATTAGCATTTGCTTCTATAATTAAAGATGGTACACCAATACGTTTAACTGGGCAGGATTCGGAAAGGGGAACTTTTGCTCAACGTCACCTTGTACTTCATGACGAAAAGACAGGTGATATACACATTCCTTTACATCATTTAGAAGATAGTAATGCATCATTCGTTGTGTATAACAGTCCATTAACGGAGACTGCTGTTGTTGGCTTTGAATACGGATATAATGTATTTGCACCTGAAACCTTAGTCTTATGGGAAGCCCAATTCGGAGATTTCTCAAATATGGCTCAAGTAATGTATGACCAATTCATTTCTGCTGGTCGTGCAAAATGGGGTCAAAAATCAGGTATTGTTATGCTTTTACCTCATGGTTACGAAGGTCAAGGACCTGAACATTCAAGTGCAAGGTTAGAACGTTTCTTACAGCTTGCAGCAGAATATAACTGGACTGTGGCGAATTGTTCAACAGCAGGACAGTATTTCCATATTTTGCGTCGACAAGCAGCAATTTTACAAAAAGAAGAAGTACGTCCTCTTGTCATCATGACACCAAAAAGCTTATTAAGAAATCAATTTGCAGCTGCAACACCGGAGGATCTTTCAAATACAGTATTCAATTCTGTTTTAGAACAAAAAGGATTGGGAGAAAACAAGGATTCGGTTGAAAGAGTAGTATTGTGTAGCGGTAAAATTGCAATTGATATTGAAGAGCGATTAGAAGAGCTTGAGTCTAAAGATTGGTTCCACGTATTACGTGTAGAAGAGTTGTATCCTTTCCCTAAACAAGATATTGCTCAAATTTTTGAACAATATAAAAACCTTAAAGAAATTGTATGGGTACAGGAAGAGCCGAAGAATATGGGAGCTTGGACATTTGCAGAACCAAGATTACGTGACATTGCACCGGAAGGCGTTTCAGTTTCATATATAGGACGTCGTCGTCGTTCTAGCCCATCTGAAGGGGAACCAACTGTTCATAAAAAAGAACAAGCAAGAATTATAAACGAAGCGATTACACGATAGAAAGAGGAGGACTTCAAAGTGGCAGAAATTAGAGTTCCAGAGTTGGCAGAGTCTATTACGGAAGGTACCATTGCACAATGGTTAAAAAAACCAGGGGATTATGTTGAAAAGGGCGAGTATATTGTTGAACTTGAAACAGATAAAGTAAATGTTGAGGTAATTTCTGAAGAGGCTGGTACACTTCAAGAATTAAAAGCTGAGGAAGGTGACACGGTAGAGGTTGGTCAAGTAATTGCTATCGTAAGTGAAGGTGGATCATCTGCACAACCTTCTACACCTGATTCAAATGAAACTCAAGAACCATCAAGTCAAGAAGCTCCTAAACAAGAGAGTAATCAGACTGAGACGGTTGAAGAAGTAAAACAAGATAAGAAAAATCGTCCAATTGCTTCACCTGCTGCTCGTAAACTTGCACGTGAAAAAGGGATTGACTTAAGTCAAGTTTCTTCTACAGATCCATTAGGTCGAGTTCGTAAGCAAGATATAGAAGCTCATAGTCAAGCGCCAGCAGCTCCATCTAAACCTGCTACTGAATCAAAAGCACCTGCTGCTAAGAAAGATGATAGTAAACCTGTTGTTCGTGAAAAAATGTCTCGTCGTCGTCAAACAATTGCGAAACGTTTAGTAGATGTACAACAAACTGCAGCAATGCTAACAACATTTAATGAGATTGATATGAGTGCAGTAATGGAATTACGTAAGCGCAAAAAAGACAAATTCTTTGATGATCATGATGTAAGACTTGGATTCATGTCTTTCTTTACAAAAGCAGTTGTAGCGGCTCTGAAAAAATACCCTTATGTTAATGCAGAGATTGATGGCGATGAAATCGTACTTAAAAAGTTCTATGATATCGGAATGGCTGTATCGACTGATGATGGTCTAGTAGTTCCAGTTGTCCGCGATTGCGAACGTAAAAATTTCGCAGAAATTGAAGGCGATATTGTTGAGCTTGCTACAAAAGCTCGTAAAAATAAATTAGCACTAAGTGATTTACAAGGTGGTTCATTTACAATCACAAATGGTGGTGTATTTGGCTCATTATTATCAACACCTATCTTAAATGGTCCACAAGTTGGTATTCTAGGTATGCATAAAATTCAACTACGCCCAGTAGCTATTGACAAGGACACGATGGAAAACCGTCCAATGATGTATGTTGCGTTATCATATGATCACAGAATCATTGATGGTAAAGAAGCTGTTGGATTCCTTGCAATGGTAAAAGACCTACTTGAAAATCCTGAAGATTTACTGTTAGAAGGTTAAGGTATTTTTTAAGAGAATGTCTCTATAATATGAGACATTCTCTTTTTTTTAACCTTTTTCAAATTAATTGAATATTATAAAATAAGTTGGATTAAGGAAACATTTGTATAAGCCCATTAACTGGTGGGGAAGGAGGATTTACAGTGACAAATAGAATTTCGATGAAAGTAATAAAGTATTCTTACATCTGTCAAAAACTTGGGATTATAGATGAGGAACAGTTAACAGTTATTAAGGAAAATTTGTACGGAAAGTCAAAATAGACTATAAAACAAAAAGACTGACAGGAAACAAACCTGTCAGTCAAAGTTATGTCTATGTTATCCTTTTGACTAAGTAAGGTGAAGCATCAAGCTTTTCTAAAAGGCTTTAGGCCACGGCTGCGTATTTCCTTCTTTAACATTAAAATCCAATCTTTATCTGTTCCTTGTTTCTCAGCGTCACGATAGGCTGCCACCAACTGTTCATTACTTAAGATTTTCATGACATACCTCCTTGGATTTAATTAAATATAGAATATTCTATATTTTCTATTTATTTTACATAAAAATTGCTTATTTGAAAAGGGGGATATGTGATTTTTTATAATTAAGTAGGATTTTCTCTAAATTTGTAGAATAGTTGTACTATAAATAACTTGAAAGTTGGAATAAGAGTATGTCAGAACTAAAAGCAATTGAACGTAATCAAACATTACTTACGAAGGACGATTTAATGGAAGAGTTTAGAATAAAGGGCATTCATAAAGGTATGAGCGTGATTGTCCATTCTTCATTAAACTCATTAGGTTGGGTCTGTGGGGGAGCAGAAACAGTAGTTCAAGCATTAATGGAGACCATTACAGATAAGGGAACCATTGTTATGCCAACGCAATCTGCAAGTAATTCAGACCCTAGTTTTTGGGAAAATCCGCCTGTGCCTAAAGATTGGTGGGACACAATTAGGAATCATATGCCAGCATATAACCCGATCACAACGCCTACACGTGGAATGGGACAAATTGTTGAATCCTTCAGACAACATCCAGGTGTATTTAGAAGTCAGCATCCTATGGTATCTTTTAGTGCATGGGGAAGTGCTGCAGAAGAAATTGTACATAATCATTCTATAGATTTTCCATTTGGTGAACAATCACCACTCGCCCGCCTGTATGAAAGAGAGAGTTATGTCTTACTTTTAGGGGTTGGGTACGATAATTGCACAGTCATGCACCTTGCAGAAAATAGACTTCCGAATCTAGGAATCTTTTCACAGTGGTCAGCAATGGAGGAGAACGGTGTAAGAGTATGGAGAGAATTTCTAGATAAAGAATCGAATTCAGATCGTTTTCCGATAATAGGAGATGCTTTTGAAAAACACGTTTCCTATACCCCTTTTACTGTAGGAGATGCTACTTGTCGATTAATTCAAATAAATGAGTTAGTTGACTTTACATTTGAATGGCTTAAGAAAGAGCTTTCAAATAGTAAGTAACATGAACATGGAGGACTAGATTTGATGAATGGTAATGAGGAAGAATTAAAAAGAGAAAAATTGTTACAACAAGTGAAGGATGACCCATTACATTCTACATTAGTGCTTGAGTGTGCATATATTCATGACCGATTGGGATATGAAAAGGATGCTGTTAATTTTTATGAACGCGCTATAAAACTTGGGTTAACACAAGAACAAGAGATAAAAGCATTTCTTTGTTTAGGTAGTACCTATCGAGCAATCGGAGAATATATAAAAGCAAAAGAAATTATTGAATTAGGAATGATTAAATACCCAGAGCATCAGGAATATAAGGTTTTCTATTCTTTAATACTTTACAATCTTCAAGACTATCAATCTGCAATGGAATTGCTTATTAAATCTCTGTGTGAAACCACAAAAGATGAAGGAATTCTTCACTATAAGAGGGCCTTGTTATTTTATTCAGATAAGCTTAATCAAACTTGGTAAGGATGAAAACAATGTCTCTTAAAGCGTTAGATACATTTCCCATGATTGAATCAAATCGTTTGATCCTAAGACAGACAGATATAAAAGATGCAGAAGCGATGTATGATATTTTCTCTGATGAAGAACAATGGAATTCTATGGCATGCTACCATTCTCATCTGTAAGTGAATCAACAGAGTTGATTAAGCGGTAATTTGAAGGGTTTCGAGACAAAATGAATATAAGATGGGCAATTACTGAAAAGCATACAGGAATATGGGATTGATTAGTTAGGTTTAAATAGGATAGAAGCCATTGTGGACGGAGATGATGAGCGGTCAAAAAGGTTTTTGCTAAAATTAGGTTTTCAGTAAGAAGGAGTTCTGAAAAAGCGTTTCTTTCATATGGGGATTTTTTGGGACGAACTCTTTTTTTGCCTACTAAATCAGAATAGTAAGTGAAACCGTTACTTGTAAACGAAAAGGATCTATTTCTCTAGAATTTGTTCTAAGAAAGTAGATCCTTTATTTATAATTAGAAAATGTTCAATTGTTGTAGTGTTATAATGAGGATTCCTAATATCCAAACATAAATAGCAAATATTCTCAATGAGTGTTGTTTCAAGTATTGTATCATCCATTTAACAGCTAAGTATCCAAATAAGGCTGATGCAATTGTACCAACAATTAAGCTACTGATTGAGATTGATTCAGAAGTACCTTGAAATAAATCTACTGATTGAAGTACAATTGCTCCGGCTATTGCGGGAGTTGACAGTAGAAAAGAGAAGTATGCAGATGTTTCTCGATCTAACTTTCGTAATAGTCCGGCTACAATGGTTAATCCAGAACGAGAAATGGCAGGGAAAATCGCACCAGCTTGGAAACAACCAATTACAAATGCATCAGTGAAGGAGATATCGTCCATTTTTTTATGACCTTTGCGAATGGATTCTGCAAACCATAGAAAGGCCCCCGTAATTAGAAACTCCCATCCAATTGTAACACCAGTAACTGATATTTCTTCAAAGAAGTCCCTTAATAAAAACCCTACGAGAACTGCAGGTATTGTCCCAATAATAAGTAAACCTGTTAGCTTTGAAAATGGATTCCTCAAGATATGAATGAATTCTTGTTTATAGAAAACGAACACGGCAACAAGTGTTCCGATATGAAGCATTGTGTCTAGGAATAGTCCTGCTTCATCTAATCCAAATAAATGACGACCTAGATATAAGTGTCCGGTACTGCTTATTGGAAGAAACTCCGTCAATCCTTGAATTAACCCGAGTATGAATGCTTCTAACCAAGTCAATGAACTTCCTACTTTCTTCGTGATAATAAATGTGTAATTGAATAGCTAGTCCTTCATGATGTCTCTAGTAGCTTTTTTAAATTCTTTTAAGGTTTCACCTGCCGCTTTTCCTAATTGTGGTAGTTTGCTTGGACCAAAAATTAATAAACCAACAAAAACGATGAGTAGGATTTCTCCAAAACCTAAATTCATTTATTGGTCACTCTCTTTCAAATGGAATCAAACTAAATAAACTATACTCTCGTTAATTCTATTGGTCAATAAAATTTTTTTTAGCTATATTTTGTCAGAAATAGACAATTATCTTCGTTTGAATATTGTGAAATTTATGATAATATAAGTCCTTAAAGGGGACCATATAAGAGGAGGTTTTCACAACTTAGATCGATTCACTTCATTTCCCCAATATTAGATGGGATGGAGCTGATTATATGAACCAAACATTAGATGAAACGGTTGGAAGTTTATTAGAAAAACAAGCATTAAACCAACCAGAATTAGAGGCTGTTGTTTATTCAGATAGAAATTTGCGATGGACTTACAAGGAGTTTAATCAAATCTGTAGAACAGTTGCCAAAGGATTAATGAAGTTAGGAATCTCAAAACAAGATCATGTTGCTATCTGGTCATCAAATACGCCAGAGTGGTTGGTTTCTCAATTTGCAACAGGGAAAGTAGGAGCTGTTCTTGTAACCGTTAACACAAATTACAGAACTACTGAACTAGAATACTTGCTTAGACAGTCTGACTCTGAAACAATCATATTAATTGATCAATACAGAGATGCTTCTTATATTGACATGATTTATGAATTATGTCCTGAATTAAGAGATTCTTTACCTGGAGAGCTTACTAGTACAAGATTACCTCATTTAAAGAATGTAATCGTATTAAGCGAAAAAAGGTATCCTGGAACTTTCAGCTGGAATGATATTATAGATTATGCAACTGAAATTACTGACGAAGAGTTGGATAATCGTATAAAAGAACTTGATATAAATGATGTGATTAATATGCAATATACCTCCGGAACAACTGGATTTCCAAAAGGGGTCATGTTATCTCATTCAAATATTGTCAATAATGCCTATAATATTGCACAGTGTATGAGATTAACCGCTGATGACCGTCTTTGCATTCCAGTCCCTTTTTTTCATTGTTTTGGTTGTGTGATTGGTACATTAGCTTGTGTAACAGTCGGAGCAACTATGGTTCCCGTTCAGGAGTTTAACCCTCAAACTGTCCTTCAAACAATCCAAAATGAACAATGTACAGCACTGCATGGTGTACCAACAATGTTTATTGCTGAACTGAATCAAGCTGATTTTGATCACTACAATCTATCAAGTTTACGAACAGGAGTCATGGCGGGGAGTAATTGTCCGATTGAAGTGATGAAGGGTGTTATGGAGAAAATGGGTGCTGAGGAAATTACAATAGCCTATGGTCAAACAGAAGCATCTCCTGTTATCACACAGACTCGTACACATGATTCAATAGAGTATAAAGTTGAAACGGTTGGGAGAGCCCTTCCAAATGTTGAGGTGAAGATTATTGACCCCCATAATGGTCGTGAACTAGCAAGAGGGGTTCAAGGTGAACTATGCACGCGTGGATATCATGTCATGAAGGGTTACTATAAAAATGAAGAAGCAACTCGAGAAGCTATTGATGAAGAGGGCTGGCTACATACAGGTGATTTAGCTGTAATGGATGACAACGGATATTGTAGGATTACAGGGCGATTAAAGGATATGATCATTCGAGGCGGTGAGAATATTTATCCGAGAGAAATTGAGGAGTTCTTATACTCCCATCCAAAAGTGCTAGATGTCCAAGTAATTGGAGTACCTGATGATGTATATGGTGAAGAAGTTATGGCATGGATTATTTTGAAAGAAGGACAGACTGCAACTATTGGAGAAATAAAAGACTACTGTAAAGGAAAAATATCAAGGCATAAAATTCCTAGATATATAGAATTTACAGATTCATATCCAATGACAGCTTCAGGTAAAATCCAAAAATTTAAACTACGCACACAATCCGAAGAAATCATCTGAGGGACGGACCTTTTAAGGTCCGTCCCCACTTGCTTTTTCAATTGTTCTTTCCTCAAGGTGTAATTGTACTTTGCTAAATAGTATACTGTTATTGATAAATCTTATTGTTTTAAGAATAGAGGAATGAAATATGGAAGAGATAAGTTTATTATTTGAAAACAATATTGTACAGTTTGTTGCTGTAGTTCTATGTACGATAATTGCAGTATTTATTATTAACCGAACGATACACAATTTTTTTAAGCGTACTAATTTTATTGAAGAACGTAAAGAAAAAACCATAGAAAGTATGATCCATTCCTTTACACGCTATACAGCGACCATTGGGTTAATTTTATTCGGATTATCACTAGTGGTTGAGGATTTCGGTAAAATATTAGCAGGTGCTGGAATTGTCGGAATTATAGTTGGATTTGGAGCGCAAAGTCTTATTCGTGACATCCTTTCGGGAATCTTTTTAATATATGAAAAGCAGCTACATAAAGGGGATTTTGTTACTGTAAACAATACATTTAATGGTACAGTTGAAGATATAGGACTTCGATTTTTAAAAGTACGTGAATGGAGTGGGAAACTTCTCACAATTAGTAATGGTGAGGTTAAGCAGATACAGAATTATAATATTGACCGTATGAGAGTTATTGAACGAGTTGTCGTTAGTTATCGTGAGAATCCAGATTCGGTTTTCTCTGCATTAGATGAAGCGTGTCAGAGGCTAAACGATGAAGTACCATATTGTCTCAAAAAAGACGCACATGATTGTATAGTAGAACCTTTTCAAGTATATGGAATGACATCACTGAACTCTGGATATCGTGGTTATGAATACACAATTACTGGACTTGTAGAGGATCGCTATTATTGGGATGCTGGTAAAGCGGCAAGAAAAGTTATTGCCACTGTGATGTACGAAAAAGATATTAAAATGGCTGAAGAACGTAATTTTCATACTAGTGCTCAATCTGAATTCCTAAAAGGAACGGAACATTAATCATATCAGAGAAGGGATAGACTTTAAGTGAATGTTTTTGTATATGGAACACTAAGGAAGCATGAAAAGTATCATCAGTTACTAGAGGGAGCAACGCTAATTGCAGAGCAAGCATGGGTGGATGGTCATTTGTATGATACAAACAGGGGATATCCAGCTTTAAAGGAAGGAACTAATAAAGTTTACGGGGAAGTTTATTCAATTAATGGAGAGATATTAAAACGTTTAGATAAGCTAGAAGACTTTGTAGAAGGATGTAATGATAATCTGTACGATCGAAAAATAAAAGAAGTAAAAACCGATTCCAAACGTGTTCAGGCATTTGTTTATTATGGGATAGATTCTTCAATGTTTCAAAAGGAAATTAAATCCAATGACTGGAAGATTCATCGATTTATTACGGAAAAACCAGAAGTAGTGTATTATTTCGCGTATGGATCATGCATGGATCAAGAGCGATTTCAAAAGGCAAAGGTAGATCATTTATTTCAGAAGAGAGTAGGTGCCTCAGTTCTGAAAAACTACACAATGAAGTATCTTTTCGTTGTTCAAGATGGTGGGCGAGGAGATATTGAAGAGGATGGCGGGAGTATGGAGGGCATCCTTTATGAGACACCTTATGAAGCGGTTGAATACCTCTTTAAACGAGAAGGGGTAACTCCGGGGTGGTACAGACCAGCATTTGTTGATGTTGAAGTAAATGGACATGAATATCAGAACGTACTAACCTTCATTGTTAGGGACAAACAAGAGGAAACGCTTCCACCTAAACACTATGCTAGAGAGATATTAAGAGGCAGTCAACCCTACGTGAGTATCGGATACCACAACAAGCTTCGTCAACAACTTATACAACTTGGATATAAACCAGAAGAGGTTGAAGAACTATTAAAATAGTTTAAATTTCATCAGATTAAAATCAAGAAAGAACCAGCAGCTTCTTCTGCCGGTTCTATACATCGATTGATGTTTCATCATTTACGATTGTGAAGTAATGACCAAATGCACCAATGGCTTTTATCTTTATTTCTTTTCCGTTTTGATCTTCAAAGGTCTTTCCGATTGTATTAAAAATTAAATAGCCATTTTTAATATATGAACCTGTTTCTATCATTGTAGTTAGGGACTCTCGCTCCTGTTTTTTCACACAAGTAAGGTGATTCTCGCAAGAAATTTGGTGTTTTTTATCAAGCCAGATATAAAATTGTTCTTCATTTGGTCGTTGTATGATCATAACAATACATAATATAGTAAAAAGAACGGCAGTAACTGGTAAAAGAAACCTCTTCACAACTAAAAACACCTTTCTTGATCTGTAACAATTCAGCTTTATTATTCTTTAACCTTTATTTAATATTTTAAACTACTATTTTATGATCGTTCAATTAGATTTACAAGACTTTATTGTCGTAAATGAATGTCTTTAGTATAAAAATTTGCTTATAAATATAGAAGCAAATTGTCTAGGAATTCAATTATTAGCTGCTATGAATTAAACGGTTAACTATTATTAGATACTGAATTACGTATATGGTTTACCTTATTTAAGGTAAGAGTGTTGAATTAGTTGACAGTTCCTATTTTGATTTTGGTAATCTGTGATTTTTCAATCTGAATAGGATTACTACAAAATAGCTATTGTAATATACGAAAAATCGTGAATGAAGGGGAAAGGTGGTTTGCGTCTATTATCACTCGAAAAGAATGGAACCTCTTGAATACCATCATTCAAGAGGTACATAAAGTTGACTAGCTTACCCAAAGAATAAATCCAAGATATTAGAACCCATAGAAGAATCTTTATTATATAACTCACAATAGCCACAATTTTTACAGTATACAACCATAAATCTATTATGTTGAATATCAAACATTTTCGATAGACCTGTCCCTGAAGTCGCAATCTCTTTCGTGGCGGCATCTTTAGAACCACATTTTAGGCAGCCTTTTTGTTCACTCATGAAAATCGCTCCTTTATTTCGTTATACCTAGTATACGGATAATGGTTTAAGAAGGTTTCAGAAAACTTTACAAAGTGAAGTGTCATAAAGCTGTTTCTTTCTATTGTAAGCTTATATTTAAGTTGAACTCTCATTTCAATCAGAATATACTATAGTAAATGTACGAAAGAAAGGATGTTAAATATATGATCCATAAAAATTGGACAGATAGACCAACATTAAAAAGAGTAAAATGTATACATACTGATGCGAAAAAATACCTAGTAGAAAATGTTTTAACGGTCAATAAACAATACGATGTGAAAAATGAATCTGAGGATTTCTTTTTTGTAATTGATGACAGTGGGAAAATGGGTGGATTTTACAAAGAGTATTTTCAAGAAGTATAAGATTATTAAAAAGTAGGGGATTATATCCTCTACTATTTTTTTGTGCATTTTTCATTTGAGTTCTACTTTCTTGTTTTACAACATCATTCAATAGGAAAAAATTTCAATTAATAGATTCTGGAATAAAATTTTGCACAAAAAGAAACGATACTTATGAGTACATAATGAAACTTGGAGGAAAAATAAAATGGCAAATACTCAGCAAGCATTACAGCAAGCAAACCAGGCTCTTCAACAAGCTCAACAAAATCCACAAAATGCTTATCAATCACTTACTCAGGCATTAGAACAATTAAGATAAAGTGAAGGGCAAAGTGAAGCCTTAAAGGGTGCATGCAATGCATTAGAACAAGCTTGTAATGCATGTCAAGAACCTCATAATCAAGAAGCCATTCAGAACGCATTTGAACAAGCACTGGCAGCATGCGAACAGGCGCAACAAAGTACAGGTAACGGTCCACAAACAACAATGTAAGAGAGTAAATTAAGAGGTGATGGTAATGTTCGGGAATAGAAAAATCTTACGTACTCTCCTAGGGAGTACAATCCTCTCTACGATCTTTAGCTTCGTTATTATTGCAATGACAGTAATCCATCACATACAAATAAAAGAAAAGTTAAATCGAATAAACAATTAATCAAATTAAGTCATCGAAAGACAAAGCAAACAACTGCTTTGTCTTTTTTTATACTAGTTATTATTTCAAGAACCCATATATACTGAAGAAAAATATCTAGCTAGTGGAAGATAGGCTCCTGGAGCAGAATACCAAGGGCTTGTTAAAGTGATTCATATTAGAACCTCTAATTAAAATGGGCAAAGTTATAAATAGATATATTTTGCAGTGGAAGCGTTTTTAAAGGTAAAATGTAATGAAGCATTTGAAGTGAAAGGAATGGCTAGTATGAATTTATCAAATACACTACCAAAAGTGATTCACAATATTGTAGAAGAGCGAAAATTAATGTTTACTCAATCAGAAGATACAACACTTATTGGACAAGGAGGATATTCTGCAAGTGATGAAAGTATTATTCTAGATGCAGTCATCGCACTTTCTTTGGGGAAAAACGTATTATTAAAAGGTCCAACAGGATCAGGTAAAACAAAGCTAGCAGAAACTCTATCTTCGATTTTTGCGCAACCGATGCATAGCATTAATTGTTCAGTTGACTTAGATGCGGAAGCATTACTAGGCTATAAAACAATAGGTAACACAAACGGAACACATTCCATTGAATTTATTGAAGGACCAGTCATTCAATCTATGAAAAATGGACATTTACTTTATATAGATGAAATTAATATGGCAAAGCCGGAGACGTTACCGATATTAAACGGAGTACTTGACTATCGGAGAATGATAACAAATCCATTTACTGGTGAAGTAGTAAAAGCAATCCACTCATTCGGAGTGGTAGCTGCAATAAATGAAGGTTACGTAGGTACGGTTCCATTAAATGAAGCACTAAAAAATCGCTTTGTCGTTATTGATGTTCCGTATATTGAAGGGGAAACACTAAAGTCGGTAATTAAGTCACAAAGTTCATTAGACAACGAAAAGCTTATTGAACAATTTGTAGCACTATCCTCCGACTTACTCGTTCAAGTAAGTAACGGAGTTATCTCTGAGGAGGCTGCTTCCATTCGTGCTTTACTAGATGCTTGTGATCTAGCTGTTTACTTACCAGCAAGCAGAGCCATTCAAAGAGGTATTATTGATAAACTAGAGGATGATCGTGAAAAGTCAGCTATTCGTAATATAGCTGAAACGATTTTTGGATAGGGTGAGTTTATGCATCGATTTATTCAATTTAATGATGAAAAAATTGATTCTTTTCAGTTTATGCAAATGACCGATCTAGTAAAGACATTAACTAGACAAGAGCCATTCGAAGTGAAATATGGACCTCATTCATATCTTGATCATATAAATAGAACGGTTTTTGTTAGTCATTTTTGGGACCATCGAAAAACTGAAGATGAACGTGCTGGCTTAAAGAGTGATATTTACTTACGAGCAATCGGCAGCTTTAATTATACAGATTTTTCCGTTGTTAAGAAGTTTTTAAAGAAAAACAAATCATCAAAAATTTCAAGCTTTGCGAAGCAGTTGTTTATGATATTAGAAGATATACGCCTAGAAGAGCTTTGCAAAAAGGAAAGACGGGGGACAACAGGAGCTTTTTTAGTAAGAAGGAGCATTTTTCGGAAATATTTTCAAGATCAACTCCAAGTAAACCTTGTAAAAGGGATTACAACAGACGCATTTTATAACCGGATATTCCTCACGCTAACCGCTCAATCTCCGTTAGAGAAATATGCTAGTATAAATGAGGAATTAGATTTAGCTATGCCGTATGTAGATAGAAGGTTACAATCTGTATATGATGCTTCAAATACTGAAGCTATTGCTTCAATTTGTTTAGATATAATAGCAGTTGTCGAAGAACTATTAACAAAAGATATGCTCAATGAATATTTTCATTTACCTGAATCTATTTTTACTCTAAATAGTTCTGCAGAAGAACGTTTCGAAGAGCTTAAACGAAAAGACCCATTAGCAAATTGTGATATTCAGGAAGAAGAAAAATCAGGTAACGAAGAAGTTATTAACGAAGAATACAGAACGTGGCACCGTGAAACAGAAGATAAGGGTGAAAGCTTTCTACAATTTGATTTGGATCGAGGGTCTGAATCAGATATTCTGGGTGAAGGGGTACGAGAAGGTGATGATGCCGATCAAGCGTTGGCAATGGTTCAGGGATCCTCTAAACAATCCAACCGTAATCAGTACGACAATCTTGATGCTGCTGAAAAGGAGCGAGAAGAACAAGAGGGTGGAAAGGGAGCGGACTACGGTAAAGAAAATCGCTTTGCTATTCCATATTTTTTAGAACCACATCCTCCTACTTATGAAGAAATAAACCAATATGAGACTTTTCAATCTAGTATATTGTTGTACCAAAAGAAGTTGCAGAAGATGATTGAGAAGACATTGGAACATAAAAAGATCCTTCCTAGAAACGATTTACATGTAGGTCGTCTGAATAAAAAACTTCTGAGATTCTTTACAGATGAGAATCCACGGGTGTTTTATAAAAAGCAAGAACCATCTCATGAAATCGACGCGGTTTTTACTTTGTTAATGGATTGTTCTGCATCGATGTACGACAAGATGGAACAAACAAAACTTGGTGTAACACTATTTCATGAATCATTAAAATCTCTAAAAGTTCCACATGAAGTAGTGGGATTTTGGGAGGACACCAATGAAGCTACTGTAGAAAATCAACCAAATTATTTTAAAACAGTTATTGATTTTCGAAAATCACTACAAAGAACAAGCGGACCTGAAATCACTCAGCTTCAACCTGAGGAAGATAACCGAGATGGCTTAGCGATTCGAGTTATGACGAAGAGATTATTAAAGCGATCTGAGAAACAACGCTTTCTTCTTGTTTTTTCTGATGGTGAACCTGCAGCAATGGGGTATGAAAAGAATGGAATTATTGATACACATGAGGCTGTAAGTGACGCACGAAAAAGGGGTATTGAGGTCATTAATGTTTTTCTTGCGAATAGTGAAATCGATGAGGGACAAAGAAAAACCATTCAAAATATATATGGAAGTTATAGTATTCTTGTTTCAAATATTGATGAGCTTCCAGATGTCCTCTTTCCATTACTACGAAGATTACTATATAAAAGTATATAGCAAAAAAAGTCGGTATTATGTTATGGTACCGGCTTTTTTATGTTAACTATTCTTATGAGTAATCAGAAATCTGCAGTTGTATTGTTATTCAGTCTTTAGTCTGAAGTAAAATCCATCACTTTAACCATTTAAGACGTGATAAAAATGGTTATGCTAATACTGAACATACGAATAGGAGTTGAGATAGATGTTTAATTTGTCTGATTTTCATGCAAATATTGAAAACCATCATCAAAATGTTAAGAATAATAAAGATTTAGATGTAGGTTACGCAAAAAAGAACCCTAGGAAAAATCGTAAATTAAAAAACGCAAAAGTTTAGTTAAATGTCTAAAATCAAGTTTGAAAGTTATGTATATGGTAGAAGCTGACTTACTATTTAGTCTTACATTCTGTTTAGAATGACAAATAGTAATCAGCTTTTTTGTATTTTATTGTTTTTTATTTGTTTTCTATTATAGATTATTCGTTTGTGTTTACTTTTACTTAATTTTAAAATTTTGCTGGACATGATATCTTATTAACAATAATGATGAATAATAGTGGCAAAAAACCTAAGTTTAGGTATCAGTAGTGATTTTTGCTTACAATACACAACAAAACGCCTGGTTAGAGACAAACAATTCTTATCCAGGCGTTTTGCAGAAAATCAGCTGCTTTTTTAGTGAATTACGAAACAGAATCCTTAAGATCAGGTTTTGCGAAAAATAGGGAAATGAAAGTCCATTTAAATGTACTTTTTCAAGTCTATTTCACTATTTTCTAAGTTCCAGTAATTTATTTTTCAACTCTTGTTCCATTGTAACCATTTCATTTTCAGCCTCTATTCGTTTCTTACGACCTTCAGTTTGAATTTGTAATGTTTCCTCGATTGTTGATATTAGATTCTCTTGAGTCTTTTTCAATGTTTCTATATCAATGATGCCTCGTTCATTTTCTTTGGCTGCTTCAATACTATTTGTTTTCAGCATTTCTGAATTTTTGAGTAAAAGTTCGTTTGTCGTATTTGTTACCTGTCTTTGTGCTTGAACTGCTTTTTGTTGGTTTAGTAACGTTAGAGCAATAGCTATTTGATTTTTCCAAAGAGGGATAGACGTTAAGACAGATGCTTGGATTTTCTCAGCTAATGCTTGATTTGTGTTTTGAATCAAGCGAATCTGCGGAGCTGCTTGTATCGTCATTTGTCTACTAAGCTTCAAGTCATGAATTCTTTTTTCGAGCCTGTCAATAAACTGCATTGTATCGTTTACTTCCTGATACATCATATCATTTCCGGTTTCTTCAGCTTGTTTACGAAGGGCAGGGAGGATGTTCAGTTCAATGTCCTCACGTCTGTGTTCCGCAGCAGCTATATATACATTTAAAGCTCGAAAGTAATCTTTATTTTTATCATATAGTTTATCTAACAAATCATTATCTCTTATTAGAGTTTGCTTTGATTGTTCTAGTTGCACACTAATACGGTCAATTTGGGAGCCGATTTTTTGATATTTAGATAATACTTCTTGTATTGAAGAAGAAACCTTACCAAAGATCTTTTTAAGAAACCCTTTTTTCTGTGGTTGAAGTTCGTCAGGATTCATATTACTGAGCTTTTTCATTAAATCATGAAGAATATCCCCAATAGGACCAATATCTCTTTTTTGTACATGCTCTAACATTGTATGAGAAAAACTGGAAAGGTGAGACTGTGCTTCGGATCCATATTTAAGAACACCCTGATAGTCTTTATAATTTAGCTGATCTGAAAGCTGAAGAGCTTTATTACGATCTTCCTCAGATAGTGTCTCAAATAGGGACTTTTCTTTTTGAACTTCAGGATAAGCATGCTTATCTTCTATTGAAAATAAGTCATCAAAAGTTGTATCGTTTTGTACTTTTAGATTGTCGCTCATTGTAATTCCACCTTTTATTTAATCTCTTTTTTCGATGAAAGATGTTTTTTTGTGAATTCAAGCTCAAATTTTAGACGGTCCATATCATCAGACAAAATCTCATGGAGATCCTTTTCTAGATGGTCTTTTAAGTCATCAAGCAACGAACGTGTCTCCTGTAATGAAATGAACATCTCGTCACTTTTTGCAGGTTGAGAAGCTATATAAGCATATTTCTCAGAAAGTTCAACGGCCGAATCTAAATGATAAAAGAAAAAATTTTCCGCCTGATAAAACTTAAGTGGTTGTTGGCGAACCAATTGATAGATTCTACGTGTCAACCTGTTAATTTCAAGCAATTGTTTAAATGCCCCTAACGAACGAATTTTCAATTGGACAGATTGAAGTCTTTTTACCTTATGCTTTGCTTCATCTAAATTCTTCTTTATATAACGATAATCTTTAGAAGAAACCCCTTGCTTTTTTAACCATAAACGATGTTGCAGACTTTTAATACCGAAATAACTGCCTATTGAAAGGGCGACACTAGATAAAGTTGTAATTCCAAACGTTAGGTCCATCCCGAAAAAGATAATGAGCCAGGATATTAAAAAAACATTGATTGATATGAAGGATCGAATCATCCATTTAAATGCATTTTTCATGTTTATCTACTCCTCAACAATTTAGAGAATATATAGTTAATCTACGAGTATAAGAATGAAAAGGTTTCAAAATTCATAAAAAGAGTACGATTCCATAGTGTAATCTAATCTATTTATTCCCATTCTACCATGAAAGAAAAACCTTACTCTAGTTTTTAACTGAATTTTCCTTTTACATCATCAATACATGCCGAAAATATTTCTTTTTTATAACATTTTAAAAAAACATAGGTTAAAGAAATCATTTATTTGTTAAAATGAGATAGTAGAATGCATAGAAGGTGTGTTTAAAATGAAAAAGATCATCACCCACATTATGTTTGTTCTTCTAATGAATCTTTCTATTAGTACGATTGCTTTTGCAGAAGGACAAGAATTCGAAAAGCCAACTTCCTTGTTTAGTGAATCTGTCATCATGATGGATAAAGAGACAGGAAGTGTTTTATACAATAAAAATAGTTACGAACGAATGTATCCAGCAAGTATTACAAAGATTGCCACTGCTATATATGCAATTGAACAACATTCTTTGGATGAAATGGTTACTGTGAGTGAGAATGCTGCGGATACGGAAGGTTCTACTGTTTATCTACTAGCGAATGAACAGATGACCTTAAGACAGCTACTTCTAGGGTTAATGGTCAATTCAGGAAATGATGCTGCTGTTGCGATTGCGGAACATGTTTCTGGAACAGAAAAAGCTTTCATGGATGAGTTGAATGAGTATTTGTCGAAGAAAGTTGGTGTGGAAAACACTCATTTTTCTAATCCGCATGGCCTTTTTAATGAAAATCACTATACCACTGCTTATGACATGGCATTAATAACGAAATATGCTCTCCAAAATGAGACTTTTCAAGAGCTTTTTAATACAAAGGAAGTCAAATGGACAGGAGAAGGCTGGTCAACAACCTTATTCAACCATCATCGTCTTGTAAAAGGTGAGATTCCTTATAAGGGCATAACGGGTGGGAAAAATGGATTCGTTGATGAAGCAAGACACACACTAGTAACAACTGCTGAAAATGAAAATTCATCAATCATCGTTGTGACTTTAAATGCCCAGTCAAAAGGAGCAATATATAAAGATACCTTAAAATTATTAGACTATGGTCTACACTCCTTTACAAGAGTTGAAATTCCTAAGGATACAGAGTTTACGTATGGGGAAAACGTATTTATTGCAAATGAGGACATTCCTTACTCAAAACCAATTGATGGTTTTGTTGATAAAGAAATTAACGAAGATGGTCTTCTTTCTTTATTTACAGAAGATAATGAATTGATTTTATCAGTTGAGTTGATGTCTAAAGTAGAATTATTAGAACAGGCTGAAGCATCCCCAGTATTTGCACCATTAACAAGAGAACCACAACAGCCATTTACTGAAGCAAAGCGGTTGGTTCTTTACCCAATCGTTGTTTATGGTATATTAATGCTTATAGCAGGTGTTGTTTTTTATAGAAACAAACGGAATTCTATACAATAGTTGTTTAGACTGAATCCATATACAAAACAAACCTGTATATAGATTTCAGTCTATTTCTATTTTGTCGTGATTTCCGAGCTCTATGTCGTTTATTAAGGAGAGGAGTTTTAATGTGAAGTATCTAATTGTAGGATTTGGGGGCTTACTAGGAAGTTCATTACGACTACTAGTATCCTTTTTGTATATTCAAGCGGGGGATGATTTACTCCCGCTATCAACACTAACTGTAAATTTGATTGGGGCATTTTGCTTATCATACTTATATGGGAAAAGTTGTGAGCTATCCGAACGTACATTACTATTTTTAGCAACCGGGTTACTAGGTTCTTTTACAACATTTTCAACCTTCAGTTTGGAAATGCTTGAAATGGTGAAAGAAGGCACATTGCTTCTAGTGGGTATCTATCTAATTATTAGCATTTTAGGTGGACTATTGTCTGCGTATAGTGGGTATCTTTTTTCTAGAAGAGGAGGTAAAGCATGATCACCTCTTTTTTATTTGTGGGGTTAGGGGGATTCATTGGCTCAATCATACGATATGCAGTAGCACAATGGTCAAAAAGCTTTTCGAATTTATATATACCAATTGCAACACTGACCGTTAATAGTATTGGCTCCCTTTTGTTAGGTGTTTTTATTCACACATCTTTGATAAACCCAAACATCTATTCCTTCTTTGGAATCGGGTTATGTGGATCTCTTACTACGTTTTCTACTTTTATATGGGAAACATTAGACCTTTTACTTAATAAAGAGCTGAAGAAAGCAGTAGTCTATACTGTAGTACAAGTGGTGATATGCTTTATATTTGTAGCAATCGGCTATCATTTACAGTTCTAAGAAGAAAGGTTGTTTCAAAGTAAGAATTATACAGCAAATGAGCTATAGCTGTAACGATTTCATCATACTTGAAACAACCTTACGTTTTATCTCTAGTCAACGACAATGTAAGCAACCATAGGTCCACTTTGGTCATGATTACTATGTAACGTGCACACAATTCGGTATGTACCTTCTTTATCGAAGGAAACCGATACTACGCTTTCTTTTCCTTTTGAGATTGTACCCTTCACGTCAGTACCCTCTATATAGAAGGGGTGCTCCTTGCCGTGAACTCCATACATTCTTAATTCTAGCTTCTTTCCTTTTTCAACAAAGATTGTACTCGGGTCCCAACGGTACACTTCATGCTTCTCGCCATTATCTGAGATCATTTCAATTTCATCTGTTACCATATGAATCGTTTGAACCTCGTTGTCTGCTCCGGTAAAGGAGACAGTTGGGTACGAATTATTATTCTGTAAAGCCCAAATCGTTCCTACAGACACAAGTATGATGGTAACAATGACTGCAAAAATAGAACCTTTTTTTAGAACAACAAACCTCATCCTACCAACCTCCTATCTTTTTATATCTTTATGCTTGTACATAAGAGAACTTGTCTATTTTCACAAAGAAATACAGCATATGATTTTTAATGTCAGCTTATTTCATGTACAATTTTGATAGTTGTTTGAACGAAGGAGGGATCTGTTTCTATGAGTAAATTGGAAATTCTACAAACTAAAAGCGATGCAGAACCTTGGTGGTTTTTTGAAGACTGGGAAAAAGATATTGTCCTTAGAGAGACCTATATAAATAAAGAGGATATTTTTGTAAAGTATATCGAGCTACTTTCAGACTTAATTAATAAGTTTCCTGAAGTGAAAGCAAAGAATGATTTTGCTACGATTGCATTTTGGAACGAAGAGGAAGAAGTATTTTGTGAAGCTTGTGATGATGATGTTCAGATCTATTATGGGGTATTAATAATGGAAGATGATAACGTGATGGATCTCACTCCTTATCCTCATGTTCAAGAGCAAATTCGTCAAATAATTAATAAATAAAGAATAGTAGCTCTTTGGAAAATAGAAAGTAATGATCTTTGTAATCGACCTAGGTTAATTGTTTATTAGAAGTAAGCATAATCAAGAAGCTATGTTTAATAGTACAGTAAAAAGTAATATTATTCGTTTAAGTATTATCCATTAGCCATTATCAAACGCAGCAGCTTGTACTTAATTCACAAGATTATTATATAAAATAGGCTAGAAGGCACACTCTTCAAGCGTGTGAAGAAATAGGCCGAAGTAATCGGAAGATGAATCCCCTTTGAACAATGGATGGGTTTAATCTTAGCAATAGTAATGCATCGGAACCGCCTTGTTGTAGCATACTGCAGTCACTGACGCTTGTTTTTAAACACATCCAATTGTCATGAGGATAAACAGACAACATAAAAGAAGTATAAGAGACTTTTGAGCGAACTTTTTGAGACTTCTTTTTCTTTGAGAAAAGCTGCTTGATATTAGCTAAAATGATTGTAGATGATTACTTAAAAATATATTTATTGGACATACTATAAGTGGAGGTGAAGAGTAATGGCAAAAAGAAAGCAAGATCCTTCAAAAGCAGGACTTGGCTCTGCTCAAGTAGAGGGACAAGGTACTACAAATGAAGAGTTAACAGGTGGAAAAAAAGCGGACTCATCTAGAAAGAAAAACAAGATATAATGTGCCGGCACTTGCTGGCTTTTTTGTTTGAGAAATACATAATTTTTTGTGAAACACTTGAAAAATTTTGTCTAAAATTTGACAAAATTTCATAAAAGACTATAATTATCATATACTCTAATGTTCGTCATATTTAATTTTGTACCTTTAATACAATGGTTTTGTCACAATAATTCTCCATTGGTCCTAATTAAATAGGTCATTCCATGTGTGTATATGTGAATAAAGGAGGCTTTTTCCATGGCATTTGGTCGTAAGAATCAAGTTGAAGAAGAAATAGTCACAAAAGATACAAAAATTTGGTGCTGTACTGCAGAGGATTGTAAAGGCTGGATACGAGATAACTTCAAAAGCTCGGACTCACCACTCTGTCCATTATGTAAGAGTGAAATGGAGAGTCAAACAAAAGAGCTACAAGTTCTAGAGAATCCTCATCCAATAATGAAATCATAATACATTTCGATACAAAGCTTGGAGTTTTCAATAACTTCAAGCTTTTTTATTTTACCTTCTATCGTTTAAGATAGATCTTAAAAGCTTGAAATAAATAATACATCTAAAGGAGGGAACATTTGAATTTCTATAATATATAAATTCCCTCTAGTTAAACTAATGCCCAATAATAAAAATCACTGATTTTCTTTAAACGCATTTCAAAATAATGAATAGTATGTAATGTGAAATGTGCGAAAGGAGGGGTATGTATGTCTAATAACAAAAAAGATGTTGTTGAAGTAACAGAAGAAAAGAAGGCAACTGTCTGGGATAGTTTTTGGAAGTTTGAAAAAGTGGAGCTTACTGAGGAAAATATAGAGGTGAATGAAACAGAAGAGGCTAAAAAAGAATTTCGCTGGTTTTAATTATTGTATGACTGTTAAAGAGGTCTTAATTTGTTAAGATCTCTTTTTTTCCATTGTAATATAGGATAGTAGTAGCTAAAATATTTATAGAGGGAAGTTTCGATTGGAGGATTTATGAATTATACACCAGAACAGATATTAATGAAGTATTTTGGCTATACAAGTTTTAGAAATGGACAGGCTACCATTATAGATATGGTATTACAAGGTAGTGACGTATTAGGTGTTATGCCTACAGGTGGAGGAAAATCTATATGCTATCAGGTTCCAGCAATGATGTTTGATGGAACTACGATTGTCATATCACCTTTAATCTCGTTAATGAAGGATCAAGTGGACTCATTAAAGGAAGTAGGGATTTCTGCAGCATTTATTAACAGTACAATGTCTCAATCTGAGATTGAATATACGATGACAATGGCTGAGGCTGGTGAATATAAGTTATTATATATTGCCCCTGAACGCCTTCAATCTCCTATATTTATGAGATTTCTTGAGAACTTGAAGATACCATTGATTGCAATTGATGAAGCACATTGTATTTCGCAGTGGGGTCACGATTTTCGACCTAGTTACTTATATATTAACGAAGTAATAAAAAACCTTTCTTCCACTCCAACCATTTTAGCGTTAACCGCTACCGCAACTCCACAGGTCCAAAATGACATTCAACAAACATTGAACATTCTTGAGCAACATACAATCATTACTACTTTTGAACGTGAGAACTTATTCTTTGAAGTTATGAAAGATGTTGATCGAAAGAAATGGGTCATTGACTATACCATAAGTAGAAAAGATGAGTCGGGAATTATTTATTGTGCAACAAGAAAGGAAGTTGAGAGCGTACATAGTACTCTATCCAAAAAAGGAATAAAGGCAGCCTATTATCATGGTGGGTTATCGGATGAAGATCGGGTTCAATCACAAGATCACTTTATCTATGATGAATGTTCCGTTATGGTTGCAACAAATGCTTTTGGAATGGGTATAAATAAGTCAAATGTGCGTTATGTCATTCATTATCAGATTCCAAAGGATATTGAAAGCTATTATCAAGAAGCTGGTCGAGCAGGTAGAGATGGAATGAATAGTGACTGTATTCTATTATTCTCTCCTAAAGATGTTCATACACAACGATTTTTAATAGAACAGAATAATGAATCTAGACAACCACATGAGCTTGAAAAGCTTCGAGACATGGTCGATTATGTTCATACTGAAGGGTGCTTACAAAACTACATCCTTCAGTATTTTGGGGAAAAGCATACGATGCAATGTGGAAAATGTAGTAGCTGCCTTGATACTAGAGAAGCTAAGGATGTTACAAAAGAAGCACAAATGGTGCTTTCATGTATTGTCAGGATGGGTGAAAGGTTTGGAGCATCACTTGTTGCTCAAGTACTTGCTGGCTCTAGAAGTAAGAAAATTGAACAATTTAACTTTAGTAAACTATCAACCTATGGATTACTAAAAAATCAATCACAAAAGGAAATACAGCAATTTATAGACTTTTTAATTGCTGAAGGTGTCATTCGTGTTACGGGTGGAACATTTCCTTTACTTCAAGTATCTCAAAAAGGTAAGGATGTATTATTAGGAAAGCTTTTCATTAATAGAAAAGAAACAATAAAATTCAGAAAATCGGAAGAGCTAGATGTAGAATATGATGTTGGATTCTTTGATCGTCTTAGAAAAATTCGGAAGGATCTAGCAGACCAGAATGGAATCCCACCTTTTGTTGTCTTTTCTGACCAGACCTTAAAAGAATTAGTGATGAAAAAACCAGGAAATTTAGAAGAATTTCTTGATATAAAAGGGGTAGGGGAGAGGAAAAAAGAGCAATACGGTGAAATTTTTATTAAAGCGATCCATGAATATTTAGAGGAAAGCAATAGCATAACATTGTAAAAGTTCACAGTATCTACTACAGTTGCTTGTACCGGAAAGCTCTTGATTACCCTAGTTCCGCAGGAATCATGTGCCGAGGTAGCTTACCACTCGCCTCTAGGGAAGCAGTTGTGGTGGTTAGAAGAAACATTTTTTAATTCTAATTATTAATTAATAGTAAAAAACCATCTCAAAATAGGAGATGGTTTTTTACATTATGCATTTACAGATTTTTTAAACTCTAGGAATTCATCATAAGTTGTTTGTTTATCAAGAATTCCATCTGCAGTTATTTCAATAATACGATTTGAAATCGTTTCAATAAATTGATGGTCATGAGAAGCAAAAATCATAGACCCCTTAAAGTTAATCAATCCATTATTAACAGCTGTAATGGATTCTAAGTCTAAGTGGTTTGTAGGTTCGTCTAGAAGAAGAACATTTGCTCCACTTAACATCATTTTTGATAGCATACAACGTACTTTTTCTCCCCCTGAAAGAACACTAGGCTTTTTCATTACTTCCTCACCAGAGAATAACATACGTCCTAGGAATCCACGAAGAAATGTCTCGCTTTGATCTTCAGGTGAGTATTGACGTAACCAATCAATAAGGTTTGAATCAATCCCGTCAAAATACTCGGAGTTATCTTTTGGGAAATAGGCTTGAGATGTTGTGACTCCCCATTTGTATGAACCACTATCAGGCTCCATTTCACCAGCTAGAATCTTGAATAATGTTGAAATGGCAATCTCGTTACTTCCTACAAGCGCAATTTTATCATCCTTATTCATTGTAAAACTAATATTATTTAGGACTAATTCTCCATCAATGGTCTTTGATAGCCCTTCAACACGTAGTAAGTCATTTCCAATTTCACGTTCTGGCTTAAAGTGAACATAAGGATATTTTCGTGATGAAGGTTTAATATTATCAAGCTCAATTTTATCAAGTGACTTTTTACGTGAAGTTGCTTGTTTTGACTTTGATGCATTCGCGCTAAATCGAGCAATAAAGGCTTGAAGTTCTTTAATTTTTTCTTCTTTTTTCTTATTCTGATCTTGTGCCATTTTAAGAGCAAGTTGACTGGACTCATACCAGAAATCATAGTTTCCAACATAGATTTGAATTTTACCAAAATCTAAGTCCGCAATGTGTGTACATACCTTATTTAAGAAGTGACGATCATGGGAAACGACAATCACTGTATTTTCGAAATTAATAAGGAATTCTTCTAACCATTGGATTGCTGCGATGTCTAAGTGGTTGGTAGGCTCATCTAATAATAAAACATCTGGCTTACCGAATAATGCTTGTGCTAAAAGCACTTTAACCTTTTCTCCACCTTGTAAATCAGCCATTTTCTTTGTGTGTAAGGATTCGTCAATACCTAATCCTTTTAAAAGAATGGCTGCTTCAGATTCCGCTTCCCATCCGTTTAGCTCTGCGAATTCACCTTCAAGCTCTGCAGCCTTCATTCCGTCTTCATCAGAAAAATCTTCTTTCATATAGATTGCATCTTTTTCTTGCATAACGGCATAAAGACGAGCATGCCCCATAATAACCACTTTTAATACTTCATGTTCTTCGTACTCAAAGTGATTTTGTTTTAATACTGCTAAACGTTCACCCGTACCCATCGAAACATGTCCAGTTTGTGCTTCAATTTCCCCTGAAAGAATTTTCAAGAACGTTGATTTTCCTGCGCCGTTTGCACCTATTAAACCATAGCAGTTGCCTGGAGTAAATTTAATGTTAACATCTTCAAACAATTTACGATCGCCAAATCGTAAGCTTACGTCAGATACTTGTATCATGTATATACCTCCCATACTTCAATCTAAAGAATTATAACATGATAAAACAATAAAAAGATAGGAGAAGCACTATAAAATACACATTTTTCAAGCATTTAGCAATTTCCATGAAATTATACATAGGTAGGAGATGCAACTTTCATGAAAGTATAAACATCGTAAGCGTTTTATACTATAATCGAGTGGGTAAATAATCTTTAGTAGAGATGACATCCATAGATTATACTTATATGATAGAAGGAATTGTTCCTCTTTATTAAAAATAGATTTTAGAAGGATGAATGAACTTGAAATTTCTCAAAAGACTTAAGTTTCTTATTAATTTTAGAAAGTCTGTCCCTTTCTTGGTTGCATTCTTTAAATCGAATGATGTTAGTAACTCAAAAAAGGTATTAAGCATAGGTCTTGTATTAGCTTATATATTAGTTCCTTTTGATATCATCCCAGATTTTCTATTAGGCTTTGGAATTATAGATGATCTTACTGTGTTAACTCTTGTTTTACAATTTATCGTATCAATAGCACCTGATGACTTAAAAAATCAATACAAATTAAATCAGTAAGAATTTTGTGAACCGCAAGTGGGGGTAGCTCTAGTTGCGGTTTTTATTTATGTACAAGAATTAAATGATTTGTTAAAATTCAATAAAACCGATAAGAAAGCTTGGGATAAAATGAAAAGCATACCTAGACCTCTTGTTCGCTTCAATCAATGGATTATCGTTCTATCAGTACTTATTTCGTGGATTTCACATTTGGATTGGATTCTTCTTGTCCCATTTCTCTCAGGAATTTCTGGTCTTTTATTTCAGGTAAATCCAATTATGAAAATAGGAAAAGTATTTTTACGAAAATCCCCTAATCAATATATACCAGAAGATTTTGATCAGCAGCAGTTTAATCAGGTTATTGCAGTTATTTGTCTTGGAGTAGGGATAACCAGTGTATATCTTGGATGGTCAATAATGTACTATACTGCAACGATTATGGTATTCTCTGCGGCAGCCATTGCGTTAGTTGGATTCTGTATTGGTTGTTTTATTCGATATCAATGGTTGCAATACAAGTTTAGAAGGAGTCAACAAACCCATTGACAAACAATTTTTTTGTTATTAATATATAAGTATAAATTTGGTATTTAAAAAGGAGTATGTTTTATGTTAGGTGTCGTTCTTAACTAATCCGTTAATTTCATACGGACATTCTTTAGGTCTGCATATTCGTTAAAAAATAGACGAATGATGCTTATTTTACCATGCCTTAATGAATGTAAGTTAAGAACAATAATCATAGCATACTTTTATGAGTGAACTTTTATGTCGATGGATACGTCTTTGCATTGGCTTTTAAATGGTTACTACACTGATAAACGAACTGCAATGAAACATTGTTTCATTGCGGTTTTTTATATTGTTTGACGACAATTAAAATCGTTTTGAAACGCTATGATTTAAGATCATTCCTTATATTCATTGAGGCAAATAACTCAATTGGAGGAAAATGCGTTGAATACACAATCACTTAATACTTTAGAATTTAATAAAATCAAAGAAGAAGTAGCTAATTTTACGTTAACCGATTCTGGTAAGGAAAATATGTTGGCTTTAGAGCCGTCTGTTCATATGAAACAAATTGAAACTTGGCTAGAGGAAGTAAGCGAGGCAGTAAATATCTTAAACATTAGTTCTAGTGTGCCAATTCATGCTTTAGATGGTATACAAACAACTTTAAAGCACCTCAATAAGGGTGTGCCTTTACGAGTAGAGCAACTGAATAAACTATTACATTTTTTAGATTGCTGTAGAAAACTAAAACAATTTATGAAAAATAAAGACTTTGTAGCTCCACGAGTCTCTTCGTATGTTTATTCTATAGAAGAAATCCCTGAATTAGCAGATGAAATTCAACGTTGTATTCGCAATGGATTGATTGATGATTACGCAAGTAAAAATCTGTTAAGCATACGAAAGCAAATTACCATTCAAGAAGATCGATTAAAAGAAAAAATAGACTCTATAGTGAAGTCTAAAAAATATAAAAGCTATCTTCAAGAAGCAATTGTGAGCCAAAGGGGAGGACGATATGTAGTACCAGTAAGGAAGGAATATAAAAATAAAGTTCCGGGAACCGTTTTGGATTCTTCGGCATCTGGGTCAACATTGTATATTGAACCAAGTGAACTAAACTATCAGCATGAACAGCTCTTGGCATTAAAATTTGAAGAAGATATGGAAATTCAAAACATTCTTTGGATGCTCACAGGTCTTGTGCAGCAACATGAAAAGACTTTACATTTAGCAGTAGAAACGATGATTCAGTATGACGTAATATTCGCAAAAGCTAAGTACAGTAAAAGCATTGATGGAAGAAAGGTTAAAGTAAATCAACATCACTATATTTCGTTGAAAAATGCGCGTCATCCATTATTAGGGAATAACGCCGTACCTTTGACTGTAGAGATTGGAAAGGATTTTCATGCACTTGTTATTACGGGACCAAATACAGGTGGCAAAACAGTTACAATTAAAACTGTCGGACTTTTAACCCTAATGGTTCAAAGCGGGCTTCATATTCCAGTTGATGAAGATAGTGAAATAAGTATTTTTCATCAGATTTTGGTTGATATTGGAGATGGTCAAAGCTTAGAGCAGAATTTGAGTACTTTTAGTTCTCATATTAAAAACATAATCTCAATCTTAACAGATTCACATGATCGAACCCTTGTCCTACTTGATGAATTAGGATCTGGTACCGATCCTAGTGAGGGTATGGGACTGGCTACGGCTATTCTTGGTCAGTTGTATCATAAAGGGGTAACAATGATTGCAACCACACACTATAGCGAAATCAAGCAATTTGCAGAAGAGCATGAAGGATTTATCAATGGTTCAATGGAGTTTGACTTAGAGTCACTTAAACCTACTTATCGGTTGTTAATTGGAAAAGGTGGGGATAGTCAGGCATTTTCAATCGCTCTTCGTTTGGGGATGCACCCTTCAATTATTGAAAAAGCCCACAAAATTACTTATGGAGAAGATAAAACTTACAGTATCGACGAAGAGTTCGTACAAAATAAAACGTTGCTGGATAAACAAATTATTACTAATCGTTATGCTGTTAGGGATCGAAAACCTTCTTATAAAAAACAAGAAAATATTACGATGTATCAGAAAGGTGATAATGTTAAAATTTCTCAGACTGATGAATTAGGAATAATATTTAAAGGGCCAGATCGAATGGGTAACTTCATTGTTCAAATAAAAGGTGAAAAGAAAGAAGTAAATCATAAGAGACTTGAATTGTATATTGCTGCTAATGAGCTTTATCCAGAGGATTATGATTTTGGGATTGTCTTTGAGTCGAAAGAGTTTCGGAAAAAGGACAAAATTCTTAGCAAAAGGCACGATGAAAATATCGTAATCGACATTGAGTCATCATAAGTGAATACTTACAGTAAGTAGGGGAATCCTATTCATGATACCATTCATGGAGGGATCCCAATGAATAAATTTTGCTTCATCCTCGTGGGCTTTATGGTCTTAACAACTGGCTGTGTGATGGGAAATCAGAATGATCTTGGTGAAGAGTTTACGAATAATGAACGAGACCTTACTTTTCAACAAGTAGGGTATAATAATTATACAACCAATAACCATATGACCCTTGATAACGCAACGAATGATGGAAGAGAATATACGAATAACACGAATGGGCAAACAAGAGAAAATAAAAACCAATCATTGGATAATACCGCTAATGACCTAAATGAAAGACGAATGACAGAACGTTCTATTAGAAGAGATGTTAACTATAACTCGGTTCAAAGAGTGCGTTATACTGATCGTTATCAATTTTCAGAAGCTGCATCTAATAAGGTTACAAGTATGAATCAAGTAGAAAGAGCCTTTGTTACGGTTCAGGACGATAAAGCTTTTGTTGCAATTGTTCCTGAAAATCACCTAAAAACAGACGTATCAGATCATCTCGAAAGAAAAATTGCCGATATGGTTAAGGCGATGGATATTGGAGTAGAGACGGTACATGTTTCCGATTCTCAAAAGCTTGTTGAAGCAATGAGAGATTATGCAGAAAGAACAGCTAACACCAATAGTCAACAACTCTTAGATGAGGTAGCAAAAGAAATTAAACATACATTTCCAAATGAATAGTTTCAACTGAACTAGAATGCTTTTACGAAACAATTATTTCGTGAAAGCATTTTTTTATGAATGTTCTTCATTATTAAATAAATTTTCATATATAAATCATGAAACAAATCCATTATAATTATTTAGGAATCCGAAATAACGGAAGGAGATTTACATGGCACAAGCACAGGTAAAACAAAAAATAACGCCAACAGTGACTGTCTATGGTGTCCTATTTGCCATTAGTTCAGGTCACTTTATTAATGACACAATGCAAGCAGTAGTTCCTGCGATGTTCCCGATAATAGAGCGTTCGCTTCAACTTACATACACGCAAATTGGGTGGATTGCATTTGTATTAAACATGACGTCATCATTACTACAGCCGGTCTTTGGATATTATGCAGACGTCCGTTCAAAGCCTTTTCTGTTACCACTAGGTATGCTATCAAGTCTTATTGGCTTAATTGGATTTGCTTTGTCCAATCATATTGCTTGGATTTTATTTTCAGTTTTATTCATAGGATTCGGTTCAGCTATTTTCCATCCAGAAGGATCTAGGGTAGCATATATGGCTGCCGGCTCTAAAAGAGGATTGGCACAATCGATATATCAAGTAGGAGGAAATACGGGACAATCATTGGCTCCACTTATCACAGCCTTTATTTTTGTTCCCTTTGGACAAAAAGGGGCATTGTGGTTTTCAATCGTTGCAATAATAGGGTTCTTTATTTTATTAAAGGTATCCTATTGGTATAAAGAAAGAATAAGTGAGCAGCGTATACAAGAAAGCGTTAAAAGTATGAAAAAGAATAGTATAAAAACAACGGTCATTCACTCTAAGATTAAGTGGGCAATGCTTTTGGTCGTGTTTCTTGTGTTTGCTCGCTCTTGGTATGGTTCTGGTATTTCTAATTATTATCAGTTTTATTTGATTGAGGATTATGGTTTGTCGATAAAACAAGCTCAACCCTATATTTTTGTATTTATGCTTGCAGGTGTTTTAGGTACCTTTTTTGGTGGTCCTCTTGCAGATCGCTTTGGAAAGAGGAATATCATATTTTTATCTATGGTTGGTAGCGCTCCGTTAACGATTTTATTGCCTTACTTACCGTTACCTTATATCATGCCTTTGTTTTTCTTGATTGGCTTTATTATTTCTTCCAGTTTTTCAGTAATTGTTGTTTATGCACAAGAGCTGCTACCGAATAAAATCGGAATGGTTTCTGGTTTAACAGTCGGATTAGCCTTTGGAATGGGTGCTGTAGGAGCTGTATTATTTGGTAGTTTAGCAGATATATATAGTATTGGATTTGTGATGATTTTATGTAGTTTCTTACCTCTTTTGGGGTTATTAACCTTCCTTTTACCAAAAGACGAAGAAGTGCGTAAATTGCATGCATAGCCTTTTAATGTTGTTTTCTGAACAGTCTTGTATGTTTAAAAAAATAAGCTGATGAACAGATTTAGCAGACTATTTTATTGATATTTCTTATCTGTAATAATCAGCTTTTTCGTTTTTTAGTAAAATTATTGGATTTCACTATACACAGAAGATGAAAAAAGCTATAGTAAATGAATAATCTTTACTTACTAATGGGTAAATAATAAAAGTAACTTATATATGTTGGAGGTTTTTCTTACATGGCTGAATTTTTACCAGGCACTGTACAAGACTTAACTGTCGATTCTGAAATGCCTTATGGGTATTTCTTAACAGATGGGGATAATAGAGTTCTTCTACATAAGTCTGAGATTACAGGTGAAATTCAAGAAGGTGAAGAAGTTAAAGTATTTCTTTTTCACGACAAAGAATTCCGCTTAAATGCTACAATGAATATTCCGAAAGTTCAAGTTGGGAAATATGCATGGGCAGAAGTAGTGGATAATAAACGAGGGCTAGGAGTATTCGTTAACATTGGATTGCCAAAGGATATTCTGATTTCTGGTGATGACCTTCCAATCGTTGAATCAGTATGGCCACAAGCAGGAGACAAGGTTTTGTTAACATTGAAATTGGATAAACAAAATCGAATTTATGGGAAACTGGCTACTGAAAATATCATCCTGCAGCTTTCAAGGAAAGCGGATCCTCAAATGCTAAAAGCAAAAGTGCAAGGGCATGTCTATCGTACCGTCAAAGTCGGCACGCTTTTCCTATCTGAACAAGGATATCGTTGTTTTGTTCATGAATCTGAGAGGCAGCAAGAACCTAGACTAGGTCAATTGGTAGAGGGGCGTGTAATTGGCGTAAAAGAGGATGGAAGCTTAAATGTATCCTTCGTACCATTAAAGCAAGACAAAATGGAAGATGACACCGAAGTCATTTTAGAGTTTCTGAATCGCAGAAGTGGTGCAATGCCATACGGTGATAAATCAAGTCCTGAAGAAATTAAAGATAAATTTAATATGAGTAAGGCTTCTTTTAAAAGAGCACTAGGGGCATTAATGAAGCAAGGAACAGTTCAACAAGAAGAAGGTTGGACTTACATCGCTGGTAAGAAACCATCTTTCTTAGGGTCGGAAAATCAATAAACCAAAAAACATAGAGCATTTCATTATTAAGGAAATTACCTTGTTAATGGAATGCTCCTTTTTTGTTGACTCTACTTGACGTTGCTCAGATAGCTGATCGTATGTTTACTTTTATATGTCCTTTTTTACGCTGTATTGATCCTCCTTGCTTTCTTTTACTAAATATATTTGGAAGTATTGTGAAATACTAAGAAAATACTTAAGGGGGCTGGAATAGTATGGCGAGGACAAATCGTGAACATGATAAGAGACATATTGTAGCAAATATATCACCTCTTTCAATAAATTATATTCACCTTCGTAACCCTTGGGTTCCAGCTTGGTGGTCAGCAGCCTGTCCGGGGTTAGGACATATCATGCTCTGTAAGTACCTTGTAGCATTTGTCTTATTTGGTTGGGAAGTGCTAATCAATCATATGTCTAGTCTGAATTTGGCAATCTATTATTCGATGATTGGTGATTTTACATTAGCAAAATCGACAATAAACCCTGAATGGTTTCTCCTCTATATCCCTGCATATATTTTTGCAATATGGGATAGCTACCATAGAACAGAACAAATGAATAAGGATTTCATTTTAAGCTACCAATTTGGTTACAAAATCTTATCAAGTAATATTTCTACACTAGAGGTAAACAAGCTTGAAGTTCGAAAGCCTCTAAATATCATCATTTGGGCATTTTTAGCACCTGGTTTTGGCTATTTACATATTAATCGCTTACCATCTGGATTTATTTTTGTTGCCTGGTTTGTTACGATTATTTATTTTTCACATTTATTACCAGCCATTCATTATACAATGTATGGGGATTTTCAAGCTGCCTCGAATATCATTGACCCCCAATGGTTTTTGTATTTACCGTCACTATATGGATTTGTATTATACGACTCCTATACGAACTGTGTTGAATATAATAAACTTTTTGAAAAAGAACAGGCTAGGTTTCTTAAGGATGAATATCAAGATAAGCATTTTGTTATGCCTATTTAGGAGAGGGATAGTATATGTATGTTGTTGCTTCATTTGAATACTCAAAAAACCTTGAGATTGCCATTGCAAAACTAACACATTTAGGGATAGAGAAAAGGAGAATTCTTGCATTACCACTAGATAAAAGAGCAGAGATGGACCAAGTGTTTGATTCTATGCATCAATCTGATAGTGTAAGTTATCTAGAATTGTCAACAGTACTTGCAACGATTTTTATGCTTTTAGGGGGAATCTATGGCTTTGTTCTACACCTAGGACCAATACTTTGGGCTTTATTTGGTTTTATATTTGGCGCAATTTTAGGCTTCATTATTGATTTTATCCATACAAAAAAGAAGCAAAAAGCAGATCTAAAAAAAACAAATCTGACAGAAGTATTCTTACTAATTCATTGTAAGGAAGATCAAGTGAACAATGTAAAAGAAATTCTATGGGGCCATATGGCATTGGGCATCACAACGTATGATAATGAATTTTAAGAAAGAAAAAGAGTGTGAACCCCTTGGAATAAAAAGTATGCTCCAAACCCAATTAGGGATAAACCTGATAATAACGAAATAATAATAATCATACGAAGGTTTAAATATTTCCTAAAGGCAGTTGTAAGGCTCGCAATAAATACATCCCAAATGCCAAGTCCTAAGAAAATCATAGAACTATATACTAAAAGCTCTATGGGTGTGGCTGTCGTTGATGTTTTTGCAAGCACAGATCCGTAGATTCCTAACCAAAACAGAATCGATAGTGGACTTGAAATGGACATAATAAATCCTGAGAAGAAGCATTTAGTCAAGCTATCTTGATTTCGTGAAGAGTCTAATGAAATTTTGTTAGAATTAATGATGCATTCAATTCCTGAGTATACTAATATAAATCCTCCAAATAGCCACAAAAACACTTGTACAGGTTCGTATTCAATGAAATTCACCAACCCTAAATAGACAAGTAACATAAATATAGCATCTGCAAGCATTGAACCTACACCTACAATCCATGCATGCCAGAATCCATTTTTTAATCCCTTATCTAGTCGAAGAGAATTTACAGGACCTATTGGTGCTGCTAATGTAATCCCTAAAATAATATATGTAAGAAAAACATTTATACTCAAGACACAAACCTCCATCGGATAATTTTCATAGGCTTGTACATTGTATGCTTGGCCAACTAAGGCTAAAACCATTTTCTGTTAAGGTGGTCATAACTTGTAACAAAATAAAAAACAACAGCTTCCACAGTAGGAAAAGCTGTTGCTTACAAATGAGTATACTAGATCTTATTTAATTAATGGTCTATTAGATTGACTAGGGTACCGATATTTCAATTTAATAAATTTGAGTGAATTGGTTATCGCGGACTCTATTTGACTTGTATGGAGTTGTAGATTAGTTCGGTTGCAGGCACAATCAGCTCTCGGAGTTAACTTCTGTTTCGGATTGATCTTAAATTAGACCATTCAATATTGCCTCCCATAATTAATACCATTTTAAGTTTTAAAAAACGCCTACACACCTTTTAGACTATTTGAATAGTGTATATCGAATACAAATTAAGGAGGTTTTTTACATGAGCGCAGGATATGCAGGTGGATTTGCGTTAATCGTTGTATTGTTTATCCTTTTAATCATCGTTGGTGCGGGTGGTTTCACTGGTGGATACGGTGCTGGAGGTTATGGTGCAGGTGGATTTGGTGGATACGGTTACTATTAATATGTAAGTGTATAAAAGGAAAGCTGCTCATCTATGATGAGCAGCTTTTTGGAATGTTTAACTACATTTTTGATGAACGCCCTTTGTAAATAAAGAGGTCATGTTTATGATGACGTTCTTTCAAGCGCATAAGTCGAAAACGATTGTATCTCTGAACGATTATCATAGGTGTGTTAAATGCAATAGCATAGACGATCATCATTACACCAATGAATGGATCATTTAATAAGAAAAATATTGGAGATGGAAGAATCTGAAGCCAATGTGACAACTCCGCTCTCTTTGTTTCTAAAATAAATCGTTTTCTTCCAAAGCTTGTTAATACGCCAATATTCGCTTTTGACATACTGTTTGGAAATAATCCAGCAGCATCTGGTATGATATTCTTCCATTTTTTTACGCCAAGCAACTTGTATAATCTTAAAGACCGTTCAAATGGTAATGGATCAAACCATACATTTATTGACTCAATTGTACGTTTCTTTAATCTGGAACTAAATAAAGCAATATTTAAATGAATTAATAGCCATATGAGAACAAGTATCCAAATGATCATTTTATCTCTTCGTCCTCACCCTTTTGTATATAAATGTATCGCCCTTTCCATTCGTTCTTCTTTGTTATAAAGGTTTGGATAACCGAGTGAACAAAAATGAATAGAAACACGATTACATGTAACGGAAACAAAGCCGTATCTACGATTGTGAAATTTCCTATATTTCTAGCATTGTTAAAAAGAACTAACACCAATATACCGTAAGCTAAAAGATATAGTATGGGATTTACGAGTAAATGAGATAATGATTCTGTTAAAAACATTATTAAACATGTAATCCACATAGAAATCATTAGAAAGGAAATAAAGCTTGAAGCTTGTGCACCAGATGCAAAGCTTTTAGACCATCCTTGTATAAAGCTCTTAAAGCCATCAGGATACATTCTCATATTGATCATACCCTTGCCGCTTATAGCACTAACGAATTGTCCTTGTTTTTTTGCAAATCGCGCAAATGTAAAGTGTTCAACGATAGCCTCTTTAATCGTTTCATGTCCACCAAGATGGTAATAGTCTGTTCTTGAACAAACCATGCACTGACCAAATCCGCCTGATAAACCAAAAAGTTTCCCCCATATAGAAGAGGCACCTACAGAAGCATAAACAATAAAATGGAAAAACATTGAAAAGGTTTCATACAAGTTATTCATTTTATGAAATGGATGGATTGTTAGGACTCCTCTATTTTGTTGTCGTTTGTATGATTCCGCGATTCGAAGTAATCCGCTTTTCTCTAATAGAGTATCAGCATCAACAAATACCAATATATCTCCATTAGCTACTTCAGCCCCATTCCAACATGCCCAAGATTTCCCTTGCCACTGAGGTGGTAAAAGAGTTGAATCAACAACTTTCACCCCAAAACTCTCAGCAATTTGCTTTGTATGATCTGTAGATTGATCATCAACAACGATGATTTCTAATGGTTGAACGACTTGTAACTTTAAACTTGATAGAAGACGTTCTATATTGGTTTGTTCATTTCGAGCAGGTATAATAACGGACATTTTTTTTACAAGAAAGCCATTTGTAATTGAACTTTTCTTAGTGTTAAGAGGGATGTTCCAAAACAGAAGAACAGTAAATACAATACAAAGAAGTAGCAGGACCATTCGATTCATTCCCTTCAAAATGTCTATACATTGAAATTTTCTCCAATTCTATATTAATTGATACATGTTCAATTAAATTGCACATTGATATGACCAAAATAGTTATGAAAGCCTATACTTTTGGTAAAAATGATCATTAATATTACATTCATCAAGATTGTTATCCTAAGTGAACGATCAAGCTATAGGAGGAAAAATTGTGAAGAAGAGTGTGTTAATTGTTGGTGGAGGAATTGCAGGTATGTCAGCGGCTATTCGATTAGCAGCAAAGGGACTGGAAGTATCGATCCTTGAAAAAGGAGAGCGTTTAGGAGGGAAGCTAAATATTAGAAGAGGTAATGGTTATACGTTTGATACGGGTCCATCTATTTTAACCATGCCTTGGGTTTTGGAAAAGTTATTTCAAGAAGTTGGTCGTAACCTAAACGACTATTTGGAAATTGAGCGTGTTGAACCAGGCTGGAGATCATTTTTTAATGATGGAACAGTACTAGATCTTTCAAGTGATCTACCAACACTCATTAACGAAGTAAAAAAAATATCACCCGACGATGCAAATAATTTATATCCATTTTTATCATATGGGCAAAAAATGTACGACCTGACAATGAAGAGTTTTTATAAAAAGAGCATCAATGGACTATCAGACTTACGTATGATGCATCCAATGAAAGAGCTCTTACAAATGGATCCTATGAAATCAATGGCTGGCGCTACATCCAAATTTTTTAAGAACAAGCATTTGCAGCAAATGTTCAATTTCTTGATTATGTATGTTGGATCGTCTCCCTATCATGCTCCTGCAATTATGTCCCAATTATCTCACGTACAGTTAGGTTTAGGGGTCCACTACATTAAGGGTGGAATGTATAAGCTTGCAGAAGCTTTTAGTAAAGTATTATCTGAAATAGGAGTAGATATTAAGCTTGGAACGGAAGTTGAAGAGATTATTACTAATGGCAGTAGGGCAGAAGGAGTTCGTACAAAAAATGGTCAAGAACTATTTGCTGATATCGTGATATCAAATTTAGAAGCCATTCCAGCCTATAAAACATTATTAAAGAATCATTTCGAAAGTGAAAAAGAAGTAAGAGATCTTCAAAAATATGAACCTACTGTATCTGGTCTAGTTCTATTACTTGGAGTGAATCGTACATACAATCAGCTTGCACATCACAATTTCTTTTTCTCTAAAGACCCAGTGAAGGAGTTTAACCAAATTTTCGTGGACAAAAAGTTAGCAGAGGATCCTACGATTTATGTTGGAATATCTTCCAAAACAGACTCCACACAAGCACCTGCTGGTAGTGAAAATCTATTTGTCTTAACACATGTCCCTCCTTTAAAAGAAGGGGAAGATTGGGAGTTGTACAAAGCAAAGTACCGAGAACTTGTACTTCAGAAGTTAGAAAGAAATGGTGTCACTGATTTGCGCAAGCATATAGAATTTGAACATCAGTTTACCCCTAATGATTTACAGAAGTTATATGGTTCAAATGGTGGGTCCATCTATGGTACTATTACGGATCGTAAGTTAAACGGTGGATTTAAAATCCCAAACAAGAGCAAGGTGTTACAAAATATGTATTTTGTAGGAGGATCTACGCATCCCGGTGGAGGAGTTCCTATGGTTTGTCTATCAGGGCAATTAACTGCAGAATTAATAGTAGAGGAACAAGAACAACTGAAACAATATATCGTGTAGATGCAAGAAGAACCCGTGAGAGTATGTTTCTCTCAGAGGTTCTTTTTTTAGAGATTTTCAGTTTGTTGTTCAATCTCTTTTTCGGCAAGATCCATATTTCCTTGCTCTAATCGCTTGTGGGATTCAACGGAATCACCAGGATATGGTTCTTCTAGGTTTGTATATTTTGTCGGTCCAGCATAAGTGCTTAACTCTCGTTCATCAGGCGCTACATGAGCTTGATCCTTGACTATTTTATTGTTTTTCATGAAAAATCCCTCTCTTTCAGTTTAGTTTTCCAGAGAAGGTTCTAGTCCATTCCTTTCATTTACTTCCAAAATTCATCGATAAATTCGTCTCGACCAGATTTTTGTCTATCCAATTTATATTCAACAGGGCTCTTTTTATAGAAGTCTTGATGATACTCCTCTGCCTCATAAAAAGTAGTTGCAGGTAAGATCTTTGTCACGATAGGGTTTTTAAAACGATTACTTTGCTCAATAACATGTTTAGAATGTTCGGCAAGCTCTAATTGTTTTTCATTATGATAAAATATAGCTGTTCGGTACTGATCACCACGGTCCTGAAATTGACCGCCATCATCTGTTGGATCAATCTGTGGCCAATATAAGTCTAATAATTGCTCATATGGAAATAGCTTAGGGTCAAAAGTGATTTGAACAACTTCATAATGACCGCTTTGTCCAGTCTTTACATCTTTATAAGTAGGATTGATTACATGACCGCCTGTGTAACCAGATACTACCTTAATAATTCCGGGTAATTGATCGAATGGCTTTACCATGCACCAAAAACAACCACCTGCAAAAGTAGCCAATTCATATTTTTCTTCCATGTTGCTCCCCCTAAACTTACACTATAATCAGTTAAAGCATTAAATTATAGAAGGATTGTATCATTGTGTTTCGTAAGCTGCAATAGAAATGTTTTGAAAATGTATAACTTTTAGTGCATGTATTGAATTGTTTTGTTAATTCCTTCAAAATAAGTTAATATGCTTATATTTTCCAGTGATTACCGAATTAATATAGAAGGAGGGATGTAATGTTAGGGTCAGCTTCAGATTTATTCAAGGGTACTGCTAATTACTATGCAAAGTATCGGATTCCGTATCCAAAAGAATTTATTGAGATGATCGCACAATTTTATTCTATAGATGGCAAAGGTACGCTGCTAGATCTTGGTTGTGGTACTGGTCAATTAACAATTCCCTTAAGTCCGTACTTCAATAACTGTATTGGAATAGACACAAGCACAGAAATGCTTCAGGTAGCAGAAGAACAAAACACAGAAAACAATATTCAATGGTTTCATCTACCTGCAGAAAGAATGCATGAACTGAATAAAAGCTTCACATTTATTGTTAGTGGGAATTCATTTCATTGGATGAACCGAGAAAAAGTTTTGCAACAATGCTACAACAGCTTAACTGATAATGGCGGAATGGTCATTATTGCAGGGGGAAGTGTATGGAATGAGCAACATGATTGGCAAAAGAGCACGGTAAAAGTTATAAAAAAATGGCTCGGTAGTAAACGAAGAGCAGGAAGCACAATTTATGGAAATAATGAGAAGCGACATGAGGAGATTATAAAAGAATCACGATTTAAGCTTCTAAAAACGGATAACTTTATATTCCATTACACATGGACTGTTGAAACCATTATTGGGTATCTGTACTCCACTTCATTTTGTAATAGGGAGCTATTAGGTGAAAATTGTTTTTTATTTGAAGAAGAATTAACGAATAAGCTACTAGAAATAAACCCAGAAGGTAATTTTAATGAAAAGGTTGAGCTTACGTACTTTTTTCTAAAAAAATAATTTAAAACGATTCTAAAGGGGAAATTGTCATGATTGAAGCGGAATTAAAGAAAAACCTAGTAAAGGCTTATAACCGAGAAGCTGATAATCGAAACACAACATACATAGAAGAATGGAAGCGTACGATTCGTGATGAAACTGTAGAATGGTTTCGTCATAATGATGTTACATCGATTTTAGATTTGGGCTCGGGACCTGGCCGTGACAGTGAGTTTTTTAAAAAGAAGCAATTTGAACCTCTTTGTGTAGATCTATCACCGGAAATGATTTCGCGATGTTTACAAAAAGGTTTGAATGCAAAGGTGATGAGCTTTGATCAATTGGAATTTCCCTCAAAAAGCTTTGATGCTGTTTGGTCACAAAATAGTCTCCTACATGTGCCTAAGAAAAATTTACCTGATATCTTAAACAGGGTTCACTCCATTTTAAAAGAAGAGGGTGTCTTCTTTCTAGGTATATATGGTGGCGAAGATTCAGAAGGAGTATGGGCTGAAGACCATTATGAACCAAAGCGCTATTTCTCTTTCTTTAGCAATCGTTCTTTACAAGAAATGATTAAGCCTTACTTCACTATTGAAAAATATCATACAATTGAACCTGAGGTACTTGGGTCTAATTTGTCCTTTCAGTATCTCTTTCTTCGAAAAAAATTTACATTATAACGAGGTTTTGATAAGATGGACATATACCTTTTAATTCTAGGTAGGTGATAAAAATGTTTAACAGAGAGCTAGTAAAGGGAAGTACTTCTTTAATTTTACTTCAATTACTGAATGAAAAAGATATGTATGGCTATGAGCTCGTAAAGGAAATGGAGAAAAGAAGTGGCCATCACTTACAAGTAAAAGAAGGAACTCTTTATCCTGCATTACACAAGCTTGAAAAACAACAATATATTGAGTTTTACTGGCAAGAGCAGCAAAAAGGCCCTGCCAGAAAGTACTATCGTATTACAGAAGCAGGGAAAGAAATTTTAGATGAAAAGACGAGTGAATGGAATCGCTTTGTATCTGTAATGAATAAAATGATTGGAAAAACTGGCCATGATTCATTATAAGGAGCGCTTCCTTTTTGAACTAACTAGTCACCTTCAGAATCACCCTGAAATACAGTTTATTCAGGAAGAGTACGAGCAACATCTAGATTTACTAATGGCAGAAGATGCCTTCCACTCCTTGCAAGAGGATGAAAAATGGTCATTCATTTTGAATCGGCTTGGTGAACCAGAATATATTGCAAAGCTTTGGAATAAGGAATTAGCGATTACACCGTCAAAGACTACTTGGGCATTTATATTCATTAATTTGTGTTTTTTTCTAGGTGGAATTATTTTGACAATTGTGAACCACTTTTTTGATCTTGATTGGATTAGGGTGGTGTGGGAAAGCTTGACTAGTTTTACTGCTGTCATTATCTTTCTTTATTTATTTTTCTGGATTCTACTTGGATACGAAATTGGTAAGGAATTTGGTCAAGGAGGAAAAAGGTTACTTGTGAAAACCTTTTTACTGTCACTTTTACCAAACCTCGTTTTAATGTGTCTAGTTGTATTTCACATTATTCCGCATAGTTGGTTCGAACCATTCCTGTCGAATACATTCATAATTATGTGTATTACATGTACAGCATGTTTATATCCGATTAGTTTCTGTGGGTTTTATTTAGGAAAGAGAGTTTCTGTTTAATTAAGGTTTTGTTGTATTTGATCGAACTAAATATAACAAAACATTTTACATAAAAGGGAAGTCTCTTTTCTTTTTTTACCTACATGCCTAGAATTACTATGTATGAAAGATAAAATAATTTATTATGAATGGCTCCATATACCTATATACCTAGTTTTACTAAGTAATATCAATAGGAGGGAATTTAAAATGAATTTGTTTCGAAAGCCATCAATCCTGCAATTGTTTTTTCTAAGTTTACTATTTGGTATCTCACTTCAATGGCTGATTATTCAACCGGAATTGGGTGTTTCCGTACCAATATCAGTTACACTTTTTTATTTATTATTCTTTTGGAGTAATAGTAGGGTTCCAAAGAAGAACATAAGGATGAGTTTGTTTCTATTTGCTTGTATCTTATTAATCTCATTCAGCTTTTTATTTTTCACTAACAGTGGGATAAGGGGGTGGGATTTAATTGTACTACCTTTCTTGGTCTCCTTTCATGTGGTGTTAATGACGAATCACAGCAACACTCCTTGGTATAAGTGGTCGTTTATACGTAATGTGTGTTCATTCTTTTTACATTCGTTTCATTACTTAGGGAGATATCTAATGTTCGGAAAGAGGAAGATTAAAAAGCAGCTTAATCCTACTCATTACCAAAATATTAAAATGATTTTATTCGGAACCATGGTTTCAGTTCCACTAATTTTAGTTGTTTCAATTTTACTAATGTCAGCAGATATGCAATTTGCAAAATTTTTAAGTCGTTTTCCAAATTGGATTTTCTCTTTTCAGTGGGAAGAATATGTTTTAAGAGCTGTTATAGGCCTATTCGTAGGGTTATTCGTTTTTGGTTTTATTCAGGCTGTGAAACAACCGAAGTACAGAACACATTCAATTGATTGTACCCCACTTAAATTAAACTGGAATGTGTTTATCGCCATGACCATTTTGATATCATTAAATCTCTTGTATGTGCTTTTCATTTTTGTACAATTTCACTATTTCTTTGCTGGTAGTGTACAGGAAGGCTTATCTTATGCTGAGTATGCTAGAAGAGGTTTTTTTGAGCTCGTTATTGTGACGTTGATTAATTGGTCTGTACTACTGTCAGTAATCTCTTACGTAAAGACGAGTAGCAAAGGAATAAAGTATTTCATTAAAATATTACTCACATGTATTGTCTTTGCTAGTGGTGTCATGCTATTGTCTGCATTTATACGCCTGATGTTATATGAACAGGAATATGGATTTACTACAACCCGCTTTTTGGTTCATTCCTTTATGATTTTCCTGCTTCTTATCTTTATCTATACACTTCTTAGAGTCTGGATTGAAAAGCTCTCACTAGCACGCTTCTATTTCTTTTCAGGAATTGTGAGTTTCACCATTCTCAACCTGATCAACATGGATCAAATGATTGTAGATCAAAACATGAACCGATATAAAAATACGGGTAAAATCGATCCGTATTATTTAGAAGCACTATCTGGAACGGGCACAATTGCACTTGTCGACTTATACGAAAAGGATCAAAATATACCCGGTTTACAAGCCATCCTTCAAAATGAGAAACAGGAACTTGAAAGACAAGATAGTAGTTGGCAAGGGTATAACATTATAAACGCAAAAGCAAAGAAAGAACTGAGGAAATTTCCATTAGAATGATTATGGTATTGTAAGGAGCTATCTTGTTCCTTTTCAAGTATGATTCGTTTTCGACAAAATATAAAAAATTATTTTCAATTAAAATCAACTATGTGTATAATTCGTGTTAGCGGAAAAAGAATACCCTTAGTGAATTATGGTGTAGAAGAAAATCTTCTACTTAATAGGGAAGTTGGTGAAATTCCAACGCGGTCCCGCCACTGTAAATTGGGAGTAAGCTACTAAATACCACTGTGTGTGTTTGCATGGGAAGGTGTAGCAAGCCATGACCAAAAGCCAGGAGACCTGCCTTAATTCTTTAACACCAATGCCTACGAGGATGGGAAGGTGTAATATGCTTCCATATAAGTTCACTTATGCTTGCACATTACACAGACTCCTCCAGCATTGGCTGGGGGTTTTTTATTTTTATTCTGTTTTCGTTTTGAAGTAAAGGTGACTTGGATGATTTATTTAATATGTCAGTTATCTTAAAAGTAAACGATTAGATTGACCAATTACATATTTAGGGGGATTTAAGATGAAAAAGAGTATTTTAACTATACTCATCTCAATGCTAATGGCATTTGGACTATTAACCGCTTGTGGAGAACAAACTCAAGAAGAACCTGGAAAAGTAGAACAAACAGAAGATCGTAATGAAGAATCTAGTGGACAGGATTCTGAAGAGGTTGCAACGTTCCCAGTAACGATTACAGATGCATTAGACCAGGAAGTAACGGTTGAAGAAAAGCCAGAAAAAATTGTTTCACTTATTCCCAGTAATACTGAGATTGCATTTGCTCTAGGATTGAATGAACAAATTGTCGGAGTTTCTGATTATGATAATTATCCTGAAGAGGCTTTAACAAAAGAAAAAGTTGGAGCTATGGAATTTAATGTTGAAAAGATTATTTCTTTAAGTCCAAATCTCGTTCTTGCACATGAGTCGGGAGCTAGTACACAAACAGAAGCTTTAGATCAAATTCGCAATGCTGGAATTGCTGTTTTTGTCGTAAACGATGCTACAAGCTTTGATGAAGTATATGAAACGATCGAAACCATTGGTCAACTTACTGGAACAACAGCAGAGGCTGGGCAAGTTGTTCAAACAATGAAGGATGATTTACAAGCAGTGCTTGATAAAGTGGCAAATGTTGAAGAAAAAAAATCTGTGTATGTTGAGGTTGCTCCTGCTCCAGATATTTATTCTACAGGTAAAAACACCTTTATGGACCAAATGCTTTCACTAATTCATGCTGAAAATGTAATGGGAGATCAAGAAGGGTGGATTGCAGTAAACCAAGAAGCAGTAATTGCCTTAAATCCAGATGTAATTGTAACAACTTATGGATATTACACAGAAGATCCAAAAGGCCAAGTATTAAGTCGTGAAGGTTGGCAAGATATGACTGCAATTGTAAATGAAAACGTTTATGATGTTCACTCAGATCTTGTTACTCGTACAGGACCAAGATTAGCAGAAGGAGTAGAGGAACTTGCCAAAGCAGTATATCCAGAACTTTTTGCAGAATAAAAAGTGGATACCCTATGGATTAGCTTTTGGTTTTTCAATCCTCTCAATTATTGCCGGTATTTCGATTGGGACAGTCTCTGTACCACCGATAGATATTTTGACAATCATTGGTGCTAAGATATTCCGCTTAGAATTGCCAAGTACGATTGACACGATGTTTGTTAATATTGTCTATTCCATTCGTTTACCTCGTGTGATATTAGCCTTTTTAGTTGGTGGCTCGCTTGCTGTTGCAGGAGCCGCCTTTCAAGGGCTTTTACGTAATCCTCTTGCTGATCCATATACTCTAGGTGTATCTTCAGGTGCTTCTGTTGGTGCAGTTGTCACGTTATTTTTCCAACTTTCAATTCCTTTCATTGGCATCTTTACATTACCTTTTTTAAGTATCATCTGTTCAATCATTACAGTCATCCTAGTATTATCTTTCGCTCAAAAAGTAGAGCGGTCTATGAAGGTAGAAACGATTATTCTAACAGGAATCATATTTAGTTCATTTCTTGGTTCACTTATTTCTCTAATGATTGCACTAACAGGTGAGGAGCTTCGACAAATTATTGGCTGGCTGTTAGGAAGTGTGTCAATGCGAGGATGGGACTATGTAAAAATTATTCTCCCTTTCTTTTTGCTTGGGATTGTATTAATTGGATTTAATGCAAAGGAATTAAATGCAATGAGCTTTGGAGAAGAGCAAGCGCAGCATCTAGGAATTCATGTTCAAAGAAGAAAGCTCTTAATTTTGGTATCTAGTTCTATTCTAACAGGATCTGCTGTAGCCGTTTCCGGAACAATTGGATTTGTTGGATTAGTAGTTCCTCATTTTGTACGACAGCTTGTTGGTCATAATCATGTTCATCTATTGCCCCTTTCCATATTATTAGGTGGTGGTTTTTTAGTGTTAGCCGATTTAGTTGCAAGAACTATTATTACTCCTTCAGAATTGCCTATAGGGGTGATTACAGCACTAATCGGTGCACCGATCTTTGGGTATATTCTAATGAAAAAGAGAGGCTCTTAACATGATTGAAGTCAAGAATGTATCAGCTCGAATATCAGATAGTTTAGTCCTCAAAAATGTGGATTTTAAAGTGGAAAAGCAACAATTCTTCGGAATTCTCGGTCCTAATGGAAGTGGTAAAACGACTTTGATAAAAGTATTAACAAACATATTACCAAGTTCTGAAGGCGAGGTCATGATCCAAGGGAGAAATGTTAGAGATTTTACCTCTAGAGAATTAGCGCAACACATTGCCGTTCTGCCCCAATTGTCCTCTGAAGTATTTTCTTATGGAGTAAAGGAAACGGTAATGCTCGGTCGCTATTCCCACCAGAAAGGCTGGCTTAAATCACAATCCTTTGAGGACGAACAAATAGTTCAGAATGTGATGGAGCAAACAGGAGTGGATAGATTACAGGACCGGTATCTACATGAGCTATCTGGTGGTGAAAGACAGCGGGTTTTTCTTGCACAAGCATTAGCCCAACAACCTAAAATCTTAATTCTTGATGAACCAACAAATCATCTGGATTTGTCTTATCAAAAGAGTTTGTTAGATTTATTAAGGAAACAAACGAGAATCGATGATTTGACTGTGATCGCTATTTTTCATGACCTGAATTTAGCAAGCCTTTATTGTGATCAATTGTTATTGTTAGACAAGGGCAGTATCAATTTAATTGGTCATCCTGAGGAAGTGTTACGGGAAAAGCACGTTGAGGAAGTATATAATACAATCGTCCAAAAGCAGGCACATCCCAAAGTAGCAAAGCCTCAAATGGTTATTGTCCCAGAAAATGACCCAATACAACAAGAAACGATTTTCTTAGATGAACAATATATTCGTATATCAAGAGATAGAATTGAATATCATTCACCTCAGCCACTTAAATCAATGTCTTCTGGAGTTATTGGTGCAGGGTTGGGATGGTACGAATATTTCATTAACCGACATGTTCCAAAGGACTATCAATGTGAGAACTATATAGAGGATATGCAGCAATACTTAGTTGATAATGGATTTGACCCAACGATGTCAGTAGGGATGATGACAGCTGTACAGTTAGAAGATGTTCGTTATAGTTTACTTAAAGAAGAGAATTGTTCAGTCTTTATCGTTGTTACTGCAGGAGTTGGCAATGCGATTGATGCCTCTTCTAGCTATAAATTTGATTATAATCTTAGTCCTGGGACGATTAACACATGGATATTCGTAAATGGGATCTTAACAGATGAAGCTTATATCCAAGGCTTTGTCACAGCTACAGAAGCAAAAGTTCGTGCCTTGTTTGATGAAAACATTAAGGATCCTAATACAGGAACATCAGCAACAGGGACATCAACAGATAGTATTTTGTTAGCAGCAACACAACAAGGAAATGTGCATCCGTTTGCAGGTCCTATTACAACGGTAGGTAAATTGATTGGTAAGGGAGTTTATGATTGTACAAGAGAGGCGCTTCAAAAATATAAAAGCAGGGTAAACATATGATATGGAATCATCTATTTGCTATAACAATTGCTCTCTTAATTGATCGGTTCATTGGAGATCCTCCAACATGGCCTCACCCCGTGAAATGGTTTGGAAAGTATATTTCATTTGTTGATAAACGTTGGAATAGCAGGGACACTACGACTTTATTAAGGCTAAGAGGAATTCTAATGCTTGCTTGTCTTGTGACCATTGTATTAGTCGTGTCCTACAGTTTATTATTTTGCCTTTATTTCATTCATCCTATCACTGGAATCATTGGGGAAGCTATTTTTATTTCAACAACAATAGCACAGAAAAGCTTGCGAACAGCAGCTTTAGACGTTTATAACCCACTTCTTAATGGAAATCTTCTAGAAGCAAGGGAAAAGTTATCGTATATTGTAGGAAGAGATACGGAGCATTTAAATGAGTCTGAAGTTGTAAGAGGGACGGTTGAAACCGTTGCTGAAAATACTTCAGACGGTATTACCGCACCACTCTTTTGGGCATTAGTAGGGGGAGCCCCGCTTGCCCTAGTATATCGTGCCGTTAATACATGTGATTCTATGGTAGGCTATAAAAATGAACAATACCTTTATTTTGGTTGGGCATCTGCACGCGTAGATGATCTATTAAATTGGATACCTAGTAGATTAACAGCTCTTTGCATGGTTTTTACAATGCCAACAAAGTTCTGTCAGCTACAAAAGGTTATGACAATTGTGTTCAGAGATGCAAAGAAGCATCCTAGTCCCAATAGTGGGTGGGGAGAGGCTGCTGTCGCTGCACTCCTTGATAGTAAACTAGGTGGAGTAAATTACTACAAGGGAATTGTATCTAATAGAGCCATTATGGGTAGTGGTCAAACACTGCTTGTGAAAGAACATATTAACAAAACCATTTCAATTATGCATAGAACCGTTCTATTGTTTTATTTCTTATTAACTGGAGGGACGATTGCCTTTGTTTTTACCAAAGCATGGATCAAATCCACACTATCTTTATCATTCATATCAACGATCATTACCTGAAAGAATTATTGATTTTAGTACAAATGTTAATCCCTTAGGCACACCACAAATGATAAAAGAAAAATTAATATCAAATATAAATAGTATAGAACATTATCCAGATCCAGGGGCTAAGAGGTTAAGAGAGACTCTAGCAACAAAAAATAATGTTTCATCAAATAACATCATACTAACAAATGGCGCCGCGGAGCTTATTCATATAATCGGTTATCAACTACAAAAGCAACGAGTATTAATTTTGGAACCGACTTTTTCCGAGTATTATACGACTTGTACCACTTTCGGATGCCAAGTCGAGCAGTTACTTTATGAAGAATTACATACAAATATAGAAATATTTAATCGATTTCCAAATGTAAAAGCTATTTTTATTTGTAACCCTAGTAATCCATCAGGTGAAATACTTACAAACGAACAACTAGAGCTACTAATCCAGGAAGCTGAAAAAAATGATGCTTATATAATAATAGATGAGGCATTTTATGATTTTTTAGAAGATGGGTTTTCCTATGTTCACCTTATTCATCGATATCCTAACATGATTATTCTTCGATCCTTAACAAAAATGTACGGATTGGCCGGTCTTCGAATTGGATATGGGATCATGTCTCCAAAACTCGTTTGTCAGCTATCACTGTTTCTTCCACATTGGAATGTAAATTCACTTGCCATACTGGCAGGAGAAATGATTGAAGATTTAGATGACTTTGTTCAGCACACAAGAGCCTATGTGAAAAAGGAAAGAGAATTTGTTTTTTCTAAATTAAGTCAATTAGGCTTTGAACATTCAAATTCTAAGGTGAATTATTTTCTTTTGCGTGATCCCCAATATGAGGATCAAAAAGAATTACTTCAATTTTGTATGGAAAAAGGAATTGTACCGAGACATACATACAACTTTAATACATTAGAAGGGAAATGGCTGCGCTTTGCCATTAAGAAAAAGGAAGAAAACCAAATGCTATTGGGGGCACTTACGGAATGGAAACGTCACAATTGATTTTTATCACTGGAGGTGCTCGCAGTGGTAAGAGTAGCTTCGCTGAACAGCTAGCATATCAGTATCAAAAACAGAAGGATTCAGAGAAGCTACTCTATATTGCGTGTGGAGTATCGAGTGATAAAGAGATGGAGTCAAGAATTGCTTTACATCAAGAAGATCGGAGTAAACAATCTACATACTGGGAAACGATTGAAAAACCTTATGCTCTTCACGAGGTTGTAAAAACAATACCTGACCTATCAATCTGTGTGTTAGATTGTATTACGACATTACTAAGTAATGAGCTTTATTACCGTCCTCAAGCAAGGGAAAGCATCATTTCTGACATTATAACAGGAGTGAAAGGGATCGTAAGGAAATGTAGCATATTTATAGTCGTTAGTAATGAAGTGACAGAATCTGTTCCTATACAATCTGACATTGTACTAGCTTATCAACAGATGCTTGGAATGATCCATCAACAGCTTGTTAAGGAGTCCAATCAGGCTATTCATATGAACTTTGGCATACCTCTTGTAATGAAGGGAAGAGAATAGGATGATAAGGATGAGAGCTTTTCTGAGTGCATTCATACTAAACATTCAATTTTTTACTTCTATTCCAATCTCTCGTACCATTCATCTAACACAGAAAAGAACCATTTATATGGTGCAAACTCTCCCTATACTTGGTATAGTACTCGGATGTTTATATTCTCTAGCTTTTTACTTGTTTTACAATTATACACCCTTTTCTGATTTAGCTATTTCTATTTTTACTTTGTTAATTCCAATTATTTTAACTGGTGCACTCCATTTAGACGGTTATATGGATGTTTGTGATGCTTTTTTTTCATATAAAGATAAGCATAAGAGACTAGAAATTATGAGCGATCCTAGAGTAGGGGCATTTGCTGTTATATCAATTATCATTTTGTTAGTAGTTAAGTTCTTATTTATTTACGAATCTATTATGATGTTCGATGAGACATCATCTCAGTTTTATTTTGCTATAGCATTAATACCTTTTATTAGCAGAAGTGTCATCGGCACGTTACTAATAACTACAGTTAGTTCAAAAGAAAAAGGGCTGGCATCCTTCTTTAAAAAAGGATTAGAAAGGAAACACATACTATCTATTTTTCTTCAAATTGTTGTGGTAGGAGTCAGCCTATATAGTGTTTCTCCATCTAGTATGCCACTCTATAGCATTATGTGGCTTGTTGCTTTATTGTTTCTCATATGGATTCGTTCTAAATGGATTAAATGGTTTGGAGGCATTAATGGAGACACATTAGGTGCAACTGTTGAAGGGATGGAGATGTTATTATGGATGATACTATGGCTATCCTTTTATTTCGTCACGGGTTAACGGAAGAAAACGCTAAAGGAAAATATATTGGATGGAGCGACCCGGCGTTATCAAATGAAGGAATTGAACAACTTTCAATGCTTAAAGACCATCTACCTCCTTATGATGTCATTTGTACAAGTGATCTTACAAGATGTAGGCAGACAGCAGAAATACTATTCCCGGCTGCTATTCATATACAATTACCTTCTTTGAGAGAAATACATTTTGGTGAATGGGAAAATAAAACTTATTCCGAATTACAGAACAATAAAGAGTATCGACAATGGCTTTCTGATATGGAAATTCCCATCCCAGGTGGGGAGAGTTTTCAACAGTTTCGTAGTAGAATTTCAAATGCTTGGGAAGAGATTTTATCCTATGCAGCATCTACTAAAGTAAATCGGATGGCTGTGATTACACATGGTGGAGTGATAAGACAGTTATTAACAACTCTAGTTCCTAAAACGTTACAAAAGAATTTTTGGGAATGGAAGGTACCCCATGGTTTAGGATATGAACTTGTTTGGACTGATTCAGATAAAATGGGAGGGGTGACTCAATGTTCTTTGTTTCGGGAGGCGCCTTTAATGGAAAAAAAGAATGGGTAAGGCATAATCTAATTCCATGTCAAAATACACGATGGATATCTTACTTTCAGAATCAAGAGAAGCTTTTTACTATAAAAGAATGTAAACACCCTACTATTATATTTGAAGGGATTGAATATGGACTATATCATACTATGTTATCTAATGAAATCATGTCACTAAAGGAATTAAGGAATCAATTCCGGGAAAATGTTATCTGGTGGCAAGAATGGGAAAGACAGGAGAAGCATCGACGTGTCATCTGGATTGGTTCTGACATATCAAAAGGAATTGTTCCGATGGAAAAGAATGAGCGAAATTGGAGAGACCTTACAGGATGGTGCTATCAAGATCTTGTAAATGAAGTGGAACACGTGTTTACAATATGGTATGGAATATCAACTAAACTCAAATAGGGGGTCTACAAATGAAATTGTATACTAAAACAGGTGATAAAGGGCAAACTAGTCTAATCGGTGGAAGAGTAGATAAGGATGATATTAGAGTCGAGGCATATGGAACAATTGATGAAGTCAATTCATTTATTGGACAAGCTATAGCAGAGTTAGATACAACTATATTTCCAGATATAATAGGAGAGCTTGAAACGATTCAACACGAGCTATTTGACTGTGGAGGAGATCTCTCAAACGTTTCAAAAAATCGAGTACTAAAGCTGAAAGAGGATTCAATTCTATTTCTAGAAAATAGAATTGATCAATACATACAGGAAGCACCGCCTCTAGAAAAATTTATCTTACCTGGTGGCTCTAAGCCATCTGCATCCATTCATATTGCAAGAACCATTACTCGTAGAGCAGAAAGACATGTTGTGTCTTTATTAAAAGCGGATTCGGATACACCTGTTACTGCTTTACAATATTTAAATCGATTATCTGATTATCTCTTCGCCATTAGCAGAGTGATAAATTTCCGCTTAGAAATTAGTGATGTAGAATATATAAGAAGTGCAAATGTGTTTTCTTCTAAGAAGAAGGGACAGTCAAATCACAATGAGTAATTTGAGAAAGCTCGTACTTTTATCATTATTTTCTGCAATTGCAGCCATAGGAGGCATCATAAAGATCCCTGCTCCAATTGGTTCTATAGCTCTAGATAGCGCTCCAGCCCTTTTAGTAGCATCGCTCTTTACTGGGGGCTACGGGGCAATCGTTGCTTTTGTTGGACATCTCGCATCTGCTTTATACTCAGGATTCCCGTTAGGTCCTTTTCATCTCATGGTTGCAGTAGAGATCGCCGTTTTAACTTGGATTTTTGGGATGATCTTTCATAGGGATAAACGAGTTACTGCTGCTATACTTTTTTTTATTGGTAATTCTTTTGTAGCAGGGATGCCGTTCATAGCATTATTTAGCTTTGAATTTTACATAGGCATAGTCATTCCTTTAGCAATTGCTACTGGAATTAATTTAACGATTGCACATTTTACATTTCCCCCTTTGAAGAAGCTTTTGAACAGGAGTTCTGAGTTATGAAGAGGGATGCTGTTACGGTTCCATTAACTGAATCAGAGGAATTAGTTATTACTACTGATTCATCAGGTGGAATCGGACTTAAAAAAGATGATCGCGTACAAGCTGATTATTCAGTTGTAGGATATTTTAGTTTTCGTGTTGCTGTAATGGAATGTATGGCATTTGGTGGACAGCCATTTTCAGTTATTATTCAGAATTTCTCAGGCGATGAAACTTGGAACCCTTACATAAGTGGAATTCATAAAGCGATTGCGGAACTGGAAATGGAGACTCTACAGATAACAGGTAGTACAGAATCAAATTTTGAGCTTCAACAATCTTGTATGGGCTTAACTGTACTAGGGAAAAGGTCTAGAATGAATAATGAAGGGCACTTTGAAGAAGATTCCCATTTATGTTATGCAGTTATTGGTTATCCCTTAGTCGGAATTGAAGTAATGGAACGAAGTATGGAGATTGCTCCTTTGTATCTTTTTAAATGGTGTGTTTCCAGTCAATATATTCAGGATGTGATACCGGTTGGTTCAAAAGGGATATTATATGAGCTTAGTGTCATTACAAGAAAAAACATTAGCGTAGAGAACATTCAATGTAAATTAGATGTTTTGAAGTCCTCTGGTCCTTCCACATGTTTTATTATATCGTATCGTGAACATGAGAAAGATCACCTAATTCAACAGCTGGGTGACTATATGCATTCATTGAGCTATCACTAAATAATCGATAATAACTAGAGAAAAATAGTATAAAACAACTATTTTTTTGAATGGTTTAAGTAATTTGAACAGAATTGAAAGTACATTGAAATATGGATTTATGATGTCTAATTACGGTTCCATGGAAATACATGTTTAATAGTCCATTTAAGTAGGTATTGTCACTTTCATCATTTTACTATAATATTGGCTAGTAGTAATGTGATAGAAAAGTAGGTGTAGAGATGGAATCTCGTTTTGATTATAAAAAGAAAAAGAAAAAACATACTGGTAAAAAAGTAATACTTACATTACTTTTAATTATATTAGCTCTATTCGGTTATTCTGCATATCAATATTATGAAGGATTAAATTTAACTAGTGATGATGCAACCGAAATAACAGAAGATTATGAGTTTAATGGAGTAAAAGATGAAGACGGACGTATTAATATCCTATTATTAGGTGTTGATAGTCGTGGTGAAGAGCAATCGCGAACAGATACAATGATGCTAGCACAAGTTGATCCGAAAACAAATGAAACAAAACTTGTATCATTTATGCGTGACATATATGCACCAGTTCCTGGGTATGATTATTACAAACTAAATACTGCTTTCTATTTAGGTGGTCCAGAATTACTACGCCAAACCATTAAAGAAAATTTCGGAATTGATACACAATATTATATGGTTGTAGACTTTAAAGGGTTTGAGCAATCTGTTGACATTTTAGCACCAAATGGAATTGAAATTGATGTTGAGAAAGCAATGGAAGAAAAGATTGGTGTCTCACTTCAACCAGGATTACAGCAGTTAGATGGAAAAGAACTATTAGGATATGCTCGTTTTCGTGCTGATGCGGAAGGTGATTTTGGTCGAGTACGACGTCAGCAACAAGTAATCTCGGCTATCAAGGAAGAAGCGCTAACGATTGGTGGAGTGTCCAAACTTCCAAAGTTAACCGGTGCCATCCAACCTTATATCCAAACCAATATGGATAAGTTAGATCAAATAGGATTGTTAAAAGATATCTTGTTAAGTAACAATGATGAGGTTAAAAAGCTTACGATTCCTGTTGAAGGTACGTATGAGCTTACACGTTATCAAGGGGCAGGTTCTGTAATTGATATTGATTTTGAAGCGAATAGCCAGGCGCTTTATGATTTTTTAAATAATATTGATACATCAACAACAGAAGAAACAGAATAATTTGCTAAACCCGAGATGATCGTCATTTCGGGTTTTTTTATCTCTAGAAAAACTGAAATTGAAAGATCAAACTACTCCATATCTCAAAAGCCTATTTATAACATTATGCTTCATTTACTTGTATATAAAAATGTATTTAAAATCTATAAGTGCTGATATTATCGTGTTTTTCGAATGTTGTCTAATTTTGTCTTTGTATTTCTATAGTAAACAAATGTAGTTTTTGAAGGAACTATACAATATTAAATTTCGCTTTATTTGCTCTTATACACGGATTATTGCTGTTCAGAAGGGATTAGAATAGCTCAGCAGTAAATGTAAACGTTTCCACTCACTAATTTGGCCTTTTCCATATGACTTCCCTGAAAATCCTTGAAACCATTTTGAAACATGTTACGATTAATAACGTTCAATAAATGAGTTCGGAAAAAACATTAAAAAAGCCTCTGTATAGGCATTTATTAAACAATTAGGAGTGGATATGATTGTTGAAAAATAAAACGGTAGCCTTTTTAGGCGCAGGAAATATGGCAGAAGCAATGATCTCTGGAATGGTCAATACGAAAATGATTCCAAATGATAAAATTATTGTTTCAAATAGAAGTGACATGGGTAGGTTACAAGAGGTGAATGCAAAATATAATGTAACGGTTATGCCAAAAGCCGATCTACCGTTCAATGAAATAGATATTCTAATCTTAGCAATGAAACCGAAAGATATTGATGCTGTATTAGAATCATTAAAAGATTCGCTTCATCCAAAAACAATTGTCATGTCAGTACTCGCAGGTATTACAACGGAGCATATGGAGCTAGGACTTAATGAAGGTCAATCAGTAATTAGGGTTATGCCAAACACATCTAGTATGTTGCAAGAGTCTGCTACTGCAATTTCTGCTGGAAAAAACACAACAGTTGAGCACTTAGAAATCGCTGAAGAATTATTACGTAGTATTGGTAAAGTATTTGTTATTAAGGAAAAGCAAATGGATATCTTTACTGGTATTGCTGGTAGTGGTCCTGCCTATTTCTATTACTTAATGGAACACATGGAAAAAGCAGGAGTTGATAGTGGCTTAGAACCAGAACAAGCACGTGAAATTGGAGCACAGACTATTTTAGGAGCTGCAAAAATGATGCTTGAACGTAGCGAAACTCCGACTGAGTTACGTGAAAATGTAACATCCCCAAATGGTACTACTGCTGCAGGTCTTGAAGCGCTAGCTGAAAGTGGTGGAGGAAATGCCATTAAGCAAGCAATTAAGGGAGCAGAAACAAAATCAAAAGAAATTAGTTCAAATCTAAAATCTAACCTCGTAGCACAATAATAGTTTTTTTCCTCTAAGCTGTTATAGCAAAAAAATAATCCAAAAAAGTAGATTAATTATAGGGTGTGTCTTATATTTTAATATTTATAGGGGTTATGAGGCACACCTTTACGTAATAGGAGTGATAGAATGTCCCCTGACAACAAGAAGAAGCGTGTCGTAATCAAAATAGGAAGCAGTTCCTTAACAAGTATGCACGGTGAAATAAGCCGTCGAAAGCTTGAGAGATTAGTAGATGAGGTTGTTCGCTTAAAGGATGACGGTCATGAAGTACTACTAGTATCCTCAGGAGCCGTTGCTGCTGGATATAGAAAATTAGGTTGCTTGGAAAGACCTAGCTCATTACCAGAGAAACAAGCAGCAGCAGCAATTGGTCAAGGCTTATTAATTGAAGCTTATTCTGACCTATTTTTATCACATGGCTACGTTGCTTCTCAAATTCTTATAACAAGAAGCGATTTTTCAGACGAAAATCGTTACAATAATGCACGTAATACAATAAACGTTCTGCTAGAAAGAGGAATTATTCCTATTGTTAATGAGAACGATACGGTTACCATTGATCGACTGAAATTTGGAGACAATGACACGCTATCCGCAAAGGTTGCTGCATTAGTTGATGCTGATCAGCTGGTTATTCTTTCAGACATTGATGGACTATACGATTCAGATCCAAGAAAAAACCCTAATGCTTCACTCCTTGACCAAGTTGAAGAAATTACAAAAAATATTGAAGATATGGCTGGTGAACCTGGTAGTTCTGTCGGTACAGGTGGAATGCGCTCAAAGATTGATGCCTTTAAGATTACAATGGCAGCAGGAATACCGGCGTTCCTTGGGAAATCTGGAATTCCGAATATCATCTATGATGCTGTCCAAAGAACAGCTAAGGGAACGTATTTTGAATCCAAGGATGAAACTGCAAACCTAGATTCAAGGCAGCAGTGGATTGCTTTTAATTCTGGTCCAGAAGGTCAGATCATTATTAAAGATAACGCAAAACAGCGTATCCTGAACCAAACAGGTGGTCTTAACTTGTATGATATAGAGGATGTGTCAGGACAATTCAAAAAGGGAGCAGTTGTTAGAATATTAGATTCTAACCAAGAAGAAATTGCTTTAGGAATAGTAAATTATACAGCAGAAGATTTGCTTAATGAAAATGAAGATTTTGATGCAAATGATGAAGCCGTTTCTATTGATCACCTTGTGTGTCATGTTGAAGTGTCCTTACCTGTAGGACTATAAATAGAATGATGGTAATGAGTTCTGACAATTGTCAGAACTCATCCCCAATTAACCGCGAAAGTTTTATACCCTACATGTTCCTCACATGTATTGAATTCAAACATTTATATGATTAGAAAATAGTTTAGATGAATATATATTATATTCTATATTGAAATACGATCATTACTTTGTTACTAAAGAGACACGTTATGTCTCAAAAAATAAATATTGGAGGAATTTGATGACTATTATAACAGAAACGACAAATGTAAAAAAACAAGCGATGGCAGCACAAAAGGCAGCAAAAACACTGACATTACTTTCAACCGAGCAAAAGAATGAGGCACTTCATATAATTGCTGACACGTTAATTGAGAACTCACAATATATCTTAGATGCAAATGCTAAAGACCTTGAGCGAGGAAAAGAGAAAGGTTTCGATGCTGCATTTATGGACAGATTAGCACTAACTGAAGATCGTATCAAAGACTTTGCTAATGGCTTACGTGACGTATCAGACTTAGAAGACCCTACCAAAAACATTGTCTCTGACTGGACACTTGAAAATGGTCTTCAAGTACAGAAAGTTACGGTTCCACTTGGTGTGATTGGAATGATTTATGAGGCGCGCCCTAATGTAACAGTTGATGCAACAGGACTAGCACTTAAATCCGGAAATGCTATTGTATTAAAAGGTGGTTCAAATGCAATCACTTCTAACAAAGCAATTGTTGATGTTATGCATAGTGCACTTGAAAAAACGGACATCCCTAAAGATGCAGTTCAGTTTATAAACACTACAGCTAGGGAAGCTACACAAGAATTATTTACAATGAAAGAGCACATAGATGTTCTAATTCCACGTGGTGGAGGAGCTTTAATCAATGCTGTAGTGAATAACGCAACAGTACCTGTACTTGAAACAGGTGTAGGAAACTGCCACATATACATTGATAAAGAAGCTGATATTGAAAAGGCATTAAATATCTTGATTAATGCCAAAACAGATCGTCCTGCAGTATGTAATGCAGCAGAAACTGTCATTATTCACGAGGATTGGTTTAACAAGCATAAGGATACATTCTTAACGAAAATGGAAGAGTTCAACATCACACTTCATGGAGACGATACGCTAGTAAAAGCTGTACCAAGTGCAAAGAAAGCAGAAGAAGAAGACTGGGCAAATGAATATTTAAGTTTAGACCTTGCTGTAAGAGTTGTAGGTTCATTAGAAGAAGCTGCAGATCATATTGATCAATATGGTACAAAGCATTCTGAAGCCATTATTACGGAAAATGCTGAAACTGCAAGAATGTTTATGCTTTTAGTGGATGCAGCTGCACTTTATCACAATGCTTCTACACGTTTTACAGATGGTGGAGCATTAGGCTTTGGAGCTGAAATTGGAATTTCAACTCAAAAGCTACATGCGAGAGGACCTATGGGATTACCTGCATTAACAACTGTGAAATATCTAATGCATGGAACTGGGCAAGTGCGATAATTATATGATATAAATAAGACTCATTTGAAGGGGAATCTTCTTCTAATGAGTCTTTTTTGGTAAGCAGAATCGTTAAGAAGTATTACTAATTTGTTTCATTATAAAATTATGGATTGCACGGGTACCCTGATGCTTGTGGTTTAGCTGATTGCTTTATTTTACTTATTCTAAGTAGACATACACGGATTTAAATACAATTAATGTAAATAAGCCCTTAAACAAGCACTGATAGCTTATTCAAGGACAAATTTTATGCACTAATCACTTTTTCTTCCATAATCCCATCAATCATCTCAACCGTGAAAAGCTGTTGATGCATACATTCCTCTAATAATCTCACAAAAACCTCAGCTGTCATGATGGCATCATTAAGAGCATGGTGACGCTCTCTCATGACGATATTGTAGGTTTCAACCATTTTGTCTAAATAACTATCCTGAGTATCTAATAAGAAATTTGAAAGTGCAAATGAATCAATATATACAGGATTAAAGGAGGGGAGATCCCATTTTTTTATTCGTTTCTGTAAGAAGTTAATATCGAAAGTAGCCGGATGTGCTACTAAGATTGTTCCTTTACTAAACTCAAGAAAGCCCTCTAGTCCAACGGGGAGTGTAACAGCATGTTGAAAGTCCTTTTTATTTAGCCCGGTGAATATCTCTGTTTCTTTAGAAACATTTTGTAAAGGGTTAATTACCTGATAAAATGTTTCTTTTTCTAACACTTGTTGATTATGAATTTTTATTGCTCCTATTGAAATGATTTCATCTCCAATTTCCGGAAAAAAACCTGTTGTTTCTAAATCAAATACAGTGAATGTACAAGAAGAAAGACTTTGCTTTTTAAGGATTGGTTTTTCTAGTTCAAATTCTTTAAGTGTTTCTGCAAGTTTTATATAATTTGGGTGCTGTTTCGCTTTTTTTACTTGGTTCTTAAAGTTACATCGATGCCATAACAAATACTTGAAAAGCTTGAAGCCGACTTTTATATCTAAATGACTCTGACTCACTAAACCACCCGATTCCTATTGAAGCTAATTTCCATAACTTGTTGCATACGATGCGCAATTTGTATGGATTCTTTGAGCTTACGTTTATCCTCTTTAGATAGGGAAGTAATATCAATTGTGTTCGTTAATGGTTTGTTTTCTTTTAGCTGTTGAAGATTTTGTCTTGTTCTAAAACTTAAGAAATAATGTAGTGCAGTCATCGCATTTTTTACATCTCTAGGATGAAAAGCTTCTAGGTTCTTTAATGCATGTAGGCGTTTTACTGTATTTACTTCTTTTACACCATATTTCACTGCATGGATACGAATCATATTAACGAGTTGCATGAGCCCAGACTTCTTCAAATCGAATTGATTGCCTTTGACTTTGAAGTTCACTCTTCCTAGTGGCCCTACTGGAAGACGGAAGCGAAGTGCATCCTTACGCAGTAACTGTTGCATACTTAAGGACTTTTGTGATCTAGTACGAACCTCATTACGTATTTCATCAGCTAGGGAATAATCTCCATACACTGGTCGAAAGTCAAAAAACATCGTGAAATTTTGAACTTCTTCTGCATCAATTTCAAATAACCAATCTTGAATAGCTTTTTTCCAGTCAGAGGTGGTACGCTTCCATTTTGTCTCTTTTGCCATAATACCTCCTGTACAAAGAGGGAAACCACACAATACCAACTTTTCATTTAGCTTCTCAGTGAAAATCTCAAAATACTTATCTACCATTTCTTTTCTAGAAAGGTGGTGATAGTCATCTAAGATGATGCCATTATCCTGATCAGTAAAGAAGCCTTGTTCAGACCTTCCCTGACTCCCCATTACAATAAAACAATAATTGATAGGAGGGGGACCATAGCCTTGTTCAATCATCTCTTTTTCTGTTAATTGAATGACTTTCCTATGGAGACGATCATTATAATTCGATAACACTTCACAAACATCGTAAGCGAAGCTATCTTGATCTAGCAGTTCTTCAATAAAACGATGAAATGTATTATTTTTTATAGCTGCTAGATTTATTAGGTCCTCTGTATAGGCAACCTTCTGAATCTTGTATGAGAGATCAAGATAATCAGAGTCTTGAATATTAAGAAAAGAGCTCGTAGTTAAGGTACCAACAACAGTTTGATTTCGAAGAACGGGTACAAAGGAAGCATCCTCATGTTTAAAAAAGGACAATGCTTCATATGCAAATGCTTCATCTCGTACCCATTGGGGTTTAGGCTGCATCCAATCTTTCACTTGTTTCTTTGAAATAGGATTAAGAACATACTGCACAATTTCATTTTGAGTAAGGATACCAGACATTGAGTCTTGATCATTTGTAACGACAAGTCCATATTTATTTTTCCTATCCATAAGCGATGCTGCATCTAGCATGGAAGAGTGTTCTGTAATTGTAACGGGGGTATCCATTAATGACTGTACTTTCGTACGGAACAGAGATATGTTCTCCTCGGAGTCTTGAGAAGAGGGTTTTGCTTTAATCTCATCATACAACGTTTTCATTCGATCACCAATTGAATCAAATATGATTCTAGAAAACTCAGCATTTTCGCCCATAACTTTGAAAAAGTTCACTTTATTCATTCGAAACACATTACATTCTTCTATCGCTTGTACTGAAAAGGTCATTTGACCGCTAGTCATCAGAATCATTAATCCAATCAAGTCACCCGGATAATAAAACCGTAATGAAAATTGCTTTCCATTTGAACGGTGAAGGACGTTCTTGGCTACACCAGATACAAGAAAGAAGATTTCCAGGTCATCAATCGTCTGTTCCTCATGAAAGATGAATTCATTTTTGTTAAATGTATTATACTTTGAGGTCGCAATAATTTTACGAAGCTCATCATCTTGAAGAACATCAAAAGGATGATAATTTTTTAACATTTGAAATAGCTCTTGTGAATTCATATTCGACCTCCTTATTTATATATGTATTACAAGTGTATCATAGATAAAACGGTTATTCTTCGATACAAACTCAGTCTTTATGCTAATGAACTTATGACGTTCTAATTAGAATTCTATTCGCAACTTTTGGTGCGATGTGAGCCACATCTATTGAAAAGTTTACAAGAATTCACATTAATTAGCTTGTAATGATGCTCTAATGAAGGTTCAAAACGACGATTTATTCTTATTGACTCTATACTATAAATACAAGCTAAGGTATCTTTTTACGTAAAGTAAAAGAGTTATATGTTTTTACGATAAAAAAGAAACTTAGTTTATTAACAAAGTTTCTTTTCCTCTAATACGTTTATAATTCATTATTTTGTATGAATTTAGCTGCTTCATAAAGACTAGGGAAGATGTAGTCTACTTCAAAATCAACTTTACGTTTACTTGAGATCAGTATAGTTTTACATCCAGCTTTCTTTCCAGCATCTATATCTACATCACGATCACCTATCATATAAGATTTTGAAATGTCAATGTTATGTTTTTCAGCTAATGTATGTATCATTCCCGGTTCTGGTTTTCTACACTTGCAGCCTTCATGTGGCTTATGTACACAAGAAGAAACTTCCTCAATTTTCCCTCCTGCTTCTTCAATCTTTCGTTTCATATAATCATGAATATTATTTAGTTCATCCTTTGATAAGTACCCTAATCCAACTCCACCCTGATTTGTAACAACAAAATTTTTATAATTATTTTGTGAAAATATTTTAATGGCTTCTGGGACACCTTCCAATAGATACATTTGGTCTGGACGATTTACGAATTTTACTCGTTTTGTTTTGACTTCATTAATAACTCCATCGCGGTCTAAAAAGATCGCTTTTTCCATGTTTTCAACTCCTTTTTGTCATATCAAGAAAACTGGAAAAGTAGTACATCATATCTTTTCATGCGCTTTCCATGGAAATATAATGTTTATTTTTCCCTAATAAAATTTAGATTAAACAATTAGGTATTAGTTTTCTATTTTAGCCAGAATGTAATTGCAGCCAATCTTTATCTTGAATATCTTCATTGCTCTAGTCTATGCTCCCATGCCAGAAACTCAGTATTGATAAAATGAATGACTAAGTGGAAATAATTCATTATTTGTATTAGTACTGTAAGCCACTTTTTATATGGAATTCATTTTATACAAGCCCTTTTTGTAAAAATATTGAATTAATGGTTGTTAAACGACACTTATGTCGATATAATTAATTATATAAAAACGACGTTAGTGTCGATATTATGGAGGAGATATTTTATGGAATCACAATTAAGAAGAAATAAGGGTTTTATTACATTGATGACAGCTCAAGCAATATCAGGTCTAGGAGATTGGTTAAGTATTGTAGCGATTATTACGTTAGTTGGGTTAAAATGGGAAGCAACCCCAATGCAAATGTCCTTCATCATTTTATGTCTCGCATTGCCTATGGCTCTTTTTGGACCTATAGCTGGGACAGTAGCGGATAAATTAGAGAGAAAATCATTAATGTTCCTATCTGATATTATTAGAGGAGGGTTAATTCTTCTTTTAACGATAGCGGATACATTATGGGTTGTTTACGTATGTTTGTTTACAATAGGGATTTTTTCGTCAATCTTTATACCAGCTAAGAACGGAAAGCTAAAAGAACTTATAGCCGGTTACAATATTAAATCAGCTATGTCCATTACTTCTATGATAGATTCGAGTACAAAAGTGCTAGGACCGCTTGTTAGTGGAATTCTAGTTTCTGCATTTGGTACCTATCCGGTCTTTTATATTGATTCTGCAACATTCTTCTTATCTGCTTTACTAATATTACTATTACCTAAGGGTGTAAGAGAGTCTCCAGATAACAAGACAAATGAAAATAAAGTAATTTCTTTTATAGAAGAGCTAAAGGTTGGAATTCATTTTATAAAAAGTAGCTCATTCCTTATATATGGATTATTTTTATTAGGGGTAAGCTTATTTATTTTACAATTATCTGATTCACAAATTATTGTGTTATTAAGAGAGTTAACGAATGTTTCTCCTGATCTTTTCGGCTATACGGTTACATGTTCAGGGCTAGGAATGCTCGTTACCGGAATTTATTTATCAAAAAGAACAGAGTATAACGCATATGTATTTATGTCGATAGGGGTATTAGGTATTGGATTAGGATTTGGATGTATGGCGGTACTAACCTATTATGATCTATTGTTCTCGACAATTTGGGTTCCAAGCTTAGGATTCTTAGCTGGGCTTTCAGCAGGGCTAGTATTTATTCCATTTCAAGCGGCGGCACAAGAAAAAACGCCTATTCACATGACAGGTAGAGTGTTTGGAGTCATTAACAGTACTACAACAATTGCTACAATTTTAGGTCCGTTGGCTGGGGGATGGTTAGCAACAGTGTTAGGGATCGTACCATCCTTTATCGTAACTAGTTCCTTATTAATCGTTCTATTTATTATTTCTATTCTTTCAAAGAATCGAGTTTCAAAGGAGGAGTTAAATGACACCGAAAGTAAGTCAAGAACACAAGGAGCAGCGTCGAGCTAAATTAATTCAAGCTGCTACAGAGGTATTTATTGAGCATGGTTACGAAAATATGACAATGAAGCACGTAATGGAAAAAGCTAGTGTAAGTAGGGGAGGGCTTTATCAATATTTTGAAAATAAGGAGGATCTGTTTGAGGCTGTTATTCAATCTCAGCAAACAGAAGCATTAGATCTGTCTATACAGACAATGATTGAATCACAAGGAACCTATTGGGATGCTCTATTAATGACCTTCCTAGGTAAAGAAAAGACCCCTAATGACCGAATGGACCCACTTGCTCCGTCAAAACTAGAATATTTTATTACTGGAAGAAATGATAAGAGGAGATTAGAACATGCTCGTGAACGATATCACTCTGCAATTAAGTTAACAACGAAGTTAATTGAAGATGGAGAGAGAGTCGGAGAATTCACTCCTAGATTTGAAAAACAAGTAATAGCGAAGTCAATCATTAGCTGGATTGATGGAACTGCTTTAAGTCATTCTGTACTGGGACCAGACGAAACGGACTTAAAGAAGCAATCCACTTTACTAATTGAATATTTAGAATGGGTGTTGGGAGTAAAAAGATGACCGGAATCAAGAGTTCCGGTCATCTTTTTTTATAGAAGTATCTTTACTAAAAAGCCCAATTCCCTTTTCGGAATATAGGAAGAATGGTTCCATCCTCGCGTTCTCCATCAATATCCATCTCGGCAGAACCAATCATGAAATCAACATGTGTAATACTTGAATTGTAACCAATTTCTTTAAGCTGCTCCTCTGTCATAGACTTGCCATCCTCTACACAAATCGATAATGCATTCCCTAATGCAATATGACAAGACGCATTTTCATCATAAAGTGTATTATTAAATACGATGCCTGTATTAGAAATAGGTGAATCATGAGGTACTAATGCTACTTCACCTAGGAAAGATGCACCTTCATCTGTTTCTAATAGGTTTTTTAATGTTTCGTATCCTTGTTCAGCTTGGAAATCGACTACTTTACCGTTTTCAAATGTAAGTGTGAAATTTTCTAGTAAATTCCCACTATAGTTAAGTGGCTTTGTACTAGTAACAACACCATTTACACCGTTTTTAACAGGGATTGTGAACACTTCTTCTGTTGGTAAATTCGGTACGAATTTTGTGCCCTTGTCATTTGTGAATTCCGCACAAATCCACTTAGTTTTTGGATGTAACTCAATTGAAAGGTCAGTACCTGGTGCCTTATAATAAAGTTTTCTGAAATCCTGATCATTTAAGTAGTTTGCTTTTTCAGTCATTGTTGCAATATGCTCTTTCCAAAGTTCTACTGGGTTTTCGCGGTCCACTCTAGTCGTGTAGAAAATATTTGCCCAAAGCTTATCGTAGGCCTCATCTTCTTCTAGCGAAGGAAACACACTAAGTGCCCATTCTTTCGTTGGAATGGCTGCAATTAGCCAGCTTATCTTTCCTCCTGAAATATATGAATTAAACTCTTTCATTCCTTCAGCAGATACTCTATTAAGAATGGCAGTACGCTTCGGGTCTACCCCTTTTAACAACGATGGATTAGGAGCTGCTAGACTTAAAACGGCAACATTTTCTTTAGCCATTTCGACTTGTCCTTTTGCCTTCCATGTTGGAAAGGAAGATAGACCTTCTTCAGTTGATTTTTCTAATCGAATTTTCTTTAACTCTTCATCATAATAATCAACCATTACATTTTTAGCACCAATTTCATAAGCCTTCACAGAAATTTTCCTCACGAATTCATATGCAGAAATTGGAGCATTTACCCATAGAACTTGATCTTTTTGGATGTTCAATCCTACTTGTACAATTAAATCAGCATATCTCTCTAAATTCTGTTCAAATTGATTCATTTAGAATCCCCCTTTATATGTATACAACTACAATATAACTCTTTTTATAGATAATTACTATTTTCTTCCTCATAAAAAACTTCCATTTATTTATCGTACTTAAAAGAATAATCTATATTAAATCATATCAAGCTAAGGAGTAGGAAGAAATTTTAGGGATGTGATGTCAAATGGATTATAGTTTACTCTGGAAAGCAGTAATTATCGTAATAGGTGGTACCCTATTATTGCGAGTTGCAGGAAGAAAGTCTATCTCACAAATGACTCTTGCGCAAGTAGTGATAATGATTGGTCTTGGATCATTACTCGTTCAGCCCGTTGTTGGTAAAAATGTTTGGGCAACAATTTTAGTAGGTTTCACTCTTGTTTGTACGCTAGTTGCATTAGAATTTATTCAAACAAAGACTGATTTTTTTGAAAAGTTTATTACTGGACGTTCTAAAATCCTAATAAATAATGGAGAAATACAGACACAAAACCTTAAAAAACTTCGTTTGACGGTAGATCAATTAGAAATGGCCTTGCGACAGCAACAAGTCAGTAAAATGAGCGATGTTCAATATGCTACATTAGAACCAAATGGGCAAGTTGCTGTACTATTGCATCAAAATAAACAACCTGCTACAAAAGAAGAAATTCAACATTTACAGCAGGAAATTCAATCTTTAAAGCAACAGATTAGTAATGCCCTTAATATGAATGTTGTTCCAACCTATCAGCAAACTCAACAGCCGATGCAGCCTGGATTAACGGCGTCCATACATCCAAATAACATTTTTGAGGAAGTTGCAAACAACACACATACTTATGAGCCACCTGATGAACTACAATAGTAGTTTACCTCTGAAGAGTCTTATTCTACTTTTTGTTATTTAATAAAATGTAGAAAGGCTCTTTTCTTATGTTGTAAATTAATTCATGATATAATCTCAAAAAGATAAACAATGATGGGAGAGTACAGAATGATTGATTTACGAAGTGACACAGTAACAAAACCAACAGAAGAAATGAGAAAAGCTTCCTATGAAGCTGAAGTAGGGGATGATGTATATGGGGAAGACCCTACTGTATTAAAATTAGAAGAGGCTGCTGCTGAAATTCTTGGAAAGGAAGCTGCGCTCTTTGTAACAAGTGGAACCCAAGGAAACCAGATTGCGGTATTAACACATACTACACCAGGTAATGAAATCCTTTTAGAAGAGGAATCGCATATTTTCTATTATGAATCTGGGGCAGCTTCTGCTTTTGCTGGAGTTCAAACACGAACAATTAAAGGTGAAAGAGGAGCAATGGATCCATTAGCCATTGCAGCAGCTATCCGAGGTGAAGATCAACATTTTCCTGAAACAGGTCTAATTTGTTTGGAAAACACACATAATCGTGCTGGTGGGGCTATACTCCCATTAGAGAACATGAAAGGGATCTATGAGATCGCACAAAAATCAAATATACCTGTCCATGTAGACGGTGCTCGCTTATTCAATGCTGTTGCTAATGCTCCATACTCTATGAATGACTTCACACAATACTGTGATACTGTTCAAGTATGTTTATCAAAAGGGCTTGGAGCTCCTGTTGGTTCGATTATCGCTGGCGATAAGGATTTTATAAAGAAAGCTAGAAAATGGAGAAAGCGACTAGGTGGTGGACTTCGCCAAGTAGGAGTTATTGCAGCACCAGGATTTATCGCTTTAACGAAGATGAGAGAAAGATTATCCGAGGATCATGAAAAGGCAATTGAGCTACAAGCTGGCCTTGCGAATACTAAAGGATTAGAGATCTCAAATACCGTTGATACAAATATTGTCGTTGTTAATGTAAAAGACTTAAACGTAACCTCAGATCAATTTGTGTCCGCTCTTAAAGAGCACGGTATTTTAGCAGTTACGTTCGGTCCAACATTAGTACGTTTCGTAACACATTACGATGTAACAATGGAACAAATACATGAAGTTGTTTCTACAGTGAATAAAATGATTTCAAAGTAAAATGATTTAAACAAGCATACTACAAAAAAGATCAGCCACAGTGGGCTGATCTTTTTTATTCTTTGCTGTGATGTTTATGGTGATAGTCCTTCATTACGAATCCATTTTCTTTTAATAGTTCATAATGCTCTTCCATTTTTTGTTGCATTCTTTCAGCTTGTTCTTTTGTTAACACACCATATTCTACATATTTGTTAATTAAATTGACTTTCTTTTCATAAATTTCTTTATGTAACTTACCTAGCTCTTTCTTTTGCTTGTCAGTAAGCTCAACTTTTTGTGTTTGTTGATTGCTATCGTTTTCAGCAAGAGACACATTCGCAAAACCTAGAGAAACAAATACAAGAATGGACAACGTGACAACAAATTTTTTCATTTTAACAACACTCCTTTTTTATAATCAACGTTATTATTTGTTTTTTATATTGAAAATATGTAAAAGTAGTAGTATCAAGTTATCCATTAACGTTATGATGGATTGTAAAATTCGAGTTATTATTGAAAGGGTGATGTTTTTTGTGGAAAGAATTCTTAACTAGCATTGGTATTGGTCACATAAAGGTTGACACGGTTGTTAAAGAAGCAGCGCTCAATAGGGGAGAGCGAATTGAAGGGGAAGTCATTATTCATGGCGGGATTGCTGACCAACCAATTAATAAAATTAGCTTGACACTACTAATAAATCATGATTCCTATCGGGAGGATAGTGACTTTAGTTTTCATGAGAAAGAAATAAAAAGTGTTGTTTTAGAAAATATTGAATTCATTCAAGCGAACTCTGAGAAAAAAATTACATTTTCAATTGAGTTGGATTCAGATCATCCGATAACCTCTGAAAAAGTAGAAACACTACTTAGAACATATGTGGATATCCCAAATGCTGTTGATGTAAAAGATGAAGATAAAATCATTATAAAATAATCTATAGAAAAGGGGGATTTAACATGAAGGCCATTGTTCATGTTGGAAAGCAAGGAATGGAAGGCTTATCTTTAATTGATGCAGAACTATCTGCACTAGGACCTAATGAAGTAAAAGTTAGGATTAAAGCTGCTGGAATGAATCGTAGAGATCTTATGCTGTTAACAAGGCATAAAGAAAATGAACCTTATTTAATATTAGGTTCTGATGCTGCGGGAATTATTGAAGAAATTGGAGATCACGTTCAAGGCATACAGGTTGGTGATGAAGTGATTATTAATCCATCACTTGGTTGGGAAGAAAAAAGTTCAGCACCACCTGAAAACTTTCAGATAGTAGGTTTACCTAATCACGGGACTTTTTCTGAAAGAATGATTATTTCCTCTAAAAACGTAGAGAAAAAACCAACATATTTATCTTGGGATGAAGCAGGCACATTAGCGTTAGCAGGAATAACGGCATATAGAGCATTATTTACTAGAGGAAATATTCAAGAAAGTGATACCGTGATGATACCAGGCATTGGGAGTGGGGTTGCAACATTTCTTCTACAATTTGCTAAAGCGGCTGGAGCACGAGTTATTGTTACATCTAGAAGTGAAGAAAAACGAAAGCAAGCCATTGAATTAGGAGCCGATTTGGCAATAGATACATACTCGGATTGGAAAGAAGAATTGAAGGATGAACAAGTTAGCTTGCTCATTGAAAGTATCGGTGCCTCTACATTCAATAAATCATTAGATATTGTAAAGCCTGGTGGTACAATCGTAACATTTGGGGCTACTACCGAAGATGAAGTTACAATCGATATACGGAAGTTTTTCTATGCTCAGCAAAATCTATTAGGATCCACAATGGGTAGTAGAGAAGAGTTTGTGGAGATGCTGGCATTTATAGATAAATATCAAATTAAGCCAATCGTTAATAAAACGTATTCACCTGAAGAATACAATGAAGCATTTACTTATTTAAAAAATAGTGAAAACTTTGGTAAGTTAGTGTTTCTATTTTAGAACTAGTTGAATATAGGTTTCAATCTAAGTTAAAAATAGTTCAAAAAGTAAGAGGATTTCACCTCTTATTTTTTATGTATTCTGATATGAAGGAAAAACCTTTTTTTTGTCGAAAGTTACTGTAACAATATGAATTGGAGTTGATCAATATGAATACGTGTCAACCCACCATGGCAATTCTACCTTTAAAGAACAGAGAAGAAATGATGAATCGTTGGCTGTTTCATCGGCTAAATACTTTATTACCTAACTTAATGATGAAACATAAGCTAGATATGTGGATTGTTATTGGGAGAGAGTATAATGAAGACCCTGTTCTTAAGTCATTATATCCATCAGCGATTGATAGTTCTAGAAGACTAACAATCTTAGTATTTTACTTAGATTATAAGCAAATCCTTCATCGATTTGTAATTCATCAAAATCCAAGCTTTGAATCCTTTTACGAAAGGGTTTGGAACCCGACGGTATTTCATGAAGATCAATGGGAGTGTCTGCAGAGAATTGTTATTGAAAAGAAACCTAATAATATCGCTGTTAATAGTTCAAAGAACTATGCAGCTGCAGATGGTTTGGGTCATAGCCTATTTAAAAAGTTAAAAGAGTTACTAGCTGAGGATGGGGAAAAACTTGTCAGTTCTGAAGGATTAGTTGTTGATTGGTTAAGTATGCGATCTGAGAAGGAGTTAATTTCATACCCATCGATTGCAAAACTAGCATTACAGATCGCGAAACAGGCACTTTCTAGAGAGGTTATACATCCTGGAATAACTACTACAGAGGATGTTGTAGACTGGATTCGTCAAAAAGTATTGGATTTAGGTTTAGAAACATCCTTTTATCCTACAGTTGATGTGCAACGAAAAGGCTCTACTGTAGATCGACTTGAAGGTGTGGAAATCCTCCCAGGTGATATTGTTCATTTAGATTTTGGAATACGATATTTAGGATTAGCAACAGATACTCAGCAGTTAGCTTATGTACTTCGAGCAGGCGAGAGTGAGCCGCCTGAGGGATTAAGGTTAGCATTTGATACAGCATTACGTTTAGAAGATATTATTTTTGAAAATCTTAAACCTAGTAAAACTGGCAACACTGTGTTTTTACAATCTATGGAGCAAGCGAAATTAGAGGATATTCAAGCAATGATCTACTCCCACCCAGTTGGTGTTCATTGTCATGAACTAGGTGCATTGATTGGTCTCTATGACCAGCAACGTTCAATTCCTATAAAAGGAGACTTACTCATACAAGAAAATACCTGCTATGCGATGGAATTTAATATTCGTCAATACGTACAAGAATGGAATCAAGAAGTACCATTATATCTAGAAGAACCTATTGCGATATTAAATGGAAGAGCACAATACATGGCAGATAGACAAACATCCTTTTATCTAATCTAAATTGAGTTTCTTTTCCACTATCTCATAGTACTGGATAAGGTATAATTTACTAGGTGTTTTAGATTACTTTGTAGATTTTAAGTTAGGTATATTAATGATATAACATTTTTTTAGAAGAAAGGAATTTGATTGAGACTGCTGAGTTCCTAGAAGCGAAAAACAACGGGAACCATTAGTAAGTGATTCAACTGGTTTTTCCTCGGAACTTTTCAAGAAAGGAAAACGATATGAAAGAAATGAAACAAATCATGAAGCTATTACACTTATCAGAAAACCTAAAAAAAGAACTACGTCATAGCTGGCTATCTGATGGCAGAAGGGAAAGTGTAGCAGAACACACCTTCCGTATGTCTCTTATGGCAATTTTAATAGAACCCTATTTAGATCAAAAAATAAATTCTGAAAAACTATTAAAAATGATTATAATCCATGACCTAGTTGAGGCAGAAGCTGGAGATGTAGAGGCTTTTAAATCGGCTAATGACCTCAATGTAAAAAAGGAAAAGCGTTTAAGAGAAGTGCAGGCAATTGAAGCAATTCGCGACATGTTGCCATCACCACTAGGACAAGAGTTATATCAACTGTGGTATGAATTTGAAGACAAGAATTCATATGAAGCAAAGGTAGCAAATGCTATTGATAAGCTTGAAGTACAGATTCAACACAATGAAGCGGACCTTGATACATGGTTAGAGGTAGAATACGAGATGACATTTAAAATGAAGAAACATGTTGAATTTGATTCTTTTCTACAGAAACTAATGAAAGAAATTGAAGATGAAGGTGCCAAAAAATTACAAGCTGCAAATATTCCAATAGAAATGTATACTAGTTGATAGTGAAGCTGCTCCAAAAACGTTTTTTGGGGCAGTTTTCTTTTCATTTTAATTCTTTAGCAAATCATGAAACCTTTTATAGGTTTATACGTCATATATTACGTGAAACATAAGACTAGGGATGGATGTTTTTTAGGCTGGAAACCGTTACACTTCTTAAGAAATAATAAAAGTTTTGAGTAATATAATAACGATTTGATATTAGCATGACATTCTTAAACTTATAATTTCCAAATTATATATAAAAGGGAGAAAACAAAGAATGAAAAAAATAACAATTGCACTACTATTTACATTATTTACTTCTTCTGTTTTTGCGAATGGAACAAGCACTTATGCTGCTGATAATGATAAGGAAAGCATCAATGAAAAGTATGGACTTCCCATTGTCGTCTATGGTGAAACCTTAACAGCTGAACAAAAGGAACAAGTGAAAAAGGATTTAAATGTAACAGATACAAGTCAAGTAGAAGAATTTACAGCGACAGGTGAAGATTTAGTAACGTATATTGAAGGGGAAAACCGCAATGCTAGAATGTTTTCTTCAGCAAAAATAACGAGAAACGATAAAGAGGACGGACTTCAAGTAGAGATTGTTACTCCAGGTAATATTACGGAAGTATCAGAATCCATGTATGCAAATGCTTTAATTACAGCAGGAGTTGAAGGTGCAGAGGTGCTTGTAGCTTCACCTGTAAAAGTTAGCGGTCATTCTGCACTTGTTGGAATCTATAAGGCGTATGATGTTGGTGGAGAAAAGCTTGATACAGTCAGAATGGAAGTTGCAAATGAGGAGCTTAACGTTGCAACGGAGCTTGTAAAGGATGCAGGATTAGATCAGGAACAGGTTAGTGAGCTATTGACTGAAATTAAAAAACAGATTGCAGAACAAAATCCTGCTACCAAAGAAGAAATCCAACAAATTGTCGAAGAACAACTACAAACATTAAATATCGAATTATCCGAACAGGATCGACAATTACTAATCAATTTATTTGAAAAAATGAGATCAATTAATATTGACTTTGATCAAGTAAAAACACAATTAGAGGATTTGACAAAAGAAATTGAATCAACAATTAAAGATTTGGTTAGCGATGAAGGCTTAGGACAAAAAATCTCTAACTTTTTTAAGGAACTAATAAATGCAATTTCCGATTTATTTGCTTCTTTAGGAAATCTCTTTAAATAATCTTTAATAAATAATGGTTGTATGTGGCATTGTATGATCAAAGTTTTTTTGTAGAGATAAGTATTTCACAACATGAATTCATTTCTTCAAGTATGAGTACTGTTTTTTATCATCTGCTCTTTGATTGGGTGTTTTCATTAAATTTGCTAAAAATAGTCATTCGCCCTCCCAACTATTTGTTTTTCTAATAGGCTAGTAACGTAGTAATCATTCAACATGACTTATTACATGAGAGACACATAGTAGGAGGAGAGTATGATATGTTTAGAAATCGACAACCAATGACTAGACAATTTAGCCCGTTTGGATATGGTGCACCTACTGGTGGATTTGGACCTGGATATGGAGCAGGATATGGCACAGGTTACGGTGCAGGATTTGGTCCAGGTTATGGAACAGGGTTTGGCCCAGGTTACGGAACAGGATTTGGTCCAGGTTATGGAACAGGATTTGGTCCAGGTTATGGAACAGGATTTGGTCCAGGTTACGGCTCAGGCTATGGACCTGGCTACGGCTCAGGGTTTGGCCCAGGATATGGTGGCCCTGGCTTTGGTGGAAGCGGATTTGGTCCACTAGGAGCAGGATTGTTAGGTCTAGGTTTAGGTTATCTTGGTGGAGAGCTCACTGATAATGACTATAATGGTGGTTTATTCTAATATAATGTTATCTAGGAGTTGAACGTTTACGTTCAGCTCCTTTTTACAATGCAAATATGCCATGTCATTGAGGTATTCAGCCATCCTCTTGCATAGAATGATTATGAAGTGTAAAAGGGGTGTTACAAAATGTTAATTAACGGTAGTCAATTTTTAGATCGGGTAGATCAACTACATCATAATATTTGGTTGAATGGAGAAGTCGTGAATGGTCCTTTATCTACACATTCCGTTTTTAAAGGAATTTTAAATAGTAAATCAAAGCTTTATGATCTCCAACATGATGATGAACATAAAGAACTATTTAAGGGGTACTCAGAACCAAACGGAGAAGAGTATAGCTTCTCTTTTCATCAACCAAAAAGTAAAGAAGAACTTGTACGGAGAGGGAAGGCAACAACAATTTGGGCAAGAGATTCATTAGGCATGATGGGACGTTCACCGGATTACATAAATTCTGCCATAATGTGCTTAGGTAGTGGTGCTGAATTTTTCTCGAATGGAGGAAAAGAATTCGGTACGAGTATTAACTCTGTTTATAATCATGCTAAAAGGAACGATTTATCGTTTACTCATACATTTATTAATCCTCAAGTAAATCGTTCCTTACTTCATTATGAAACAGATGAGAATATCATCGCAGCAAAAGTTATAGATGAAACAGATAAAGGTATTATTATTAAGGGAGCTCGTTTGCTAGCTACACAAGGGGGTATAACAGACGAAATCTTAGTGCTACCTTCTGGAGGGAATTATATCGAAGGTGAATATATCTATGGCTTTGTCATTCCTTCTGATACAAAAGGACTGAAATTTCTATGTAGGGAAGCCTTTAATTATTCTGATTCTTCCTTCGATCACCCGCTAGCATCCAGGTATGAAGAGACAGATTCTGTTGTTGTTTTTGATCATGTTTTAGTACCATGGAATCGCGTATTTCTATATAAAAATCACCAAGTAGCAATGAATTTTATTAATGAAACAGGCATGTATCATTATTTGCAATATCAAGCGGTTTGTCGTCAAATTGTGAAGACTGAATGTATCCTAGGTTTAGCAGAAAAAATTGTTGATATTATCCAGATACAACAATATCAACACATTCAAGATAAAGTAAATGAAATTATTATTGGTTTAGAAATTATGAAAAGCTTAAAGGTTGCATCAGAAGTTCAGGGTACTGTAAATAATTATGGAACGTATACACCTAGTATCCAACCATTATCTACAGCGGTCCAATATTATACAAAATTCTATCCAAGATTAATGGAGATTATCCAGTTATTGAGTTCAAGTGGTATCATCTCAATACCGACAGAAAAAGATTTCCAATCAGAAATACGAGATGATCTAAATCAATATCTTCAAGGAGCGAATGCAGATGCGGTGGAACGAGTAAAAACGTTTCGACTCGCATGGGACCTTTCTATGTCAGCTTTTGGTTCTAGACAAACACAATTTGAACGATTCTTTTTTGGTGATCCAGTACGGCTAGCAATGGGAAGCTATAATCATTATGATAAACAACCTTTTGTGAAAGATATTAGTCAGTTTTTAAATTTAGAAAAAGGGAAACTTTAGAGTTTTTTATAAAAATGAAAAGGCATCTCAATTGAGATGCCTTTTCATTTTCACTTACTATATACCCGTTGTCATTCCTCCATTAACGGAAATGGATTGACCTGTTATAAATCCGCTTTCCTCTGAAGCCAAAAACGCTACAGTATTCGCAATATCATTAGGAACACCCATTCTTTGTAATGGTACATTCCTTCTATATCCTTCAATATCCTCTTCTTTTAAGTGCTGGTGTCTTTCTACTGGAATGAATCCTGGATTGACCAAGTTGACAGTAATCCCATAGGAACCTAATTCATTTGCCCAAGATCTTGTCATTCCTAATTGAGCTGACTTTGCTGTTACATAATTTGCAAAGTTAGGGTTGCCAATTTGGACTACTTCGCTACCGATTGTTATAATTCTCCCAAAGCCTTTCTCTTTCATTGAAGGTAAGAGCTCCTTTGTTAGTAATAATGGGGCTTTTACAAAGAAGTTTAGTTGATCCAAATAATCTTCCCATTTACTATCTTCAATAGACAACTCAGGTTGTGGTCCTGTTGCATTATTAATTACAGTATCTATAGATTTCCCACAAATCTTATATGCCTCTTGAATCATATTTTTTATAGAGCTTGCATCTGTAATATCACCTTTTAAAGAAGCTCCAAACCATCCATTCTTCACAAACGTTTCAATTGTTTCATCTGCATGATGCTTATTGTGAGCATAATTTACCAATACATAAGCACCAAGTTCAGCGAGTCTAAAAGATATTGCTCTTCCTAATCCTCTAGAACCTCCTGTAACTAATACTGTTCTTCCTTTAAGATTTATCATAATTCCACCTACTAAACTAAAATTTTATATATTCAGTTTAATGTAAAAAATTGATTTAGTACAATAAATAAAGAGGTACAGGGTATGTTGATTTGGAGTGGACATTTAGTAAGCTATTATTAATTGAAATGTAAAATTTTCTGAAATAATGGAAATCCCCCGTCTATTAAACAAAAATCCAAGGAAATGAACTGCTTTTGATGAATACGGGACAAACGTCCGTGAACAACTTTAAATCATGTTTTTCTTTAAAAAACGGAAAATAGGTTCATTAAGAGTACTTCTGCGCAGTTGAAGAAGTGCTCAAAATTTAGAATTGATTTCTAAATTAGAAGAACAGACTACATTCATTTTGAAGTTAAAAAGGAATTTGCCTTACTATTATCGAAAAGTAAACAGAACTCTCGTTAAAAATAGGAGGAGATTACATGAAAGAAATCAATCATTTAAATACAAAGGTTGGGTTTATTGGTATAGGGGTAATGGGGAAAAGCATGGCACTACATTTGATAAAAAGAGGCTATCAAGTCTTTGTGTATAATCGTACAGAAAGTAAAGCAAAGGAACTGATTGAGGCAGGTGCAACCTGGAAATCTACTCCTGGAGAGGTTGCTAAAGAATGCAGCGTTATTATTACGATGGTAGGGTATCCACATGATGTGAAGCAGATTTATTTCACCGACAATGGAATATTACAAAATGCATCAGAAGATTCTATCGTAATTGATATGACAACTTCATCTCCCGTCCTTGCACAATCGATCTATGAGGAAGCAAAGAAGAGGGGAATTTATAGTCTTGATGCACCTGTTTCAGGTGGAGATATTGGTGCGAAAGAAGGCACTTTATCCATAATGGTTGGAGGAGATAAGGATATATTTGAGTGTGTTGTTCCTTTATTAAATCTAATGGGTAAAAATGTTGTTTATCAAGGAAAAGCTGGAAATGGTCAACACACAAAAATGTGCAACCAAATTGCAATAGCTTCAAATATGATGGGGGTTTGTGAATCGCTTGCCTATGCAGAGAAAGTGGGATTAGATCCGGAGACCGTTTTAAAAAGTATTAGTTATGGTGCGGCAGGAAGCTGGTCTCTATCAAACCTTGTTCCAAGAATGATTATAGGAAATCTAGAACCTGGATTTTATGTAAAGCATTTTATTAAAGATTTAAAAATTGCTTTAGAAAGTGCTGAAGAGATGAAACTTTATACTCCAGGCTTAGAAAAAGCATTATCTCTATATGAAAAATTGGCTAAAATAGGGCATGAAAACTCAGGAACGCAAGCACTTATTGAATTGTATCGTGCTTAACCATTTTTATTTAACACTGAATAATTACACCTTCCCTGCCAAAAGATAAATATGAATTCATGTGTAATAGGGAGGATGTCAAAATTGGCTAAAGGTAAAAAGCTTACACAACACGATGCAGCAAAAAAACTTGCAACGGAGCAAATGAGTGACGTAGTTGAAATGAAGACAGTAAAGAAAACTGACGCTGAATCAATTGAAGACAAATCGTAATAATAAGAAAGGCTTGATCATGTGATCGAGCTTTTTTTATATTATTGTAAATTGATTCTTGAAAATAATTTCAATGGTATTGTAAAATAATTAATAGATGTTACATATATGTTTATCATCATGTTCTCCTTGGTACACTAAAAAGAACGGACAAAAATGCCATTCTTCAAAGGAGAGATATGATGGAACAAAGTGAAATTGAATTCCAGAAGAGTTTTGCAAGCTTCTTTGGAAGATTAATTCGTGATACGTTCGGTAAGGGTCCTGAAGCAGTTTATGTAAGCTTTTGTGGTCACTACTTTACTGTTTATTTGAAAAATTTTATTTCTCCAATTGAAAAGATTTTAGAAGAACAAAATCATAATGCAATGTTAAATGATATTAGAGAAAAATTGGTAGAAAAAATTCAACCTGAAATAAAGGCCTATATCCAGATACAAACAAACAATTTTGTAAAAGAGCTATATGCAGATTGGGGCTTACATAATCATTCTGGTATGTTTGTTGGAATCTGTGAGGAAGCATTTACCTTTATTGAAAATGAAATAGAAACAGATTATCTTGGTAAACAGGGAATTGAAGAGGGTGTCATTAAATTAAGTCATTATGCACAAAAGGCACCTGAAGAAATACGCTCTTTCCGTGTGAATCCACGTACAATCCTTGTTATTCGTAATGGTATACTTGTTCGGATCGAGAAGGAACTTATACGAATTGGACAAACACACACCCTTAAGACAGTAAAACGTGGTATGGAAAAGAGTTTTTTGCACAACAATATTAACTTTGAAAAGATTTTAAATGAAGATATAATGGATATATTTGTCGATTGGGACTTCGAACTTGATCGTAGTGTGATAACCATTGTCACAAACCCTAACAGAATGCCAGATAAAATACCATCGGTGGAAATGAGTTAGAGATAGAGCTAAACATAAGCCGAGACGACGTAATGAATCATATCATTCATTACGTTTGTCTCGGCTTATTATTTTCTTCAAGGAGCTAGAACAGATATGAAAGAATCATTAAGTAACCAAGAACTCATACAAATGTATAAAGCAGTACGGTACTACCGGTCTACAAAACCGACTTCATTAAACATGATACGGCTTCAGAATGATTTAAAAGAAGAGCTTGTTCGCAGAATTTTTGATAATTTTTTAACAGAAGATGAGTTACATGAAGAGTGGTTAGATGAAATACTTGAAAAATCAACATAACCATATAAAAGTAATAATTATGAAAAGAGTTTCTTGAGTGGAAGCTGCTTGACTCCTGCGGAAAGCAATCATCTGAAGCGGAAACAACGGACATATTTATATAGAAAGTGATTACTAATAAATAGATAATTGTATTTTATTAATTTTCAAAAAGATTTTATTTTTTTAATTGACAATATATTCTATGTACTTTATACTTCAATTCATAAGCAACATATTAATGCTTTACCCAATTAAAAACTGAATCTTATCCAGAGTGGTGGAGGGACTAGGCCCTATGAAACCCGGCAACCTTCGAGTATATCTTGATTATACTTGAAAAGGTGCTAATTCCTGCAGATCCAAGTGATCTGAGAGATAAGAAGAGACGATGTACATACACCCTCTTCTTATGAAGAGGGTTTTTTGTTTCTCTGATTCTCTCTATCTTGTAACTCCATTTTAGAAAAGAATAAGAAAATGGTAACAACTTTATCTGTAATTCCTAGTAAACCTATAAACTTAATTATAATTGGAGGTTTTATCATTATGTCAAAATCATTCGATAGCTACGGACTTGAAACATTATTATTACACGGGGGGCAATCACCGGACCCTACCACTGGTTCTCGTGCAGTACCCATTTATCAAACAACTTCTTATGTTTTTCATGACACCGATCATGCACAGAGTTTATTTGCTTTAGATGAACCAGGGAATATCTATTCTCGAATAGGAAATCCAACAGTAGATATATTAGAAAAAAGAATTGCTTTATTAGAGGATGGTGTTGCGGCTGTAGCAACATCTTCTGGAATGGCAGCAATCGCCCTTTCTATTTTAAATATTGCAGGTGCTGGTGATGAAATTGTAGCAGCCACTAACATTTATGGTGGAACATACAACTTATTCGCCGTAACACTTCCAAGGTACGGAATTAATGTGAAATTTGTTGACCCGACGAATCCAGAAAACTTTAGAGATGCCATTACGGATAATACCAAAGCGATATTTGGAGAAATTATCGGAAATCCAAGTTTGTATGTTCTTGATGTAGAAGCAGTTGCTGATATTGCTCATAAACATGGAATCCCATTAATTATTGACAATACATTTGGTACACCTTATTTATCAAAACCATTAACTTGGGGTGCAGACATCGTTGTTCACTCTGCAACGAAGTGGATCGGTGGTCATGGTACAGCCATTGGTGGAATTGTAGTAGATGGAGGACGATTCAATTGGAATAGTGATAAATTTCCTGGCTTTACAGAGCCTGATAGTAGCTACAATGGAATTCGATATGCAACAGATTTCGGAACGCTAGCTTTCGCAACAAAATTAAGAGTGCAGTTGCTACGTGACTTTGGTTCATGCTTAAGTCCACAAAATGCTTTCTTATTACTACAAGGTCTTGAAACGTTACATCTAAGAGTACCAAAACATAACGAAAATGCGTTAACTATTGCACAATACTTACAGGAGCATCCAGCGGTGGAATGGGTATCCTATCCTGGTTTAGAGGATCACCCAGCACATTCACTTGCGAATAAATATTTACGTGGTGGACACGGTTCAATGGTTGTGTTTGGTATTAAAGGTGGTCGAGATGCAGGGAAAAAGACCATAGATAATATTGCATTATGGTCACATGTAGCCAATGTAGGTGATGCAAAGTCTCTCATCATTCATCCAGCTTCAACAACACACCAACAATTAAGCGCAGACGATTTAAAGAAAACAGGAGTAACAGAGGAATTAATACGACTTTCAGTTGGACTCGAATTAGTAGATGATCTGATTCATGATTTAGATCGAGCAATCACAATTGCAACAGGTATTACAAGAAATGGAGATGAAAAATCTACAATTACCGTAAATGATGAGGGAGTTATAAAATGGGCTCTTCAATCACCGATAGAAAGAGAAATTGAAAACGGCCAAGAAATTCAACGTCAAAAAACCTTAGCTATTGTTGGGTTAAGCAGTAATCCGGCAAGACCGAGTCATCGCTTAGCAAGAAAAATGCAAAGACTTGGTTATAAAATCGTACCAGTCAATCCAAGAGAAACAGAAGTGTTAGGTGAAACGGCTTATCCGGATCTTCGTTCTATTCCATTTAAAATTGATATTGTGCAAATTTTTAGAAGTCCGGAGGCTGCTGTTGAATTAGCAAGAGAGGCAGTTGAAATAAAACCTAAAGTATTCTGGTTGCAAGAAGGCGTAATCTCACAAGAAGCTGCTGATATAGCAAAAGATGCAGGTCTTGAAGTAGTTCATAACCGATGCACATATAAAGAGGCTCAACGATTACGTGGTTCGATTGTTACCTATGCATGTGAAGTCTAAAACATATCGATAACAATAAAGTGGAGGAATGTTCCGTTGAAAAAAATTCTTACTTTAGGTTTGGTTGCAATTGTTATATCTGCTCTAGTTATTTCAGGGTGTTCACAATCCTCAAGCAGTGCAAGTGGTAAGCCAGAAAAAATTGTATTAGATTATGCATACTATTCTCCAACGAGTCTTGTCTTAAAAGAGAAGGGATTTGCAGAAGACATCTTTAAGGAAGAGGGAATTGAAGTTGAGTATGTATTAAGCCAAGGAAGTAATAAAGCATTAGAATTTCTAAATTCTAATAGTGCAGATTTTGGTTCAACCGCTGGTGCTGCTGCCCTTATGGCTAAAGCAAAAGGCTCTCCAATTCAAACAGTTTATATCTTTTCGAAGCCTGAGTGGACGGCATTGGTTACGAAAGATGGTGCTGTTACATCTGTTGAAGATTTAAAAGGTAAAAAAGTTGCTGCTACATTAGGGACAGATCCTTATATTTTCTTAGTTCGTGCTCTTACAGAACATGGGTTAACACAGAAGGATATTGAGCTTGTTAACCTTCAGCATGGAGATGGTGCGACAGCTTTACTAGCAGGAGATGTAGATGCATGGGCTGGTTTAGACCCTCACATGGCACGTGTTGAGCTACAATCTGAAGGTAATTTGTTTTTCCGAAATGCTGATTTCAATACGTATGGAACGTTAAATGTTCGTTCTGAGTTTGCAGAAAAGTACCCTGAATATGTAGAAAAAGTAATTGAAGTTTACGAGAAAGCACGTAAATGGGCAATTGAGAACCCTGAAGAAACAGCTGAGATTTTAGCGAAAGAAGCTCAAATAGATTTCGAAGTTGCAAAGAAACAATTAGAACGAAATGATTTTTCGAACTCAGTACCAGGTCAGAAACAGAAAGATACCATTATAGGTGCTGGTAATGTATTGCAGGCTGAAGGGATTATTGAAGAAGATGTTGAAATCGAAAGTTTAGTAGATGAACTGTTTGAACCAAGCTTTGCTGAGAAGGTTATTGAATAGACATAAAACTTTGACAGTGGGGAGGTGATTTCCCCACTGTCATTATATGACGAGTGAAGAATATAGAAAGGACGGTGATTTCTGTGAACAGTAGAATTGAAACAATTCGTTCAAAAACAGTCCAAAAAAACATTGGTAAAAAATGGAACTTAAAAGGGTTTCGAAGCCATCATATTGTTCTCGGTAGTATATTCCCTATTATTTTACTAGTTATATGGGAGTTGGCAGGGAGAACAGGACTAGTTGAGGCTCACCTTTTACCTGCACCAAGTGTTATTGTGAATGAAATTTATGAAATGGCATTAGAGGGGACCTTATGGGGACATATTGGCACTACATTATATAGAGTGTTTCTTGGATTTATGTTAGGTGTAGGTGCTGCAGTAGTACTCGGTGCAGCTGTTGGTTATGTAAAGTTATTTGAAAAGCTACTTGACCCACTACTTCAAGCTTTTCGCTCCATTCCATCATTGGCATGGGTATCACTTTTTATTTTGTGGATGGGAATAGGTGAAGCCTCAAAAGTAACATTAATTGCAGTCGGTGTATTCTTCCCGGTTTATATTAATATGGTTTCTGGAATTCAAAACGTTGATCGGAAACTCATTGAAGTTGGAAGGATTTATAAGTTTAGTCAATTTCAAATTGTTAAGAGAATAATTCTACCAGCTTCACTACCTTCTTTCCTTGTTGGAATCCGAACAGGACTTGGTTTAGGGTGGATGTTTGTTGTAGCTGCTGAGATTATGGGAGCAAGTAAAGGATTGGGGTACCTACTTGTCGTAGGACAAAATACGTACTCACCAGAACTCATTATTTCTAGTATTTTATTATTTGCCATCTTAGGTAAAATAACAGACTCCGTTCTAAAAAAGCTTGAAGCAAAATCATTAAAATGGCAGGACAGCATTGGCAATGAAAGCTAAGGAGTGATAAGTACGTGTTAACAGTTCAGAATGTTTCGAGAATTTTTGACGAAGGAAAAGCAGGCTTCAAATCTTTGTCTTTTTCAATTCAAAAAGGTGAGATTATTGGTGTCTTGGGAACAAGTGGTTGTGGGAAAAGTACATTACTTCGGGTAATTTCTGGGTTAGATACAGGGTATGAGGGAAGCATTTCTCTATCAGAAACGATTTCTGAACAGCCTACAGGGATGATATTTCAGGAGCCTAGATTAATGCCTTGGCTATCCGTAGAAGATAATGTTCGCTTCGGCGTTGGAAATAGTCCGAAAAAAGAAAATGTTCAAGAACTACTTGCTCTTGTTGGTCTAAATGGGTTTGAAAAACATTTTCCAAAAAGTTTATCTGGTGGGATGGCTCAAAGGGTTGCCATCGCTCGAGCTCTTATCGGTGAACCAGATATACTTCTTTTAGATGAACCATTTAGTGCGTTAGACGCTTTTACAAAAATGCAGCTACAAGACCTTTTACTTTCAATCTGGAATCAACGTCAAACAACGATGATTTTAGTTACTCACGATATAGATGAAGCCTTATATCTATGTGATCGAATCCTGGTTTTAAATGGGCAACCTGGAGAAATTCATACAGAAATTACGATTAATAAGCAAAAACCAAGAACAAGAAGCGATGGAGAATTAGTACAACAAAAAGAACAAATCTTGAAGATATTAGGTTTGAAATAAGTAGTTGGGAGGTTGCAAATGAGTCGTGTTACAAAACTTGCACCAGTTGAAGGAGCATATAACATAAGCAAGGACTTACCAAATCGAGAGAATTTTGATTGGACGATCATTACAAAACACTTTAGTTGGACGCATACACAAAAGATTAATATGGCTTATGAATGTGTGGACCGACATGTTGAAGAGGGATTCGGAGATAAAGTCGCACTTCATTATATAGATGACAACTTAGAAAGCCAGTTAACCTATAGTCAACTGAAGGATGAAACAGATCAGTGGGCAAAAGTATTAAAAAAACACGGCGTTACTAAAGGAGACTTTGTGTTCGTATTTTTGCCTAAACATCCTAGCTGTCACATTGCGATGTTAGCTGCGATCAAACTAGGTGCCATTGTAGGACCATTATTTGAGGCATTCATGGAGGATGCAGTACGTGATCGTATTCAAGACTGTGAGGGAACATTTCTCATTACGAATAAAGAATTCTTACCCCGTATTCCGAGAAAGGATCTTCCATCCTTATCAACTATATTTATTACTGATGAAGCAACAGAAGATGACACCATTTCAATATCAGAAGAAGTAAAACAGATTGAAAATTTAGAATCAGTAATAGAATGGGTTGACTTTAACCATGGTTTAAATATTCATTACACTAGTGGGTCAACAGGTAAGCCAAAAGGAATTATTCACACACATCGTGCAATGATTCAACAATACGTTACTGGTCGATGGGTTCTCGATCTAAAAGAAACGGATGTTTATTGGTGTACAGCACATCCAGGTTGGGTTACAGGTACTGTGTATGGGGTTTTTTCACCACTATTGAACCGTGCCACTATCGTTATACATGGTGGCAGGTTTCAGGCAGAAAAATGGTTTGAAACCATTGAAAAAGCAAAGATCTCTGTTTGGTATAGTGCTCCTACCGCTTTCCGGATGCTCATGTCAAAAAGCGATCAAGTAATAGAAAAATATGATTTATCAGCATTGCGCCATGTTTTAAGTGTTGGTGAGCCTTTAAATCCCGAGGTTATTTATTGGGGACTTGAAAAATTACAGTTACGTATACATGATACGTGGTGGATGACCGAGACTGGGGCTCAATTAATTGTCAATTTACCTACAGATACGATTAAACCTGGTTCAATGGGAAAACCTTTACCATTTATAAAGGTGGAAATCTTGGATGATCAAGGATTTCCCGTTACTCAAGGCCAAATCGGGCATTTAGCTATAAAAGCTTCATGGCCATCACTTATGAGAGAAGTATGGAAAAATGAAGAAAAATATCAGTCTTATTTTCCATTTGGTAAACAGTGGTATGTTTCAGGTGATTTAGCCTTACGCGATGAGGAGGGGTATGTTTATTTCCAAGGTCGAAGTGATGACATGATTAATTCTTCCGGTGAACGTATTGGTCCGTTTGAAGTAGAAAGTAAATTGATTGAGCATAGAGCTGTTGCAGAGGCTGCAGTCATTGGTAAGCCAGATGCTATAAGAGGAGAAATTGTAAAGGCATTTATTGTATTAAATCCTGGATTTCAAGAAAACTCTAATTTATTGGAAGAGATCCGTTTATTCGTTCGTAGTCAATTATCGGCTCATGCAGCACCACGTGAGATTGAAGTGATAGAGGAGTTACCGAAAACGAAAATTAGCGGGAAAATTTTACGAAGAGAGTTGAAAGCACTTGAAAGTAAAAGGAGTTCATCAGCACCAGTTTACTAATTATAAGGAAGGTCAGATTTCAATTGGCTCATTTCAAACGGAATCTGGAGAGGTTATTGAAAATGCCCAGCTTGCGTATGAACAAGTCGGTTCCCCACACTTACCGGTAATTCTAGTTTGCCATGCATTAACAGGTAACCAGTATTCAGTTGGTACAGAAGAAGAACCTGGATGGTGGAGCGGTTTAATTGGCCCTGGGAAATCTATTGATACGAACCAATGGCAAGTGATTACCTTTAATGTATTAGGCGGATGTAATGGTTCAAGTGGACCCACATCCATTAACCCAATTAATAACGTAGAGTATCGAATGGATTTTCCAACGATCACCATTCGAGATATGGTTCATGCTCAACGGAAAGCATTACATGCTCTAGATGTTCAAACATTAAAAGCAGTAATTGGTGGGTCACTTGGAGGAATGCAAGCATTAGAATGGGGGCTGTTATATCCAGATGATATGGAGCAGCTATACGTTCTTGCAGCAACTCCTTACTTAAGTGACTATGGAATTGCATTTAATCAGATTGGAATAAGTGCAATAGTCAATGACCCTGCTTGGGATCAAGGAAGATATGTGTATTCTAATAAAGTAAAAGGCTTAGAGATTGCAAGAATGGCTGGTATGGTAACCTATCGGAGTCCAATTTTATATAATGACCGATTTAATAGACAGACACAACGATCACCTGATATGGAAACGTTGTTTTCTGTTGAATCTTACTTAAAGTATCAAGGAGAGAAGTTTACAAAACGATTTGATGTTAATAGTTACTTATACTTATTAAGAGCGATGAACAACCATGATATTGGTCGAGATCGAACACATTTTAAAGAAGCGGCAAAACAATTTAAAGCTAAGTTTATCGGAATTGCCTATGAGCATGATCTACTTTATCCAAAAGAATTAATGGAACCATTTATTGAAGAGATAGCAAACAGTCATTTTTACTTTGTCGAGACAAACTTTGGTCATGATGGGTTTCTCGTAGAATTTGAAAAATGGGGAAGGGTCATACAGCACCATTTAGAGAATCGTTTTACATTGTTAAAAAAGGAGGAACCACTGGCATGAGGACCATTAAAGTAGCATTATTAGGATTTGGTACAGTTGGCCAAGGTGTTTATGAAACGATTCAAACACACCAAAAGCGATTTCAACAGCTTTTAGGAGCTAAAGTTGAAGTTGTAGCCATATTAATTAAAGATATTCAAAAAGAGCGCCATGTTAATCCAAATATTATATTAACGACAGATTACGAAGATATTATTAATATTGAGGGTTTAGATGTTGTGTTTGAGGCAATTGTAGGGGATGAGCCGGGAAGGTCTTATATAGAAAGAGCGATTGAAAAAGGAATTCATATTGTTACAGCAAATAAACAAATGTTCTCTAAGCACGCTTCGACTCTACTTAGAAAAGCAGAAGAACGGAATATCCAAATAGGGTTTGAAGCCACAACAGCTGGTGGTACACCAATTATTCGTACCATTCAGCATTTATTACAAGTAAATCAGATTACAAGAATTCAGGGAATCGTGAATGGAACCTCCAATTTCATTCTAACTGAGATGAATGAAAATAATCTACCATTTGAACATGCGTTAGAGCTGGCTCAAGAAAATGGATATGCAGAAGCCGACCCTTCAAATGATATTGATGGATCTGATGCTTTTTATAAATGTATGATTCTATGTCAGCAAGCCTTTGGCTTCCAACCTGATTGGTCTGAAGTCGAAAAAATTGGTATCGAGTCAATTGATAAAGTGCATATCTCATTAGCAGAAAACGCAGGCTACCGCTTTAAACATATCATTGACATAAGGAAAGATCCTCAGGGGATTTATGCTTCTGTTCAGCCGTTATTAGTTGATGATCAACATCCTTTATATCATATTAATGGAGTAGACAATGCATTAACGATTGAGGCAGACATAGTAGGAAGTATAACATTGAGAGGACCAGGGGCAGGTAAGTTGCCAACAGCAAGTGCAATGATAGAAGATTTTATCCATATATGGCAAACTCAAAAACAAGTTGTAAAAGAAAAGCAATTTTTTGAAAAGAATCTAGTAAGTAGGGGATTACAGCCTAAAGGTGAAGAGCATTACAATGAATGGGGTGTGTTTTCACAATCTGAAATACCTAAAAAGTACTTCAATTCTAAATGTCGTATCTTAGAAGAAGGAACAAAATACGGTCATTATTTTTACAGTCTTTCTTGTACACAAGAGCTGATTGAGGTTATTAAGGCACTTCCAAATATCTCAATCTATCCCGTTCATATTAACGAAGAAAAGAAAGCAGATTTGCAAAACAATATAGAAACTCTTTACGCATAAACGGTAAAGAGTATTTTATTCAAAACGCTTGGATTCTTAAAAAAGAGTTCAAGCGTATTTTGTTTAGGTTATTTTGTCGTTAAATCACATATTAAAAAGTTTACTATTTAAGCTTCCATTGTAGCTTCCTTCAAATTATAATAAAGGGAAATTTTGTCTGATTTATGCTGGTTCCGTTATTTTTCTAAGAAAGAAGGAAAAGAAGTGATTGTTCAAAAAGGTATAAAAACGATAAATCCAAGAGTACTGGGTATTCTACTCGTTGTAACAGGTTCTACGCTGTGGGGCATTTCTGGAACAGTTGCTCAATACTTATTCCAACAGAAGGGTTTTACAGCTGAATGGCTTGTTGTGATTCGCTTGTTATGCTCTGGAGTCATTATGCTTACTTTTACAAGCTTGCTCGAGAAACGAGACATTTTTGCTATTTGGAAAAGTAGAAATGGCACGCTATCCATTATTCTATTTAGTGTACTAGGAATGCTAGGAGTTCAGTATACATATTTTGCAGCAATTGAAGCAGGTAATGCTGCTAGTGCTACAATCTTACAATATTTAGCACCGATTTTTGTTACTGCCTATTTAGTAATTAGGGATAAAAGGTCTCCTTCAAAAAAGGAAGTCACTGTGCTATTTATTGCACTATTAGGAACATTTTTACTAATAACAAACGGAAATATAAAAGAACTATCAATATCAAATTGGGCTGTTTTTTGGGGGATTGCATCTGCTATTACAGCAGCCTTTTATACCCTGCAACCATATAAACTTATAAAGGAGTGGGGGACATCCTTAATAGTAGGCTGGGGGATGTTGATAGGCGGGTTATTTTTTAGTTTTGTTCGACCTCCTTGGTCCTATGAGGGTGAATTTAATGGTTATACAGCTTCAGCTATCCTTTTTGTTGTCGTATTTGGTACATTAATTGCATTTTTTTGCTACTTAGAAAGCTTAAAATACATTAGCGCTAGTGAAACGAGTCTTTTAGCTTGTACTGAGCCTTTATCTGCTGCCTTTTTATCCGTTATATGGCTTCAAGTGACCCTTGGGTTCTATCAGTGGTTAGGTACAGTTTGTATTATCATTACGATAAGTATTCTATCCTATAAACCTAAAAAACAAATAAATTTTTAAAAGTAGGTATTTAAAGATTAGCTTTCCTGCATATATATTAGTATGAAACCATTATATAGCATCTTATAATAATCGCCATTACTATAAACATAGTGTAAGCAAAATTAGTTTTCATTTAACACATATTCTGCTATGATATTCTTATTCTGTATACAAAAAGTAGTATATAATTTTAGGAGTGTGAACGTTCTTGGGCGACTTGCCGCTGAGTACCATCTCATTATTAATCGTTTTAATTTTCTTATCCGCATTTTTCTCTGCAACGGAAACAGCTTTTTCAAGTGTTAATAAAATTCGTTTGAAAAACTATGCTGATGAAAATCGAAAAGGAAGTAAGAAAGCATATTTTATCACGGAGCATTTTGATAAAGCATTGTCAACCATATTAATCGGAAATAATATTGTGAACATTGCTGCTGCTTCTATTTCTGCCAAAGTTGCAACAGACATTTTCGGAGGGAATACTGGATTAGTAATTAGTACCGTCATAATGACGATTCTTATACTCATTTTTGGGGAAGTTCTACCTAAGTCTTTTGCTAAAGAAAATGCCGAATCATTTACTTTAGTAATATCAGGTATTTTATATGTATTAATGAAAATTTTTACCCCAATTACGTATTTGTTTGTTTTGTTAAAGTTAGCCGCATCAAAATTAATAAAAAATAAAGATGACACTCCTTCTGTTACTGAAGAAGAACTAAAAGTTATGATTGACTTAAGTGAAGAAGAGGGAGTTATTGATAATAACGAAAAGGAACTTGTCCACCGTTCATTAGATTTTAACGATATCATCGTAGGTGAGATTTTAAAACCACGAATTGACATTATCGCAGTTGAAGTAAATCAATCTGTTGAAGAAATTCGGGATATGTTCTTTGAAGAAAGGTATTCTCGTGTACCTGTATATGAAGATAATATTGATAATATTATTGGAATACTATCAGAACGTGAATTTCTTAGTTACCTGGTTAAAAAAGAGGAAATCAATCTTCGTGAGATTTTACGAGTCCCATTTTTTGTTGCAGAATCAATGAAAATCTCCACCCTTTTACCAGAACTTCAAAAACATAAAACTCATATGGCGATTGTAGTAGACGAATTTGGTGGTACATCAGGACTTGTTACGTTAGAAGATATTCTAGAAGAAATTGTCGGCGAAATCTGGGATGAGCATGATGAGAAAGAGAAGAATGTAACGAAAATCAATGATCATCTTTACGAAATCAATGCCGAATTACCTTTAGATGAATTAGTAAAGCTTATCGATGTTGATGAACCCGAGTCGTCCTACCACACTGTTGGTGGCTGGTTATTTGAATCCTTTGAAAGGATACCAGAAGTAGGAGATCGATTTGAATATAAAAACCTTACACTTACTGTTAATGAAGTGGAAAATCGACGAATTCGAAAAGTTGGTATTGAGATTCATGAGTTTATAAGTGAAGAGGGATAGAAAGAGACAGCCGTATTATAGGCTGTCTCTTTTTTGATTTAACAGTTTGTTTAGTGTTACTGATTGTTTTTAAGCTTCTCTGCGTATTCTTTCACCATATCAATGGTCACATATTTTCTTTGAGGTGCTATTCCCTTTCTTGCTAACTCATTTATTTTTCTTGACACTTCATTTATTTTATCTGTCGTAAAAGGCTCACCATTTTGATAGAGTTTTAAAGCCTCTTCAATATATGCTTCACGTTGAGCATCTAATGTTACAAATTCTTTTACTATCTCATTTTGTTTTTTAGAATGAGCTGTAATTTCTTTATGTACACTCATTTCATCACTCCTAATCTCTATGAATCGTATATATTCCTATTATGAATTGATTTGTACGTAATCGCAAACTATTTCTATTTTGTATCCTTGTATTTTGAGTACCGTGTGAAACTTTATTTAAGTTAACACACTAATGGGTTCCTGTGTAACATATCTCTAGAATCTTCTGATGAGGTTGATTCATTTATAGTCATTCAATTATTTTTGTAACAAAATCGTTGGAATGGAATTTAATGTTAATCAAAGGGTTGTATAAAGGTATTACATAATTCCCTACTTCATATAGTTTAAAGTCACAATGGCTGAATGGAAATTTAATAAAGAAGAAGGTTGTTATATGAGAGAAACCATACTTTTGTTCGTCATTTTGTTATTTGTTTCAGGGTGTAATGTAAATGATCCTGAGAATGTGAAAGGAAGTGAGATTGACGTTGAGGCTGTCAAAAATGAATATCCTGTTGAAATCAAAGAGGATGAGGAGATCTTTTCTATAGACAAAATTGAAATACAATTAGTTAACCCTTTAACAGATGAAACCATGAGAGAGTTTGTTCCGAAAAATATTTATAATAAACCAGTTTATGAAAATGAAATAAGTGAACTAGCTAGTGAACTTGCCAAGGAAATTGATCAACCAATGAAAAATGTAAAGTTGTCTGACCAAGGTGAACTTATTGGTGGTAGAAACAGAGTCATTCTGAACGAGGATGAACTTATACAAATTCTTTTAAATATTGAACCTAATACTTTAACGGTCCCGCTACCAGTCTATGAAACCAAACCAAATGTCAGTGTAGAAATGACAAAGAATATTTCAAATACAGTTATTTCGAAATATGAAACCTTCTTTGATCCTGCTGATTCAGGAAGAAATCAAAACATTCAGCTTGCAGTTGAAGCAATCAATAATATCGTGATAGGACCGGGAGATCGTTTTTCATATAATGAGACATTAGGAGAAAGAACTCCTGAACAAGGATATCAACCCGCTTTGGAAATTGTAAATGATGAATATGTTATGGGGATTGGAGGAGGAATCTGTCAAGTTTCTTCGACCCTTTTTAATGCTGTGGATGAACTAGGCTTAGAAGTTTATGCACGATCGAGTCACTCAAAGCCTGTTGGATATGTACCAGAAGGAAGAGATGCAACCGTTTCTTGGGGAGGACCAGACTTTAAATTTTTGAACAATAAAGATTATCCGGTAATTTTAAAAGCTTATACAGATAAAGAAAATGGTGTGTTAACGGTGGAGTTTAGAGCTTCAAAACTTGTTGCAGTTAATCAATAAACTGTGGTGTACTGCATAGGAAAGTTGTTTAGTTTACATGCCATAGACAAACTTAATATAACTGAGTAACAGCATTATTGAGTTAAATACCCATGATACTGCTGCGGGTTTTGAGTCTAACCTCCAACGAAGGTTCTGCCAATTTGACCATCGTGAATCGTTCCACGTTTTACGAAAAGGTTTCGATTTCCTCTAACAAAAACTTTTAACCAAATCGTGTTCATGTATTTGTTCAAGGACAAAGTCAAAATTTAATTCACTTATATAGAGGTTAATACAGATACAGAGAAGAGAGTGTTATGGTTGCAACATACCGTGATACTCTCTTTAAAATTTGTAAAAATTGGAGAATATAGCGGAAATCCATGAAAACCTGTATAATTATGTAGTTAAGAGAGTTTTTCGGAAAAAATAGGAGATTAGTATATGCAAACATTTGTTCAAAAATATCTAAATGAGATGATCATATTAATTGAGAAGTTAGTAAATATAGATAGTGGTTCCTTGTACAAGCCTGGTATAGACCAAGTTGGAACGATTCTAAAAGAACACTTTTCAGACATGGAATTCACATATAGAGAAATCGTTGAAAAGGAACAAGGGAATCACCTTATAATACAGCATAAGGATGCACAGAAGCCTGAAGTGATTATATTAGCTCATATGGATACTGTATTTCCGGTTGGAACGGTAAAAAGTAGACCATTTCGAATAGATGGCGAACGGGCATATGGTCCAGGAGTTATCGATATGAAGTCAAGCTTAGTGACCTTGCTTTTTGCACTTAAAGCATTAATTGAACATGAAGAAGTATCATATAAAAACGTTCAAATCTTCTTGAACAGTGATGAAGAAATCGGTTCAGTAACATCAAGAAAGTGGATTGAGCAATTGGCTAAAGGGAAAAAATATGCCCTTGTCATGGAGCCTGCTAGAAAAGATGGCTCCCTTGTATCTTCAAGAAAAGGAAAAGGAAATTATGTCCTGAATATTGAAGGGAAGGCTGCACATTCTGGAATTGAGCCTGAAAAAGGTAGAAGTGCCATTGAAGAGTTGGCACATAAAGTCATTCAATTACATGAGTTATCCGACCCGGAAAATGGAATTAGTGTAAATGTTGGATTAATAGAAGGTGGTTCTTCTGCAAATACCGTTTCAGCTCATGCGAGTGCCCATGTGGATGTTCGAATTACGGACATCGAACAAGCGGAAACTGTTGAAAAGAGAATTGAAGAAATCTGCTCTACCACTGAAATTCCGGGGACAACCATCTCCCTAGAAGGTGAAATGAATAGGCCACCAATGGAAAAGAATAAAGGAACTCGCTCCCTTTTGAAAATAATTGAAGAAGTAGGTGAGTCTATTGGAGTTGCAGTTGAGGATACTGCGACTGGTGGAGGTTCTGATGCATCCTTTACTGCTGCTTTAGGGATCCCAACAATTGATGGGTTAGGTCCAGTTGGAGGAAATCCGCATAGTGAAAAGGAATACTTAGAAATACCTTCCCTAGTAGAGCGAACTCATTTATTAGCTGCCGTAATAAAAAGGTTATCTGAAGAATAAGGATATCTTTTACAGATGTAGTCATACTAAAGAAAAAAGGAGTATGACTATGGGAGCAATAGAAAGAAGTACTTATCGTTTTGAACCAGAGTTCAGTGTTATTCATCAAAATGGTGCCGTTCACGTTTATCATCAAGGGGAATTTATTCAAGAAATTCCATTCACGTTTCATGGACAATATCCAGAGCATGATCAGATCGAACAGATTGTTGATGACTATTGCCATAAACATAACATTGATTAAAAAAAGAGCCTAATCTCATAGTATGGAGATTAAGGCTCTTTTTCATGTAAATAGAATAATAAATAAAAGACTTACAATGGAAACAGTTAGAGAAGCAAATAACCCAGTTAGTAACGGCTTTAGTCCAAGTTTTATGAACTGTTGAAGATTCACTTGTAGTCCAACAGAAGCCATAACCATAATAATAATGAATTTTGCTGTATCAATGATAAAGTCCGTAACTGTAACAGGTAATATAAAGAATGAATTCATTATACTTACAGCTAAGAACCATACTACAAACCATGGAAATGCCTTTTTTACTTGTGTTGATCGGTTATCGACATTTTTTCTGAGCATGAAGGGGAGGATTAGCATTACAGGTAATAAAAAAAGTGTTCTGGCTAGCTTAACAGTCGTTGCTGTTTGTCCAGCCTCATTTCCGTAAACATATCCTACAGCTACTGCAGAAGATGTATCATGAACAGCTGTACCGGCCCAAATTCCAAATTGATTTTCGGTTAATCCAATCATATGTCCGATAAGGGGATATAGAAAGAATGCGAGTAAATTAAACAGCACAATTGTTGAAATCGCATAGGCTGTTTCATTTTCATCTGACTCAACAATTCCTTTAACAGCTGATATTGCTGTAGCTCCACATATACTAGTACCTACTCCAATTAGCATACTGAGTTTTTGATCTAATCCTAGTAATTTTCCAAACCAAATGGTTAGTCCAATTCCCATAACAACAGATAATAAAATTATAAGAAATGATTGCTGACCAATATATAAAATATCTGTAATACTCAAGCTTACTCCAAGCATCACAATGGATACTTTAAGAAGTTTCTTTAATGTAAACTGCATTCCTGGTTCAACGACAGACGGTATGCCAATACTATTTCGAATTGCGATACCAATTAAAATAGCAAAAAGAATATTTCCAATGAGAGGGAAAAGTGTCCCTAAAAACTTTGAGATGAAAGCAATCATAATGACTACTAGTAGCCCAATTGTCCAGTTAGGAAGTTTACTAAATAATTTTGTATACGTTTGCGTCAATACTTGTTGCACGTTGATTACCTCCTTCAGAGTTGAGGGAGCTCTTTTATAAGTACATCCCAAGTGAAAACCTTTAATCAACATTACTAGTATAGTAAAAATTAAATGATACTGCTATTTTAATTTTTTTATATCTTTTATAATTTCTTCAAATGGAGGGTCTGAAACGCCTTCATAATCCTTTAATAATATCCCATCCTTACTAATTAGGTAGAAGGAAGTTCCATGGATAAATTGATTTGAGCCCTCAACTTTAGCAGCAGGTGTTTTAAAGGATACGTTTGCAAAGCTTTCAATTTCTTCCTGTGTGTATCCAGTTAGAAAACTCCAATTAGAGTGATCCGCATGATAAATTTCGCTATATTGTTGGAGTACGGTTTCTGTGTCATGTTCAGGATCTATACTGAATGAAATAAGTTGTACATCATTTTCTAACCCGTTATCTTTAATGGTATCTTGTAACGTTTTCATATTTGCAGTCATAGGTAAACATACGGTGTCACAATTTGTAAAGATAAAGTTAGCAATCCAAATAGTTCCATGTAAGCTTTCAAGGGAAACCGATTCCTCCAGTTGATTGTATGCTTTAAAATCTTGAATCTCAACACTCATTGGAAATGTACTTTCTATCGGTTCATTTTGACAACCAACTAGGGATAACAGGGTTACAATAACGATAAATATGAATCTTCTATTGAAAATGTTCAACTTTGGAACCTCCAAAAAATGAATTGTTTAAACCTATGCCAGGGTGACTTAATTGAAAGTTCCCATAAAAAAGGTGCCAGAATCATAATATCCTGACACCTCTAGCTTTGCTAATTAGTTAATGAATTGTTTGTCAATTAAATCCGAGAAGTCTGGTTTTTCTTTAAGAAATTTTAATTCGTAAGAAGAGTCAGCAAATGCTTGAACTGCTTCTGAATCTACTTTGTACGTAAAACCTATTCGTTCCCAAGCACTATCAACAACTTCTTTACTTAATTCTTGACCTGTTACTTCTTTAACATCTTGAATCGTAATTTGTTTCGCTTCATCTGGATTTTCTTCAATAAATGCAGTCGCGTCTTTATGTGCATTGACAATCTTTTGTACAAGCTCAGGATTCTCATTAATTAATTCACCAGAAGATACTAAAACAGAAGCAGGTAGGGTTTCTCCAAATGAAATTTCATCTGCATTAATAATTACTTTAGCACCTGTTTCTTGTTCTAATACAGCAGCCCATGGTTCTGGAGCAACTGCGATATCAACTTTTCCAGTTTCAAACATCGCTACATACTGAGCAGGGTTCCCTGTAACATGCTTCATAGTACCACCGATACGCTCTGAAGAAATACCATGGTCTTGAAGGAATGTTTCTACTTGAACATCATGTGTACAACCAACACGTGGAGTAATAAATGATTTCCCGCCAAAATCTTCTACAGAGTTAATGCCACTGTCTGCTCTTGCAAGAACAACTGTTCCACCTGTAGAACCACCACCAATAATCTTAACATCTGCTCCTGTAGAATAGTTATTCATTGCTGGTCCCGGTCCAACAAGACCTGCATGAATCTCACCCGTTTTAAGAGCTGTCATAAATGATGCTCCGTCAGGAAACGTCTTATATTCAATTGTGGTTCCATCACCCAGTTGATCTTGATAAAAGCCTTTTTCCTTAGCTACCATTGCAGGAACATGGTTGATATTTGGAAAATAACCAATCACAATCTTCTCGTTTGCTCCTGATGTGCTGCTTGTTCCACAACCAGCAAGAATACCTAAAAATGTGAATAATACAGTCATAAGTACAAAAATCTTTTTCATCATTATCCTCCTAGAAGTCTTTAAAATTGTATGAAGATGGGGAGAACCCGGTTATACTATGAATCTAGTCCCCAGCGTTCCATTACTGATTTTTCCATACGCTGGAATAGTAGTTGGTCAACGATAGCGCCAATAACACCAATGATAATCATAACGCCAATAACGAGGCTCATATCACCAAAGTCGGAAGCGTATCGCAATGTATATCCAAGCCCAGGGCCGGTACTTAAGAGTTCAGCTGCCATCAATGCTCTCCATGCAAATGCCCAGGCTAGCCTAGCTCCGGTTACAACATAAGGGATAGAAGCAGGGAATATAACTCGTATAAATAAATCCAATCCCTTAGAACCCATTGTTTGAGCTGCCCTTATATATAAGGGAGAAACATTTTTGATTCCCATCCGAATATTTAAGGCCATTACAAACGTTCCACCAAGGATTACAACAAAAATAACAGCTTTCTCATTAAGACCAAACCACATGATTGCTAATGGTAACCACACGATACTTGGCACACTTTGAAAGGCTAATAATAGGGAGCCTAATGTCTCGTCTGCTGTTTTGGATTTTGCCAAGAGAACACCGATGCTAGTTCCAATGACGATGGCAATTCCAAGTCCAATAAATAGCCTTTTGAAACTTGCAATCAGATCATAGATTAAAGTTTTATCCGCAATCCCTGTATACAATGATTGAAAAACTGAAGTAGGGGATGGGAGAACAACTTCTGACCAAAGCTCTAATCTAGAACCTGATTCCCATAATACTAAGACAATAGCAAAAAATAATAACCTTTTAATCATTACTTTCATATGACAATTCCTCACTAACAACTTTATCTATTTCTCTTTTCAGATAGCTCATGATCTCCTCTTCAATCTTTATCATTTCTGCCTTATAAGCATCGCGCGGACGAGGTAAATCCACTTTGATATCAGTTAATATGGTACCTGGTCGAGTCCCCATAACAACAATTCGATCAGAGAGTTTGATAGATTCAGATATACTATGAGTGACAAATAATACTGTTTTTTTGGTTTCCATCCAAATGGTTTCTAATTGATGATGAAGTCGTGAACGGGTTTGTTCATCCAAGGCTCCAAAAGGCTCATCCATTAATAAAATTTCAGGATCCATTGATAGTGCTCTTGCAATCGCAACCCGCTGCTGCATACCGCCAGATAATTCATGAGGATAGTGTTCTTGATAGTTGCCTAATTGAACCATATGCAGATACTTTATGGCCTGTTTTTTTGCTTCGGCCTTTGACATCTCTTTCTTTAATGGAAACATCACATTGTCAAGAACATGTAACCATGGAAATAATGCAGCCTGTTGGAAGACCATTCCTCTATCTTTTCCGGGTTTTTTTATCGGATTTCCATTAACGAGAATTTCTCCGGTAGTCGATGAAGTTAATCCAGCAACAATAGATAGTAAAGTAGACTTTCCACACCCTGAAGGTCCTAGGATAGAGACAAATTCACCCTTTTTAATGTCAAGATTAATATCTTTTAAGACATCTATAGGTGTGTTTGATTTATCAAGGTATTGCTTGTTTAATTGTTTTATTGAAATAAACATTATATCACCTAGTCTTATAATTCTTATTAGTTTAGTCGGAATACAAAGGTTAATTATAATCTATTCTATAAGCTTGTCAAGTTTGCGTTATTTTTGAAGGGTGGATTAAAAATAGGTGATTCTAATGAGGAGTTATGTAAGATTGAAGGAAGATGTTCATTCGTATCTTCACTTCATGTTTTTACTTCACCTGTTAGATGAACTTTAACGAAGTCTTCTAAAATTAATACTTTACAGCCGTACATGTTATGTTCTGCGTAAGAGGATTTTAATTCTTTATAAAAGGTATTCAATTGATTTATTTTCTGTAGATTAGTCCTTGAAACCATTTTTGAACGGTTTGCCTGTACATTCTGGTATTTTATAATTCGCTTTTGTGTGTTTTTAAGAACTTTTAGAAATGTTTTCATGGGATAAATAAAATGAATATCCCTCATTAATTCCTTAATATCCTTATTCAGGCATTCATCAAGTTTCTCATTTATCTGTAACATACAAGAAATCGGCTCTCCTAGTAAATAGTGCTCTAGCATAAGAATGTCTGTTCTTTCTGGTTCGTTTATGAAGGAGAAGTAAATACGCAATGTGTTATAGGCATCATACATCGGATTGTGAGGTTCTCCAATAAAATCTAATCCGTATAACTTTAATGCATTTTCAACGGAAACATTATTTTTTGTTACTCTTCTTGAAAATACTGCTTGAAAATCAACATATCTTTTTGAAATTTCATCTATGGTTGTTATAGGGATTTCATGGTTTTTTGCATCCAACTGCAAGCGTGTTAAATCACTCTTAGACCAAGAAAAAAATTGTGTTTTTTTCACTCCGCCAACCCAGAATAAAAAGCTTTTAAAGATGACATCAAAAGAATCTGCGAATAGTAGCTCAATGTCACGGATGCCTGTTAGCTCCTTACAAAAATTAGATAGGGGTTCATTATTGATAGGTTTAATATACCGATCAAAGAAATGTATGGATCCACTTCCTAGCTCATACTTAACTGCCCCTATTCGAATGGATTCCATCGATTCATATGGCATCCCTTGATCAGAACAGAGCATCTCAAAGTCAAAGAATACATACTGTTGAATTTCTGCCATACCCACAACTCCTTTCAAATTCCTATTATATTAGAAAGAATCATATAAGGAATACGAGCAATTCATTCCAGTTTTCTGTAATTAGCACAAATATAGAGTTCGTTACTTTCTTTTTCTGTCTTAAAAATGATATGATAACAATGATTTTAACGTAGAAGGAGATGTACTTATGTCGAAAAATGGATACATATTAATGCAAAATGGTGAAAAAATTGAATTTGAACTATATCCAAATGAGGCACCTGGAACAGTTGAAAACTTTGAGAAGCTAGCAAAAGAAGGTTTTTATAATGGATTAACATTCCATCGAGTGATTCCAGGTTTTGTAAGTCAAGGTGGGTGTCCGAACGGAACAGGTACTGGTGGACCTGGCTATACAATTAAATGTGAAACACAAGGTAATCCTCATAAGCATGAAGTAGGTTCACTTTCTATGGCACATGCAGGTAAAGATACAGGTGGGAGCCAATTCTTTATCGTTCATGAGCCACAACCTCATTTAAATGGAGTTCACACTGTATTTGGAAAAGTTACATCAAATGTTGAGGCTGCAAAAGCAATGAGTAATGGAGATGTAATGGAAAAGGTTGTTATTGAAGACTAATTTTTTTATAAGGAAAAGGATGAGGAATATTTCTCATCCTTTTTATTTACCTTGGAAAAGGGACTTTAAAAAATATAATTAATAAGATGATGGTGAAAATGGACAAAACATAGGTTCTAAAAGGAAATAGGTGATGTAAACGAAGCATAATAAACATATATGGATAAAAAAGAAATTCCATGAAAAATTGATAGCCGTTATGAAATGTTATGAATCCGAGATAATAAAAAATGAATTCTACTGATACAGAAATAATACTCCACTTCACAATATATACAAGCTGTTCCTTTATGGAACCTTCAGGATGATGTGATAGATACAAAAGAGTTACAAGAGGAAGCATAATAAAACCATGAATGAGGTCAATTACAGAGTGAGAATCAAAAGGGAAAACACCGTGTAGCTGCCACAACAAATAATCATCACATATGAAATTATAAAGCAGAACTAGGAGTGAGACGTATAGTATTGTGGTGTGGTATTTTGGTACATTCTTAAAATCCCCTTTCCAGAACGCGACTGCTCCCAGTATAAGTGATAAGTATACATGCATAAATACACCTTCAATCCAACTTTCTTCGAGACATTATGATGAACAAATCTCTCCTTCTTAAAAAGTTTCCCCATAATAATAGCACTTAATAAATACTCTTCCTGAATTTTTCATGGATAAAAATGGAATAATGAAGTAAATAATATAAGCAATAATAAATATAACCAAAAGAAAGGTAGGGGTTTCCATGAATCTTGAATGGTTTGATCGTGTATGCGCAGAATTACAGGAACATCTAGAATCTATTTGTGAGGAATATGATCAAGTAGGTCAATTAACTATAACAAAAGCTGCGAAGCATCCAAGGATTGAATTTTTCGTTGATACGGAAGATGAAGAACGCGATTATTTCAGCACTTTATTTTATGATCCGAATAATGAAGAATTCTATATGGAATCCTTCGATTTTGAAACAGATCAAACGGTTCGAGTGCTTCTAGATGATATTGAAGATATTATTGATGCTGTTCATGATGATTTTCATGATTACATGGAAGACGATTCGGAATATGTTGAAGAATATATTGTTTCGGACGAAGATGATAATGAAGAGGTTGAATATTTAGGTTTATATGATGATGATTACGCAGACGATGAATATGATGATGAAGATTTAGATGATGAAATTGATGTTGAGTGGGAAACACCTGAAGTAACAGCTTATTTGGATGCTGACGAAGAGCTAGAAGTAACATACAAATTTGGGATCGTTCAAGAAACTGGCGATGGAATTTTGCAGAGGATTAATCGACTGAAAACAGCAGATGATGAACTTATTCGTGATGAATTTAACTTTATCTTTAGTAAAGAAGAAGCGAGTACAATTATTGCCATGATCGCTAGTCATATGGATTCAGTACGAAGTTTGGAAGATTTTTAATACTTTCCTATGGGTTACAATTGCTGTATTGTTTGCATCCTCTAATTAGTATTTATCTCGATTTTTACCATATATAGTTCTCCTCATTTTGAAGAAAATAAAGACGTAGCCTAATTACAATTTGAGGAGGCAGCACATGATAAAGAATGTTTTTAAAGTAGCTGTAACATCACTGATGATGCTTACAATTGTAGCATGTAACAATAATGAAGGTGCTTTTGATACAAACAATAGGGATGTAAGCATGGGGGAAGATCCTCTTGTCTCTATTTCTAGCTTAGATACGAATACTTCTAGTGGAAAGTATCCGCATACAAAGGCAGTTAAGGTACAAGAGGCAAAATATAAGTTTGTAAAAGTAAACATGAATCAACAAGATCAACAAAAATTGGTAAATCGTTTGACTACAAGATATCAAAATCAAATGAATCAAAGCCAACAACAAAAACAAACGCCTGCTCAAAATCAAGCGCAAAAGGCTACAGAACAACCTGGAACAACAAACACAACTCAGAAACAAGCGCAACCACAACAACAACCGGAAGCTCAGCCTCAACAACAGCAACAGGCACAGCCTCAACAACAAAAGGAAACAGGTGCTGGTCAAGCTAAAGGTGAAGGATTAAGTGAAATTGAATCACAGGTAATAGAATTAACAAACAAAGAACGACGTGCAAATGGTCTACCAGATTTAAAAGCAGACACATCACTTAGCAATGTTGCTGGAGAGAAGTCTGATGATATGCAAAAAAACAATTACTTCTCACATACCAGCCCAACATATGGATCTCCTTTTGATATGATGAGGGATTTTGGAATTGCGTATAACACTGCTGGTGAAAATATTGCACAAGGTCAAAGATCAGCAGAGGAAGTTGTGAATGCTTGGATGAATAGTGAAGGACACCGTAAAAACATCCTTAGTGATAAATTTACGCATATTGGAGTAGGACATACAGTAGAAGGTAACCATTGGACACAAATGTTTATTGGTAAATAAAGTAATGAAAGCAGAGCCATAATTCCGGCTCTGCTTTTTTTGAGTACGATTATGGGTTAATAGTATCAAATTTTTTAAAAAGGAGTTTTATCATTTCTGTCGAATGTACATTTATGATGTAAAAGCCCATAAAAATTTTAAAAAAGATACATAATTATTTTTAATTGTGTCATAAAATGAATTCATTAGAACATCGCTAATCAATTACATTCAAAAAGGATGGGAATTATGCCAAACAGTTCTACTAATTTAATACGAAAACCATTGCTTTTGAAAATTTGGGACCAGCATCCGAAGATTTTAAGTACCATCATTAATTTGGGGATTTTCCTAAAATACAAAACAATAAACACACGTAAAATTCCTGACAAAATTAAACTAATATCAAATCATGTCATTTATATTGACCCTTCAGAAAATAGAGGGAAGGCACTTCTATTAAAGAGTGGTGTGACACAAAATCGACTTACAGATTTTTGGAAAGATAGCGTAGAACTGTTAGAACCATCCATAGTGTTAGATATTGGGGTTAACTATGGTGAATGTCTATTTTCTACAAGTTACAATGCGAATACAACCATTATTGGTGTAGAGGCAAATCAAAGACTACTGCCATATATTAAGAAATCATTACGGGAGCATCCCAACCAACAACAAATGAAGTTAATACATGGGTTTGCCTCAGATAAGGATGTAGAAACCCAAAATTTTTATGTGAATACAAATTGGTCTGGAACATCTTCTGGTATACAAATGAATGACCTTCCAACAATGGAAGTGCAACAAGTTAAATCCTTTCAGATAGACACCATTCTATCACAATATAATCTTGAGAAAGAAACAGTACTTTTCAAAGTGGATGTAGAGGGCTATGAGGCATTTGTATTAAAAGGAATGAAAGAAACGTTTTCTCAAAGTAAAGATGCGGTAGGCTTTATTGAATTCGATAGTGAATATGTAAAAAAATCGGGCATAATTCTTTTTGAGTTTTTCACATATTTGCACAATCACTTCTATTTGTTTGCCTATGAAACCGATCAAAAAGTTATAGAAATACAAAGAGGAAACATTGAAGAATGGGTTGCTCAATGTGAGAAAGAAAGAATTCACACAGATATTATTCTGTTGAAAAATAAAGATTTGATTCAAAACTTTAGCTTCACTTCTACTGATAAATCTAATGATAGTATATGCTAGCAATATGATATCATAATGATATCACTTAATATCGGAGGGATAACGTGTCAAACAACTCAAGAGTTCAGCTAAATGTTCGAGTAACAAAGGAAACATCAGATAAGCTTGATGAGATCGTTGAATATTACCAGCAAAACACAAAGCTAGGAAGAGTATACAAAGGAGACGTATTAACAGATATTATCGACAAGTCCTTTGAAATTATGGAAAAACAAAAGCTCAGGAATTATTAATGTATTGATTCCGTATTTAACACAAAATTCCATTTGCAAAGAATAATCATAACTGATATTATAAATACACAGGCTACGTTGTACGTAATCATAATAAAGTTTTAACCTTTAAGCTGTAATAGGGAGTTTAACATCGAAGCCGGAATGACATGCCTCCACGATAGAGGACTTCAGGAATGCTTCTGCGAACACCCACTTTGAGGAGTGGTGGTTTAAAACTTTCTTACCGAACATTACGGCAACTGTGGCTGTACATATTGTATGTAAAAAACCATTCTTTTAGTTTTGCTATAAAAGATTGGTTTTTTTTATTAGACATAACATTATATTGACAAATGTTTTTCAATTCAACTATGATTACATTATTAACTTAATACTATTTTTCTACTTATCCAGAGAGGTGGAGGGAACTGGCCCTATGAAACCTCGGCAACAGACTCTAAGGAGCACTGTGCCAATTCCAACAAGCTTAGCGGCTTGGAAGATAAGTTGAGCTACATGATTTATCAAAGTCTCATCTTATTGTCTGGATTACACAATAAGATGAGACTTTTTTATTGTATACAAGTTTATCTATATACAGTAAGTAATTGCAAACTAGATAGGAGTGAATGAATATGAATTTAGACGAAAGAAAAGAGTACTTAATTAATCAACTACTTCAACTAGGTGTATATAAAATAAATCAGACCCAGTTATTTCAGCTATCTTGCCATCATTTGGAAAAGGAATATATAAAAACAATAAATGAGCATGGGAGAGATGAAAGAATATGAATGCATTTTTAGAAATTCCATGGAAGAACCAAAAGCTTATCGCTACCCTCCATCTTCCTGATTCTCAAGGGGAAGAAAATCATAGTTACCCTCTAGTCATCATTTGCCATGGATTTACAAGCAATCGAATGGGGGTTGATCGGTTGTTTGTGAAAACAGCTGATGAATTTATTCAGCAACAAATTGCTGTATTGCGTTTTGACTATAGTGGTTGTGGGGAAAGTTCCGGAGATTATGGTGATACTGGTTTAGATGAAATTATTGAACAAACAATTAGAGTTATAGACTATGCTAGTAAGATTGATGAGATTGATAAAGACAACATAACATTATTAGGGCATAGTTTAGGTGGTGCAACCGCTTTGCTCACATCAATCGAAGATAAAAGAATACGAAAACTCATTCTATGGGCAGCTGTAGGAAATCCTTATGAGGATATTTTAAATATAGTAGGGACAAAAAAACTGAAAACATTTATAGCATCAAATTCAGTAGATTATCTTGGATATTCATTTACAAAAAAGTATTTTCGTTCATTAAACAAGTATGATCCTCTGACTGCATGTTCTAAATTTACGGGCGATATTCTCTTAATTCATGGTTCAGACGATGGGGACATACCAGTAAGTTATTGTAAGCAATTTGAACGTCAATTTCATAAAAGAAAACAAGGATCATGTTCCTCCTATATCTTACAAGGAGCAAATCATACATTTTCATGCATGACGCATTTCAAAGAACTAATGTCACTAACACTTGATTGGTCTTCAGAATATGTAAAACACAAAGAGAAAAGTAGTAAAATCGTTTAATTAATATATTATTACACTCTTTTCTATTCTCTTCCTCTTATTTTTCAGCTATATTTAGAGAGACGAAATATTAGGAAGGCGATAAAAAACATGTTTAATTATCTTCATGAGATAAAGCAAAGTTATTTACAATATAGCCGAAATGTTAAGCTAGCTATTCTTGTTAATTTTCTTACACAAATAGGAATGGGAATTTTTATGACGCTATATAACCTATATTTAAAGGAACTAGGTTATAGTGAATTAACTAACGGACAGGTAATTTCTCTAACAGCACTAGCACAAACAATATTTCTAGTACCTGCAGGAATATTAAGTGATACTTTAGGACGAAAAAAGGTTATGGGGCTTGGGATATTAATTGCAGCAATCACCTTATTCGGAAGGTCAATATTAGTATTTGAGAACCCACTCTATTTTCTGGCTTTTGGAAGTGGGGCTTTTATGGCGTTCTTACAAGTTTCTATGATTCCTTGGTTAGCCGAGAACTCAAATGAAAAGGAACGTGTACAACTATTCAGTTTTCACTTTGCAGTCATGATGGTTGCAAATGTAATAGGAAATCTGTTTAGTGGAATTTTTTCAGATTTATTACAAATGACATTGAACTTAGACACAATAATAAGTATTAGGATTACGTTATTAATCGGTGGCTTCCTCTATCTTTCTGGTTTTATCCCAATACTGCTAATGAATGAACCTATTAGAAAAAGAGAACAAAGATTATCCGGACTATTTAGATGGAAGGGTAAGGGGAATCAATGGAAGCTAGTCTTCTTATTTGTTGGAGCGCAACTAATCATTGGGTTAGGTTCAGGGCTAGTTGTTCCATATCTAAATTTATACTTTGCCGATCGATTTCAAACATCACATTCTGCAATAGGAATTATACTATCACTAGGTCAAGCAGCAACCGCCATTGCCATGATTATAGGCCCAGCGGTCGTTAAAAGAGTAGGTGAAGTAAAGGCGGTTGTCCTTTTACAGCTTTTATCTTTACCATTTCTCATTCTTACAGGTCTAACAACGAACCTTTACTTTGCAGTAATTGGCTTCCTCTTAAGGCAGGCATTAATGAATGCAGGAAACCCAATACAAATGTCACTTATGATGCGTAAGGTGCCAGATGAAATGAAAGGCATTGCAAACTCTTTAAGCCAAATGGTGTTTTCACTAGGCTGGGCAACAATGGGCCCAGTATCAACCTACGTCGTGCTATCATTCGGCTCCTACTGGGGATACGCAATCGTATTTGCCATTACAGGCGCACTTTATTTAACAGGCGCAATTTACTTCTTACTTGCCTTCAAAGAGAAGAATGTTCAACTTAAAAATGCTGAAGCTGTTTAATTTCTTTTTTTAAAACTTGGTCCGTTACTTTCCACTCCAGGTGCTTGCTTTCCGCGGGGCGGGAGTGAGCCTCCTCGCTGCGCTGTGGGGTCTCACTATTCCCGCTATTTCCCGCAGGAGTCAAGCACCTTCCGTTTCAAGTAACTCTGTATTCCAACCAAGTTCTTCTCAAATACTATCTTACTTGCTTTAATTCCAATTCAATCAAGAGCTAATTATAACTTTATTTACATAGGAATCCGGCAGTATTAAGTAGAATTGGTATTGTAGCCAGTAAAAAGGAGGATCAAGCATGATAAAAGCAATACTATTTGACCTAGATGACACACTACTATGGGACGAAAAAAGCGTAAAAGTCGCATTCCAAAACACCTGCTATTATGCACAGGAAAAAACTGAAGTTGATCCAGACCTACTAGAAGAACACGTAAGGACCGCTGCAAAACACTTATACTCAAACTACGAAACGTTTGAATTTACTAAGATGATTGGAATCAACCCGTTTGAAGGCTTATGGGGAGACTTTAACGATAATCATGAACAATTTCAAAAATTAAAAGAGATTGCCCCTACTTATCGAAATCATGCTTGGATAACTGGATTACAACGCCTTGGAATTGATAATCAAAGTCTTGGTGAAGAGTTAGCAGAGCGATTTCGAACCGAAAGAAAAGCAAATCCTTTTGTATATGAGGAAATCTTTGCAGTTTTAGACCAATTATATAAGAGCTACACATTAATTCTTATTACAAATGGTTCCCCAGAACTTCAGAATAATAAGCTTCAAATAACTCCACAGATTACTCCATATTTTAAACATATTGTTATCTCAGGGGCATTCGGAAAAGGAAAACCAGATCCTTCTATTTTCTCACATGCACTGTCTACTGCAGGTATTAAACCACATGAAGCTATAATGGTCGGTGACAATCTCTTAACAGATATCCTTGGTGCTAACCGGTCAGGAATCCGTTCGGTTTGGGTGAATCGTCATCACAAGCCTAGAAATAACGATATTGTACCGGATGTTGAAATCACGCATCTTAACGAGTTGTTCGCAGCTTTGAAAAATGAGGAATAGAACTTCAAATAAAGCGATTACCAATCATATTCAATAGTATTTTCTCCTTTACCGGCAAAACTAAAAGAAAATGGTAAAGGAGATTTTTTATGCCTGAATTACCTGAAATGGAAACCTACAAACATTTACTTCAGGAACACATTGTTAATAAAAAGATTACTAGGGTAGAAATTAACAGGGTAAAATCAATAAACATTTCTCAAGAAAATTTTATCCAATTGGTATCTCAGCAAACGGTTATTAAGGTAGAAAGACGTGCAAAATACCTTTTGTTTCATCTTTCGAACGGACAAACTCTTTTACTTCATTTAATGCTCGGCGGGCTACTATATTTTGGTGGAAAAAATGATTTTTTAGATCGAACTGTACAAATACATCTCTTCTTTAACGAAGAACATCTTGATTTTATTGGACTTCGTTTAGGATATCTACATATTTTTCCAAGTGGTGATTCAGCATATAATGAGATTTCTGATTTAGGCCCTGAACCGTTAGATGGACATTTCACACTAGATGAATTTCTAGGGCTGCTAGACAAGAGAAGGGGGACGCTGAAGTCTAAATTGATAGATCAGAAATTTTTAGCCGGAATAGGCAATTGTTATTCGGATGAAATATGTTTTCATGCTGGAATTTTACCAAAAAGGAAACTAGAAGAACTATCTAAACAAGAAAAAACACAACTATATTTATCCATTCAGACCATTCTTAAAGAAGGAATTAAGTATGGAGGATATATGGAGCAACCTTTTACTAAAATTGATACGTTAATAGGTGGCTACAATAAAATGTGTAAGGTATATGATCAAGAAGGAAAAGCCTGTCCACGCTGTGGTGGAGTCGTTGTACGTGAAGACATTTCATCTAGAAAAGCATTCTTTTGTAGCAACTGCCAAAAATGATTGTTATTCATAGAACGGATGCATCTGTGGCAAGATAATGAAAAAGTCGGAAAGGAAGAGCCAATTTGAAAAATATCAGATATCTACTACTTGATCAATTTCAGGCGAAAGATATAGCACAAGACTTAATGGTGCAATTAGAAGTTAATAGAATTCATGATGTATACGTAACACCCATAGATATTCGAAATGAATTAAGTATTCAAGTGCCTGAAGCAAATGAGTATTCAGAAGAAGTAATTGGTGGTTTTATGAAAGACTATCAGAAAGGTGTCATACTCGAATAACCAGTATAAAAAGATGTCCCAAGGTATATGACTCCAAGTAAGGAAGAACATTATTCACTGTTCCTTCAAAGAAGTCAGAATTCCTTTTGGGATGTCTTCTTTTTTATGAGATGCTAAATCTTTTCTTTTCCCGTCATACTCATTTATGATTAGTTTGAAGGTTTTAACAGAAGGAGATTTTCCATGAGTAAATTAGAACATTTATATGAAGAGTCAGTTGAACATACGAAACGAAAAATTATGACAGATATCTATGAGTATCTTGGTACTCAGGAAATGCAACCTAGTTTTAATGATTATGTAGAAGCTCGAAATCATTATATTGATCAGCTTTGGATCAATGTTTGGCTTAATAAAGCAACAAATGATATTTCCAATAAAGAGAAAAAAGACTTTCTATCTAAAAAGGATTTTGAAGTAGAAGGCGTTGACCGTAAACTAATTAACCACTTGTTTCGAGAAGAAATGAGACAATATCATCCTTTTAATGTCTACAGATGGTTAGATTCAGAAATCGCACAGCTCCAAGGTGAATGGGAGAAAATGTATGTTGATTCTAGAAACAAGTATTTGAAGCTTGAAAAAGAAAAAGAAGTGGCTAAGCTTAAAAATGAGATCAAACTTGAAGTTGAACAAATAACAAATGCTTATTTAGATCAACATCATGAATTATTATATATTTTTGTCCGAAACCATACTGCTAATCAACTATATAAAGACTTACATCAGAACAAAAAATACAAGAGCGTTGAAACATATAAGATTGAAGAAGCATTAATCGAAGTAGGAGAATTTCAGCAAAACGATTATTTAAAGATGAACGACTTCTTCAACGAACTAACAGGAGCAGTCCATCAAACATATGACTGGGAAGGAACATATTGGGAGTATGAGACTTACTATTATCAATATGAACGACTTGTTTCTTTATATTTAAATAAGATACTTCCAATAAAGCTTCTTGATGAATTGAATAAAGATATTTTGGAAAGGTACGAAGCGATTTATGAGAAACCTTTGTCTGCAAGGGTATTAAAAGGAATCATTTCAGACCATACATTTACACTTGAAAAATCATATATGGAAGAATTAGAACAAGAGTATGTTTCAGACTTGTTGCGACTAGTAGAGATGCCCTTTGATGAGAATGAGCAGTTAAGGCAATATCGTCATGACCTTTCTGATCGTGAACGTAGAGCAGCAGAGGAAGAGGCTGAAAGAATTCGTCAAAAAGAAGAGGAAGAACGAATTTTCAAGGATATTTTTGGTCAAGAATATAGCCCTTCTATAAGAGGTAACATCCGTTATGTTCTTCACATAGGTGAGACAAATACAGGAAAAACGTTTCATGCATTGCAAAGAATGATGCGTGCTGAGAGTGGATTATACCTTGCTCCGCTAAGACTCCTTGCTTTAGAGGTTTATGATAGGTTAAATGCACAAGGTATTCCTTGTAATTTAAAGACAGGAGAAGAAGAAAAAGGTGTAGAAGGTGCTCAGCATATTTCTTGTACGGTTGAGATGTTCTATGAGAAGGATTATTACGATGTTATTGTTATAGATGAAGCTCAGATGATGGCTGACAAAGATCGTGGCTTTTCTTGGTACAAGGCTATTACAAAAGCAAATGCGAATGAAGTTCATATCATTGGCAGTAAAAATGTTAAGCGTATGCTACTCCAATTGCTTGATGAAGCAGATGTTGAGATAAATGAATATGAACGTGATACGCCTCTTGTTGTAGAAGATCAAGAATTCTCATTGAAAAATGCAAGAAAAGGAGATGCCCTTGTATGTTTTTCAAGAAGAAGAGTTCTTGAAACCGCTACAAAGCTTCAGAATAGAGGTTTATCTGTAAGCATGATATACGGCAGCATGCCTCCGGAAACGAGAAAGAAACAAATGGTGCGCTTTATCAAAGGGGAAACCAAAGTTATAGTATCTACTGATGCTATCGGTATGGGGCTAAACCTTCCGATTCATCGAATTGTTTTCCTTGAAAACGAAAAATTTGATGGAACTAGAAGAAGAACTCTTACTTCACAAGAAGTCAAACAAATAGCTGGACGCGCAGGTAGAAAAGGTCTTTATAATGCAGGATTTGTAGCCTTTACGAAGGACATCAAGAAAATGAGAATGCTACTTGAACAAGTAGATGAACCAGTTCAAACATTTGCTATTGCTCCGACTCAATCGGTTTTAGAAAGATTTCAAAAGTACTATCGTGATCTTGGGACATTCTTTGAGCTTTGGAACCGTTTTGAAAGTCCTGGAGGCACGAAAAAAGCAACACTCTATGAAGAACGTGACTTGTACGAACTCATACGAGGTACAGAAATAGAAGCAAAACTCTCTATGTTAGACCTCTATGGTTTTTTACATTTACCTTTTTCAAAAAAAGAACCCGAATTGACCAGACAATGGTTAGACACAATGTTTGCTATAATTGATGATGAAGAGCTCCCTGAACCAAGGTTAAAAAATAGAAATTTAGAAGACCTCGAAGTATCCTATAAAGCACTAGGTTTGCATTTGTTATTTTTATATCGACTTGGTAAACAAACAGAAGCAATCTATTGGGAACGACTTAGAGAGAACATTGCCAATGGTGTGCATGAAAAACTAAGTACAGAGGTATCATCAGACCCTGTAAATAAATGCAAACGCTGTGAGAAGAAACTACCTTCTGATTTTAGATTTCCGATTTGTGATGCCTGTCATTTTTCCCGATTACGAAAGAAAAATAAAAAACCAAATAAAAGATTTTACAGTTAAATAGTACACTGGCCGATACTTTCTTATAGGTATCGGCTTTGTGTATTCTTTTACAAAAAATTTATATTTCATGTAACGGATACGAGAAGGATAATATTGAGTGAACAAAGAATAAACTAAAAAGCAAGTAATAAGGAGGTTTGCAGGAATATGAATTCACATGAAATAGAATACAAGCTTTATGGCGATGATATGCAATTTGTTGAAATTGAGCTTGACCCAAATGAAAGTGCCATTGCAGAAGCTGGCGGAATGATGATGATGGAAGATGGCATTGAAATGGAAACGATTTTCGGAGATGGTGCAAAGGGTGGACAATCTGGATTCTTAGGGAAACTAGTAGGAGCTGGAAAACGAATTCTTACTGGTGAAAGTTTATTTATGACTGTATTCACAAACAGTGGTGCAGGGAAAAAACATGTTAGTTTTGCAGCTCCATATCCAGGGAAAATAATTCCCATTGACTTGAGTGAACTTGGAGGAAAGGTAGTTTGTCAGAAGGAGGCCTTCTTGTGTGCGGCTAAAGGAGTATCCGTAGGAATCGATTTTCAAAAGAAGCTTGGTACAGGATTTTTTGGTGGTGAAGGCTTTATTATGCAAAAGCTTGAGGGAGACGGACTTGCCTTTCTTCATGCAGGTGGTTCTATTTATAAAAAGGAACTTCAACCAGGTGAATTGCTTAGAGTGGATACGGGTTGTTTAGTCGCTATGACAAAAGAAGTCGATTACAATATTGAATATGTTGGGAAAATTAAATCTGCGTTCTTTGGTGGAGAAGGGCTATTTTATGCAACTGTACGTGGACCAGGAACTGTTTGGATTCAATCATTACCATTTAGCCGTCTTGCCGATCGAATTTTCGCTAGTGCTCCTAGTGCTGGTGGTCGTTCCACTGGAGAAGGTAGCATACTAGGTGGAATAGGTGATTTCCTGAACGGTGATGATTAATGAAAAAAGGGTACTTCGGAAAATCTGAAGTACCCTTTTTTCATTTTGTCTTTGCAGAAAAACAAAAGTATTGAGCAAAATAGTAAAGATTACGTAGAATATATGCTATGCTTTCCATAATATTAGAAGGTAGAGGTGTCATCCATGAAAATAGAAATTTGGTCAGATTTTGTATGCCCATTCTGCTATATCGGAAAAAGACGACTAGAGGAAGCTTTATCAACATTTCCACATAAAGACCAAGTAGAAGTTTCATATAAGAGTTTTGAACTTGATCCCAATTCACAAAAAGATAGTAACCTGAGTATTCATGAAGCATTAGCAAAAAAATACGGAACTTCTATTGAACAAGCAAAGCAAATGAATGCAAATGTTGGTCAGCAGGCAGCGACTGTAGGTTTAGACTTCAATTTTGAAAACATGAAACCAACCAACACGTTAGATGCTCATCGTGTAGCTAAGTATGCCCAATCAAAAGGGAAAGAAGAACCATTAACAGAAAGACTTTTGCAAGCATACTTTACAGATTCTTTGCACATTGGCAATCATGAAACATTAGTAAGGCTTGCTACAGAAGAAGGATTAGATTCTGAAGAGGTAAAAGCGGTTTTAAATGGCAATGACTTTGAAGAGTTAGTAAGAAAAGATGAAGCTGAAGCTAGAGAAATAGGTGTACAAGGAGTACCATTCTTTGTAATTAATCAAAAATATGCTATCTCTGGTGCCCAGCCTACTGAGGTTTTTAAAAGTGCCTTAGAACAAGTGTGGGAGGAAGAGAATAACAAGACTCCTCTAAAGCCAATTGGGACAAGTGATGCAAATGGAGTGGCTTGTACAGATGATGGCTGTGAAGTAACTGTGGATAAAAACAACAAGTGAAAATTACAGTGACAAAAAAGTTCAGTAATGGATAGAATCCAATGCTGAACTTTTTTTGGATGGTAAATTATCCTATAAACAATAATGTTCATTTTCGTGTAACCATGTTATGTTGAATAAAAAGTGAGGAGGTATTTTGTTTATGAAGTTCCGTAAATGGATTAAAGGGACAGTATTAGCCATTGCTGTTATTACTTCTTTGACATTTTCTTTATCTTTTTTTCCTCATAAAGTAATAAGTATTGAAAGTGAAAATGTATCAAAAATAACGATTTTTGATGGGAATACAGGAGAAGAAATGGAGATCACGGATAAAAAGGCAATGAACCCTATTATTCATAATTTGAACTCCATTACATTCCAAAAGGGTAAGCCTTCTTTTGGATATATGGGTTATAGCTTTAGAACAACTATATATAGTGAGAGTGGAAAAGTTCTAGAATCATTAATAATTAATTCGAGTGATACAATCAGATTTAATGGTTTTTTCTACAGAGCAGTTGAAGGTGTAATTGATTATGAATATATAGAAGAGATTGTTAAATAATAAGTGTTTCCTAACCTTTGTGGGAGTTTCTTACATATCGGTTAAATAGATGTATTTATTTTGCCTAATCATTATATGATTGGAATGCAAATTCAGCAAAGAATGAACATACCAATCATTTTTAAGAAGATAGTAATCAGCAAACTAGTTTATTTCCGGTAATAATTCTCAGTATAATAAGGCTGTGATTGTTCATTAAAAGCGACTCCAACTCCAAGTAGTGTAAACCCAGGCTGTAATATGTTTTTTCGATGTCCTTCTGAATTCATTAATCCCTCATGAGCAAAGATACTACTGAATTGGCCATATGCCAGGTTTTCACCTGCTAGTGTAAATTTGACCTCGTCATCCTCCATACGGTCGAATGGTGATTGTCCGAGCAAATTTGTGTGACTAAAATATCCATTCTGTGCCATATCAAGACTATGAGCTCTGGCAGTGCTCCGAACTTCTTCACTCCATGTTAGTATTGGTAAACCATGTGCTTTTCTAGCTGCGTTGGTTAAATCAAATAACTGATATTCGAAACCTTCTCTTAGAAGATCTGATCCATCAGAATAGATCGTTTTCTTTTTTTCCTCTAAATCGTTATCAATAATTTGAAGAGCTGTAACTGTATTATGTTCATGTTTATCATAGAAGACGGTTACATAGCTATCATCTAATGTATATACTTCATACTCACCATTTTGATTTAATTTATAGTAAACATTTTGTTTGCGAATCTTTTCTAGAGGGCTTTTAAGTGTACTTTGTACGGTTTCTTTTGATTGATTTATAACCACACCATTTGTTGAGGTAACAAGGTCTTGGTTTGTGTACAAGCCAGAAACTTTATTTTGGTCATTATAGGAAACCATTACGAAGTTTTCATAACTTTGATGATAGGTATACCACTGTACACCATATTCATTCCATGTTTCTCTTTTCGGTTTTCCTAATTGCTTCTCGACTTCGGATTTTATATCTCCCATTTCAATATTTAATATTGAAAAAGAATGATTGGTTGGGGAAGCAAGAACAGGTGTTTCTTCTATTTCTTCTTTTTTATATATGTTCTGTTCATCTTGTATTTCATTCAAAGAACCATCAATTTGATCAATCCAATAGTCAAGATCCTCTAAGATTTTATCAACAACCTGAATGACTTCAGGATCTTTACTTATTGAATCAAGCTTTACCATCATGGATTCAATATTCTCAGGGTCAGTAAGTTTAGGTACGTGTTCAATCCAGATAGGTTTTGAAACAGATGCTATATAAATAAATAAAATGAGATAGATTATTCGACGCATTAAGACTCACTCCATTTCTATTCCCATTTTAGCCTATATTATATAAATTCATAATGAAATGATTAAGATTTTTAAACAAGCTTCTAACTACATGAAAAGACCCCTACCTAATCAGTAGGGGCTCTTTCCTATTATCGACCTTTTTGACTTGCTAAATGCTGTTCTGCCATGGCAATTAGACGCTTTGTCATTTCGCCTCCAACAGATCCATTAGCACGGGCAGTAGTATCTGCACCAAGTGTTACTCCAAATTCATTGGCTATTTCCTCTTTCAATTGATCGAGAACATCTCCAGCGCCAGGAACTAACAGCTTGTTTCTTGCCATGATACATCACTCCCGTCAAAGGTTTGAGTAACAATAGCTACTCTCCATTATTTTACCCTAAGTTTAGAAAGAGATTCTGCATTCTATTCACCAATGTTATTTTCAAACCACACTTGTAAATCTTGTAATGTTGTGAATGAAAAGATCTCTTCACCATTTTGGCCATTATCAACACCTATATAGCCCCTAAATGTTATACGGCCTTCATCCTCTGAAAGTACTATAGCATAAGGATGATTAACGTTTATATATCTGGAATCTAAATCTTTATCAATCCAGTTTTTACTTTTTAAGAATTCATGATAGCTCAAAAAATACGCCTCCTATAACAAAATATAAATGTATGTTTTAGTGTAAACCTAAAATTCAGAAATCCATTCATGTATCTATTTATGTCATAAAGTACAAAGGATTTAGAGAACTTTCAGCGAATAGAATAGAAGAGATTGAATGATCAGATGAGTTCATTAAAACAATTATTTCACCAATGACATTACAAATAATAATAATTTAGAGGTGTTGTCATTGATAAAAGAGCAAAACCAGTCGATACCGTTCCATACTCTAATCACAAACCGTGCAGGCGTGGTACGTTCAATTCGGCAAGTAGAAAACAGTACAACTTTGATATCGGAAGAAGAATACTTAAATAAAATCATATGGGAGGTATTTGACTATTGGGAAGAATATACAGAAAGTATTATCTTTTCAATAAAAGATCATAAACATTTCATTCTTCTTTATAGTGAATACAAGGTTAAGGCAGAAATTCAAAGGGCATATATCGTAATAGAAGATCAGCAATTATTTCAATTAAAGCAAAAAGTGAAAGAGCTTGATAAAGCGACATTGGAACTGGATGCGATAATAGAAAACTCATATGATGGAATTTACATCACGGATAAAGATGGAATTACATTAAAAACAAATTCTGCAATTGAAAGAATTACTGGAATTCCTAAACATTACTACATTGGTAAAGATATTAGAGATTTAATGAAAAGGGGTATTCTTCAGGAATCTGTTAGCATAAGGGTATTGGAAGAGAAGAAAACCGTAACAGTCGTTCAGAAAAACTTCAATGGTAAAGAAACGTTACTTACTGGAAGCCCCATATTTGACCATAATGGTAACATTGACAAAATTGTAACGAATATTCGTGATTTATCCGAGCTAAATGAATTGAATCAGGAATTAAAAAAAGCACAGCAACTAAATCAACAGTATAAAGAGGAGCTAGACAAGTTAAAAGCTTCCACCCAAAAGGATGCAAGTGTCATCATTAAAAGTAAAAAAATGCTAGAAGTTTATGATATGGTTTGTCGAATTGCAAATTTTGATACAACCATTTTAATACTCGGTGAAACGGGAGTTGGAAAAGATGTTCTTGTCCGTCACATTCATCAAGTTAGCAATAGGTACAATAAAGGACAATTTATAAAAGTGAATTGTGGTGCAATTCCTAAGGATTTGATGGAATCAGAATTATTTGGATATGAGGCTGGAGCATTTTCAGGGGCAAACAGAAATGGGAAGCAAGGAATGTTTGAACTTGCTCATAATGGGATATTATTTCTAGACGAAGTCGGAGATCTCCCATTTGATCTTCAAGTAAAACTTTTACGAGTGATCCAAGAAAAGGAAATCATGAGAGTCGGTGGCACAACTAGTAAAAAAATTAATGTACAGCTAATTGCTGCTACTAATAAAGATTTAAAAGAAATGGTGCTTGACGGAAAATTTCGTGAAGACCTTTACTATAGATTAAATGTTCTACCTGTAACCATTCCTCCTTTAAGAGAGAGACGAGATGATATATTACCTCTTGCTCATTACTTTTTGGAGCAATATAACCAAAAATATTCTTTTGATAAAGTATTAGATCGCACATTACAAGATTACTTTTATGAATATGACTGGCCAGGCAATGTTAGAGAGTTGTCCAATGTAATGGAAAGACTCATTTTAACAGCTCCAAATTCACTCCTGTCTATTTGTGATCTTCCTGATGAATATAGAAAGGAAGATAGTCATATCGAACATACAATCCAAAAAGAAATAACATTAAAAGAAGCTGTTGAAGAAACAGAAAGAAATATTCTACAGCTTGCATATACAAAATATAGAACAACGTATGAAATTGCAAAACATTTAAAAACTAGTCAAGCAACTGTAGTAAGAAAGCTACAAAAATACAACATCTCAGAATAATAAAATTGATTCATTTATGAATTGTTAATTCAAAAGTAAATCGTGATATATAACAATAAATTTCAGAAAATACTGAAAAAATACAATGCAATTATGAATTAAGTGACGATTCTGTGAACGTTAGTTCCTTACAGATCGTCACTTATTTTTTTGGCATGGAATTTGCATAATTATTTGTAAATGGATTTTGTTAATCTTTTTAGAAAAAAGGGGGAAGTAAAATTGAATCGTCCATGGATGAAGCATGTTGTAGAAGGAAATCCAAAAGAAATTGAGATACCGAATATGTCTCTAGTTGAATTTTTTGAAGAAAGTGTAAAACGCTTTCCAAAGCATATTGCTGTCACATTCTATACTAAAACATATACGTATGAGCAGTTATATGCTGCAGTAAGAACATTAGCTAGTAGTTTAACAAAACGAGGTGTAACAAAAGGCGATAGAGTTGCGCTCATGATGCCAAATTGTCCACAGTACCCAATCAGTTACTTCGCAGCATTAATGTGCGGCGCTACAGTCGTTCAGGTTAATCCAATGTATAAATCCACAGAGCTACAACATGTACTTCAAGACTCAGGTGCCAAAGTATTAATCGTATTAGATCAACTTCAAGCAATCGTTGACCCGATCGTAGAAAGTACTGAAGTACAAATGGTTATTCCTGTTTCTGTTGAAAGCGCTTGCAGGTTTAATGAACTTTTAGCTGAGCCTGCTGACCATGTCCCGAATATAACGATTCAGCCTAAAGAAGATGTGGCTGTATTACAATACACGGGTGGCACAACGGGACGTTCAAAAGGCGCTATGCTTACTCATTATAATCTTGTGGCTAACACACTACAGAGTTCTGCTACTGCAAAAGTCAAGGCAAAGTATGGTGAGGATCGTGTCTTAACGATATCTCCTTTGTTTCATGTGTATGGAATGACAAGTGCAATGAACTTAACGTTTCATCATGGTGGGAACCTTATATTACTACCAAGATTTGAAGTTGAAGAGGTTGTGCAGATTATTGAGAAAACAAAGCCTACTTCTTTTCCAGGTGTACCAACGATGTATATCGCTCTCTTAAACTACTATAAAACATATAAATTTGATTTAAGCTGTCTTGAGACTTGTACGAGTGGATCTGCACCATTGCCTGTAGAGGTCATCAACCAATTTAATTCGCTAAGTGGAACAAGTGTAGCTGAAGGTTATGGTCTATCTGAAGCTTCACCAGTAACACATCGCAATCCTATATCCGGTGTTCAAAAGTCTGGGAGTATAGGAATACCGATTCCAAATACTGATGCAAGAATTGTGGATATTGCAACTGGAGAAGAAACCTTAGCGTTTGGGGAAGTAGGAGAGCTTGTGATCAAAGGACCACAAATTATGAAAGGCTATTGGAATATGCCAGAAGAAACAGCACAAACGATAAAAAATGGATGGTTATATACTGGAGACCTTGCAAAAATGGATGAAGATGGATTCTTTTATATAGTTGGTAGAAAAAAAGAAATGATTTTGGCTAGTGGGTTTAATGTCTATCCGATAGAAATTGAGGATATTATCTATCGTCACCCGAAGATACTTGAAGCTGCTGTGATAGGAGTACCTGATGAATACCGTGGAGAAACAGTAAAGGCAATTGTCGTATTAAAGGAAAACGAAACCCTTACTGAAGGGGAGTTAATTGATTATTGCCGAGATCAGCTAGCGAATTATAAAGTACCAACCTCTGTAACGTTTGTGAATGAACTACCGAAAACCGCTGTAGGAAAAATACTGAAACGGAAATTAAAGGAACAATTCTTGAAAATTTAGAAAGAAGGTGAAATGTTTATGGATATTTTCATTCAACAGCTTTTTAATGCACTTACAATTGGAAGCGTTTACAGCTTGGTTGCTCTTGGACTTACGCTCGTTTATGGAATATTGCATATACCAAACTTTGCTCATGGTGCACTCTATATGGTTGGTGGTTATATCACTTTAATGGTAATGACTTCTACAGGAATGCATTATTGGGTTGCAATCTTTGTCAGTATACTTGTGGTTGGATTATTAGGAGTCTTAATGGAAAGAATCGTGTTTCATCCATTACGTCATGCCCCGCCTATTCACGATAAGATTGCAGCTATTGGAATTTTATTGTTTTTAGAAGCACTTGTTCAACTTGTTTGGGGTGCAGAATATCGACCGATGCCATCACCTTACGGGCAAGTTGTTGAATTTTTAGGACTTACGGTAACGGTTCAACGAATTTTAATCATTGTGATAGCAGTTGTTGCAATGATATTGCTGCACTTATTTTTACGAAAAACCATTATAGGTTCGACGATTATTGCTATGTCTCAAAATAGAGAAGGTGCATTTTTAGTGGGAATTAATGCAAATAAAGTAGCCATGTTAACTTTCTTTATTTCAGGTGGATTGGCTGCAGTGGCAGCGTCAATTGCGTCACCTATTAACTTAGTATTTCCAGGTATGGGGCATCTTGTCATATTAAAGGCGTTTGTCATCATCATTATTGGCGGAATGGGAAGCATTCCAGGTGCTATCATTGGTGGCTATATTTTAGGTCTATCAGAAAGCTTAGGAGCTACGTTTATTTCGAATGATTATAAGGATTTAATCGCCTTTTTACTATTAGTAATTATTTTAACGATCAGACCTAAAGGATTATTTGTAAAGGGGGTTCAATAATGCAACAGCTTCAAAAGTATCGGTTACACCTATGGATTCCTTTACTATTTGCAATTTTGTTACCATTTTTGACGAATAACCAATACTATTTACACATTCTTTCGTTAGCTTTTATTTGGACCATTGCTGTATACGGTTTGAATATCGTAGGAGGATATACTGGTCAATTATCTCTGGCACATGCAGGTTTTTTCGCAATCGGAGCTTACTCTGTTGGTATATTAACCGTAAAGGTTGGGCTAAATTACTGGCTAGCTTTATTACTGGGGATCTTCATTACCTTAGTTATCGGATTTCTTATCGGACTAATTGCATTACGAACAAAGGAACACTTTTTTGCTATCTATACGTTATGTGTAGGATACATCATCTATCTAATAATTTATAAATGGGAAGCACTTACTGAGGGTGTACGAGGGTTAATTGGGATTCCCCCACCTGCACAAATCGGACCCATTACATTCGATACACCGCGAGCTCAATATTTCCTACTACTATTCTTTTTAATTGTTTCAATCTTCTTAGTGAAAAGGATTACTGAATCACTCATTGGTAGAACGTTTATCGCGATTCGTAATAGTGAGGAACTAGCACAAACAATTGGAATATCAACGATGAAACAGAAGCTAGTTTCTTTTGTATTATCTACGTTTTTTGCTGGATTAGCAGGTGGCCTCTATGCATCGTTTGTTCGTTTTATTGGTCCTGATATCGCCTACATTAATATTACGTTTGACATGTTAATGTATCTGCTTGTTGGTGGAATTGGAACACTATTTGGACCTCTAATCGGAACATTAATTATTGTATGGTTATCGCAATCATTACAGTTCCTACAGGATTTTAGAATGCTAATATTTGGACCATTATTAGTTGCACTAATTATCTTTTATCCGAGAGGAATCGTTGGAGGATATCAGATGTGGAAAGCAAAAAGGCATAGAAAGAAATCAATGAATATAAGAACCCAGCAACAGCTGAACGTCACAAGAGCTGAGGAGGAGACTAAATCATGATTCACACGAAGGGATTAACAAAAACATTTGGTGGGCTAACAGCAGTAAACAAAGTAGATTTTGAAATTGAAAAAGGGAAGGTTACGGCAATTATTGGACCTAATGGTGCTGGTAAGTCAACATTTTTTAATCTTATAAGCGGGTTCCATCCTCCAACAGAAGGTAGTGTGTTTTTTAATGATAAGGATATTACAACACTCCCTTCCTATGAAATTGCAAAACTTGGAATAGCTAGAACCTTTCAAACTACCCATCTATTTGAGACCTCAACTGTTATTGATAACGTGATTATTGGTCACCGTTTGAGAACAAAATCAAATCTCTTTGATGCAATATTTAAAACGAAAAGACTAAAGGAAGAGGAGCGTCAATCGAGAGAAAAAGCTCATGAAGTTTTAGACTTTGTCGGACTTTTGGATCAAGCCAACCAACCTGTGTCGGATATCTCGCAAGAAGCAAAAAAAAGAACTGCTATTGCACTTGCTCTAGCAACAGACCCCGAAATTGTATTCCTAGATGAACCAGCAGCCGGTGTAAATCCAGATGAAACAGATGGATTAGCATTATTAATGAAAAAAATGTCAAAAAAGGGAATTACCGTATGTCTTATTGAGCACAAGATGGGAATGATTATGAGTCTTGCAGATAAGATTATGGTGCTAAATTATGGTGAGAAAATTGCAGAAGGAACTCCAAGTGAAATCCAAAACAATGATGCTGTTATACAAGCGTATTTAGGAGCTGATTATCATGCTACATCTATCTAATGTTTCTGTACATTATGGCCCTTTTCGAGCTCTTGAGAATATTAATCTAACTGTCGAAGAGGGTGAACTTGTCGTATTGCTAGGAGCGAATGGTGCTGGGAAAAGTACGATTTTCCGGACAATTAGTGGATTAAGTAAACCTTCTAGTGGCTCCATCCATTTTCTTGATCAAAATGTTGGGGGATATTCCCCAGATCGCTTGGTACAGGAAGGAATTGTTCAATGTCCTGAAGGAAGAAAGCTATTCCCGCAAATGTCCGTTCAGGAAAACTTAATTCTAGGTGGCTATGTACTTCGTAGGAAAAAAAATGAGGTGAAAAATCTACTAGAATCCATCTATGAATTATTCCCCATTTTAAAGGAGAAAAAGGATCTTCCTGCAGGTTCTCTAAGTGGAGGTCAGCAACAAATGTTAGCGATCGGAAGAGCTTTGATGTCAAAACCTAAATTGATTCTGCTTGATGAACCATCTATTGGACTCGCACCACTCATTGTTGAACAGGTTTTTAATGTCATTCAAGAAATTAATCGTAACGGAACAACCGTTCTGCTAGCTGAACAAAATGCAAATGCTGCATTAAAAATTGCAAATCGAGGCTATGTCATTGAAAACGGAAAGATAACTTTAAGTGGTACTAGTCAAGAGTTATTTGAAAATGATGATATTCGTAAAGCTTATATTGGAGCATAGACAAAGATTAAGAATATAAACATCTATCTTTTGAAAGGGGGTGAACCTCTTCATGTGATTTCTTTAAGAGTTTTGAAACAAATTGATCAAATAAACAAGGGGGAGAAGAGAATGTCTCAATTAAAAAAGGGTTTGTTTTATCTAGTATTATTGTTTGCTCTTATTCTATCGGCATGCAGTAGTTCAACATCTACAGGAGATTCTAATTCAAATGATGCTGGAAATACAGATAGTAATAACGAGAATGAAGAAACTAGTGCAGAGGTAGGTACTGTTAACATTGGTTACAGTGGACCATTAAGTGGACCCGCTGCTTACTATGGTCAGAACACGCTAAGTGGACTGGAAATGGCTGCTGAAGAAATCAATGCAGCTGGCGGTTTTGAGGTTGATGGCAAGAAATATGAATTAAATTTAGTTTCCCTAGATGATAAATACTTACCAAATGAAACGGGAGCGAATGCAAAGAGATTGGTTCAAGAAAATGAACCTCCTGTCATTTATGTTCCTCATAGTGGAGGTATTTTTGCAACTCAGGTCTTTAATATGCAGGATCAATTTATCATTGGGGCTTATTCAAGTGAACCAAAAATTACAGAACAAGGCAATGCTTTAACATTACGTATTCCACCGAATTACTCTAGCTACATTAAACCTTTCTCGGAGTACCAAATGGAGCGTTTTGGAAAGAAAATTGCCCTGCTACCAACAGCTACTCAATATGGTAAGGATTGGGCATCTGTATTAGAACCAGGTTGGAAGGAACTTGGTGGTGAAGTTGTTTATAATGGATCAATTGACTTTAGTAAAGATACTGACTTCTTTACAATTGTTACAAATGCTCTTAAAGAAAATCCTGATGTTCTATTTGTTGGAGGTCCATCTGAACCAACTGCACTTGTTATAAAACAAGCGAGAGAATTAGGTTTTAAAGGTGGATTCCTGATTATGGACCAAGCAAAACTTGATGAAATTCATGCAGTACTTGGTGGTTCAGAAATGACTGAAGGATCTGTTGGCGTCCTTCCACTAGTGAACTCTGTTACACCTGAAAATGAGGGGTTTGTAGAAAATTACAATAAAGAATACGGGAAGAATCCTGGTTCTGAAGCGGGCTATCACTATCAATCGCTTTATGTATTTGTAGAAGCAATGAAAGCCGCAGGAACGGTTGAGGATGTTAACGCAATTTATGACCATATTGATGAAGGTCTTCAAAATATCCCATCTGATAAGCGAATCTATGAAATTACAGAAATGGATGACAAAGGTGGCTTCGTTACAGAGTTGCGAATTGCAGTCGTTGAGGATGGAGAAATTGTTGACGTAAAACTAGATTAATGAAAAACAATAGAACACGATTGTGAACAATACTCTAAGCAATCGTGTTCTATTAGTAAGATGGTATTACTATTGGAAAATAAAATTATTATCCTTAAAATGATCGTTCTACGATCATTTATATTTTTGCATTTTATTCAATGTAATGATTGAAGGAAGGGAGTTCCATAAATGGATGGACAAAATCAAGCAGCAGATCATTCTCATGAAACGAGTTTATTGTTTAAACATTTAGGATTTAAAACTGTGCAATATGAAGAAGGAAATGTTGTTATCAAATTAGAGATACAAGATGTTCATATGAATGCGAATCAAACTCTGCATGGAGGTATTCATGCAACAATGATTGATAATATTATTGGAGCTACGATACGATCTCTTACGAACCTACCCTCTACAACAATCAATCTAACAATCCAATATTTAAAACCCATTTCTAAAGGAGTTATTACTGCTCGAGCAATCATATTGCTGCAAGGTTATAAAATTATTACTGCTGAAGGAATAATTTATGACGAATACAATCAATTAATTGCAAAGGGGACAGGTACATTCAAAGTTTTACACCCTAGAAATGATTAGTATTCAGAGTTGAATTATTAATTCAAAAATGAATTGAAGATTGGGATGAAATAATACATTTATGAATCAATCATTTGTTATACAGATATAAGAAACTATATAGTTCGATTATTTTTGTTTTGGCATGATACTTGCATGTTAATAGTTAAGAGCTATAGAAGTCTTCTACAAAATTTGAAAGGATGAAAAGTGATATGAAATCTGTAGCAATCGTATCAGCAGTACGAACTCCTATTGCCAAGAAAGGGGGAGCGTTAGCATCATTAGATCCTTCAATTTATGGAGCAGAGGTTATAAAAGAAGCTGTACAGCGAGTCGGACTTCAAGGGAATGAAATAGATGATGTCATATTTGGCAACTGCCTATCAGGTGGAGGCAACATAGCACGTCTTTCACTACTACAAGCAGGGCTTCCGCAAACAGTCCCAGGGTTAACCATAGACCGTCAATGTGGATCTGGAATTAATAGTGTGGCTTTAGCTGCTGAATCCATATTGGCTGGAAATAGCACTGTAACCATTGCTGGAGGAACAGAGAGTATGTCAAGAACTCCATATTTATTAGCACCTCAAGAAAGAGCATATGATCGGCTGCCCCCAAAATTTGTTACTAGAAAGCTTTCACCTGATCATATCGGTGATCCTCCAATGGGGATTACAGCAGAAAACTTAGTAGAAAAATATGAAATCTCAAGAGAAGAACAAGATGAATTCTCCCTAAGAAGTCAAAGAAATATGGCACATGCTATGGAGAAAGGTTATTTCAAAGAGCAGATTGTACCAATATCCATTCAAACGAAAAAAGGAGAATATCTTTTTGCTACAGATGAACACCCTCGTCCTAACGTTACATTAGAAGATTTGTCAAAGCTGCCTGCAGTATTTAAAGCTGGTGGAACTGTCACAGCTGGTAATTCATCTGGAATCAATGATGGTGCATCTGCTCTCGTTTTAATGTCACACAATGAAGTGGAAAGACGACAGCTAGAACCCCTTGCATATGTAAGCAATTGGGCAGTAGCAGGGGTCGACCCGAATATTATGGGAATCGGACCAGTTCCAGCAGTTCAGAAAGTGTTAGCACAATCGGGCTATAAAATAGATGATTTTGACTTAATTGAAATCAATGAAGCGTTCGCATCTCAAGTTCTTGCATGTAATCGTGAGCTTTCCTTCGATATGGAGAAAGTAAATGTAAATGGTGGTGCAATCGCTCACGGACATCCAATTGCTGCAACGGGTGCAATGCTAGTTACAAAACTTGCTTATGAAATGAAAAGAAGAAATGTATCGAAAGGTCTAGTAACAGCATGTATTGGAGGAGGCCAAGGAATCGCACTCATACTAGAGAGATAAAGTACTATTTTGCAATAAAGGATGTGCTATACATGAATTTTCAATTAGATGAAGACCTACTACTTCTACAAAGAACCATTAGAGAGTTTATTAAAAATGAGGTAGAGCCTCTTGCGATGCAAATTGAGGAAGAAGATAAAATACCCAGTACAATCATACATCAATCAAAGGAACTAGGTCTTTTTGGATTAAGTATTCCGGAAGAGTATGGTGGGTTGGGAATCGGAATGGTAGGTAAATGTGCCCTTTACGAAGAAGTCGGAAAAACACATAACGGTTACACGACTTTAATTGGTGCGCACACAGGTATAGGGACCGTTGGAATTGTTGAGATGGGAAATGAGTTTCAAAAAAACAACTATCTTCCTGATATGGCAAAAGGGGAACGAATTGGAGCATTTGCATTAACTGAACCCGACGCAGGTTCTCATGCAAGCAATCTAAAAACAACAGCTGTGAGAAAAGGAAATAAATACATCCTCAATGGAACAAAACACTATATTACAAATGCAACTGTTGCAGATGTTTTTACCGTCATGGCTGTTACAGATCCTTCTAAAGGTCCAAAAGGGATTACCTCCTTTATAGTTGAAAAAGATTTTCCTGGATTTAAAGTAGGAACAATAGAAAACAAAATGGGACTAAGGGGTTCTCATTCCGCAGAGCTTATATTCGAAGATTGTGAGGTTCCTGTAGAGAACGTTCTTGGTGTTGAAGGTCAAGGATACGTGAATGCATTAAAGATTTTAGCAAACGGCCGAGCGGGTCTAGCAGCTCGCAATTTAGGGTCCTCTCAAAAACTATTAGATATGTCTATGTCATATGCTCTTGAACGAGAGCAATTCCATGTCCCTATTTTTGAACACCAGGCCGTAGCCCATATGTTATCAGAAATGGCTGTTGAAATCGAAGCACTACGATCTTTTACGTATCGAATCGCTTGGATGGTAGATGAAGGGAAAAATGTTATTAAAGAAGCAGCTATGCTGAAGTTATATGGCTCTGAAGTATATAACCGTGTAGCTGATAAAGCCGTTCAGGTGCATGGGGGAATTGGGTATATAAAAGACTTTCCTATTGAAAGATATTTTCGTGATGCTCGTATTACAAGAATCTACGAAGGTACTTCTGAAATACAAAAAAACATCATTGCGGCACAGCTTAGAAAAGAATATCAATAGAATGTTTCTTCTGAAAGGAGGAATCAGATGAGAGAAGATATTGTCATTGTTAGTGCTGTTCGTACTCCAATTGGGAGATTTGGTGGATGCTTAAAAGAGATAAACTCTGGAGAATTAGCCTCTATTGTTATTAAAGAATCATTGGAAAGAGCCGGGATTGAATCAAAGCTCATTGATGAAGTGATATTTGGTGAAGTTCGACAAAGTACAGAATCATCAAATGTTGCTCGGGTAGCAGCCTTACGTGCGGGAGTCCCAGAAACAGTGCCAGCTTTTACTGTGAATCGATTATGTGCATCTGGAATGCAAGCGGTTACATCTGGTATTGGTCAAATCCTTACCCAGCAGGCAGAAATCATTGTTGCTGGGGGAACAGAAAATATGAGCAATGCCCCAATATATCTTAGAAACTCTAGATATGGCGAAGGAAATCCGAGACTAATAGATTCAAATCTTGAAGCCGGTCAACAACCTAAGGAGCTTTATGGATCGAACCTCGGTATGGGAATGACAGCGGAAAATGTAGCTGAACGTTTTCAAATATCCAGACAAGAACAAGATGAGTTTGCATTAATTAGTCAGCAAAAAGCAGCTGATGCTATTCGTGATGGACGATTCAAAGAGGAAATAATTCCAATAAGTATTAAAGGCCAAATGATATCTCTAGATGAGCATCCACGACCAAATACAACGCTAGAAAAACTAGAAAGGCTAAAACCGGTTTTTAAAGAAAATGGTTCCGTAACAGCAGGGAATGCATGTGGACGAAATGATGGAGCTGCAGCCATGGTGATCATGACTGCAACTAAGGCAAAAACTCTAGGACTTCGTCCGATAGCCAAAGTTGTCAATTGGGCAACAAGTGCGGTGTCACCTGAAATCATGGGAATTGGTCCAGTACCTGCAATTCAAACCCTGTTAAAACGGACAAATAAATCTTTAACTGACATCGGATTAATTGAATTAAATGAAGCGTTTGCTGCACAAGCTTTAGCTGTAATTAAGGAAGCGGATTTAGATCCACAAAAGGTCAATGTAAACGGTGGAGCTATTGCACTTGGTCATCCATTAGGAGCGACTGGTGTTAGAATCATGACAACCTTGTTATATGAAATGAGAAAAAGAAATGAAAGACTAGGAATCGCAACCCTCTGTGTAGGTGGAGGACAAGGAATGGCGATTATGCTGGAATTATTATAATGATAAAAAACTGAATATTAAAACGATTAAAATAAGAATGGAGTGTTTTTGAATGCATTTACGATTAACGGATGAACAAAAAATGGTACAGAAAACAATTAGAAAATTTGTTGAGAACGAGTTGATTCCTTTAGAAAATGATGTACTGCGAAATGAAAGAGAAGGAAGACCGAGTTTACCAAAGGAGAAGCTCAAGGAGCTCCAACTGAAAGCAAAAGAAGCAGGCTTTTGGGGAATTAATACACCTGAGGAATACGGTGGAGCTGACCTAGGACAAATGATGTTAGCTATCGTTCTTATGGAAGTGTCAAAAACCTTCGTACCATTTTCATTTGGAGGATCAGCAGACAATATACTTTATTACGGCAATGAAGAACAAAAAGAAAAATACTTGCTTCCTACTATTAATGGGGAGAAGAAGTCATGCTTTGCCATGACAGAACCCGGTGCTGGTTCAGATACGAGAAACATTAAAATGACAGCTGTTAAGGATGGAAATGAGTGGGTTTTAAACGGTGAAAAGACCTTTATTACGGGTGGGAATGAAGCAGACTTTGTAATGGTTATTGCCATAACAGATAAAGAAAAGCATCGTGCAACGGGTCGAGAAGGGGTAACGTGCTTTATCGTAGACCGCGAAATGGGATGGAAATCAGAATATATCCACACGATGGGTGAATGGGGTCCTGCAGCATTGGTATTTGATAATGTAAGAGTTCCTGAAGAGAATATTTTAGGAGAGATTGACGGCGGTTATAAACTAGGTCTTGAATGGATTGGTTTTGCTCGATGGGTTGTTGGTGCCCGTGCAGTAGGATCTGCTGAACGTTTACTTCAGATGGCAATCGACTATTCAAGAGAACGTGTAACATTCGGTAAACCAATTGCCGATCGTCAAGCCATTCAATGGCAAATTGCAGATTCAGCAGTAGAAATTGAAGCAGCAAAATGGCTAGTACTAAATGCAGCATGGACTCTTGACGAAGGAGAAGACAATCGCCACCTTGCATCCATTGCAAAGCTATACGGAGCAAACATGGGAAATAATGTTGTAGACCGCGTGCTACAAATCCATGGAGGAATGGGATACACAAGAGAACTCCCAATCGAACGCTGGTACCGCGAAGCACGTCTATGGAGAATATACGACGGCACAGACGAAATCCAAAAACTCATCATCTCAAGAAACCTACTAAAAGGCCATGTGAAAGTAGGTCAATACATTTAGTAAGTTACTAGAACAAATGTGATTGAGAAGAAGACTAGTCTATTTACTATTTGATTTGATGTACTGGTTTTCAATATAAATAACACCAACAAGTCTTTAGTTAAATGGGATGTAATTAATGACTTTAACTTATAACTTAGACTAAATTTGATTTTAAAGTACAAAATGGAATTTCCACTTAGTACTACAGAGTTGCTTGGAACGGAAGATGCATGAATCCTGCGGGAATTAGCGGGAATAGTGAGACCCCGCAGGAGCAAAGCGACGAGGAGGCTCACTCCCGCCCCGCGGAAAGCAAGCATCTGGAGTGGAAAGCAACGCGCTTAGTAATAAAATAAAGATTCATATTAATGAAGGTACGAATCAGTATATACATTCAGAAGGAGGTAAACAAATTGACAGGCAGATTCGAAGGAAAAGTAGCATTTATAACAGGTGGTAGTCGTGGGATTGGAAGAGGTATTGTAGACCTCTTTGCAAAAGAAGGAGCCAAAATAGCCATCATTGACGTCAACCAAGAAGCACTAGAATCCACAACAGCACAATTACAACAACAAGGCATAGAAATATTCTCGAAAATCACAAACGTAGTAAATCGTAACGAAGTTGAAGTAGCAATGGAAGAAGCATTCAATGAACTAGGCTCAATCGATATTTTAGTAAATAACGCGGGTGTCATTCGAGATAATCTATTATTCAAAATGACAGAGGATGACTGGGATACAGTAATGGATGTCCATCTTAAAGGCTCCTTTAATGCAGCGAGATCTGCTCAAAAATATATGGTAAATAACAAATATGGAAGAATCATTAACATCTCATCTACGTCTGCACTAGGAAATCGTGGGCAAGCAAACTATGCTACAGCAAAAGCAGGATTACAAGGCTTTACGAAAACGCTAGCCATTGAACTTGGTAAGTATGGAATTACGGCAAATAGTGTTGCACCTGGGTTTATTGAAACAGAGATGACAAGGGAAACTGCAGCTAGAATTGGTATACCTTTTGAGGAACTAATACAAGCAAGCGTTTCAAAAATTCCTGTTGGACGAAGTGGCAAACCAGAAGATATTGCGAATGCAGTAGCATTCTTTGCAGATGAGGCGTCATCGTTTGTAAATGGTCAAGTCATCTATGTTGCTGGTGGTCCAAAAGCGTAAAGGAGGATTGTGTATGTTCCATGAGTGTATAGGGAAACGATCAAATCAGGTGAAAAATACCGTCGAAAGAGGAGCAGTTCACAAATTTGCTGAATCTATTGGGGACGCTCATCCAATATTTGTTGATGAAGAATTCGGTAAGGCATCAAGATACAGAAACAATATTGCTCCCCCAACATTTCCAAGAGTATTTGATTATGGAGAAATTGAAGGATTACACCTACCGAATAAAGGACTCATCCATGGTGAACAAAAGTATTTTTATGAACGACCTCTATTTGTAGGGGAAGAGATTTATTGTTCCTCAGAAGTGACCCATTATTATGAAAGGGAAGGAAGTAGCGGTTTAATGGGCTTCCTTGTTTTACAAAGGCACGGTGTAACAGGAGATGGTGAGCATATATTTACCGCAGAACAAATTGTTATTATTACAGAAGCTGTCCGAAAGGAGCTGAGTATATGACAGTGAAAACTCTTTCAGAATTACAAGCTGGTGAAGCACTTCCGAACATCGAATTAAAGCCAGTTTCACGACTTGACCTGATTAAATACGCTGGAGCTTCAGGAGATTATAATCCAATTCATACTATTGATGAAGAAGCCACAAAAGCAGGGTTACCAGGTATCATTGCACATGGTATGTGGACAATGGGGAACCTAGCAAAGTTGTTTACTCCTTTTTATCATGAGGGCTTTGTTAAGGAATATAAGATTCGCTTTAAAGGAATGGTCTTCCTAGAAGATGTTATTACATTAAAAGCTGTCGCCAAGGAACGAACAATAGACGGACTTTACTTTAAAGTAGAAGCTGTCAATCAGAATGAAAAACCTGTATTAGTTGGTAACGTTTTGTTTGGGTTATATGAATGACAAATGGATTAGAGTAAAAAAAGTGAATGATAGGAGGTAATGATATGGGACTTCATCCGCAAGCAAAGGCATTATTACAGGTGTTTGAATCTAGAGGTATCCCACCTATTGAGCAGCAATCGCTTTCAGAAGCAAGAGCAGCATTTGTCCAAATGAGTAAGGTTTTAAATCGCACGGTTTCGGTTCACTCTGTAGAAGATAAAATGATACCTGGATATCAAAATGATATTATGATTCGTATATATCGACCTAATGATTCTATGAATATTCCAACACTTGTGTACTTCCATGGTGGTGGGTGGGTTATTGGAGATGTAGAATCGTATGATGGTCTATGTCGGACTTTAGCAGATCAATCACAATGTGCTGTTATTTCCGTAGACTATTCACTTGCGCCAGAGGCAAAGTTTCCTATTGCAATTGAAGATGCCTATCTAGCAACAAAGTGGGTTTCAGAGCATTCAGAGGCGTTAGGTCTAGATTCTTCTAGAATTGCAGTTGGTGGTGACAGTGCAGGTGGTAATTTAGCTGCAGTTGTTTGTAAGTTGGCAAATGAACGTAAATATCCAGATATTAAATTGCAGTTGTTATTCTATCCTTCAACTGGATTTGAGATAACAGATTCATTTGTAAAATATAGCAAAGGATATTACCTTGAACGAGAAACAATGGAGTATTTCCGGAATCAGTACTTAAATAGTGATTTAGATACGATAAATCCTCTAGCAGCACCAATACTAATTTCTGACGAAGAAACTGCTCAATTGCCACCTGCATATATTGTTACGGCAGAGTTCGACCCGTTATGTGATGGTGGGATGCAATATGCACAGAAGCTAAAGCATGCGGGAGTAGATGTAACCTATACATGCTATTCTGGCATGATTCATGGATTTATGAGTATGACGGAGCCTCTTGATGAAGGAAAACGAGCAGTGTTAGAGGCTGCAGTATTTTTAAATAATCAATTTTCGATTAGTATGATTAATGATTAAGTTAAGTGGAATAATTTAAAGTAATTCCCATTGTTTTATAATGAAAATCTAAGAATAGCCTCAACAAGTAGTCATATTTTTATTCCCCCTTGAGAACGATAAGAAAAAAGGGGGAATTTCATGTTTATTGGACATCGCATAAATCAAGATGGCACCATTTTGCTATTCTTAGATCCAAATGAAACGGAATTTTCACGAGAGCTTGATCAACCACAGTCAAATAAAAAACAACATTTAAAAGAAAGTGTAATGGAATATGTTGAGGAAAAGTTACCGAACACAAATGGTGGAGTTGTTAAGGTAATTATCGGAACGATTGTGGTTGCGACGTTAGCACTTACAAATGGACCAGCTGGCAACGTGAAGGCTACAGGCACACAGTCAATACAAACAAATGAAAACCGCTACATTGTAAAGTCAGGTGATACTCTTTCTGGAATCGCAAAGCGCTTTAATTCAACAGTTGATCGGTTAAAAAGTCTTAATAGACTAACAACGGATCGTATATTTGTAGGACAGTCTTTACAAATACCTTCACCAACAACGACTGCGATCCATTATACGGTAAGAAGTGGAGATTCCTTATCCCTAATAGCTAAACAAAATAATATGACAGTAGAACAACTGAAAAATTTAAATCATTTAACAAGTGACATCATCTATGTTGGTCAAACATTGAAGGTGTCAGTAAATGATGCAAGCTCCCCAACTCAAGGACAAACCTATACTGTAAAAGCTGGTGATTCATTATCAGTGATTGCTAAGAATTTCAATATATCTACAACACAGTTAAAATCACTGAATAACCTAACCAGTGATACGATATATATAGGTCAAACACTTTATGTAAGTAACAATATTCTTCAATCAATTCCCAGCTCATATACTGTTCAACCTGGTGATACTCTTTCTGCAATCTCAAAACGCTACTCAATATCAGTTCTTGACATCAAAACGTTAAATCAGCTAAGTACAGATACGATCTTTGTTGGTCAAACGCTAAAATTAAGTGGTACTCACACATCACCGCAGAATACTCATCTTTATACTGTGAAATCAGGTGATGCTTTATCGAAGATTGCAGAGCAATATGATACAACAACAGCACAGTTAAAACAGTTCAATAACCTTTCTTCTGATGTCATTTATATAGGACAAACCCTGAAAGTTCCAGCACAAAGTTTTAGTCAAAGTACACCTCCAATAAAAGAACAGTCTATGCAAAGTGTAAAACAAGCAATAGTTAACGACTCTGTTAACTATCTAGGTGTTCCATATTTATGGGGAGGTGAAACACCAAGAGGATTTGATTGCTCTGGATTTGTTTATTACATGTTTAATAAACATGGAGTGGATATGAAGCGAGTAACATCAGGGGATTATTACAAGATGGGGACAACCGTTTCAAAAGCAAATCTTGAACCAGGTGATCTCGTATTCTTTGGTGTCAATCAACCTGGGGTGGTGTCTCATGTTGGTTTTTATATGGGGAATAATGAATATATATCAGCAACTAGTTCAAATGGAATTGCTATATATTCACTTGATAACCCCTACTGGTCAAAGTACTACATGGGTGCAAAAAGAGTGATGTAACAAGAGGCTGGGACATAAGTATTTCAGCTTATGATAAACTCGAACAACTATGCGATATCTAAACAGATATTCGCCTAATTGTTCGGGTTTTTATTTGATTTTTTAGTAGTCCTCTCTTTGTGGTGTAGCGTTCATTCTAAATCATATTGAGAGTTTTAACTATATTGTTTAAAATAAAAGGGAATAAAGTAAGGGAGAAGATAACATGAAAGCAATTGCTGTATTTTGTGGTTCCAGTACGGGAAATGATCCTGCTTATATGGAACAAGCCAGAAGTCTAGGCATGTATTTAGCCGAGGAAAACATAAAATTAATATATGGCGGCTCCAAGGTAGGACTTATGGGTGCAGTTGCCAATGGTGTTCTGGATGCTGGTGGAAAGGTAATCGGTGTACTCCCTGAAAAATTAGCTAGAGTAGAAATTGCTCATGAAGGCTTATCAGAATTATTTATTGTCAACTCAATGCATGAACGTAAAGCGAAAATGGCAGAATTTGCGGATGCATTTATTGCACTTCCTGGTGGAACCGGAACGTTAGAAGAATGGTTCGAGGTGTTTACATGGTCTCAAATCGGATACCACACAAAGCCATGCGGGTTATTGAATACGAATGATTATTATACCCCACTTGTTGAATTATTTGATCATATGATACAACAAGGTTTTGTAAGGAGCCATTTTAAACAATTAATTGCAATTGACAAAGAACCTAAAAAACTACTAGAAAAATTAAGAATACATGATCCGAACTATATACAAAGATGGTAGTAATTAGCATTATGTACATAAGGGGAAAAAGAAATGAATATACATATACGACCGATTAATGAACATGATCACAGCTTTATCATTGCACTAGCGCAAAGGTTAGATGAAGTACATTATATGGAATGGCGACATAAAGAAGAAATGAGAAAAGCACAAGAGAGGATGGCACGTGAAGCAATAGCAACGTTAGATACTGATTCGAGTATACTTATTGCTGAAAATGAAGACTACCAACCTTTAGGGTATATTCATCTCACCAAAAATATTGATTTTTTCACAGGTGAGGAACAAGGCTATATATCTTCAATTGCAGTTGCAGAAGAAGGCGAAGGGAAAGGTATTGGGACTTTACTCATGAAAAGAGCAGAAGAATGGTGTAAAGAAAAAAACTATAAACAGCTAGTACTCCATGTTTTTGCCAACAACGAACGAGCAGTTCGTTTCTATGAAAACTTAGAATATGAAGTTGAAGTTGCTAAAATGGTAAAAGTGATTAAATAACTAAAGTATGTACAAAGAAACCAACATATTGAAGGTTGGTTTTTTTGTTATACAAAATATCTGAATAGTATTACAATATGAAGATAGATTGAAAGGAAGGTTGGTTATTATGTATAAAAAGATAATTGAACCTAGAGTTTCTGAAACAGATGGAGTTGGACATATAAACAATACGACCATTCCCGTATGGTTTGAAGCAGCAAGAAACAATATATTTAAACTATTTACTCCAGATCTATCGTTCCAAAATTGGAGAATGATTATATTAAATATGAATATAGACTATGTGAATCAAATTTATTTTGGTGAAGACGTAGAAGTATATACTTGGGTAAAAAGAATAGGCAACACGAGTCTTGAACTATATGAAGAGATCCATCAAAATGGAACACTATGCGCAAAAGGTACTGTAATTTATGTGAATTTTAATACAAAAAATCAGAAATCTGAACCGATTCCTGATTCAATAAAATTAGAGCTTCAGAAACATTTATACGATCAGGAGGGCAAGAGTAAATGAAGGGAACAGTATTATTACTAGGAGTGGGCTTAATTGGAGGTTCTATAGCATTATCTATAAAAAAAGAACACAACAGTCGAATCATTGGATATGATGTAAATTTTGAACGTGCACGTTTAGCAACCTCTCTAAATATTATTGACGAGTGTGTTCAAGATATGAAACTAGCTACAGAAAACGCTGACTTAATCATTATTGCTGCACCAGTAACTGAAACCATTCTCATTCTTAATGAATTGAGCAACTCAAGCTTAAAAGATGGTGTAATCATTACGGATGTTGGGAGTACTAAAAAGGAAATAGTTGAAACAGCACATACGTGCTTACCAGAATATGCAAGCTTCGTTGGAGGACATCCTATGGCCGGTTCCCATAAAAGTGGGGTGGAGGCATCAAAAGAAGATTTATTTGAAAATGCATTCTATGTTATAACCGAAGTGGAAAAAACATGCAAGAGAGCAGTGGAACAATTAGAAGATTGGCTAAGAGGTACAAGAGCTACTTTTATTAAAATGAAGCCTGAAGAACATGACCATGTTGCAGGCGTAATATCGCATTTTCCTCATATTATTGCATCAAGTTTGGTTCAACTTGCTGAGCATTACCATCAAGAAACCCCTATCATTCAGGATCTTGCTGCTGGTGGTTTTAAAGATATTACACGTATTGCATCGTCCAATCCAAAAATGTGGAGTGATATTCTATTACATAATCGTCAACCAATATTGGAACAATTTACCGTTTGGATGAATCAAATGGAGCAAATTCGACAAAGTATTGAACAAGGTGATAAAGAGGATATTTATTATTTCTTTCAACATGCTAAAGAATTCCGTGATGAATTTTCTACAAGAAAAAGAGGGGCACTTCAAACGTATGTGGACTTATTTATAGACATCCCCGATTCTCCTGGGGTATTAGCTGAAATTACAAATATACTTGCTAAACATGATATCAATATAACGAATATTGAAATCATTGAAAGTAGAGAAGATATCTATGGAGTTCTCCGTGTTAGTTTTCGTAATGATGATGATCGTTCAAAAGCAGATACTCTAATATCTCCTTTTTATGAAACATTTATTCTTCAGTAAATAACTCGTTCAATATGAATTTGGAGGAAGTCATGATTACAAAAATTGATAAAGCAGTAGAATTCGCAACCGTAGCACATGATGGCCAATACCGAAAAGCTTCAACTGTACCTTATATTGTACATCCACTATCCGTGGGATTGCTATTGATGTCAGTGGGTGCCTCTAATGATGTAGTCATTGCGGGAATCCTTCATGATACAGAGGAAGATACTTCTGTAACTTTTATCATAATTGAGAAAGAGTTCGGTAGTTATGTAGCAGAACTCGTTAAAGGTGTTAGCGAACCAGATAAGTCTTTATCATGGGAAGAAAGAAAAACACATACAATCCAGTTCATTCAATCAGCAACAAAGGATATACAGATGATTACACTAGCAGATAAAATCCACAATATGAGGTCGATTTATAAGGCATATGAAGAAGAAGGCGAGAGCATTTGGAAGCATTTTAAAAGAGGAAAGGAAAAGCAGAAATGGTACTATGAATCCATTTATCACGCTGTTCACTCTAATCAATCACAGGAAAAGCCAATGAATCAATTATTAGTACAATATCATGAAATCTTGTTTAAGTTATTTACTGATTGACGCTATCATCATAAGACAAACCTTATGTTTCATAAAGATATCTTGAAGGATATATCTTTTTATGAAGGAGGGATGGTGGATGAAAAGCAAGAATGTACATGTAAGTGGAACGAATAAAAATGAGATCACATCCCAGCCGAAAAGAAACAACTCATTAACGATTCCTATTGTGTTTACTAGTGAAAATTTAGTCCACCTTGCTACCAAAAAGGCACCAGAACATGTAAAAGAAATAAAGATTGAAATTGATCAATCAACAATGGAAATCAGAGGAATTATTAAGAAATATCGATTGTCTATGCACTTTGTTGTTTCTCTTAAGCCTCACTCCGTTTCAGGACGAAAGCTATCCTTTTCTGTGCAAAAAATTAGACCATTTCACAATGACTGGCTTGATCGCTTTTTATTTCATAGACCACCAAGAGTAACCTACAAAAATAGTGTTGTAACCATCGACTTAAATACAATTGATCGAATACGAAAACTACCATTTGGAACAATAAAAGACATGGTTTTTAAGGAAGAAAAGGTACTTGTCTATATTGGACTATAATAAATAGCAGTTTTAAGTATTGATCCTTAAAACTGCTATTTAATAGTTACATTGAAATTTGATTCTTAATCGGATCGAACCGATAGCGTTAGGGTAACAAGATCGAGCTACTAAGGTGTAAATTAGATGTAAGCGCTTGCAATTAAGAGCCTATAATCAACGCGTTCAACTACTTTAGCCAGTTCCCTTGCGAACAGAGCTCCAATGACAAGTCCAAATCCCCAGTTAATCCATGATGCGATTATAGAAACAACCGATACAATAATAATTGCTTGACCTGGTGTCTTAGCTAATGTCGCTAATGCTCCTAATCCTTTTTTAACTAATGGACTACTTGCAAGTACAAAAAGCTAAAAGATTCCAGAAACCATCCCCCAAAAATTGAACCATGTTGATTGGAGAACTGTCTGTGAAGATTAGTCCTAGTCCAAAAACGACAAAGGTAAGAATGACAACAAAAAGAAAAGGATCTGGTAAATATCTTTGCATTAATCGGTTAAAAAAATGAATAATGGCTTTCATAATATTTCTCCTTTCAGAAAGAATTTCTCTAATACGCAGTAATATTTCTATAAATTTCCTTTTATTCCTCTGAATTGAACACTTTCAATAGAATATTTGCTATTTTTCTGTGGAACATTCAAAATTAAATAGGTATTATTTATTAAGCAGATAGGAAAAGAATATTTTTTGCATTCTCATAATAAAAAAGAAAAAATTAAACAATTATTATGTAGTGTTTAAATAAGTAACAAGATATGTTTGTTTCTTGGTAGCTCATTGCTATAAATAAGAAAGTAGGGAATTCATTGCGAGAATTTTTATCATTAGGAATTAGTCAAACTTTAGCTAACGTATTAGAAGAACAAGGCATAAAAACGCCAACACCAATTCAGGAACAGTCCATTCCGGTAATCTTGGATGGAAAGGATATTATTGCACAAGCACAAACAGGTACAGGTAAAACGTTCGCCTTTATCTTACCGATTCTTGAAAAACTAGATTTTCATGCATCACATATTCAAGCGTTAATCATAACACCTACTAGAGAACTAGCTATTCAAATTACAGAAGAAATTAAAAAATTCACTTCTAGTATAGAAGAGCTAAATGTTTTAGCTGTGTACGGTGGACAAGATGTAGAGAAACAATTAAAAAAACTAAAGAAAAATATCCATATTGTTGTAGGGACACCTGGTAGATTAGGTGATCATATTAGAAGGAAAACAGTTGATTTCTCTGCTATTTCCCATTTAGTTCTTGATGAAGCAGATCAAATGCTTCATATTGGTTTCTTGCATGAGGTAGAAGATATTATCAGAGAAACACCTAAAGGACGTCAGACACTACTGTTCTCTGCTACAATGCCTAATGAAGTCAAACAGTTGGCACAGAAGCATATGAAACTGCCTGAATCGATTCAAGTAGAAAAGACACAAGGACCAGCTGCTAACGTTGAACAATTAGCCATTCAGACAACACCTCGAGCAAAACAAGCAACACTGATTCAGTTAATTGAAGCGGATCAACCTTTTCTCGGTGTTATTTTCTGTAGAACGAAAAGAAGGGTTACGAAACTATTTGAAGCATTACGAGCTTATGGATTTAAAGTTGATGAGCTTCATGGAGATTTATCTCAGACAAAACGAGAGCAGGTCATGAAACGTTTTCGTGACGCAGAAATTCAGCTCTTAGTCGCAACAGATGTTGCCTCTAGAGGATTAGATGTAGAAGGTGTCACGCATGTATACAACTACGACATCCCTCAAGATGCTGAAAGCTTTGTTCACCGAATTGGCCGTACAGGAAGAGCAGGTATGACAGGTAAAGCTATAACCTTTTATTCCACGGATGACAGACCAATGCTTGATCAAATTGAACAAGAATTGGGAATACGAATTGAAAAGCAAAACCTTGGCAATACAATCAAAAAAGAGGATCGTGAAAAGCTACCTTCTGCTCAAAAATTAAACAGATCACCAAAACCATCTAAAAAAAAGCAAAATTCTTCTAAACGTTATCGTGCTAAAGACTCTAAAGAAACTCGTGCAGATACGTCCAAACCAAAGCGCTCAAATAAAGACTCAAAAGGAAAAAACTACTCAAAGTCAGCAACAAAACCTAGAAGAGGAAGATAGAACAATAGCACTGATAGAGGAAACTCTAGAAGTGCTATGTTATTTTGACTATGAAATGAAACAACAAGGGGTTATAACTATGAAACTAGTATCATGGAATGTAAACGGAATACGTGCATGTGTTCGCAAAGGGTTTTTAGATTACTTTCACGTGGTAAATGCAGATATTTTCTCTATTCAAGAAACGAAATGCCAAGAGGATCAAATCACCTTAGACCTAGAGGGTTATCATCAATATTGGCATTGCGCAGTCAAAAAAGGATATTCTGGAACCGCAGTATTCACCAAAATAAAACCACTTCAAGTACTCTATGGTCTAGGTGACCGGATTGAAGATAACGAAGGCAGAGTTTTAACACTAGAGTTCGAGGATTTCTATTTAGTAAACATGTACACACCAAACTCACAACGTGATCTGGCAAGACTTCCATTTCGACTGGAGTGGGAAGACCATGTTCGCTCGTATTTAAAAGAACTAGATTCAATAAAGCCAGTAATACTGTGTGGAGACTTAAACGTCGCACATAATGAAATTGACTTAAAGAATGATAAATCAAATAAAGGGAATTCAGGTTTCACAGACGAAGAAAGAGAAAAAATGACCACTCTTTTAAAAAGCGGATTCATTGACACTTTCCGCCACCTATACCCAAATAAAGACGACGCATTCACATGGTGGTCATACATGAATGGTGTAAGAGAACGAAACATCGGCTGGAGAATCGACTACTTCATCCTATCAAACGAATTATCACCAAAACTAATCGATTCACAAATCCATTCAAACACATACGGAAGCGACCACTGTCCTGTGTATATGGAACTTGCTATTTAATTTTATCACTGAGAATTATTATAGTATTCTTAATTTGAATAATGAATAAAGAAGCATTGTATAAAAGCATATATGTTAATTAGTCACACTAAATGATCCTGCAGAGTTGTTTGGAACGGAAGGAAGCTTGACTCCTGCGGGATGTAGCGAGACTGGTGAGACCCCGCAAGAGCGAAGCGATGAGGAGGCTCACCCTCGCCCCGCGGAAAGCAAGCTTCCTGAAGTGGAAAACAACGGTCCCTGTCTGAAATGATCTAAGTAGCCTATTAATAAGCTATATACTGCATGTCTTTTCGGTATACTGTAACTAATAACTAATAACTAGGAGGACCAACATGTTAAAGAAAAAAGTCGAAGAATACATAACAAAACAAATCAATGAGTCATCATCAAATACAATCGAACTATTCAAAGAAGAAAAACAACTAGCAGACAAAGAACTATTTCAATTTTCAAAAGATGTTTCGTTTACCGTAAAACCATCTTCACAACGGTTCACTAACGTTTACATAGAAAGACTAAACAAAGAAACCGAAGAACTTATTGCTGAAGAACCCGTAACCTTTCTTGACAATAACATCTCCATTTTACGTTCTTCAATCGAGGAATTTGTGTACATAGAATCTGACTGGTTTGATATCTTAGGTGTAGATGCGATGACATTAGAAGTAGACGACGTCTTTAGAAGCTATAATGTACTTCTAGGATTAAAACAACAAAAGAAAATAGGTCCTAAAATAAAATCCTTTCTTACCAATGAATTAAAAGGAGAGGATCCAAAGTTTAGTGCATTGTTTAATGGAGAAGATGGTCTTTGGGATTTGAATTTTGCTTTAAATCATGTTGCAGGATTTCATGAAGACATGACATTACGTGAGTCCTTAGAGATTGCTTATTGTTTTATGTTTCAACTTGTGTATGAAATAGAAGATACAAAATAAGTAAAAGAGGGGCTACAGCCCCTCTTTTACTTATTTATGATTATTTTCATCTTGTTCTACATTTAATTCAATAAGATTTCCATCGGGGTCAGCACAAAAAATTTGAGAAAATCCGCTTTTATTATTAGGTTTCTCTAAAATATCGACACCTTTTTGTTGCAGCCAATCTAGTGTTGTTTGATAGTTCTTCACACGAAAAGCTACATGTCCTTCGCGGCTACTTAAGCTTTTATCTTTTCTGATTGTTTGTGATTCTGGCATTTCAATAAGGTGTAGTTGCTGTTGTTGAATTGCAAACCATGCTCCAGGAAAACCAAAATTAGGTCGAGAGATTTCTTGTAAACACAGAACATCTTTATAAAATGTTCTTGCTTGTTCAATATTTGAAACGTTAAGACTAACATGATGGATCTCTGTATATTCAAGCACAATAACAGCTCCTTAAATCGCTATTTTGATTCGAAATCTAAGATTGGTTATGACATAATCACCAATCTTGTTCTTTGTAAGGGAACTCAATTGTTACGATTGTCCCTTTTCCTTCAGTACTATTTATATCAAACGTACCTTTATGTCTTTCAATAATTTTTATTGTCGTCATAAGTCCTAGACCTGTCCCTTTTTCTTTTAACGTGTAAAAGGGTTGCCCAATATTGATTAATCGATCTTGAGGGATTCCAATCCCTGTATCTTCAATAATTGTTACGATTTTATTTCGCTCTAGGGAAGAACGAATTGTTAGTGTTCCTCCGTTAGGCATAGCCTCAATTGAGTTTTTAATAATGTTAATGTACACCTGTTTTATCTCGTTCTGGTTACATTCTAATGAGAGGATCTGCTTTCCCTGATGAAATGAACAACTAACATTATGAAGTAATGCTTCTGGCTGCATTAATGTTATAGTATCTTTTAAAATTTGATTTAAGTCAAAGATAGAAAAATCCTTTGCTTGAGGCTTAGCTAATATTAGGAAGTCATTCGTTACTTGGTGAATGCGATTAATCTCTCCTAGAATAATGTCGTAATAAAAAGGGGAGTCTGTTGCCTCTTTCATCATTTGCATAAACCCTTTTATACTTGTTAAAGGATTACGAATTTCATGAGCAATTCCCGCTGCAAGCTGTCCTACAACTGCTAATTTATCAGATACCTTTAATAGCTCTTCCTGCTTTTTTCGATCATTTATATCTCGTAACACAAGTTGTACACATCTTTTATTGTTAAACTGACAGACAATTGCTTTTGATTCCACAAAAAAAGAAGAACCATCACTACAAATGAGTTCATATTCACTTAAATCGAACATCACATCTTTTTTTGTACTATAAATCTCTATCCCTCGTTTTAGTATTTTATCATGTCCTGACGGGTGAACGAAATCTAGAATCTCCCTCCCTAATACATCAGAAGTGTTATAACCAAGGTACATTAGTGCGCTAGAATTTGCATACACAACCCGACCTTGTTCATGAATTACGATCCCATCAGGATGATGATCAATTAATTTTTTGTAGCGTTCTTCACTTTCTATATTCTGTTTGATTATGTCCCTAGTTCTAAATAATGAAATGAGTAGATACATACTAATCCCGGTAAGAATAGCGTATGGAATAATGAAGAATAACAATGATGTTTGTGTGTATTCTATCTTAAATAATAGTAATGAATTTAAAGCAACAACAAAAAGAATAAAGAAAAATAATAAGAAAAAATAAGTAGAGAGATGATTGCGAATAAACGTAAATCCTTTTCTGACCATAGAAAGCACTCCCACAAACTAGTAATCAAACTAAGATAATAATACCAAATATTTACTACATTAGTAGAAGAAATTTTCAGATTGCGGTTAAATGATATGATTACTCTAGAAGGTTACCAAACTATCGGCATGCTCCTATTGGACAAGCATATGATGAATATATAAGCCCAAATAGTAGGAGTGTTTTATATGACACCAGTAAACCAAAAGGTCGGAGCTTCCTTATATGCTACAATGTCCATTACATTCTGGGGAATTTCATTTGTTTCAACAAAAGCAGTATTGGATAAATTAGACCCATTTTCATTATTAGTCATTCGGTTCGGAATTGGTGCACTTTTTTTATTAATTCTGATCTTACTATTGAAAGAAAAACTTAGGATACCAATTTCTAGTATCCCACATTTAATGGTGCTTGGTATTCTTGGAGTTTTTGTTCACCAGGTTCTTCAAGCTAGTGCATTACTAACTATAGAAGCGTCCTCAGCAGGGTGGCTTATTTCCTTTTCTCCCGTTTTCACTGTTCTGCTTTCTATGTTTTTCTTGCATGAGAAAATGAACATAAGAAAAGCATTTGGCATGATTCTTGCTATTTTTGGTGTACTCTTAATTACAGCAAGCAGAGGTGGACAATCAATAGGCCTGTCACTCAGTATTGGTTATTTCTTTATGATTCTCAGTACATTAAATTGGGCAATCTATTCCATTCTATTAAAGAAACTTAATTTAAACATGTCAGCACTTGTCGTGACTTTTTATATGAGCATGATTGGCTTCTTCCTAACCATTCCGTTTTTAACCCGGAATAGAGGCTGGGAGGATATGGGGACGTTAACGGTTACGGAATGGGGTCATTTACTATTTTTAGGAGTATTTGTGTCAGGAGTTGCTTACTGGTACTGGGCGAAAGCACACTCGGTTCTTAAGGCTTCACAGGTGTCTATGTTCCTATATTTAGAACCACTTGCTACACTAGTAGCAGCTATTTTATTACTTCATGAAAAGTTCATTATATTAAGTGTATTTGGGGGAATGGTTATAATTGTAGGTGTCGTGTTTGTAAATGGTCAGCTTCCTATTATCAGTAATCGAAGGAGGTAATATGTTAAAAAAATGGCGCTAACAGTAATTGTTCCTTCAATTATTAATAGCATTTGAAGCACATTATTTGCTTTACGATATAAGGTGACGCATCATGCAAGAAATATAATTTTTTTATCGAATAGTAGAAATAAACATAGGTGGTGAAATTGATGAAGCTTAGTATTCTTGACCAAGTTCCAATACTTGAAGGGGCAAGTTCAGAAAGAGCTTTAAGTGAAACCGTTAAGCTTGCAACCTATGCAGAAAAATGGGGATTTAGCCGCTTTTGGGTTGCAGAGCATCATAATATGAAGGAATTAACATGTCCTGCCCCCGAAGTGTTGATTCCGTACATTGGTGCTCATACGAATACAATTTCTCTAGGGGCAGGAGCTATTTTGTTGCCACATTATAAACCTTATAAAATTGCAGAATCCTTTAATTTATTAGCAACACTATTCCCAGGAAGAATTGATTTAGGAATAGGAAGGGCACCAGGAGGGTCTGCTGAAGCGACAGAAGCACTTTCCGATGCCTATCTTCAAGAGGTTTGGAAAATGCCTGAAAAGGTTAAGGAATTGCTTCATTTTTTACGAAATGATTTTCCTCATGATTCTATTTTTTCAAAGGTCAAGCCGACCCCAGTTCCTACTTATTCTCCAAGACCTTGGATTTTAGGAACAAGTCGAAAAAGTGCTCTACTTGCCGCAGAAATGGGTACATACTATGCTTTTGGTCAATTTATGAGCGATGAAGACGGATCCGATATCATCTCAGAGTATAAAACAACATTTATGTCATTGCACCCAGACAAAAAACCTTATGCCATTGTGGCTGTGTCTATATTATGTGCTGAAACACTGGAAAAAGCAGAAGAACTAGCCTTAAATCATTATTTCACAAGAAGTAAATTTACTTCTACATCAAGTTCGGCAACCACTATAACAGAACGTAATCAAATACTAAAAAACTTACATAGTAAGATCATTTTTGGAACACCTGAATCTGTAGAGAAAAGATTACATACCCTACAAAAATCATACAATGCTGATGAATGGATGATTGTAACCATTCCATCAAGCTATCAAGAAAGATTACATTCTTTTGAGTTACTTGCTAAGCAAATGATTTGCTAATTATGGCGTCTCGTTCTACTCTTTACTATACATAACTTTTAAAGGAGACCTATGATGAAAGAATCAAATATATTTCATGATGTACGTATATCTGTTTTAGACCTTGCAGCTATTGTGGAAGGGGGCAATGCTACCGCAACATTTACAAATACGCTTAAGCTTGCACAACATGTAGAAAACCTTGGCTATCATCGCTATTGGGTAGCGGAGCATCATAACATGCCTGGAATTGCTAGCTCCGCCACTTCTGTCCTAATTGGTTATATTGCAGGAGGAACGAAAACGATTCGAGTAGGATCTGGTGGAATTATGCTGCCAAATCATGCACCTTTAGTTATCGCAGAGCAATTCGGTACGTTAGAATCAATGTATCCTGGAAGAATCGATCTTGGGCTAGGAAGAGCACCGGGCAGTGATCAATTAACTGCGAAGGCTCTAAGAAGAGACCTGAGAAACGCAGACGATTTTCCACAACAACTTGAGGAATTACGTGGCTATTTTGAATCAAACAAACAGAATCCAAAGAGTATACGTGCAATACCTGGTGAAGGATTATCGATCCCCATTTATTTGTTAGGATCAAGTGGATTTAGTGCACAGCTCGCAGCAAGAAAGGGTTTACCATTTGCATTCGCAAGCCATTTCTCTCCAGATTATACGATTCCAGCTGTTGAGCTATATCGTAACCATTTTGAACCTTCTGATGTATTAGATCATCCATATGTCATGCTTGGTGTAAATATTATTGCTGCAGAAACAGACGAAAAAGCAGAATATCTTGCAACCTCTTTGTATCAATCATTCCTTAGTCTAATTCGAGGAAGACCAGGCATGATGAAGCCACCTGTAGATTCTATGGATGAATTGTGGGGGCCATTTGAGAAGATGACTGTCGACAATCAGCTACGATCAAGCATTATTGGAAGTCCTGAAACGGTAAAAAGAAAGCTAGAGAAGTTTATAGCGGAAACTGGGGCAGATGAGCTCATCATCAATTGTCCAATATACGACTTTGAAGATAGATTAAATTCCTATACATTAATAAAAGAACTGTTTTTAAAATAGAATTTTCAATGTATGATTAGAATAGGTCGAGTAAAATCCCTTTTACTTGACCTTTCTGTTGTTTACAAAACGTTTCATTCAGGAAAACATTTAGAAAGAAGGGCATCTTGTGTCAAAGTGGGCTTTATATTTTGTGTTATTTATTTTAATGGTGGTTTGGGGATTTAACGTATCTGCTATTAAAATACTAGTTTCCTATTTTCCTGCTGTAACCATTCAAGGCTTTCGTGTTCTTTTAGCTGGAATCGTTGTGTTAATTTGTTTAGTATTTATGAAAAGATTTAAAAAGATGTCTGTAAAAAACGTTATCGGTATTACGATTGCTGGTTGTTTTGGAGTAGTTGGTCATCATTTCTTTCTAGCGATTGGACTGATGGAAACAACAGCAACAAATGCAGGTTTGATTCTGGGACTTATTCCGTTGTCAACTTCAATCTTGGCAATGGTCTTTCTTAATGAGCGACTTACTCTATCAAAGTCTCTTGGTATACTCGTTGCTCTAATTGGAGTATATGTTATTGTCATGAACGATGGAGGAGGATTATCAGGATTATCAATTGGCGATCTCTATATATTAGGAGCTGTTATTACACAAGCAATTAGTTTTATTTTAATAAAAAAGCTTACAAATGATATGAATTCGATCCAAATGACTGGTATGATGCTAACGATTGGTTCAATTCTCTTACTGGTAGCAAGCTTTTATAGTCCAACTAATGCACATACTCCTTATACTGAAATTCCTACTTATGTATGGTGGGTATTTATAGGCTCAGCAATATTCGCTACAGGAATAGGGCATGTCATCTATAACTATGCTATTCAACAGCTTGGGGCTAGTACTACATCAATCTTCATTAATTTGTCCCCATTCTTTTCGATTATGGGTTCATCACTGTTTTTAGGAGAACAAATCGTTATGAAGCATATTGTCGGTTTTAGTTGTATTATCTTTGGTGTAATATTAGGGACAGGCACAATAAAGTTTCGCTTGAAGAAAACACATAGGTATAAAGATGTAGAGAACGAAATCGGCACTGTAAAAAAATAGCTTTAAAGCATGTTTTTTCAAAGAAAGTGGCAGTATAGAAAAAGGATTAAAAAAGAGGAGGGGAATCGTTAATGGAAAAAATTGAAGTAGGTGAAATTTTCTCGATTATTGATGCTGATGAAGAGGAACAGGATGTTGAGGTATTAGGAATTATGGAGATTGATGGTCGAGAATATGTAGCGGTTGCTTTTGTGGAAGAGTTGATCAAGGAGTCAGAAGAAGATATTGATCTATTCTTTTTAAGAGTGGATGAAGATGGAGAAGTGGAAGCTATTGAAAGTGATGATGAATTTGAAAAAGTTTCAGCAGCTTTTGAAACAATTCTTGATTCGGAAGATGAGTAAAAAAGAGTCAGGGACATAAGTTTTTTAGCCATTGATAAACCCGAATTATTAGGTGAGATTCAATCAAATCATTCGCCTAATAGTTCGGGTCTTTATATGTCTTTTTTCAAGATGCTTAATTAATTTTGTTAGTATGTTTATGTTGTCACAAAAATGTTTTCTGAATTCGGGACGGTTTTGCCGAGACGTTCTAAGTGTTTTCGTATTCCACTTCGCTCCCATGTTTTTAAGAGAGGCTCGCTTAAAACACTTTTTGGATAGAAGATTCCAATATCCGTTATTTCTTCAAAAGTTAATCCTTGGTTAACATACTCTAGTATACGTTCATCTCTTTGCTCAATAATCTCAAGGTATTTTTTCATTTCTTGTTTAAACTCATTTTTTGTAAAAGTTCCTTTTTGATGTCCTGTTATATATGTCTCAGCATCTAGTTCTACTAATCGTTTTCCAGATTCAATAAATTCCTGTATGTTTCCATCAGTACCATTGTACCAGGGACCAAATCGAGTCATATCATAATCTCCAACATATACGGTACCTAAGTCCGGAAAGTATGGACATGCAAAACCTTTTGTGTGTCCTGGAGTATGCAGAAAGAACACTTTAACATCTCCAAAACGATACTCTTCATTGTAAGAATATGATCCTGTAATTGTATTTAGAGAATCCGTCCACTTTTGAGGAATACTATGTTTCCACTTTTCAACGCCTTGTGGACCCCACTCCTGATAAATGCCATTTTGTTTGGCAATATCATCAATGGTACTAGCTGTTTTATATTCAATTTGGTTTATTAATGTATCAGTAGAAGAAAAAAGGTAGTTATGTCTCGTATGATCAGGGTGATAATGTGTATTGATCACAAGGTCTACACCATTGTCATGTTTAATCCTTTGTAGTAGCTCGGATTCAGCACCAGTATCAATTAATACATTCACAGAAGATTGAATGAATAGGCTTCGTGAAAATGGAACTTTACTTCTACTTGGTCCTTCAAGGATATGAATTGGACCGATTCTGTTCATGTTATCACCTCATAGTATTGAATGAATGTTCATTCATTATATCATAAAAATTCTAATGAGAAAGGATTTAAAAGGAGTTTTTATTGTGAAAGAGAAATACTCGACTCAAAAGCACCTCGTGTAACTTATTTAAAATAAATATTTCGAAACTCGAGATAATATTCTTTAATAAAAAGCTTATAAGAATTATTATAGAATATATGAATGATCAAATAGGTGGGATACTATGTCTTCAGTTTCAATCAATGCCTCACAATATAATAAGACAGAGGTCATTCCAGAAAGTAAAATTATTCTCTTATGGAGTTTTACCGTCTGGTTAGTTGTTATGAACACAACAATGTTCAATGTTGCATTACCTTCAGTATTAGAGGACTTGTCTTTAAATTCATCAACAGCTTCCTGGATTGTTTCGGGATATTCAATTGTCTTTGCTATTTCAACGTTAACGTATTCACGATTATCTGATTTTATTCCGATTTCTAGATTGCTACTTATAGGATTATCGATTCTTGGAATAGCTTCCATTGTTGGCTTCTTTTCAAATGAATTTATATTCTTGTTACTAGCAAGGGTATTTCAAGCTGCAGGAGCTGGTGCTGTACCAGGATTAGCCATGGTGTTAGCAGGAAGATACATCCCTGTTTCAAGAAGAGGGAAGGCAATGGCTCTTATTTCCTCAGCAGCATCACTTGGATTTGGTTTAGGTCCTGTAATTGGAGGAGCCATCACGCAATATCTTGGATGGAATTTTCTTTTTCTCGTAACATGCTTTGTCCTATTATTTATTCCAGTATTCTTGAAGCTCTTGCCGAAAGAAGATGTGAGGCCAGTAAGGTTCGATACGGTCGGAGGAGTATTAACCGGACTAGGAGTTACAGGGCTATTACTGTTCTTATCAACGTTCTCTTATATCATATTAATCTTTACGATTTTCGTTATTTTCTTAATGTGGAAGCATGTTCATAAAATAGATCTTCCATTTATACAACCATCTTTACTTCGTAACACACAATATATAAAACTATTATTTATAGGCTTTAGTGCTTTTGTTACACACTTTGCAACATTATTTTTAATGCCTATTGTATTAACAGAAGTTTTCGAGAAAGATGCAGCAACAGTCGGTTTAATGATTTTCCCTGGGGCAATATTATCCGCAATTGCTGCTCAATTTATTGGCAGGCTAATTGATCATTACGGAAATCCACCACTTATGCTTGGGGGAAATGTATTTTTAATTATTGCGACAACACTGTTTGGATTTCTCTCAACAATTTCGCCATACTTTATTCTTATAACCTACATGTTCATGAGTACAGGTTTTGCAACACTAACATCAAGCATTTCAAATGAAATAACTAGAATTGTACAAACTGAAGAAATAGGGTCAGGTATGGGAATGGTACAGTTGACACAATTCTTTGGTGGAGCCTTCGGAGTCACAATAACCGGTGTCCTTCTTACACTTCAAAAGAACTATACACCAGAAACCATCTATAGAAATATTTACTTAGGCCTAACAGCACTACTGGTCGGAGCGTTGTGTATATTTGTTTTTTATATTAAAAACAAGAAAAAAACAGAGATACAATTAAGTTGATTTCTATATTTACTGAGTTGCATGGAACGGAAGTTGTTTAACTCCTGCGGGAATAGCTTGTAGAGGCCCCACAGGAGTCAAAGCGACGGGGAGCCTCAACACCAGCTCCTGAAAAGCAAACGCTGTAGTGTAATGCAACGGTCATTTTTTACGTGCATTCTAAGATAAACTTTCCTGGGAAAGCGCAGTAAATGACAAAATCCCCTTTAATATTGCAATGATTTTTTTATTGTTTTTTATAAAAAAACAATAATTATCTAGAAGTTAGAGAAAGTAAATATGACATAGTGTATAATTACCTCTGAAACAAAAAGTACGAAAGAGTCTCTATCTGAAAGGAAGTAGTTGTATATGGACATCACAGGACACACAGTAGAACAACTTAAAGATCCCACGGGCATATTAGAAGGAGAACGATTCGAATTTCTCTTAAACATCGATGTTGATGAAGAAGATGAATTATTCTCAGATCAAGGCCTTACACTTCGTGTTATAGTAGCAGTAACTGAAGGGGAAAGCCGTATTACTCAGTACCATTTTATTGAAAATAACACGAATAAGTATCTTGACTTTGGATTAGAAGAAGATGAAGAAGACATGGTGATAGCATATTGTAGGCAACATACTTTACTAGACTAATCAAACGTTACATATAGCCTTTTTAGATGGTAAATGGTAAAAAAGCATGGTCAGTCCATGCTTTTTTTTTCCGGATTTTATTGTTATCTTAAATCCAACCAAGTACATGTAAACAATAAGTCGCACCTGTTAATACACCTGCTAAAATTAAAGAAAATGAGGTATTTTGTTTTATAACATTGATAGGTGATTCATTCATTAAACGTGATGCCATTAATACTTGACCAGAAAAAGGGGACATCTGGGTTGCTGTAGTCCACGCTATTAAAAGGATTAAAGCAATGTACTCTGGATTCACACCAAATTTTAATGGCGATAGTGCACTCCCTAATCCAATAACAATAATCACAGGATGTATCCCTACTTGTGCTAATATGATGGCAAATAATACAATAGATGCACTAAGAATAAATACTGAACCTTGTGATATATTGTAGATGAAATTGGATAGGAAGCTTCCAATCTCAGTGTAAGACAACGCCATCCCAAAATACCCTGCACTTATAAATACAGAGAATTCATTTTTTAGACGATAAAAGGAAAGCTCTACTTGTTCTAAAACATTTCTTCGATAAGCACCAATTACCCTTGTACAGATTGCCCAAATAAAAGGTAAGACGATCGCAAGTAAACAAACAACGGTCAGCATATTGACACTTAAAATAAAATCAAGAACAAATGATAAAAATACAAGTACACTACAAAAAATAAAAAAAGGGGTTAGTGATGGATTCTCAATAGTATCAACTGATTTTTGTTTATTTGTAAGAATGACATCCTCCGAAAATGATATCCTTTTAAAAAACAACCAGGAGATTAGTAGGTATATAAAAGATAAAGTCAAACCATATATGCCAATATCAAACCATGAGAGGTTAAACAATACCAAAATAAGACCGACGTTAACGAAGTATGGAGACCACAGCATGCAAAAACCAAAGCCTCTCATAATATTTAACGTTAGTTGTTTATTTTTAAAGGATGAACTACTTTCTTCGATAATCTGTTTTACGATTGCGATTGATCCATAGTTTAATAATACTCCTACAGTTGCAGTTAAAAAGTAACTTAACCGATAAGGGTGTTGTTGGCCATTTCTTTCTTTTTGTTGCACTTTTGTCTTTAATGCTTTTAGGTAGCCTGCCGTTGACATGAATGTTCCAATTAATGGAATCAATAAAAATAAAGATAAAAGATTTGTGTTTTCGCCAAACCCTGTAATTGCAACTTGTAAAGAAATATCTTCAAAGATAAGACAAAGTGTACCTAATAACACTAAAATGAATGTAATGATTTTATTTACAGAAGAGATAAACAAAAAAGCACTTATTAACAGAATGGCACCTAAAACACTGTATGTTAATACAAGAATATTACTGTGATAAAAATGTTCTACTAAATATAATATTGTCATGAGATAACTTACAACACCTAAAGTACGAATGAATGGATGTAGTTCTTTCGAGTGCATAGAAAGTACTCCTTATAATTAAAAGTTCGTTTACATTAGAAATATACTATAATTCTATTGTAGCAGAGTACGAATCATGAAGTTTGTGGTGAAATAAAGATGCATATAAACCAATAATAGAATTTACGTTTTTTGGAGATGATTTTATTGAAAAATAGAGCAAAACCAATCATGATTCAAGGAACTCATTCTGATGCTGGAAAAAGTATATTCGTTACAGCATTATGTAGAATTTTTTATCAGGATGGTTATCTTACGGCACCTTTTAAATCACAGAATATGGCGCTTAACTCGTATATTACATTAGAAGGAAAAGAAATTGGACGTGCACAAGGAATTCAAGCTGAAGCTGCTAATGTGAATGCAACGACTGTTATGAATCCAATCCTTATTAAACCTACCGGAGAGTATCAATCTCAAATTGTCGTTCATGGTGTCCCCATCGATAATATGAAAGCTCAAGAGTATCGCGAAGGGTATTATGAACGAGCCAAAAGCATAATCAAAACATCCCTTGACCAACTTCTTACTACATATGAGAGGATCGTTATTGAAGGAGCAGGAAGTCCTGCGGAAATTAATTTGAATGATCGTGAATTAGTAAACATGAGTATAGCCAAAATGGCAGATGCTCCTGTAATCCTAGTAGGGGACATTGATAAAGGAGGGGTCTTTGCAAGCCTCGTTGGAACGTTACAGCTCTTAACAAAGGAAGAGCAAGAGCGAGTTGTGGGAGTCGTAATTAATAAGTTTAGAGGAGATATATCTTTATTAGAACCAGGGCTAAAATGGTTTGAGGAATATACAGGTAAGCCAGTACTTGGTGTTATCCCATATATTCCAGAACTATTGATTGACTCAGAAGACTCCTTAAGCCTTCAGAAATATACAAGTAAACAGAATGAACATAAGGACCTAGACATTGCCGTGATACAGTATTCTAGAATATCAAATTTTACTGATATTGATCCGTTTGAATTTGAGCCGGATTGTCATGTGCGACTCGTTACAAGAGCAGGACAACTAGGACAGCCGGATCTCATCATCCTCCCAGGTAGTAAAAATACAATAGAGGATTTGCTGTATATAAAGAATAAGGGCATTGTACAAGAAATCGTAGCTGCCTTTCAAAAAGGCTCCGTGATCTTTGGAGTTTGTGGTGGTTATCAAATGCTCGGGGAAGAAGTTTCTGATCCTGAACAGATAGAATCTACACATAAAGCCATAAAAGGTTTAGGTTTACTTCCTATTAAAACAATATTAAAAAGGACCAAGACTACTACACGTTCTAACGGTTATATACATTTTTGTAGTGAACATGTTTTCGTAGAAGGGTATGAAATTCATATGGGAGAAACAAGAAGAACATCTAATAGTTCTTCATTCATACACGTAGCACATGAAAAAGATGATGGCACCATTAATGAAAATGAAACATGCATGGGAACCTATTTTCATGGGATTTTCCATAATGATCAATTTCGAAATGTTTTCTTAAATCAACTACGCCAGAGAAAAGGACTAGCTTCAATAAATGACCGTAATTCTTTTGTAGACAAAAAACATTCAGAGTACGACAGACTCGCAGGCTATATAAGACAATCAGTAGACATAAACAACCTTTATAGGATTATCGACAACTTTAGTGATTGAATTCAAATAAAGAAACCACATTAGTAGGGACGTTACACCCATCTATTGTGGTTTCTTTATTGTACTTTGAAGATGTTGCGTCATTACAAATCTATAGAGAATTATAGTATTGAAGTTCCTTCTCAATTTCCTTTAGCTTCTCTTCTTGTTTTTCAACAGAACGTCCAAAAGATTCTAGTCGTTCCATATCATCTTGTAGGCGCATATACTCCATTTTTAATTCAGCAATTTTTTCCTGTACTTCCTTTGGCTCCATTTTTTTCCCTCTTTCTATGAACTAATTCTGTACTAAGTGTATAGCAGAGTGAATAAATCTTCAAAATTTATGATTATCTCTAATTACTAAAACAAATAATTAACACGTAAATAAGAAAGGATTCCTAGCAAAAGTAGGACTATAGACTATATATAGTCCTATAGGATGATGTGTCCTATTTTCCGCAAAAAAAAGATAGGAATCACCGGTCATATGATTACTATTACCTATACGTCATAATAAATTTGTCGAATAATTTATTGGGGGTGTCAAATCCTTGGAAACCACAATTACAAAAGATACATCTCAATATGTTGTATTTTCAATAAATCACCAATTATTTTCCTTATCAGTTGAGGAAGTTGTTGAAATTTTACGAGTACCTATTATCACAGATGTTCCTGGAATCGATGAATCTATTAAAGGAGTTATTAATCTACGTGGTAACATCCTACCAGTAGTTAGTCTCCACAGCCGATTTGCCTTAACGAATACAGAACAAACAAAGAAAAGTAGAGTCGTTATTGTTCAAGGGGACAATGAGAATATTGGCATTATGGTTGATGAAGTCAAAATGGTAACAAGATTTCAAGAAACAAATATTGAACCTCCCCCAGGCATCCAAATGGATCGTGATACCTTTACGGGGTTTGCAAAACTAGATCAAAAAGTCATAGGAATCCTAAATCTCGCAAAAATATTGTATGAACAAGAAGAGTAGGGAGGTGGAAGTATGTCAGATTTTGATTTATCAATCTATCTGGGTGTATTTCTAGATGAAGTAGATGAACAAATACAAGTACTAGATAAAGAGATCATTAACTTAGAAAATGAACCGAAGAATTTAGAAACAATTCAAAAAATATTTAGGGCAGCTCACACATTAAAAGGTTCTTCTGCATCAATGGGGTTTGATCAGATGAAGGAAGTTACACATCACCTTGAGAATATTTTTGATCTAATTCGAAACGACAAGGCGCAAGTAACCTCTGACTTAATTAATGTTATTTTTGAAAGCATCGATTTTATAAAAGTATTAAAGGATGCCATCGTACAAGGATCTATTAATGAAATTGATATAAAACCATTTGTTAGAACCTTACAACAAGTTCAATCAAGTGATGTCATTAGTACAAGACAGGAAGAGTCATGTGAACCAGCGGAAACATCAGCAACATCAGCAACATTTGTCTTAGACTCCTATCAAATTGGAGTATTAGAACAAGCAAGTGCAGATGGATATAACACGTTTGCTGTTCATGTTCGCCTAGTAGAAGATGCACTTATGAAGCAGGTTCGTACACTTCTTATCCATAATAATCTAAAAGAAACCGGAGAAATTATTGCTACGTTTCCTTCTATAGAAGATATGGAAGGTGAAGATAGTTTAGAAGATCTGACATTTATACTAATGACGATGCAAACGAAGGAAGAGATTCTTCAAGTCGTAAATCAGATTTCAGATATTAGTTATGTCCATGTTTCTGTAATCGAGGAAACTGTAATCGAAGAAACTTCAAAAGAAGAATTAACTGAAAAAGAAAATAATCGTTCAACAGTAGAAATAGAACCAAAGGATACTACCCCTACTGATAAAACCCAAAAGAATAAAAATCAAAAAACAGTCGTAACTCCTACCGTTCGAGTAGATGTAGATCGTTTAGAACATCTTATGAATCTAGTAGGCGAACTGGTCATCGATCAAACTCGTCTCGTTGATGTTCGTGGGCGTCTATCAGAAAGAGAAGGCCGTGCTGAGGACCATCTTGATGTCCTTGATGAAGTAACCAACCACTTAAGTCGGGTTATTTCCGAATTACAGGAAGGTATGATGAAAACAAGAATGTTACCGATTGAGCATCTATTTAATCGGTTCCCACGAATGGTTCGAGATACTGCTCAAAAGGCAGGTAAAGAAATCGAATTTGCAATGGAAGGTAAGGAAACTGAGTTAGACCGGACTCTAATCGAAGAAATTAGTGACCCTATTATTCATCTCTTACGTAATGCTCTTGATCATGGAATTGAACCAAGTTCAGAACGTCTAAAAGCAGGAAAATCTGAGAAAGGCAAAGTTACACTAAAAGCATTACATGAAGAGAACCATATTGTCATTACAATTTCAGATGATGGTAGAGGAATCGATCATGAAAAACTTCGAAAAGCTTCCATTGAAAAAGGAATTTTAACAGAAGAAGAAGCAAATAAAATGACTGAAAAAGATTTGGTATTTTTAATATTCAAATCAGGTATGTCGACAGCAAAAGAGATTACGGACATTTCTGGCCGTGGTGTAGGGATGGATATAGTACGAGCTCACATAGAAAAGTTAAACGGCATTATTGATATTGATACAGAAATTGGGATCGGTACAACATTTACCATCAAATTACCACTAACTCTTGCGATCATTAGTTCTCTTTTAGTGAAACTAGGCTCAAAAACATTTGCTGTACCACTTACCAATGTACTTGAAATCATCAGGCTAAATCATGATGAGATCCAACATATTAAAGAAAAAGAGGTTGGCCTTGTAAGAGGAAGGGTACTACCGCTTGTCAGAATGAAAGAACGACTTGGTATGAACAACAAGGAAGCAATAGATAGTGAGAAAAAGAGAGTATTTGTAGTTGTCGTCGGGATTGCTGATAAGAGGATTGGGATTATTGCAGATAAAACGTTAGGCAATCAAGAAATTGTTATAAAATCTCTTGGACGATATATCGGTACTCCAAAATACATCTCAGGTGCAACCATAATGGGTGATGGAAACGTTGCTCTTATACTCGATATTTCATCTATCGTAAGAGATGAAGGCACTCAAGATCTTGAAAATAACCAACTCCAAAAGAAAGAAAATCAAATGGATGAAGAACAATTTGTAACATTTAGGCTTGCTGATGAAGAATATGGAATTGAGATTCATCGAACAAAGGACATTGTTTCAGTTCCAAAGATTACAAAGGTTGTAAATGCTCCTGATGGGATGCTTGGATTAATTAATCTAAGAGGGAATATGCTCCCTGTTTTTGATTTACGACATCGATTTAATCTTTCAGAAACTAAGATGACGAAGAAAACAAGAATCATTGTTACAGAAGCACATAGCCAAGACGTTGGATTCCTAGTTGATGAAGTGACACAAGTGTTAAAAACAAATAAATCAAATATTGAAAAGGTTCCTGACCATTCACAAAATAATCAACACACTCTTATGAATGGTATTGCAAAAGTCGAGGAACGAGTTGTTTTGCTTCTAAAATTTAACGAGGTTTTAAAATCTATAGATATTGAAAATACAAAGGAAGCTATTTTACAAGCTAACTAGAAAGCGGAGGCCTATACATGGGACTATTTACAAAGAAAAACGAAATCACAAATGAGATGATTCAACAATCTAATGATGTTGAACGCTACTTAAATGAACTACTTTCAATTTTTGACCAGATTTCAAACGGTACGAAGGAACAGTCTGCATCTGTGGAATCAACTGTATCAATGCTTTCTACAATGACTGTATCTATTAATGGAGTTGTTCAAAACGTCGAACTGCTTAGTCAATCCGCAACTAATTCTTTTTCAACTTTAAAAACAATGCTTTCAAAAGTAAACGACTTAGAAAACAATGTAGAAAGCAGTTCTTCATCCGTTGATGAAATATCTGCTGCGATGGAACAACTAGCCCTTCAAATAAAAGGTGTGGCTTCAAATGCAGAGAATATAACAAAACAAGCAAAAGATTCTTCTAGTGGTGTAGAAGAGCTAGCTGCATCAATTCAACAGGTTGCTGGAAATACAATTCAATCTACTGACCTTATTAATGATGTTTCAGCTGCCATTGAAGAAATGAGCCAATCGGTTAAATCGGTTGCAGAGAATGCTGTTAGTTTAACAGATTCTGCAAAGGAAACGAGTGAGTCCATTCAAGAGATTGCCGCTTCGATTCAACAAGTAACGGGTAATACTGAAAACACAAGCAAATATATTGAACAGATTGCAGCATCTATTGAAGAAATGGCTGTCTCAATCAAAGCAGTAACAGAAAATGCTGAAAGCTTAACAAGCTCAGCGGTTGAAACAAATGAAGCAATTCAAGAAATGGCTGCTTCTATTCAACAGGTTGCAGGCAACGCACAAAGCACGGCAGCTTCTGTTGAGGAAGTATCCGCTGCTATTCAAGAGATTGCAGCGTCTGTTGAACAAGTATCCGGAAATGCTATTAGTCTTACAAACTCTGCAAAAGAGACAAACGAAGCTCTCCAAGAGATTGCAGCGTCTGTACAACAAGTTGCAGGGAATGCCGGTTCTACAACAGCATCTGTTGAAGAAGTGTCAGCAGCGATTGAAGAAATGGGCAGTCAAATTAAAGGCGTTGCAGGTAACGCAGAAAGCCTATCTGCTTCCGCAGAACGAACGAATCAATCTATCAGTGAAATGGCTTCATCTATAGAACAGGTTGCGGGGAATTCATCTAGTGCAGCTGCATCTGTAGAGCAAGTTTCATCTTCTATCGAACAGATGAGCCAATCCATTAAAGGAGTAGCGACGAACGCAGATGGTTTAACATTATCTGCAAAAGAATCATATGAATCCATTCAAGAGATGGCATCATCGATCCAACAAGTAGCAGGGAATGCTACGAACACGACAGCATCTGTAGAAGAAATTTCGGCAGCGATTGAAGAAATGGGTAGCCAAGTTAAAGGCGTAGCTATAAATGCAGAAAGCTTAAGCAGTTCTGTTATTGGAACAGCAGGATCCATTCAAGAGATGGCAGCCTCTGTACAGCAAGTAGCAGGTAATTCGGAAATGACAGCTAGTTCTGTAGAGCAAATTTCAGCTTCAATTGAACAGATGGGTAACTCAATCAAAGGAGTAGCAACAAATGCTGTAAGCTTAACAAAATCAGCAAAAGAAACAAACGAAGCTATTCAAGAAATGGCTGCTTCAATAGAACAGGTTGCAGTTAATGCTGAAAATGTAAACAAACTAACGAATAAAGTAGCATTGGATGCACAAGAAGGGAAAACAGCAGTCATTGAATCGATTCAAGGTATGAAGGAAATTGGTACTGTTGTTCAACAAGCTTCAACGGTTATGCAAAGCCTAGGAAAAAGTTCAGATGAAATTGGTAGTATTATTGAAGTCATTGACGATATAGCCGAACAAACCAATCTTCTTGCACTAAATGCTGCTATTGAAGCTGCAAGAGCTGGTGAACATGGAAAAGGCTTTAGTGTGGTTGCAGATGAAGTACGTAAGCTTGCAGAACGAACCGCTTCTGCTACAAAGGAAATTGCTGGCTTAATTAAAGGGATTCAAGGTGAAACAACTGATGCCATTAAGGCTATTGAAGTAGGAGAAGAAAAAGTTGAGCAAGGCTATAAATTATCTGATCGAGCAAACGAATCTATTCAAAAAATTGTATCAGGAGTAGAGAACATTACGAACGAAATGTCTCAAATTACTACTGCTACAACAGAACAAGCCAACCAAGCAAAAGACATTGTCGTGTCAGTTGAAAATGTAACCATGCAAGCAGAGCAAGTAACCACATCAACAACAGAACAAAGTGTAGGTGTTGAAGAGATTATTAAAGGTGTGCGAAATGCACGTGAGCAGGTTCGTCAAATTACTGCTGCAACAAGTGAACAAAAACGTCAGTCTCAAAGTATTGTTGAAGCAGTAGAAAGTATGACAAACCAAACGGATCAAGTGACTCAATCCATTAAAGAGCAAGCTGCTGGCGTTGAGGAAATTATCAAGAGTGTGATGAATGCACGTGATCAAGTTAATCAAATTTCTACTGCAACATTAGAACAAACTAAACAAGCGTCAAGTGTAGTTGAATCCGTTGGAAATGTAACGAAACAAGCTGAAATGGTTACGGGTGCAACAAAAGAACAAGCTATTGGTGTTGAAGAAATTGTTAAAGGGGTTCGAAACGCTCGAGAACAAGTTCGTCAAATTACATCAGCAACGACAGAACAAACAAAGCAAGCGCGTGGAATCACAAGTGATGTTGCAAGTATGGTAGAACAAGCGAAGCAAGTAACAGAATCTGTTCGAGAACAGGCTGCAGGTGTTGAAGACATTATTAAGAGTGTTGTGAATTCCCGAGAGCAAGTTCGTCAAATTTCCGTTGCGATGGAAGAGCAGAAGAATCAAGTGTTAAATGTCGTCAATTCAATGGATAATGTCACTTCACAATCAGATCAAGTAACTCAAGCACTGGTTGAGCAAAAAGTAAGTGTTCAAGAAGTGATGAATGGGGTAATGAATGCACGTGAGCAAGTACTTCAAATTACGACAGCGATGACAGAGCAGGCAAAGCAAGCTACAGATATTGTTAAATCTATAGAAAATGTAACGAAACAGGCTGAAATGGTCACAAACAGCTGTATTGAACAAGGTAAAGGTGCAGAGGAAGTAAAACAAGGCGTCATTGATGTGAAGGAACAAATGCGTCAGATTGTACATGCGACGTCTGAGCAAGGAAAACAGGCATCCATGATTGTAACGGCTATTAATAATGTAACATCCCAAGCAGAAATGGTCACAAGTTCAACTGTTGAACAAGCAGCGGGTATTGAAGATGTTGTAAAAGGTATTCGAGATTCTAAAGAGCAATTATCTCAGATCGCTGTTGCAATGGAAGAACAAGCAAAACATACTGACAGTATTGTTCACTCAGTACAAGACGTAACAAACCAAGTTGAGCAAGTAACGGGTGTAACAAAAGAACAGTCTGTTGGTGTAGAAACGATTTTACGAAACATTTTAAATGTACGAAACCAAATGAAATATGTTAAGACAGGAACGGACGGTATCTCTAAAGATAACGCAGACGTTGTAACCCTAGTTGAACAAGTAGTTACGGAGACAGGAAACATAAGTAAAGCAACAAAGTCACAACTTCAAGAAATGAACCATTTAGAAACTACATTACGACAAACAAAGACTATGTTTGAACAAAATGGAAGAGCAATAGACAAACTATCATCAATTTCAGATAAAGTCTCTTCTCATAGTCGAGAACTAAGAACGTCTCTATCAAGATAATAAAATAAATTATAGACTGTCTCTATTAAGGAATTAGTAATTCCAAAATGGAGACAGTTCTTCTTACTAATGATGACACTTACCATTTAAATACAAGGAGCAGATCACATGGAAGACTTTTCTCTTAAGCAACTCGGAAAGTTAGTCTATGACAAATGTGGACTCAATTATTTATCCACTTTAGGAACTTTAGAATCAAAGATCTCAAAAAGACTTCAAACACTTTCCTTAACAACCTGGGAATATATCCGATTTATACAAAGTACTCCATCAGAATGGGACCAGCTTATTGAACTTTTAACGATAAATGAGACCTATTTTTTCAGAGAGGAGAAGCAGCTTAAAGTATTTCAAGAGCTTGTTTCACAAATGAAATTAAACATGAATCGACCTATTCGAATTTGGAGTGCAGCTTGTTCAACAGGTGAGGAACCATACTCGTTGGCAATGATGATACGTGAATTAGAAATTCCTATTGAGCATTTCGAAATTCATGCAACGGATATCGATAAAAGGGTATTACAAGTAGCCAAAAATGGTACTTATAATAAACAATCCTTATCATTCCGAAGAATTCCACAAGATTGGCTAGAAAAATTCTTCATTGAGTCAGATAAAGAATTTCAAGTACATGACGATATTCGTAATATGGTTCATTTTCATCATTTAAATCTTTTAGATCATGATGCAATGAATGCGCAGAGAAATTTCGATTTTATCTTTTGCCGAAATGTTTTAATTTACTTTGACCAAACGACAATTAAACATGTCGTCAGCAATTTTTATCAATCTCTTAATCAACAAGGCTTTTTATTCTTAGGTCATTCTGAAAATATATCTAGTATGGGTATTGGGTTTGAAACTGTCAGTACAAGTAGCTCTTTTTATTATAGAAAGGGGTAGATACCCTTTGGAACCAATTAAGGTATTGGTTGTTGACGATTCAGCATTTATGAGGAAAACGATAAGTGAGTTAATCGATCTAAGTCCTGATTTCACTGTTATCGGAAAAGCAAGAAATGGATTCGATGCCATTGAGAAGACGAAATCATTAAAGCCAGACCTTTTAACATTAGATATCGAAATGCCTGAGTTAGATGGATTACAAGCACTAGCTATTATTATGGAAGAAACTCCTATTCCGGTTGTTATGTTAAGTAATGGAGAGCACTCTACCCTAGAGGCTTTCGAGCTAGGAGCCGTTGATTTTGTCATGAAAGGTCTATTACTTAATCAACCAACAGAAACAATAATAGTGGACTTCTGGCAAAGGTTAAAAGCAGCTAAAACAGCTAAAATTAATCGTCAGCTTCATGACAAAATGTTAAAAGAGCAACAAATTGAAAAGGACGTAATGTTCGAGCAGTCAAAACAAAGAATTACTACTGATAAAGAATTAATTGTCATTGGATGCTCAACTGGAGGTCCATCCGCTCTGCAAGCGATACTTCCAAAGTTCGCAGTCGATTTTCCTATTCCCATTATAGTGGTACAGCATATGCCACCAGGATTTACGAAACCATTGGCAGAACGCTTTGACTCACTCTGTAACTTACATGTGAAAGAAGCAGAAAATAATGAAAAAATAATACCTGGTACGATTTATATAGCTCCTGCTGGTTTACAAACAACCATTATGAATGATGGAGAACAAGGGTTAAAAATAAAACTAAAGATCTATACAACCATTGATACACTTTATAAACCTTCAATAGATGTTACACTTCTTTCAGTATCACCAATTTTATCATCAAATCTCCTAACCGTGATCCTAACTGGGATGGGGGATGATGGTTTAAGAGGTTGTAAGTTGGTGAAGGATAATAACGGTATTGTATTAACAGAAGACGAGTCTACATGTGTTGTGTATGGGATGCCAAAAGTGGTATATAATGCTGGACTTTCTGATAAAACAGCTCCGATATCAAACATATATGATGAGCTCTTGCATTTCTTGACTTAATATATAATGGAAGAAGATACATTTTTAAAATGATATAAACAACCACATTCATGTATTCATGTGGAATGAAAGGGATTGAAGAGCATGCTTCATTCTAGCCAGAACGGCATTGATGTACTCACAATAGAAGAAGATCTTACAATAAAAAACGTGGACCATTTCCGGTTCCAAGCATCTAATTTATTTAAAGATTCAGGAGATATCTTACTTCTAGACCTTACTGCCATATCTTACTTAAATAGTTCAGCACTTGGTATCATTGCAGAAATGTCAATGAAGGCCAAAAAAGCTGAAAAACATTTTGCTGTTATCATTGATAATCCATCTATTAAAGAAATATTTAATATTGTAAAATTTGACTCCTTCATTGAGTTTTTTCCATCAGTTGAAGATGCTAGTCGTTTTTATCAGTAATTGAAAGAAAGAGGTGCATGGTATCTTTGTTGTTAGCCGTAATAAAACAGAGAGAAAGATAATGGAAAAGCGGTTCGAGAATGATATTAAATTAGCAACTATGCTCCAGCAAGCAGTAATTAGTAAAGATATTCATAATAAGACAATATCCATATCAGGCTACTATGTCCCAGCACATGATATAGGCGGAGATATGTATGTATGGCATCGAATCGATGAACACCGCTACGGAATTCTTCTGCTTGATGTTATGGGACATGGTGTTTCAGCTGCATTAATTTCGATGTCTATATGGTCTTTGACAAATGGAATTATTGCTCGTTTTATTCATCCACATGACGTTATCAAAGAATTAAATAATCATATATTCTCTTTGTTTAACGATAACCTGGATACCATTCGATTTGTTTCAGCAATCTATTTGTTAGTTGATACGGATCATAAAAAGGTAGATTATTGTAATGCTGGCAACCCCGCATTCCTAGTATTAAGAGGAAATAGAATAAATGAAATAGAATCTACCTGTTCACCACTCGGAATTCATTTAGATATTGAACCAAGGGTTCATAGTATTCCTTACGATAACCGTACCAAATTCTTACTATATACTGATGGGTTGTTAGGGGTAACTGGGTATAAGGAGTATCCTGAATCGATCAAATATATTAAAGAGTTATTCTTGAAAAACAAAGATCTTGAAATTCAACAGTGGATAGGTAATTTAGTAAAGACTGCCCCACAACCTAAAGAACAAGATGACATATCCGTTGTCAACATTTCATTTTAGTTTATTTATTAGGGAGAGAGTTATATGGCAAAAGTGTTAATCGTAGATGATGCTGCTTTTATGAGAATGATGTTAAAGGATATGCTACAAAAATCAGGTCACGAAGTTGTAGGAGAAGCAGAGAATGGAAAAGTGGCTGTAAATTTGTATTCGGAATTACTTCCAGAAGTAGTCACAATGGACATTACAATGCCAGAACTTTCTGGAATTGAGGCAGTACGTGAAATTATGGCATCGTATCCAAAAGCAAAAATTATCATGTGTTCTGCAATGGGACAAGAAAATATGGTCGTAGAGGCAATCCAAGCAGGAGCGAAAGATTTTATTATTAAACCATTTCAAGCGGATCGCATAGATTCTGCAATACAAAAAGTTCTAAGTGCATAAGTACTGGTATATAAACGGAAAGGAGGTAAGATATGAACGAAAATAATTCGCTTAATATGTACACTCTTTCCCATACTTTCAAAAAATAATTGGATACTAGGGGTTCTTGGGGTATTTTACAAGCAAGAAAAATCCCCAAAATGAATGAGTTGAATTCAATTATATCGACCCTTCGTTTTACCGCAATTATTATTGAATAATACCAAAAAGAAAAAATGTTAGAGTCCCTTACGCACTATCATCCCGTAACAGGTCTTCCAAACGAAGCGCTGTTATTAACTAGGATTCATGATAGTATGAAAAAAGCAAAGCCTGAAAAAGCTCTATTTTATATAGGAATTGGTCGACTACACTTTTATAATCGTGCACAAGATGTTGATTGAAACGTATTAATCAATTACAATCCAACACACTTTACGAAGGTGTAGCTAATGCTCTTTCTACTGTATTAAAAAAGTCGGTTGTAAAATGGTACAAGGCTAATATTTTAGTAAGCCAGTTCCGTCACATAAATTCCTTGAACAGCTAGCAACGTGGGAAGGAATGGCTGAAGCATTCACAAATATGGAACATAATACCTATTAAAAAATGTCGATTAGTGTCGATATTAATAGTGGAAAAGATATAGGAGTTGTTTAATATGAATACTATTAATTCCTCACTAAAAAGCCTCTTTGAAACGTATTCATCCGTTTTAAATATGGATTTAGTATTAATTGATTACGAAGGCAATTACCTTATAGAATATGATCGGAACAAATTATTTGGTGTAATAAGTAATAGCGTTGACCACTTCTTAAAGGTTGGTAGTTTGTTGAGTAAACCAACATTTATAACAGGTATAGACGAGGCTAGTATTGAATTAGGATTTATTATTTCTCCTATAAAAATATTTCAAAAAAATCAGTACTTTCTTGTTGCAGGCCCTATTAAGGACAATCATGAAATTGCTCCAAACATGGCTAAGCTTGAGGATCTTTCTGAACTATTATCTTCTCTTCTTGAAAGGGAGGAGAAAATACCTAGACTTCAGAACCGTTCAAAGATCGTGAACACTCTTTTTGAGAAAGAGGGTTGTGTAAATGAATCAATGTATATCGATCAAGTTTTAAATCAAATCATCTCTGAGAATGGTAATTTAAGCTTTATTGGTTATGCAGCGATCACTGAACACAATCTTTATAAAATTACTCATGTTAATGGTATAGACAACTCGACATTAAAAAATGAAACATTTTACTTTGGTGAGGGTCTCATAGGACAAGCACTTGTTTCCGATGGATTTGTTGTTTGGGAAAATTTAAAAGATTCACCGAGAGCTCGATTTTTTCAAAATAAAGGCATAGATTTACATCATTTTTTTGCGATACCAATTGTAAAGGGAGCTAAGGGGTCAGGGGTTGTTTTTGGTGGTATGACTCATAATATCTCACTTTCTACAATACAAAGAGATGTAATTGAAAGCTTTGTAGAAGATTCATTTTTGTACTTGGACATTAAAGATTCTCTCGGTCAATATCAAAAGCAAAGTGAATCTTTTCATTTCATACTTGAGCTTATTGAATTACTAAATCAATCGAAAAACCGTCAAAACATTATCTTTAAAATGTTAGATATATGTCATGATACAAATTTGATACAATCAATCTGCTTAACAATGAAAAATGGCGTGAGCTATACACGTGGGAATGTATCAACTGAAATGCTTTCTGACCACAAATCTATTGTCAAAAACCCTCAAGAAATAGATAGCAATACTAATTTCGTTCACCGAATAATCCAATCAAATGGTTATCCCTGTGGAAATGTTTCAGTTGAAATTCCAGAGAATGCGCAACAAAGTGAAATAGAAAGATTATTAGATGTTGTCCTTTCACTAATTAGTATGGTTGGTACAACTTGTACTTCTGCTAACACAAATACCCATAAGAGTGAACAAATAGAGACAAATGTTATTCCAAAAGACACTAAAGTAGATTTAATTGATATTGAAATTGAAATTGAGAAAATTACCGATGTAAAGAGTGTTATTCAAACATTACCATTAACACAACGAGAAAAAGAAGTCCTGTATCTAATACTTGAAGGACTAAATAATCAAGAGACAGCAGATGAATTGTTCATCAGTGTACACACAGTTAAAAACCATTTAACAAATATATTCCGTAAGCTTGAGGTAAACGACCGTATTCAAGCAATGAAAAAGATTTATGAAATTAAATATAATAAGTAAATCAGTACTCTGAAAAGGGTACTGTTTTTTGTGTTTTTGATAACGATTTGATGACGAAATAAAACTAAGAGAAATTTATTAGAAAAAATAAATGGAATAATGCATTTGTAAGAAAAAGGATATTTAAATTAGTAAGAGAATATAATTATAACCAGAATTTTCTAACATAACTTTATTGCTTTATATTATTTTTAAAAGGAGGGATACGGATGTCAACTGTTCATCCGAAAATGTTGTATTTTTTACAAAACTTAGTTCCAGCATATCCAGAAGGATATACCCCAACTCTTGAGGAGTTGCGAAATCGACAAGCATCCGTATTTACACTCCAGAAGGGGCTGGACCTTTTCCATGGTCGAATCCATGGCTTGTTTAACTTATTTAGTATTATGGGAGCGAAAGAGGATATACAAGATGTTTATGATACGATTGGTTAATTCCTAAAGGATAAAAATAAAGTAAAATAACTTAATAGATACAAGCTTTTTTATATACCTCTTGTATAGAAGGAATACAAAAAATCCCACATTGTGTGGGATTTTTTGATTATTGTATGGAATAGTATAATTCTTGTTGTTGTCCTTGCTCATACATATTTGAAATTGAGGCTGTTAAACTATTGGGACCACTTACATCAAATCCTGCTTCCCATAGCATCATTCCTCCAAATCCATTCTCGATGGCAAGTTTAGTCTTTCGTTGGATGGTTTCAATTCCATTGTAGTGATACTCCATTCCATCAATTTCAATCAAATCGTTATACGCTGCACTCACATCGCGATTTACAATCGCAGAGTAGGTCAACTGTTTAGCATGTGGATCTTTTGGTTGTGCATAAAACGGAACACCAAGTACAAGCTTTTCTTTTGAAATAGAATGTGTATCAAACAACTGTGACCAATAGTTTACGATGTTTTCTATAAATGGGTATGGCGATAAATTGGCTGCATTATAGGCTCCATCCCACTGACCATCATAAGCCATGATATTTACATAATCTACGTACTGAAACATGCTTGGATTAAATACTACAGAATGGTTTTCTTTTCCCGTAACACTATGAATCTTTGAATAAACAGCAATAGAAAGTTCTTTATCTATAAGCTTTTCATTTAACTCTTTTATAAAGGTATTAAGTAACTGCGCATCCTCCTTTGAACGGGGATGTTCGAAGTCAATATCAATACCATCTAAATTCTCGTTATATGAAATATTTACGAGTTCCTGAATAAGCGTTTTTCTTGAGTTGTGGTTTGCAATTGCCTCTTTAAAGTAGTCATACGTTTCTCCACCATTAATATGGTACCAGCCCCCAACTGCAAGCATTACCTTCGTGTCATGTTTATGAGCTAAAGAGACCATCTGTTTTAAGTTTTGCTTTGCCATGTCACCATTAAGAATCAACTTACCTTCTTTTGTCGGATGTGCAAAGGAGAATACAACGTGTGTTAGGTTTGTATAATCAATTTTACTAGGGTTGTGGTAATCTTGAACATAACCTATTAGCACCTTCTGTGAAGCTGGAACCCTTTTTGGTAATGCTTTCTGAAAAGGTGCTTTCTCAGAACCAGGTGCATTTTGCACTTCTAAGCGAATGGTTTCAATACTATTAGTTTTGTAAAAGACACCAAAAGAGAATCCTATAGTAAACGTTACACATAGTATGATTATAGAAATGAACTTGCGTAATTTCATCGTTGAGTCCCTCCCTCTGTACCGGAAACATTTTACCAGAAAAATAGAAAAGGGAGGGGTGGTAATATCACCCTTATTGATACTGCTCAAGCATAGAGAAGAATTTTTTAGTAAACTCATAGAATGCTTTTTCTGATGGAGCCAAATCACGGTTCTTTGGAATGATGACTCCAACAGAACGTTTAACCTGTGGTGCAATAATCGGTAACCGAACCGTTAGAGCAGGTGGTGATCCAGAAAACGTACTGTCGGGTAATAGTGTTACTCCAATGCCTGCAGATACAAGACCTTTTATGGCATCCATATCTTCACCTTCTGAAGTAATATTTGGTGTAAAACCAGCTTGCTTACAAGTATCTACAACAATCTTCTGTAAGATATACCCTTCTGGAAACAGAACGAATTGTTCATTTTGCAGGTCACTTAAGTAAATGCTATCCCGTTCTGCTAACGGATGGTTACTTGGTACTAATGCAGATAGATTTTCCATAAATAAGATATGTGGTTCTATATCTGGATCATTTGTTGGAACAGGTCCAAGAAAAGCTATATTAATAGTCCCGCTCTTTACATTATCAATAAGTCTGGCGTACGAACCTTGTCTCATATGAAAAGATACATTAGGGTGATCCTTACGGAACGAAGAGATCACATTTGGAAGTAAATGGCTAGCCAAACTGGTTGGATATCCAATTTTAATCGTACCGTGTTCTGGGTTTAAATACTCATCTACCTTTTCTTTCGCATAATCAATGGCTTTAATAGCTGTTTTAGTATGGGTGAGAAAGATTTGACCTATTGGAGTTAGCTTTAAATTTCTGCCTACACGTTCAAACAATGCAACCCCTAGTTCCGCTTCAAGTTTTGTTATTTGTAGACTGATTGCAGATTGTGCTACATGCAGGTGTTCTGCTGCTTCAGTCATATGCTCTCGCTCTGCCACTTCCATAAAATAACGCAGCTGTCGTAGCTCCATTTTTTCTCCTCCTTTTCAATATATATCGATTCGAGATTGTTTTAATCTAAATTATATATTGTTTATATTGATTTGAAAAACTAAAATTAAATACATAATATAAAATATTCAGATAATTGAACGGAAATGGGGGACAGATACATGACATATAATCGTATACCGAAAGCCCAAGGTCTCTACCGCCCAGAATTTGAACACGATGCTTGTGGCATCGGTTTTTATGCGCATATAAAAGGGTTAGCGACACATGATATCGTTAAAAAAGGTCTACACATGCTCTGCCAGTTGGATCATCGTGCTGGACAAAGCAGTGATTCAAAAACAGGTGATGGTGCAGGAATTATGATACAAATTCCTGACCAATACTTTCGTGATACAGTCACCGAACTGTCATTACCTGAAAAGGGTCGTTATGCTGTCGGAATGATTTTCTTTTCTCAAGACCAAAATGAGCGTGAAGACATTGAATCACATATTAATACATTAGTAGAACAAGAGGGTCAGGTTGTGCTGGGCTGGAGAACTGTTCCGCTTGACCAAGAGGGAATAGGTGCTATCGCACAAGAAACTACCCCATTTGTTCGCCAAATATTTATTGGTGCATCCTCTTCTGTTCATAATGAGTTAGATTTTGAACGTAAGCTTTACATTATTAGAAAACAAGCAGAGCACTGGGTAAAAGAACAAGAGAAAAGAATGTATTTCTCAAGTCTTTCAACAAAAACAATTGTATACAAAGGTATGTTAACTCCTGAGCAGGTAGATACATTTTACACAGACTTAAAAGATGAACGAGTAGTATCCGCATTTTCTTTAGTTCATTCCCGCTTTAGTACGAATACATTTCCTAGTTGGGAGCGCGCCCACCCAAATCGATATATCATTCATAACGGAGAAATAAATACATTAAGAGGAAATATTAATTGGATGAGAGCTAGAGAAAAGCAATTGCTAACAGACGCTTTCGGTGAAGATTTAAGTAAGGTGCTTCCTATTTTAAATACAGAGGGAAGTGATTCATCGATATTAGATAATGCTTTTGAATTTTTTGTGCTTTCTGGAAGATCCCCTGCACATGCTGCAATGATGCTAATTCCTGAACCGTGGACTGAAAACCCACACATGTCAAAAGAAAAAAGAGCCTTCTATGAGTATCATAGCTGTCTAATGGAGCCTTGGGATGGGCCAACATCCATCTCGTTCACTGACGGTAAACAAATAGGAACGATCTTAGATCGAAACGGACTGCGTCCAGCACGTTATTATGTTACAAAAGATGATTATATCATTTACTCGTCAGAAGTGGGAGTTATTGATGTAGAGCCGGAAAACGTTTTATATAAGGACCGTTTAAGTCCTGGTAAAATGCTATTAGTTGACATTGAGCAAGGAAGAATCATCTCAGATAAAGAAATTAAATCAGAGATGGCACAAAATCATCCTTATGAAAAATGGCTTCGTGAACAGCTAATGACTCTATCAAATGATTTACCAATGAATGAAGAAGAGATTGTGACTGATTTCTTGTCACGTCAAAAAGCATTCGGATACACGTATGAGGATATCCATAAGTATCTGATTCCAATGATTACCGAAGGAAAAGACCCGATTGGATCAATGGGAAATGATATGCCACTTGCTGTTTTATCCGAACGTCCACAGTCGTTATTTCATTACTTCAAACAGCTGTTCGCTCAAGTTACAAATCCTCCAATAGACTCGATTCGTGAACACATTGTTACTTCTACTGTAACGTATTTAGGTGCAGAAGGTAATCTCTTACATCCTAATGAAGAAAACTGTCGCCGTATTCAATTAGATACACCTATTTTATCAAATGGACAATTGGTGCAATTAGTGGAGCAAAAACTGCCAGAATTTAAAAGTAAGACCATTCACACTTTATTTACGAATAACTTAGAAGAATCATTAAAACAGATCTTTGAAAAAGCTGAGCAAGCTATCGCTGAAGGTACTTCAATTCTAATCCTATCAGATCGCAGTATGAATAAGGGTGAGGCTGCTATTCCTATTCTTCTTGCTGCTAGTGGACTTCATCAGCATCTTGTTCGTGAAGGTATTCGTACAAAAGCTAGTATTGTTGTAGAAACAGGTGAAGCAAGAGAAGTACATCATTTTTCTGCACTGATTGGGTATGGAGTTGACGCAATAAATCCTTATTTAACGTTTGAAACTTATAAACAAGCCATTCTAGATGGCCATTTATCGCTACCATATAAAGAAGTTGTAAATAAATATATTGAAGCTGTTACACAAGGCGTTGTGAAGGTTATGTCTAAAATGGGGATCTCCACAATTCAAAGCTATCGAGGTGCGCAAATTTTTGAAGCAATCGGGATCAGTACAAGTGTCATTGACATGTACTTTACTGGAACGGCATCACAGCTTAGTGGGATTGGATTAGAGACGATAGCGAAAGAAGTGAAAATTCGCCACGATCAGGCGTATTCCGAGATGGTAGACGATACGCTTGAGGCTGGAAGTGATTTTCAATGGAGAAAAACTGGTGAACATCATGCATTTAATCCAAAAACGATTCACACATTGCAGTGGGCTTGTCGCAAAGGAGATTATAAGCTATTTAAACAATTCTCTACTAGTGCAAATGAGGAAAGAGTTGGATTCTTAAGAAACCTTTTCTCATTTGATGAAACGCGATCATCCATTCCGATTGAAGAAGTAGAATCTGTAGATTCAATAGTTAAACGCTTTAAGACTGGTGCAATGTCTTTCGGTTCATTAAGTCAGGAAGCTCATGAAGCATTAGCTATTGCGATGAATCGTATAGGAGGAAGAAGCAATAGTGGGGAAGGTGGAGAAGATGCAAGTCGATTTACACCAGATGAAAATGGTGATAATCGTCGGAGTGCTATTAAGCAGGTAGCATCAGGACGATTTGGTGTAAATAGTCATTACCTAGTCAATGCAGATGAATTACAAATAAAAGTGGCACAGGGTGCAAAGCCAGGAGAAGGTGGCCATCTTCCGGGTAAAAAAGTGTATCCTTGGGTTGCAGAAGTTCGTGGATCTACTCCAGGAGTTGGTCTCATATCACCTCCTCCACATCATGATATTTATTCGATTGAGGATCTTGCACAACTGATTCACGATTTAAAAAATGCTAACCGCGATGCACGAATTAGTGTGAAGCTAGTAGCGAAAGCCGGCGTTGGAACGATTGCAGCAGGTGTTGCCAAAGGAGCTGCAGATGTCATTGTTATTAGTGGATATGACGGTGGAACGGGAGCTTCACCTAAAACAAGTATAAAGCATACAGGATTACCTTGGGAGCTTGGATTAGCCGAAGCTCATCAAACTCTTATGTTAAATGGTTTGCGTAATCGAGTAATCTTAGAAACAGATGGCAAGCTAATGACAGGTAAAGACGTTGTTATGGCTGCATTTTTAGGTGCTGAGGAATTTGGATTTGCTACAGCTCCTCTAGTTGTATTAGGTTGTGTCATGATGCGTGCATGCCATCTTGACACTTGTCCAGTTGGTATTGCTACACAAAATCCTGAACTTCGCAAAAAAATGATGGGATCACCAGATCATGTTGTGAACTATATGAGATTTGTAGCAGAAGAGGTTCGCGAACTAATGGCAGAGCTTGGATTTAAAACCGTCGATGAAATGGTAGGACGTACTGATATCCTTAAGGTAAGCGAGCGTGCAAAATCTCATTGGAAGGCTAAGGATTTAGACCTTTCACAATTGTTATATCAGCCTGAAGGTCCACGCACATTCTCTGTTGCTCAAAATCATAAAATCGAACAATCACTTGATGTTCATGATTTGCTTCCAGCGGTTGAACCAGCTTTAAAATATCAAACGCCAATAGATGCAACTTATGCAATTCGAAATATTAACCGTGTAACTGGAACGATTGTGGGCAGTGAAATTTCTAAAAGATATGGAGCCGAAGGATTAGCAGAGGATACAATAACTCTTCGCTTTAATGGTTCTGCTGGTCAAAGCTTTGGAGCCTTTATACCAAGAGGAATGACAATGATTGTTACTGGGGATGTAAATGATTACGTTGGTAAAGGTCTTTCAGGTGGGAAAATCATTGTTAAAGCACCTATGCAAGCTAAGCTAGATTCAGCTGAAAATGTTATCGCTGGTAATGTATCATTCTACGGAGCAACAAGTGGTGAAGCCTATATAAATGGGCAAGCAGGAGAACGTTTTGGGGTTCGGAATAGCGGTGCACAGGTTGTTGTAGAAGGAATTGGAGACCATGGTTGTGAATACATGACCGGTGGACACGTAGTCATTCTTGGAGATGTCGGAAAGAACTTTGCTGCTGGGATGTCCGGTGGTGTTGCTTATATACTACCTGATGACCGAGAGCAGCTTCAAGCCTATTCTAATAAAGAAATGATTGACATTGAGAGAATTGAAAATGCACATGAATTGGATCAAGTTAAAGAATTGATTTTTAATCATTACAATTATACCGATAGTGTGAAAGCTAGCCGGATTTTAGAGAATTGGGATGCTATCGCAAAGAATTTTGTAAAAGTAATTCCAAAGGATTATAAGAAGATGCTGGCTGCTATCGATGAACAAATAAACATTGGATTATCTGATGATGATGCAAGATTAGTAGCTTTTGAGAATGCAAAGAAAAAGAAATCATCCAAAAAGCCTTTAGAAAAAATAATTCAATAGGGAAGGAGAAAGAGTATGGGGAAAGCAACAGGATTTATGGAATTCTCTCGAGAAAATGGGAGCGAACGAAACCCAAAAACTCGAATACATGACTGGAAAGAATATTCTACTCCTTTCTCTGATGAAGTATTACAAAGACAAGGGGCACGCTGTATGGATTGCGGCACCCCTTTCTGTCATATGGGAATGGAGATCGATCGGGTAACGACTGGGTGCCCAATAAATAACTTAATTCCTGAATGGAATGACCTTGTATATAAAGGGAAATGGAAAGAGGCACTTGAGCGTTTACTTAAGACGAATAATTTCCCTGAATTTACTGGTAGAGTATGTCCTGCTCCTTGTGAAGGATCTTGTACATTGGCCATTATAGATCCAGCAGTAACAATAAAGAACATAGAAAGAACAATCATTGATAAAGGGTTTGAAAAAGGCTGGATAACACCGCGAATTCCATCAAGACGAACTGGGAAAAAAGTTGCAATCGTCGGCTCAGGGCCGGCTGGACTAGCCTGTGCTGATCAGTTAAATCAAGCTGGACATACCGTAACAGTTTTTGAACGTTCTGACCGCTTAGGTGGACTACTTATGTACGGCATTCCAAATATGAAGCTTGAAAAGGAAGTTGTTGAACGTCGTATCTCACTTTTGCGCCAAGAGGGTATTGATTTTGTCACAAATACTGAAGTGGGTAAGGATATCACGGCTCAACAGCTTAAGCAAGACTATAATGCTGTGATTTTATGTACTGGTGCACAAAAACACCGGGACCTCGTAATCGAAGGTCGTAATGCAAGTGGAATTCATTTGGCTATGGAATATTTAACTACAACAACAAAAAGTTTGCTAGATTCTAATTTTGAAGATGGGCAATTTATTAATGCTGAGGATAAAGATGTTATCGTTATTGGTGGTGGAGATACTGGGGCAGACTGTGTCGCAACAGCACTTCGTCAAAAAGCAAAAAGTGTTGTACAATTCGGACGCCATCCAAAACTACCAGCAGGTCGTACTGCCAATAATATGTGGCCAGCATATCCTAATGTTTTTACACTAGAGTATGCGTATGCTGAAGCACAAGCTACACACGGTAAAGACCCAAGGCAGTATTCCATTCAAACGAAAAAGATTGTAGCAGATGAACATGGTAAAGTTAAGGAGCTTCATACAGTGGAAATGGAGAAAATCCTTAATAAAGATGGTGGATATACATTCAAAGAGGTAGCAGGAACTGAAAAAGTGTGGCCAGCAGATTTAGTTTTTATTGCAATAGGTTTTGAAGGAACTGAACAGCAGCCTCTATTGAGCCAATTTGGACTAGAAACAGCCAATAATAAGATCACGGCAGCATACGGTGAGTATACAACGAACGTTGAAGGGGTATTTACTGCCGGTGATGCACGTCGTGGGCAAAGTCTTATCGTGTGGGCCATTAATGAAGGTCGTGAAGTTGCCCATCAGGTAGATCACTATCTAATGGGTACATCTGTACTCCCAAAATAATATTGAAAAGTAACCAACAAGCAAATAAGCACCCTGTTGATTCATGTTTTTGAGTCTGCAGGGTGTTTTTAACTTTATATGTACCCTTTAGACACGATATTATTACTCATTAAGAGATACTTATTGAAAATTCCATTATATTTTTTCGGCATAAATTTTCGGCTATTACAAATAGTAATATTTGTAATAGAAAGGAGGGAGCAAAATGGCGAATTTAAATGAACTAGAACTTCAAAATCTACGTCATACAATAGGCGGGCATGAAACATGTGCAACAAAACTTGATACATATGCCCAGCAATGTCAGGATCCACAAATCAAACAAATGTTGCAACAGCATGCACAAAGTGCTCGTCAAACTAAACAACAATTAATGTCATTTTTAGGATAGGAGGTTTTCATGATGAAGGAAAAAGATATGGTTTCAGATTATCTATCTGAATTAAATTCAAGTCTGGCTGGATATGCTCAAATAATTTCTCAGTGTGATAACCAAGAATTACGCAATGCGTTTATTCAAATTCGAAATGCTGATGAGAAAAAACAATTAGAGCTCTATCAAGCGGCAAAGCAACGAAACTATTATACGCCTGCTTCACAAGCGAGTCAGCAAGATATCCAACAAGTAAAACAACAATTCACACAAGGAAATACGATGAATGCTGCGATGATGAATAATCAGCAGATGAACCAAGGACAACAACTTCAATAATTTTTAAAACGTTTAAAAATGACACAGTAAAAAAGCAGCCTAGGCTGCTTTTTTTGTTGAGAGTTAGTAACCAAAACCGTATCCAAATCCTGGACGTCCGTAACCAAAGCCAGGACGGCCATATCCAAAGCCGGGACGGCCGTAACCGAATCCGTATCCAAACCCAGGTCTACCATAACCAAATCCCCCATATCCGAAACCAGGGCGACCGAAGCCTCCATATCCAAATCCAGGTCTACCAAAGCCAAATCCACCTGTTGCTGCACCCGTAGTAGCTAATAATAAAAATGGTAAAATTCTTTCATCATGTGGCTGAACATAATCGTTTCTATAATACATTAGACAACCTCCTTTATTTTCTAATCACAATATCTTATGTATATAAAGATGTTTTGCCTATAACCAATCCAAAATTTTTATAATATGTATTTATTCAAAACTAAATAATAGGGACGGACCTTTATTAAGGTCCGTCCCTATTCCTACTTATCTTTATTGGATATGTTTACATCTTACATAGGTAATAAGTTTTGATTATAATAATATATATTTACGTTTTCACGATTATTATCTCTAACTTTAGGAGTGTTTTTTTATTTTTAGGAGATATCGGTTCATTTTAATGTATAATAGGAACGATTAATATACTAGAATACTAGATACATATTTATAAGGGAGGAACAACGATGGAATGGGCGTTAGCCATTTTATTCGCAACTGCGACTCTGTTGCTTAGTTTGTCATATTATAAAAACTGGAAATTCACAAAAGCACAGAAGCAAAAAGACGAAACAACATTCTACTCAATGAGAGAAGAGTTGAATGAAATCCAAAACCAGATCCGAAATCTAGAATTAGATAGTGAAATCACAGCTCTAGAAGCTGGACTTCAATCAATTCATTCTAGTGACCGTCAAAAGCTTCGTGCTGTTATTGATTTATATAAACGAGGATATTCTTTAGATAATATTTCTAAACAAGTGAATGTAAATAAGAAGGAAATTAGTAATATGTTAGCACCTTATATGACAATAAAGGTTGAAAGGAACGTTGCAAATGACCGTTAATGTGTTAAGAAGTTTTGCGGCAGGCCTTTTCGTAGCAACTACTGTCTGTGGAGCTGTATATTTCACTGGACCAAATAAAGCTTCTAGTTCAGAGACGGAGACTAATGTAACACTTCCTTCAGAAGAAGAAATGAAAGAGATGCTAACTTCTGCTGGATATGTTATTCATTCAGAGGAAGAATGGAAACAACAGGTACAAGAAACAGAAGAAGCAGAGACAATAGTAAAAGATGAACCTGCAGCGGAAGAAAAAGTAATCGATCGAATTTCTGTTAATGTTGTCGAAGGAATGACAAGTATAGATGTTGGAGAAGCATTAGAAGGCGGTAACATCATCGATGATGCCATGACATTCTTTAAGGAAGTTGAAGCAAGAGGACTTTCTAACGATTTAAAACCTGGTAGCTACCAAGTCGATAGTAGCATGACGATGAATGAAATCATGAATACAATATTCAAAAAGTAGTTTATAATATTTAGGATGTCCAAAGGGAATTGTCTTTTGGGACATCCTATTTTTCATTAAAATTTTCCTGAACATTCAAAAAATACGAAATGCAATGGTATAATAAATGGAGTGTAAATTTTGAGAAACACGGAAATTGGTTATCGTAATGCTATTAATTTGATAGCTCTTGATAGCAGTTAACTAGCAGATATAAATGAGGTGTTTTTATTGAAAATAACTCTTTCCGATAGAATGAGTAACTTTGAGACTTTGATTTTCAGTGAACTTTCCAACTATAAAAAACAAAAGATACATAATGGTCTTGATATTATTGATTTAAGTATTGGTAGTCCTGACTTACCACCACCGAGTTTTGTAATAAATGAGTTATCTATGCATGCACAAAATCCTACACAATATGGATATTCATTAACTGGTACCAAAGAGTTCTACGATGCCGTTTCACATTATTACGAAAATAGCTTTTCTATATCTATAGATGCAGAAAAAGAGGTTGTTATGACAATGGGATCACAAGATGGTCTCGTTCACCTACCAATGGTGTTAACAAACCCTGGAGATATCATCCTCGTTCCTGATCCAGGTTATACTGCTTACCAAGCGGGCATATCATTGGCAAGTGCGACACCATATTTTATGCCATTAAAAAAAGAAAAGCAGTTTCTCCCTGATTTAGATGCTATTCCCGAAGAGGTTCGGATAAAAGCAAAGATAATGATTCTGAATTTTCCTGGTAATCCCGTTCCTACTCTAGCAACTAAAGAATTTTTTGAAAAAGTAGTTACTTTTGCTCGCAAATATAATATTGTCGTTCTCCATGATTTTGCGTATTCTGAATTGTATTATGATGAGAAACCAATAAGCTTTCTGTCTATTGATGGTGCCAGGGAGGTTGGAATAGAGTTTAATTCTTTATCTAAAAGTTTCAACTTGGCTGGTTGTAGAATTGGTTACGCGATTGGAAACTCTTTTGTCATAGAAGCACTTACTCGCTTTAAATCGAACATAGATTATGGTGTATTTACACCGATTCAAAAAGCAGCTTCACTCGCTCTTAAACAATCTGGTCATTTTAGTGGGGAACTACGTCAAGTATACAAGAATAGACGAGATCGACTGGTAAGCGGTTTACATGAGATTGGCTGGAAGGTCGAGTCACCTCCTGCATCCATGTTTTTGTGGGCTAAAGTACCTGATCATTATACATCCTTATCATTTGCCTATAAATTGATTGATGAAGCCGGTGTCGTTGTTACTCCAGGGCATGCATTCGGTCAAGAGGGTGAGGGGTATGTTCGTATAGCTCTTGTGCAGGACGAAGAAACACTAGCACGAGCAGTACAGAAGATTAAAGAGAGTAATATCTTCTAGCTAAGATCTATGTAATTATTTTTGTGCTATTAACACCAGTCATTCTTATTAAAATTTGGAAAGCAGAAACAACCGTGAAAAAATAGTGAGTAAACATTGAATGATTGGAGACACAAATGATGATAGAAGTAGAAGGGTTAGTAAAAAAATATGACAATTTCTTAGCTGTTGACAAGGTCTCATTTCAAGTACAGAAAGGAGAAGTATTTGGGCTCTTAGGTCCTAATGGTGCTGGTAAAACAACTACAATAGAAATGCTTGTTGGATTGAGAAAACCAGATGATGGCACAGCACGATTAGCAGGATTTGACGTTAAAAAAGAAGTAAATCGTGTTAAAGAAGTTATTGGAGTCCAATTGCAATCTACGTCCCTTTTTGAACTTTTAACTGTACAAGAAATTATGGAAATGTATGCTAGTTTCTATCCAACTCACGTACCAATTTCACCTTTAATTGAACAAATGCAGTTAACAGAAAAACGTAAAAGTCGTGTGAAAAGCTTATCGGGTGGACAAAAACAACGGTTGGCAATTGCATTAGCCATTATTCATGATCCAAAAATTGTATTCCTAGATGAGCCAACAACTGGCTTAGATCCTCAGGCTAGAAGAACACTTTGGGATATTATTGAACAACTGAAGGCAAAAGGGAAAACAATTGTTCTATCCACTCATTATATGGATGAAGCACATGTCCTATGTGATCGCATTGCTATCATGGATAAAGGTCACTTAATTGCTTTAGATACCCCAGAAAACCTAGTAAGAAGCTTACATTCTGAGAGTGCAATTGAATTTACGTTATTAGAAAAAGAACACCATTCTTTTATAGAAGAATTATCAGGTGTGTTTCAAGTAACAGAACGAAATAACCGTTTTGTTCTCTATACGGACTCCCTGCAAAGTACATTAACTGATGTAATTGTGCGTGCTTCTACCAGCAACATAAAAATACATGATCTTCAAACGCGCACCTCAACACTTGAAGATGTATTTATCCATTTAACAGGAAGGAGCCTGCGAGAATGAAAGCATATTGGCAACTTACTTTAGCGCAGCTCCGTATATTTTCACGTAATCGCCAGGTGCTTTTTTTTACATTACTTTTTCCTATCATTTTAATGCTTGCTTTAGGATCTTTTAGTGGTGGTGGGAATGTTAGCTTTTCATTAGCCATCGTTGACCAAGACCAATCAACTTACTCAAAACAATTAGTGACAACCTTTAAAGAGAATGAAGCTATCGAAGTTACTGATTCATCAAGTCTAGAGCAAGGACTAGAGAGTCTAAAAAATGCTGATTACCAGCTTGTAATACATATTCCAAAAGGGTATGAAGATTCATTTCAAGCTACTAATGATGACTCGTTTAAAGTGCCTGTATATTTTAGTGAGACAAACTTAGCAGCATCACAAGTAGGTTTAACGGTTGTTCAGTCAACCATTGACGAGATTAGTAAAAAGGAACTTGAGTATTCACCATTAGTTGAAGTTGAAACATTGGGAGTAAGGGCATTAGACATTCAATACATTGATTTTCTTGTACCTGGAATTGTAGCGATGATGATTATGAGTAACAATATGAATGGTGTAGCAGGTCAAATTTCAGCATGGCGGGAACGTGGGATATTAAGAAGAATGCAAGGAACTAGATTAAAAGCCTCTACTTTCATTGCAGCACAGATTTCTGCAAGACTCTTATTGAATGGATTTCAAGCTTTATTAGTTCTAATTGTCGCAAACGTAGTATTTGATATCGATATGAGAGGTTCTTGGCTTGTATTAGTTGGGTTTGTTGTACTTGGAACACTTGCTTTTATGGCTCTTGGGTTTATCATTGCGGGACTTGCAAAAAACCCAGAGAGTGCCGGACCAATTTCAGCATTTGTAACATTCCCAATGCTATTTTTAGGAGGCGTTTTTTTCCCAATTAACAATATGCCGGAGTTTATTCAACCTTTCATTAATGTGCTACCAATTGCGCATCTTTCAAACGCCTTACGAGAAACAATGAATATTGGTACACCGCTTTCAGGACTATGGTTAGAAACGACCATTCTATTATGCTGGCTACTAGTATCATTTTTTATAGCTAGTAGAACGTTTAAATGGGAATAATTCATGTCAAATATAATACTGCTACATATTTATAAAAAGGTAAGAAACCGGTTCGAGTGATTGAGAAGAATACTAAGAAGTAAGTTTCAATTGTTGGAGAGGATTAAAAAGTTTTTAGATAATAAGTAATAGTGTTTTTGAAAGAGGGCTAATTTATTTATAGCTCTCTTTTATTTGTGAATGGTTAATATTTGCTTTTAGGAACAAACGTTCGTATAATAATATTTATAGAATAGTATTATAGGGGTTGATATTGTTTGCCACGAAAACCAGGGGTAACAGATGATGCTATTATAAAAATGTATAAGAGTGGTACTCCTTTTAAAGTAATGACAGCAGAAATTGGTTTAACTGATCGAGCGATCCGGAATGTGTTGTATAAACATAATGTAGAGATGAATCGTGAGCAATATTCTGGCCAGCCTAGAAAGCATGCTGTGAATGAGGATTTTTTTAAGGTTTGGTCACATGATATGGCGTGGGTAGTTGGTTTGTTTCTTACTGATGGACACGTTCATAATGATACAAATACAGTGAGTATATCGCAAAAAGATGAACGAATTCTTAAATTAGTTGCAAAAATGATGGATGCTGACTATGTGTTGGCTCCATTTGGCCCTACTAAGAAAACCCCAACTCTTTTAATAAATTCAAAAGTAATAAAAAACGATTTAGGCAACTTTGGAATACTACCAAATAAATCAAGAAATGTCCCATTTCCAACAATGCCAGATAAATACTTACCATCTTTCATAAGAGGTGTAATTGATGGAGATGGATGGGTACAAAAGACAGGATACGTCATGAATATCACAACAGCTAGTAAGAGTTTTGCAGATGGATTATTAAATGTTTTTAAATCATGGAATTTAAGGTCAGAAATAACTGAGGAACTTACTAAAAATGAAAAACCCGTGTTCCGGGTATGGGTTAAAGGGAAAGAAAGCTTACCTATATTAGCAAGAATTATTTATAATAATATTGATAAAGGACAATATGTTTTCAGCAAAAGAAAGTTAATGTCTCAAAGGATAAAATGTTCTAAATAGAAAGAAGGTAATATTATGTGGAAATCTGTTAATGGAAAGTTGATACAAACTACAGATGAAACTAGAGTGAAATTCCGTACTAATATAAGTAAAGGAATTCTAAATCAATTAGAAGAACTAGCAGCTGAAAACTATACACATATAAATTATTTGTTAGAGACTGGTATTAAGGAAGTTTTAATGAATCAAGTTATTAACTTCAATAAAGATTTGCGACCAAAGGATCGAGTTCAATACAAAACTACTTATGATAAAGAATTATTAGTTGAACTTAAGGAATTTGCCAAGAAACATAAGTTATACATTAACGATGTTATTGAATATAGTGTTAAATATATTGATACGGAAAATATTAAGCCTAGAGACTATAAGCATAGGGTAGATTAGATTACCTTTGCTTTTATTTATAACTACGCCCCCACCATAATATATATTATCGGAAGTTGGATTTTAAACGAGAATTAAATCTCATAACCAAAGTAAACTCTTAATATTGAGACAGAAAATTTAATTTACTATTTTCTTATGACTAGGTTAACTATGATTAACTGTATAACTTTACATTCAGTATTGATAGCAACTGAATGTTTGCTGTATTTTTTATTAACAATTTCAGTTTACATAATGTTTATATTCTATATTTTTATATTCTGATTAATTATAAATCACTCATTTACTTCTTTCAGTTAGATTTTCATGTGAAAAATTTATATCTATACCAAATACCTTATCACTATGATCTATTTATTATCAAAAAACAAAAAGTCGGCCAACGATCTTCCCAATCATCACGAATGTTAGAAAAGAATTACTGCTAGCCCCGGATAGTCTGATTTTATATTCAGTACATTATATTTAGTTCACAATATATGAATAAAAAAAAGAACCAAATAGTTGTTGGTTCTCCTTAAGAAACTATATATATTTCAAAATTATAAATTATGCTGCTGGATTTACTTCTAATTCTACTTTAATTTTAATATCTTTACCTACTAATACTCCCCCTGTTTCAAGAGGTGCATTCCATGTAAGACCAAAATCTTCACGGTTTATTTTTGTTTCTGCTTCAAAGCCATAAACATCTACGCCCCAAGGATTTTTACCTTTACCACCAAATTCAACGTTAAATGAAACTTCGTTTGTTACACCTTTTATCGTTAAATCACCATTCACTTTGTAGTCATTACCGTCTTTTGTAATGCTCTTGGATTTAAAATCAATTGTCGGATTACTCTCTACATCAAAAAAGTCCGCTGATTTTAAGTGATTGTCACGATCTTCATTATTTGTATTAATACTTGCTACATCAATCTGAAATTCAATTGAACCTGTTGTTAAATCAGTTAAATCATCTGCCTCAATATTTGCTGTATAAGAACCAAAATGACCTCTTACTTTTGATACCATCATGTGCTTTACTTCAAAACCTACTGAAGAATGTGATTGATCTACTGTCCAATTTGCCATTTTATTTTCCTCCAATTAATTTTATTTTTAATTTGAGATTTACGAAAAAACCTCGTAATCAAGTATCTTTAATTCGAGATAAATATATCATGTATCATACATAACCGTCAACATTAATTTTATTAAGATCGATTAGAGTATAGAATCAACCTTTTTCCTTATAATGACAACCCTCCACCACGATAAAACCAAATGGATGTTTAACTTCTTAGACAAAGTTTAACTCCTGTCTCCTGAAACATAAAAAAGGGAAAACAGATATTTGCCCCAAGTATATAAAAGGATGAAATCCTTCTTCCTTTGGAAATACCCATAATAATGAGCATCATCAAGTCAACAAGCATTAAATCAACCTTCTCGTTTGAAATCGTCATTAATGCATCCATACAATTATATATTTCAATTATCCGAAGACCTTCTTTTTCAAAGTAAAGTCGCAGAAGTGCTGCGCTTTCAGGTTGATCATCCACTATCAATATAGTTGTTGTCAAAGTAATCCTCTCTTATCGTCGTGTTCTTTCTATCAGGATAGCAAGGAATGAAAAGAGAGAATGAAAAAAATAACAAATAGATAAAATACAAAAAAAACAGGGCCTGACACCGGCGCGTTAAATCTTTAACATGCCGGTGTCAGGCCGCAAATTTATATATTTTAAGCAATTTATTTTTCAGTGGAATCTAGCTTATTTAATGTCTTTTTTCCTTCACCATGTTTAATTCCTTTACTCTTGTAGGGCTTGGCACTTTTGGCTTTGTTGGCACTTGCTTGCCAGCGATTCCAACCTTTCTTATCAGTTCCTCTACCTGTTCCACCTTTAGCTTTAGCTTTACTCACCGAATCAACTCCATTATTCTTGAACGTTTAGATATCTATCATTGATAATCTTATCCAGTATCTTTGACAATAATTCATTCATCCTGTATATAAGCATATAAAAGTTAGATATATAACTATTATACTCTATCCTTTCTTTGTACGATAAATAAATATGGCATAGCCTTAACTGGCTACTATTTTTATTCAACTTGGAGACCCGTAAGGACGCACGAGAACCATTCTGCTGCTTTTTCTTTTAACTCCAAAATCAGCCATTTATGTAATATTTCCTAAAAGAGTATTGAATTATGCTAATTATAAAGCAATAGTTCTTGTCTAAATTCTTTATATAAGAAAAGAGTTGCATAATAGCAACTCTTTTCTTATATATATTAATTCGATTTTATTGTTATTCTTATCCTTTTAATCTCTATCCAATAATGAAGCACCAGAAATACCAGGGTTTGTCATTTCGTAAGGATCTAAAATAATATTAAGTTCTTCCTCAGTTAGAACATCATATCTTAAACAAAGTTCTCTAACAGGTACTCCGTTTAGAATGGCCTCCCTAGCAATACGAGATGCCACTTCATACCCAATATGAGGGTTTACTGCTGTAATAACTCCAACGCTTTTCTCAACATATTCTTTTAATCTTTCCTCATTTGCTTTAATCCCTTTTAAGCAATGCTCTGTAAAGGTACGGAACGCATTGTCCATAATACTTATTGATTGAAGAAGGTTAAAGACTAACACAGGTTCCATAACGTTTAATTCTAATTGACCAGCTTCTGAAGCCATACAAATCGTATGATCATTCCCTACTACCTGGAATGCCACCTGGTTAATAAGTTCTGGTAAAACAGGATTCACTTTCCCTGGCATAATAGAAGAGCCAGGTTGTCTAGCTGGTAATGTAATTTCAGCTAAACCAGCTCTAGGACCTGAAGCCATTAGTCGTAAGTCATTGGCGATTTTTGACATATTTAACATACAGACTTTTAAAACACCTGATACTTCAGTATAAGCATCCGTATTTTGTGTTCCATCAACAAGATGATCAGTACCTATCAACTCAAGTCCACTAATGTCATGAAGATGCTTCACAACAGATTCAATATAACGAGGGTCTGCATTTAAACCAGTACCAACAGCGGTTGCTCCCATATTTACTTCATACAAATGTTGTCGAGATTGTTTAATTCTTTTAATGTCACGTTCTAGCACACGACTATACGCTTCGAATTCCTGACCTAGACGAATTGGAACAGCATCTTGTAGATGGGTACGTCCCATTTTAATGACATGATTAAATTCTTTCGCCTTTTGTTGAAAAACAATATGCATCTCTTCCATAGTTTTCAATAATTTTTCTAATAATTTTAACGTTGAAATATGAATCGCTGTCGGAAAAGCGTCGTTTGTAGATTGCGACATATTGACATGTGTATTTGGGCTACAGAACGAATAATCCCCTTTTTTACCACCGAGAAGTTCAATTGCACGATTGGCAATGACTTCATTAATATTCATATTAATAGAAGTTCCTGCTCCCCCTTGGATCGGGTCAACAATGATTTGATCGTGAAATTTTCCAGTTAGTAATTCGTCGGCTGCTTTCACAATATTTTCACCAATTCCTGAATAAAGACGCTTCGTATCAATATTTGCAAGTGCAGCCGCTTTCTTTACAACCGCCATTGCGTTAATTAGTTCCTCATGAATTTTATAGCCTGTTATTGGAAAGTTCTCAACTGCCCGCAGTGTTTGAATACCATAATATGCATGTACAGGAACTTCCTTAGTTCCTAGAAAATCTTTTTCAACTCTGATTGCGCTCTCTGTCATCAACATTTGTATTAGTCTCCTCTAGTTAGCTAGCATAATATATTCCTATTACAATTTGTTTTACTCTATTGCTATTAAAACAAATTGTATAAAAAAGCTCAAGGTGTTTCTGCGTGAGTAATTTTGGCATAATGTAAAAATAAAAGATCTTTCTGTGTTCGTTTCCAAGTCACTAAATTCATTTTCTTTCATGTAGTAGGCCCTCCATTCATTAAATAACTTTTTTGAGCATACAAAAAGCATGCCTAATACGGCATGCTTTAACTACTTATTAATTACTAAATTTAATTAATGTTAAGAAACGATCCAAAATTGTTGCCATTTGGTCTCGACGTGTTGCACCTTGAGGATCAAATTTCTCGCTAGATACCCCAACAATAATTCCAGTATCTACTACTGTTTGAATATAGCCTTTGGAAGATTCATTGAAACTACTATAGTCTTTATATTTTTGAGATAAATTCACAGAAGGAGTATCTACTTTATAGCCTACATACTCTAATGCTCTTGCTATCATCGCTGCAGCTTGTTGTCGAGTTACGGTTTGGCCGGACCTGAACGTTTCATCTTCAAAACCTCCGATAATTCCCGTTTCAACAGCAGCTGTTAATTCAGATACATACCATTCCTCACCTTTAACATCTTTAAACCGACCGTCATAATCTGATGTAGAAACGATTCCCAAACTTCTAGTTAACAAAGCAGTTAACTGTCCACGTGTTACAGATTTACTTGGGCTATATGTTGTATCTGTTGTACCGTTGATGATATATTTCGAAGCCAGTTTTTGAATAGTTGCTTCATTCCATGTCCCTTTCGTATCTATAAATGTTTTAGTGTGGCTAACTAAAGCTAAACTGTTTGGAGCATTGGTATAAATTATTGCAGACTGACCATCGAAGTATGTAGGTACACCGTTAAACGTTCCATCCTTGTTTACACGTACACCGGTTCTAAGTTCTTTCGCGACATTTTTCTCTAATTTTATTATTTGCTTTACATAACCTTTAAAAGCTTTAAGTTCAATTACACCGTTTCCACTAGACAGATAGACCTTGAAATTAATCACATCACTTAGTGGTGTTGCTTTAGTGTCTTTTATTGAAGTGGAAGATTTTTCAATATTTAACGTAAGAGATATCTCCCCAATTTGAGTTGCTTTTAGTTCTTTGTAATAACTTTCTAGTGCAAGAACATCTGCTGGAATACTATACGTTGCCAATGGTGTTACAAATTTAATCGTAATATTCTGTTTAAGAGGTTGTAAGGTTTCTAACAAGTCACCTGTGAAGGATAGCTCTTGTACATCGACAGCCTTGTCACTTTTAAACAATAGCGTATGGGATTTGCCATCTAATGACTCTATTATTTCTTTTAACAGCTTTTTGTCGTAAGTAACCCTTGCTATGTCTTTACCTTCAAGAGTTTTTATTACTTCAGTATTAACTTCTACAACTTTTTCACTACTTTCCCCATCGTCTATTGACGGAGGTGTTGGTGTTGTTGGCGTTGTTGGTGATGGTGATGGCGTCGGTGTATTTCCACCACCTTGAGAAGTATCATAGTTATAACTATAAAGCTGTACTCCCGACAGTTTAATACCAGGATTATTTACATGAGTAAAAATAGTGTTTTGATTATCAAAATGAATGGAAAAGTCCTTCTTTTCAACTAATTTAAATGGAATCTTTATCAGTTTATCCGAACCCGAAAAAGGATTCTCTTGATCTCGTAAACTAACTGCAAACTGTACTTTTCCATCAGCAATTTTGTTAATTCCGACGACATAATCTGAAACTTCTTCGAGTTCTTTTAGAAATCCAACAGCCTCAGCTTTATTCTTTTGAGGTTCTACAATCGCTGAATCATAGTGTAACTCTATTTGAAACGAATTCACTTCCTCAAAGCTATCTAAATTTATTGTAAGATCAAACAGATCTCCAGCTTCTAGATTCCCTTTGGACACTTCTATATTTACTGAGGGAGAACCGTTTGTTGATGCAAGTACATCGGAGGGAACAAAGAGAAGAAGTACAATGGTTATAATTACTATTGATTTAAAGATTTGTTTCATATTTTTCACCCCTTGTTGAATTTTTAAAATTAATATCAGGGAAGCCCCAAAAAAGCAAGGCTTCCCGTCTGGTTATTGAATGTTTGCTATAATATTTTCAAATGTTGCACCACTCGGTAATTCTAGCTGTGCTTCTAAAGAATCGCTATTCGGGGCGTCTTCGTTTATTTCACCAAAATTCTTAACAACATAGTTTAAGTCAAAAATATTCACAATTCCATCTTGGTTAAGATCTCCCTCTAGAGCTTTATCAGTTGTTTGCATGAAATAACGTGCAACTGCTACAGCATCCCAGATATCGATTACGTTATCCTTATTTATATCTCCAGCAAGTAATTTAGTGAATTTTACTGATGCATCAGTAGGCACTGTAACACCATTTACTTCTTTAGTTAAATCAACATCATCTACATAACCATTGAAGTGTCCAGGAACATGAAGCTCTACAGAATACACTTTATCTGAAGGTAAATTTTCTATAATAAATGTACCATCAGCATGAATTGTTCCTTCTGTCTTATTCCCATCTTCATCAACTGCTAGAACGGTTGCACCGATAGTTGAAGCATCTAAGCCAGTTAGAAGGTTTCCGTCTGTTCCAAGGAATGCTTCTGGTTTTATTGCACTACCAGTAATGTCTCGTAATGCAGGAACGACCGAAACTTTTGCATGTTCTACAAGCTCAGGATATAAGCTCTCTTGTTCCTTGTTAACGAACTTGTAACTTCCACCGTCAAATAAGTCAATCGTATATTCTCCAACAGCACCTTGGTCATTTTTTACAGAGAATGTTAGATCTAAAACATTAAAGTCTCCTGAGATTCCGTCAACTTCACCTTTGTAGGAAACTCCCACTAACACACGCTTTTTACCATCTTCTGTGTAGCCTAAATCTTCATTATCCAGAATTATTACTCCATCTGGACCAGCCGCTTCTAAAAATTCTTGTGATGCCTTAACATCTTTTAAAGTAAATACTTCATCATTATATGCAAATTCAAATTGTGCTCCAACAATATCTTCCATACCCTTTGCAGTTAAGCTAACATTATAGTCTGAACCAACCTCTGCTATTCCATCAGCTGGTGTTATCGATGCGAATACAGTCGGATACACTAGACTTTCTCCAATGTTGCCAGCAGCATCTTCTACCGTGACGACTACTGTTTCTGTTTCTGGATCTATGTCTGCAACAGAGAATTCAAATGATCCATCTTGTTCTAGATCAAATTCTATGGCATCACCTGCAACGCCATCACTCATTACAACATAAGACGCACTTAATTTATCGTTAATGTCATAACCATATCCATATGGAGTTAAAACAGCATTATAATCCAAATATTTATCAATTACTTGACCAGCTACAACACCATTTGATACTTCACTTTCGATTACAGGTGCGGTTGTTTTCACTACAACCGGATCTGTCCAACCAGCAACATTGTCTTCTGCTGCTGTAAAGTCGATTGTATAAAGACCATCTGGAATTGGGGCAAGTTCACCACTACCATCCCAAGGAATGAATTCACCTTCTATTGGCAGTCTGTACGATCCTGCACCAAGCGTTTGCCCACTAGCAAAGTATCCGATGTATCCATCACCGAATGGACCGCCGGATTGGTCTAAAAAGTCCCATAATTCAATAAAGAATGGCCCAACTGAACCAGTTAGTGTAAATCTAAAGTCAGAGATATCTTTATAACCATCTCCATTAAAAGAAAGATCATATTCTGACATACTAATATTCGTCACTTCAGTTGGTAATTCTCCACCAAAGTCGGCTGCAAATGGTAAGGATACCTCTGCATTAGCTCCTGTAATATGAATGTATCCTAGAATTTCATCACCTTGTTGTGAATCTGCTTCTGATGCAGTTAAAGTAACTGTTAAAAGCATTTCCCCATCTAATGTAAATGAACTGTTGTCAACTGTTACGGTTGCATCACCATACGATTTCGTTGTATCCACTGAGACACTGTAATCTCCACCGTTTCCAGCAATATCTTTAACTAGTATTTGTCTAGTTACAGAAATATCACCCTCTTTTAGATTTTGAGGACCGAATGTTACAGTACCTTTAATGTTATCAACCATTTCTCCAGTCTCATCACGTACAGCTTCATCTAATGCATAAGCAAGAATCTCAGGGTTTGCTGCATCGTACGCATTTACACGTCCTGGACCTTGAGCAAAGACATCGTATTTTGTTTTATCAAGGATTTTAGCTGTATTTGAAAGTGCAACTTTTACATCAAATGGATCCCAATCAGGGTTTACAGACTTAATAAGTGCTGCAATACCAGCAATGTGAGGAGTTGCCATTGATGTTCCAGTTTTACGAGAATAGGCTTCTTTGTAAGTTGCATCTGGGAAATCCGCTTGGTACATTGGAATTGTTGACATAATATTCGTACCAGGCGCTGTTACATCTGGTTTAATATCAAAGTTTGGTGTAGAAGGACCGCGTGAACTAGAGCTGTTCACTTCATCACCTAATGTTGATGTGACATCAAAATTACTAAATGTTACAGTTCCGGTTCCGTTTATTAATGCTGTACGGATGGCATCACCGTCAGTTTGAGATAAGTCAAATGTTGGAATAAATTCGAATGCGTCACCTAACGAAACGTTAATAGCGTTTGGTGCACCCGCTCCACCAGGGAAGTTGTGAATCATCATTGCAACTGCCCCATTTTCTTTCGCATATTTAATCTTATCTACAAACGCAATTTCTCCTCGGGATACTAGGGCAACTTTTCCACTTACGTCAAGTCCTTCATAATCTGTAGAAGCTCCTACACCAGGTACCGCAACCACTTCATACTCACCAGTAAGTTGAGTTGAAACATTTTTCCCGAACGTAGTTGCCATTAAGTTATTTGTTTTTGTATAAGTATAGTCTCCAGCAGTAATCGTAACATCCGCTGAGAATTTATTTTCTGGGTTGGTAGTATTTCCAACTGCAATACCAAGACGTGCAGTAGAAGGAGTACCCATCGTTCTACGGTTAGGACCCGAGTTACCTGTTGCTACAACTGCAGTTGTTCCTGCAAGCATTGCATTATTAATAGCAAATGAATTAGCAGATGTTTCAGTATTCGTTCCACCACCAAGAGATAAGTTGATAATGTCCATTTCTTGGATTACCGCTTCTTCAATAGCTGCAATAATACCTGAGGTAGCTCCACTTCCATAAGCTCCAAGAACACGGTATGCATAAAGGTCTACTTTCGGTGCAATTCCTTTAATTCCATAGTCATTTGCGCCAATTGCAGCGATTGTTCCTGCAACATGCGTACCATGTGAAGTGAAGAACTCAGATCCTCTTTCATTAAGTATAGGTCGATGTTCAGGACGATCTAATGGTGATGTTTCAGAAGCATCATCATCAGCACGTGGACGAGCATAATCATTCCCTATATGAGGAACAAAGTTTTTACCACCTTTATAGATTCCTGCAAATTCAGGGTGATCGGCATCAATACCTGTATCTAGTACAGCAACCTTAACACCTTCTCCTTCATAACCTTCATCCCAAAGCTTTTCAATTCCTAGAAATGAAATACTAGTGTTCATTTGAATTTCAAGTTCTTCCTCAACTTTTTCAATTTCTTCAGTAGAAGCTTCAGGAACTTCTGGTTTTCCATTGCTATCATCTGGAGTAGTTTCTTCTTCGCCTGGAGTAGATTCATTGTCTGGAGCAGTTTCTTCTTCGTCAGGAGTAGATTCATTGTCTGGAGTAGTTTCTTCTTCGTCAGGAGTAGATTCATTGTCTGGAGTAGTTTCTTCTTGGTCTGGTGTAGATTCATTATCAGTAGGTTCTTCCTGCTTTGTCTCTGGTGTATCCATTGCATATACTGTTGCGTCCGGTTCAACCAATGTAACACCCTTAATAGAAATGAGTTCATTTAGGTCACTAGCTTTTACCTTTGTAGCAAACCCATTTAATACAGTATCGTAGGAATAGCCTTTTGTAAAAGTAATCCCTTTTGAAACCATTTGTTTATTAACACTTATCTGTTGTTGCTCTACTTTTTGTTTAACCGTATTTGCTTCTGAAGCTGTGAATTTATTCCCTTTTAATTCACTAATTCCCTTCGCAAGAGCAACTGGTTGCTCAGAAAGATGAACAATTACCGCAACTTCTTCATCTCCTGATAAGCCTTGTAAGTCTTTGTGCAGTTTTGGTAAACTACTTGATAAGCTTAATTGATCAACAATTGCTGCTTTTTTTGGTAAAGTACTAGCATCCACTATTTTCTCTAATGTTTTAACCTCTTCTGCATTTGCATAACCAGCAGGTGTTAGCAATGACAGAACCATTAAGAAAGCTAGCATACTGCTAAAAAACTTGGTTAACTTCTTTTTCCTCACATATCATTTCCCCTTTTTCGTATTTTTCGCGCTTATCAGAATTGCGCGATAACATTAATCTACCACATTTATCTAGGCTCGGGTATATAATATTTTTATTATATTAATATATTTAATTAGTCTTCGTTTAAATGAGTATATATTACATTTTTTGCGCCAGGAAGTTGCAGATTGTAGCTCATTTCAGCAAAAATTGACACTGATGCATTGATAATTTTAATGTTTATATAAGAATTACAATCACTGAGATAACAAAAGGAAATTTTATCAATGCATCTATGACTTACAAACTCTACATTTATTAAGAAAGCTATAATGTTTTTAGAATAATTTCTATTTTGTAATAACATAATAAATTTAGTGGATATTGAAGAATTTAAAAGAATTGTAGAATCACAAACAGATCTGTTAGTCGGATTTTGGAATGAATTATATAAGGACATGAATAATTAATGTATCCGTTTAGCTTTTAGTCATATCCAGTTTAAATCTTGGAATTGTTTTGTAATTTTATATTCATTTTCATATATAATACTTTTACATATCTAATAACTCTGCTATTAATAGATTTAATAATTACTTTTTGTATATAAATGCTTACTATATATCATATTCTACTTTAGAATTTTGCTTGTCTAATGTGTCAGAAAATAATCAATAGAATTATATGAAGTTGTCCAATAAAGTCATCGGTATGATGTTTATTTTTCATGAATATAATGTTGCGTTTCCATCAGTATCTATCAATTGACTTTACATGATTTGTTGCATATATTTATGTAGACCGTTCTCTATAATAATTTAATGAAGGTGAATCTTGGGTGAAGACTAAAAACAATACAAGAGATATGATTTTAGAAGCAGCAACGAGATTATTTCAACGTCAAGGTTATAACGGTACAGGGGTCAATCAGATTATTGAGGAGAGTGGTACACCAAAAGGATCATTGTATTATCACTTTCCAAAAGGAAAGGAAGAAATTGCATTAGAGGCTATTCAGCTCGTTAAAGAGCATATACTCGAACAGACGAAGCTTGATTTGCTTTCTGCAGACAATGTCATTCAAGCGTTTGAACAACACATTACTAATGTTGCGCATTTTTATGACAAAGAGGATTGTAAAGAATGGTTGAAAATTGGCCATCTGGCAACAGAAACGGCTTATACTCATGAATCCATCCGTCACTCATGTGAAAAAGCATTTACAGAATGGCAAAAAATCTATGCTGATACCTTAATGCACCATGGCTATGAGGAAAAAAAGGCACAAGATCTAGCGATTACCATTAATGTCATGCTAGAGGGTGCCACTACGATCTCATTAACTCAAAAAAATGGAAATACATTACGTGTTATTGCAGATCAAGTTAAGGTACTACTTCAGGAAAAGAAATCAGGGGGAAAAAAGAATGAACACAGGAAATCAGATGCCTAACAATATAGGGAGTGAACCGACTGAATTTAAAGTCATTCCCATACTTGTCTCTTTCCTAATTGCCGGGTTTATTGGTCTATTTAGTGAAACAGCTTTAAATATGGCATTGAATAATTTAATCAACGATTTTGGAATCAAAGAAACTACTGCCCAGTGGTTAACAACAGGCTATTTGCTAACATTAGGTATACTTGTTCCTGTATCCGGTTTAATTTTACAGTGGTTTACAACAAGACAGTTATTTAACGTATCACTCACCTTTTCAATTATCGGAACATTTATTGCTGCTATTGCTCCTACGTTCGAATTTTTAATGGTGGGACGTATTATACAGGCATTAGGAACCGCTCTTATGCTACCGCTTATGTTTAACACGATATTACTAATTATTCCACCTCATAAACGTGGGAAGATTATGGGTCTTATGGGTCTCGTTATTATGTTTGCACCAGCAGTTGGACCAACATTATCAGGACTTATTCTACAAACACTTTCATGGCATTGGATTTTTTGGATATCACTACCGTTTTTAATTTTTGCATTAATCTTCGGTATTTTCTTTATGGAAAATGTCTCTACACCTACAAAGCCTAAAATTGATATTCTCTCAATTATATTATCAACAATTGGATTTGGTGGAATCGTTTATGGGTTTAGTAGCGCTGGTGAAGGTGGAGGTTGGGGAGAACCAATCGTAATTGCTTCCATTGCTGCCGGAGTTATTAGTTTAGTAGTATTTAGTATCCGACAAACAAAAATGAATCAACCAATGTTAAATCTTCGCGCGTTTAAATACCCAATGTTTGTTGTAGGTTTATTATTGGTATTAATTTGTATGATGATTATTTTATCATCCATGATCTTACTTCCTTTATACTTACAAACATCTCTTGCTTTAAGTACATTTGCAGCAGGACTCCTACTGTTACCTGGTGGAATTATCAACGGGCTACTCTCTCCTGTTATGGGGGGCTTGTTTGACCGTTTTGGACCAAAATGGTTAGTTATTCCTGGTCTTGTTCTTGTTACAGCAGCTTTACTAGGATTTTCAACAATCGATTTAGAGACATCCTCTGGATTTATTGTTTCGATGCACATTATTATCATGATCGGTGTTTCTATGATCATGATGCCTGCTCAAACGAATGGATTAAATCAACTCCCTCGTGAGCTATATCCAGATGGTACGGCTATTATGAATACGTTACAACAGGTTGCTGGCGCAATTGGAACAGCAGTAGCAATCTCGATCTTATCGTCAGGTACTAAGAACTACCTAGAAAATATTACAGATGCAACCAACCCACTTAATCCATTACTTGCATTTACATCCGGTGTTCAAGATGCATTCTGGTTTGCCATTGTTGTCGCAATCGTTGGATTTGTTGTTGGTCTCTTCATTAAAAGAGTAAAAGTGGAGCAGCAGGCTTCATAATAATTAGATATATTGAAAAACGTGTAAGACTAGTCTCTGTTTCTTCTTTCAGAAACATGATGACTAGTCTTTTACATTAAAATTATTCAAACGATTGTTAACATAATATAACTACAATAAACTAAAGTGTCTATGATTGTACAAATTTTTAACAAAGTAAGGTTCCTTTTCATTCTATTACTGTTATTTTGTTAATCTTTGTTTATAATGGAATATTATAAGTAATTTATAAAGGTTGTGATTGAACCAATGCCATTAACAAAAAAACGATGGTTTCATGTCATGGTTGCCATATTCATGTTTCTATCTATTGTCTACCTACTTTACATCAATCAGTTCTTATTAACCCCATTAGTGGTCCTCATACAGACAGTATTCTTCCCCCTAGTTATATCGGGAGTACTTTTCTACCTTTGTAGACCGCTAGTTTATTGGTTAGAAAAACAAAAGGTTCCGAACTGGATTGCCATCTTAATTGCATATTTGGGGATTGCTTTATTCATTTATTTTGTTGTGAAGTTAGTAGGACCCGTAATTAGTGAACAGTTTCAACGATTTATGGATAATTTGCCTTTTATGATTTCTGCTGTCACAGATACGATAAATTATCTTCAAGAAAATCAAAATGCTATTCCTGATTCTATAAAAGAAACCATTGCTAATTATAGTAAAGATTTAGAAAATACCATTAAGAACAACCTTGGTGATATCACTAGTGGAGTGATTGGGATATTTGGCTTAATTGGTGGAGTTGTCAACACGATTCTTTATTTAGTACTAGTACCGTTTATATTGTTTTATATGTTAAAGGATCGAAATAAATTTGCACCGAGTGTATCAAGACTTTTTCCAACCAGTAAACGTGAGAATGTTCTTGATATCTTGAAAGAAATGGATAAAACAGTAGCGGCATATATACAAGGACAAGTGACAGTAGCATTTATTCTTGGCATTCTCTTATATATCGGCTACCTCATAATTGGGCTAAATTATTCGTTAGTGTTAGCAATGTTTGGGATGTTTACAAATGTTATTCCCTTTTTTGGACCGTTTCTAGCAGTAATCCCAGCCCTTTTGGTTGCACTTTTCCAAGATCCAATATTAGCTCTTTATGTAGCAATTATTATGTTAATTGCACAACAGATCGAGGGAAATGTAATCTCACCAAATATTATGGGTAAAACGTTAAAAATACACCCTTTAACCATTATCATATTGGTACTAACGGCTGGAAATTTAATAGGAATACTAGGAGTTATTTTTATAATACCTACGTATGCGGTTATGAAGGTAATTGTCATTCATATTGTGAAGTTATTCCCTTTTAAAAACGGAGAATACTAAATATCTGAAAAGGAGATTACAATGTGTAATCTCCTTTTTATCATTAGTATTCCTTATTTCTATGTTCTTTTTCAAGGAATTCAACAAAATAATTCATACTCTTCAATGGCTGTTCTTTTACTAGATGGATGTAATGTTCTTTTACAGAATGTAAGACCTGCTCACTTTTATTAATACGATTGACGATATACTCGACACTGATTTTTTTGATATGGGCTTGGTATCGTTTCCCCTCTTTAGATAAAGCCATGCCAAGGGCACCAATAATTGCATAAAAAACTAATGTGGGTACGGACGTTTCATTCGTTCCAGGGAAAAATAACAACAGAAATAAATGAAACAGGGAGATTGAAATTAAAGGAAATGACCAAAAAACATAACGAGAAGCTTTTTTAATAGAGGGAGAAAGGATTTCCTGTAATAAGTCAATCTCACGTTTAATAAAATTCGGCATATCCTTTATGGTCATATTCATAATATCCCACCAATTAGTGAACGGATCATATGAGATTTTTCACTACTATTTGATTCTTGTATTGTATCATTTGAATTTTTTATTAATTTGACTTCTTCATGCAGTCTTTCCATTTTCTTATCTAACTCGATAGCAGCATCTGCAGCTTCCTTTAATTCAGTTGTTAATCTCTCTGGAACTTCTTTTCCAAATTTATAGTAAATTTTATGCTCTAAGCTCGCCCAAAAATCCATCGCTTTCGTTCTAATCTGAACTTCGACATAAGTATGCTCTACTCTATCAGACAAGAAAACGGGAATCTTAATAATAAGATGTAGGCTTTGATAACCATTTGTCTTCGGATGTTTTATATAATCCTTACACTCTATGACTTCAATGTCTTTTTGTTTTTCAAGCATTTCGTAGACTCTATAAACATCTGATATAAACGAACAAGTAATTCGTACTCCAGCGATATCTTTTATATTGTCCTTAATAGAATCTATATCAAAATTTAGGTTCTTTCTTGTAACTTTCTGCAAAATACTTTCAGGTGATTTCACTCTTGAGCTAATATTATCAATTGGATTATAATCATGAACATATTTAAATTCTTCATTCAAAATTTCAATTTTGGTTGTAATTTCATCGATGGCAAATTTATATGTCATCATGAAGGAAAGTAACTCAGTTTTAATACGTTTTATTGCATTTTGGTCAGAAAAAACGGTTTGTTGTTTCAATTAACATACTCCTCCAAATAAACTCTTTAACAGATCGTTATACTTAAAAACATTTAGATGGTCGTTTACATAATTGTACATTAATGCCTTGTTTCTGAAGCTTCTCTACAATTTTTCTTAGATCAATTTTTTTCTCGGTAACTTCAGGTGTCACGATTTCACATCCTTATATATTCCTTGTTTAAGTAACTCTATCTGGAAGCTGTATTTCTTTAATGCTTGTTCCTCAGTTAAGTTTTTCACAAACATGTTCACAAGATTATGGAGTGTCACGGCTACTAATAGTTCAATGATTGAATATAATTCTTGGTCATCTTTCATATTAAGCTGTCTTGTATCTATTAACTTAATTGTGCTTAAGAATTGATTCTTCTGGTTTTGTTCATAAATATTTCTAGCCAACATATTTTCAATCTTATGATTCATATTTAAAAAGGCATTTTTGAAAAAAGCTCTATTTTCCTGATCATTTTGTTTCTTAATCATTATGTGGAAAAACTCTAATAACGTTTCTAGTATGTCACCATTTTTCTTACGCAGTATAGCAATAAGAATGTTGTTCGTCTTTTTCGTATATTCATCCAGAAGGTAATAATATAAATCGTCTTTATCATCAAAGTATTGATAGAAACTACCCCTCGGAATGTTAGCAGTTTTAATTATATTTGCTATTGAAGCTTCGTGTAATGGGACTCTAGAAAATTCCATTTTTGCAGCATTAATTAACAAATCTTGTTTATCCTTTTGTAAATGATAAAACGTTTGCTTAGGCATTATTACACTCCTGTTCCGAAAAAATGACATGGTGTCATGTGTTACCTTCATCATAGATGACACCATGTCATTAGTCAAGGTAAGGTGACACTATGTCACATTTTATTCATTTTTATAAAAGTAGATATTAACCAACCTTAAAAAGCAAAGAGAATATTCTCTTTGCTACATTCTTAGACATTATGAGGTTCTTTCACTATATATTGGCGTGTACCCACCCAAATAGATGACATGATTGAATTCTGGGAAAATGGATTCAAAGCAAATCACAATGGGTGAATCTAACAACCAAGGAAAGTACGTTAAAAATTCATTATCTCCATTTACAATCGCCTTTATTGCTAATGGTAGTTCTCTCTTAAAAATCATATAACGTACCTTAGAAAGTCGTTCATCAAATTGGCCGGCGGTAATGTGAACGCATACATTTAATCTATACTGATCTTGATGTGTATTCCAATAATTTGCAAAAACTTTCTCTCATCAATTGGGTGAAAAATAGTTGCAGGCGGTAATAGCTTAGCTGTGAGGTTGTCTTGTTTACATTCACTCATTCTAAGCCCCCTCCCCTTTATCTATATATGACTTACAATACGATATGACAATGCCTACTTGTGGTGATTACTGATCATCAATTTCTACCCAGTTTATTTTTACTAGACTCCATTTTCCATTTTCATAATACCAATAAGAAATTGCATCTCCGATGGAATCTGCATGATACGCACCGCTAATTCTTTGATATGCTTTTAATCCAAGCCCTTGCTTCCCTTTAATATTGACTGTTTCTATTACAGCATATGGGTCGACCATTAGTTCTGTTGGCTCATTTAATCTACCATTAGAATAAAGACCTAACCGTTGATAATCTTCTTTCCGATCCTTTAAATTCACAGTATATGTTTTGTTTGTATCTAAGAACGTTATTTTAGCTTTATAATGATCTTCGAAATGGGCTTGAATGTTTAATGCTTTTGGAAGTGATAGTTCTATCAGTTTATCATTCGCTAAAGTATCCAATCTGTAGTTTTGGATGCCACCACTGCCACCCGTTCCTGAAGTTTGAAATAAATCTCCAACGCCATCATGGTTTAAATCTACGAAGGAGATCTTCGGATCGTAACCAGGTTCATAATCTATTCGGTATTTTTTTCCTGTATAAGTTATGATATCTGCCCATATCTCCTTTAGGTAATTTGCATTATCTGAATAAGGGATTCCTTTTAGGATAATATCATCTTTATTCCCGTCACCGGTAATATCCTCCTGATACGAGATGATGACCTTATGATTGATCTTTTGTTGCTCTTGGGCAAAGCTACCTGCAATTGCATGAAGAGACATAAAGAAAAAAGCTACAAAAGCAAATAATAATTCTTTACGCATCGTACTCTCTCCTTACTAAAAGTATTTCTTTTATTGTCACCATTTCAGGAAAAATTATGTAAGGCTGGATTCATATAGTTCATCTTATTTGTCTTAATACTGTAGGATCAGACGCTACATACTAGATATTAAGAAACGAAAACTTTGAGACATTGATGTTTTTAAGCTAACTGATTGAATTCAGCAACTCCTTTTGTGCATACATACAAAAAAACCAGCCTACTTGTTACATAGACTGGTTTTTGTTTAATTTTGATTTAGATTGGTCTGAAGTTCCTTCCATATTTCAACAATAGCACCGATATCTCCCTCATCCATTACGAAGGATCCATTAGAATAACGGTCATTATTGCGTAACTCAGAGATAGACACAGACTCAACTTGACCACTATCTGAGCTTAGATACAAGATGTCTGTATCTTGAACAATTTCTATTCCTGCAACGCGATGTGGATTTGTTTTTAACTCTCGTAACATGACGACTCCTCGCTTGGCACGGGAAGAACGTTCAAATTCTGATAACTTCATTTTCTTAACAGCACCACGTTGTGTAGCAACAAAGACAAATTGATCATTCGGAGAATCAATAATTTTACCACCAATGACAAAGTCTCCATCTTTTAGATTAATACCCTTAACTCCAGCTGCACGAGGACCAACAATGTTAACCTCTTCCTCAGAGAACCATAGAGCATAACTTAAGTGTGTAGCAATTAATATATCTTTTGTTCCATCTGTAATATGAACATCGACAACTTGATCGTTACCCTTTAGATTTATTGCTACTAATGGTCGAGAATAACGTTGTGCCTTGTATTGTAGAAGTTCTGATTTCTTTGCCATTCCATTCTTAGTTACAAATACAAGAAATTTATTTTCTTCGAATTCCTTTATCGGTATTGCTTTTACAATATATTCATCACGGTCAATAGAAATAATATTCCCAATGTGTTGACCAAGGTCCTTCCAACGAATATCTGGAAGTTCATGTACTGGACAGTATAAATAATTTCCTTTGTTCGTAAAAAGAAGAAGTACGTCCGTTGTATTCATCTCAAGTTGTGCAAGCATTCGATCCGTTTCTTTCATTGCTAGGTCTTGGCCATTAGAAGCTGCATACGAACGAAGACTAGTACGTTTGATATACCCATCCTTTGTTACAGTAACCATTACATCCTCACTAGCAACCATAACCTCAAGGTTAATTTTAATTTCTTCTATTTCATCCTCTATTTTTGTTAGACGTTGATCATCAAATTGCTTCTTAATTGCTTTAATTTCTTTTTTGATAACACTTTGTAGCTTACTTTCTGAAGCAAGGATAGAAGTATATTCAGCAATTTTTTCTGCAAGATCCTTCGCTTCTTCCTGAAGTGCTGTAACATCCGTATTGGTTAAACGGTATAGCTGTAATGAAACAATAGCTTCTGATTGTGCTTCAGTAAAAGCATATTTTTGCATTAAGTTTTCTTTTGCATCACGCTTGTCCTTAGACGCTCGAATGGTTGCAATGACTTCATCTAAAATTGATAATGCTTTAATTAAGCCCTCAACGATATGTTCACGTTCTTTTGCTTTTTGAAGTTCATATTTCGTACGATTGGTTACAACTTCTTTTTGATGCTCAATGTAAGCATCTAATAGCTGACGTAATCCCATAAGCTTTGGTCGTTTGTTATGAATCGCTACCATGTTAAAGTTATAGGAAATTTGCAAATCAGTATTTTTATATAAGAAATTTAAAATACCTTCAGCATCAGCATCCTTTTTTAGTTCAATAACAATTCGTAGCCCTTCACGGTCTGTTTCATCGCGGACTTCCGCAATTCCTTCTACCTTTCGGTCAACACGAAGCTCGTCCATCTTTTTCACAAGATTGGCTTTATTAATCTCAAACGGTATTTCTGTAATGATGATTTGTTGTTTTCCTCCACGGATCGCTTCAATCTCTGCCTTTCCGCGGATCACAATTTTCCCTTTTCCTGTTTCGTATGCTTTTTTAATTCCGTCTACACCTTGGATAATCCCACCTGTAGGAAAATCAGGTCCTTTGATCATTTTCATAAGGTCCTCTACGGTTGATTCAGGATTTTCCATTCGATGAATTGTAGCATCAATTACTTCACCAAGTTGATGTGGTGGAATTTCTGTTGCATAACCAGCTGAAATTCCGGTTGAGCCATTCACTAGTAAATTAGGAAAACGAGCAGGTAAAACCGTAGGCTCTTTTGATGTATCATCAAAGTTCGGAACAAAATCGACTGTTTTCTTATCAATATCTCGTAATAGCTCTGCAGCAATAGCAGATAATCTAGCTTCTGTATAACGCATTGCGGCTGGTGGATCTCCGTCGATACTTCCGTTATTACCATGCATTTCAACGAGATATCTTCGAACTTTCCACGTCTGACTCATACGAACCATTGCATCATATACTGAAGTGTCACCATGTGGATGAAAGTTACCAATTACATTACCAACTGTTTTAGCTGATTTTCTAAATCCTTTATCATTTGTGTTTCCTTCAGCATACATTGCATATAAAATACGACGCTGAACCGGCTTCAGCCCATCACGAGCATCGGGAAGAGCACGTTCTTGAATAATATATTTACTGTATCGGCCAAATCGGTCGCCTAATACCTCTTCAAGAGGCAAATCTTGAAATTGCTCTATTGTTGACATATTATACCTCCTCTGCGACCGTTAAGTTTTCATTTTCTAAAATGCTTCCATCTTCTTCTAATCCAAATGCTACGTTACTTTCAATCCATTTACGTCTTGGTTCTACCTTATCACCCATAAGTGTTGTAACACGTCTTTCAGCACGGGCAGCATCATCGATACGCACTCGTATAAGAGCACGGCTTGAGGGATCCATTGTCGTTTCCCATAACTGGTCGGCATTCATCTCTCCAAGCCCTTTATAACGTTGGATCATATATCCTTTACCTACTTTTTTAATGGCACCTTGAAGTTCATCATCTGTCCATGCATACTCAATGACTTCTTTTTTCCCTGAACCCTTACTCACTTTATACAGTGGGGGAAGTGCAATATACACTTTTCCTGCTTCAATAAGTGGTTTCATATAACGGTAGAAAAACGTAAGTAGAAGTACTTGTATATGAGCACCATCTGTATCGGCATCTGTCATAATAATAATTTTGTCGTAGTTAATATCATCAATATTAAACTCTGGACCTACTCCAGCACCAATGGCATGGATAATTGTATTGATTTCTTCATTTTTAAAGATATCTTGAAGCTTTGCTTTTTCCGTATTAATAACTTTTCCACGAAGAGGTAGGATAGCTTGAAATTTTCGGTCACGTCCTTGTTTGGCAGACCCTCCTGCAGAATCACCCTCAACAAGGTACAATTCATTACGCTCTGGGTTTCGTGATTGTGCTGGTGTCAGTTTCCCAGATAGAACAGTTTCTGAACGTTTTCTTTTTTTGCCGTTTCTCGCATCCTCGCGTGCCTTCCTTGCTGCTTCACGTGCTTGTGCCGCTTTTATCGACTTTTTAATCAGCAATGAGCTAGTTTCAGAATTTTCTTCAAGGAAATAGAGTAGATGCTCTGATACGACAGCATCAACTGCAGAACGCGCTTCTGATGTACCTAATTTCCCTTTGGTTTGGCCTTCAAATTGTAAAAGCTCCTCTGGGATTCTTACGGATACGACAGCAGCTAGACCTTCTCGTATATCTGTTCCTTCTAGATTCTTATCTCGCTCTTTTAATAGTCCAGCTTTACGAGCATACTCATTAAACACTCTCGTCATGGCAGTCTTAGAACCGGCTTCATGTGTACCACCATCTTTTGTACGAACATTGTTTACAAATGAGAGAATGGTTTCGGAGTAAGCATCATTAAATTGAAAAGCAAATTCAACCTCAATTCCATTCTGTTCACCTTCAAAAAACGCTACATTATGAAGAGCATCTTTTTCTTCATTTAAGTATTGTACGAACGCTTCGATTCCACTTTCATAGAAGAATTCTTCTTTTTCATCATGTCGTTGATCTATGATTGTAATCTTTAAGCCTTTAAGTAAGAAAGCCGACTCTCTTAAACGTTCACATAATGTATCATAATTGTAAGTTGTTGTACTGAATATTAATGGATCTGGTTTAAAATGAATCTTCGTTCCACTCTTTTTTGTTGCCCCAATTTTTTCTAACGTGGTAACAGGTTTCCCACCGTTTTCAAATCGCTGCTCATATAAAAAACCATCACGTTGTATGGTTACGACGAGCCACTCTGATAATGCGTTTACTACAGAGGCACCTACACCATGAAGACCTCCACTTGTCTTATATCCACCTTGCCCAAACTTACCTCCTGCATGAAGAACAGTTAAAATAACTTCAGGAGTCGGTTTTCCCATCTTATGCATCCCGGTCGGCATCCCACGTCCACGGTCTTGAACACTTATACTATTATCTTTATGAATGGTTACTGTAATTTCGTCTCCGAAACCTGCTAGAGCCTCATCGACTGAGTTATCAACAATTTCATATACTAGATGATGTAATCCACGAGAATCGGTAGACCCTATATACATACCAGGTCTTTTTCTAACGGCTTCTAAGCCTTCTAATACCTGGATAGCATCGTCATTATAATCCATGGTCTTTTTATTATTGGCCACGAACATTCCCCTTTCAAAGCTTCAATACCCATTTTTCTCTAGAGGGTAGTGCAGTAGTTATGTATGAAATGAAAACATGAACGAGATTTGTTCATGAATATAACATGATAAAAGATTGTATCTCCTCTTGTCTACTATATCATAAGAACACTAGTTCGTTAATGATTTACAAGTAGCTAAGGAAGACGTCTATGCTTTATTGTAGCGTTTAATTTTGTTTTCGCAAATGTATTTTCAGTAAAAATTTATAAAGCCTCGTCCTTTTTTACGATAAATTATATATTAAAAGAAATGAATTTCACTTTAAAAAGAAGCTGAGTTTCACCCATTTGTCTTTATAACGCAATGCATTTTTAAAATAATTGTATTCCATCCAACTTTAGTCAATCTTCAGTAGGTTAAATATCTAGATATTTTTAATAGATGCCCTAAAAAGTTTACTTGTAATCTAGTACGTAAATCAATTTGAAAATTAATCCATATTAAACAGTGAGATGTCCGATCACAACAATTTCTCGTTAGGTAGAAGAAAGGTTATGAAGCCAAAAAGAAAAGCGGATTTTCATCCGCTTTTCTTCATACTATCTTGTTATAGCATGCTCAACCTTAATACAACGATCCATTATGACCGTGTAATCATGTTCCTTTAAGAACATATATGCCTCTTTGTTTACTAAACCTTGCTGCGCCCAAAACACGTTACAATCAATCTCGTGAAAATCTTTTGCAACGTCCAATAAATACTCAGATCTTCTAAATACATTGACAATATCAATAGGACTGTCAATTTCTTGTAAAGACCTTACAGCTTTTACACCTAGACTAGACGTGATGTTAGGGTTAACAGGGATAATCTCATAGCCATTATCCTGCATTGCTTTAGACACCATATAGGATGTGCGGTCAGGATCATCACTTAGACCAACAACTGCAATACGTTTTGCTCTTTTTAGCATTTCTCCAATTTCATTTCTTGAGGGGTTCTCAATCATATAATCATCTCCCATACCGTCTTGCTGTGAATTCCTTCTTAACCTAAGGATCTAATTATATCCTACATTATATTATTCACTAATAATCCCTTTTGATAGAAGGAAATCCCTTGCAACATCTTCTGCTTTTTCTTGATCGATATCAACACGAGCGTTTAGTTCACTCATTTCTTCCTCAGTAATCTGTCCGGCAAGTGCATTTAATGCCTCTTTAACCTCTGGATGAGAATCTAATACTTCTTGACGAACAACTGGTGCCGCATAGTAAGGTGGGAAAAATCCTTTATCATCCTTTGTTGTTTGAAGATTATAACGTTCTATACGACCATCTGTTGTAAATGCAGGAATAATATCAACATCACCATTTTTAACAGCTTCATACATGATATTTGGATCGAAGCTTTCAGTTTCTGACCATTTGAATCCATATTCTGCAATTAACGCATCATAGCCGTCGCCTTCTCGTTCGTAGAACTGATGCGGTGCACCAAAGCTTAGGTCAGATGAAACAGGAATTAGATCTGAATACGTTTCAGCATTAAAATCTTGTTCTTCTGTATAAGCAAGAGTATATGTGTTTTCAAATCCAAGTGGTTCTAGCCATGTAACATTATAGGTATCCTCGTAACCTTTTCGTACCCGTTCTAAAATGTCATCTGCAGATTCACCAGGTTCTGCTTGTTCTTTTAAAACAGCTTCTAAGCCTGTTCCTGTATATTCGACATAAACATCTATATCACCATTTTCTAATGCTGGTGTCAAGATGGATACTTCACCTAATCCTTCTTCTACTTCAACATTTAAATCAGTTTTTTCCTCTAATACCGCTGCAAGCATATGTGTTAATATGTATTGTTCTGTCCACATTTTCCCTGATACTGTAATCGTATCTTGTTGACCTGATCCTGAATTTGTTCCGCAAGCTGATACAACCAGCATCGCAGCTAGAATGACTAAACTAATTAATTTACTTCGCTTTTTCATGAAGATTCTCCTCTTTGTGTTTATTTATTTATTTATTTTTAACCCTTTAGGGGTTGTTGCTTTTTCCACTAGTTTTAATAGAAAGTCAAAAAATAATGCCAGTAAAGCGGCTGGAATGGCTCCAGCTAAAACCAATGCATTATTCCAAGACGACAAGCCACGATAAATAACTTCACCTAGTCCACCTGCTCCGACAAACGTAGCCAGCGTTGCAACACCTACAGTTAATACAGTTGCTGTACGCACACCTGCCATGATAATAGATAGTGACAAAGGTAGTTCGACTTTAAATAATAATTGACGCGGTGTCATTCCCATCCCTTTTCCTGCCTCTATAATCCCTTCATCCACTCCAACAATACCGGTATATGTATTTCTTACTATCGGAAGTAGAGCATAGACAGTGAGTGCAATGATCGCTGTTGTAGCACCAGTGTGGAAAATCGGCACTAAAAACCCAAAAAGGGCAAGGCTTGGAATCGTTTGAAATACTGCCGTTATTCCGATGAAAAATTCCGCAGACTTTCGTTTTCTAGATATGTAGATCCCTATTGGAAGAGAGATTAATATAGCTATAAAAATAGACACAAAGGATAGAAATAAATGCTCTAATAACCCTTCCACTATTGCATCTGATCTTGACGTAACTGTATCGATGAAAACACTTATCGCATTTTGTAGAATCATGCTGTTTCCCCCTTTTTCTTAGAGAGAAAGGCACGAAGCAAATCATCTTTTGTCAGCAATCCTATGATTTCTCCGCTCTTTTCTACCCCTACTTCTGACAGTTGGTTGTTCAGCATAAAATATGATACTTCCTCGACTGAAGAATCATGAGAAACAACGTTAGAGAAGGTACGATTTGTATGATACTCGTCCGTTGCAATTAGGATGTCAGACACTTTGTAATCTTCGACATTTTCCTGAAGACGATGTTCCCCTATAAACGATCGCACAAATTCATTTTCAGGATTCTGAACGAGATCGAGCGGTGTAGCCATTTGTTGAACAAGTCCTTCTTTCATAATTACTATTTTGTCCGCTATCTTTAATGCTTCATCAATATCATGCGTGACAAAAACAATCGTTTTTTGGATTGAACGTTGCAGATTTTTCAATTCATCCTGTAGCTGCTCTCGGCTAATAGGATCAAGCGCACTGAACGGCTCATCCATAAGTATAATTGGAGGTTCAGCTGCTAATGCTCGTATAACGCCCACTCGTTGTTGCTGTCCACCACTTAACTCTAATGGATAACGCTTTCGAAAGACTTTGGGGTCTAAGCCAACTAGATTCATCAGCTCATCTACTTTTTTTTGATATTTTTCTGGAGACCAGCCTTTTAGTTTTGGAATTAAGGCAATATTGTCCTCGATCGTCATATGGGGAAATAATCCAATTCGTTGAATAACATAGCCAATATTTCGTCTTAGTTCCACCTCATTAATATGACTTATATCCTTACCATCAATAAGGATATTTCCAGAAGTAGGTAACAGTAGCTTATTAATCATTTTCATTGTTGTCGTTTTTCCACAACCACTTGGACCAATTAATGCAACAAGCTGTCCCTTTGGAATTGTTACATTAATCCCCTTTATCGCTTCTGTTCCGTCTGGAAAACTCTTTTTTACATTTTGAAATTCTATCATTTTTTTCACCTGCTTTTATGTACAAGATTTCTTTACCCAAATCTATTCATATTAAACATTACCCTTTTAAACTATATTCTAGATGTTCATTTATTAATCGAAAGTTTTGCATATCGTTCCAATTAAAATTAATACAACATAGCAGTCCTATTAATCGGAATTTTCTAAGAAAGAATTATTACGTTTTTTCTATTTACAAAATGATTATTACCCGTTACACTATAAAACGTAATAATTACGATTCTAAAACATACAATAAACATGTGTTTTTTTACCAATCAAATCGGAATGTTTCTAATTTACTAGATTGAAAGGAAGATTAAAATGAACGTGAAACGTTTTTTAGCAATACTATCTTTATCCATCTTTACATCTCTTTTACTTTACGGTTGTGGGACATCAGAAAATAGTGATACAAAGGCAAATAACGGAGATCAGCTTGTTGCCTATACAACCATCTACCCCCTAGAGGACTTTACAAAAAAAATTGGTGGAGAACATGTTAAGGTAGAATCCATATATCCACCTGGAGCTGATGCACATACATTTGAAATTTCTTCTAAACAGATGTTAGATATTGCCTCCTCTGATTTATTTATTTACTCTGGTGTCGGAGCAGAAGGGTTTGCCGAAAAAGCTGTTGCCACACTTGAAAATGAGAATGTAGCCATTTTAAAAGCCGGAGATACTATTTCATTAACAGATCACTCAGAATCACACGAGGATTCGCACAAAGAAGAACATCATGATGAGGAAGCGGCTCATGAAGAGGAAGAGCATCACGATGAGGAAGCGGCTCATGAAGAAGAAGAACATCATGATGAGGAAGCACATGAAGAAGAGCATCATGACGAAGAATCTCATACTGATGAGGAACATGAACATGCTCACGGAGATGAAGACCCTCATGTTTGGCTTGATCCGCTAAGAGCTATAACATTAGCAGAGAACATTAAAAACGAGCTTGTGAAACAAGCCCCTGAGCATGAAGAGTATTTTACAAATAATTTTAATGAATTAAAAAGTAATTTAGAACAATTAGATCACGATTTTGAGCATGCTATCGAAGAAGCAGAAAATAAGAAAATTCTTGTATCACATGCTGCTTATGGATATTGGGAAGAACGTTATGGTCTTGAACAAATTGCGGTTGCTGGACTTTCCTTTACTGACGAACCATCTCAAAAAGAGCTTGTAGAGCTTGTAGAAACAGCAAAAAAAGAAAAGATCAAATACGTAATATTTGAACAAAATGTTTCTTCTAAAGTTTCAGAAGTCATTCAGAAGGAAATTGGAGCAGAATCCTTACGTCTTCATAATCTTGAAACTATTACAGAGGAAGATGTTAACGCAGGTAAAGATTATTTTTCAATAATGAATGATAATTTAGATGTTCTAAAGAAAGCACTCTCAAAATAATTGCTCATTGACTAGACAAATGGTTATTACCATTTGTCTTTTCTGTATATAAGGAAGTCGAAAAAAACTAGTCCTCATTCAAAACAAAAGTAAACTTGTAACAAGTTTTTTAGTTTAGAGCATATAATATTACTAACTTTTAGGAACTGGTCTTAATTTTTTTCTTCTCCCCCTCCCCTTTCATCTACAAAACATGTTAAAATGGATAAGCAATTATATAAAATACATAAATTAACTTGTAAGAATCTGAAATAATGAATTGATAATAAAGGAGTTATGTCAATGTTGGTCATAGCAGTCATTATCCTACTCTCCTATTTATTAGGATCCATACCGTCAGGTCTCATAATTGGAAAGAGATTTTATAATACCGATATTCGGGAACATGGAAGTGGGAATCTAGGTGGTACGAACACGTTTCGTACATTAGGAGTAAAAGCAGGCTTAATCGTAACCGTAATGGATATATTAAAAGGGACACTAGCTACCTTGTTACCTCTGTTTTTTGATTCTACACTCCATATGCTAGTTGCCGGAATTGTTGCAGTTATTGGACATATGTACCCCCTTTTCGCTAATTTCAGAGGAGGAAAAGCTGTTGCAACATCCGGAGGAGTCCTATTGGCGTACGATCCAATTTTATTTTTAATCCTTGTTGTCGTGTTCTTTATATCTCTTTACATATCAAAGTATGTTTCACTTTCTTCAATAATTGCAGCTTTTGTTGCATTCGGTTATACGTTATTTACAGGAGATGTTCCATTAATCATTGTGGTCGGTCTTCTAATGATTTTTGTTGTGTATCGTCACCGTGCAAACATTATACGTATTAAAGAGAAAACGGAACCAAAAATAAAATTCATGTAAGAAATACGAAAAGCTAGTCCCTAATGAAAAATCAAAGGAGACTAGCTTTTATTTTGAGTTTTAAAGAATATTCTTTTTGCACAGCCTCTTCTCACGCTTACTTAAAAGCAGGCTCCCACCCTAAATAATTTGAGATTTTTACTCCACTTATGCGCTGCTTTATATCAATTAAATCCAATGAAAAATAAGTTGCATCTAAAAACGGTATTATGTAGCTTTGTGAACAAATTAGAGGATGGTATACAAATAATTTATAATTTTTAACACAATCTGACAAAATAAACAATGTTTCGTGTAATATAAGCATATACGAACACTTTTATTAAGGATGATGATTGTGAAGAATAAAACAATTTTCTATGGAATTCTACTTTGTACACTCTTTTTATTAACAACATCCATTTTGCTTTACAACCAATATACAGAATGGAATAAAGCAAAGGTAACAAATACAGATCATAGGATCGAGTCTCACGCAGTTAGAAGCTCGAGTGTTCAATCTAAACAATATGAAATGAGGGCTACAATTGCTGGGATCGGTGACATCCTTATACACCACACCTTATATGAAGATGCCTATGACGGCAGTAACTATAATTTCAAGCCAATGTTTCAATCGATTGAATCTTCATTACAAAAGCCTGATTTTTTAATAGCAAATCAAGAATCAATGCCTGGTGGTGTGGAATTAGGACTTTCTAGCTATCCAATGTTCAATAGTCCAAAGGAAATTGTTATGACACTCCAGCAAGTTGGTGTTGATGCCATTACAAACGCAAATAACCACACGTTGGATCAGGGTATTCGTGGAGTAGAAAGTTCCATCAAATTCTACGAAAAAATTGGAATGCCTTATACTGGTGCTTTTAAAAGTCTAGATGATCAGCAAAGTATTAGAACATTTAATGTAAATGGAATTCGTTTTGCACTACTCTCATACACGTATGGCACTAATGGGATTCCTATTCCAGAAGGAAAAGAGTATGTTGTTAATTTACTTGATAAAAATCAAATGATCGAAGATATACAAAAAGCAAAGAAATTAGATATTGATCTAGTCGTTCTAGGTGTTCATTGGGGAAATGAATACCAGCGCTATCCTACTGATGAGCAAAAAAGTTTAGCAAGAAGCTTAACTGAAGCGGGTGCAGATATTATTTTTGGTCACCACCCTCATGTTTTACAACCAATAGAGAAACATACATTACCAGATGGTAGAGAAGCTGTTGTAATTTATTCTTTAGGGAACTTTTTGTCTGGACAAAAGGACGATTACAAAGATATTGGAGGCATTGCAACGGTAGAAGTAGTCAAAACTCTTACAGATAAGGGAACTGTTATTCATTATCCATCTGTTACGTTTGAACCTACTTTTGTAAGTGAGCAACGTTATCGTAACTATCTTATACACCCACTTCAGGAAGCCTTTAGTAAAGGTTTAACTCCGTATACTGAAGAACAACTTGTGTCACATATGTTTAGCCCACTTCAATAATATGAAAAGGATGTCTCAAAACACAATGAGACATCCTTCTTTTTAGTGCCCACCTTGGAACAAGTGATCTACTGAAAACACGCCTATCATTGAAACAACTGCTAATACCGCTGTAATAATTACAAAGGCTTTTTGATTTCTTGGATAAAGTGTGACAAGCGCAAAATAGATAATCGCACTCACTGCAATAAAAAGCCATGCAGCTGGTCGTTCATCCATATATTTTATTTGAATAAAACTTAAGATAGTGAGCCCTGAAAATATAAAAGCTCCTATGTAATACAATAAACGTTGAATTGCCATAGAATCCTCCTTTGTGCACATCATTAGTAGTATCTCATTCATATGTTTATAATATGAAATAGAGATGTCTATGTCCAATCATTTACGTTACTCTACATACATTACTTGTTACTTCAAATATACATAAAGGAGAATGTTTCTATGAATATTACGTTATCGAATAAAGCGATTGAATGGTTTCATAATGAAATGCTTGTTGAAGAAGGTGATTCAATTCGGTTTTATGTTCGATATGGGGGCTCTAGTCCCTTACATGATAGCTTTGCACTAGGTGTAACAAAGGAAGAACCAATTGAAATGATTGCATCATCAACAGCTAACGGAGTAACATACTTTATTGAAGAGAGAGATTTATGGTTTTTTGATGGTCATGATTTGTCTGTAGAATTTGATGAAACGTATAAAGAGCCCAAATACGAATACCACAAAAAATAAACATTTCAGTTATAAAAAAGGGAATTTACATGAATCTGTAGAGTAGCTTTTCACCTACAGAATGAAGTAAATTCCCTTTTTTTTATATTTTTTTTGCAATGTTTCTTTTTGTTATAGGTCTTCTTTAGGAATATGAATGGCTCCACGTCGTTCATGAGTCAATAAAGCCTGTAAAATAAGCTTGGATAGCTGAGAAGGTGAATAAGGTTTGACCAAATAGCCTTGTGCCCCTAAATCATAGGCTTTTTCTTTCTCGTCTAAAGCAGAAGAGATAAAAATAGGAACCTCGGACAACTGCTTTGATTGTTTAACTTCTTCTAGGACATCCCAACCATTTAATCGAGAATTGTCAAGCATAATATCTAAGACGATTGCATCTGGTACTTCACGCTTTAAAGCCTCAATAGCATCTTCACCTTTGCTATAGGTCTCAATTTGAAAACCACTTTCAATTAGTTCAGTTGAGAGTAAAGAAGCTAGATGACGATCATCCTCTACAATAATCACGCGACCTTCTACCTGTTCTTGTACATTTTGTTCAACCAGTATCTCTGGTGATACTTCCATTTTTGGCAATGAAACTGTGAACGTACTACCTTCTTTTAACTCAGACTCTACTCTAATATCACCGTCATGAGCTTTTACAATTTCTTTAGCAATAGCAAGCCCAAGTCCTGTACCACCAATTTTTCTTCGATCTGTATTATCAACTCTAAAGAATTTAGTAAAGAGATTAGGTAATGCTTCTTTTGGTATTCCAAGACCTTGATCTTTAATGCTAACATTTATATGCTCATTGTCCTCTGAAATGGAAACCGTAATGATTCCCCCTTCTGGTGAGTACTTAATGGCATTATGAATCAAATTTTGAAATGTTTGAATCATCTTATCTCGGTCGATAAAAACCATATCATTGTCTGTTTCTTGTATTAATTTCATTTGATGTGCTTTTGATAGCTGGATTGATTCATTGTTTATGATGTCTTCTAATAATGGATGTAATGCATGAAATTTCTTATCATACGTTTGTTTCCCAGACTCCATTCTTTGTACATCTAGGAAGTCATTTATTAAAGACGTTAACCGTTTAGCTTCTTGATAGATTGTTGTTAAATATTTCTTTTGCCTATCTTCTTTTAACTGTTTGTTCAATAACAATTCTGTAAATCCAAGTACTGATGCTAGTGGTGTTCGTAACTCATGAGAGACCGTACTTACCAACTCATTTTTCATTTGATCTGCTTCATGCTCTTTTGTAATATCTCTATGAACGAACACCCAGCCCACCTTAATAAAGTCACGAATAAGCGGTTCTGCATACACTTCAATGACGCGGTACTTAGGATCCTGTATGGTATATTTTAACTGAACATTATCGTCTTGGTGTCCATTGATAATACCATGTATAAATGCTTCAATTTCTGTAGGCTGTTCAACTCTTTGTTTCATAAATTCCATCCATTGAGAAAGAGAAGAGCCTAGTTGCATTTCATCTGCTTCACAATTAAATAGCTCACAGAAGGTTTTATTGATTTGTTGTAATTCTCCTTCTAATGACATTAATTGAACACCTTCATGAATCGTATCTAAGATTCTCTGATTCATCACGCGTTCGGATTCAGTAAATGTATACAATTGAATTTTCTCTAGGGAAATCGCGATCTGTTTTGATAATCCAAAGTATTCTTCAAGTTCATCTGCTGAGTAGCCAGATGAAAATCTAGAAAATACCATGATTCCTTCTACTTTATCCGTCGAAGAGATAACAGGAATATAGATGTCATAGCAGCGTTGATCCTCAGTATGAAGTCCTTTTTCAGATCGAACCAATTTACGTTCCGTTACATAAATTTGTTTTTCCTCTATAACTCTCTCACTTAAACCATCAAAAATATGCTCAATAAATTGCTCAGTACTTTCCTCTGAAAGTCCCCAGCTTGCATGCGTATGTTCTTGGTCTAATAGCACAATCATTCCGCGATCTGCACCAATAACTGCTGAGAACCCTTTTACAATACTATTTAATACCTCGTCTTCGTCTAACGAATTCGAAAGGCTGTTAATTAATTGATTCAAATGGCGAAGCTGATCTTCTCGCATTTCCATTTGATCAATGAGATTTTCTAGTTCCATTTGTTGTGCTTGTAGCTCATCTTGTTGATGTAGTAATTCATCGTTTGAATCAATTAATGTTTGTTCTTTCTCTTTAATCGCTGAAAGCATTAGAGAAAAGCTTTTTGTTAAAACAGCAAGCTCATCTTGTCGTCGTTCATTGTACGCTGGTAATGTGACCTCATGATCACCAACACTAAGTCTTTCAGACGCATGTGCCAAATCTGTTAACGGGCGTCCAATTCCGTTCAAGCTTGCTCTTATAATAAATAAGAGCAATAAAAGCATAACCCCATTAAACGTAACCATAGCAAAGTTCATAAAAGCACTAAATTCTGTAAAACTTTTGAAATGTTCTTCAATTCGCGAATCTAGTAGGCTTCGGTAATCATCAACATCATCCTGAAACTTTTCAACTCGTGGAGTAGATGAGGTTTTGGCACGTGTAGCAAGCTCTTCCACTTGACCTTTTTCGAAGTCTTCTAAGGAAGGTGGTAAGCTTTCTTCAAAATAAAATCGGTCAAACTCCTTTACTTCATTAATAAATTGCTGGTCATCTATTGTTTCAGATAACCCTTCAAAGCTTTTAATTAAAGTATCAAGTTCCAATTCTCTGGACGTTGCCTTCTGTAACAAGTCAGGATTATTAAATGCAAAATAGCCTCTTATATCAGAGATTACATCTGCATATCCTTTGTCTATTTGAATGACAATTCTCTCTTTATTTTCTAATTTCTCTGAAGTCTCCTGATACTCACTTTGCTTTACATTATAAATCGTTACGATGATACTTGAACCTATTATGAAAAGAGTAATAAATGCAGCCATCGTTAAGATAAATTGACGAGATAAGCTTCTTTTAAAGTATTGTTTCATTCTAAGCTAATATCTCCTTTACCTTTTCTACCAGTTGTAACGGACTAAAGGGCTTTGTTAAAAAGTAATCTACTCCAGCCTCATGTGCAGCCTCTTGATCAGATTTCTGACTTTTAGCTGTTAACATCATTACAATGGTATTTTTGTTATGTTCACTTGAGCGAATATCTTTCATTAATTCAATGCCTGTTTTAACGGGCATCATGTAATCGAGTAAAATTAGGTCATATTCAGATGAAGCAATAAATTCTTCCGCTTCCCCTCCATCTGTTGCCTCGTCAATTTCAAACCCTTCATCTTCTAAAGAATCGACAATTAACATTCGAAGAACATCTTCATCTTCTGCTAATAATATACGTTTCATGTAAACACTCCTTACGGTTTAACTTGTCTAAGATAGAAGGATATCTTGCTTTCCAGTACGGATAAAGAAAATGGCTTTTTAACATAATCAGAAATATCAAGTTCAATCGCTTGTCGAATCTCATCCTCTGCTTTATCTGCTGAAATCATTAAAACTGTAAAGCTTTTCAGGTCCACTTCTTCTATAACATTAAGACCCGTCATGCCCTCTAATAACACATTTAACATTACGATACCATGCGTGTTGTTCTTATGCCATTGACTATCGATGAATTGCTCTCCACTAGAAAACCGCTGAATGGCAATTTTCATTTTATTTTGTGAGGCTACTTGTTTGAACAGGTTACTAATCAATACTTGCATAATGATATCATCTTCAACAATGGCAACTGAAATTGGCTTTTCAATGATTTGATTCACATGTTGGTAAACTGTAATTCTTTGCTTACCTTGGTTCTTTGATTCATATAGAGCCATATCCGCTAGATCTAACCAAAAGGATAGTGAAGTCGATTCAGTGGAATCCACTGCTACGACACCGGCTGAAAAACTAGAGAAAAATGTATGCCCTGTGTCAGATTGGAACTGTTTTTTTACGTAGTCATTTAAGATGTTCTCGAGCATCTTTTTTGAACTATTCGCATCATTATTTGGAAAGATAATAACAAATTCTTCTCCACCATAACGAATAAAGGTTTCTGATGACTGAAGCTTTTCTGAAACGAAGTCTGCAAATGACTTTAATACGTTATCTCCAACAATATGCCCAAATTGATCATTTACCTGTTTAAAATTATCCAGATCAATAAACGCAATAGAAAACTGTTGTTCGTCCTCCCATTGGCGAGAAATAAGACTTTTAAATACCTGCTCAAGGTATTTCCGATTGTATAATTTTGTGAGTTCATCAATTAGGATCAAATGATCTACAAAATGCTTTCGTTCAATTTGGCGATGAATTCTTACATACAGTTCTTCAAGATCTACACTTTTTAGTATGTAATCATCTGCACCATTTTTATAGCTTTCAATTCGCGCATCACTACTTGTGTCATCACTTATTACAACGATTGGAAAATACTGCTTATTTGTAACTTGAGAAAAATGATCAAATGTAATAAATCCATCATCCACTTCCTCACCATGATTGAAGACAAGACAGTCAGGCTTCATATCATATAGTGCAGAAATTGCCCTGTTTCTATTTTTAAAGGCGAAGACATGTAATCCCTTACTTTCTAAGTAGTCCTTTAAAATCATTAAAAAACTAGTGTCTTGATTAATTAAGAACACAATCTCTCCAGATGAAGGAGGTTGATAGCTAGTTGCTTCTATATCGACATTATATTCATGACGGTAACAAGCCTTTAGTAAAGGTGAGATCAGCTCTTGAAGTTGTTCTGTAGTCCAGTAATCTTGCTCCATTTGATCCACCTGGGTTAACGCCTTGGAAGCTAAATCTCCAAATTTATCAAGACCAATGGTAGGTGCAGTTCCACTTATGGAATGAAAGAAACGCCTTATGTCATTATTTGAAACCTTACCTTCTATACTTAACCATTCTGAAAATTGCTTTCTCATATTTATAATAAGTTTTTGTTGATATACTTGGAAATTCGTCATCATTACACTCCGCACTTCGACATTATTAGACAAAAATTCTAACTACTTTGAAACTACTATTTTCCTTACGTAAAGTCAATAAAATATTGTGTATGAAAGGAAGAAAGCTACTAGTTCTTTTTCAGCATAAGATTGTTCAGTTGGTCTATTTTTCCTTCTTCTTTTAAAATTTGCTCCTGATGCTGTCCGAGTAAGTCGAAATGTGGATATCCAGCTTTCCTGTTGTGAATCCATTCTTCTTTTAAGCCGTATTGTTTTCCCCATTGTTTGAGCTTTTGTATATCTGAGCACCCGACTTTTGTTACCGTACTATATTGAGGAAATCGATCATCGATCCAATAATGTGTTAAAAAGGCTATTTCTCCATTTTCAATCTTCTTTTTCCATTCTTGTAGTTGCTCTCGGTTAATTCCAAATGCCATCTAGTATACCACCTTGTTTCATAAGCATTTATTGTCATTCTTACAGATTCGTAAGACTGCTTAATATGTACAATGCATTAGTTATCATCTTCTAATTTTTCCTTGTTTTTAGCTCTTTCATATGCTTCATGCCACTCCGGAAAGTACTTGCGCACTGAAACGGGGCGGAAACTGTCTTTCTTCACACAAACATGCTGTGATTTAGCTTCAACTACTAATTGATCTTTATCATTATAAATTTCATAGCCATATGTTGAACGAAGACCATCATAGTAATCAATCCATGTTTTAACATAAGCTTTTTCACCATAACGAACAGGATATTTGTAACTAATATTGATATCCAAAACAGGAGAAATAATTCCTTCCTTTTCCATGTCAGCATAACGAAAGCCTAGATCTTCAATTAATTTTGTTCTTCCCAGCTCAAGCCAAACTAGGTAATTTGCATGGTACACGACACCCATTTGATCTGTTTCTGCATAACGCACTTCTATTTCTTTTTCAGATATTAACAAGACTCTTCACCCTTTAGTATTGATTTATATCAATTACATTTATAGTAATAATACTAGCATAGTCATTACGATTGTGGGAGTAAGGTGAATTACGACTTATACTAGAAACATATAGAAAGGAGTCGGCAATTGTAGCCGACTCCTGATCGTATTACTGTCTGTCACGTTGGTGCGCTTCGTCTTTAATTTCATTACGGAACGCATCAATGCTTTCTCGGCGGCGTTCATTCTTCGCTTGAATCGCCTGCTTTTGTTCTTCACTATCTGTATAAGCCATGGATTCTTCTGCTCTTTCCATGTTTTCAATCGTATGATGAACCATACTTTGAAGCTTTTCTACATTATCAGAACGGTCGTCAGGATTTGGTTTATTAAAAGCCATATTGAACTCCTCCTTGTAATGAAAAGGTACGCTTATAGTATCTCTCCGTGAACAAAAACGATTCTGCAACTTTTTGCCTTTAATTAGAAAGGGACGGACCTTTAAAAGGTCCGTCCCTCTTCCCTATTATTCACCTTTTGTTTGCATTACTTGAGCGTGTTGCCCTGATGTGTCTTGCATCTGTTTCCCTTTGTTTCCTCCAGCTTTTCTTCCTTTAATACCAATATGAGCTGGAGCAAAGTGTTCTTGTTTATTATTTGGGTTAGTCATGTCGAATCCCTCCTTACACATTTATCTTTTCCAAAGTGTAAAGAGTTATAAAGGAGAATATTGGAAGAACTCGTGTGTTATTCCGCCTTATCCATCCTCTTTATTTCAAGTCTCGATTCTATTCTCTCTTCAATGGCATCCATTGCTTCAGGATCCATCATTAATTGTCGTTTATTTTCATTCACTAAGTCTGAAAAAGATTTCTTTCTGGGTTTTCTCATCATACGCCTCCGCAAAAAAATTTAGTAATTGTATTATGGGCAACTTTCAGACTTTTTATAACATTTACTTTTTATTTGAATTTGTGTAAGCTCTTATCCATCAATCAACTTTTGAAAAGCATCTTCATCTAAAGCACCTATATGTTTATTTATAATAATACCGTTCTCATCTATAACATACGATGTTGGAACAGCCAGAACTTTGTAGAGCTCATTTACGTGGTTTTCCTTATCAAGTAAAATGGGAAAACGTAACTCGTATTCATCACGGAATTTATGTACATTATTCTCAGGGTCCAGATTTATTGCCAAAATTTCCAGTTTATTTTGATTTTCATTATACAATTCCTGCATATCTGGGAGCTCTTCTTTACATGGAGGACACCAGGTAGCCCAAAAATTTATAAGAACTTTTTTTCCTTTAAGTTGATCTAGTGTAACCACTTCACCCTCGAGAGATTCTAAACTAAAGATAGGTGCTTTGGATCCAATTTCTAAGCCATTAGAACTTTCCTTCATAGACCCTACAATTTGTAAATCAACGTTTTCTTCTTCTAAAATCGTTAGTGACTGGTAATCATCACGTAAAGGTGCTGATGTATCCTGAATAGTATTCGTAACTTCAGGTACTGATTCTTCAAAGGCATACTCTAATGTATTAAAAGGACTAGATTGATTTTCTAAATACATGACAAATAGAAATAAAACACATAATATGATTCCCCAGAAACCTTTTTTCTTCATTCTGTACTCTCTCCTTATATCGAGTGTATAGTACATCATATGAATGCTCGTCTCATTTTAGTCTAGGAAATAAATCGAACCTCTTTTAGTAAAACATCGAAAAAACTCCTCTAGAATTAACTAGAGGAGTCTTTATACATTATATTAGTTATTTTGAAGCTTATCACGAAGTACCATTTGAAGAATACCACCATGACGGTAGTAATCTACCTCAACATCAGAATCGAAGCGAGCTAATACTTCAAATTCTTTCTTCGTACCATCTTCTGCAGTAGCTGTTACTGTTAAAATATCACGAGGTTTTACACCTTCAGAGATATTAACACTAATTGCTTCTTTACCTGTTAAACCTAATGATTCAGCATTATCTCCATCTTTGAATTGAAGTGGAAGAACACCCATCATAACAAGGTTTGAACGGTGAATACGCTCATAGCTTTCAGCAATAACTGTTTTGATTCCAAGAAGGTTTGTACCTTTAGCAGCCCAGTCACGAGAAGATCCCATACCGTAATCTTTTCCAGCTAATACTGCAAGACCAATACCTTGTTCTTGGTATTTCATACAAGCATCGTACATTGCCATCACTTCATCTTCTGGCCAGAACGTTGAGAAACCACCTTCAGTACCAGGAGCAACTTGGTTACGAATACGGATGTTTGCAAATGTTCCACGCATCATCACTTCATGGTTACCACGACGAGAACCGTACGAGTTAAAGTCACGGATTTCCACACCATTATTACGTAGATATTTACCAGCAGGAGTATCTTTACCAATTGCACCAGCAGGTGAAATATGGTCAGTTGTTACTGAATCTCCAAACTTCCCTACTACACGTAAGCTGTCTAGAGCTTTGATTTCTCCAGGAGTTGCTGATAATCCTTGGAAGAATGGTGGGTTTTGAATATACGTTGATGTGTCATCAAAGCTATATAATGGCTCATTGCTTGTTTTGATTTCATTCCAACGTTCGTTGTCATCAAATACACGCTCGTACTCTTTACGGAATAGCTCAGGAGTTACAGTTGATTTTACTGCATCCTTCACTTCTTCAGTAGTTGGCCAAATATCTTTGAAGAATACATCGTTTCCATCTTTATCTTTACCAATTGGATCATTTTGCAGGTCGATATCCACTGTACCAGCAAGTGCATAAGCAACTACTAGTGGTGGTGAAGCAAGGTAGTTTGCTTTTACTAATGGGTGAATACGTCCTTCAAAGTTACGGTTACCAGAAAGAACAGATGTTAATAGAAGATCTGACTCTGATACAGCTTTTTCGATTTCTGGACGAAGTGGACCAGAGTTACCGATACAAGTTGTACAACCGTATCCAACTAGGTTAAATCCTAATTTTTCAAGGTATGGAAGTAAACCAGCGTCACGTAGGTATCCTGTAACAACCTTTGAACCAGGTGCTAAAGATGTTTTAACGTAATCAGGAACTTCTAGACCAAGTTCTACTGCTTTTTTCGCAACTAAACCAGAACCTAGCATAACGTATGGGTTTGAAGTATTCGTACAAGATGTAATCGCTGCAATTCCGATTGCACCTGTTTTCATTGTTACTTCTTTACCATCTTCTGTTTGATACGTAGTTGTTTTATTAAGCTCAGACTGATCAAGACCGAAACCTTGTACTCCTTCCTTAGCTGTAACAGCACTGTGGAAAGATTCTTTCATGTCTGACAGTGGAATTAAATCTTGTGGACGCTTAGGACCAGAAAGATTTGGTTCCACAACTGAAAGATCAATTTCAACTACATCTGTGTATGTTGGCTCTTCTTTGTCTGGAGTAAAGAACATATCATTGTTCTGTAAATACTCTTCAACAACACGAATTTGTTCTTCTGTACGTCCAGTTAAACGCATGTAGTCAAGAGACTCAACGTCTACCGGGAAGAATCCACAAGTAGCACCATATTCAGGAGCCATGTTTGCAATTGTTGCACGGTCTGCAAGTGGAAGTGTCGCAACACCAGGACCGAAGTACTCAACAAATTTACCAACTACGCCTTTTTTACGAAGTACTTGTGTTACTTTTAATGCTAAATCTGTAGCAGTTGCTCCATTTGGAAGCTCTCCTGTAAATTTAACACCAATAACTTCTGGGATTGGGAAATATGAAGGTTGTCCAAGCATTCCCGCTTCCGCTTCAATTCCTCCAACACCCCAACCAAGAACACCGATACCGTTAATCATAGTTGTATGAGAGTCAGTACCTACTAGTGTATCTGGGTATGTTTCAAAATCACCTTCTGTTGTTTCAACTGCGTGAACAACGTTTGCTAAGTATTCTAAGTTAACTTGGTGAACGATACCTGTTGCTGGTGGAACAGCACGGTAGTTTTTAAATGCTTTTTGTGCCCAGCTTAGGAACTGGTAACGTTCCGCATTACGTTCGAACTCAAGGTCCATATTTGCTTGAAGTGCTTCAGGAGTGCCATAACGATCTACCTGAACTGAGTGGTCAATAACAAGATCAACTGGAATTTCTGGATTGATTTTGTCTGGGTCTCCACCCATATCTGCCATTGCTTTACGTAATGAAGCTAAGTCAACAACTGCAGGTACACCAGTGAAATCTTGTAAAATAACACGTGAAGGTTTGAATGGTACTTCTGCGTCTTTTACTGCTTCAGCTGATCCAAATTTTGCAAGGTTTTCAACATGCTCTTTTGTAATAACTCTTCCATCATATTGACGTAAAACAGACTCAAGTAATACCTTAATGGAATAAGGTAGACGAGTAATGTTTGCTACGCCAGCTTCTTCTAATGCTTTCAAACGATAAAAGTGATAACGCTTTCCGTCTAATTCGAAAGATGAACGTGCGTTAAAAACATCGTTTTTTGCCATCTCGGATTCCCCCTCTAAACTTTTGAGATTGTGCAAATTGTATTATTTTGATACCGAAAAGTTTTGATATCACTAACTTTTCTCACAATACAATATTAATACAACCTATTACATAAGTAAATAACAAGAAAGTTATTGTTTTTTATAAGTTTTACTTATGTGAAATTGAAAAATAGTTCATTAAATGTAATTGACTGCTATGAATTAAGGGAAAATAGAGCCCTTAACATAATGAACCTATTTCATTTTATTATTGCAAGAAAATATAAACAAGCAATAAGCACTTTCCATTCATAGTGTGTTCTTTTTTGAGGAATTCTATTGTTACGGAGGTGGTAAAAGTGGCAAAAAGAAAAGCAAATCATATACGTGAAGGAATGAATGCAGCCAAAGCTCAAGGGCAAGGTGCTGGCTACAATGAAGAATTCTCGAACGAACCTTTAACAGAGAAACAACGTCAATTTAATAAAAAGCGTAAAACGAACCAATAATCAAACTAAGGCCCGTTACATTTTCACTATGACGGGCCAGCGTTCTTTTTATACCTCATCTAGCCATCCCTGATTTCTAGCAATGAAAGCAGCCTCGGTTCTATTCTGTGCATCAAGTTTTTGGAGAATTTCTGATAAATAATTACGAACAGTTCCGTTAGAAAGATACAAGACTTCAGCGATTTGTTTTGAGGTATATCCCTTTTCAACGCATTGTAAAATGGTTTTCTCTTTTTTTGTAAGGGGATTTTCTTCTGTCAACAAAACATGACTCAACATTTCTGAACTAATAACCTGCTTTCCTGCAATTACTTTTCTAATATGGTCCGCTAACTCATCGCTAGGAGTATCTTTTAATAAATACCCGTTTACTTTATATTTCAGTGCATCTGTAATATAGTGCTTTGTTGAAAATGTTGTAAGAATAATTACCTTTACATTAAGGTGATCTTGTCTAATTGCTTTTAACACATCAATTCCGGTAAGAACAGGCATCTCAATATCAATTAAAGCAACATCTATACTTTCCTTTCTAATAAAGTTAAGCGCTTCTTGACCATTAGAAACTTCCTTTATTACTTCAAAATCCTTTTCCATGCTCAATAATGTACTAAGAGCACCTCTAAGCATATTTTGATCTTCTGCTAATAATATTCGAATCAACTTCTTCCCCCCTTTTTATGAAACAGCGACTGAATCAGATTTCACCTTTGGAATGATAACCTTCACAGAACAGCCATTTGGCTCACCAGAAGAAATCACTACTTCACCGCTCACCATATTGACCCGCTCTTCCATCCCGATTAATCCATTACCTTTTATAATATCATCTAGCATTGTTTTCCCATTATCTATAACTTCCAATATAAGATTTTCATTACTTTCTTCTATCTTAATCGTACAATGTGTTGCATAGCTATGGCGAATGACATTTGTGATACTTTCTTTCAATGCATAAGATAAAATACTTTCATAAAGCTGATTGATTCCACTAATATTGACAGATCCTTCAATCCTGCAGTAAATTCCCACCTCTGATAGTACATTGCTAGAATGCGACACTTCCTCTGAAAAAGAAAGGTATTTCAAATCAGAAATGATCTCTCGAATTTGTTTCAGTACCGTTCGTGAGATTTGATGAATCTCTTTCATCTCAGATTCAGATTTACTTACATCTTTCTTAACAAGCTTATAGGCAATTTCACTTTTGAGTGTAATCATGGATAATGTCTGCCCAACTGTATCATGAAGGTCACGAGCGATTCGTTCACGTTCTCGTTGTTTAATCAACTCTTCAATTTGTTTATTTGCCTGTGCTAGTTCTTGCTTTGTTTCAGACCATTTCATTTGATAACGTGCGATTGCGGGTATAACAATAATCATAATCATAGCTGGACTAATATAGCTATAATTCAGACCTTCTTTAAAATCAAGCAAATCCATAAGAAAAAGAGACAGTGATAACAGGATTTGGAGACCGTAGCTAAACCAAAATTTCTTTAAGGATTGTAAATACGCAATGCTATTTGAAATATACAGTGCTGTATAGAGAAATCCTTCGTTATAACATAAGATAAAAACGAAAATAATTCCCGTCATCATCACTACATTGCTGAAATGCCGTTTCGATGTCCAAAAGTTATCACGATAAAGGCAAAGAAAGAAACCCATTAAGAGCAATCCGATAAGTCCTTTTATATTTTGTAATTGAATAAGGTAATAGATAGGAAAAACCGTATAAATTAACCAAAGGGCTGGAACTAGCCCATACTCTTTTGGGAACATTCGAAACTTCATTAATTTTTACTCCTTATGTGTAAGATTGTGTAAGACTAGCGATGCAGCCATGAATAATAAAAAATAAGCAAGAATCCCAAATAAAGATGTCATCGGGATCGGTTGATTTGCTAATAAGCTCCAAGCTCCTTTGGCATAAAGATAACTTGGTGTCCATTCACCTATTACTCTTACAACTTCTGGCATTTGAGACAACGGCATCCATAATCCCCCAATTAACGCTAATCCTAAAGCAAGTAAGTTTGAAATAGCTGATGCGGTATCTGGGGATTTTAATGCTGAAATGAATGTTCCAAGAGCTAAAAATGGTAGGATTCCAATCCAAACCCATAATACAATACCGATCCATTTCATTATCGAGAAATCAATATTCTGCCACATCCTGATACTTGAAAATAGAAAGAGAATGATCAGTAAATTTAACACCATTTGCGAAGCAAGGCGCCCTAGAAAATATTCTGCTCTTTTTATAGGCTGAGAGAGCATCCAATTCATCCAAGGTTGTTGTTTATCGTAAATTAGTTGAATTCCAAATGTTTGAACAGAAGCGCTCATCAAGCTAAAGCATGTCATTGAAATTAAAAAATACGCATTCCACGTTGTCCCTTCAATCTGCATGCTTGCACCAAAGGAAGTGGTGTAAATGACATAAAATAGTACTGGCATTAAAATGGAAAACATGACAAAGTATTTATTTCGAAAGATACGTCTTAATTCGAGTGTACTTGTTTTATACAATGCTAACATCAAAATCTCCTTCTTTCTTTACAATTTCTTCATAAAATTGTTCAATCGTACGTTGTGATATCTCTAATTCTTGAAAAGGAATACCTTCCTGTACCATCCATTTAACGCATTCATCCGGTTGTTGTGTTTCAACCTCCCACTTGGAGCTTTCGATATTAAATAGAATTTTATAGTGAAGAGCAATTTCCTTAGCAACTTGTTCATTTTCCAGAGTGAATTTTACAATGTGTCGTTCACGAGAAATTGTTTGAACATCCTGATCACAAGTTAAACTTCCATTCTGTAGCATAAGGATTCTGTCGCTTAACAAGGATGCTTCATGCATTAAATGTGTCGTCATTAATATCGTCATTCCTTGGTTCTTAAGCTGTACAATTTTCTTGCAAAAGCTTTTTCGTGCCTCTACGTCCATTCCTGCTGTAGGCTCATCCATGATTAATAAATTGGGTTTTCCTGCTAATGCTAAAGCAAATAGTAATCTTCTTTTTTGTCCAATACTTAGTCTTTCGGTTAGGACTTTACGTTGATCTACTAATCCTGAGGTAGCAAGTACTTCTTCAGGTGACATGGAGTCTTTGTGAAGAGAGCAAATATATTGGATTAATTCCTTAACCGTTACACGATCAATAAGCGAAGAATCTTGTAGTATCCATCCAACTTCACTTTTGTTTCTTGCCTTATTAGACCAATGGATTTCCCCTCTATCAGGTTTGTATAACTCCATGATGAGTCGTAGCAATGTTGTTTTTCCTGCACCATTCGGACCAAGCAGTAATACACATTCACCTTGTTGTAATGTGAAATTGATATTACTTAATATTTTTTTATTTCCAAAAGACTTTGATAAGCCACTAACCTTTATCATCTTTCCAACTCCTTCTATTTGCTTCATACTCTAATCGTATAGAAGAAATAAAGCTTATTTTAGTGGACTTTGTCACGAAGTTATATGACAAATGTCAATGTATTTTTAGGCAAACAAAAAAAGCCCTTGAACATTCAAGGACTTTGGAAGTGAACACTACTACTAATGATTAAGATCTGTAACAATAGAAGATAAATCATCCTTAAATTGCTGTAATTGACCTCTTTGTGTTTCTGAAGCTACTTCTAAAGCATTCTCAATTTGCTGATAGGCTTCATTCACTTCATTTTTTAAATGAGCTAATTGCTGACCGTAATCGGACCCATCTAGTACAAGTTCTTTGGCAACGTCGCGAACTTCTTCTACTCCTTGCTGTGCTGCTTGGAATGCTTGTTGTTTATCCTTATGATATGGCATGATGTCATCTCTCCTTCATTAAAATAGCATTCTTAGATTGGTCTTAAAACCTCAAATTTATGCAACGTATAAAGGTATCAGAAAGAAGCATTCTAATAGCGAGGAGGGATTAACTTGAACAAAAATGATGGAAAAGATATGCGTAAAAACGCTCCAAAACAATCAGGCCAACCAGAACCATTAAGTGGTTCAAAAAAGGTCAAGAACCGTAACCATACGCGTCAAAAACATAACCAACACCACGATATGTAATGATCTAAACAATCCAGGGCTGTCTTTAATAAAGGCAGCCATTTTTATGTAATTTATTCCTTTTTTGTAAAAAATTTATGTTTAACACTTATTTTCCCATAACTAAGTCCCTTGCATGATGGGTGCTAGATACTTGTAGCGATAAGCTTGTTTGGAAAAGTTTCTGAACAGCTAAAGTAACTGGGAAGCGTAACGCATGACACACTGTAAGAAATAATCAACTTAGATCATTTACTCCACTCATTTTTCTACATTATTACTTTCTCACAAAACGTTTTTGAGTAGAATAAAATGGCATAAAAAAGGAAAGTTGTGGGGTAAGATGTCAAAAAACGATGAAGACTTACAGCTCGAGGAATGGGAAGAATGGATGAAGAATTGGTTACTTGACCCTTTTACGAGTGTTTTAGATGAAAAAGAGTTTAGAATCGATTTATATGAAGCTACAGATAGCTTTATTGTAGAAGTGAAAACAGATGAATTGATTATTGATGAAATCACTGTAGCCAAAAATAAGCACAAGCTTAACATTACCATTATGGAAAACAAAAGTGACACAGCAAGATTCCGCACCATTGATTTCCCCTTCAACCTAGAAAACCATCATATATCTATTCACTTCTATTATGACTTTTTGGAAATACGAATTCAGAAGGATTGTTCGAAAAAAAAGACAGCAAGAAGTATTCGATTACAAGGTAACTGTCGAAAAGATGAGTAAACAATTACAATTTTAAAAGCACCTAGTAGTGAATATCTACATAGGTGCTGCTTTATTTTCTTCTTCAATTTCAACAAAACGATTTTGATAATATAATACTTTCTCTACGTAATCAGAGCTATGATTGTAGGCAAATACAGCTCGTTCCAAATCCCCATCTGCACCACCATTATTTGCAAGGTAGTTAGCTGCGCTGAAGATTGCGTCCTCTATATCCCATGGATCTGCTATACCATCCCCATTTGCATCCGTACCATAACCACCATATTTCTGAATGACCTCAGGATTGGTTTTGTCAGACTCCGGTATGTCCCCTTCCCCAAGACCAGAACATGTTGGGTGAGACCATCCAACAAACGTACACGGCATAAATTGCATATGTCCTTCCGCTCCAACAGGTGAAACCATTGGATCCATTGTTGAAAATTTTGTTTCAACTCGGTGGTGAGCTGCTAAAAGAGTCCATGGCACACCGTATTTTTCCTCTGCAGCCTTATAGATTGGGATATATTCTTCTGGAATTTCATCCTTCAATTTTTCTGATATTTCTATATATGTAATAAAACCACCATATACAATCATATAAACCAGAATGATTACAAATGGAATGAGTAATATTTTTAAAGGTGATGATTGCTTTCGACGTTTCTTCTTACTTTTCATGTTTACTCTTCCTCATTAACAAAATTCATACTCTATCATACCACATCCTTGAGTATAACATGGATGTATTGTAAACATTCACTAAAATGGAATAATTGGAAAAAGAACCTACCAGAGTAGGCAGGTTCCACTTGTTTGTATACTTTTCCGTATATTAGCCTACAAAAGCAGCTCCTACGATGATAAGCAAGATGAACAATACTACGATTAAAGCAAAGCCACCACCGTAGCCACCGCCGCCGTAACCATATCCACAATATCCGTGCATGCTTCAGTCACCTCCAAGAACGAATTCACTATTAATGTATGTAATGAACGAAAAGGTGTTATTCAAATCAGTACTTTTACCTATAAATAAGAAAAACGCCTAGTACTGGACTAGGCGTTTACGATTAATCTACTTTGGGTTTTTTCGGTTTGGGTTTGAAATAAAGTCCTAATTCTTTCTTCTCTTTTGTTAAAGCACGATACAAGCTCACCATCATTAAAGCCATTATAAATGAAAATGGGAAGGCTGCTGCAATTAGTGCATTTTGTAGCGCTTGTAGTCCGCCACTGTATAACAGAATTAATGCAACAGAGGATTGTGCAATACCCCAAGTAAGCTTAACTGAATTTGGTGGTGTTAACGAACCATATGTCGTTTGCATCCCTAAAACGAATGTAGCGGAGTCTGCAGAAGTAATAAAGAATGTACTAATCAGAACGATGGCTACTAGAGAAAGAACGGATGACATTGGAAACTCATTAAAAATTGCAAACAAAATTTCTTCGGTTTTAAACTGTGTTAAATCAACACCCGAATTCTGTACCTCAATTCCGGTAGTTCCAAAGACAGCAAACCAAAAGAAACTAACAAGAGCCGGAAGTAATAAGACCCCAATCATAAATTCTCGAATCGTTCTACCGCGAGAAACACGAGCAATAAAGATTCCAACAAACGGTGACCATGAAATCCACCAAGCCCAATAGAAAATTGTCCAATCATTAATCCATGCACGATGCTCTTCGTTTAAAGGAGCAATTCTGAAACTCATTTGAGCAAAGTTTTGAATATAGCCTCCTATAGAATCTGTAAAAAGATTTAAAATGAGAATTGTTGGTCCTACAAAGAACATGAGTAACACAAGCGCTATTGCCAGTACCATGTTTGTATTACTTAAATATTTGATCCCCTTACTTAAGCCAGACCAGGCAGATATCATAAATAGAACCGTTACTGCAGCAATAATGATAAATTGAACGGTAAAGTTTATTGGTACTCCAAATAGGAAAGACAATCCCCCATTAATTTGCGCTGCACCAAAACCAAGAGTAGTGGCCACACCTACAACAGTTGCAAATACAGCTAGTACATCAATGATTGTGCCAAGAGGACCATCTACTTTATTACCAAAAACGGGACGTAACGTCGCTGATATTAAACCAGGCTCGTCTTTTCGAAATTTAAAATAGGCTAATGCAAGTGCGACAATTGCATAAATGCCCCACGCATGAATTCCCCAATGGAAAAATGTAAACCTCATTGCTTCCTTATTAGCTTGTGCTGTTAGTGGATCTGCTAGCGGAGGAGCAGAGTAATGAAATACTGGTTCCGCAGAACCCCAGAAGACTAATCCTATACCCATTCCGGCACTAAACAACATCGCAAACCAAGTAGTTTTCGTATACTCAGGTTTTTCATCAGGTTTTCCTAAACGAATCGCACCAACCGGGCTAAAAATTAAGAATACACAAAAGATGACAATAATCGTAACTAAAATAAGATAATACCAACCAAATGTTGAGGTTATAAATGATTGAACTTTTCCTGTAACAGTTTCAAAGCTTTCTGGTGCTGCAACTCCAAAGACAACAGCTGCTAAAACAATTGCAACAGTAATCCAAAAAACGCTTGATATTTTTTTCATATGTATCTCCTTTCTAAAATTGTAGTTATGTTTCATTTAAGTGATCATATACTTTTTATTCAAACTGATTCGAGTATATTCTAATCACGTACTCCCTTTAGTAATCTTGCACTTTCATTTCATACCTTTTATTCAACCAGCAAAGGATACTTTCCTCATAAAAAGAATAGTGAAACAAGAAAAAACGACATTATTCACATTAACGAAGATTTTCACATGATGCAAATGAAATGCTTGTGCTATGATAGTTTTTGTAGTGACAAGTTGATTCATACTACATAAATCAAATTTATAAAGGATAGATAAATCTATGCATAAAGAGAATAAAATAGGTATTATTAACATTAACTTCGTTGATTTTCAAATGTTTCCTCTTGAGGAACGCTACCGGTTCTTTGAAGAACATTGGGGAGGAAAAGAAATGGTTATATCCTCAGGTGTGTATGACTGTAGTCAATTACCAGGTATAGTTGCATGTGACCAAGACCGAGTTTGGTTAGGACTTCTTACATATGTAACGAAAAATCAGGAATTCGAGATCATTTCATTAGATGCAATAGAAGAAGGAAATGGCATCGGCTCCTACCTTCTTAACACCCTCGAAGCTAAGGCAGTAGAACAATCAGTCAGAAAAATTTCTCTTATAACTACAAATGACAATATTAGAGCAATTGCATTTTATCAAAAACGAGGCTACCGCCTAACTGAGATCTATCGTAATGCTGTTGAGAAAGCGAGAGAAATCAAGCCATCTATTCCTCTAGTTGCAGATAATGGAATTTCAATAACAGATGAGTTGGTCTTTGTGAAATACATATAATGTATTCGCTTATACTTTTTACAATTTTAACTGCATTCCTAATTGAATCGCTTTGGCCAATCTTACTGAAGCTCTCAACAACAGCGATTCACCTTCTTTTAAGGCATCATTAAGTGTCATTGGCTGCTCACAAATAGGAAAAACGAGGTGAACCCCTTCTTCCCCAATCTCTTCCTCTATATATGCCTCTACTCCTCCTACGAATACGATAACAGGAATGCTGTGTTTCTTTGCCATTCTTGCTACCCCAATCGGAACTTTCCCAGAAAGAGACTGACGATCTAAACGTCCTTCACCGGTAATGACGAAAGTAGCTGATTCAATTTCCTCCCGAAGTTTCCCTTTTGATGAAATGATCTCAAATCCAGAATTCCAGAAGGCATCACGGAAAAAGGAATGAATAGCAAAACCTAGACCTCCTGCAGCGCCACTTCCCTTTTTAGTTCTAGCAGTAGCGGATGTATGTATATCAATTACTTCGGAATAGCTCTTCATACTGGCCTCATAATAATCAAAATCAGAGGAAGAAATCCCTTTTTGCTTTCCAAATACACGTACTGCTCCCTCGTCACCTAATAATGGATTGACTACGTCACTTGTAATAATAAGTAGAACTTCCCTTTGCTCTGTGATCAAGGAATCACTAGATAACGAATGTATTTCAGCTAATTCAGTTTTAAAAGGATGCAACAAATGATTGTTTTTATCATAAAACTCTACACCTAGTGCTTGTAGAAATCCAACCCCACCATCAACCGTTGCACTTCCGCCTAACCCTAGAACAATCTCTTTTGCACCCAAATGAAGTGCTTCACGTATAAGTTCCCCTGTACCGAATGTTGAAGCGTACTTTGGGTTCAATTCATCTGAATGTAACAAGGTAAGTCCTGATGCAGCTGCCATTTCAATGAATGCTGTCTTTGTTGATTCAATCCACCCTAAATAGCTTAAAATAGGTCTCCCTAGTGGATCATGGACATATACATTCTTTCTTACCCCAATTCCATTTTCATAATGTAGTAACGTATCAACAGTCCCCTCTCCACCATCTGCAATTGGAAATCGTGTCGTTTTGCATTGTGGAAAAATCTTTTTAATTCCTTTTTCCACTGTGTTGGCAGCTTCTAAGCTTGTCATAGAGCCCTTAAATGAGTCTAGTGCAATAACAAATTTCACCCTAACCCCCCTCTAATCACAACAGAACTTGTATAGGAGAACTCTTTTGATTCTGATCATACAGAATGACAAGGCTAGCTCCTGTATAAATTGAATATAACAAAAGTGAGAGCATAAAAGTAGGAAAAGATCCCAAAAGCAGGGATCTTAGACATTTTACTATATGGTAAAGTCGTTTTCTTTATAGTAAACAGTTCAAACAAACTTATTCTATAATGTGTACCTTTACCTCTTGTACACCCCATTGCAGGGCATCTTCTCTAGATGGTATAAAGATATCTATTCTATTGCCTTTAATAGCACCGCCGGTATCCTCTGCCTGTGCATAGCCGTGCCCCTCAATATATACTTTAGAACCTAACGGAATTACATCCGGGTCCACAGCTATTACTTTTGCTTCTGGGTTTCCCCTGAGGTCAACACCTGTTTTTGTAATTCCTATACAGCCTTTACAATACGCTGTGTAGGCTGTTGCTATGACATCAATGGTTTCTTGTAATGGCTTTTCTGATTGGAATTGATTTATTTCTATTCCTTCAGTTAGAAGTTTTTGCCGCGAATTCACTTCATCAATCCCCACCTCATATCGATTTGCGATTTCCCATATTACATCTCCTTGACTGATTCTATTGAAATCTTGATTTGGTAATATCTCAGAGAACGTTCGTTCATTTGCAATACTTGTCTGAAGCAATGTCGACATTAATGTGACGATAATAATCATTGATCTAAGTAATCTCATAATGTTTCCTCCTCTAAAAGATGTAAAGAGTAAACGGGAGTTACTAGATAAAGATTGTTATGTTTCAAATAAAGATTATACAAGCTTGTACAAATATGTGGAAAAATAAAAGAGACTGAGCATGTTCGTTAGCCCCAGTCTCATAAGCGATTTACATAGACTACGTTTTGCTACAAATTTGATAAACTATTCCTCAATCTTTTCTAATATTCTAGTAGAGAACAATACTAAATCATTCGTTGATCCTTTAATCTCCCGGATGGAGTGCTAATGATACTAGCTCTTCTAAATGGTCCTGTTGATAATGCTTATAACTCAGTTGTTCATCTAACCGTGGGTCACCTATTCGGATGACCGATGATTCATGTAGCATAAATGGAGCTTTTTTCTTTTTTTGAAATAGCACTGGCATGACTGTTCCCCCTAAGTATCTACTGAACAAAAGTAAACATTACATACAATTCTTGTATAAGGTACACTCTTTTACAAATCTGGTCAAATCTCTACTCTCCCTACCAAGTGCTATACCCGTTATTCGACATATATAAACATAGGGACGGACCTTTCGTGAAGGTCCGTCCCTATGTATTTATTAAAGAGTTAATATAATGGGCTCGTTTTTCGTAACGACGATTGTGTGCTCAATTTGTGCAACGAGACTATTGTCTGGAGTAATGTAAGTCCAGCCGTCTCCTTTTTCTATAATCTTATCCGCTTTCATTGATACGAACGGTTCGAAAGCAATAACGGTTCCATCCTTTAATAAAGCATTATCCCACGGATCAAAGTAATTAAGGATATGATCTGGAGCTTCGTGTAGAGATTTACCTACTCCATGGCCAGTTAGATTCATAATAACGGTATAGCCATATTCTCTAGCTGTATTATGTACTGCTTTTCCAATCCCATTCTGCTTTGAGCCTGCTTTAGCTTTTTTCAATCCAGCTTCAAATGCTTTTTTCGCTGCAAGGCAAAGTCTTTCTAACTCAGGCTTGTTATTTCCTACAACAAAGGAAAGCCCAGTATCTGCATAGTATCCATTCTTTGATCCTGATACATCGATGTTTACAAGATCTCCTTCTTTAATAACTCGTTCTCCCGGAATACCATGTGCTACCTCTTCGTTTACACTGATACACGTAAATCCTGGAAAGTCATACTCCCCTTTTGGTCCAGAAATCGCACCATATTCTTCAAATAATTCGCCTGCAAAATCATCTAGTTCCTTTGTGGAAATACCTGCTTTTGTTTTAGCAATCATCTTGTCTCGTATCGTAGCTACAATTTTCCCTATTTCTTTCAAAGCCTGTAAATCTTCATCTGTTTTTACAATCATTATGTTAAAACCATCCTTTATATTTATAGTTCCTTATCACAGGCTCATTCTATGCCTAGAATAAGCTTCCCAAAATTCCTTAAAAATGCCGCATCATTCATTATATGGGAAATGTATGATAAACACCAATACTCTAGTACTCTAATAGTAAAGTGAGCTTAAAATTAAAAAGAATGAACAAGCTCATAAATGACCTCTAAATTTTAAAAAAACTGAAAAGCTTTATAAACGATTGGAATGAAAAATCCAAGAATTGCAGCTGTAAGACCCATGGCAGCACTGCTCACTGCACCTACATCATCATTTTCCTTCAATGCTTGAGCCGTACCAATCCCATGTGCAATAACTCCATACGTTAACCCTCTTGCAACAGCATGTGTAATCCCGAAACGATTTAATATCGGTGAAACGAACATAGCGCCAAGAATTCCTGTAAGAATAACAAAAGGAGCAATGACTTGGAGATTAGCAAAAATCTTCTCTCCAACCTCTAATGCAACGGGAGTTGTTATCGTTTTTAGTAATAATGATCTTACAATACTGGAGTCTAGATGTAGCGCTAGTGCCATACTATACGCTATTACACTCGAAAAAATGCTTCCGACAATAACGCCTATTATAATGGGGACAATGTTTTTCACAATAAGCTTTCGGTATTTGTATAAAGGATACGCTAGAGCTACGGTTGCTGGACCTAAAAAGTAATTGATAAGCTGCGTTCCCTTCTGATACTGTTCAAAAGGGACAATCCCAATAACGATTAACACAATAATCGATAGGGATGCGATAAATATTGGCGTGGTTAAAGGATGCGAGAGCGTATGGTTTAATTTTCTTCCCAAGTAGTATAAGACGATTGTAAGAGCAATGTATAGTAAACTATTAAAAAGGGTTATCATTCATTACTCACATCCTTTTTCTTCGCTACAAGATTTGTAGCAATGGAAGTAGCCATAATACCCAGCAAACCGCTTGCAACTAAAATAAGCATGAGTTCCCAGCCTATTTTTACTAGATCACTAGCAATTGCAATAACTCCAACCGTTAACGGGATAAAAAAGAAGGACAAATGCTTTAAAATAAACCCTAGTGCTGGTTGTAACCACTTCTCTGAAACTTTCCCTGTGGACAGTATAAGAAAAAGGAGAATCATTCCAATAATGCTCCCAGGTATCGGTAAAGAAAATGATTCTTCAAGCCATTTTCCTAATTCATATAGGGCACATAAAAATAATGTCTGTATTAGTATCATAAAAACTTTCACTATTTCATCTCCTCAAATTGAGGTACTCATCATCATTAAAACTCAAACGAAATCTTCTTCGAATTTTTATCCCATACCAAAAAAGCAGAAAATGAACGCTCCCCTTTTGAAAATCCATCGATTTTGTCTGTCTTTCCTTCAGTTAGTAATTTCTTAACAGCTGTCTGAGTAATTCTTTTGCCAAGAATGGTTTTAGAAATAGCAAAGGTACATTTTGTTTTACTGTACTGATTACATCCAAATAAGACCCCTTTATCAACTATTCCTCCTCCACACTCTGGACATGTGCCGAACGGAGTGGATTTTCCTCTTTTTTTGCTTTTTGCTTTTATTGAAGATGTATCTAAATCTTGAAAACTCCATGCTTTTGCGGAGGTCACCGAGTCTGAAATTATTTTTTGACATAGCTTTTTTACTTGTTCCATAAATTGAGAGGCTTCTGCTTGACCAAGCCCAATTTCTTTTAATCGTTGCTCCCATTTCGCCGTCATCTCTGGTGAAGCTAGAATACTAGAACCAAGAGAACGAATTAAAACCTTAGCTTTATCAGTAGGATAAACAATATTTTTTTGGATTTTAATGTATTGTCGGTCCTGTAAAATAGAAATAATCCCTGCTCTTGTTGCCTCTGTACCTAGACCTTCTGTTTCCCGTAATACTTTTTCTAATTCTTCATTTTCGATATACTTTCCAGCTGTTTTCATTAAAGTGATTAATTGTCCTTCGGTAAAGCGTTTTGGAGGCTGTGTTTTTCCCTCTTTAACTCTTACACTCTTTACGTTTCCTTGATCGCCTTTTTGAATTGGTGGGAGAAGATCCTCGTCTTTTTCCTTCTGATCAAAAATCACCTTTCGCCAACCTTCTTGTATCACTTGCTTTCCTTTTGATTCGAATGTAGCACGACCATCAACAAGTGTTGTTACTGTCGTATAATCCATAATCGCCTTATCGTAATGTGCTGCTATTAATCTTCTAATCACTAAGTCATAGATTTTTTGTTCATCAGCTGATAGCTTTGAAGGATCTTTTACTTGCTCAGTTGGAATAATTGCGTAGTGATCCGATACCTTTTTTTCATTCACAAATCGAGGATTATGTAAGATGCTCGATTTTGGTGTTGGAATTAGTGATTGGTAGTCATTATATTTTGATAATTTAGTTAAAATGTCAGGGAATGTTAATGCTTCTTCTTTTGTTACATACTGTGAATCAGATCTTGGATACGAAACGATCCCTTTTTGGTAGAGCTTCTGTAAAGTATCTAACGTTTTTTTCGGAGAGAACAAATAGCGTTTATTTGCAGTAGCCTGAAGTGAAGATAGATTGAACAATAATGGAGGGTTGTACTCCTTCCGTTCCGTCTGCATCTCTGTTACTTCTGCTTGCTTATTTTTACAAAATGCTGCTATTTTTTCCGCCAGATCCTTTTGATTTACTCTAGACTCATTTTCTTTTACCCAAGTACCTTCATATTCGTTTTCTTCCATAGAAAATGTCGCTTTCACTTCCCAAAAAGGCTGACTTTTAAAGTTCTCTATTTCTTCCTCGCGTTTTACAATAAGAGATAATGTTGGTGTTTGCACTCTACCAGCAGAAAAGACGTCAGATATCCCTTGTTCTTTTAACAGAATCGTTAATACCCTAGACGCATTCATTCCTACTAACCAATCCGCACATGCTCTTGAAAAAGCTTCATGGTAAAGTGGCCTTGTTTCCAGTTCTTCCTTCAGGTTTTCAAATCCTTTAACAATCGAGTTCTTTGTCAAGGATGATATCCAGAGTCGTGTGATTTTTTTCTGGATTCCTGTTTGATAGATGATGTTTCGGATAATGAGCTCGCCTTCGCGACCAGCATCTCCTGCATGTATGATTTCCGTCACTTCTTTTTTCGTTAACAAGCTTTTGATGATTTGAAACTGTTGTCTCTTGCCATATGAGATTTCGTATTGAAAGCGGGCTGGAATAATTGGTAGCTTCTCTAGCTTCCAGCTTTTCCAGGATGAGTCATATTTCTCTGGAGCTTGAAGTTGCAGTAGATGTCCAACTGCCCAGGTCATATAAGCTCCTTTAGGGAAAATAGAACATGGGAGAATGTCAATATAGCCTTTTTGTTTTTTATGAGGGAAAGGTTTAGCGAGGGCTGCAGCCTGATCAGGCTTTTCTGCAATGATTACTTTCATCGTGGATTTTCTACTCCTTATCATTTATATTTTTTTATTTTAGCATAATAATGGGAAGGAAACATTAGATTCATAGAAATATAGGCATGACAAAGTGTTGCTTTCATTATCATGTAAAGACATTATGAAAACAAATAAAAAGAATCTTAAAAGAAGTGCATCCATTTCCTTACTAAAATTAGGAAAGAATGAGTAGCCTTTTCTTTTAAGATTCCATGTTTTAGCTATAATCTTCTCTTAATTCATCTAAGTTAACCGTTTGTTCATGCTCTGGATTGTCCAAAGGGAAAATACGAGCTGTATTTGCTTGGTCGTCTACATTTTGAATATATACAGGTGTACCGTTATAAGACACATTTGCCATAATAGCTGATGCGGCAATTTCTTCTGCACGTTGACGATTCAACTACATTCGCTCCTTCATCTAGCATTTTTATAAAAGTATTTTTCCAATATGGACGAGAATTATTCCGTTTAAAATACAAATGAACAAAATCGTTGTAGGATAAAACAACTCATAACTTCTTCTTTGTTTGGATATTTGTATCATGTTCTGTAGATATTACATAAGAGGAACGTATAGGAGGGAGTACCTTGCAATCGTACAATCATCAATATATTAATCTTACTGCTGCAGAAATTGGCGTTCTCTGGACATCCTTTTTAAGTAATAGCATGGCTGAAAAAGTACTACGATTTATGCTTCTTAAAGTAGAGGACCCAGATATTAAGAAAGTTGCTGAAAAAGCCTATCTTTCATCTAAAACAAGACTAAACTACATAGAGAATTTATTTTCTCAAGAGGAAATACCTATGCCTATCGCATTCTCAGATGAACATGTAAATGAAGATGCCCCTGACCTTTTTACAGATTCATTTAAATTAGCCTATATTCTAAATGTAGGAAAAGTAGGAATGCTCACGTATTCTGCAGCTTGTTCGTTTTCTTCGAGAGCAGATATACGAGATTTTTTTAGCGAATGTCTCCAAGAAGACAATACCCTTTATCAAGAATCTACAAATACACTATTGAATAAAGGGCTTTATTTACGACGTCCATACATGCAAATACCTGACAAAGCGGAATTTATCGAGAGTACGAGATACTTAAGTGGATTAAATCCATTTCTTCAGGAGCGCTCCTTAAATTCAATTGAAATAGGTCACTTAAGCATGAATATTGAAACAAATCAAATTGGAGTCTATATGTCACTTGCCTTTATGCAAACTGCCAAATCGGCTGATGTTCGCGAATACATGAGGAAAGGACATGAGATAGCTAAAAAACATATTAAGGTTTTTACTGAAACTCTATTGAAGGACGATATTCAATCCCCAGTCTCCCCTGATCACTCAGTAACCAATAGTACAGTTGCACCCTTTTCAGATAAATTAATGATGTTCCATTACACGGTTCTAACCTCTGCCGGAATTGGGAACTATGCCTCTGCAGCAGCAGCTAGCCAACGAACCGATTTAGCGTTAAATTATGAACGTCTCTCTGCAGAAATAGGAAAGTTTGCTAAAGATGGAGCTACTATTATGATTAAACATAAATGGCTTGAACAACCTCCAGGGACGAAAAATCGATATGAACTTGCTAAGCAATCAAATCAACAATAGGGACGGACCTTTAGCGTTATGAGCGGCTAAAGGTCCGTCCCTATTCTGTTAAAGTTTGCTTATCCAATCCTTCACATGTTCTTGTACAAGGTTTCGTTTATCGATTGGGAGCATATGACCAGCGCCATCTAAAATGGCACATGTACAGTTAGAGAATGTTTCTAGTAATGGGAGATGGTCTTGATAGCCACATATCGAGTCCTGCCTTCCTAGCAGAAGTAAAGCAGGATTCGTCAATGGACCTCGATTATAAAAAGGCTCTTGTGATAGAAAGTAGCTATGCTTCCTCCAGTCAGACTGTGAAAATGCTCTATCAGCTAGCTCTCTACCAGGTTGGATTTCATTCATAAAACAAGTATACGACCAGTCATTTTCATAGATCATTAGCGTAGAGAAGGCATTCCATTTATCCTCATTCATTTTCTGAAGGATACGTTTGTTTGATTCAAGGATTATCTTTTTAGGCAATTGATTCGTGCGATTATGGACTGCTGGAGCAAGTAATGCTATTCCATTAATCTTATCTAATAATCTGTCCATCAAACCTTGTGCTATATAACCACCAAAAGACATGCCTAATAGCGAAACATTTTCCCCTGGTAGTACCTGTTCAATAAATTCTTCAATCATTTGAACCATATGATCAGTAGAAGTAAGCTTTGAATTGATTTTCGTTTGACCATGTGCAGGTAAGTCAACATAAAACCTTCTAACTGATATCTCTTCTAACTGAAAAAATGGTTCAAGCCAGGATAACATTGAACGATGATCTGTACCCATTGAATGAAATATTAGCAGCGGCTGTCCTTCCCCTTCTTCTCTATAAAATAGTTCTCCTTTTGATGTTACACACTTCACTGTGACCATCCCCTACGTACGACTGTTTACCGTAACCACATTATGCAAACTGATATTCATACATCCGAGAAAAATATCCTCGGATGTATGAATTACTCTATAATTTTTAACTCTTTTGGGTATTTCGTTAATGTTTCATAGCCTTCTTTAGTAATTAATACGTCATCTTCAATTCTAACTCCACCTACACCAGGAATATAAATCCCAGGCTCAATCGTGTAAACCATTCCCTCTAGAAGAATATCATTATTTAAATGACTCATTGAAGGAAACTCATGAACATTAATTCCCATGCCATGGCCAATACGATGAGGGAAGTAGTTACCGTAACCAGCATCTGTTATCACGTCTCTAGCAACCTGATCTAAATCACCGATTCTGTTGCCAGGCTTACTAGCTTCTAAAGAAGCTATCTGTGCGTTTAAAACCGTATTGTAAATCTCAACTTGTTCATCTGAAGAAGATTTATAGATAAAGGTTCTAGTAATGTCTGAGCAGTATCCGTCTAACACAACCCCCATGTCAAATAGAACAAAGTCTCCTGGACGTAATTGTCGATTTCCTGGGTTTCCATGAGGATCTCCAGATTTTTCTCCAAATAAGACCATAGTAGAGAAGGACATCTCCCTAACACCTTGCTTTTTTAATTCATACTCAATGGTAGCGAGAACTTCCATTTCTGTAATACCTTCCTTCAAGGAATTGACTCCTACCTCTACCCCAAAGTCTGCTAACTTAGCAGCTCTTCTTATCGTATCAATTTCAGTTTCATCTTTTATAACACGCAATCTATTTAATTGATCTTCAACATCTACAACCTCTGCTCCATTAAAAATCGCTAACAGCTCTTCTGTTCTACCATAAGATAAAACCGATTTTTCTAATGCAATAACATTTCTAGAAATACCTATTTTTTCAATGGATTCTTTAATAAATTCCCATGGGTTTTCATGATCAGCATAACCGATGACCTCATGATTCCATCCAGTTGCTTTTACTTGATTTACTTCCATATTTGGAACAATAAATATAGGATCCATGTCTTGAAATACAAAAAGTCCCATTAATCGTTCATGAGGGTTCGTAAGGAAACCTGTTAAGTAAAATACATTTTCAGTGGAATTAATAAATGCAGCGGGAACACCCTTTTCTTTTAACCAGCTTTGCAAGTTCTTTAATCTTGTCATATGTACTTCTCCCCTTATTAAGTTACTAATTTATTTTACAATTCATCATGATGAAAATGAGATTCTAACACTTCATCAATCATGTTAAGGTATGATTCTACATCTATTGTTTTTTGTCCTCCCCCTTGTGCCATTTGATTACTGCCACCACCTTTTCCATTAATAGGTGATAGAATCTTTTTAAGTACGTCATTCATATTAATCGTAACAGCGTTCCCTCGTGCAAGCACAAGCTGGAAGCGGTCATCATCACTGTTCAAAAATACAGATACGACATGCTGTTCTGCCTGACTTACCATTTTTGATAATCTTTGAAGTTCCTGCATTGTTCGTCCTTCAAAAACTCTTTTGATTACTTTACAATCCCCTATCATTTCATATTCTTTTATGTATGTGTTCTTTTCAAATTCAAGTACTTCTTCTTTTAGATGCTCGATTTCATTACTAAGTGCTTTTTCTATTTCTATTAAGCGTTCTGCAGCTGTTATGATTCTATCTTCTGGTGTGCTAAATAAATTCGTTAATTGCTTGGTTATCGCTTGTTTTGCTCTAAGTTGGTCTAAGACACGTTGCCCGCAGACAAAATGAACACGGACTTTTTGCTTTTGGCGTTCTGTCGATAAAATCGAGATTGAACTCACTTCCCCTGTAGACTTTGGATGGGTACCACCACAGGCATTGTAATCGAAATTTGGAATGATGACGAGTCGAATATTCTCCGTTACAGATGGAGGTTTACGTAACGAATATTGGTCAAGCTCATGTTGTTGAACCCATTTCGTTTCAATTAGACGATTGCTAAGAATCATTGAATTGGCTAATTGCTCAACGTCTTCAATTTCCTTTTCTGATAGCTCTTCAGTATTCAAATCAATCGAACACAGCTGTTCCCCTAAATGAAAACTAGTTGTTTGATACCCGAATAGCTCTTCAAACGCTGCTGTGAGAATATGTTGACCTAGATGTTGCTGCATATGATCGAATCTTCTCATCCAGTCTATTGTACCTACAACAAATTGGTCATTATGAAGTGGTTTTTGAATATAGTGACGTATTTCACCATTTATTAGTTGAACATCCTCGACAACAGATTGATTTAGATAACCAATATCGCTCGGCTGTCCACCACCTGTAGGATAAAATGCTGTTTGATCAAGGGTAACATACCATCTACCATCTGGTTCTTCACCTTGAGTTAAAATGGAGGCTGTAAATTCTTTGATGTAGGAATCATTATAGTAAAGTTTCTCGCTCATTATATTCTCCTAACAATAAAATTAAAATAAGTGAACCCAATTTTGTCAATTTTATCATAGAATGTCTAACTTTACATGTACCTTTCATCTTGATGTGGATGAGCTTAAGAAATAGATCCCCATATAAAAAACCACTCTCTAAGAGAGCGGTCTTATTTCATTATACTGTTGTAACATTCTTTGGTTTTCTAGCAAAGCATAAAATTCCTGCAATTAAGAATAGAATTCCTGGAATAAAACCTAAACCTATAGAACCGATTCCAATTAGGAGTGACGCTAAGATAAACAAAATTCCTGCTATAACAGGCTTTTTATTTCCACGAATTAATATGACCCCAACAATACCAATGATCGCTGAAATAATACTTATAGTGATAATATAGGTGCCTAATGAATTAAACGTATCAACCATAAGTCCTAGATTATCTTCACCTGATAATGTTGGATCATTTTGCAGTTCCTGCTCTACCGCTTCTTGAAATTCGGGCATATTAGCTCCTGCAGAAAAAAGTACCCCTAGTAGTGAAAAAAGTCCTGATGTAACAACACCAATAATTCCTAATACAAATTCAGCTGTTCGTTTCATAATACATCTCCTTAACTATTATTCTAATTCATTATTTTTCCATTTTATACTATGTTTATGTATACACTCTAATACTTTAGATAATAATTAAACTTTTTCTCTAATTCAACAAAAAGATACATTTTTTCTTGATTTATGTTGTCTTTGTTTAACAATCTAAAATATAGACTGCGAATTAGATGCTTAAGATTCGTTCTTTTACTGTCAAAACCATTGTCTTGGATTTTAACATTTTGAAACCATTGAATAACCAATTCAAGCGAAACCTTCTCTAGTTCAAGCATAGCGGCAATGGCTATTGCCATTCTCTCATCCTCTTCTGTATTATACACATGCTCGCTATTTAGAATAAGTGCGATAATGGAATGAAACACATCTAAACACTCATCCTCTGTTGCATGTTTCGAGCGTACACATTCATCTAAAGCATCCGCAATATGTGCAGCAGAGTGAGCCCAGCCTTTTCCTTCTACATATCCTCTTTGGTCCATTTCATTCTGACAATAATACTTCAACGTGTTTACTACATTAGAGAATTGATCATAGGTTAAAAACGGATTTTTATTGTCACGTATTAATACTAATGCAATAAATAAAGACGTAAAGGATCTTAGGAAAACACTATCATCCTCATTTTCACCAAGCTTATGCAAAAGTTTGCTCTCAGATAAGGATTCGTCTAATAAAATCATTAACTCCTTAGAGGTTAAAAACATTTTATTTAATAACCAATTGTAAACAATTCTATATCCTAGTTTATCCCTCAACTCAGGGTCTGAAGAGCTAAAAACAGACAGAACTCGTCTAACTGATTCCATTTCAGACAGGTCTTCTGGTAGAGCATAATCATTCTCTACAATATTCTCTAATTCATTTTTTGTCATTTTATAATCTCCTAGCTGTAATCTCATCTACATAATATAGTAAAGAAATATTTGGTAAAATGCTAGATATTTTTTTAATATAACAAAAAATCCAAACCTACTTTTAGATTTGGATCCAATTCAACACATTGTTGTTTAGGTAAATCTTTTGATGATTGTTTTTTCAACCCATGACCACGGTAGTATCTTTTTAATGCGCGACATGGTTTTTATCCCATTGCCCATTGGGTAGCGGAATTCTTTCTTTTTTCCTAGAGCAATGTCGCTAATCAATGTAGCAATTTCATTTGGGTCTCCGAATGATCTCTTGCCTTCTTCGATTCCATTTTCTAGACGTTTCATAAAGCTGTAATAAGGAGAGGCTTCATCTAATGATTTTTCTGCTATTTCTTTGCCAGTTGACCAAATATTTGTATCATATGAGCCGGGTTCAATTAAGAATACATCAATTCCGAACGGTTTTAATTCTAATCTTAGGCTTTCACTAAATCCTTCTAGTGCAAACTTAGAGGAAACATATGGAGACATTCCAGGGAACCCTAATAAGCCACTAATACTGCTCATATTAATAATAGTACCTTGATTCCTTGATCGCATTAATGGGATTACTTTCTGTGTAACAGCTATAAGTCCAAAGACATTCGTTTCGAACTGCTTTCTGTACTGTTCAACGGGTACCTCTTCTACAAATCCTGCGCTAGCATAACCAGCATTATTTACTAAGACATCAACCTGTCCAATTTTCTTTATGTATTCCTCGAATTGATTTATGGACGTTTCCGATGTAACATCTAGCTGTACATACTCTATACTCTTAGAAACACCTTTATAGTCACATAGAGACTGTAGCTGATCCCTTTTGTTTAAATCCCTCATTGTTGCAATAACATGAAAACCTTTTTCTGCTAGTTTCATAGAGCTCAACATACCAAAGCCACTTGAGGCACCAGTAACAATCGCTATCTTTTTACTCATACAGCCTCTCCTTTCGTACTGCGGATGAACTTAATGGAAAAAATAGTAATGATAGGTTGTGTCTTTCTCAAAACCCGTTTTATCATAAAGATTCTGTGCGTTTACATTGTCAGCGTCTGTTTCTAAAATGAGACCTTTAGAATTTGTTTGTAATGAAAAAGATTTTGCTTGATCAATAAGCATCGATGCTACCCCAAGTTTTCTAGCTGTTGGCGCTACAAAAAGATCATTTAGAATCCACATACGTTCCAATGATACAGAAGAAAACGTAGGATATAACTGTGTGAAGCCAAGACCTTCATTTCCTTCTACGACAATAAAAATAACGGATTCTTCTGCTTGTATTCTATCTGATAAAAATCTTCGTACAGCCTCTTTGTCTGATTCCTTTTTGTAAAACACTCGATATTGATCAAATAGCTCTACAACTGTATCAAGGTCATCCATAGTTGCTCGTCTCATTTCCATATAAATCCCTCTATTCTAATAAATGGTTATTTCTTTAGTATAGCTAATATTCTTAAAAATGAAAGATTAACTTATTCCATACATCTTCCTTTTATTAGTGGGAACATTAATCAAAAAAAGGGGGATGTACATGAAGAATACCTCTATCATTATTTTATTATTCACTCTATTTCATTTTGCTTTAGTCCCTTCAATACACGCTACAGAAGAATCACAGAAAAAAGCAGCTATTATTATTGATGACTTTGGTGGCGGAATTGAAGGAGTGCAGGAATTTTTAGAAGGAGATGTACAAATTACAGTAGCTGTTATGCCTTTTACGAAAAATTCAATCAAGCATGCTGAATGGGCACATAATAATGGGTTTGAGGTCATTCTTCATTTGCCGATGCAGCCAAAAAGAGGAAAGCTTTCTTGGCTTGGCCCTAATCCAATAACAAAGGACCTTTCAGCAAAAGAAGTAAAGAAGCGTGTAAGTGACGCAATTGAAAGCATCCCCTTTGCTGTAGGTTTGAACAATCATATGGGATCACTTGTGGTTGAAGATGAAGACATCGTTACAGCAATTGTTGAAGAAGCAAAAGAGCATCAGCTTTTCATTATCGATAGTGCCACAAGTCCAAATTCTAAGTTTCCTGAGGTCGCAAAGGAGCTGGGTGTCCCACTCTTAAAACGTGATGTTTTTCTTGATGACGTAGCGTCTGTGCCACATGTAAAAAAACAAATGATGAAATTAGCTAAAATCTCAGAGGATACAGGTGTCGGTATCGCCATCGGGCATGTCGGTGTTTCAGGCGAAGAATGCTCTGCAGGAATATTTCAATCAATGGACTTCTTCAAAAAGAAAAACATTAAAGTTGTACCTGTATCAGACCTTATATCTGAACAAATCAAAGATTATTATACACCTTTAGAATAGAGGGACGGACCTTAAACGAAGGTCCGTCCCTACTATCAGTTATTTTACAATGATTTGGTTGTCTTCGACAGCTATAGTTATTGAGTTTGTTTCCCTTTCTTCTAATAAGACATCTGCTATTTGGTCTTCAAGTTGTTCTTGAATGACACGACGCAATGGACGTGCACCAAATTCTGGGTGGTAGCCTAGTTCAATCAGCTTTTCTTTTGCTTCTTGGCTAATATCCATTTGTAATTGCTGTTCCTTTAGTTGTTCCGTTAAATCTTGTAACATTAGTTCTAGTATTTCTAGAAGATGTTCTTTATTTAATGAGGAAAATTCAATAATTAAATCAAAACGGTTTAGGAACTCTGGTTTAAAAAAGCTTCCTAATGATTGAAGAATACTTGATTCTTTTTCCATCTCTGTTCCTACCGTGTTAAATCCAACTGTAACCCTCTTTTCTTGAACTCCTGCATTACTGGTCATAATAATCAGCGTATCCTTAAAGCTTACTGTTCTTCCTTGGCTGTCTGTTAAGCGGCCGTCCTCAAGAATCTGTAGGAACATATGCTGAACATCTGGATGTGCTTTTTCAATTTCATCTAGCAAAATAATGCTATATGGATTACGTCTTACCCGTTCTGTTAATTGTCCAGCCTCTTCATGTCCTACATATCCTGGCGGTGAACCAATTAATTTAGATACAGAATGCTTTTCCATATATTCACTCATATCTAATCGAATCATTGAATCCTTCGTTCCAAATAATTCTTCTGCTAGGGATTTTGTGAGTTCTGTTTTCCCAACACCCGTTGGTCCTACGAATAAGAAGGAACCAATCGGACGATGCTTTGCTTTAAGCCCTGCACGACTTCTGCGGATCGCTTTCGCTACTTTTTTGACAGCTTCCTGCTGTCCAATTACTTTATAGAAAAGGTTCTCTTCAAGGTCCTTTAATTTCTCTTTATCTGTTGCTTGAAGTTTTCCTACAGGAATGCCTGTTTTCGCTTCAATAAGGTTTAAAATAAAGTCCTTATCAACAATGGCTGAATGCTTCGTTTCTGACTTCAATTGTTTTTCTAGCTCAATCTCCTCGTCTCGTAAACGGGCAGCATCTTCATAGCGCTCTTCTTTTGTTGCCAAATTCTTCTGTTCTAGGATATCTGATAATTTCTTTTGGGTGGTAACCGTTTCTTTCCCTTCACTTAATAGATTTACCTTAGAACCCGCTTCATCCATTAAATCAATGGCTTTGTCAGGGAGAAAGCGATCCTGAATATATCGATCTGAAAGTGTAACACAGAACTTTAAAGCGTCATCTGTAAATGTCACAGAATGGAAGGTCTCATATTTTTCTTTTAACCCTACTAAAATTTCATAAGCTTCTTCTGTGCTTGGCTCGTTTACCGTAATTGGTTGGAAACGTCTTTCAAGTGCTGCATCCTTTTCAATTTGACGGTACTCTTTTAGTGTTGTTGCTCCAATTACTTGAAGCTCACCTCTTGCAAGAGCAGGCTTCAAAATGTTCCCTGCATCCATTGAACCTTCGGCAGCTCCAGCACCTACTAGCTGATGAATCTCATCAATAAATAACATCACATTTTCACGAGTTTGCAATTCTTGAATGATTGCTTTTAGTCTCTCTTCAAAAGAACCACGTATGCCAGTACCTGCTGTTAATGACGAAACATCCATGACATACAATTCTTTGTTAAGTAGCTTTGAAGGTACATCACCCTCTACTATTTTTAATGCTAACCCTTCTGCAATGGCCGTTTTACCTACTCCAGGCTCACCGATCAGTACGGGGTTGTTTTTATTTCGTCTATTTAAAATTTCAATAACACGTTTAACTTCTTTATCTCGTCCAATCACAGGATCAATGTTACCTGCTCGAGCTTGATCAGTAACATTTCGTCCAAATTGATCGAGTATTCCATTTCGTTCATTCCCATGATTCGTATGGTGTTGAGGTTGCTTTATTGAGGCTGAATTGTTGCCAGCTCCCATTCCTTTAAGTAGATCTTCAAATGGAAAGCCTCCACCAAAGCCAGAAGGGATTTTATGGTTTGACTTTTGTTTTTCAAAACAAGCATGACACATCTTAACTTGTGATTTTTCTTGATTAAATTGTGTATAGACATTTATTGTTGCATGATTTTGTCCGCATATTTGACATAACATTATAAAGACCTCCTAGTATTTGACCTAATTTGACCTTCCTTGAAAAGTATTATACTTTGACCTTTTTTGACTTTCAAGTATTTTGTTTGTTCAACGGGTCTGGAAAATAATGCTTAAAAAAAACACGCCTCTCATACAGATAGACGTGTTTCAATAGAAAATCTACTATCTTCCTGCTAGTACGATTCGATTTCCAGATGGGTCTATTGAATAGATTGAATCTTCCTCATACAGAAGCTCGGCCTCAATGATTTTAAGTGAAGATATAACATGATCAAGATATGAATCTTCAATCTTCAAAGAAACCCACTTTAGACCTACGCTATTTTCAGACCAAGGCAATGCCCCCACACCATTCCAAATGTTCAAACCAATATGATGATGATATCCTCCAGTTGACATAAACAGTGCTTGATTTCCATACCGAAGAACGGCATCAAGTCCTAATCCCTTTGAATAATAGGTAAAGGCCTTTTCTAAGTTTCCTACATGTAGATGAATATGACCGATAATGGTATCTGGATTCATTTGATTGTATCCATCTGTACGTTGTTTTAATAAATCGTGCACATCTAATGGAAGTGTAGACATTTGAATTTCGTTATTTTGCCACCGCCAGTTTTCTCTTGGACGATCAGCGTAAAGTTCAATACCATTCCCATCTGGATCCTCCAAATATACCGCTTCACTAACTAAGTGATCAGACGCCCCTTGTAGTGGATAGCCTCTTTGAATTAGAGAGTAAACAGCATTTGCTAATTCTTGTCGATTTTTATATAACAACGCTAGATGATAGAGACCTGTTCTTCCTTTTTCTTTCGGTCTGACTCCTATAGGTTGTTCAATAGTAATGAGAGGTGTCTTTCCATCAGCAGTGAATACAGCTTTTCGTTCAGAAGAGTTGAGAAGGCTCATTCCAAGATATTCACGGTAGAAATGTATCGAACGTGATAGGTCTTCTACAAGCAATGACACCTCAGAAATAACAATGGGGTATGAATTCATGAAAACACTCCTTCTATTACAAAATTGAAACAAATCTTGAAATTGAGATATATGTTTATTATAAGTATTTTCATTATAAATAAAAAAGGATTTGACTCATTATAGTCAAACCCCACCTTTCAATCTAAAATAGATTAGGATGCATTCGGCAAATACAGTAATACTGTTAGTGTAATCCCTATTATTGACATAAGGACGATTCCAAAAGCCAATGATTTATTCCCCTTCGATACTTCCTTCTTCTTCATAACCTTGTAAAATTTAAAGCAAAGAATACTTAAGCAAAAAAGGGCAGTAAATATCAATTCGCTCATGATCAAACTCCTTCTGATTTAATAATCAGTACATGGAACATATTTTACCATTCAGTATAGGGACATTGGAAATTTCCTCAACCTTAAAGAATGTCTACTTATCGATTCATGTATTTACTATTTAATTTGTATAATTTATATGATTTTATGAACAGCAAGAAGAAAAAAGCACCAATGAAAGCACCAACAGTGTTCATTAACCAATCATCAATATCAGTCGAACGTCCTAAAGGCAAATAAAATTGCAGTATCTCAATGGTTAATGAAAGCAATGATCCGAAAAGAGTAGCCTTTACCATCATCCACTTCTTAGTACGTATTAACCAAGATATAAAAAATCCAAATGGAATAAATAAGGCTATGTTGGCAAGAAGATTTCGAATGGGCACATCAAGATGGTTCCTGTAGATTAAATTAAGCTTTAAATTCGAAAATGGGATTAGATTGGTTGTGCCATCAAGTGGTACACCTGGCGCAATAGCAGATAACGTAATAAGAAAAATTCCCCCAACAGATACCGTTGTAAATACAATTGGAATAAGATCTGCCCACCGTATCTTTCCACTCTGTTGCTTCCATATATAAATGAATATCAATAATAAAAATGTTAAAAGAGCTAAAATTGGAATGACCCAACTAAAGCTTTTCCATAATTCAGTCATAAAATAGCCTACTTTCCTTTCAGTCTTGACATATTCGGCTACCCAAATAAGAATGTATAGCTTTTTTATGGTTCTTTTTTACTTCAGGACCATTTTGCCCTTAGGAATAGCTTCTAATCATAGAATGCTTCGTTATATAAAATATATCGGAATTCACTAAGAGACATGACTAATTGTGTGTGTTTCCTGTTTATATGTATTTGTGGAGCGTGTAAAATCAATGCTACATCATACACGATTCACCTACTTTTATTATAAGTAAACCAAAGTATAACAAATAAAATCAGAAAAAGAGCAATGAAAAGAAATCCTTTCAGAATGCTCCCTTCATAAAAAAGCTTACCAATCCAGAACAAAAGTATGATGACAATCATGATATCTATAAACAGCATTCTTTTTCTTTTCATCTAAAATAACTTCCTTTTAACGAGTTCAGTCACTCGTTTCAATTCTACCACCTGGTAAAAAACGAGCCATCATAATTTCTCCAACAAGCGATCCATTTTGAATAATCGTTCCTGCCTTATATCCTTCTTCCTTAAACCCATACTTCTCATAAAGTTTTTTCGCTCCTAGGTTTGTTTCAATAACCGTTAAATCGATTCGTTCTAGTAATAGCCAATTATCGGCTAGATCAATTACCTTTTGAAGAAGAAGTGAACCAATCCCTTTTCCGTGATAGTCTTCATCAACAAATAAAAATAAGCTGCCCGTATGTGCTCTTCTCCCTTTACCTTGACTGAGCCCAATCATACCGACCACTTTTCCATTATCTTCTGCAACAAAGTCATGATTCTCAGATGTTGCGTTTCTTAAGCGTGTTTCAAAGGACGCTGCTCGTAGGCTTGGTAACGAAACGATATTTGGTAATACATTTGGTTGCCTCATTATGTCAACGATTTGTTCAGCATCACTAATTTTAATTGGTCTAATGAACATATTCTTATCCATCCAGTCTATATATTTTTTTCTATATATTAATAGTTAAACATAGTGGAGGAAACTCCTCTATATTTCTAGATAGAAAATCAAAAAAACACCCATTAGATGAACACGAACGTTCAAAGGGTGTTTTTGTCTTATATTACTGATTTTGTTCTTGTTTAATCAGTGCTTCAATATCAAGCGCCATTTGTGTAGCATCAAATTCTTCCGCACCACTATACGATTTCACCATACGTCCATCACTGTTCACTAGATAAAAACTAGTTGCATGAATCATTTGATCAGAGTTCGGGTCATCAACAACTAAACTTTTAAATGAACCCTTAGCAAACTCACTAATCTCATCGAATGAATATCCGGTTAGAAGATCCCATTTACTCGTATCTGCTTCAAATTGTCCGATGAATTCCTTTAAGGCTTCTGGAGTATCCACTTCAGGATCTACACTAAAGGAAACGATACGATAATCCTCTACTCCATTTTCCTTTAGCTTCTTTTGAAGTTCCGTTAAATTATAGGTCATTGGAGGACATACTGTTTCACAATTCGTAAAAATAAAATCTGCAATCCATACGGTCCCTTTTAAATCAGTCAAGCCTACTTGTTCATTGTTTTGATTGGTAAAACGAAAATCTTCAACCTCATAATTTGTATCCGCTTGAAAATTCCCAGTCCCGCAGCCTGTAAGAACAACTATTAATAGGATGACTAGAAGCATCCGTGCTCTATTTATTTGTTGCAAGGAAAATCCCTCCTGCTATCACATTTACTAGTACTTTCTTATGGTAGTAGAATTTTAGTATAAATACAATTCACATCCGGAAAAAACCATGACACTTTTGTGAAGGGACCTCCTATTCACCTAATAGATAAGCCCCCATTGCGCCTGTATATAACCCATGATCTAGAAATAGTGCTTCATAATGTAGCATTGACTCAAATTGTTGCAAATCCTTTTTCAATACGTCATTCATATACAAAGCTCCTCCTACAAACGCTATGGTAGAGGCACTATACTGTGAAACAACAGTTGATGAAAGGAGAATGATTGTTTCAGCAATCATATTAACTAATGCTCGTATACGATCAGCTGGCTTTGAATCTTCTATTGTACCTTTTGCAAAATTAGCAGCCGTGAGGTCTCCTAACACTGGAGGGGCATCCCCTTTATAGATATCTTTCACAAGTAAATCTACCTGATTGCGGGTACCTTTTCTAGCTAACTCTACAAGTTGATGGTAATCATATGTACCCGATAGCAAGCCACCTAGTCCTATAAATGTCCCACCACCAATTCCTGTACCATTTATTCTCTGATGTTCACTCTCATCTAATAAAAAGATCGATGTACCGGTTCCGATATTCACAAGTACAATTGGAAACGTAAGAGAAGGCTGTTGCTCTTTCAATAAATGTTTGGCACCAGTGCAAACCGCTTCAAATTCTGTAATTACTGAAGCATGCGTAAATTGGGAAGATAGGCTTTCTGCATTTCCTCCTGTTAAAACAAAATGAGCATTTGGTTTTACCATTGATAACCAGTTAATCATTGCTTGACCTTCAGTTTCAGCAAATTTTTTATAGTGCATTTGCCCTTTTTCTTTGTAGACAACTTTGATTAAGGTGCCTCCTGCATCTATTCCGATTGTCTCCATTCGCTCTCTCCTTGGCTATTTTTCTTAGAAAATAGATACCCTAAAATAGATCCGTTTAGAACCATAATGATGAGAAATGAAATAAAGTAATAGAATACACCAATAAGTCCATTCGTTGCTCCATTCACAAACAACCACCAAAGTGAAGCAATAAAAAGAATAAGAAACGACAGAACAGTCCCTTCTAGAAAGGGTTTTTGATAGCTATTGAAATCTAATAATCTTTTCCAACTCCACCCAAAGTTTGCTATTGCTGATAACACAATAAATATAATAAAAAAAATGTCTTTCATGAGAAATCACCCACCTATATTTCTTTATACCCAAATAATATGTTATTGAAAATCATCCCAAAAGGGAAGTGAATTTTTCAAGAGAAATTCATTTACTAAACCTTTCCACCATCATTCCTATTCATAATGAGAGCTACTATGTCATTGCCTATATTGAAAAAGATCAGCAACGGCATTATACAATGACCTTGCTGATCTATTAAGGATAATTTATCTTATAAATTGAAACTCTGTTCGACTTCCACTTTGACTAGAAATGACCTCAAGTCGAACATCAATTCGTTCCTTCAATTCAGGCACATGTGAAATCAATCCGACCAAACGTCCACTGCTTTGAATATCCATCAAGGCTTCAATGGCATGATCAAGTGATTCAGGATCTAATGTTCCAAATCCTTCATCTATGAACATCGTTTCCAAAGAAACGCCACCTGCATACTGCTGTACAACATCTGCAAGGCCTAGTGCCAAAGCTAATGAAGCTTTAAAGCTTTCACCACCAGATAATGTTTTCACATGACGCTCTTGTCCCGTGTATTGGTCAAAAACCAGTAATTCAAGTCCACTTTGCACATTCCCTTTACTACGATCCTTTTTACGAATCAATTGATAACGACCAGAAGTCATTTTTAAAAGACGTTCATTGGCAATATATAGGATATCCTCTAAAAATGAGGCAAGAACATATCGTTCAAACGTGATCCTATTAGCGTTCTGACCGCGAGCTAAACTCGATAACAATCCAATTGATTGATAGCGTTCTTCTTGTACTTGAATATCTTCATTTATCTTATTTACATTTTCTAATACACTTTTGTTTTCTCGAATGCTTACCTTTTGCTCATTCACTTTTTCATTTATTTCTGCTAATTTTGTAGATGCTTCTTGGAGCATCGCATTGATTTCATCAATATCTGGAGCTTCTTTGTTTTCAATATTCTTCTCCGTTTGAGCTAATAAATCACGAACGGAGCGAAGATCCTCTCGATACTGCTGAACCTCTTGTTGAAGGCTTTCTACTTGTTCCTCTGTTTTTTTCGCTTGCTCAAACGACCTGTAATCAGAAAAACCTTGCTCTTGAAGCATCACAACAAATTGATTACGCTCTGCTTTCATTTCAGCTTCAGCTTGATTTGTTCTATGTTTCAATTCTTCCATTTGGTTGTTTTTTATTGATACGAGCTTTTCTACCTCATAGAATTGTGTCTGTGCTTTTTGAAAATCTTCTTTTAATTTCATCTCATGTTTTTGAGCTTGTTGTAATGCAGCCTGATACTGAGAAAACTTGCGCAATGATTCAGGAATCGTTTCCTTCACCTTTTCAAGTGTAGTATGCTGTTTCGTATATTCATCTTGGGATATACGAATGTCTTCCTGTAACTTTTCTTGTTGTTTTTCTAGATTTACACGGAATTGCTTTATTTCTTCAAACTGCTCACGAAGAGTTTGAGCTTGTTCTATTTCTTTTTCCAAGGAAGCAATTTGATTTTCAAGATTTTGAAGCTCCCTTTGTTTCCTAGAAAGAGTGTCTGCACACTCTTCAATCTGAAATGTATTTGAAAAATCTTTAATTTTCTCAATTCCACGATTTAATTGGTTTTGCAGTGCATTTGTCTTTTCTAAAAGCTGTATACGTTTAGAATCATCGTCTCGTTCTTTTTGTTCTAATTTCTGGACATCTTGCTTTGCAGCTTTTAAATCTTCTTCTGAAGGAAGCTTTACTTCTAGATGTGCAGGAGATGGATGATGATCTGAGCCACATACTGGACAGTTTTGCCCATCAGATAATTGTTGAGCTAATAGTCCAGCCTGACCCTTATACCAATTATTCTCAAGAAAACTTTGCGTTTCTTTCGCATCTTTTAGCTGTAATGTAATGCCTTCATGGTCTTTCGCTACTTTTTCTAATCGATTACGCTCAACTTGAAGCTGTTTATCGCTTTCAAAGGTTTCCTTTAGCAATTCGATTTGATTTGATAATACTTGTTTAAAAGCTTTACTCTCTAGGAGCTTCTCTTTTGAAGAATCTAATTGGCGAAGCTGTTCTTCAACTTGATCCGATTTCACTTTAGACTGTTTCAATTTTTCCACATTGGCTTGCAGTTCTTCATTTTGCTTCATACGTTTGTTTTGTAGCTGTTGAACAGCTTGATTCAATTCCGCAAAAGATTGAACATCTTCTGCAATTGCCTCTAGCTGATTTACTTGTTTTGTAGCATGAGCTCTCTCTTCTTCTCGAGATTTTTCTACTTCAAAGCGTTCCGTAGCCGATGTAAATTCCTCTTGAAGCTTTGCGTACTCTTTTACATAGTAATCATATTGTGACTTTAGTTCTTTTAGATTTTTACTTAACTTGTGACAATACTCTTCCTGCTGAACTAAGCGTGTTGCCTTTTGAGCAAGAATAATTTGACTCTTTTTATTTTCAATGCTTTCCGAAAGTCCTTCTAGCTGATGAAGCTTCTGGATTAGCTCTTCCTTTTGCTTAAATTGTACAAGCAAGGATTCCGCTTCTAAAAGTTGCTTCTGTACAGCATCTCTAGACGTAAGTTGTTTTTCATAGTCTAGCTGTAAAGCGTTCAGTCCTTCTACTTGCTTCTCAATATGTTCTGGTAAAAGGGATAAGACTTTACGGTCTCGGAGCGGATTTTCAAGAAGAAGTTCCTTTAATTCATGGTGTTCTTCTGTTTGTATTCTTAATAATTCCCTTGTACGCTTCTCAACGGTTGATTGAATGAGCTGATTTAGTTCATCTGCTTCTACTTTCAGCTTTTCTTGAATCATTTTGTAAATCTCAGTATGGAAAAGCTTCTGTAGAATGATTTCTTTATCACTACTGTCTGAAGTTAAAAGCTTACGAAATTCCCCCTGTGGAATCATTAAGATTTGACGGAATTGATTGACATCAAGTTGAACGAGTTCTTTTATTTTTTCATCCACTTCACGTACATTTGAACCAAGGATTTTCCGTTCACCATTTTCATCAAAAACGAATAATTCTGCAGCAGAATTGACGGTAGTAAAGCCATCGCCTCGTACCTTTTTTTTCTCTTGTTGAGGTGAACGTTTTATATGATATGTTTTCCCGCGTAGATGGAATGTTAGCTCTACCTCTGTAATATCGTCATCTTTAGCAAATTGACTTCGTAGTTCAGCGGGATTACGATCTTCACCACTTGCTCTTCCATATATAGCGAAAGAGATTCCGTCAAAAATGGTTGTTTTTCCAGAGCCCGTTTTTCCAGAAATCACAAACATGGTTCGATTCCCTAACTCACGAAAGTCAATGACTTCTCTTTCTGCATATGGGCCGAACGCTTGCATTGTTAACGTAAGAGGTCTCATGAGCCAATTACCTCCTTCCTTGCCTTTTCAATTACTTCGATGAGTATCTTTTCCTTCTCTTCTGAAAAGTTCTGCGTTGTCATCTCACTATAAAATTCCTTGAATAATTCCAATTCCGTTCTTGTTTTATCCTTAATAGAATCGAAACTAGTAATCTTCTTACTATCGACACGTTCTATTTTTCGTTCTAAGTGTAGAACATTCGGATAAACTTGACGGAGCTTATTAATAGGATCTACCAGGCTTCCCTCATCGTGTAAGGTGATTTTTATATAGTCATCAACTTTTTGGTCTTGGTAAAAAGAAGGGTCTAATATTTCTTCAAGATAACCTTCTACTAATCTCATATCATTCCTTGGTTTCAACGTACGTTCTTGAATTGTTACGTTATGAGATTCATCTATTTCAACAATGGACACACTCTTTCGTTGCGTCGCTTCTGAAAAAGAGTATTTTAAAAGAGAACCAGAATAACGAATGGATGGATGACGAATGGCATCAGGACTATGAAGATGCCCCATTGCGGTATAGTGAAATGGCTCAAAAAGCTCGGCACCCACACAACCGGAACCTCCAACAGATAATGTACGTTCAGAATCTGTCGTTTTTCCACCTAGCACAAAGGCATGTCCGACAAAAATGTTTGGTTCATTTGGATCTATGGTTTTCTCTATCTCTCCAATTAAACATTTCATTGCTTCATGATGCGTGTGAATGGAATCTTTTCCTAATAATTCGCGAACAATCCCAGGTTCAGCATAAGGAACCAAATGAAAATTAACACCATTAAGCCGAATGGGTTCAAGATTTTGAGATAATTTCCCTTTTAAGTAAAACTGATTGTGTCGGTACCATGAGGAACCAAAGGATAACCGTTCAGCACTGTCATGATTCCCTGAAATCGCAATAATTGGTGTTGAGAGTTCCACATTAATTTTATAAAGGACCTTGTCTAGTAATTCAACCGCTTCTGTTGGCGGTACCGATCGGTCATATAAATCTCCTGCAATGACAACAGCATCTGGCTTTTCTTCCTCAACGAGAAGAATAAACTGCTCTAATATATGTCGCTGCTCTTCTGTCATGTAGATGCCATGTACGAGTTTTCCCAAGTGCCAATCGGCTGTATGTATAAACTTCATACTTTCCCCTCCTGCGAACAATTGTTTGTACTTCTATTATAACAGAGTCGTCCATGAAGTTTCTAAGACAAATTCTGTATACATTCACTTAATAATTCTTTATATGAACCATGATACTACCAACAATTAAGGTCCGTCCTTCAATCAAAAAAGCACCCTAGTTTTAGGGTGCTTTCGTTTATTCACTATTAGTTAAGGTCTTTAGCTAATGATGAAGCTGTTAATCCTGCTTCTTCTAGGATACTAGAAATTTGCTCGTCAGCTTCTGTGAATTTTGCATTTGCAGCTTCTAAGTTTGCTTCGCCTTCTTTTGCAATCTCTTCAGCTTTCATTGTGTAAGACTCAGCAAGTGCAGTCTTAAATGATTCAAGATCTTCCTTAACATCTGTTAATGTTTCAGGAATCTCTGTTCCATTAACTACTTCAGCTACTTCGTTAGCAGATGCAACTGCTGCTTCTTTCGCTTCTGCAGTTGGAGGCTCTTCTCCACCTAGTGCAGCTTCATAGCTATTTAAGTCAGCGTCAATTCCATTGACAGTTGTTGTTAAGTTTAAGTAATAATCCATTAATTCAGCTTTAACGTTTACTTCCTCTGCTGCAGGCTCTTCTCCACCTGTTACAACATTTTCTTCTTCTGGCTGTTCAGAACCACAACCAGCTAATGTAATGGATAAAGCTAAACCAAGCATCCAAATCTTTTTCATTATATGTACCTCCCTATTCTTCCCCTAAAATGAAGTGAAGCGTGTCATTCTGTTACCAAACAGCCTGACTGTAAAGTATCTTAACACGCTTGAAATCTATTCGTAAAGTATTATTTACAAAGATTCCCAAAGTAAAAATATTAGAAAAAATCTAAATAAATGAAATACTAAATTTACTTTTACTTACTAAAATGGTAAAATACACTAATCCTATAGGGTATATAAGTGAATAAAAAAAGGCTGATTGAAGAGTCCTTTACTCGTTTCAATCAGTCTTTTTTAGTTCATTTCTACGATATCATTTTCAGAAAATGAGCGATCCTGGTCTATAGCTTGAAAGCTAATGTAAAAACCGGTTCCTACTCCTTCTTCACTATGAACTCGAACGGTTGCATTATGATCTTTTAATATTCTAAGACAAATAGACAAGCCCAACCCTGTCCCACTAGCTTTTGTTGTATAGAATGGATCCCATAATTTCTTTAGTGTTTCTTTACTCATCCCAACACCTTCATCCTCAAAGGATAAGACAAGTCGATATTTTTCCTTCTTAATACCTAGTCGTATAATGCCACCAAAAGTAGATGCTTCTATAGCGTTTTTTATTAAGTTAATGAACACTTGCTTCAACTGATTTTCATCGCCTTTTATGTAGATAGGCTCAGAAGGAAAATCCTTTTCAATCGTTACATTATATAAAATGGCGTTCGTAGTTAACAGTTTTGAAACCTGATCAAAAACTTCTATTATATTAAAATCAGTGTGAGAGATTGCTTGAGGTTTTGCTAAGATCAATAACTCATTAAGGACTTGTTCAATTCGTTTAATCTCTGAAAAAACAATTCCTAAATACTCTTCCTTTTTCCCATCCTCACTATCACTAATTAACTGGAGGAAACCATTAATACTCGTTAAAGGATTTCGAACCTCATGTGCAATCCCAGCAGCAAGTTGTCCAGCAACTGCAAATTTCTGTGATTCCATAGCTAGAGTTTCATTCATTTCTAATAGCTCTTCCTCAAGATGAACTCGATCGGTTATATCAGATAGCGTGCCCACTGCACCTATAAAGCCTTGGTGATTATAGAAAAACTTAATATTGACTTCACACCAGAAGACACTTCCATCTTTCTTTTTATATTTAAAATCTAACTTCTGTTTCTCTATTTTATTTGAAATACAATCCCGAATAATCGGTTTTACTTCATGACGTTCCTTTAATGATAGAAAATGCCAACTGTTTCGATCAAGACTCTCATTCACTGTATATCCCGAAAATGATTCCCATGATTGATTTAAATAACGGAAGTTCCCTTTATTATCTGTATGGAAGACAACTTCTTGTACGTTCTCAAGAACATGCTTCATTTCTTCGTTTAGCCTTTTATAATTTTCCTCACTCATCCTTAACCTTTTTAGGGAACGATGATTTCGGTCATAAAGTGAACCGAGGAAATAACCCATTATAAGTACTAGAAGAATAATGGAGATATCTTGGTAAAACAGAAAAGGGTGGTCAGAAAAACGGTAAAAAATAACATTCCACATGGTAATTAAAACTACCACGGAAACTACACCAATTAAACGGCCCCAGTAACTCCTCATAATATCCTCCGTGAACAAAGATAAACGACAAAAAATTAGAAAACTTTCTAATATTATACCATTAATTCCATTTCTTGCGATATATTTCAACAATTTTGTGATACTTCAGTTCTTTCCTTGTCACGTAATGTTCCCTTGTCTATAATAAAAAAGATAGAGAGAATTAGAGGTGAACCGTTATGCAGTATCAGCTTGAGGGTTGGTTTTTATATTTTATACTTTTTTGGGTAGTAGTATTAGTTGGTTCTTTTGCGATCGGCGGCTTTTTTATGTTCCGAAAGTTTCTTAAAAGAATGCCAAAGGAAGACGGAAAATCTGTTATGGATTGGGAAGAGTATTATGTTAACAAGTCCATTCATTTATGGAGACAGGAAGAGAAAGAATTATTAAATGATTTGGTTAGTCCTGTACCCGAACTGTTTCGAGATGTAGCGAAGCATAAAATAGCCGGAAAAATCGGAGAAATCGCGATTAAAGAAAAAGCGAAATCTATTACACTTGATCTAGTCATAAGAGGTTATATTTTAGCTACCCCAAAAAGAGACCACAAATTTCTTAGGAAGAAGCTAAATGAACTTAAGATTGATGTTACTCCATATGAACACCTATTCTAGAAAATAGAAACGGTGTTTACGCGAAAGGATACAAGATATGAATGCTATTTATATCGTACCGGTTGTTCTTTACCTTATTTTTATAGGTGCGGGAATATTTTTATTCTATAAATATAAAAAGAAATCAAAATCATAAAAAAGCTTCTTACAAGTATCGTCTTGTAAGAAGCTTTTTTTGTACCCGCTATTAAATCGTAAAGGAGTTATCTTACCTCCCCTAAACTACTTTGAACCTTTCGAAATTGAATAAACATGGCTATTCTCCATGGAAGGATCATACCAAATGCTAGGATCCAGAACATCCCTGCTAATTCACCGTACTCAATCGTTGTACTTAAAAGTAACTTGGCAATGATTCGTACCAATAATAATCCAATAAGTATAAAAATAAATGCTTTTGAACGTTTTAAAAATACTTGACCATCCGTTACTTCAAATTTAGATGTTTTTATTAATAGAATAGAACAAAGAAGTCCTAAAGCAAATGCTTCTAGTATTTGAAGATAGGTTACTCTAAACATCGGAATTAAAAACATCAATGCACCTGTACTCATAAAAAGAGGAGGTAGAATGATTTTTTTTGCTGAAACAGGTTTCTTTTGGGATTTCATTCGAATGAATACAACGAGAGCTCCCATTAAAATGGCTACGATGGTTGAGGCAATGGCCAAACGGGTCACCCCTTTTCTAGTTTGAGATCTATTTTTTTAGTATTACTTTTTACATTAATTAACTGATTCTTATTATACGGAACTCTTATAAATCTAATATGTGCAAATTTATTTTATATAGACTTTTTATTCACACGGAACAAACGATGCACAATAGAATATATGATGATACTATTCAAAAAAAGAGGTTGGGACGGACCGTGATTCCGTCATCAACCTCCCTAGTTATTGTCCTAATACCCTTTTAATTGCTTCGTCAACTCGCACTTCATCGAAGGGTTTGACTATAAAGTCTTTTGCACCTGCTTCAATTGCTTCAACAACAATTTTTTGTTGCCCCATTGCAGAGCACATAATGACTTTCGCTTGCGGAAATTCTTTTATAATTTCTTTAACGGCTTCGACACCATTTAATTCCGGCATGGTGATATCCATTGTGACAAGGTCCGGCTGTAACTCTTTATATTTACTTATTGCCTCTACTCCATTTTCGCCCTCACCAATGACTTCATGCCCGCTAGACTTGAGCATATTTCCTAGCGTCATTCTCATGAATTTTGCATCATCTACTATTAGAACCTTTGCCACAGATGCTCCTCCTTACTCCAATGTCTATTACCACATATGTTGTCTAGTAGTTCGAATTCATTATTCCATATTTAACTATACCATTAATATATTGTTAATTCCAACTGGTTTTCTAATATTTAAACTCTATTTATTGAGTTCATAAATGTATTAAAAGCCTTGGAATCCCCCAAATAGTGTGCTAAACACAGAATATAACACTTTCATTAGATCGAAGAATAACATAAGGCCCACTACAATCATAATATAGCCACCGACTTTAACGATTTTCCCACTATTAGTTCTAATCCACTTTAATTTTCCAACAAAGAATGATAGAACTAGGAAAGGAATAGCAAAGCCCAGTATATAGGCGATCATATACAGCATACCTGATCCAGGATTTGTTGCAGCTAGAGATAATACAGCTCCTAGTATTGGACCTGTACATGGAGTCCAGCCTGCTGCAAATGCCATACCAATTAGAAAGGATCCAATAAAACCAGAAGGTCGATTTTTAAACTCAAAACGGCGGTCCTTCATTAAGAACTTTGGTGTGAAGATCCCAACAACAACAAGACCAAAGGCAATGATTAAAATCGCGCCTAATTGACGAATTAAATCCTGATAGTCTAAGAAAAATGTACCTACAAATGAAGTTCCAAATCCAATTGCTATAAAGATAGATGAAAAACCTAAAAGAAAAAAGATCGTATGAAATAAACTTCTTTTTTGAAGTAATGCGTTTTCTGTTTTTAGCTCATTTACTGATATTCCTGTAATATATGATAGAAACGCTGGATACAGGGGTAAACAACAAGGAGAAATAAAACTTAGGAACCCTGCACCGAATGCTAAAAACAAGTTTATGTCAGTCATTTCATGACAACTCCTTACTAAAAAATTCCTTTACACAATATCCTATTCAATTTTATCAGAAATGAAGAGAAATTCGATGTTCTTCACAGATTTCATGTGAACAATTATCGACACTTCCTCATTTTCCAGTTATTTGGTGAAAAAAATTTGAGAATTCACTTTGAAAAACAAATAATTTTTCGTTATACTAAATTTATTCATTACATTTTTTTCAAGATTCGTTATACACCTGACATTATACTTCGTATAGAAAGGAACAAGCAACCGTGTCTAAACAAGAGCTTTTAGATAGAATTGAAGAGAAACGTGCTCAGTTGATAGATATTGTTGCTGAATATGGCCTGAACTCACCAAAGGCTATTGAATTCAGCCAGGAGTTAGACCATCTATTAAACAATTATAATGCCACGTATATAAAGAAAGCTGCAAGTCAATATAGAAAAATTGCTCATCAAATGTAACAATTAACTGCCGAATGGTACAAGTAGCTCACTTTCCCTAAAGAATATGTATGTAATACTTATATTACTACGGTAGATTTCAGAAATGCTCGGTCATAGATGCTCCTCTTCATGCGTATTGTAGGATCTGGATAGTCTAAAGAGAACATTGTTGATTCTGAGCGGACATTAAGTACCTTATTCTTGAAAATATCGCTACTAATATTGAGTTGACGGACATCTATTCCGCTATTCCAACAGAATTTGTAGAAAACTAGCGACCTTTTTGATCAATAACGGAATAAATGTCCGCGAAAACCAACTATACCCTGAAATCCTCACATTTAACGGAATAAATGTCCGTTTATACTCCTACTCGCTATTATTGATTGATTACTCACGCTAATCTTAACGCGCATATGTAATACTTAATATAATCTCTACTCTTCATATGTAAATGTCCTACTGAAACCAAGTAGGACATTTTTTTCACTCTTTACAACAAAAAAATAGCATACAATCACAAAGTGATTTTATATGCTATTTTATTTATCTTTTTTCCCACTTTCACATTAAAAGTGAGCTGTACAATTTTAATACTTCCAAATGGATTATCCGCCCACTACATCAGCCATCTTATCCACTAAACCATTTTGTAAAAGGTACATTTTGTAATATAAGCCTTTTAGTGTTAGTAGTTCTTGGTGAGTTCCTTTTTCTACGATTTCTCCATGATGTAGGACGAGTATTTGATCTGCATCTTGAATGGTTGACAATCGATGGGCAATCGCAATCGTTGTTCGCCCTTTTCTCATCTTCTGTAACGCTTCTTGTATGGCTTCTTCTGTTTCAGTATCAATATTTGCCGTTGCTTCATCTAAAACTAGAATTTTCGGCTTCGTCGCCATCGTTCTTGCAAATGCGATCAGCTGTCGTTGACCACTAGAGAATGTAGATCCACGTTCAACCACTGGATGGTCATATTGATCAGGAAGCTTTTCTATAAATGTGTGCGCTTGAACAAACTGAGCAGCCTCCATTACCTCTTCCCTAGAAAGTCCTTGTTTATGAAGTTTAATATTATCTTCTATTGTTCCAAAGAATAAAAAAGGATCCTGAAGAACCAATCCCATTTTTTCTCTTAGGTCTTCCTTAGAATGAGATTTAATTGATTCACCATCGATTAAGATATCTCCTTTATTATATTCATAGAATCGCATTAAAAGATTAATAATGGAGCTTTTCCCACTTCCGGTGTGCCCAACAAGTGCAACAGTCTCACCAGGTCTAGCCTTAAACGAAATATTTTTCAGAACATCTTTTTGTCCATCATATGAGAACGTAATATTCTTAAATTCTATTTCTCCCTCTTTAATGGCAGCTGAGTCTGTTTTATTTTGTTGTGGTTCAATCTCTTCCTCATCAAGAACAGTAAAGACTCTTGATGAAGCTATAATCGCTTGCTGAAACATAGACAATCTCGTCATCATATTATTAACCGGTTCAAAGAATCGATCTAAATAGTTAACAAATGCATAGAGAACTCCGATTTCTACAGGGGCGTTAAATGATGTAATACCAAAAAAGCTCAATACCATAACTAATGCAAATACATACACAATATCAATAGCTGGTCTTAAAAGTAGCGCATCAACCTTGATGTTCTTCATTCCAGCTTGATAGTGTTGATCGTTAATTTCCTCAAATTCATTACGTAATCGTTTTTCTTGTCTAAAAACTTGAATAATGGACATCCCTTGTAACGATTCACTCAGTTTGGCATTTAATTGACTTAAACGTTCGCGCATATCTAGATAAAAAATAGAACTATATTTTCGATACATTCCCATGATTAGTAAGATAATTGGTAGTAGGAATAAACAGAAAAAAGCAAGTCGCACATTTAGAATAAACATTGCGATGAAAATCCCTACAAGTAGAAAGCTTCCTTGAATAAAGGTCACTAGTACACTCACAAACATATCCTTTATCGCTTCGGTATCATTGGTCACTCTAGAAACAATGGCTCCAGCAGGAGTTTTATCAAAGAACCGCAATCCAAGCTGCTGTACTTTTGAAAATATTTGCACACGCAGCTCTTGAATGATTTTTAAGGCGATCTCTTGGAATTTCAGCAATTGGAAGTATGAGACGATAACATTCATTAGTTGAATTCCTAGATAAGTTGCTCCTAATACAACAAGTGGTGTGTATGGAAAATTCCTAGGTGTTAGGTAATCATCAATAAATACTTTAATTAAATACGGCCCCAGAACATCACCAATTGTTGTTAATACAAGCAAAGAGAACGCGATGATAATGGATTTCTTATGAGGTAGAGCATACCGCATTAGTCTACGGAAAATAGCCCATTGTTCTTTTCCAGACAACGTTGTTTTTTTCTCCATTCTATTGCCCCCCTTGCTCAACAAGTTCTTCTAACTGTTGTCGAATGTACATTTCTTTATACCAGCCATCCTCTGACATTAGCTGTTCGTGTGTCCCGCTTTGAACAACCTCTCCATCTTCAAGAACTAATATGACATTTGCATGTTGTATAGCACTTAAACGATGTGCAGAAATGATGGTTGTTTTTCCTTCGCGATTTTCTCTTAGATTCGATAGGATAACCTCTTCTGTTTTGGCATCAACAGCAGAAAGAGAATCATCTAGTAATAGGACTTCTGGCTCGAGTATTAAAGCACGTGCAATCGAAATACGTTGCTTCTGTCCACCAGATAAGGATACCCCTCTTTCACCAACCACCGTTTCATACTTATCCGTAAAGCCTTCAATATCCTCATGAATATAGGCTTTCTTAGCTGCCTCTTGAATCGTAGAATCCTGTGCAGTAGGACTTGCAAACGCGATATTCTCCTTAATTGATGCTGAGAACAAGAAATGGTCCTGCGGAACATATCCAATGGACTCTCGAAGCTTTTCAATTTCATAATCTTTAATCGAATGTCCACCAAATAAAACGTCTCCCGAATACCCTTCAAACTCTCGAATTAATATTTTTAGAAGTGTCGTTTTTCCAGACCCCGTTTTTCCAACAAGGCCTAACGTTTCTCCCTTTTTCAATTCAAAATGAATATCCTTGAGAGTCGGTTCTTCATCCGTTTCTTCATATTTAAACTCTGATAGTTTAAAAGAAATATCTCCACTTGGAGCATAGCTTAACGCGTTTGGTGAATTTTTTATTTCCATTTCTTCTGATAATAATGTTGAAACACGGTCATAGGAGGCTCTGCCTCGTTCCACAATATTAAATAACCAACCAAACGCAAGCATCGGCCAAACTAAGAGCCCTAAATACGTTGTAAAGGAAACAAGCTGACCAATCGTTAACTCATCAGCAACGACATACTTTGCTCCAAATACAATAGATAGGAAAAAAGAAATTCCTACAATAATTGAAATCGTTGGATCAAACAATGAATCAACACGTGCTACAGAAATATTTTTTTGAACAACATCCTCAGATTGTTGACGAAATGATTCAATGTCTTCCTTTTCCTGACCAAATGTTTTGATTACTTTAATTCCTGATACACTTTCTTGCGTTTTATCGTTCAGTGATGAAAAAGCTTCTTGTGCCTTATGGAAACGTTTATGTAGTAACGTTCCGTAGTAATTTGTCAGGAGAGCCATAAATGGCATTGGTATTAATGCGATTAATGTTAGCTTCCAACTTATCGTTGTTGCCATTGCAATAATAACGAAACCACCTGTAGCCAATGAGTCTACAAAGGTAAGTACACCCGTGCCTGCAGTTTGTTGAATTGCTTGAATATCGTTTGTCGCATGGGCCATCAAATCTCCAACTCTTCTTTTCTGGTAAAAGGATGGAGACATATCTGTGAAATGTTGGTATAAGCGATTTCGTAATTGCTTTCCTAGCTTAACAGATGAACCAAAGATCATAATTCTCCATAAGAATCGTAGACCGTACATACTAGCTGCAGACGCAATGAGAATTCCCACCCAAAGTAACAAATCGCCTTTTTCTAGCTGCTCTAGCTTTATTTCATCTACGACAATACCCACTACCTTTGGTGGAATAAGCTGTAGGAATGCAACAAATAGCAGAAAAATAATTCCTGTTATGTACGATTTTTTTTCTTGTCTAAAAAACCACATTAAATCTAAAAAAACTTTCATGCTGCGTCCCCCATTTTTACACTTCATTATGTAATTACCATTCTGCCTTAATTTGAAAATGACAATTTATTTTACCAAATTTGAAGGAGAAAGAGTAAATAATTGACCAAAAAATTCTAAATTTTTTCAAAAGACTTAAGGTAACTGACAGCGATTACTCTACTGGCTTCGTTTTCCTGCTAGCTGCTCTGTATACCTTAATTGTAAAAAATTGCTTAAGACATGGACTATTTTCTTTACATCACGTCATAAATTTCCTGATAAAATCTTACAGATATCTTCCTTCCCCATTCCATTGAAATGTAAAAAGGACCCTATTGAGGTCCTTTTTCAACTAGTGAATATGAACAAACGGTTCTTCATCAACTTCTTTTACAATGGTTGCTTTGATTCCTTCGGGTGATCGCACATAAATATATACAGGCGTATGAGGGAAATAATCCATAATCTCTGGTGTTAGTACTTGAGTAAATCCAACAACTTCAGGCTCTTTTATTAATTGTGACGTTATATTAATAACGAGCTTTTGAATATCTTCCCCTTTGTATAGTCCCGTTCCAACAAACTCAATATCCTGATGTGTAAAATATTGATTGACATAATCTTCTAGGTCTAACAACCTTTTATGAATGTCACGATCGAGCTTTTCGGCAGTTGATGACGGGAATAAATAATATCTTTCATTAAGATCTTCCCACTGTTTTACGCTAGATTCATTTTTATCAACGAATGCATAATTGATATGATTTCCAGGAATCACGCTATTTCGATCAAGTAGTTTGTACAATGATAGTACGATTGGTACATCCTTCAAGCCTTCTATTTTCCTAATTCTTTTGATTATGGTATCTGCCATTGTTTTTCCTTCTTTGATCAGCCTTGATTCATCAATCTTTGCTTCATCAAAGTGCTGCAGACCTTGTGCATCTGCTACACGAATATAGTCGATTGTATTCATTGCAAGTGTTACGGAAATACCAGCAAGCTTCCCATCCTTATTTACATAATTTTGCTCATGAATATATGCTAAATAATTGGGACTCTTTAATTGAAGATCAATTTTTTCCTGCCAGCCCATTGAGTCATTAGTGTCAATACTAGGATTTAGACCTTCTTCATTATCTTTAGATTTCCTAGCTAACCAAGTCGGAATATCCTCTAAGTATTGCCCTTCTTCATAGGAATAATTTCTAGAGGGAAAATACTCATTCGAGATCTCCATTAATCCTCTTTCAATTTCATCCATATCCTGACGATTATATATTCTATTAATAATCTGTCCTCTATTTTTTGAAAAGCTAGAAGACGTAACATTGTATTCTAAGTATTGTCGTGAATCATCACCAGCTACTTGGTTTACTACTTGTTGGTTCGATTCTGTTTCGTTTGTTTTTGGGTTAGTGGACAGTCCACAACCACTCAATATTAAGGAATAGCCTATTATACATATTATCCACTTTTTCATACTTCACCCTCCAAAATTATTTTACCATAAATACCATTGCTTCTGTACTAATGAAGGGTCATATAAAGTAATTGAAATAAAATAGAAAAAAGGGAGCCTCTATAGCTCTGTTCGTCGCCCTCTTTTTATAGTCTATCATTCAAAAAATGATCACTATAATTTCGGCTATAAAACAGATGATGTTCTTAGAGACACCCTATTAGCTTATTTCATATTTTTGTTCATTGCATTCATCATTTGATTAATTTTCTTTTGTGATGGTTTTTGACCCATCTGCATCATCATCATACGTAGCATTTGTTCGTTGATTGGTGGGTTTTTCTTAAGGTAGCTCATCATGTATCTACGAGCAATAAAGAAGCCTAAAGCCGCACCAACTAACAATGCTATAATTGCAACAATAATATACCAAAGCATTGTTCTATTTCCTCCTTCATGTTGTCCTTATAGAATTGTACTAAACCAAGAAAAATTATACAATACATCATACGTATTTTCTTTGTTTAATTGGTCTTAACCAGCCAAATTGTTCATTCACAGTATCTACTGCAAGCAATCTACCAGAATCTTTCCTCAGAATTTCAAAGAAAATAGCCTCTTGTATATCATTGCCCCAAGAATCAATACTGATATAACGATCATAGATCTCAAGCTTCGCACCATTTCCTTGACCATCTTCTAGTATAACTTGGTCACCAACTTTAAAATTGATCCCTTTTTTAGATAGCTCTGCATGAATCATTTTTTGAATCTGCAGAAACGGAATCGGTTTTGTTATGTATTCTACTTGCTTATGTAAAATATCTTTGAAATGGCCGTTAGATTGCTTCCATTGATAGAAAAGGGAATAGAATATCCTTTCTTTCCCATAAAAAAAGGTAGCAAATTCGTTTTCAATCCAATAAATCTGGTAGCAACGCATTGCTCTTCCTCCTTCTACTTCTCTTTTATTAAGTATAATAGAAGAAGAAACTGACCATTGTCAGAAAACGTTGAAAATATACACTATTTTTGTCGAATTGAAATTAATTCTATAATAACTTCTTAAACATAATCATATCAATAGCTCTAATCCCATTTTCGTAGATCGGCTCTGGATACTTTAAAAAGAAGTCCTTCTTAATTGTATGCATTTTAAATCCACATTTTTGATAAAACGCAATATTTCCAATACTTGAATTAGCTGTTCCTACAATTACGTATGAAGCATGAGAATGTTTAAGTTTTTTTGATAATTCTCTTAAAACCCTCTGACCAATTCCCATTCCTCTTACATCTTCAGTCAGCGCTATATTTTTCAACTCGTACCCATCTTGGTCTATTGGCACTAATAGAGCAACTCCTATTAGTCTCTTATCTAATGTAATGGAATAAAGGGTACCTTCTTGTATATAGTTCATAACAACTTGCTCTGATTCATCAGCAAGCAATAATAGTGGGAGGTAGTATATTCGGTCTGCTGCTTTTACTTCCTCTAGTAAAAGGTCCATAGTGAACGCCTCATCTTTTATCGCACCTAAAATTGATTAAAAGGACCTGACATTTTAGGATGTCAGGTCCTGTAGCTACTATGATTGAAGTAGTGCTTTTAGACGGGACACAACATTATTTGTTGTAAATCCATACTCTTCCATTATTTTTTCACCTGGAGCTGATGCACCAAACGTATTGATTGCAAGAATATCTCCTTCATCTCCAACATAACGTTCCCAGCCAAGTGGGTAAGCCATCTCAATAGCAAGACGTTTTTTTACGTTTTTAGGGATAACAGATTCTTTATATTCCTTGTCTTGTTGTTCAAAACGATCCCATGAAGGCATACTTACAACAGAAACACTAATACCTTCTTTTTCTAATGCTTTTTGTGCATCTACTGCAAGTGACACTTCTGAGCCTGATGCTAATAACAAGGCATCTGGCGTTTCTTTATCTGAAGGTGAAATGACATACGCACCTTTCTCAACCCCAAACATCGCTGTTTCAGAAGTACCTTTAATAGTAGGTAAATCTTGTCTAGTTAATACAAGTAGATTTGGCTTATCTTTTGAAGTAACTGCCAATCTCCATGCTGCTGCAACTTCATTTCCATCGGCTGGACGAATAACGGATAAACCAGGCATTGCACGTAGAGAAGGTAATTGCTCAATTGGTTCATGTGTAGGACCATCTTCTCCAACCGCAATACTATCATGTGTGAATACATATGTTACAGGTAGTCCCATTAATGCAGCTAGACGAATTGCTGGACGTAGATAGTCACTAAATACGAAGAACGTACCACCGAATACTTTAACGCCTCCATGTAATGCCATTCCGTTCATTGCTGCTCCCATTGCAAACTCACGAACACCAAACCAAATATTACGACCTTCGTAGGAGCCAGGCATAAAGTCTGCTTCGCCTTTTAGCATTGTTTTGTTAGAACCAGCTAAGTCAGCAGACCCACCGATAAATGATGGAAGGTTCTTTGCAATGGCATTAATCGCTTCTCCAGATGAAGCACGGCTTGCAAGAGCTTTTCCGTCTTCATAAACTGGAATAGCCTGATCCCAACCACTTGGAAGCTCTCCTTTAACTGCAAGTTCGAACTGTGCTGCAAGCTCAGGGTATTTCTCTTTGTATTCTTTAAATTGTTGATTCCACTGTTCTTCTTTTTCTTGACCAGGTTGTACAATCGTTTCATTAAAGCGGTCATACACTTCGTTAGGAACATGGAAATCTTCTTCAAATTCCCATTGATATGTTTTTCTCGTAAGCTGACGCTCTTCAGAACCAAGTGGAGCACCGTGAACATCTGATTTACCAGATTTATTAGGAGCTCCATATCCAATTACGGTTTTAATTTCAATCATGGTTGGTCGGTTCACATCAGATTTTGCTTCTTCTAATGCTTTCGATAGTTCTTCAAGATCATTCCCATCTTCTACACGAACATATTGCCAGCCGTATGATTTAAAACGTCCTTCGATACTTTCGGAAAATGATTTATTTAAGTCTCCATCTAATGAAATATCATTAGAATCATATAGCACAACAAGTCTTCCTAATTTTAAATGTGCTGCTAATGAAGCAGCCTCTGCGGAGACACCTTCCATTAAGTCGCCATCACCACAAATGGAGTATGTAAAATGATCAACAATTGAGTAATTGTCTCGATTGTATGTAGCAGCTAAATGTCTTTCAGCCATTGCCATCCCAACAGCCATTGCAATTCCTTGTCCAAGTGGACCTGTTGTAGCTTCTACTCCTGGAGTATGTCGATATTCTGGATGACCAGGGGTTCTGCTTCCCCATTGACGGAAGTTTTTAATATCGTCCATTGATAAGTCATAGCCTGAAAGATGAAGTAGACTATATAAAAGCATTGATCCATGTCCTGCTGATAGGACGAAGCGGTCTCTGTTAAACCATTCTGGGTTTTTCGGATTATGGTTCATATGTTTTGTCCATAATGCATAAGCCATTGGTGCAGCACCCATCGGCATTCCTGGGTGACCTGAATTTGCTTTTTCGATAGCATCAATAGATAATGTTCTGATTGTATTAATTGCTAATTGGTCTGTATTATTAAACATAGGTCAGACATCCTTCCTTTTCGATATTCCACTTAATATTAATCTTCTTTTGTAGTTTATACAACTATCTTGAATGAATGCTTTTATTCTTTGGCTTATTTTACTTTTTTGTCTACTTTACTTATAGTCATCCTAAAAATCAGGATAGCGAATAAATTGGTCCGTTTCTTTACGTTCCAGGTGCTTGCTTTCCGCGGGGCGGGAGTGAGCCTCCTCGCTTCGCTGTGGGGTCTCACTTTGCCCGCTATTTCCCGCAGGAGTCAAGCACCTTCCACTCCAAGTAACTCTGTAATATTTCAATGAGTGTAAGAATAATATTCAACTTCAATCCTTGTATATAAATTTTCATAAAAAAATGCAAAAAAACATAAATTAAGAATATTCATCATGTACCTTAAATTGGAGTACACTAATCTTTTATAGTAAAAAAACTGCCCGAATAGATCGTGTTATGATCTACTTGAACAGTCTTGTTGTGGTTTGTTAATGTATTTTTTTATTTTTTGCATCTCGTAGCTTTTTAGGTGTTACGTCGTTTCCATTTGGATCAATGACTTTTGTGTTTTCGATGGTTGAGCGCATGGATGTACGGAAAGTTTGAAGGTATTCCTTACGAAGAGCTGTTTGCTCTTTTGCCTCTTTTTCCGTTAATCCCTTTGTTTTTGCTTTTTTGGCTAATTGATTGATTCTATTTAATTTTTCTTTTGAAAGCATGAATATAACTCCTTATCATCTTCTCTATTCTTGGATGAATGTTATAGTCATGTTACTAGATTAGCGCCCAGATGACAAGTAATATACGTCCCATTCTTTTGATCATAGATATTTATACTTCATTGTCATGTCTTTCTTGGTATTCGCGATATCTTCTATGCACAGTTGCTTTTGAAACATCATAACCTAGTCCTCTAAGTGTTGCAGCGATTTCATGGAATGTTAGTCGGTTATTTCTTAATCGAACAATTTCAGATATTGGTACAGATATACGTTCCCTGCCTTCAGGATTTCCTTGATTTTTTAAGTTTTCTTCAGGCCTAAAGCCGTTTTCAACTGCTCTTTTCATGCCTCGTTTAATTTTCAAGTTATGTAACTTTCTTTGATACTCTTCCACAATACTAACGATATTTAATACCATGGAGTCAGCTTCCGATAAGACGAGTTCTCCACCATCATGATTTGTAATGATTTTAACTCCCTCTTTTAAAATACAGTGAACAACAGCCATCTTTGCGTTACCTCTACCAATTCTGGTTTCATCCTGGATAAAGACAGCGTTAATCTTTTGTAAACGTATATAGTCCAGTAACTGTAAAATACCTGGCCGATCTAAGCTATATCCACTTTCTTTTTCTTCTATTGTATAAATAATTTCATACCCTAATGAATTTGCTAATTCCACCAATTCCATTTTTTGTCTACGAAGTGATGTTTCTTGGGCTTCCTTATTTGTACTTACTCGACAATATATTATGGCTGTATTCATATGAGTCTCTCTTTCTAACATTTAAAGTACTAGCTTTAGTTATTCAAAAGCTAATTGGTAAGCATTTGTTCCATCTATATTATGAAGGTGATCGATATGAATTGGTATCGTTAAAATATCCCCTTCGGATATTGATAAGCTTGTTAGCTCATTCTTATCTTGTACCCATTGTATAAATTCAGTAGAGGACATTGAAAGTGTAGGCGCATACTGTTCAGCTAGTGTCCATAGTGAATCATTTTGTTCTATTTTAATTTTTCCATATTGTGGTTTTGGGTCCATTTCTAATGCTTTAAATGTAAAAAAAGAAAAGATAAGCATCAATAGAATGATTATATATGAGTATTTCGTCCATAAGTTTAGTAGCATAATAAAACCTCCACAGAATGTTTGTTCGGTTTTATTCTAATACGAACATCCGTTTGGTGTCAACCGTTTATTCGAACTTATGTTTGTACCTGCTGGAAATACATGCTATAATAGGAACAAATGATCGATGATAGAGGTGCGTTCTACTATGAGTAAATTAACGAAAAGACAACAAGACATTTTGGAGTACATTAAAAATGAAGTGAAAGCAAAAGGATATCCACCATCAGTTAGGGAGATTGGTGAGGCAGTTGGACTAGCTTCTAGTTCTACGGTGCATGGTCATCTTGCAAGACTTGAAAGTAAAGGTTTAATTAGACGTGATCCAACAAAGCCAAGAGCCATAGAAGTACTAGATATTGAGGAAAATCATATTCCTCGTCAAAATGTTGTAAATGTCCCGTTAATAGGTAAAGTTACAGCAGGTCTACCCATTTCGGCTATCGAAAATGTGGAAGAGTACTTTCCTCTACCCGAAAGCCTAACAGCATCAGATGATTCTGTTTTCATGCTGGAAATCATGGGTGATAGTATGATAGAAGCCGGAATTCTTGATGGTGACTATGTTATCGTTCGTCAGCAACAAACTGCAGCAAATGGTGACATTGTTGTTGCAATGACAGAAGAAGATGAAGCAACGGTTAAACGCTTCTTTAAAGAAAAGGATTTTATCCGATTACAACCTGAAAACTCTTCTATGGAACCTATTATTTTAAGAAACGTCTCTATACTTGGTAAGGTTATTGGTGTATACCGCCAAATTCATTAACTCTCACTATTTCTATATGAAATTACTAGAAGAACCTAAGTATTCGTAAAAGAATATGCATAGGTTCTTTTCTTTTGCTATAATTATGCATACAAGCTGGGAATTATCTAAAAATTCAATCTAAAAGCATTGAATCTCAGTACTCTATTAAGAAAAAACCTTTTTACGCCGATATCAATTAAAAGCCTAGTAATTACAGATAAGGAGCAACTAATAGTGAAATTAGAAAAGCATACCCTATTAGTGGATGAGGATACCTTATTTTCCATGTTCTCTAATATTGTAGATATCGTGTTCTTAATGAAATATGAAAGACCTGCTAGCTTTCGTTACGTACGATTTAGTTCAAGAGCGAAAAATTTAGCAGGTCTTCATGAATCCGATTTAGGGAAAACCTTTGAGGATATATATCAAGGCAAACTAGCTGAGTTTCTAACGAATCGCTACCTTGAGGCCATAAATCGAGAAACACCGGTATCCTATATCGATGAGATGAATACAATCGATTCGGAATTGAAGTATGTCGAAACAGTTCTTATTCCAATAAAAACGAAACAAGATACTTATGTAGTTGGGCTCACTCGAGATATTACAACTGAGTATAAAACCATTACTCATGATCCAGTCACACAATTGGCTGTTCCAAAATACTTTAGAGAGCTCGTTAAAGAACAGAGCTTATTAAATGAAGATCTTCACATTATCTATATTAGCTTTGATCAGCTCAATATTTTAAAGACGATTGATGAGTACTACCTAAATAATATTCTTAAAATTATATCTACTAGATTGCAAGAGCAATTTCCAAATGTTCCGATCAGTATTACTGAAGATAAGGAATTTATTGTAGCCTTTAGTGGTGACCCTTCGACAGTTTATGATGTTTCTGTTAAAACGAAATCACTACTTGAACAACCCATTCCAATAATGGAGGATGAAGAACTGAGTCTTTCCGTTTATATTGGGATAAGCTATGAACAAGAAGACTTGGAATCCTATATTAAGAATGCTTATAAAGCGTTATTAACCGCACAAACAAGAAAACTGAATACACCACACATTTTTTTACAAAGCGATAAGGATCTTCTACAATACTTAAAGAAAAAAACACTTGCAGTTGAGATTGAAAAAGCGCTACTGAATAATGAATTCGACTTACACTATCAACCTAAGTATATTATTCAATCAAAGAAATATAGTGCCGAGGCTCTCATTCGCTGGAATTCAAAATCTGGTATGGTCAATCCGAATGATTTTATCCCAGTTGCAGAAGAAACAGACTTGATCATTAAGATTGGTTATTGGGTTATTGAAGAAGTATGCCAATCATTTGAACAACTTCAGTCTCTTGGCCTCGAGAGTGTAGCAGTTAATATCTCTCCAAAACACTTTGAACAGGAAGACTTTCCTTGTCAAATCATGAAGATACTTGATAAGTATGAAGTGCCTTCTAGTTTTATTGAGCTAGAGATTACTGAGAATTCTCTACTAAATGTTGAAAATACAATTGATACGTTGAATCGTTTACGATCATTAGGATTTAAACTTGTTCTAGATGATTTTGGTATCTTTTATTCTACCTTAAGCTATTTAAAGAACCTCCCTCTCCACAAGATAAAAATTGATAGGAGCTTTATTTCAAAAATGGAGGAAGATCAACATTATAAGGAAATTGTAAAAATGATTATCCGTCTAGCAAAATCATTACAATTAGAAATAACGGCCGAAGGAATTGAAGATCAAGCACAAAGAACGTATTTAGAAGAATTAGGCTGTGATGAATTACAAGGTTATCTTTTTAGTAAACCTGTACCACTACACTTATTGAAAACTGCAATTGGAAGTTCTTAATTAACATAATGAAACATCGTTAAAACCTCAACGAAAGCCGTTGAGGTTTTATATTTAGTAGTAGCTCTAAAATATCTATTTATGTAACGGCTATCTATGGCCATCTTTTCTTGCTTGAATGAACCCATAATACGTACACGTTCCGTTCTCTGATAGGTCTCTTACTTCAAAACCACATTGTTTATAGAAACTAAAATTATCTGCAGAAGTGTGAGCAAACCAATCTCCATGTGGTAGCTTCTGAACACAACACTTTACTAGCTTTTGTCCTATTCCTCTACCTCTATAGGGTGTTAATACTGCGAGATCCATAATCGTTGCTGCCATAATCTTATCTGAAATCACTCTTACCATTCCGACCATTTGATTATCATCCCAAACCGTAAATGCCCATGTAGAATTCTCGAATATTAGTGTGAACTTTTCTTTTTGCCAGTCTGGTGTTTCCTTAGCCCAGCCAGCATCTTGAAATAATGCCTCTACACTCTCTGCTGGAACATCTTTCGTTCCTTCCCTGATGACAAGGCCGTTAAAATATTCATACATCCTTCTCCCTCATTTCTGTTCCGTTTATTATCTAATACGATATAAACTCCTATTTCCCTTTAATTTGAATTCAAAGAGGCTGGGACATAAAATAAAAGTCCACCCCTAAAGACGAATAATACACTAATTATATACAAAATAGTACGCCTCTATTAATCAGTAGTTAAGCTTTATAAACAAGTTCGTTCCATTGCGCTACAGACACTCGCTTTCCACGGGGAGGAAGCTGAGCCTCCTCGGCTTCGCCTGCGGGGTCTCAGCCTTTCCTCAAATCCCGTAGGAGTCGAGTGTCTTCCGCTCCATTCCACTAAGAATTTTAAAATATTTAGTAACCGGTAAAGTATGAAAAAAACAGTGAAAAAGACCCAAACAATTCAGCAAAATATCGGATAGATATCGCCAGATTGTTCGGGTTTATCATTAGCTGGAATACTTATGTCCCAATCTCTTTACAATGAAACGCTATAATCCTTATATCTCAATAATAATCGGCACGATCATTGGTTTTCGTTTTGTTGCTGAGTATAAATATTGGCCCACTGCTTTCTTTATATTTTGTTTAATGGCATTCCATTGATGGCGATCTTCTTCTTGAAGGTCATTAACTGTTTTTTTAATGATGCGATTCACTTCTCGAAGTAATTGTTCTGAATCTCGTACAAAAACAAATCCACGTGTAATCGTAGAAGGATCTGATACTATTTTCCGCTCTCTTTTGCTCATTGTTAACACAACAACAAGCATTCCGTCTTCTGATAGCTGTTTTCGATCACGGAGAATAATTTCTCCAACATCACCAACACCGATTCCGTCTACATACGTATTACCTGCTGAAACTCTCCGCGTTTGGCGTGCTGATGCATCCTCTATATCGACTACATCTCCATTTTTCATTATAAAGGTATTGCCCTGTTCCACCCCTACCGATTCTGCTAGAATACGATGTTGAAAAAGCATTCGATATTCTCCATGTATCGGAACAAAATATTTTGGTTTCATAAGTGTTAACATAAGCTTCAGGTCTTCTTGATAGCCATGTCCTGAAACGTGCATTCCCGTTGTAACTCCTGAACCATAAATAACCTTTGCTCCAAGGATAAACAAATTATCAATAATTCTTGTTACATTGCGTTCATTTCCAGGAATTGGTCCCGCTGCTAATATGACCGTATCTTCCGGTAGAATTTCAACACCTCTAAAGCTTGATGTCGACAAGCGTGCGAGAGCAGCTAACGGTTCTCCTTGACTACCTGTACATAATATTGCTACACGTTCTGGGGCAAAACTATTAATTTCTTGTGGGTCAATGATCATGCCCTCGGGGATATGTACATAGCCTCTTTCGATCGCGACATTCACAACATTAATCATACTTCTACCTAGCAGAGCAAGTTTTCGGTTTGTTTTTAAAGCAGCATCCACTACCTGTTGAACTCGGTTAACGTTTGAAGCGAATGTAGAGACAATCACTTTACGGTCTGCTTTCATAAACGCTTCGAGCATATGTTCTCCTACCATCTTTTCTGAAGGGGTAAAACCAGGTCTTTCTGCGTTTGTACTCTCAGATAATAATAATAAAACTCCGTCTTGGCCAATTTTAGCCATTTTATGAATATCAGAATATTGTCCATTCATTGGTGTTAGATCGAATTTGAAGTCTCCAGTGTGGACAATGTTTCCTTCTGAAGTATGAAAGACAATCCCTAAACAATCCGGAATACTATGGTTCACTTTAAAGAAGCTAACATTCATATCGTTAAACGTCACATTAGATTCTGAATGGATTTCAATCAGTTCCGTTTCCCCTAAAAGGTTGTGTTCATTTAACTTTAATTCAATTAAACCCAGCGTAAATCTTGTAGCATAAACGGGCACTTTAATTTTTTTAAGAAAGTAAGGAATCCCACCAATGTGGTCCTCATGGCCATGCGTAACAATGAGTGCTTTGACTCGTTCTTTGTTCTCTTCTAAGTAAGAAAGATCTGGAATAATTAAATCAATCCCCAACAAGCTCTCATCAGGAAATTTATTTCCACAATCAATAACGATAATCTCTCCTGAGACTTCAATAGCATACATATTTTTACCGACTTCATTTAATCCACCTAGGGCGAATACAGATACCTGTGTACTCAAGTAATTTCCTCCTACACCAAATATTACTTGTATTATGCCCCTATTAAATCCAATTATTAGAAAAATTCTCTTCTTTTTCTTAAGGGGAAAATTCTAGTGTAAGGTGGAATATATTTAATTCTTATATAGATCTTTTTATATTTGAAATTCATTTTATTGATGGTTCCATTCTTATGGCGCAAATGGAAAATAAGTAAATGCAACAATAAACAACAAAAATGCTCCAATATAAAGATACAAAATGCTAAAAAGAAGATCTAGAGCAAGTAAGCCCCATTTCACCCAGGATTGTCTTTTTAAAGCTGCCTTAATCCAACGATAATTAATCATCCCTAAGAGATAAATTCCTAAGACTACAAAAGATGGCACTACCCATTGTCCAACTGCTTCTGATGCTTCCGTACTCTGTCCTTCAAAGAAACCTGACTGAAATTTAATGATTTGACTAACCACGATAAATACTGAAACAAGAAGGCCACCAATGCCGCCTATCCATTTCATTTCTCTATTTGTCATACCAATTAATAAGATTGAACCAACCACCGTAAATAAAACCAACAGTATATAATCGATTTTAAACATCCCCTTCCGATTCTGATACATGATGAAGAAAATTGTATATTGTTCACATCCATTGTAATACGATGTACCTCGTATTACAAGTTGAGATGAAACTTTATTAGCACGAAACTCGTATGTAATTTATATAATTAATTTCGTGATAAAGAGGAGTCGGTTTCGAATGAACACATGGTGGAAAAAAAGAAAAGCAAAAACAAGAAGAAGTAGAAAACATCCCGATCAATACACTTTTTGGGATGGATTTTTCGATGCATTGTTTTGGATTCCTGAATTGGTGATACTACCGTTTCGAATTATCTGGTGGATGTTACGTGGATTTGGAAGGATAATGGGCGATCTTTTCAATTTTGGACCCTGACCCTTTTACGATCAGGGATTAGGGCCCTATCTTTCTTATTCATTCACAGGTAGAGGCAATTCCTCCATGTCAGTGCCATCTAAATTCATTCTAAATAGATGATAGTCACTAGTTGCTTTTGCAAACTGCTTATCTACGATAAAGTATATTTTCTTTAAATCCATTACTACTTTAGGATTTCCTGCGTATTCCTTCAAATGTGTGAGCTGTTGCTCTTCCTTTGTCTCTTTATTGAAATGATACAATTCATAATGATATAAATCGCCTTCGTTGATGTTCGCTACGGATTGAAAAATGAAGTCTTGACGGTTCGGAATGATTGTAAATCCGTTAATGTCTATGTCACGATTTGGATCACTGACAATTCTAAGGGTATCAGGTTGACTCAATGGAATTTCGAAGATACGTTGTTTTACGTTATTAAATATATCTTCTGCAGTCTCTGCTTCAGCATCATCAAGCATTTGAACAAAAACAGATTCACCATCCTCACTGATATGAAGGGATTCCATTGAATATTCTTTCAAGTTTGTATGCTGAACATGTCGGTTCTCGCTAATTTTATACTCATGAACATCAAAATCATGTGGTCGCTTACTAGCAAGGGGAGAATAATTTTCATAAGTACCAGCTTGCAGATAAAACAAAGAATCTTCTACTGGTGAAAATGCAATCTCCGTAATAACGGAAGGAACAGAGAATAACTCCTTATCTTCATTTGTTTGAAGATTATATTGACGTACAGAACTTGTTGGGTCTTCTTCTACATTACGATTAGTCGCTATATACGTAATCAATGAAGCCTCATTTGTAAAAGTTGGGTCTAAAATATATTTGTCATCTTCCAACGGAATCACGTTCTCTGTAGAATTCGCAGGATCATACAAGCGAATTTCTGGTCGTCCATCTGTATAATGGACATAGGCAATTGACCCTTCTTTGGATATGTCAAAGTGCCCAGACAAACCTTCACTTTTTTCCACTTCACTTTTCCCAAACACGATTCCCAATACAGTTAGCAATAGTGTTGAGACAACAACCATCGCAATCATCCACCAAAAAATGGTCTTTTTTTTCATAAAAAAACTCCTAGATATTATTTAATATGGCATCAAGAAATAAAATACACAAAATACAAAGATCAGAATGGAGATCATCATAAGAATCAAGCTGACCCTCTTATGACGATTTAGTAATTTTAATTGTCCAACATAAAGAAGGATCCAAAGTGTTAACGGGATGAACAATGGAAGCATAAAAAAATGAAATCCTCCAAACAATGCGAGCCCACCATAAACAAAGAACAAACTTAGCCCAATGACCGCTATCCCGAGGATAAAATTTATCTGGTGTAGTCTCTTCCGTTCTTTTGCAAATGTTCCATTGTAGTAGATTTCACTGGTTGTAGTTTGATAGACAAGGAAAGTGGCAAAAAGAATGATGATCCAGTTGAACACACCGATGGTCATATAAAGCTCGTGATCAAAGGTTGTGACAAATGCATTTCCATACAAATAGGTGAGAATATGTGTAATCAAAAAGCTGTTAATCCAGCGTCTCCTGTTTAATCGGACTGCTTTATTTAAACATATGAATAGCAAGAATGAATTCACAGTCATGCATACAACCAACCAGATGATATGTGCATCGCCAACATGAAATAAAGACAAAAGATATACTGAGATTGTATAAAGAAATGACATTAACGTAAGCGTTAACATTAATTCTTTTCGGAATGGAAAGATTGACTGCTGCAAATCAAATCCAATCATTTCAGCAGAACCAAATAGGTTCATTGCCTTTATCTCAGCTTCTCTTTCACTTATTCCTTTTAACATCAGATCCTCTTTTGAAAGCTCTAGATGCAGCATGAGTTCCTCATACATATCTTCTTTTTCAACCTGGGTACATTCGGTTTGATTGAGAATGTTCTTTACATAATCATCAAATTTAGAGTTCACCTAATCCCTCCGAACTTCTTTTGACCAAGTTCTGAATGAGATTAAAGTTTTGCTGCTTCGTTTTTAGCTCCTTTTGACCGGAATCAGTAATCTTATAGTACTTTCGTCTTCCAACACTCGTTTCATTCCAATAAGATGTCACCCATTCCTTTCTTTCTAATCTTTTTAATGCTGGGTAAAGTGTTCCCTCGCTCATTTGATATGTACCATCACTTAGTTGGTGAAGTATTTTGGTCATTTCATATCCATATAAATCACGTTGTTCAATTAAAGATAAAAGCAATAAATCAATACTACCCTTCATCATTTCTTTATCCATGCAAATCGCCTCATTTGAAATAAGATTCTAATTTCATTGTAATACGATGCACATCGTATTACAAGTCAATAAAAAAGATGCATGAGAACAACGCTCACACATCCATGCTTACTTTACTGTAGTTTACTTTTCATTTCTTCAGGTGTTTTTCCATCCAGAGAGTATGAGCTACCAACTAGATGAACAATACCTGGACTAGAGATACCACCAAATACGTTAATTGTTTTTAACGAAATATCAAAATACAGATAAAATTCGAAGTAATCACGAAAACGGTTAGTCGATTAATGTTCAACATTCATTTTCTAGTTAGTAATTGGTTCAATAGTATTTAAGTACGCTTTGTTCGGAGAATTCCCATTCCAATGAAAATGAATTAAATACTGTTTTTTCACCTCAATTAGTTGATATTCATTTTGTGAGACTCTGATCTTTCTATCTTCTATAACTAAATAATATTTTCCTTCTTCGTATAGTTTCCGTTGGATCTCAAATACACCAGAAGTAGAAACCTCCTGTGATTGATGGTTCATTACGGCAATAATAGCAATAATTGATGCAATTACGAGAACCGTTTTAAGTATTGTCTTAAAACGTGTCTTTTGCTTACCTCTTTTGCGTACGTACTTTATCAAATTATATATGTAAATAATCAATGCAAAAGGTGTAGCATACAGAGATAATGTGGCAATAACAAACATTATTTCATGAAGACTATAGTTAAAATTTGTGATTGCTTGTACTCTGCCAAGCTGAAGTGCTATAAAACCAAAATAAATGATTCCTAACAAGCTGAACAATGCACGCTTTTGTTTTTTGTAAAGCGTTGTAGCATCATGTTCCTCTTTGTATTGATTTCTATTAGCTATTAAAATTAAGCTCGTAATGATAAATCCAACCAAAATTGTAAGTAATAAATATGCCATATCCATGCTCCCATACTGTAAAAAGTGATCCTATAATAATTCTATATAAACTAGACGTTAAACAATCCTTATCATAATAAAGGTGATTCCTTGTGATAGTCCCAGGATAAACAGTCACCAGTTTCCTAAATACCAATTATTACATGTAAAGGTATGGAGAAAAAACAGACATAATGAAATAATTTATACTTCATTATGTCTGTAACTTTTTAACACGTTCTCCTGAATCATAAACGTTTAACAATGGGTCATTATTTATAAAATGGATCATTTATTTTAAAATTCTATTAACCTTTCAGTTAAGTAAGCTTATAGGACATTAGTTAAAAAACCTTGCTATAGTTAAAAGCAAGTAAACAAAGATTATAATTCAATGACACTTATCATATTTCCATTAATATCAGTTAAATCAAATCGTTTTGGCTCTCCTTTTCTTAAATCTGATACTGTTACATTTTTATTAATTAACTTATTCCGTATATTTTCTACATCTTTTACAACATAATTAAATGGGGTGTACTTATTGATAGGTTGAAAATCTGAGATTTCAACGAGGTGGAATCCACAATTAGATGCTATTGACAAACCACACATTCTTTCATTTTTCCAACGTAAATCAAAACCAAATATCTCTTGGTACCATGCCAATGATTCCTCAAGGTTTTTTACAGGGAGGAATACAGCATCAATTCGTTCAACAAATTTCTCTACAACCTGCTCACTCACAAAAATCATCTCCTAGTAAAGATATATTCCTCTTAGTGGAACACTAAAATAATTCCATCAATAATCTTAAATCCCTCTTTATTTCCCATGAAATTTCCATAAATTTTAGAAGGTAGAAAATTAAGAGAACGATTTTATTTCCTTAAAGTTGGGATTTAGTTAAGGGACATTCGTTCACAGATTACCTAATCACAATTCCTAGTTAGGAGTACTATGTTCTTCTTCAATTTTCACCTTTAGTAGTAGTACCATATTATCTTGTTTAATAATTTCATTTACTGAATCTTCATCTTGTAAATCCACTGTACGAATCGTACTACTTTCTGTTTCTCTATATACCGCTAATATTTTTGTTTCATCGCTCTCTAACTCTACTTTTTCATTACCAATGGCATAATCCCATGAACTGATTACATCAGTATTGGATGTTTTTTCAATCCTTGTTGGATGAGTACTTACTCCAGGACCATAAAGAAACACTAAAGTGTCTTCTAAGCTTGTATGTATCATTCCGAACCCCAGATGCCCATGTTCAACGTTAGTCGGACTATTTCCGTATGATAATTGTGTCAATGGTTGAGACTCTTTTTCTCCATCGATGTATCTTTCTACCCAGAGATTTACCCACCTTTTATCTGCATCAGGCAATGTGAAATCAAAATCAAATAGTATCCCTAAATGTAAATCTTCGAAAGTATTTACATATTCAGAATCGGAATGAACGGAGATCGTAGCTGCCTTTTCATTTGTATTCGTGCATCCAGCGCTTAAGGTTAAGAGTAGGATGAATATAGAAGTTATAATGAAATAATTTTTTATCAAAGACCTTCCCCCAGTCTTATAAATATCTTAGTTATCTTCATGAAACCCTAAATAGCTAATGACTTATTATTTCAGAATTATTCGATTAATCTTTACTTTAATTCAACAAAAGTAGGTACAAATCCTGCATAGATTCGTACCTTCCCACGTTCAACAGCTGCATACTTATGTAGATATACCTCTATGATTCAGTGAATTTTTCACTAGTTTATCGCAACCAATGTACACTGCCATATTTAAATATATTTAGACTCAATCGATCAGAATCAAATCACCTTTCCTGAGAACATGAGTGAGATGCACCAGCATATGTGTTTAACGTTTTTACAATTTATTTTTTAAATAAAATTACAATAAATGGATAAAATATAGTTGATTAAAAAATCTTAAAAGGACCGATGCACTTTGTTATTTAATGATAAAAAGACTAGAAAAAGAAGTCATATACTTATGACAGTAATATCCATGATCACAACCTTAGCTCAAACTCTCTGGATCATTAAAACGATAAAAGACAATAGCAACAAGTAATATTTTTGGTTGTGTAGTAACAGCACGAAATAAGGAGCTACCTTATGTGGCAGCTCCATTTCGGCTTTACCTGCAGCTATTTCTTTTATTATTTTCCTCCAGCTGCACTGACGTGTCTCTTGACCACTTTCCTGCTTTCATTGGTCTTCCATATTTATCTTTAGGAACAGTTTCAGAAAACTGCTCCCTAATTTACCTCTAATATTATAAGTGTATAGCTTTTTTAACTCGGTGAATTAATACTTACAGTACCCTTCACAAAAACCTATCTTGGATGATGACCATTCTTAACGATCAAGGAAAGTATTCAGTACACGATTATATAAGCTTGATTGTTGTTCGTGAACCATATGTCCAGCGAAAGGAAGAATAGCAATTTTGACGTTTTCTGATGATTCTTTATAAGCAATCGCACTTTTCACTTCATCCTTTGCCTCTTCTCCAACCATTACAAGGATTGGCGAGTCTATACCGTTCAGGTTTACTGTATAACCAAAAGGATACCAATCTGGAACAAAGGAAGATTCGAGTAGCTCTCTCCAATAATTATCTGGATGGAGACGATCAAAATAGGCTACGTTCTGTTGTTCCTTTAAGATATTTTCTGCATTTGTTTTTTCTTCTTTCGACAATTCTTCCCAATTGATAGGTCTTTCATTTATTACTCCAGATACTGTTAAAGTCTTTACCATGTCAGGAAACATCTTAGCAAAAACAATTGAAACTAATCCACCTAAGGAACACCCTGCCAAGTGCACGTTTCTTTCATCTAGCATAATGAGAGTTTCATATAAATCGTTTGCACACTGTTCTATGTAGTTATCAAATTGATTGGATATTGATTTACCATGCCCTCTTAGATCAGGAGATATAACCTTGTACTTATTCTTGAAATAATGTACCTGATCCTCAAAATCATTGACTCCTGATTGTAATAATGTGTGCAGGAAAACAATGGTTTCCTCTCCGTCCCCAACCACATGTGTATGTAATATCATATTTTGTCCACCCATCTCATTAGTAATAAAATATATATGTAACATCCTCGATACATCAATATAATTTTCAAATAATTAGCGTTAGAACTGTGAAAAAACTACTAAACTATCTCCTACTTCTTCGGTTAAAAAAAATGAAGTATTAAGACACTCTAAACCTTTTATTATCGTCGATCCCTAACAAGATAAGCTTTAGTGCAATAATCACAATTGTAAAACCAATTAATGGAGTGATGATTATCCAAGGATAGACATAAATATTGCTTAGGTCTGTTCCTATTAATCCTGACCATTCATTTGAAAGCGAGAAAGCCTCTACGCTCTCTACGCTGTCCGTCATAAGGATTAAACGGTCTCCTCCTATAAAGACACCGAGAATCCCAAGGTGAACTAATAGTATTAAAGTTTGAATGATCTGTTCAAAGAACACAACAAATAATCTTCTTTTAAGAAACAACCAAATATGCTTCCTGAAAATATAGAGATGGTCCACTCCCGCTAGATAGGTTACGTTTATAAAGTCATTTGATAAGTAGCTACTAATCTCCTCACCTATGAAAACCGATAATGGCAGGACTGCAATTACAACCAAAATGATGAATTGAATTAAGAGATAAGAATAATCAATCCCACCTCCAATGTTTTTGCTGTTAAAAGATATAAGAATAAAAAAAGCTAAAAAGATCGGCGGGACAAAGTACACAATATCTAAAATCTTTTTAAACCAACTTTTATATTTCCCTAAAAAGAACGCATACATAATACCACCAATTAATGACATTAACACTCTAACGAAAGCGATTAGAATAACAAAAATCAACGTGTATTTTGCTCCAGAGATCATTAAGTAGAGAAGATTTTCACCCAACTCGTTTGTTCCAAAAGGTGGCATTAATTTCGGTGAAATAGGTGAAGAAGCAATAATTTTTCCTTCTTCGTTATATAACAACCTGTTCGGCTCCGTTTGCTCATCTGTAAATACTAGTGAAGGAAAGACACTAAGCAAAAGGAGTACTAAAAGTATAGAAATACCAATAGCAAAGTAGATTTTTTTTATCAAGGTCATTGCAAGGACTCCCCTTTTACACTTTTACCTGTAATCTGGAATACCAATACATCTCCAAACCGCATTATAACAAAGAAAGGGATGTAAAGAGAAAGTAAACTCCATATTAGAACTCTATGATCTGTCAGGCCGTATATTTGAATAAACCTCATCATCCCATCAACATTAAGGATAAGTTCTAATATTAATAGGTTTGAGAGCATAAATAAGAAAATTCCTTTAGAATGATTAACCAAGTGTATTAAAGCATTCCGGAACAGATGAACGATAATAATATAATTTTGTCTCAACCCTTTAGAATATAAAAATTGAACATAGAGTTTATCTTGTTCTTCTAATACATAAGAAGTGAAGTAGTTAAATAATTGCAAGGTTGGAATAATCGTTAAGCATAGTATAGGGAGAACTAATAGTGAATCTCCTCCAAATGAAACAACATTTGATAATAAAATCCCTGTATTCTTAAATATCCATATTACGCAAATTTGAATGAGCACTACTGTTAACGCATCAGGCATAGACTCAATAAAGAAAAGGACGCCTCGCACTCCCTTTTTGCTTTTTTCTGATGATTTAATATAGAAGAATGTTAGAAATAACGCTAAGAAAATCGAGAGTAAAAATGAAAAAAACAAAATACTAATAGAATTTATGTATGGTGTAGAAAACACTTAAAAAAAATCACTAGCTTTATCGCTATTGAAATAGATTGTGATTTCACTTGGTTAAACAAGATAGTATATCCCACTTTGTAGATAATAGAAAAATGCACCATTTTGGATATATAAAGGAAGACAACCAATAATAATTATTACTGATACGGTTGCCAACATCTCTAAGGTCATGAAACTATATTTTTTCATTACTTTAAGTCCACCTGCATTTTTCTTGTTAATTGATTTTTCTTAAATTCAATGCTTGCAAATGAACCTTTCACAACTCCATCCCATATAAGCATTTTAGTACTATCATCGTCTGGGGCAGATTGAATTCCATCACTACCAATAATTTCAGCTACTTCTTCATATGACATTCCTTTAGAAAGTTGATTAAATTCCTGTAACGTGATCTCTGGTGAATTTACCTCTTTCTCCTCTTGGTTTGAACACCCAAGCAATAATACTCCCATGATAAACAACACAGATAAGACTTTGACTCTTTTTATGTACATAAGGTCTCTCCCTTTATATATCTTTACAAAAATATACGACTTAGCTTTTTAAAGGTTTCATTTTTTTGAATTTTCAACCAAAATAAAAACTTCATGTTCTTACATATAAAAAAGCGTTAATCTCTTCTTAGATTAACGCTGCCGTCAGTTAATAATTGGATATATATATATATACGATTTTGAGGAGTAATTTTCTTATTTGGTTCACATAGCGTGTCTGTTAAGCTTTGAAAAGAGGATACATGCTATCTATCACTTATTTATTTAGAATTTATAGGTACATTTTTTTAGAATCCAAAGTAATGTAATAAAAAAGGATGCAGATAGAAGATAAAAGACATTTAGGAATAAGCTTAATCCCAAATGTCTTTCTTTTTTTTACTTCTAAATAAAAACATGAGAATGCAACCTACAGTGAAATATATGAAAGCCCATAATCCGGTAACTATATCGTATCCAATTAAAAGAACGGTACTTGTAGTCATAAGAAGACCAATCCATCTAAATATAAATCTAATCATTTTTACTCCGCTCCATTCTCCTATCTAGCAAAACAAAGTTTTGCCCACTTGTGTCTAGTAAGACAAAAGTTAGCTACGAAATCAAATATCAACTATATTTATCAGTAAAACACCGCATACTTAATCACATCATATTCGGTATAAACACATTTATAAACAAGAAATATCCTATGCCACCCAACAATAATGAAAGAAGAATGACAATAACGGAGATTTTAGATTTCATTCATAAACATCCTATTCTGTTATTCTTTTATAAACAAGTTTAAAATAAATGATGATACCAAACCGGACAATGATAGAATTAACAAGGACAAAGCAAAGTTACTTATACTCATACCGTTCCATCCTCCAGTCGCGAAACTAATCACCCAAGTAACAATCGATAAAAATGTCAGTAGTAAAAAAACACGAACATTAAAGAAAGGTTTCAGGCGACTGTATTTCTGAAAAAACTGAATGATCAGGGCGAACACAAAACCAATGAAAATTAAATAATATACATTTATAATCACTAGTGTCGCATTAAAATAATTCAGCACAAATAATTAATTTAAATTTTCAGTTAAAACTTTTCCATAAAAAAAGCCTTTATAATGGTTTGGTGGTAGTAACCTATCCAAATCCAAAATAAAGGACAATCGCATGGATAAGTTTACACGAAAAACATCATTTGAACAATGGATTTCACCTATTTCCAACAATTTATTTGAGGAACAAGTGAAAAACTATCAACTAAATTACTATACTAAAAAGCTGCATATGACTTCATTCCTTAAATTATTACTGTATGCACAACTCCATGAAACGGAGAGTTTACGAGCATTAAGTGATTGCGTGTTTTCAGAAGAATTACAGGACGCAACTAAACTTGAGTCGATCAGTTTTTCTCAACTGGGTAGACGATTAACTCAGGTTCCAACAGAGTTTTTCCAAACCATTTTTCTTGATCTAGTCACGCAAATTCATACAAAGACTGATTTCCAAGCGAGACGCAAAACGACAACACCTCTCAAAATCATTGATTCAAGTACACTACCCTTGAACTTGAACAACCATAAGTGGGCAAAGTTCCGCAAAACTAAATCGGGTGTAAAGCTCCATTTACGCCTCGTGTTTATGGAAAAAGGTTGTTCCTATCCAGATCAATCCGTGCTTACAAATGCGAAAGAACATGACCGAGGACAGCTTGAAGTCCTCGTAGATGACAAGGAGTGCATGTATGCGTTTGATCGAGGATACTTGGATTATGAACGATTTGATCGCATGACAGATGAAGGCTATTTCTTTGTCTCTCGACTGCGTAAAAATGCTGTAGTACGTAGCCTTGAAACACTCTCGTTACCAGAAGATTCTTCTGTTTTATCTGATGAAATGATCGTCATTGGAACTACGCAAAATCGGTCGGAAAATGTTTTCCGTCTAATAAAAGTGTTGGATTCAAAAGGAAATGAGCTGCACTTATTAACGAATCGTTTTGATTTAAGTGCGGATGAAATCGCTGAACTTTACAAATCACGGTGGGCCATTGAACTGTTTTTCAAATGGATGAAACAACATTTGAATATCAAAAAGTTCTTTGGCCAGAGTAAACAAGCTGTGCACAACCAAGTGTATATAGCGATGATTGTATATTGCTTGAATGTACTGGCTCAACTGAATACGAATAGTAAGCGATCGTACTTACAAATTAGTCGTTATTTAAAAGCAGCATTATGGAAATCTGGACACATTTGGTTGAGAAAAATAGGAGAAAACGCTATCCCATAAGCATTTCACCTATCTCGGTTGCACTCGCCACAAGTTATAGTAAAAAAATGGATGTTTACTACCTATGCTTAATCATCTTTCTTTTTACTCAAATGGAAGAAAGATTAAAAACTGAAAATTTCGTCAATATTTATGCGACGCTAGTGATTTATAATGAATATCATAATCTCCTCCACAATGACCAGCATAACTGATAGTGATAATGATTCTCTTATTCTTATCGAACATTAACGCTTCATTGTATTTGTTTCTCTTGTTCTTCAGTTAAAGAACAGCTAACTGTTCTTTTTCTTGAAATAGTAGATAACTAGAAAAATTATGATTAAAAGAAATATATATGGAACAAGTCCCACTAAGAAAAGCCCTTTAGGTCCTAATAACATTGAAATATCCACCTCTTTTTATTTCTTTATGCAGCAGTCTTTTTTCCTATACATGAACAACAAGAATAATACCAAAGCTTTCTTAAGTATTTATCTTTCTTTAAATCAATCTAGCAGATATAAAAAGTCTACTTGAAAGTATGCTTTATATCATTTTGACTGCCAAGTTCACCTGAATCATCTAGTAGATTTTATAAACCCATTCTAAGTGTCACACTTCCATACTTGATGTAATAATTACAATTCAGGGAGCGGAAACATTATTATTTACCACTCCCTGCAAGCGCTAAAAGTATTTATTTTGAAATCATGATTACAGAACCACAATGTGAGATCTGATGAAATTCGCAGCTATATTCGTTTTTTAACGAGGATTTAATTTCTTCATAAACGAAATAGAACTCGTCACTGTCCCATCGGCTAGCGTTTTCCCTTTTACAAATTTCAAGTTTCTCTCGGGTTTCAAAAGAAATGTCACCTATGAGGATTTTCCCGTTTTCCTCGATTAAGGGTAATAGCTTAAGTATCAATGTTATTTTCTCTTTGTCAGTCAAGTGATGGAGAGTATAAGTACTTATAATAAAGTCATACTTTTTCTCCTCTAATTCAGCTGGCAATCCATTAGAAATATCCCATTCTACTAAGTTCGCATCAGGCATTTTAGTTTTGGCAATTGATATCATTTTGGGTGAAAAATCCAACCCATCTATCCTATGACCATGCTCATACAACTTATGCGCCAATACCCCTGTTCCGAAACCTATATCTAAAATCTTAGAGTCCTTCTTTTGCATGATTACATTAAAAATTGTATTTAAAATTTCTTTGTATCCTGCAAAAGGGTATTGATTGTTTTTTTCAATATCGTGAACATGTTGATCATAATCATCTGCCCACAAATCAAATCCTTGTTTAGTTAACATGAATGCTCCTCCGATACTAGTAAATAATTACGAGCATCCAATATTATTTTGGCTTACTCGTAGATAACCCCAATATAGAAAATTTTTAAACTTTTTTGATCAATATAGTTCATTTCAACCTCCACCTTCCATTTAATTATCTAAATATTACCATAAATACAATAAAATCACATTAGTTATCCATTAAACTAAACTGCATAACTTCTATATAAAAAACATTAATCCTCTTAATTTGACTCTAGTTAAAGAAAGAAGCGAATACACTTTTTATGTATTCGCCTCCGTTACCTAAATAAAGTCTTATGTTTCATTTAGATTTTATCTATATTTATCATTCATTAACCTTGTTGTTCAATAATCCTGCTCGTCTGCTTAACCATTCCCAGTAAAAGAGACTTACTCAGATAAGCTATTCGTTCGTGCATTACTACAAAGAAAAAAGCGTTAATTATTGAAAATCGAATCAAGGTTCGAACATAATGTTCTACATTATTTAATGAAACGAACGAATCGCTTTTTACCAATCTGTAGTACATCTTCATTCATCATGACACGGTCTAAATCACATTCATTTATTTTTTCTTTATTGAGCTGGACACCATTTTGCCTAATTAAGCGTATAAATTCGCTTTTACTTTTCACAAAATCTATTTGCATTAGCTGGGGAATGATGTCTTGAACTGTTTCCGCGCCATTTTCTATTACGATCTCTGGAATATCATCTGGTATTTCCTTTTTACTAAAAGCCGTTTCAAAATATGCTATTGCTTTATTCGTTTCTTCTTCTCCCCAATATAAACTACTAATAATTTTTGCCAATGTTAGTTTAATATCTCTTGGATTAACTCCTGTTTCAAGGAGCAGTTTCATGTTTTCTATTTCATCTGGATGTTCATCTGTTGCTAATTCAAAGTATTTAATGATCAGACTATCGGGTACTTCCATAACCTTTTTAAACATTACTTCTGCTGGTTCATTTACTCCGATATAATTTCCAAGACTTTTACTCATTTTCTCTACACCATCCAGGCCTTCAAGCAAAGGCATAAAAATGGCAATTTGCTTCTCTAACCCCCAATTTTTTTGAAGTGTACGTCCCATTAGAATGTTAAATGTTTGATCTGTACCACCTAATTCAATATCAGCTTGTATCTCTACCGAATCATACGCTTGCATTAGTGGGTAGAAAAATTCGTGAATTCCGATTGGCACTTGGTTCTTATATCTGTTTTGGAAATCATCCCGTTCTAGTATACGCGCAACTGATGTTGTTGCTGCTAATTTAATAACTTCCTCAAATGTTAGTTTTGATAACCATTCGCTATTAAAACGCACAATTGCTTTTTCTGGGTCTAGTACTTTAAAGATTTGTTCAAAGTATGTTTTTGCATTTGCTTTAACCTGTTCGTCACTTAAAGCCACTCGTCCTTTTGCTTTACCTGTCGGATCACCAATGCGACCTGTAAAATCACCAATGATGATGACAACTTTATGACCTAGATCTTGCATTTGTTTAATTTTCCTTAATACTACTGCATGACCTAAGTGAATATCAGGAGCAGAAGGGTCAAGTCCTAATTTAATCGTAAGAGGTGTCTGTGATTCATACGACTTCTTTAATTTTGCCAATAACTCCTCTTCATTTACTATTTCTTGAACACCCTTCATAATAATGTTTAATTGTTCTTCAGGTTTTACTATCATACTAACATCTCCTCTGAGCATTATTCCTAATATTGCAAATTCTACAAGAAACTAAGGTAAATAAAAAACGCCCTTTTGGATTCACCAAAAGGACGATTTAACTCGTGTTACCACCTTTAATTTATAAGCAACTTACATTGCTTATCTTAGTAAGTACGGTCATATGACGATACTTTAGCACATGATTACGGGTGCTTAACCGGTGTAGCCTACTAAGGGATATCCCTTTCAGTACACAGCTCCAAGATGTATTCACAATCGTTCAACATGCACCTCTCATCAACCGGTAACTTTCTGTTTGTTTACATGATTGCTACTCTTTCTTATCATAGCCTTTGTTCTTATACTCCGAAATGCTTATCACAAATCTTTGTTATGCACAGATTATTAAGAATATTTTTACTTAATTTTCAAAATTTGTCAAGTCGTATAGAATGTTTTCTTATAGTAAGGATCTCTTAGTGAAAATGAGTTACCTCAGTTCTCTCTAGAATCTTCTAGATGTTGAACAGAATCTTCCATATTCTCTACTTGTTTAATTACGGTCGGCTCTATTTGACCTGAATTATCTCTCTTCTTTTTTAATTCATAGTATTTATCCATAATTCTTCTAGATATCACTTTATTAATGTATGGGTCTTTATCTTGATGTGACCAAGGTACAACCGTAGAAAAAGCAACTTCTGGTTGATCATATGGTGCGTAACCGATAAGGGTCGTATTATAAGTAGATTTCCCTTTATGATAAGCTTCAGCAGTCCCAGACTTTCCAGCAGCTGTATAGGGTGCATTATGAAACTCATTATAGGCAGTTCCTTGGTTATGATGAAACACTTGATAAAATCCCTTTTGTACTTGTTTTAGTTCTTCCTCTGTAGCATTTACACGGTTTAGGATTGTAGTCTTCTTTTCATATAAAATGGGACCAAGTCTAGAATTATCGTTAACGGGCTCACGAATTTCTCTCATAATATGAGGTTGAATTCTATATCCACCATTTGCAATCGTAGACACATATTGAGCTAATTGCATAGGAGTATACGTGTCGTACTGACCAATCGCAAGGTCCAATAAGTAACCAGGAAGGGTGCTCTCTCCTTGTAGACCTGAACTTTCACCAGGTAAGTCTATACCTGTTTGGACGCCTAGACCAAACTGAGCAAAATGATTTCTAAATACTGTAAATGCTTCCGGATTATAAGACAATGGTTGATTTGGAATGTATTGATCACCGTTTATTCTAAGTGCAATCTTCCACATAAATGAGTTGGATGACTTTTCTAATGCAAAAAGATCATTCATACTTATTCTCCTATTGCTATTAAACCAAGAACTTTTTTTAGGAGTTTGCTTAATATATATAGGTTCATCCACAAGTATTTCTCCTGGGCTAAGTTTATCTGTCATATAACCAGTTAACACGGTTGCTCCTTTCACCGCTGATCCTGCTTCATAAAATGATGTAAATGTTCCAAACGCATAATCTTGAATTTCACGTTTTCCAGTCTCAGCATTTTTAACATATTGCTTACCGACCATTGCAAGGATATCACCTGTGTTTGGATCCATCATAACCACAAAGGCACGGTCTAAATACGGGGAACCAGGAGTACCAACATATTTTGATAACTCTTCTTCTACGATTTTTTCTATTTCTCTTTGTAGTTCAATATCGATTGTTAGAACGACATCCTTACCCCTCTGCCCTTCTTGAATAAGTTGTGATTCAAGGACACTTCCGTCTTTTGTTATGTTTTTCATTTCTTCTTTTTGACCTTGTAATACCTCTTCGTATTGAGCTTCAATATAACTTGTTCCAACACGATCATTGCGGTTATAGTCTTTTGATAAATAATAATCCAGCATTTCTCTTGGTATTCCCTCTCTTGAGGAGGATACATTTCCAAGAATCGTTCTTAACGTGTTTTCGACGACATATGATCTTTTCCAATCAATCGTTGTATTAACTCCAGGTAATTCATCTAAATGTTCACTAACAATCGCAAATTCCTTACTTGTAACTCCATCATTTTTTACGATTTGAGGAGTTAAAGCATAACCTGAATGAAACTCTCTATAAATTGCTAGTACCTCTAAATCCTGTTTCGTCAAAGTTGCTATGTTTTCCTCAGTAATTCTGTCTAGTTGTAATTTATAGATTTTTGAATTTTTCTCTTCCTCAGATAAATCATCATTATTATTAATTTCATTGACTTCTTGATTAGAAACTAATTTTTTTGCTAGTTTAGGGTTTTTTAAAATCCAGAAGTCTTTTTTATCTCGTTCCTGTACTCTCTCTGTATCCTTCTCTATAAGAACGGATAGTTTTTCTGCAACCTCTAGCATTTCTTTCGTTTTGGTTGATTGTGTTCTAGTGTAAGTAATTGCGTTAACGGGTATGTTATCAACAATTACATTACCAAAACGATCAAATATCTTCCCTCTAGGTACACTAGTATTCACTACAACATCCTCAGTGCGTTCAACTTCTTTTTTATAGCCCTCTCCATTAACAATTTGCACGATACCTAATCGTAAAATCAGTATGGAGAACAAGATGAAAACAGCAAAGAATAGTAAATTCATTCTTATTGGGACATGTCTTTTATGTTTCTTCTTTTTGCTTTCACTCATTTTCATACCTCATTTTTATTTATAATTTACAACATCATTCTATCATAGTAGTAATGGATATTTGGAAATAATAGAGAATTGATGAAGGAGTTTCTTAAATGGAATTACAAAAGAGGGTAGTGTTCAAACATATTACATTAGAAGAAGACAAACTAAGAAGTATGGCTCCTTCTTTTCATATTTATATTGTGAAATGATTCATATCTATTTTTTTCTATGCCGTTTGTTTCCGAAAATAAAAATAGATAATCGGAAATGAGCCTAATAACCCACCAATAGTATTTAATAATAAATCGTCCACATCAAAACTTCCAAACCCACTTATAAGTTGAATTAGCTCTAGTGATAAACTTAAACTGAACGTTGATAAAAAGACTATCTTATACGATTGAAACTTGCTAGATAATAAAGGAAGCATACATCCGAAAGGAACAAAGGCAACAATATTCCCGACTATATTTTCAAATCTTATAGTAAAATTTATATCTGCTATGAACAAGTAATAAATTATTGTTTTAAAAGGTATAAAATTATGACTACCCCAAAAACGTTCTCCTTCATTACTAAGTTTAATATGATTAACTATATCAGTAATCGTAAGATGCTTAAGTAGAATTAGTTTCAAAAGCAATAACAAATAAATGATCAACAATAGGACTAGTAATGTTTTCTTCAAAAAAATTTTCATTGATTTTTACTCCGAATAGATTATTAATTATTTCATGCTATCTTCGATAAGAGCATGATCTTTTCCTTCTTAAGAATAAAGCTCTATTGCTTGATTACAAGTTTTCACAAACTAAGAATTTAACTACTATTTATTCTAAGCAAGGATTACATATAGAGAAAGTTTCTTCCAGAGGTAAACCCAAATAACGATACTTTATGTGAATTGTCTCAATTTTTTCATCGTGAGTAACACTAAGACCATAGGTATTGTCATTTTCAGTAGCCGTTCCGTTGTTTACCTTCTCAAGTTGTTTTTTGGGCGATGTATTAGGCTCGAGAATAACATTATTTATATTATAAAATTCATATTCTCCAGTAAATTCTTCGAAGTTATTTGTAATCAAAAGTCCTTTTAACCGATTACTCAATTGTAGTTTTATTTCAGTTGGTTTCTCATTATTGTTTACGAATACTTCTTTAATTTTTATATCTCTAAAACCATCGTTGCCAAAGTCTAATATATTGCTTTTTGATTATCCGTTTCACCAAACCCACTTATAACTAAAGGTGGAACAAACTCAAAATAAATGAATAGCCCTAAACTGGTAAACAAAACGATACTTAGTGCTGTTATAATTTTCTTTTTCACTGTATACCCCCTTACGAATAATTTACCATAAAAACCCATATCTTCTCCATATATAGAAAAAATAAAGCGAAAAAGCGTCAATCCTTCCTGAATCAACGCTCTTAATGGTTTCGTATACTAGTAACATGTATTACCTCTCAAAGAACAACATCTATTTCATACTGTATTTGACATTTACTTAATGCTATTAATGGCATTTTATTTTTCATATGAAAAAAGAGCCAAAATATGCAGGAATGAATTAAGCTCTGCAGACTTTAGGCTCATTATTTTTAATGTGTGAAAAGTAAGTTCTACAAGAATCTTATCATTGCACAGAATGGTTGTATTACGCAGCAAAGAACCTCTTATAAATGACACTTCTTGTTGTGCTAAAGCTCCCGTTAGTGAAACTATTTATTACTCGCTATAAATATTTTTTGAGAAAGAAAGTAAGCCAAAGTTGCGACTAATAAAGTTCTCAAAAATGGAATTATTGAAGTCTGTCCAAACACCACCACTTCTTGACCCACATTATTGTTAATTGAAGAAAAATCTGGAGTGTAAAGAGCTGTCAGGAGCATACCTGATAAAATCTGAAATACTATATACAACAAAGAAAAACTTAAAATAAATACAACATATTTTTTCAACCTTCTCCCTCTCTTTTACATATCTACGAACCAACTTTGAATTAGATTTCACCTTATACTCTTCTTCAATAATCCTGCCCGTTACTTTAATAAAGGGGGGCTGCTTGTTCACCAAACGCCCCCTTTTCTTGAATAAGACTTATTGTTCATTCTATATATTCTTCTTTTAAGTCAGGAACTAACTGCCTTGCTATGTTAAACTTTTCTCCTCTTTGGAAAGCAATTATACCATCTAAAGTTTCATCAGTTCCGAGATGTTTTCCTTCCACCATAAATAGTGCAGTATCCTCAGGCAACCCATTTGCTTGTCCGTCTTTAACTGGATTACTTACACTTTCTTCGATTTTACCAACTTCTTCACTCAATTCATCTACATTTATTGGCTCGTGGGTGGTTATATAGATTTGTCCATCCCAAACAAAATAAGGTTCACTAATTTCTTCTTTATTACACCCAGATACAAAGCAAGATAATAACACAATTAAGAAAAAGAAGCCTCTCATTTTAAACCCTCCCTTCATATCCAAACAATTTATTCCATTAACCTGCCCTTTACTAGAAGAGTTAGATTTTACCTTCCGAATATTTCTGGTATTGACACACCCATATCAAACAACACACTCATTATAAAAAAGATGAAGAACAATATAAGACAAATGGTTATAAAGATGCTTCCAAATGTACCAACCTTATAATCTTTAATTTCTGTTTTTTGCTCGTGCTTCTTTTTTCTATACACGTCTTGGACTTTTTGGAGCTTTTGATTTTTATTTTGTTTGTCAGGGTTCATTCGCATCACTCCTGTTCCCAGAATGGTAATTCACTAACTATGATGTTATGTTAAACTGCCCGTTAATTGAACAAAGGACAGATGCTTGTTCAACAACTGACCCTTTAGATAAATAAGTCATAAATTAAAATATAAAATAAGAAATAACAAGAAGTGTGAAAATCGGTACAACAGTTCTTATCCAGATAATCTTTTTGCTTATACCAGCTCTACTTTCAAGGTGATTTATGTAAATCATGGTACAAATGAAACCAAGTATAAGTATATAGCTGCTTGTGCCACCGATATTTTCAATATACCTTGATACCCCAATAATAATTAAGACAAGCCCTAAAATACCTACAAACATATTTATATACAGAACACTCATTTCATTTTTATCCAAAGCGACTACTCCTTATCTCAAGATAATTTCACTCAATTCTACTGCCGGTTAATTTAAGTGAAATACTTCACAATATAACAAATATTCATACTAAAATCATACCAGAAAATAACAGATTACGGTCCTGAATTCTCAAAAATCATTTCAATCGTTGTTGCATAGTAATCGTCTAATACGACAAAACAATCACCCTAAAAGAGCAACCGCCTCATATGAGAGCTTATTGCCAACTTGATTTGTACTGCGCATTAAGAGATACAATAAAAAACACAGGGGCTTCATCAAAGGTCGTCCTCTTTACTTGAAGAACCAAACTTTTGCATAACTCCTTTGTAATAGCAGACAATAAGGCGAGGTGAATTGAATATGGTGAAAAAAAATGGTTTTATTATTTGTCTTCCCCTTATTTTAAACTTATTCGTTTACTGTAACCCAATAATTGCAGCCTTTTCTCCTTCAGATAGTAATGAAAATGAACAGCATCGAATTCAGGAACTGAAACAACGTTTAGATAACCTTGAACCACCTGAACCTACTACTATTCTTGATTCACCTTTCCCTTTTGAACAAGTAGCAGAGGTTAACTTCCCTACGGATGTCATCCCGATTGCAGAAGTGTTAAAGAAACAAACAAAGATTCCTTTCAAAGTAATAAAAAGTGACCCGAGTTATGTTAGACCTATCTATGATAAGCACTGGCATAGCACCTATTGGGGTGGGAGATGGAGCTATATCCCTTCTCGAATCCATTTTGCTTTACACCGTATATTTCCTTTTTATGCTATTGGGCTTTCAGCTGAATTAAATTTTCAAGGAGATGTTGGTATTGCTTTTCCTACTTCTACAAATGAAACAAATCTTGACTTGTATATAGTAGTATTTCAAACAAATATCACTGATGTTCGTACACTCGGAAATCAGATTGTGGTAGTAGGAACTCCTAAACGAACAGGAGTTGAGGTTATTAGCATTAAAACAGCAGATATACAACCAAGTAATAAAGAAAAGTTTCTATTAGTCCAGTTAGTAACAAAGGGAGCTGATGAACTCGATTATTCTTTCATTAGTTATCAACCGCCAGACTTCTGGTTGAAGCAAAAACAAAAATTGAATGAACGGTAAAGAATCAAAAAAACTCCTTTTCAAGTAAATTGATAAGGAATTTTTTACCTTGTTCATCTTCCATTAACCTGCCCGCCCGTTACCACAAGAAGCAAATGACCTTATTCAGCACTCGCCACCCACAAAAATATAGATATAATTTGTTGCGCAGTAATCGTCTATAACTACACGATCACCCCAAAAGTGAATGTCTAATATTATCTGTTTTTATGTCCTAGTAGATTTGTACTGTAACACAAGCGTTTTACTAAATATTCATTATTTCACTTCAATAACAAAAGCGTAATAAGAATCTCCACGCGAATCCCAATTTACATGAAAGTCATAATAATAAATACCTTCTTCAGTCGGGATTGTGAGAACATCATTGATTAATTCAACTTTTACCCATTCTTGGTCCGAGTGGAGTAATCTTGATACAGAAATGTTAGACGGCTTCGGTCCATTCTCAAACTTGATGGTAACTTTTTCTCCCTTTTTGACCTGGTATGGAACCTTCCCTTCTAATATATCAAGGGATCCAGCGGTGTCGTAACACCCATTACTCCAACAATAGGAGGCTCTTACAATTTCGAGTCTTTCTCCTTCTACACTAACTGTGGGCATAGGTGGTTTATCAGAGCATCCTGCTAAAAGAAAAATTCCTAATACTAGCCAAAATAAAATAGAACTTTTTATCATTCATAGTCTCCCTATTTTTCGTAAGTTCGTTTCTTTATTGTACTTTTCGTCATACTCCCAATCTATGTTAACTTTTGCTAAACCTTCTTCTTTAGGGCTAATACTATTTAGAGTATACACTGAAACAGTTGGCGGAGAAAAATCATATTCTTCTCCTATACATTTAACATCTAGTCTAATAAAATGAGAGTATTTTACTGTCCTTGTTAAACCCGGTACGTTAATATAAGTGAAAACCGTCACAACATCAGCACTATTTATACTAAAAGCATACCAAAAAATAACAGATTATGGTTCTGATTCTCAAAAAATTTTAAAAATTATTGTTGCGCAGTAAGAGTCAAATACGACAAAACGACCACCTCAGAAAGTGATCGTCAATTTGATTGATTAATGATTAGTAGATTTGTACTACGCAGCAATTCCCCTTAACCTTATGGCTTCTTAAAATATCGCCCCGGTTGTTGAAAAAAGTTTATTTAGGCATTTACCATTTAGTAATCAATATCCTCCGAGTAATTCATCTTTTGTAAGAACAAGGGAGGATGAACCACCTACGACACTATCTTCTACTTCAAACACATAAACAAAACCTTTTCCTATGGACTTATTAACTAATCACTAGTTTTCGAAATATCTAATGGATGGTTTTTTATAATAAATTTCTCTATTTCTACAATCTTGTTTACTTAAGGCTTATAGTCATTTCCGAGCAAACTCCATAAAGTTTCATAATGCTGTCAATCATCTACCTTTTTTTGAGTAATCGTATATCCTTTCCCAATGGTTCCTCAAACAAAATAACTCTTTTCTCAAAATATCTTTTTTGCTAGCTGTGTCTAATAAAGAACACAGTTTTTATTTCCACAAGTTACATACACATTTTATGGATAGATTGCTTTAAACTATTAAATGAAAGACCTTTTGAAAGGACGGATAATGTTTGAAAAGGGCTATATACTTCTTATTTGGAAAGCCATATACCAATAGCAGATTCTATAACTTTTTCTATTGGTTTGCTATAATTTCTTTCTTTTTAGCAATTATTGTTAGTGGCATTGAGGCATTTATATTGCTGGATTTGCACCTATTTATTTCCTTAATCATATCTGTAATAATCTTTCCAATCATCTTTAGGTTAATATATAAACTAAATACAAGTATTCATCATTCTATATTTTTTAAATTTAAAAAACGAACTATTTTTATATTAATTGGAATTATCGGACTGATTTTTACTGTTATTACTTTACCCTCGTTTTTTTCTGAGGAATGGGAAAATATTGTAGTCAATCAAAATAAAGTAGTTACAAATGGAGAAGTAGAATGGTCTGCTCAATCGCTAAAAGGTGATTATAATATTGAAAGCTTTGATATTGTTAATGAGTCCCAAGCAACTATCAAAATTCCTTTTAAAGCAAATGCGAAAGAAGGAGAACTTATTTTATCTGTTGAACAGGATGGTGAAATGGTTTGGGAAGACGAAATAAACGGCGTTAATGATGGAATTATAGAATTTAAAGGCGAAATAGGCACTTATGATATTATGGTTTATACAACTGAAGCAAAAAAAATAATGATAACTCTCTCCATATACTAAAAAGCTTGGCAAAATCGCCAAGCTTTTTAGTATTAATACTGCTGTTATTAACCTGTAAATTCTTAGTTATTTATGATTTTCATAATGTCATCTTAAGCTAATCCACTTTGCTGAGCAATATGTGTCTAATACGACAAAACGATCACCCATAAAAAGTGATCGCCTTGTATTAGTGGTATTTAGTAGACAGTAGATTTGTACTGTACCATAAATAATTACATTTTCGACTTTCTTATCGTCCAAAACATCTTTAAAAATCAATTACTCTTACTTTTAATAGAATGTAGAAATGGATAACTTCAATTATAGTTTTTAATCTTCGAATGTTTCATGAGTACCTTTTGGAAGTGCGTCTAATTGATATAACACATTTGCATCAGACAACTCGCACCAAAGCTCATTTACCTTGTCTCCCCTAAAATAATATATCATTATTCCTGTTTCCTTGACTCTTTGATTTGTGGAAGGGATATCAAACCATCCACCTTTATATGTGCTATAACCCGAATATCTTACAACTAGCTTATTATCTTGTTCTATGAGATCGTGTAATTCCCATTTATCATCTTGAAAACATGAGCGATACCATCCCATAAAATCTTTTAACTTTTGACGAGTAGAGTCACCACTTGAACCATGATAAACAAAATCTTCTGTTGTCACTTCATCTATAACTTCTAAATTCCCCTTTGTGAAAAACTCAAAAAACCATGCTTCAACTACTCTCTTTTTCTCTTCGCTAATCATAATCTGACTCCCTTATTAGTTTATATAGCAATACTTTTAAGCATAGTTAATCTTAATGTATATTAAATAATTTAACCATTACTTTCTTTGATACATCATATAGTTTCTTCTTAAATTAACTAGTTGATTTATTACCTTTCTCATATACATCTTGAAAAAGAAATATTTAATACGCAGTAAGTGTCTAATACGAAAAGAGACCACCCAAAAGAATAGTGATCTCCTCAAATGATTGTTTAATAACAAGTATCTTTATACTCCCTCAGTTAGATACAAATCACTCGCAAATGCTCGCTTATTCGTAGGATTTCAAAACCCTTGTTAGAACCATAACCGGTTAATGAAATGAACAGAGATTACAATCACGGGTAAGAAAAAACAAAAGGCGACTCTTCACCTTGAAGAATTCCCCCACTACTGGAAAAAATAATAGTTTTTGAATAACATTAGTTTGTTCTTCTATCAATTCGCTTCTACTGCCCGTTAATGTTCAGGGTACCAATCAATGAATCCGATAGTGCTACCCAAACATTTAAATACGTAATCCTACGTACAGGTATTTGCATATTTTTTTAACGTTACATTTACTGAACTATCTTATCGCTTAACATACTAATTACAATGCGGTTACATCCCTTGCCATTGATATGTTTAAAATGATTAGTACCATAAATAAAGTACGTAACATCTAACGATAACTTACCGTATACGTACGTGCTTAAAGGAAGGTATTTTACACTACTCTGCCGAATTCACTATATATATTCAATATTACGAAAATCGAAGGTAACTTTCCATTCAGCTAGTTTATATCCACGGGGAACAGGGTTGCCTTCTTCATCCTCGTAAATTAACCTAAACGTACGGTGATCGGTTATCTCCTTGCCATCTACTTCTCGTTCAAATATTAACTCAGATTCTATTTCGCTAATGGCAGAGGCATTATCGTAAACATTAACAAGCTTGTAATCAACTAACCTTTTACCTTCAAATACTTCACGTAACTTGCCCGCCAATTTACCGACAGTTTCATATTTCCGGTTAAACTCAAGCATCCTCGCTAATTTACCATAGTTCCTTACCGTTATATACTCCAGTAGTTGTTTAACCGCTCTTTCGGGTGTACCCTCTTCGTATTCATTTAACTCGCCTTTAATTGGTATATCTTCGCCAACGGTTATTTCCCTTCTTTGCCATGTTTGTAAAAACTCCCGTTGCTTTAATGTTTCGGCATATCCCTCTAGGCTAGTAGCCAGCTGTTCGACTGATTCTTCGGGTGTAGGTGGGACATATTCTTTATTAATGCCCTTTTTTCCTTTATTTATTTCAATAGCCCAATCCCCTAATGCTAGTAAAGTAGATAATGCCTTTGCAGATACTTGTATGTTAGCATAGCCCAAATCCCTACCGTGCAGTATGCCGTTCCTAAAGGGTAAAGTTATCTCCTCATCCGTTGTTTTCCGTCGGCTTTTATTAAATATTTTTTGTATTGCACTTAATCCACTACTATGAGCTGCTATCGTATCCCAAACATCTAACTTAACTTTATCAGCAAAGAAACCGATTTGTTCAACGTCGTTTACAAAGCCATCAATTAACATTAAAAATAAAGGTACGCTTGCGTGATATCTACCTCTAAAATGATCATCTAATGCGTTTAATAATAATGATGTACGCGATCTAAACTCACTTATATTTTTAAGGCGTATAATTAAAAAGGAAATACGTTCTCTATCAGTAAAATGTTCAACAAGGGCTTCTTCTGCTTCTTTAGGCTTGCCTGCTTCTGCAAGTTTTACGCATTTCTCCATTAGATCAAAACTTAATGATTCATATGCTATCCAACCCTTTTTAGCAAAGAAATCATTAAATCTATCAGGCACAATCTTAAACGCCTTATATTTGCTTTTAGCCTCTTCGAACTGTCTGAAAGCATCATCTACTTGTGGATTAGCGTAGCCCAAAAGCTTTGAAACAGTGAATAACTCCTGCACATCAGTAAAACCTTGTACGGTCATATCCATTTCTTTAAAACTATAATTATCTTTTATTTTCTTTTTAGATGGCTTATTTGTTTTTTTCTTATTATTAGCTTTCTTTTTTGCCCTTACCTTGCTCCTCTCGACAAAATAACAATTCATATTACAAATTTCAGCAATTAAGAAAACCTCCCGCAATAAACGGAAGAAAATAATCGTAATTTTATTTTCGTTTCACCTATTCAATCAATGGGCTAAACTTTTGATGTCTATCTGCTAAACAAATTGATATAACCATAACGTAAAATACTCAATAACTGAAACGCATTTGCTACGTTTAATACGCATGCTTTGCAAATGAATGCTGTAGTGAATTAAAAATTCAGCGTAATTTAATGAACTAACGAACCGTTAACACAAGTGAACTTATTCAAGATGTCAGAAATTTCCATACTAAAATCACACCAGAAAATAACAGATTACTGTACCAATTTTAATCTAAATCATTCCAACTGTTGCTGCGCAGTAGGTGTCTACTATGTACTAATCAAATGATGGATCATTGACCAATAACAGTTTAGTTTAAAAAACACATCGCTAAGTCAGTAGTTGTAAGTAAATATACAGCTTTATATCAAGTAATGATTCTAGATACTTTATATACTGCCAAAACCTACATTATTAAATGCCAGAAGTAATTTCATACCTACTTAGGAACTATTACTACTAACACCTGAAAATATTCTTTGTAAATCATGTTCATAGCAAGCTATGAGTAAGAAGACAGATACTCATAATAAGTATATAAACTTACCTATTAGTCTTCCTTCTTAAAATTGATTTTCATTATTTCTATTAACTAATGCTGTGGCTGTAAATTAACCGGTATCTTTTCTTATTAATAGATTAATAACGTTGTACAATCCATCCAGCATCTTTCAAGAAGTCTTTTCTGGTTAATTTTTCACCTATAATGCATTCCCTATATGAATTAATTGTCCCATCATGTGAAACGACGTATATTTGTTCAACACTTTGGCATTTGCACCATTCAAGAAACGTTTCTGCTACTAATCTGAATTGTTGTTCGGGCATTGTATTAATTCCATAAGTCCAATGCTCTTTTGAAAACTCTTCTTCAATGGTGAAACCCGGAAAATCCCCTTTAATCAGTTCTTTATTTAACAACGTATCACAAGGAAGTGTTTTCGCCTCTGGGATTTGCGGAAACATTCTTGGTGATACTAAAGGGCTCACAATTTTTCTGCAGTTTATGTCTTTAGTTAAAATGTTTGCAGTTTCTAAAGTTCTTCTGACAGGACTTATAACTACTAGATCTTTGTCAGTTATTTTAAATTGAGGTCGAAGAGATTCGACTTGATCTACACCTTCTTTCGTTAAAGAAGGATCATGAATATGTAAACTCTCTGGTAAATGTAAGGTGTGTTCACCTTGCCCATGTCTAATAAAAATTAACTCCACAAGTATCTCCTCCTCCGTTACCATACTCTACTCTTCAACAATGAAAGGTACTAATCCTGCATGGATTAGTACCTTTTATAGTCCCACTTTAACTCCCTTTACTATAAGCTTTTCTTCTCATTCCAATCATTACTTTCAACAAACTCAAATCCACTTTCAGGTGTTTCTTTTTGATTTGCATTTATTCTTATATCATGATTGAAACCTATTGGACTACCTTGTTGATTTGAATCTTCTAATAGATTTTCTAATCCTTTTGTAATCCCATTTAGAGATAGAATTGTAAGGGCAAAAAAAGTCATTGGTACCATAAAAATCCACCATGCATTAAATAACTCATTAAAGTTCATCGCCATAATACCTGCCCACTCTTGCACTATCGGTTTAGGTGGATCACAAAAAGGACCATAACAAACATCAGTACCACCGAAAAACAGCTGAAAAAATCCTAGATGGGCAATGATTAATAACAATTGAATGGTGATTTTAGGAAAGACAATAAATAAACGTAATTTAAGATGTGGCAAAATATGCTTTCTAAGTAAAAACCACTGCGATCCACCTAAAACTCTTGCACTTACTATAAATTCCTTCTGTACTATTTGTTTTACTTCATTTGAAATCAAGATAGCCGTTGTTGGTACTGTGATAATAGCTAGCGTTATGCTTTGCCAGATGATGCGTTCAGTAAAAGATAGTACAAATCCCTCAGGTGGTTCCCATAGTAGTGGGTACAGGATATTGTAAGCGATAATTGATTGCGGGATAAAATAGAATGATGTAAAAATGTTTTGTGTGAAAATTTTTATGCTTGAACTCATAAAGCCACCTAAAACGCCGAATATGAATGCGATAGAAAAGCTGAGAAGAGAAATCATTATTGCTGTACCTAATGTGTATTGAGCCCCATCTAATACTTTGAAAAACATGTCATAACCATCACGGTCCGTACCAAAAGGGAATTCTAACGAAGGAGAAAAAGGTGCGGAACCTACTATTCTTCCAGAATCATCATGCTCTAATAAGGTTTGAGGTATATCCGATTCAAGTATATTATTAAAAATAAAACTTCCTACTAATAAAGTAACAATAAAAATGAGACAAATAGAAATTAGTATCCAGTATTTATTTTTCGCCTTACTCATAAATCCATCACCTTTCCTACCTTAGAAGAAATGAAGATTTGTATACACTTCAGAAAGGTATATAAAGGGATAAACATCAAAATAGCTGTTACTGCAAAAATTGATGGTGTGTTGTATGTGAACAAAAATGAAGTAATCCCTAATACATTAAACAAATATTCAAGGATTAGTAGATTTGATAACATCATCCATATAATTTGCTTGCCGTGGTAGGTTAAACTGATTAATATATTTCGAATCATATGTACAAACAATATTCTGAATCTACCAATCCCTTTACTTTTTGCTAAGTCAACATAGGAAAGGCCTTCTTCTTCCTTTAAGAAAGAAACCATCGAACTTAAAAAGAAAAACATAGGTAATATACTTAAAGCAATTGCCGGTAGAAGTACTACTTGGTTTTCACCTACTGAAGCGATATCAATAACTAGTATCCCAAATTTCTTAAAATACCAGATTACAAATACTTGTAGAATAGCAATAATAAATATATCTGGCAATGCACCAAACACCAGCGCAAAAGAGTTTAAAGCTCTTTTAAAGAATTTTCCAACAGAAAAGTATAATGTCAATAATAAAACTGAACCTATCATTGCAAGAGCTAATGCCAAGAAAAAAATTTTAGCACTACTAACAAGAGCTAATAATAGTATTGGAAAAAGATTTCTTTCAATTTCTGAAATCGGGTTCATATAGACCAAATGTAAAGGATCGGCGAGGTCGTTTAAAACCCACACTACATGTTTCCAGTAGTTTAGCAAAGAGAATTTCTGTTCTTGAAATATACCTGAAGAAGCACTGACAAATATAATTCCTACTATAATAAGTAGCGGCTCAAATCCTTTTTTTATAAACCTCCAAATCTTCACATTTTAACACTTCTTTCCACCATCGGATTATATACTCTCAATAAATATTTATGTTCAGCATTAACATCTACTTAGTATGATTTTTTCACACCCGCAGCTTCGAATTCTTTAATATCCATTAAGTATTTAGGTAAAAGATGATATTTATTGTCATCCACTTTGTAAGCTACTCCCATCAACCTTAATCCATAGAAATTTTCATTATTTTTACGGTACTGAAAAATACCATTGGCACTAGTAAAACTTTCTAACCGTTCTCCATTTTCTCCCATAATACCTTTTACACGTTGTGTTTGATTGTGAGAATAGATCGAAACATTCAACAAATATTCTCTATCCTTCTCTAAGCGTTCCGTTACAAATTGAAACGATCCTTCAGCATCTATCGTAATCTCCTCTTCCAAAACTACCGTATTATCTTCCCTAGCAATTTTCTCTATAGTAACCACCGTATCTAATGGTAGATTACTCAATCCTTTAATTAAAACAAGGTTAGGAAGGTTGTATACATTACCTGAAATATAAAAATTACTATGCTCAGAAAGTAAATCAGACGACTCAGAATTTAGATTTTGATTCATTACAAAATGTCCCAAAACAGGTGTCAGAATTAATAGTGTTAATAGAATGGCTACATTATGTAAAGAAGATTGAAATAACCTTTTGACCCAGTTCCTTCGATGAGTTTTTCTCCAAACGGACTGAAATTCAACAGAAGTATTTTCACTTTTATCTACATAGTCAAATAGCTTCTTAAAGTCATTTCTCTTCATAAAATCCCACCTTAGTCAAATCAAACATCCCGTTTAATTCCATTCGCCTTAATTGTTTTAGTGCAGTGTGTAGCCTTGATTTCGCTGTACCTAATGGTATCCCTAAAACATGAGAGCATTCTGTTAAAGTAAGCTCCAAGTAAAAATGTAATATGATAATTTCTTTACTTTTCCAAGATAGTTCATTGACTACTTTCCACAATTCTTGGATTTCCTCTACTTTTAAATAATCATCTTCAACTGAATTTATTTGATCTTTTGTTAGATTATCAGAGAATAGAGAGATGTATTTTAGAATCTTTTGTTTTTTCATAACAGTCTTTGCGACATTCATCGTAATCGTATAGATCCATGGTTTAATTGGTCTCGATTGATCGTAAGTTTGATAATTGCTCAATACTCTAATAAAAGTCTCTTGGGTTATGTCATCTGCTAAACTACGAGACTTCGTTAAAAGTAAAGCAGTTCTATAAACATAATTTCTATATTTATTAAAGAGTATCTCTGCCTTTTGTTCATCAATAAACAATTACCTTTTTTCACTCCTCTAGTTTTATTACATGTATTACTTCAATTATATAAAAACAGTTCGGTTCTTTTTAGAAAAATTAAAAACATTCAGTAGAATATTTTAAAATGTGCACTTAGCTCATCATTAAGAATATAACGTGTTAGCTGTATTATATTTACATTACTACTACTACTTATATGGCAATAAAAAAAGACTTGGTAAGAAATAATAAACTTCTCTCCAAGCCCTTATACTTTCTGGTATTCGTTTCTTAACACTACATCAAATTATTAGAAAACAGTAGCCTAAGTTCATCGCTGACTTCAGTTTTTGGCACCCGTCTCTAAATTGAAGAAACTTTTCTAATTCAACGGTCCATTTAGGTCAATTAAATTACCAGTGGTTGCGTCAAATACGACTGTTGGCTCAGTGCCATTATATTTAATAGTAACCTCCCATTGCTTTCTATTTAAGAATGTATACCATATGCCATCTCTTCTATTTAGTGTTGCTCTAATATTTTCAGGCGGTAGTTGTTTGAACTTTTGCCAATCTAATGGAGGAATAGAATTTGCCCATTCCGCTGGCGGATTCTGTAAATGATCAACTGACTGAACGATTGCTTCACCACTCACCATTGGATTTTGTTGATAAAAATAAATGATTGCTGAAAATACAAGTACGAATAGCATGAGTGACACTTTCCTCGTCAAAATTTTCACCACCTATTAGTTATAAAGTGATTTTACTATAATCAATAAAGGAAAGCCTTGTGATTTCCCTTGTATACCCTTTTCCACTACCATTTCACATACTATTAACATAGATATCTAATTGTTATACGATTCAACATCTTTAAACCAAAAGAGAGCTCAGGTATGCTTATTGTTTAATTTAAAAGGCAGGGTAAAGAAAAAAATAATCCGAAGATCGCAAAGGTGAGAATTACTCTTATCTTGTTCGTTTTCCATAGGTTTAATAACCTCTTTAAAGAAAGTAAAAGTACAAGGATTGCAGCCACATATGAAAGCGTATAGAATTTACTAATAAGACTAGCCATAAAGACAAAAAGACTTAATACGAATACAAGCTCTATTAAAACGGATACTGGATTATTTCTCAATTCATTCTTGATAACTCTGTAATCCTTTATCAATCCATATAAGAATAAAATCATAATAACCAGAAATATAGTTAACTTGATCACATTCCGCCACTCCTTATATGAAGACTAAAGGTTTATTTTTTCTTCTATTATTCTTCGTTTGTACCGCACGCGCTAAAAAGTAATCTTCTATTTGCCATCATTGTCTTTCTTTGATTGATTTCGCATTTTCCCATAATGATACACTAAAAAAAGTAAGAACATGATAAAACATACCCCTATATTATCAATCCATTTAACCTCTTGATAAAAAATCAACTGCCAAACAATTGATACTACAAAATATAGTATGGGAAATCCGATGCTTTTCATTACCATACAGGAACCAACCCCCTCATTAATAAACCATTTTCTTCATAGTCCTTATTTCATTACCTTCAACTTAAGGTAAATAAACAAAGAGACGTTTCAAAATTATCTCATACTGTCATAAAGCGAAAATCACTTTAACACCAAAGCGTAATCAAGTATTTCTTGGTACAGTTCGTTCCATTTATGGTGATATTTTGTTACTACACTTGGATTTACAAGAATCCTTTCCAGTGACTCATGCTTGGCTTTAAAATCATGTAATTGATCAATATCCATACGATAAAAAACTTGATACCCTAGTTTGGGGTACGGACTCCTTTCATCCCAGTTCGGATTTTCATTGTGGTCCACTATTATATATCCTAGAAGTGAGCAACTCCCTGTCACATAACCTTCTTCATAGGCTTCCCGTTTTAAACATTCTTCAGGCGTTTCTTCATGCTCAATATGACCTCCGGGAAAGTCCCAACCTCTAGGGGTTACATTTACTAATAATAGTTTATCAGCTTTAAAACAAAATCCATGAACACTTGTTATTCGTTCTCTTGGTGGAAGCTGTTGCTCACATTTCCAAGTTAATTTTACTTTTGCTTCTCCCCAATAAACGTATTTTGTAGTCATACATTTTTCTCCTTTTAAGGTCCTTATCTTTTTTCAACTATGTTAGTCCAATATATATCACAAAAAACGTCAATCCTCATTTGGATAAACGTTCTTGTAAACGTAATAAGTTACAAACTTCTATTTTCTGTCTTTAAATATAATGTTTACATTCACTTGTTGCACAACAATTACTTCAAATAAATTTGCAGAGAAACATTATTATTGGCATAAGACCAAACCGTGTTCTCAATTTTCAAGTTATTACTAAACTTTTCAATCCAAACTTGTTTCGAACTTAATAATGCAGTTACTTGTGCTGAATTAAGTATCACTTCTTCAACTTGTTCACTTTTTTGAAAAACAAACACTACTTTTACGGAATCTCCATGATTCGTTACAATACTCATCAGTGCAACTCCCATTTAATTTTTATGATTGGCTGATTAACATACGAAACATGTTACACTTTAAAAGAAATCACTTAACAGCTCAGTTTGAAATGTATTGTTCGTTATTACGTTTTATTCCGTTTCCTAACAAAATAAGTCCAAGTATAATAAACGATCCAAAATACAATTACTGTTATAAACGCATAGTTATTACTTTTTGGAAAAATAAATATGAAAAACAAACCAATAATTATTGCAAATGGTAGCAGTGTCCAGTATATTTTATCTTTAAAAAGCTTCAAGTGAATTCCCTTCTTTCTCCACCTTTTATGTCTATTGAAAATTCTGACTTCTATAATTATAACATACACAAATCAGTGTATTTATTGGAGCGTGAAAAGTAATGCAAGGAAAATATTTGAGTATTTTAATAGTCTATATACTCTTATCCATAAGTGTAGTAATATATTTTTCTATTTCTCTACCTGAATATGTGAATGTAATGGAAATCCCATTTAGAACGCCTCTTATTATACTAATGATTTTGACCTTATTCTTTGTAATAAACATTGAAAACGATAAGCATTTTGTCAAAAAGTTTTGGAGAGTTCTTATACCTTCTAGCCTTTTTACTTTTGGTCTGTTGCTCACATTTGCCCTATTCAAGCCTCATTATACTTTTTATGAAGCACAGGAAATTATACTTCAAAATGAGGGCGGTACAAAAGTTGAGAATGTTAGCGGCCAGCAAGTAGTACCTTCTATAAGTGAGGGTAATTTTTACTTAATCACAATACATAAGGATAATAAGAAATTGTTTTATACTTTTAATCCAAATAGTGGTGAGTATATGGAATTTAACTAACCAAGTTACTGAAAATGCTCTCTTCGTTGTCACAAAGAGACATGAAATTACTTTACAAGAACAGCTAGTAACCCTCCTGGACCAGTAGCTGTTCTTGTTTCATATTAGCGTTTCTTTATTTTAAGTGTTTTAGTACATATTCTTATACTTAATTAGTTGATGTAACAGATATACCAAGTACTTGATCTGAGAAAACAATCATTTCGTCCACTAATGTTTCTCTTTCAGGGTTAGATAGAGTTGTAATTTTTACTCCTTTTATGTGAATGGGACCTGTAACATTAAATGCAGTCATATCACCAGGTAACTCTTCCAATTCCTTTCCAAGTTCGTTCAAACCATAGTCTAAGAATGTTCTTTTCTCTTCTTCCGATTCAAAAAGGTTAACAGTCCCTTTGATTATAGAATTATGAGTGTGTATGATTAAGTCAAAATCTCTATTTAATATATCTAAATCGTTTATGATTCCTTTTTCAATTTGATTTTTCAAGTCAACAAGGTGAGTAATGATTGCTTTTTTATAGTCCATTGCTTTATTCATATCTTTTATTTTCAGCATAGAAATCGTCCCCTTTCAAAACACAATTGATTAATCTCGATTTCACTTCTATTTCTTTAGTTTAATTTTATACTAAATTGAACCTACACAATAAAGAAAGTAGCAACTTCCTTGAATAATTCTTGCTCTATTCTTATGCTCTCTATCTAAAATTAAATCAAACACAGATACTGATTTTACATCTGTTGACCCTTTGCTCATTAACAAGATGACAATGAATTAGTGAAATCTAGCAATTTGAACAATTTCTTTAATCACAGAATCAACTTCCTTATTATCGCTAACTACAAATAAATAGTCTGCTTCCCCATCTACTGGATCCACAACATCTTTATTCATAGAACCACTCTGTTGACTAATAAGCACTTCCTCAAAGTTAGAATAATCTCTCCTTAGAATATTGGTACTTCTTTGACTTTTTGTTACTCTTTCATGAAGAACTTCATCAGGGATATCAAAATGAACCAAGATACTCACAAATGCATTATTATCGTATATTTCTTCTAGCAAATACTTTCTCCCTTTTCTAGTACGATTAGCACTACTAACAATAATATGAAAATCCGTGTATTCTATTGCATAATCAACAATTGCCTTAGATATAGAATGCTTTAGAATGTTTGGCCCTTCTTTTGGTAATAGAGACTTATAATATGTATTTAAAAATTCAGCATTATGATCTTGGTCCATAATAAAAGAATTGGTTAACTTGCTTTCTAAAGCTTTCGCAAATGTAGTTTTTCCACTATGGGTTTTACCTACTGTGATGATAACTAATCTTTTCATACTTCCCCCTCAGATAATCTAGAGCTTTGTCTAGACAGCTCCCTGTTCCGTTCTTACTACCCGAATATTTAATAGTATAAAAGTTTTATCGGTATTAAAATCTACAGATACATACCTCTGTTTTATAATGGAATGTAACAGTGTCATTGTGTTGATATTTTGAAAATAGGTGTGAAAGCTCTGCTATAAAATCTTCATAACTACTATCTACTTTTGATGGAGTGTAGGATAGCGATAGTGCACCATCCACAAAACCTTTCTCAGTTAATGTATGGTAATAATCATAAAAATGCATGTCAAAATCTTTCTCAAAAAAGTTTAGCTTTTCTTTGTCTGGGTCAAATTCGCTAATGCCAGCCGTGGTTTTAACTTTGTATTTATGTAAAACACCCGTGTACTCTTGAGCTAATTGACTATCTAACTGCATCTCATTGAATAAAATAATGACATATCCATTTCTCTTTAAAATCCGTTGAAATTCTATTTTACATATCTGTTTATCAAACCAATGAAATGCCTGTGCAATGGTAATTATATCAACGCTATTATCATTCAATGTAGTGTCTTCTGCTGGTGCATGAATAAATTCAATATTATTATTCTTTGAGCAATATCTTCTACACTCTTTAAGCATATACTCGTTCGGCTCAATTGCCAGCACGTTGCACCCAAGTTCCCCTAACAAATTTGTAAGGAGTCCTGTACCTGCACCAATATCTGCAATTGAAGATTGTTCACTAATTCCAAGGTCTCTCATTACTTTTAATACGTCTGTCGGATAAGAAGGTCTTCCTATCGCATATTCTTTTGTTTTATTATTGAATAATTCATTCTTCATAGTACGGCCCCATTCCCGATAGGTTTTGTGTATTTGTTATAAGCTTTCTCTTCATTGATAAACCGGCACCATTAATACAATAAAATTTCAACAAAAAAGCGTTAATCCCTTCTTGGATCAACGCTCTCGTTAGGAATACACTGTTCGTTAGCCTCTCCTCAATTTAGTAATGAACATTTTGGGGCTATGTCTTTCATAGCAGATATTCATTTGCTCCAAACACAATAATTAATAACTCAAACTACGCAGAGTGAAATCGACAAATAAGCCTTGATATAGTTACTTAGGCCATTAATCCACTACTGAAGTTGACTTTTAATTATTTTTTGTATTTTCTTGTTCGTCTTTTTTTAGGTATCTTCAAGAAGCTCAATTAATTGATAAAAAGCTACAGCCCAATCAAGTTCATTAACTTCATCGCAAAGTTCATAAAAAAGACCTCCAAGTGTTCGTTGATCTGTTTACAGCAATTTTGCCACGACAAAACAATGTATCTAGAAAAAACAATATGACTAATAAGCAAGTACAGATCCCCCTTTTTTGATTGAAGAAGGCTGAACCAACTTTTATGATCAAAAATGAGATAGAAAAAAGTTGAAACATATACGAAACTGTAATTCCCCACTATTTCTTAATATCAGCATTTCGAAGACGCTTAAGAATCTCTAATTCACTGAATACGGATTTTACTTCTTTTGGTAGTTGATTGTTTTGTTCATTATACTCTATCATATAGGGCACCTCTTCAGTTTGGTAGTGTCTTCTGGACAATCACACTATACCAAAGAATGTGATGCTCTTTGTATTTAAACGCATTTTGTCAAGGTACATAATGAAGTCTTAGCTAACCAAACAACCTCAAGGCTTTCACAAAATTATTTAGCTTCGAAGTATAAGTAATTAGAATCTCCTCATAAAATTTCAAAATGCTAATGATACAAATACCTTTATAAGAGAGATTTATTCCATGACTTCACAAAGAAATATTATTTGATTTGTTATGATACACTTGGCGTTTCATAAGCATCATTTTAACACCAAAAGAAATCTTTATTACACCATCAATTACTGCGAAAACAACGAAAGGAACACTGATCAAAAATATACCTATAAAGGAGTTCACTATTGTTAGTGTCGCTAACAATAGCATAACTCTTCCTTGAGAAAAATAAAAACCAAAGAAGTGAATCCCAACAGCAATAAATATACATAACCACATTAATCTTAAATCATCAAAACCAATAACTAACCCGGAAATGGTACATAAAACAATATTAAGGAAAACGGCAATGTTGTCCATTCTATCTTGAAACTTAGAACTTTTCCCATAAGATAATTTTTGGTTTACATAAGGAAAAACAAATATCACGAAATACCCGATAAAATACCCTAATCCAATTATATACGGCTGAATAAATAACTCTCCACCGGTAATAGCTGAGAGAATTATGATTAGACCTATATAAACAAGCCATAGTCCGCAAGTTCGCTGAGTGTTATACTCTATAATTTCTTTCTTAAATGTAGACATCGTATACATCCCCCTTTTTTTCCTTGTTGAGCTTTACTTCCCTTTAAATCAATATCGGCTTACAATTAAATCAACAAAATATTCAGAAAAAATAATTTAAATCGAAGATAAGAAAAAGAAATTCCAATTCATGGTCATCAAATTTACCTTCCGCTCTCGTTAATGTGAAAGCTAGACATTATTATTCATCAATCTTTACCACCATATATCTTCATTAAGGTTACTATGTGTTACATTTCAGGTGAACCATAATAATATTGTTCTTCAGCTTTAATGGTTCCAACTGCATTAATGTTTTCAATTTGTTTGCTGGATGCAAAAAGAACCTCACATTTTATTGTATTGAGTTCATTTACTCTCACTTCTTTAGCTTAATAAACTAACTGCCTTTAATCTTTTTATCATCAAATGCAATTCCAATAATAAATAATAGAACGGCCATAAGGATTTCTATTGAAAACGGGATGGTAATACTATGCATAAATTCATCAAGTGTAAATAGTAACAGCCAAGTAATTGTACAATCAATAAACATTCTTGTGAAAAACAAATGCAATTTCCCCGAAATATAATGATACGATATTGTAACTAAAGCCATAGATACTATATCCGTGAAAATTCCTACAACAAAGTAAAGCAAGACAAATACCAAAAGCGAATAATAAGAATCAAATTGTATTCCTAATAAACTGAAGATCCCTACAAATCCAAAATAAAATATTCCTATGGCAAAGGATAAAGAAAACAAAATAAGGGATGTGATTGCTGTAACCACAATAACTTTTTCTTTTACATTCATGTCCCGAAATGAACGGTTATGATCACTCATTCCATTTCCCCTTAACAATTTTTTTCATTTTTTGTTCATGAAAGGCAAAAGCACTCATACCAATATACATTAAAATCAAGAGAAAGCCTGTAATCATAGAATATGCAATTACATTTAGTATATTGGTAAAACCTAAGACTAAGAGTATTGAAAAGAAAATATATCCTTTGTTGACATTTTTACGATATAGAAGTGAATATAGACAATGCTAAGGAAATCATTATAAGGTTAGTTTGAACACGCTCTTGCTACTAGCATGATTCCAACTATGAGTAATACCGATATAATGTTTATTAAACAACCACTACTTGGAGCTCCAGAATGAGCTTGAGCCCAAGCATTGTTTAGTGTGCCACCAGGATTTTTTCGAAGTTCTTTGGCTTTCAATCTATCTCTTTCTTCATCGGACATAATACCCCCTCCACCTTAAAAAATTCCACTTATCATTATTACGATTTAATAAGAGGAAAGATTCAATCCGTGTTAAACAATCCCACATCTTTGATAACAGAACACGCCCAATCCTTTAAGGACCAGTAGCTTCTCTTGTTTCCTAATCGCTTATTAGTGTTAGAAATTCACATCAATCATTTAAACTAGATTTAGAAAACACTTACTCTAATTATACTTAAGAGAACGATGTAGATAGAACACGGATGCCAATGTTGATACAGATCCTCCTAATACAATGGTGAAATTGGTTCCAAATTCATTTGCTAAAACACCCGCAAAAAAAGCTGCAAATGGCATAAGAAGCCATGTCATAAAACGACTTGTAGCTTGTACACGCCCCAATAAATGATCAGGTGTTAGGGTTTGTCTTATCGTTACAATACATGGATTCATGATTGATGCAGAAAAAGTCCCGAGAGCATTCCATACAATGAACCAAAAATATGTAGAGGCTAATCCAAATAACAGAATGGATCCTCCGCCAATAAATGAAGCTACAAATAAAATACTGCGATAAGAGAACCATTTTCTTAAGTAATTTGTAGCTAATGCACCCCCGATTGCTCCAATACCACCAATAGATATGAGAATACCTGTCTGTTCTGCTGATAAACTCATAGTATCCGTTAAATGAAAGACCATCATCGTTAAGAATAATGTGGTTCCGAATATCGAAGCTAACATCGCTAAATTAGTATATAATATTGGTTTTGTTTGAATAACAAATTGAAAACCTTCTTTAATTTCTTTCCAAAATGAACGTTTATTAACGAGATTCTTAGACTCTTGTTTTAAATTGATACTTAAAATTGCAAAAAACGCTATGAGAAAGCTAAAGCTGTTTAGTAAAAGCGCATATCCAGGGTTATAAAAACTAATAATGAGTCCTCCTAGACCTGGTGCGACCAATATTGCAGTATTGAATAAACCTGTGTTTATAGAATTTACTACTGTTAAGTCATCTTTACGAACCAGCCTTGGTATAGAGGCAAATTGTGCAGTATTATACATTTGACTTAAAAGACCTATAATAAAGGCTGCACTATATAAAAACCATATGTCTAACAAACCAAATATGTAAAGAATCCCTATTATCCCAACAATCAGACTCCTTGTTCCATCACATAGCAGCATCAAATGCTTTCTATTAAAGCGATCTGCTAATACCCCCGTAAATGGTTGAAATAAAATAGGTAAACGCTCAAGCGCTGCAACTAATCCCATACTCAATGGGGAACCCGTTATAGCTAATACCATAAGTGGGATTGCAATCAAATAAATTTGGTCTCCACAGAATGATAGTACATTTCCTCCTATAAAACGGAAAACAGAATAATTCTTCTTAAATTCAGGTATTTCATTCTTTTGTGTGACGAATGATGATTCTCCCATCCTACCTCTCTCCTTAGATCCGATTTAAATAATGTTCCATCTCTTTAGGTAATGATTTAATGGCATTCTTTCTTAAACAATATTTTGAATTAGCTATTTCTACTAATCTTGCTGATCTCAAAATCTTCAGGTGATGATGAACCGTTGATTTCCCCATATCTAGTTCATCTGTAATTTCTTGTAGAGTCAATTCATTCTCAGATAATAATTTAACCATACGAAGCCTAACCTCATCACCGAGTGCTTTGTGTTTTAGTACTAAAAAGTGATTTGGAGCATACGGATCATTCGGAGACATACTTTCATTTGATATCGGATAGTAGAAGACTTTCGTTCCTTCAATATCAGCTTCAATGTTCCAAGGTCTATAAATATATTGAGGGATTAGTAGTACTCTACTGATACTTGGTTCTGGAAAGTAGACAATCCCCCCTGTTGCCCACTCTACTAATTCTTCTGGAGACATGTTTTTTGACATTTGAACTTTAAGTTCATAATCATTTCTTAAATATGAAGTGATTTCTTCTACCCCTTCTTTTCTTACTACTTCCTCAAACCAGCCTTCCATAATAGCAATTAAATGAGCCTTCAAATAGTTAGCATCAACATCACAAATAAAACGAATATATGTAGGAAAAAAAGAATTGTCTTCAGTTAATTTCATTAGTTCGGCCATTGCAGCTTCTTCTCCCGTTGAAGCCTTTTGCCTTAAGTCCTGGTGTTTCTCACCAATGAAAGGAAGACAAATATACTTTAACTCTGTTTCAGATAGCTCGGTAATGTATGAACTGAAATGAGCGAGATCTGTAAATACTTCTTGATGAAGTACTTGTAATAAAGACTTCCAGGTATTTTTCTCTTCCACAAAATTTAAGTGATGTTTTAAATCATCCGTAATAGAATTCTTTATCCCATCCCAATATTCGAGTGGTTTCTCTAACGTCTTAATCAACGGCTTATTTGTAACCGCAGCAATCCCCAATGCACACTCCCAAAGTAACGAGTATTCTTGCTGTACTTCATAAGTCTCTCTTTTTCTACTTGTAATATTTAATACATCCATTTTGAGCACCTCATTTTACCAATATAAGTTAATTCTAAATTATTAGGACATTAAATTCAATTATTTTCGAACATTACATCTAAATTTTTTAGAATTCCATAAAATAAACATTCACCTATTAGTTCAATAAAAAAACCCAACTTTGCAGCTGGGTTAAAAAAATAATATTCACTTTACTGATTTAAAGGCGCTCTCTTCTATATGTGTGTAAGTTAATGTTGAAATGAGCCTATTGTTTAAAATGACTTCTTCATTCAAACCACATTCTTCAATTCTTCCATATTTGAAGTTGGTAATGCGCAGTATAGAGTCTCAAGTCGTATGGGGACCATTTTATTTTTCCAAGAATTCAATAGGATCTTCCATCTATGCTGGAGTATGATGTTTAGGAGTAATAGATAATGGCTCTACTTCCTTAATTCTTAAAATTGGGTGTGTTGCTACAATGACTCCTAATACTATAGTAAGCACGCCCCCAGTCATGATGGTTTTACTCACACCAACGTATTCAGCTAACAAACCCCCTAAATAAACTCCAATAGGAAAACCTAGTCCCGCTATTAATCCGTAGACTCCAAATACCCTTCCCCTAATAGCATTTGGTACAAGCTTTTGCCTTAACGTAGGAGAAACTATGTTATATGGTGCATATACCACTCCACCGATAAACATCATAATAAATACAAGTATTGAACTAGATATAAAGCTAAAACAAGTAGGTACAATTCCCCATAGTATAATAACGGCCCCTAATGAGTAAGAGTAGTGAAACATCTTCCCAATTCTAACCCATAGTAACGAGCCTAAAAATGAACCAATAGCAAAGAAACTCCAAATGATCCCTAACGTATCAGGACCTTGATTTAATATTTCATCCACATATATTGGTAACATTGGTTCAAGGGGAGCATATGTAAAATCAAATAAAAAAGTTACCATCGCAATCATAATAAGAATCCTATATTTGAATATAAAATTGAATCCCTCTTTCGTATCTGTTATAAAACTCTTTACCTTTTCTTTTATATTTCCTGCTTCTTTTCTTTTAGTCAGTCCTGTATGATAAGCAGATTTTGGAATGATGTAATATAAAATAGCAGCTATAAGGAAACATAAAACATTTATAAATAAAGTCATTGGTGCCCCTAGTAAAGAAGTACTAAACCCACCCAAAGCTGGACCGATAAGTGAACCGATCTGACCAGTCATTGTAAATACTGCATTACCAGTCTCTAAATCATCCTTATTAAGAAACTCTGGCAGAATGGAGGCAGTTCCAATAGTCGTAAAAGACGATAATAAACCATTAATAAAAACCACAACGATAATCATCCAAAGTGATAAAATATCAAACCAGTATAGCAAGGGTATTAAAGCTAAAAACATTCCTCTCAAAACATTTTCAACGATCATAACAATTCTTCGATCATATTGGTCTAGAATCCCACCTACCAAGATACTTGAAATTAAAGGAGCAATTGTTGCGGAAGAAATAACGATTCCAATAGCAAGTGCAGATCCTGTAACTTGATACACGAACCAACCTAAAGCTACCCAAGAAAGTTTTCTCCCAATGTTTAAGAGTGTTGATGCTAATAGAAAATTCCGGAAATATGCGTTCCTCAAAAGCTCTGTATATGAACCCACTAATTTTCACCTCCATACCACTATGCTAATGATTACTAAATACATATTGTTTTATCTAACTATCATTCTATCAGTACTTTTTCTCCAATCTTACCATCTCCATTAGTCCATACTCGGTATTTCTTACCATCTAATACAACAACTAATGAATATTCTGAGAACCATTCTCCCCAGTGTCCAATGCTAGTGATCGATTCTACTCTTGTTATTTCAGGATTATGTTGTTTTACCTTTTCTTCTACGCTGTTAAGTGTATGTCTAGTGTATACAATAATCGAAGCATAAGCTCCAATGAAAACAAGTGTCATGCCGATAAAACTGATTATTATGATCTTCTTCACAGAAACCCGACTTCCGCAAATAGTCTCGTTAGTTTAAGTTCAAAATTTCAGCGATAATATCTGAACTCCCTGGTGTAAATAAAAAGATTGATAGACCAATTAAAAAAACACCAATTAAAAATATACCAATAGCCCCCCAAAATATAACTCTCTTTTTAAACATTGAATATATAAATGCTAGTAACCCCGCTCCTAAAATATGAAAAATCCCTATAAAAAGAATTATAAAATAATAAAAGCCCATTACTTCACCTCATAATTTATATTTTCGCAGCTAACCTTCCTAATTCGGTTACATGGAAGAAATATATCACAAGTATAAATTTACCAAATTATTTATTGTTATTCAATAAATAATTATTGGTTTAAATTTAATTGTTATTGTTTATCTAACATCACTTATTATATAAACAATAAAAGGCATTTCCCGTAACACTGAAATAGTTTAAGTTAACACGCTCACAAACTTATAAATTATTATTTGAAGTACCAGTTCAAGGCATTTGTATATAGGATTTTGTCGGTAGCCTTTTTATCAAATACTTGCCGAATTAATTTTACATCTGCATATTGAAAAGGTCTGTTTGCTCTTGTAGATGGCAGGTCTGTTCCAAACATTAGTGCATCTGGGTTACTATCGTATATTGATTTTAATGCATTCTCAACATCTAATTCCACACGCCCAAATCCAGTTGCTTTTACTCTAATACCCTTATCTACTAATCGTAATAAATGCGGTAATCCTTCCTCTGATAAACCTAAATGATCAACCGAAATAGCAGGTAGTTTTTTTAGAGTAGATACAAATTCAGGTAATTCCTTTGCATCAATATAAAGTTCACAATGCCATCCAACCAGATCATAAACTCTTCTTGCAAAATAATCGAGATTTGATAAACCTTCTGAACCGCCCCGTTTGATATTTATCCTAAATGCCTTTACTCCATTATTATGTAAGCTTATAATTTCTTCATCCGTTACTGTAAAAGGTAATTGTGTTACACCACAAAATGATGGTCCTAATTGTTTTAGTGCTTTTATTAAGTAATTTTGGTCAAATCCTTGGAAGGAACCCGATACAATTGCACCGCCTAGTACATTCAGGTTTGAAGTTTGCTGTTGATACTCTGTGACTTCAAATTGTGGTGGAGTATACCCTTGGTTTTCAATAATAGGAAAATCAAAATCAATAATATGAAAATGCGCATCAAAAATTCTCATAATACCCTCCTGTGTCCGCCAGTTAAAATGAAACAGTTTCTGCTCATTAATCACGCACATTACTGGAAATTAGTCTTACCGCATTAAATTGAAATGCAGCTATAAAAACAAACATCTGGCAAACAAAGTGCCCAAGTATAAAGTTTTCTGATTAAAACTTTATACTTGGGCTTATTAGATATTTTGGTGTTATTGTATAAAACGCCCCGCTAAGCTTAATAACTTCGCTTATCTTGTTACTGCAGCAATCAATCCATCAATCGTTCCAATAAATTTCTCTACTTCATCTAAATGGTAAAACGTACTGGTTGTTTCGATTTTATTTACTTCATCATTTTGTGAGTAGAGATAAATTCTTTTGCCTTGTCCAAGTGCAATTCCAAACTCAACATGACTTCCTTTACCTGCTGGTAATAAAACAATAATAAAATCTGCTTCCAATACAGCATTTTTTTCTTGGAGTCCTATTTCTTTTAAGTCCTCAATTGTTGAAGTTCTTTCATTTTATGTCCAATCATAAGTTTGAATGTACCCTTTATTTATTAACTCATTACTAACGTAACGAACTGTATCTATGTTTTTCAAACTCGATGCAACATAGAATTTTTTCATAATTATCAAGTCCCCTTAACATTTAAAATTCACAACAAAAACCTCAATCCGTCTTCAACATCTCTGCCCTAATTTGAATAAGGGCCGCTGCTTGTTCAGCAATGCCCTCTCTAATCAAATCGTTCTTTATTTCTATGGTACTCCCTCTGCTTGAAAAAAAAGATAACCATGATGCTAACCACTCCTATTAAGTAGGAAGAATCCTGGTTGATAATGGCTTTATAAGCAAGAAGTAATAGGCAACCTATTGAAAAAATAGCAAGGATCATCATTTTTTTGTCAAAATCTCTCCTCCTTTGCTTAAGTAACTGAACTAAAGTGATTAGGGCAACTTCTATCTTCGACTACCTACCCCTTAATGAATCTCCTATAAAATGTGTATTAAATATGTTCTATCAGGCCATTCATTTGTAGCCCTGAAATATCGTTTCCATTAACCCATTCCTGAAAGTCTATCTCTAATAATTCTTCACTCTGTGCAACTGTAGTGACAATCTTTCCTTCATTAAATGAATATGAAAAGGTATGTAAAGTTCCAAAAAGATTATTGTAATCTCTAAAAAATAGTGGAGAATCTTTGGCAGAAAACTTATATACCAATTGATCCTGAGTCAATTCAGTAGCCAGTATACCTTGCAAATATTGATTTCTCTCTATTGATCCTTCTATTGCCACCCTATTCTTATGGATATGATCCTTTTGTTGAAAATGATTAGTACAAGTTAAAAGATCAGACTGTTCTCTGGAAATGACTCCTTCAGGACTTGCCTCTACTACTGCAAGACCTCCTTTTCGGTCTCACATCGAGAAATTATAACAAGCAGCGTGTGGCAATTCTTTTAGCATTAAAAAAGCTTCATTAACTGTAGAACAAGAGTCAAGAATCATTCTAATTGAAGTCCAAGCGGATAAACCTTTAGTGTAATCCGAGTTACTTACGAAATGTAATCCAATAGCAAGTCCATGTTCATTCACTCCATCATGCCTTCCTATTCCTTGCAGGTTGTATCCAGCTGAGGCATTTAAATTATAAGTCTGATTTAAGCTAAATACACCATCATATATGAATGGAGAAAAGTCATAATTTCTTACGTAGTATTTATTTGTGATAAGTGCAGAACATCCCATAGCAGCAACTCTTGGTAGATCATAACCACTAAATAATGTAGCTGCCTTATTGAAAGGAATTCCTATACCTTCTGATATTCCATCTAGCTCTTCAAGCAAATGTGGAGAGAGTTCAGCAAATATTGATTTCATATTTATAAAATCGATTTCAGGTTTGGTTATTGTTTCTAAAGGTTTAATTATAGGCATATCTTTAAAAAGCTTTCCTGTTTTAAGACCAATATCAAATGAACTCCCTCTAGTTTGAAGAATTTTCACATTAAAAACTGTCATTCAACCTCCTCCTTTTACACTCTGTCGTTACTACCAATTATTTCAAATCATTTTCATACTGACAATCCCTTTCTTTCATTAACGCCTTGTTTGTTGAATAAAACTTCTCTTGCCAGGTCACCCCCCCCCTTATTGAATAACGGTAATCAATAAAATTAAACATTATTTAAGTTACTTATTAAGTTTTTCTTATAACATTAACCTGAATCTCTAATGAACAAAGGGCAGCTGCCTATTCAGCAACCGCCCTAATAAATATACAAAAGAAGTCCTACAGCCAAAAATTATTACCTTTTGTTGATGAAGAGTGTTGAACACTACATACAGAATAATCACTGTTTTCCCTAAACAACAGCTATAGAAGGTTACTTCCTAACATTTAAAACTAAAATAGCTTCCCTTTCCTCTAACAACTCCCCTGTGTTTATAAATCCAAGTGATTCATAGAATTGAAGTGCTGGATCATTATCTGGCTCTGTTGAAAGACCAATATAATGACAGTCATCGTTCTTTTTGAGCATATCTATGACTTGGTGCATTGCCTCTTTCCCATATCCCTTTCTTTGATAAGAGACATCAATCATAAATCTAGGAATCCAATACTTCCTTTCTTCAATTTCGTTTGGGTCACATTCCGTCATCACAAAACCTATAACGTTATCATCCAAATGTATTGCGTAAGGCGTGAAATTGGAATGTACCTTAGACTCTGCAATAGAGTAAACATTTGGGGCAATTCGATCAACTTGATCCTCCGCTAACTCTAGATCTATACATTTATATATATTTTCCACGGTTAATTCTTGTATTGATATCTCAGCCATAAACATTCTCCTCTATATAAAATTTACAATCATTTTCCCAAACTAATTAACATGCTGGAATACTTCAATGGATGTAATTCAGAGGTTCAAAACTCAGAATCATCAGCAGCTGTAGTACATTCATCGAACTTACTCCTAAAATCTAGTTTTACTAATTCTCTTTGGAAACAAATAAAAAAATCCCACCCCCAAGACATTTGTCTTGGGGACGAGATTATGATCGCGGTGCCACCCCAGTTTATTAATATGTTACCATATTAACCTTATTAGGTACGGCAAATATAATATTTGCTTATACCCTTCCTCTATAACGGGAGTCCCCGTCACATTATCCCTCATTCAAGTTCCAATGTGATACTCCGAGCCTTGCTTCAGTATATAAATCATTACTCCTTTTCACCAACAGGAGCTCTCTGAGAATGATTACAAATACTTACTCTTCTCTTCATCGCATTTAAATATTATTTAATATTATCCAATATTCAATCAATTATGTAAATGGTTTATTTAAAGTTATTGAAAAACAATTACAACTCATTAACTCCTCTTAACAATATGGTAAAAATCCCTATAATACTAGTTTAGCTGTTTTTTATTCGGTCATCGTTCAGTGATAACTTTAATTTTGTCCGCTACCTTTTTTCCTTCTCTTTCAATTACCCATACCTTAATTACTTGTCCTTCTTCTAAATTCTCAACTTTCCCCACTTTACTTACTACTTTTGTACTGTCATCAATATGTATTCTAGGTGTCCTATAATCTACCTCTGGTTCTGTACTAAGAGGAAATAACAAGAAGTTATCTTTATCCATTTTGCCTATCTCCCCAGAATAATCTGCCTTAATAAAAATCAAAATTAATGAAGCTGTGAAAAGTAAAGGGATTAAAATTGAGAAAGTGAATAGTATCGTTTTTATTTCTTTTTTCAGATAATGGTTCATCTTCTCTCCAATCCCCCTTTGTCTTATACACGCTTCGTGCATTCTTTATTAGATTGTAGAACCATTATCTAATTTGAGTCAAAGTTTAATCTTTGATAAATGACTTTTTCATCATCAGAATAACCCTTAATTTGTATACCTTTTTCACCATTCTCCTGTATCTTCATAAGGTCTTGATTTGTTAGCATGTAAAATAAGTCAAATTCATATTTATCATCTAAATTTATGATATTCGCGTCAGTATCATTAATACTTACTCTTTTTATCTGCTGATTTTTTATAAATCCGTATAGGAAATAAGGTTCATCCTCTCTATATTGCCAAGACCAAGCAATGGTATCTGCATCTTTAAATGATGGAATTTTAGTACCTAGAATAATGTCCCATGACATCCCACTCTTTTTCATTAATTTTGCTCCAACTGATTCTCCACTTTGATCTATAGACCTATAGAAAACAACATTACCGTGCTCTGTCTCCACTTGTTTAAGAATCTCTAAATGATATATATCCTCTTTTATCGTTTCCTCGATTGACTGGACTCCACATCCTTCTAAAATTATTACAAAGACTAGAATCATCATGACTCCAAAACGAAACTTCAAAGCAACCCCTCCTTTTGTAGTGTCTTTATATTCAATTAAACTCTTTACTATACAATATCAACTTATATGTCCTCATAATTCAACGTACGATTCCTTACAAGAATTCATTACAACTGAGGAACACTATGGGGCTATTTTTAAATAACTCTAACTGCGACTCATCAATCTCGCTTATGCATAAATAAAGAGATCCGTAAGAAACTAATATTGAACAAACTAGTAGCGTTTAACCCTGCCAAATGTAAGAGGAGATCAAGGGATCATGAATAAAAAAATCATTATATCAAATAAATGTAAAATTCATATGGAAGTTCATCAAGATGAATTCTTATTCGATTGGAAAGAATTGATACGGAACTATGAGGAGCAAGGATGTTTCAATTCCCTTTCAAATCAATCTGAGAAAATTATTATTCATTCACCCGAACCCATTGGATTTAGCTCATTGGTTAACACAGATGAGAATTCCAAAATCATTTACGCCAAGCGGAAAGATAGAACAATTTATACTAGATTTGTTAAGGATCGAAAGCGAAGTATAACCAATTCCTTTGTTGTCATCCTTAACAAATCAAGATATAAAGACAATCAATACTTTTTAGTCACGATGTTTCCAGGTGAAGGGGCCTATAAAGAACCTGAGGACCCATACATAACAACACAGGAGGAACTTATTGAGTCTTTACTTTTTTGGGAGAATCATGCATTGGTATTTGATGAAAACACAATTGACCACAACACAATCACCCCAATTTGCCCATATAGAGACCTATTTAGTGGGCTTCCATTGGACCCCTATACAAGATAATAATACTATTACGGTAAACGTTAAGATCTTTTTAAAACCTTTTAGAAGGTAATCAAATTAAAATCCCACTTGCATTATAGAGTAATTTAAATTACTCTATAATTAAAAAGAGGGGGATAATATGAAACGTACTTATTTAGATTTTTTAAACTTACAACGATCTACAATTGACTTAATAAAAGAAAAAAAGTATGAAGAGGCCATTTTAAATTTAAATAATGCCAAAAGTAAATTTCCTAACAAAATTGATAGGATAGGACATTGGCTATCAGGTATTAATTGTATACAGAACAATAAAGAGAATGCTCTCTCAGAACTAAGAGAAGTATTAGATAACGGTTTGTATTGGAATCCAAGCATATTAACAAATGACACTGATTTGTCTTTAATTCAAGACTCCGAAGAGTTTGCAGCAATTGTTCAGAAAAGCGAAGAATTATATGAATTTAATAAAAGTAAATCTTCTTCATTGTTTCATAATATAGGAAATTCAGAATCTGAAACTTCTATCACCGCTTTACATTGGAAAAATTCAAATGCCTTAGACTTTTCAGAGCAAATTGTTACAGATGATCTAAAGAATAAATACTTATTTTCCTTCGTACAATCTTCTCAATTGTTTAGTCATGGCTGCTATCATTGGGATCATTACGATGTGGCTAAGACAGATATTGAGAATACTCATATTGAACTTCATGATGGGGTTAAAAATCGAATTATTTTAGGCGTTTCCCAAGGAGCAGATACAGCAATTAAGATGTATTTTGAATCAAATAGAAATTACGATACCGTCATTGCACTTGTGCCTACTCTATCTGACTTACATTCTATTGAAGAAAAGATTAAAAATCATCAAAAGGTGAACGCAAAAATGGTAATGATCACTGGAGATAAAGATTATTTTTATAATAACGTGTTAGATGCAATGCCTATCTTTGAAAAATACAACATTTCATGTAAATTAATTGTTATAGAAGGAATGGGACATACAATCCCTTCTAATTTTGTAAAATTGCTTGAAGAAAATATATAACTGTTAAAATATCATAGCCGATTTCCCAAAGAAATCGGCTAAACTAGAACATTATAAGAATTCTAATCAAACTTCAACTAAACGTAAATGCTTTGAAGCTGCTTCACTTTAACACTTCGTTCGTGCAATCAGACTACTTTCTTTTTCTTAACAAAAAATAGAGGATAAAGCCACTAATGGTAAATAGAACGATCCCAACGGTCACCTTCACTAATGAAACACTAACTTGAACAGTATCCTCAGTTGTCTGTTTGATCTCATTGACTGTCCACCAGTTATCAATTGAGGACTCATAAATTGCAAAATATAGCCATATTAAAAAACAGAAAAAGAAAAAGAAAACAACCCCAATTTTTCTGTTCATACCATTCCCCTTCTACATTAAATGTCTTTTTAAAAACTTAACTCTTCTTGGGCTAAACTGCCCGTAAGCTTACTAAGCTCCACAAATTCCTATTTCTTACCTTTTCGTTCTAAAAGTATAGGAGCTATATTTAGTAAGATAGAAACAATGGTCACAAACCATAATGCCCTTCCATAATTAGGTACTTCCCATAAAGCTGACAAATCTTCCCTTTTTACCCACTCCGATACAAGACTGTATTCTGCACAAAGTGTTAATGCGGTAAATGATAATCCCAGCGCCATAGTAAGCTTATAATCCTTTCCTACTTTATACATATAAAGATTTATAAGAGTTGCTATTATTGCAATACTCCCAAATATTATCCACATAAAACGATACCTCCAAGTTTGTTTGTTCCGTGAGATATACTAATGCTTACATGCTTCGTTAGTATAATAATTCAACAAATAAAAGCGATTACCCTTTATTCAGCAATCGCTTTCAATGGAATATGGCAAACAATAAAAATCTTAGAATTAGAACAAATATACGTTTTTCCTTTTTCTTATCAATTGTAAATTCGTAATTCTTATGTTTTATAGTTCAGTTGTATTTCAGGGTTTTCATTTAACAAGAGGTCGATAAATTCAGATTCATTTTTTGGAGAGATTCTGATTAAATTGTATTTATCATAGTAAATTTCTAACCTATCAATGGACAGAGCAGGTGAGGTAATGATGCTTTTTACTTTACTTACTTTTCTTATTTCTTTTATATTTAATTTCCGTTTAAACGGTCCACATTGAACGTTTAATACATCATCCTCAATTTTATATCCTGTTCCAAACCATATCCAGATCAATACTGCAATAATAATTACGATTAAATAGTCGACTAGCTTGATCGTAAAGAGCTCTGTATCAAAAAACGAACCGAAAATACTGATTAATACAGTTCCCCAGATTGCTATAAAATACAATATGTCTTTTTTAGATTGAAAGTACATTCATACCACCTCTCCTTCTTTCATTACGTATACGAACAAAATTGGAAAAGGTTTCATCTTTAACCATAGTGAACTTCATGTTCTTGTGGTAATGCTTTCGTTAGTTCAACTATATTTCCCTCTCATACTCTGCATAGCTGTCTTACCATTAATAAGAAAGAATTTTGTTATTATAGGCTAATCGTTAATAACAAAGAGACAAAATATACAATTAAATAAAAACCAAACTGGGATTTCATGTTAAAATTAAGATGATTGGTTTGTGAAATACAATTGAGGGGATGTTTGTCGGGTGGAAAGGCTAAAGAATTTTACTTTAAGAAAAATGATAACAACCATAGTTACTACGATTGTTTTTTCACTTTTATTCGTATTTAATCTCAGTATAGTAGAAGTAGATGTAGATGGTGTAGAGACAACATATAATATCAGGAATCAATTTTTCGGTTGGTTCATTTTCCTTTCTATGTATGTGGGCGTCATTATTTTAATTTATGGAAACATAGTCTCGATCATTATAGAAAAGATACAAACAAAATGGTTTCCGAACCATAATTGGCTCTATATCCTCATTCTAGGGATTTTTGGATTAGTAAGTGGTTTTATCTTTCAAACAGGACTATTTGCTTTACTCGGAATGTTAGCTGCCATACTTTATGGAATTATTGATAAGTGGCTCTCTAACAGAATGTCAAAGAATAAGAGTGTAAAACTATTTCTTATTATACCAATCGATTCTGTCTTCCTGTGCTGGGGAGTTCTGACACTCATCTCTCCACCAATGCCTCCATTTACAAAAGAGGATGCTATTGAATTTGCAACATCTGGTGAAAGGGCAGAACTCATACATTTCCCTAATAAAATTGGTAAATGGGAAGGAAATATTGCTGGTTATCAAGTAATACGAGAGACAAGTGTTAATGGAATTGGAAAAGAAAAGTATATCGTCACCTTTACTGAAAGCTGGAGCAAGGGTAATGCAAAAGGTACTCGCATTTTAGCGTACAAAGTTAAAAGAGGGAGCCTGACGATGAATCAATATGAAGGAACGAATCCGCCTTATTATTAATGAACTTTTCTAGTGAATTTTATCGTGTTTCTTGAACAACTCTAGTCCTGTAAATCGGTTTACTCTTGACCTTGTCCAATAGTAGAGAGACAAAAAAGATGAACCACCAAGTGGACCATCTGTTTACGCTTTACTGTCAGTAATTAATCGTTTTATAGTTGTAATTAAAGCTCAATTTTCTTCGAGTTAGTACAGAAGGAATCCGATCCATTACTATTATTTAACCTCTTTTAATCTTGAAGCAAACCTAAAAAGTTCCTGTTTAGTTAATACACTACTAGCCAGTGTGATGTATGTACCTTCTTTTTCAAGTCTTAATTCATTACGATCGGAAAAGTATGCTTTTTGTCCGTTTAGCTGTACTATCTTATAATCATTCTGATTAGAGAATTTAGATAAAGTAGAGTCTTTATTTCCTTCAAGTATAATTAAATCTAATGTTTTATCTTGCATATCTACGTAATAGAACTCAACTATACCTTCATTTTGACTTAGTAGCATCTCCCAATTTTCCGTTAGAGTACTTTCATCTGGCACAGCGAACAGTTTGAAATCCGTATTTTCTTTAATTAGTTCAAGCTTATATGTATTAATTTGACTTAGATCCATTTGTGCATTCGTTATATTTTGATGGCAAATAAATATTATAAATGCTAATAGTACTCTTAACATCATTCTCCTCCTTTTAGGAAGAGTATGTGTTATATTGACAATCCTATTCAATATCACTGTTAGTAAGAATCAAATTTATTTTTGGCTATGTTGAGTCCTCAATGATGACCATATAAATCACATTCAGACTTCTGGATTAAACGTAATTGCTAAAGCTCACTATAGTTGAATACATCTTTCAAATAGTTTCCAAAGTTATGCCCCGCGGAATACATAACGTTAGCCACATGAACATTCATTTCTATTAAAAGGGTCAAACATTGTGTAAACACAATTACAGCTATTATTAATGTTATAAAAACTAAAAAAGAACGACTCACATAAACTCCTCCGTTATCTAATTATCAAGTTAAACTAACCCTTTAACACAACTGGAGATGCAGTTAGTACAATTTCTTAATCAAGATTAGCAACTGATTGTTTAATAAGCATTTTTCATAACTTCCTCTAAATCACTTAAGGAAAAATCTTCATTCCAATGAACATAATGCCCACCTTGTACGGAATGATATTTTATCGGTAGGTTGTGATTCTTGAGCTTATGTATAAAATGTATTGTTTTTCTATACTCTTTTTCATCTAGATTTTCGAAGGTCCCATAGTATAAGTAAGTTGGTACATCTACCTTTTTTAGCAATTGAGGAAGATTAAGATTATAATATCCAAACATCAAGTTAAGCCCTTTAAGAGAAAAATCAGCTTGGTGTTTTAACGCTATACGAACATACTGATTTTCTTTTACATTTACACGCTCACAAAAATTCTTTACTTCATTTTCAAAGCTACTTTCGTTACTTTCTTGTTCATCTTCTTGAGTAAAGAACGGAGCTAACTTACTAAGGAAACGTTCTCCAAATAGCTTGACACCTATATTCAGGATAGGAAAAGCATAGGCAAATAAACCAAATTCTGATGTTGGAACTCTAGGGAAAGGTTTATGCCCCTGATCAAGTAAGATTAGTTTTTCTACGCGTTGAGGGTAGTGAACAGCAAAAGCTAAAGAGACAGCTCCTCCTAAAGAATGTCCTATTAAGTTTACCTTCTCTATTTTCATCCGATCTAAATAGTCTTTCATCCAGTTTGCCAGTTTCAAAGATGTTATATTTCCTTCTAAACCATTGCTTTTCCCCAGTCCTGGCAAATCAACTAGGTGAGTTTCAAAATCTCCTTTCAAATGCTCTGCTATATTTAAACCTTCAATCCCTGAGAATCCGCCTGCCGGTAGGAAAATAATTGGTTTTCCAAACCCCACTTTTTCAACAAAATATTCATAAGAATTATTTGAAATTTTTCTCACCTCATTGATATTATATTGCATCAACCTGCTGCCCCATTTATTGAAGAAAGGCAATGCCGCTTCATTTTTGATTATATGACTTAAAGAAATGTTAACCTTTCTACCACTCTATGTCTCGTTACTTCAATAAATTAATAGGGAGTCTATCCGTATCCAAAATTTGAGATCGTTAGTTAAGCGGTTCCAGCTTTTCAATATCTTGTATGTCATCAGACAAACCTTTGATTTTACCACTTTGAAGATCTACTGCATATCGCCCGTTTGTAGAGGTATGCCCCGAAAACAAGGTAGCATATCTGATAATGACGTGGCCTTTTATCTCTCCATCATATGCTAGAAAGTTGTTTTCATCTTCTACAAAATCATCATAAGTATTACTCATGAAATCTCTGACTAAGGAAATCGCTTTTTTCTGGTCCTTTTCTGGGGTATCAGTGTCAATTTCAAAGCCCTGGTGATCTCTATTAGTTGAAGTGTTGTCTGTACTTTTTTTCTCAATCTTTTCAATTAACTTACTCACTTCATTATCATCACCTGTTTCGATGTAAATCTGCTTCGTATTCTCGATAATATCTTCTGTATACTCTTTCATAGACATATCTAACTGATTATAGCTAGGCCAATGCGAAGGAACATTGTACAAATTAATCGTACCGTCTCCATTACCGCTATAGGTTACGATTCCATCTGCCATAATCTTGCCACCCAGTGAAATAACGTCCTCTGGAAAATTGACACTATTATCATCATAAGGATTGACAGGTGCACCTGCTGAAATATGTTCAACATTTAATTCCTCTGTTTCTTTATTCCCAGTAATTTGTAACCAAACGCGTGCATATTCAATTTCTTTAGCAGAATACTTGGATAATGAATTACTTGCATGAGCTTCTGAGGAATCTTCGCTCGTGTTTTCGTCTGATACTATATCATTTTGATTGTTAGTACTTCCTTCATTGTCATTGTTTTGATTTGTTTCATCGTCACGGTTAGTTTCTTCTTCAGAACCTTTATCTTTATTACTGCTATTTTCATCACTTTGAACAGACGAACCCCCACAGGCAGATAATAATATACTAGATAACATGACTGTTAGTATGATTATCAAATTCTTTTTATTCATTTTTATGCTCCCTCTACTACCAAAAATCATTTTATTTCAATGCTAAAACTACCTTAAATTGTAAAAGAAAACAGACAATTTTATATTCTACAAACTGGCCCTATTCTTCTAATAAGAAGGCGTATAAATCCGATCGGTATCGGTATCAATTACAAAATCGACTACCGTATGCTTGTCATAAGGAATTTGCTCAAATCCATACAACCTGCAAAACACATGTGGTAGATCTATTATTTCATTTGGCAATGCTTTGACTTCAAGGTACATTTGTTTCAGCTTTTACTTAGTATGGTTCTTACCTATCAGTAGGACTTGATGTACATAACCATCGAACTCAATTATCATATAATCACACTGATTGCTAATCAGTCTTATAGCTTTGATTTTTATTAGATTTTCTCATTCATTAATTTAATGAAGAATTCAACTAATTATCAAAATGTACGAACTCGGTCGTTTCTGATTCTATAATTCTTATAACCTATAACAGATTAAGATATAGGTTTTCTCTTTTAAGAAACCATCACGCATACATTATACCAGAAAATAACAGATTCTGGTTCTAATTTGGAACTGATGTATTCAAATCATGTTGCAAAATATGCTGTCTCTATACACCATTAAAGACGGATTCATTATTCAGATCACGAAAAAACCTTACCGTAATCGGAAAGGTCTTTAAAATGAGTAATTGCCTATTGAGAGCTTACATGATTTGAATACTGGTACTTAAGGATTTCTGTCTATTCTTGCAGCTCTTTCTCCACGTCAAATTTTCAAAGCCAACTTATTGAATCATATCTCTAATTGTTATCAATCATCAAAAGCAGAAATAGGAATATCATTTTTCACAATACTTCTTATGAAATCCTTATAAGGTTTTGGTACAGACTTTACTTTTATATCAGTTTCTTTAATTTGAAATTTTTCCAAATCAGACAAGTTTGTAGATATTGGACTCATTTGTTGAATAAACATCTTAGTATATTTGATTACACGATCATGATCTACCTGAAATAAATAGATAAAATTATATTGTTGTTTTTTCTCCTTATAAATCACAGCATAACCAAGTACTTCTCTATCTCTTCCATCCCAATACTCATCGAAATTATCAGAATCATTTACTCCTAAAATAAAGAAAAACTCTATTTTACTATTAACATAAAATCGAGTAAATGAAAAACTTTCATAAGCAGTCAAAATATACCACCCTTCTATGCATGTGCTGCACAGTTTCTACTTTTATTTTAACAAAACTGTCATGTACTTCAGGTACAAAAAATGCTTATATAGAAGCTGTATCCTTCTGTAAATAGACTCTGTAAAAATAAAAAACAAACAGTTATTCAGTAACATCCACTTCTAATGTAAAAGGAATAAACAAATACGTGTATGTTATTTTTAACCTTTCAGGTACTTCATTTCCCCAAACCCGTAATCCATAATCTTTTATGACTTTCCGATCATCTTTTTCGTATAATTCTTGTTGATCTTTGTGTGGTAACTCCGGCTTTACTTTTACTTCATTAATTTTGTGAAACGTAATATGTGGGTTCTCATCAAGCCCACCACCGGCTATCATATGATTAGACCTGCTTGTAGCCAATTCTACTTTTTTAGCTTTAATGCCATTAACTAGTACATTATTGAGTGTAATATCTGCAAATCCAGAGTTTACTATTTGCACAACTCTTTTTGTTTTATCATCTTGATAATAGGTTATACCATTTGCTGATAATGGAGGATTGATTTTAAGGTAAAGAACGCTCCCCAACAAACAAGCTGAAGCTACAACAATTATAAAGAGTCTTTTCTTCATTATATCCTCCTACCTGTTTAAGATTATCTGTTTTTTAACTTCTTCAGGCTTTACTGCCATATATCTATTTTACATTTTTTTGAAAGGATTTGTATGGACATTCCCTTATATCCTTATGGGATTAGTATTAATATGAATGATAATCACTTTGCAGTGGGACAGCATATTATTTTGTTGTTTGGTAATTCCGTGTTCCATCCTTTCAAGTAAGGTGGATGCATTATTCTAGGAGTCTAAAGAATGTGGATACAACTGATTTAACAGAATAGTAACGAATAATCTGATTGGTTTCAACCACTAAATCGTATTTAGCTTAAGAGAAATCAAATCACATGAAACGATTAGACTACCCTAGGAAATTAGAAAAAAAATGATAACGTATGATACTCTTACAATATCTAAGTTCGCGACCTATACATTATTCTTGTTACATGTACCTCGAGTTCTCATATTTTAATTAGGAGATGATGAAATGACTAAAAAATTATGGAGAAGCTATACTTTCTTACTATTAAGTATGCTTGTAACACTATCATTTATTGCAACTTTTTTTATTGGGTTTGGTTTTGATAATCAATCGTTACTAAATGTTTTGATTGTTCTAATTTATATATTAGGGATTGCTTCTATCATAATGGGAATTTGGAGTTTTATTTCAAAATTAGCATCGCACATATCAACGATTGTTGCTTCTGTTTTAACAGTAGTAAATATATTACTATTCTTCTTCTTTTTTTAGCTTACATCGTCAGGAATGATTTTAGTTATCAAATTCGACCTACAGCTGTACCAGAAGTCATTTATTGAAGTAAAGGGATTCGTTAGTTGAAGAAGTGTCACATACTAGAATGGAGTATTGATTACAATAGATTATCATAGATGTTTTTTAGAACTGCTAATGACATAATAATAGCCACACCTATGTAAAAATAACCACTTTTAACTTCTTTGGCCTTTACTTTTTCAATTCCCATTAATAGGAGAAACACTAATAAAAATGTTGGCATGATAAACTCAGGTAATTCAATACTCTTTATAAAAAAATGTGTGACTGCTAAACCAATTCCAATGATACCAATTATATAATTTACACTTTTTAAAAGGTTCACAATTACCCCTCCTAATTTTCTAAAAAACAATTAAGTTATTAAAAAGAATCCTAATTGCATATGTTTCTGGGTTATTCCCTTAACATTCCCTTGCATATAACTTCAACATAAAAAGCGTCAATCCCTTTTTGAATCAACGCACTCTTTAGATTAAGTTCACAAAGCAATGGTAGAGTATTATATGTCTAATACAAATTTAGTATCTAATCGTCATAATTTGTAACCATAGTCCTTGTACTGAGGAGTAAAAGATCAGACTGTATCGGCAAGGCTTCTTGAACTCTTTAGCTTACGGTACAGTACTACACAATATGTCACTCTCTGAAAGTATCAGCTACTAAATTACTAAATTCTCTTAGGTAGTAAAGATAATTATCACCACCGTAGTTATATCGCTTGTTATACATTTTTGCTACGACAACATTGTACTCAGGAATTACTAGAAGAGTGGGTCCAGTTATTCCTAGAATTTGATAAGAACCTTCTGGAACCCTTTCTCCAATCTCACTAAATGAGGCAGGAGTCCCTTGTACATACCAAAATAGTCCGTTTTTAGGCAGATTATGATCTTTGAAGGTAGGGCTTTGGATACTAGTTGCAATTTCAATGACTTCTTTTGGAATGATTTGTTTGCCATTAGCAAAGCCTTTGTTTAAATGTAGATTCCCCCATTGTGCAAACTCAGAGGCCGTTGTATGAAGGTTCGATTCAGTGCCATTATTGGAACTACCTAACTTATATGAACCCTCTTCACCTGGATGAATAATTTCTTTTACTAAAGCTACATCCTCCTTTTTTCTCCATCCTGTTTGCTCTAAGCCTAATGGTGAAAATACTCTCTCATGTAATAGTTCAGGGAAACTCATTTTAAAAAGTCTATTTACCAACCGTGTCATCATTAACACATTTATTCCTCTATAAGCCCAGCCATGACCTGCTTCAAACTCCCTATATATAGTACCATCTTCTTTTTCGTGTAAACCATGTGAATGAGTTACCAGATGTCTTACTGTCGTTTTTCCTAGAAGTTGTTCATCTATATCTTCAAAATATTCACTTGCATGGTCATCAAGACTTTTGATTTTTCCTTCATAAAGAGCATATGCCACTGCTAAACCAAGATAACTTTTCCTCGCAGATGCTATGTTGAATTGTGAAGAAGGATTGATTGGGGTTGCTTGAGGAGAGTTAGAATGATAACCACTATAATGTTCTAATACTACTTTGTTATCTTTAAGTATATATAATGATGACGCACTACTTCCGTTTCTTTCTTTAATATCTTCTACCCATTCAACTAGACTTTCAAGTTTTGCCAAAATAGTTTCCCCTTTACTAATGATTTTGCAGAAAAATATAGTTAAAGAACTCTCTATAAATCATTAGAATTTTTTTAACCACGTTCTTTACTTCAACAAAAAAAGCTACTAATCCTGCATAGATCAATACCTTTCCTTGTTCGACTTTAGTCCTTCAATAGGATGACAATAATCAGAAAGAATTTAATGTTTTCTTCATTTAGGAAAACATAAATCTATAAAGAAGCCATAATGGTCACTAGGAAATATATCGTTCAGACCCATCTTTCTATTTGCAAATAAACCGCGACTAGATACTTTTGGTTCCTCCTTAGGATAACAAGACTTTACTAATATCCAATCATAACGAACTGGATTACGAATGTTATTCAAGTTATCTCTATTATATAACCAGTTATTATTTTGAAAATCTAAAGTAGGAGTAGGTAAAGATTGTCCTAAATCAACCCAACTAGTATCACAGGAATTGATTGAAATTTCTCCTGTTAAATAATTATAAATACTAGATACATTTGGTCTACTGTTAAAATCTCCACATAGCAGTTCATAATCTGTATGAGTATCTTTAGCTATCAAGTTTACTACTTCAAGTATTTCCTTTTCTCTCTCGGCAGCACTGCTCCAAGTTAGATGAACATTTGTAATACCTAATATTAGACCATCTATAGTAACAGTAACTCTCATAGCACATTGATTAAATAATTCATTTTCAACTCTTACAGATTCTAATGGATATTTTGATATTATTGCCAACCCTTCTGTATCATCCAAATATTCTATAAAAGAGTAATTGGTTATACGAGCCTCTTTTAATATAGAGACTAATTCCCGATGATCAGGTACCTCTTGAAGAGCAATGATATCAGCATCCAAGTTAATGATTTCCTCAATAATAAGGCTTTTTCTAATTGACCAGGTATCTTTATTATTCCATAGATTAAATGTAGCGATCTTCATAAGCTTCCCACCTACGATCCTCTTAAATTCTGCTTAATCTTTCTTTAAATTGAACCGTTGCATAATAACATCTACAAAAAAGAACTTATCCTTCTTCAAGATAAGCTCTCATTAGTTGATAAAGTTACATTGCTCACGTACCTTTACTTTTGTTCATATCTGTAATCTTTCAGTGCTTGTATGAATTCTTTTATGTTATTTAATACTTGATCTGGTTGAACACCAAACTCTAATGTCTGGTAATTGGGCAACCACTGGACTCCGATAGTATGTATGTTAGCTCGTTTACCTGCCAAAATGTCAGCATCACTATCTCCTATAAAAATAGCATCAGTGTTTGTTATATGAAGCTGTTCTAATGCCTTATTTAATCCTTCTGGATGAGGTTTTGGCATAGATACATCATCGCCAGTGATGATTACATCAAATAAGTTATACATATTAAGACAATCTAAAGAAATAAGCAAACTTCTATTAGCTTTGCCTGTTACAATCCCCAATTTATAGCCTTCTCTTTTTAGAAACAAGAGTAAATCGTTAATATCCTTGTTCTCAAGAACAAGTTCTTTGTGTTTTTCACTATATTTCTCATAATATAATTCAATTGCTTTGTCATGATTTGAATCAATAAGATTTTCTCTGATGATTCCAGTCTCAGATGGACCAAACATTGCCTTTATCTCAACTGGAGTAACCTCTTTGTTGTCAAAGTCTTTAAATACAGCTTGAAATGCATAAAAACAAACTGGCAAAGTATCAGCAAGTGTACCATCGAAATCAAATATAATTGCTTTAATAACTACACACCCTTTTTCGAAATATTTATGTTTTTATGACTGCGTCAAATCTCCCCTTATATGATAAACATTTATAATCTCCCATATTTTAAATAAGAGATAATTATGAAATATCTTCTATTAGATAGTCTAGTTAAAAAGAAGATTCTCACTATACTGAATTCCGAAGTAACGATATTTAATGGTTACTTCGTTAACTGGAAATTTGGAACTAACTTTAAGTCCATAAGAAATAGTGTCATTATTATCAGGATCCAGTCTTTTGTTGATAGCTGTTCCAATAGGTAAATGAAATTCTTCTAACTCTTTAACCTCTCCATCTTCAACATCAGAAGATAAACTAAATGCTTCTAATGCATGATGGATATTTAGGATATTTAGTATCTTCGCATCGTCCGGTTTGTTATTTCCGTTAATTACAACCTCAATATTTTTAATTTCTGAAATACCCTTATTTCCTATTGGTATTACAATTTGTTTATTTTCTGAACCATGAAAAATCGTTGAAAATGCATCTAATGGAGGATTACACAACCAAATACCTATAAAAACAAATAAACTGATCACAGCTCCTACGATAAAGAAAAATTTCCCCCTCACAAAACTCCCCCTTGGTATTTCTTTATGTATTTTACCATAAAAATCCAATTGGTAGTTAAATATAAAACTTCGATAGCTTCATAGAGCTTTCAATCATTGTTTATGATGATATTCGATTATTGCAAAGTTAATTGAAGCAAATTGATTTAAATAAATCTCTTCAAATATTCACCAAATATTTTGCTCATAACTTTAGGGGTGTTTTCTATATAAATATTCATTTGTTCAATGTTCGATTCGAATTCTTCAGAGTTACTTTCTTCAGTTGGAAAATCGGATATTCCTTTTATAATAATACACTCAACATCATTCTTCTTACAGATATAAGCAATGGCTCCCGCTTCTGTATCAGCTATTGTTATTTCATTTTCTTTAAGTTCTAAATAGTCCTTCCACATCACGACTGCTTTATCAGCAGTGCCAATGGTTCCGGTATAAAAATCATTTCCGTATTTTGATAGTTCAATATCGACTATGAAGGACTGTTTAACAAAAGGCTCAATTTCTTTTACTGTACAATCATATTGAACGGCTTTATCGGGTACAAAAATATCTAAGTTACTATACTTATCATCTATTCCAGCACATGTTCCAGCAACAATTACTTTCTTTAAATTAAATTTAGAAATCATATACTGATTACCACCAACACCATTTACTTTTCTTACACCGGTACTATAAAAAACAAGCTCAGTATCTTGAATTGTTCTTATAAAATATTCGCCATACGGATAATTGAAACGTTCGTGGTCTTTTATGCTAAAGTATTGCAATGTCGCTTCGTATTCCCACTTTGTTGCTATACTTATTCCTATCATTGAATTATCACCCTACTTTTTTCATTAAAGAGCTTTATAATCTATTAACACCGAATTCTTGCAAGTACATAATTATTAGTTTCATTAAGCTGAATTGCCTGTTAACTTATTAACTTCCACATAAAAAGAACTTATCCTTCTTAAAGATAAGCAGCATTTGGTCTAATTCTTTTGTAGGTAGAATAAATTTCCACCCGTTTAATGTATAGTAGATGAAATACCTAATTATTTTTTCATAAAGCTTGTTCCACTATCCTATCAGTGGGTTTAAGTGTAAAAAACATCACAATCTTCATACTAAGAACATATCAGGAAATGATTAATTTCCAAATTATTCAAATCGTTTTTGAACAGTATGTGTTGTATATGATGAAACGATCACCATATAAGAGTGATCGTCATTATCGAATATTATTTAGTTACATCTATTGTAATACTGTAAAGCAAATCACTCTTTTCATACTAGATGAGTTCTTTGCCATTTAAGAATAAAGGAAGATCTAATTATGTTTTGAATCATATTCTTCTAGCCATTTTTCCGCGAAATCAACGCCATGTTTAAGTGAAAAGAATCGACTTTCAGCTAGTCCAATTTTATTTATAGATACTTCGTAATTATCCTCGAATTCTCTTCCTATCTCTTCAAATAGCTCCTCTCTTGTCTCAATTTCTTGATAAGTTTTCCAAACTCTTTCATCTCCAATAAGAATAGGACTGCCTTTACTTACTATTTTACGATAGGGAATCCTATATTCTGAAAGGTGAAAGGAAGTGTTGTTTTCATATCCAACCCCTAATAACAGAACAAAACAATCCATGTTATATAATTTAGCTAGAGGTGATCTCTCACCCAAACCAAATTCCAAACTATGTTCTTTAATGATTGTTTCATTATCCTTACCCCAAGCAGCAAAAGAAACCTCTGGATGATTACTCCTTATGACACCAGGAAAGTTTCGAAATGTTTCAGGGATTTTCCCCATAGCAAAGGTTGGTGTATAGGCTGGGTGAAATGCAGGCATTGTATCTCGAATAGGTTGCCACCATTCTTTAGGAACTGGAGGCATTTCCCATTCTGATGGGTCTGATAGTAAGGCTGATTGAGTTGGCATTACTATATTTCCTTCTTCTGTTACAGCCTTCATCAAGGCTTGAATAACAGCGACTTCCCCTCCATTAACCCATCCAATCGATGATAATGAAGAATGAACGATAATGGTCATTCCTTCTTTAACTCCAATTTGTTTAAGATCATCTATAATCGAATCTTTTGTATTAGGAAAATCAATGCTCTCTATTGTTTTCTTCATAATCTATGTCCTCCAGACTGTTCTCATCTTTATAAATCTCAATATAACACCACACTTTATTGTTACTCTTATGTAGTTCAATAAGAAAAAGCCATTCTCCTTCTTGAAGAATAGCCTTTGTTATCATCAATGTAATAGAAACTAAATTCCACTCCATTTATACAATTGAACATATTATTCAATTCTTGTTCAGCCTTGTTTACCCATTCCAAGTCTATATCCTTAGTATCTTTATTCGTAACGGCTATTGTATCTAAGTCTGAAACACCTTTTATACCCAATCCACGAGGTATTGAACCCCTTACATATACGCTATGTAAATCTAATCCCAAATAGGTTTGATAGTATTTTGTTACTTCCTCTATTATCTTGGAATATTCAGGTTTAATCTTCTTTAAACTTGAGTCATTTAGTATATATCCATTATCAGCTGTTAAACAAAAGCGGCCAATGTTTTTAATAGTTGTCAACTTATCTCCCCCTTTTGTCTTGTTGAAGTAAATTTTTAAAAACCTGACATTCCAAATATAAATAAGGCTATAATTATGAGATAGCCAACAGGTAAAACAATCAAAATAGTCGCTGATGCCTTCCTCCAAAAACCGCTTTTACTATACCAAGAAGCTAATGCTGAAGCTGAATATCCAATGATGATTATCCAGATCCACCAATTTCCAATATATTTTCCAACAAGTGATTCTAAAATGAAATATGTCGCAATTAGGATTAAGATAGAGACCATCCCTAAGTATTTTCGCAATATAATCCCCCCTTTTTCTTCAAGAAGTTGAAGATAAAGATGATTTATCTTTTGTATTTTTTTAAAACTCACCTCTGGAAGTTTCATGATATTCACTTAAACTGCATGTTAATGTAAGTGAATAACTTCATAATTTAACAAATATTCATACTAAAATCATACCAGAAGATAACAAGCTGTTGTGATTATTTTCCAGATTTATTGAAATGATCGTTGCACAGTCATCCATGTATTTTAAAACCAGATACACCAATAAGAATGAAAATATGTATTTTCATGGTAGTATTGTTCAAATACGACAAAACAACCACCCTATAAAGTGATCGCCATAACTCTTGATTAATGATAAGTAGATTTGTAATGCACAGCAACTGATCCTATTATAAAAAATAAAGCTTCTTCCACGAGATTCATAGCCTTTTCCAATATAAACTGATAAAAAAAAGACTCTCTAGACTAGAGAGTATCGTATCAATCAAATTATTTATAAATGTCTCCACGGTTACCGATGGCTTCTATATAGATAATCTGCTCTTCATGGTCAATATTAAAAATCACACGGTAACTTCCTATTCTTAATCTATACAATCCCTTATGTCCTTTAAGATTCTTAATGTCTCCTTCTGGTGGTTTGGATAAGAGCCCTTTTAACCCAGTTACAATTCTTTCTTGGGAGGTTGTTTCTAATTTAGCTATGAATTTAACTGCGGACTTATGGTAAATCAACTTGTAGTCCGAATTCACGCTTTGCATCCTCCCCTGAGATATATCCTTCTTCATTTTCTAACTGTTCTCGTTCTTCATCTGTCAATGGCTCCCCATCACTATCTAACTCATCAATGTCTTGCCAAGATTGTGGTTTTTTATTTTTTGAACGTTCAACTAAGAATTCGATAAAGTCAAAGGCTGCTTTTTTATCTTCATTGCTCAAAGTTTCCACCATTCGATATAAATCCTCTTTATGAACAGCCACTACACTCCCCACCTTTATCATTAAAGATACTTGTAGTAATATTATATACGATTTTTGTTGGAATTTTCATTACAAACCAAGCATACATCAATTATAACTTTCTTCCTTTCACACTCCTGCCCAATTGTCACATAATGCATTTGAATCCCTTTACTTTATTAAGAAAACCTTAGTTTATGTAAAACCTTTACAATATCATGTATCTACAAACTGAAATCTTCAGAAAATTATAGTGTCTGTTCTCATCAAATTTGAACAACGTTGCTGCGCATCATGCGTCAAATGCGTCAGAACGATCACCCTAAAGAGTAATCACCTTGGATGAATTGTATTTAGTTCCTAGTAGATTTGTACTATGCAACAATTGGAACTGTTTTTTTATCTTTTCTCTTGTTCAACATAAGCACCCGTTAACGCAAGAAGGAACTTTATAAATAACCTATCGTCCTAATTACTTTTCCATCTACTTCAGGACCAACTTCTTCCATCCCGATTTTACGATAAAACATAATCGCAGCAGCATTTGATGAGGAAACTCTTAGGTGGTACTCATTAACTTTATTGTTTTCAAAGAATTGCATCGCATAATTATGGATTTTTTTTCCTTTACCCAACCCACGCATTTGAGGAATTAAATAATACAAATTCACATAACCAATGTCATTACCTTTGTACTCCCGAATGGTTAATTCCAGTTGCCCTATATATTTACCGTCTTCTTCAACTAAAACAAACCCTTTAGGAAAATCATTTATTTTTCCATCTAACCAACGCAGATAATCCTCTTCTTCACCAAATCCAGAAGAATTTCCAAAACTTACTTTAAAGGAGTCTTTCCGAAATTCAACTACTGTATCTCGATGTTTCTTTAGATCAATTTCCTCAAATTGCACTTTATCACCCCGCGGGATTAAATCTCTTCAACATAATCCTTTGTTTCACATAAGCCCCCATTACTTTAAGAAGTTTTTATTTTCGTAAATATGAAAATAGTAAACATGAGGATTATTATCGTCTGTTATCCCTTTTTCAACTGATACCTCTTTCCACTCACTGTAATCCACTTCTGGAAAGAACGTATCTCCCTCAAATTCTTCATGAATATTTGTTATATACATTTTCTCAACATAAGGCATAAACATATTATAAATTTCTTCTCCACCAAAAATGAAAATTTCCTCTTCATTTTTGCATAGTTCAAAAACTTCTTCGATAGAATGCGCCATTTCGCACTCCTCATAAGATAACTTTTTATCCCTTGTTAGAACAATGTTTCGTTTCTTGCATAATGCTTTTCCAATAGATTCAAAATTCTTTCTACCTAAAATAATTGGATGACCCGTTGTTGTTTTCTTTACATATTCCCAATCTCTAGGCAATCTCTATGGAATATCATTATTTCTACCTATCACTCTATTTTGAGCCATCGCCACCATTAGAGAAACTTTCACAAACAACACACCCTTTTTTCTTTATTTAACAACAAAATTTAACAAATTAGGTGAATTTCCTTGTTCAATTAACCCGCCTTTAACTTAATACCAATTATTTCAAAATCGAGAAACTTACTCAAGAAAAACTTTAGATAAAAAAGAAGCTCATCCTGTTCTAGATAAGCCACCAATTGCGGAATAAGAAGAATCATGGCTAAGGGTTTGATATTCCTTCCTTAATGAAATACTTTATATTTTCTAATATTGAATGTATGGTTGCGTCTTCATCTAAGGTGTAATTCTCTAATGTACCTGTTTTCTTTATTTCGTTCTTATGAATATCAATTAATAATCTCATTACAATGTTTTGCTGCTTATAGTCAATAACATTTACTTCCGCCATTTTATTATTGATATCAATTCTGACATAATCATACTCGACTATTGGACTCATAATCGCCTTGCTTGTCCAATTATCTTCCATTAAAGATCACTCCATTCTTAGTAAGAAAAGCTGCCATTCCAACTATTTTTAAAAATAAGTTCATATCCAATAATTTTCTATCTTTTTATAACTATTCAATTTAACTTCCCTAATAATTGAAGTAGGGCAATAACTGGGGAATTTTACTCAATAACTTGCTATTCCAATGAAAAGTTTAAAAGCATTTCGATTCTTCTTCATCTTCTTAAATCCTTCTTTAAAAGTCAATAACAACAACAGTTCTCAAGACCCACATTCTTAAATATAAAGATTTGAACTTTATAGGACGAATAATTTCTTTTTCCTCATACTCAGTGCCGTCCTCAAGTTCAGTTTCTGTCCTGTATTTGGCACTTAATTAATACTATTAATGGCAGTATATTTTTTGTATAAAAAGAGAGCCAAAATGTGCAGGTTTTAATTCATTCCTGCACATTTTAGGCTCATTATTTTTACTGTGTGAAAAGCATGTACACGAATCTAATCACTGCACAGTATCGTTGTACTGTTCATTAAGTGATCCACTTAAAACATAGGGGCTTCCTCAACTAACGCATCCCGTTACTTTAAGTACAATATTTCACAAATAACTCTTTATTGCTTATACAATAAAACCAATTTTACGTTTAATTTCTTTTAAGAATGGGGAACTAATAGCTCTTGCCTTTTCCGCTCCTTCTCTAAGTATTGCATCTATTTTATCTGGGGAGGACATTAGTTCATTATACTTTTCCCGTGGCTCTTCGATAAATCTATTCATCACATTAAACAATTCCTTTTTCGCATCTCCCCACCCAATCCCTTGGATATAATGTTCTTTCATTTTTTCAACTTCAGTATCAGAAGCAAATTCTTTGTACAGCATAAAGATTGGAGACGTATCAGGATCTTTTGGTGATTCTGGCGGCAATGAATCCGTTATGATTTTATTTATGAGCTTTTGTAATTTTTTCGGCTCTTCAAAAAGTGGGATTGTATTATTATAACTTTTACTCATTTTCCGACCATCTAATCCAGGTAATACAGATGTTTCTTCTTGGATTTTGTACTCTGGTAACAAAAATGTCTCGCCGTAGGTATTATTAAAACTTTCAGCTATATCCCTGGCAATTTCAACATGCTGAACTTGATCTTTTCCAACAGGAACAACTTCAGTTTTAAACATCAAAATATCGGCAGACATTAGAATTGGGTAGTTAAACAAACCCATATTAACTCCAAAATCTATATCTTTCTCTGATTTTTTATTACTATCGACAATCGCTTTATAAGCATGAGCCCTATTCATTAAACCCTTGGAGGTAAAACAACTCAATATCCAATTTAATTCAAAAATTTCAGGTACATCAGATTGCCTATAAAAGGTTACTTTTTCAGGGTCAAGTCCTAACGCTAACCATGTTGCTGCAATTCCGTATGATAAATGTCTAAATTCCTCAGCATTATTGATTTTTGTAAGACCATGATAATCCGCCACAAAGTATGCTGCTTTATAATCTTCTATTTTAGCTAGTTCTAATGCAGGTTTTATTGCTCCAATATAATTCCCTAAATGAATTAGTCCCGTTGGTTTTATTCCAGTTAATATAATTTTACTCATAAATAAACCTCCCTTATTTATAAAATTAAATACAAAAAGGGTTACTCTTCCCAAAATAAAAGGACGAGTAACCCGTGGTGCCACCTTAATTCGTTCACATAAGTAAACGCACTTTATCCGTACAGAAACAGTATACTTGTTTCAATACTTAGTCTCTTTTAACGGTAAGACATTCCGCTAAACCTACTAATTATTTCAGTCTAGTAGCTCAGAAGCCCATTCAACAATAGTCTCGCACTGATTTTCACCAACCATCAGCTCTCTTAAGCGTTCTTAAAAGTTTACTCTTCTTCTTCATCGCACTTTAATTTTTATTGTTAGATTTTATTCTAAAATATGGATAAAAAAAGGTCAAGATACGAATTAAAAACGCACTCTGTTACTATTTAAGTGAAACACTTCACAATATAAAAATTATTCATACTAAAATCATACCAGAATATAACAGATCATAAGCCTGAAAATACAAAAAGCAATCCAGTCTTTGCTGAGCAGTATGTGTCTAATATGACAAAACGATCACCCTAATAAGAGTGACCGCCTTATATGGAAGTTTAATGCCAAGTTTCCTTGTACTACGCAGCATAAGACCCTATTAAAACTCAGGTGCACTTATTGCACTAACGCCTCCGTTAACGAAATTACGAGTACGGACTAATTTGTTCTTCCTTCAAACATACCACCTTCATACACTCCTGATTTCCAATAAAGTTCTCCCGAAATATCAAAAGCCTCGATTTTAAGCGGGTCAGGTTCACCATTTTGCGATTCCTCTAATACATCAAATGTAGTAAACCAGTATCTTTCATCTTCTGGTATATCAATTATTTTTGCCTCCTGCTCAATCGTCCTTTGTTTTACATTCACTGTCTTAATCTTTTCATCTGTGATAACACCAGCAAAAATAACTATGTTTATGTTTGGGCATTATCCATTGTCCAATCAAAGCCATCCTCTGGATTTAAGTGAGCATTGGCTGTGCTTTGGAAATAATCATCTTTTTCTATATAATAACCGGCCCTAAACCCAGTTTCATCGTTATATAGTATAACCTTACCATCTCTATGGTCTTCAATATGAAGAATATTAGTCGATTTAGGAAAAGGAACACGTTTCATAACTTGTTCTTCAACGGTTGGATCTTCATTTGCTGAACAAGCAACTATCGTCAGAATAGAAGATAATAAAATAACCAGTTTGAAAAATGTTTTTGGTTTCAAAATAACCCCTCCCACTAAAACTTTACCATAAAAATCCATCATCCCTTATTAATAATTACTACCCATTAATTTAAGTGAAACACTTCACAATACAACAAAAATTCATACTAAAATGATACCAGAAAATAACAGATCACGGTTCTAATTTTCCAGAAGTCATTTCAATCATTGTGACGCAGTATGCGTCTAATACGACAAAGAGATCACCCAATAAGTGATCGTCTTTACTGAATTGTATTTAGTTCCTAGTATCGTTGTACTGGGTAGCAATCAATGTTTAACAACTTTATCAGAGTTGCGCTCTATTGCTCGAATCTTCCATTACCTCACTTGTAAGATGGTTCTCCATAACTACTCAAGTAGGTTTTTCTGTTATATCAATAATTTATTTTGTTCTGAAACAATGATCAAAATATTCAACATTTCTAGGTGGTGGTATGGATTTGCTAGAATTAATTATAAATAGCTCTATTGTTTTTAAAATATCACATTAATTTCCAAAGATAATTTTTTTATTTTAAAATTATAATAGACTCTATTCAAACAATGGGATAATATGCCTTTTAATCAATTCAATTCTATCCTTGGCACGTGGCATAAAGCGTGAAGCAATAGTAACCACTATTTCCTCTTTTGGACTTATGAAAATTACATTTCCACCATCACCTAAAGCTGCATAGCCATCATCAACAATCCACCACAAGTAACCATATGGCTTTTCTCCCCATCGACTTTTTTCCTTTGTGCTGTCCTCTATCCATGTGGAAGATAGAATTTGCTTACCGTTCCACATGCCTCTATTTAAATATAATTGACCTATCTTTATCATATCCCTTGGCGTTAATGTGAGGCCCCAACCAGCAGTATTCACACCTTTAGAATCTGCAACCCAACCTGTTACATATTTATCCTTGAGAAAAGCAAAATAGTCTTCTTTATTTTGTATTAATGCATTATTAGGAGCCTTAATTCTAAGAGGTTTAAATAAGTTCTCAGTAGCAAAATCAATCACTGTTTGACCAGTTGCATTTGTAAGAATACCTGATAAAATTTGTATTCCAACGGTAGAATATCTAAACTCCCCAATTTCGCTTTTGCCCCCTAGCAAATCTAGTGCAGCTTTTACCCAATCATCACTTGAATATACCTTAGTATATGGCTCCGACTTATATTTAAATGGTGCCGTCATGGTCAACAAATGTTTTATGGTGACATTTTGTATTGTTTTTTCGCCACGCTTAACTGTGTAATCAGGGAAAAATTCTAATACTTTCTGTTCTATATTTTTAATGTATCCTTTATCTACTGCAATACCAATGAGAACGGATGTAATACTTTTGGTTACAGATGCTACATGCACTACATCATCCTTGGTATACCCATCAAAATATTTTTCATAGACCAAACACTCATCTTTTGTAAAAGCAATGCCTGCTATATTGGAATACTCATTTTTTATTAAAACTTCAAAGTTAGATATAGGATTATGATTCATTCATATTTTTCGTATTGACATATTGACGTCAAATATATCAACACATTCCTTTCGTTAAAATGAATAATCAATATTGATATAATCAAAATAATTTATTATAAAATTATTAGCAATACTTTTTTATTGATGTTACGCCTATTAATTATTTGTTGAATAAAGAACAAGGAAAATCCTTTGTCTATTATGTAAAATATCTTCTTGAGCTATCTTGATTTTTCGATTTAAGTGTATCCCCTCACAAATCCCTCTGAAAATGAACACCTTTTCTGCGCAGTAAGGGTCTAATACGACAAAACGATCACTTTAAGTAGTGATCGCTAAATTGATTGGTTAATGATTAGTATTCTTGTACTACCATGAAAATACATATTTTCATTCTTGGTGGTGTATATGGTTTTTAAAATACATGGATGATTGTTTGTAAGAGTTCCCTATTATTATTATAAAATTATTGAAGATACCGGACAGCAACCTTTAATAAGTCTCACTATCATTTAACTTGCTTCTTCAAAACCTTGTCCGTTTGTTCAAGAACTTCAACAAAATTAAGCGATAATCCTTCTTGAATCACTGTACCCTTTAGTTGAAGAGGGACTAAATTAATTCTTTCCCCATTATCACATATGGCTGTTTCGAATTGCTTGGATAAAAAGGTTCTTTTAGAACCTCCCAATGCAAAGACTCATATAGTGAACGTGCTGAATAATTATCGATTTGAGTTGTTAATATTGTGGTCTTGTTGTCAACGTCATCTAATAGCTTTGTAATTAGCATTTTACCAAGTCCCTGTTTTCTATATGAAGGATGGACTGCTAATTCAACAAATTCAAAACAATCTTGTAACCAATTATGATATTCTTCTGAATTAAATTCCTTTGAAAGTAACCCGTGATAAAACTGTCCGGATAATGAAGTATAACCATATGAAAAGCCTATTACTTTATCTTCTTTAGACAGGATTACAAACCCTTTAAACCCCGTATATGATCTATGTTTTAAAATCCGTTCTTTTATTGTATTATCCTCACTATTCCAAACTTCGTTATAGAGTTCTGATACTTGTTGTATTACTTCGTTACTTGCTAATTCTAATACTTTTACCATCTTTCTTCCTCCAATATAAATTAACTAACCTGCTTCTTTACTTTAAGTGAAATACTTCACAATATAACAATTGTTTATACGAAAATAACAGAATACGGTGCTGAATTTCCAAAAATCATTTCAATCGTTGCTGAACAGTAGGAGTCAAATAAGACAAAACGATCACTTTTTTATGGTTCATCTTGGAATTTATTAGCCAGTATGGTCGTACTGTGCAACTAATGGTGGATTTACTTATTATTGTCCTTGTTTCAAATAGCCTGTTAGGTGCTGCTAGTGGCGAAAACATACGAAAATCTTCAATTTAGCCAAATCATCATAGAAATTCAAATTCATGTCGTCAATTCGCTTGTTAGGTGAAGGAAGTTCTGGAAGCAGCCAATGCAGTTAGAGCCTTCTCAATATAACTATATACTTCTTCTGCAATCCCCAGAAATTCTTCAACATCTACATTACTATCCAAGTAACACGCATACAGATAGTCAACTAAAGCAGAATCAATATTGCAATAATCTGATATGGCACTCTTCATCTTAGTAATGTCATCTTGCCAAACCCCTGTATCTTCTAAAACCAAAGAGTATAATGCACGAATTAATCTCTTTGAGTAACCTTTAGTATATTTGGATTTCAGTGTGTCATCACTGGCATTAGATAGAAAACCGCGAACGCGATCCACTGCCTCTCGAGTGTCTGAATTCAAGTCTAATATGAATTCAGGTGAAATAAGAATAGGCGGCACTTCTTCGCCAATATCAGTACCATGTATACAAACACAGATTATCTTGATCCAAAAGCCCCATTCATTGGGCTTACTTCTTACATCATCCAGTGAACAAATAACCGTATCAACCTTAGGTACTAATCGATATTTTTGTATAATCTGGTCCTTCAGACATGATACTCTATCATAATCTATATCTTCTGGTCTTTCGCATACTATTGTAAAATCTGCATCAGACTTAAATGGCTTAGCAGTACCTTTAGGAATTGAGCCACACATATAAATACTGTGAATCTTCCCATTGAACTCTGAAAGCAAGCTAGATGTATACTCCTCTACGAAAGTCTTGTACTCACTCTGAATATTGATCTTCTTTATAACCTTCTCCAAAACCATATCTGGTCTCCTTTTATCTTCTAAAATCATTTTATCTCCCCTTAAACATTTCTTTCACTATACTGCTCGTTACTTTATGTGAAACCTTCACAATATTAAAGATATTCCTACAAAAAATCATAACAGAAGATGGTGGATTTTCGTTATTTTCATTCCATTATTTTGGAAGCGATTTATTGCGTAGTATGTGTCAAATACGACAAAACGTTCACCTTAAAAAGTAATCGATAATTTGATTGATTAATGAATAGTAGATTTGTACTGTGCATTAAGAGATTCAATTAAAGCACAGGGTTTCTTCAAGTAATGCCTTCGTTACTTGAAGTGTAAAGTGTCACAATCTACTACATTCATCTTTTTATTGATAAAAAAAGGTTGTTAACGAGTTCTTAATTTCTTTCCAACATTTATTCATTATAATTTGGATTGTTGTGTCTCGCACAACCAAAAAGATAACAGTTCCTTTCAATGCTCGGTAGGAATTCTAAAATAGGACGTTTACCAGCTAGGATTTCTTTATATGCGTTTTTATAATAAGATATTTCAGATCTCAATTCATCAATATAATTCATCTTGTCTTTGTAATCCCAATCCACATCTTCACCATTAAGTGTTTCTTCAATTTTTTCCTCTGTTTTTAAAAGAACATTATCAAGAACTTCCTTTGTCTTGTATTTATGACCTAACTGATTTAGAGAATATATATACATAGGAATCCAGTATTTCGCATATTCAAATTGTGTATCTGAATAAATTTTCACAACTTCCTCAAAATCATTTATCACATAAAAAATATTTGCTACGCATTCTCGTTCTATATCTGATTCAGGCTCTTTGCATAGTGAAATTAGATCATTGGCAACAAGCCTGGCATCTTGGTGTCTTCCTAATATAGCCAAACAATAGCCATAATTAAGCAAGGGGTGTAAACTCACATTTCCATTCCCTCTTTGTAAACTTGCAAGATGAAAATAGTTAGTTGCTTCTTTTATTTCTGAGGTGTGGTAAAAACAAACGCCAAGATTATTTAAATTTTCAAGCGTAGGTTGAAAAGAAATCGACTTTTTTAGTAGTTCGATTGCCCTTTTATACTCTCCTTTTACTGAATAAATTTCCCCTAACAGCGTATATGGAAAGTGAAATAACGGGTCTAGTTCTATTGTTTCTTTTAGAATTTCAATAGCTTTGTCTTCACGATACTCCCAAATTCCATCGCCTAGAGGTTCACCCTCTGTATAATAAAAGTAGCCTAAATTATGAAGTGATTGAATAGAAGGTTTCAAATGAGCAACCTTTTGAAAATACTCCAAAGCTTCTTCATATTCGTTTACTTCCATCAGAGCAATTGCAAGTGCATTCATTTTGGTTGTATTGGTAGGTTCATGTTTAATCTTCTGTTTCAAATTAAAAACAAGTTCATTAAAGTCTAGCATAGTTTCAACCCCCAAAATTTTATAGTATTTATAATTAACTTAACTGTTACACAGTATCAATTAGCTTGTTGAAGTATTCTGCTCGTATTTTAAGTGATACAATTGACAATATAACAACTATTCATACTAAAATCATACCAGGATTTAACAGATCACGTCCTGATTTTCCAAAAATCATTCCAATTTTTGCTACGCACTAATGGTCTAATACGACAAAACGATCACCCTATAGAATGATCGTCATTATGATAGATTATTGAATAGTTTCCTTGTACTGCGCAGCAAAGTGATCAACTCTTGTTCAACATAAGCACCCTTTACTTTAATAATACGGAGGATTTAATTACGTGATATGATGCTTCTTTTATTAATTCTTATAGTGGGATTCAATGAATACGTCTATAACCTTATCGCAAATATCATGATGAGTGGTTCCGTCAAAATTAAGCAAGACAACCACTCCCAAGTTAAGTTCAGGCACCATTGTCATCAAAGCCCTTACAGCCATTTGACCGCCTCCATGTTCTACAACCCTGAACCCTTTATATATGTCAGTAAACCATGCAAGCCCGTAGCTTCTTACTTCACTTGCGAACCGCCATTCTTCACTGACAAGATGGATAGGGTTTTGCATTTCTTCTACTAATTCTGAACGAAGAATATTCGATTCTTTGTTTAAGTGAAATGCTAAATATTTCCCTAAATCATTTGCTGTTGAATACAAGTAACCAATTGGAGCCGAAATTGAGTTTTTTGGAAAAGGTGTTTCTATTCTTTCCTTGCCTAAATAATATCTAGCGCTATTTTCATCTTTTTCGACTTTATCTGAATCTCCAGTTGTTCGATTCATATTTAAGGAAGTTAGGATTTCATCTCTGAGGTGTGTTTCCCAATTGGAACCTGTCACTTTTTCAAATAAATCTGCAAGTATTACATATGAATCTGTGCAATAATTCCATCCCTTGCCGACTGGATACTCCAACTCTACTCTTTGAAACCATTTCGTTATATCCTCTCTAGATTTTATACCTCTAATTTCTTCTTCAGTAAGGTTGTAGTAATCTAATGCTTCTTGAAATTCAGTAGGTGTATCCGAAAATATTTCTTTTACATTCGGAGCAATCATGTTGGCTATTCCTAAGTCTGAAGGGAAGCCTGCTGTATGCGATAAAACATGGCGTATCGTAATAGTATCACTTTGTTGTTTATTTTTTGTCCTGAAATATGGCAGATATTGAACCACAGTATCATCCAAAGATATTAGTTTATTTTCTACAAGTTGCATGATGGAAAGTGCCACGAAATTCTTTGATATACTTTGAATACTCATCAATGTATCACCATCAATAGGACTATTTACTGGTTTAACCCGAGAGTAACCAAAACCTTTAGAATAGATAATGTCTGAATCTTTAACTATTGCTACGCTCAATCCAACCCCCTGATGGTCATTTATGATTCCATTAATATAATCCGTTATTTGATTAAGTTTGTCGAAAGTGGATTGTTTCAAATTTATTTCTCTCCCTTTAAATTAACCTGCTCCGTTTGTTTAAGTGGAATACTTCACAATATCATAAAGTTTACACTAAAATCATACCAGAAAATAACAGTATTCTGTGTGATTTCCCCAAAATTATTATGACTGTTGCTGCACAGTATGCGTCAAATACGACAAAGGCGATCATTTTAATGAGTGATCGCCTTTCGCATCTTATTTAACCAGTGTGTCTAAAAAAACAGTTTAAAAACCTTAGAAAAAAGTCGCTTTTTATGGCTGGCTATATAAAACATATTGCTTTAATTTATTTCTTTAAGATAACATTCTAAAGAATATATATTACAATAAAATACAGAACTATGCTCCAAATAAAGAAAATGAATACAAAGAATAGATAGTTTCTTCTAACTTCCCTAGTACCTTTTACAATACCGATAATGAAACCTAAGATTACCCAAACCACAAAAATCTTCCCTGAATAATTTATGATCAAATACTTAATTTGATATAACATATTATTTGCGTCTAGTATTGTAAAAAATGCTAAACAATATAAACCAAATACAAATGAAGTAGCAAAAGTTCGTTGAGATATCGGTACTTGTTTAATATTTAATAGAATTTTACTTGATGTTACTAATACACCAACTCCTAATAGAGTTAAGAGTACGTTTATTATTCTAATCACTTCCTTGCTGAATCATATTCCTTATCTCTATACATTTTAGTCCCCCTATTCTAATTAGGTAGAAAGCTTGTACTTTTTATCTAGCTTTCCCTATCCAATTTCGACTTTTTCACAATTATGGCACTGCCATACAAAGTTTTAAGTCTTTGGATACCTTTTCTAGTGTTTCGTGTTCGTCCAGAATATAGAGACGTTGACTATTTTGGTATCCCCTTTCTAATTCATTCCTTGCACCACTCTTTTATTCTTTACTAGAGCTTGTAGAGCTAAGTGCTTTATCCTTTTCTAGAATAAATAGTTCTCTTACAAATGCGCCAATTATGCTTGAACATCCTATTACTGAAATCAAAGCTACTATCTTAACAAAAAACACTGAACTGGTAATTATCTGAATACTTCCTAAAAAAACCAAGATCCAAGGAAAGTACATCCAATTAATAATTGCTTTTTATTTTTGGTTACACTCATTATTGACCTCCTATGAAACCTTCTTAATCTTTTTACTTCAATAATAAAAAGCCATTCCCCTGCAATGAGAATGACTAATTAGTTGGTTATTTCTTAAAAGAATGAAAGTTATGCTCAAAGCAATTGAGATATAAATTCAATCAGTCTAACTTTTTTAATATAGATGCGATTTGTATAAGTTCTTGCTTAGACATTTCTTTGCTGCCTAGTAAAACATATGTACCGTTTTTACTTAAACTAAGTGTGTTATCCTTTGCATAGTAAGCTACATGACCGTCAGTCAGTTTGATCTCCTCATCGTACTCTCTGTTCTTTTTAATAGTAGATGGGCACGAATCGACTTCACACTCCAGTAAGAGAAGACTAAGTTTATTTTTATCTAAATCAACATAATACAGTTCCAAAAGTTCCTGGTCCTCATTAATATGAACCTCCCACTTCCTACTTTGTCTATATCTTTCAGGTACAATGTAGATAGAATAGTCGGTTTTCGCTTTAATCTGCTCAAATAATTTTATTGACGTTGATTCGTCTTTCTCCATTACCGCACTAGTGTAACTGCAGCAACATAACACCAACATTAATAGTAATATAGCAACCCTATACACATTCCACACCTCTTTTTTACGTAGTGTGTGAATTTAATCGTTACTATATTCAATATTTTGATTGCATCTGGTCACATAAACAACTACTTGTACACAACTCAACTCATTGTTATATACACTAAACTTTCTGATTAAGTGTTTCAAAAGTAAAAAAGGTAGATCTTACGGGTAAGACTATACTTGATAGCTTAATATTTCTGTTTAATCCACTCTACTGTCCGAAATCATTCCAATCGATGTTGCACAGTAACAGTCTACTGCGTATAAGAACACTAACTGAAACAATAAAGTATAAGGGATCAGCCACAGTAGCTGATCCCATTTTGTTATTCAACATTCGCCCCCGTTACCTTATAAACTCTATCTTGAAAAAAGCCCAATTGGTACAAGAACAATAGCGATTATAGCCTATATTATTGCTTGTCTATTTTTCTTCACTACAAAACTTCCCCGTAAAATTTGAAACTCTCTTATACTAATCCGCCCACATACTTTAACAATAATTTCCTTTTTCTTGTCATAATAAAGGCATTCCTTGTTAAAGAATTCTCGCGTTTAATCGAGTACAATTATTCACAATATTTTATGTTTGTTTTATAGCATCAATAATTAGAGAAGGAAAAATAAGTTCTTCTCCATTGTTTCTAGGGTCATACTTTTTGGAACGAAAAATTATACCTTCCTCTCCATCCCAATAATTCTGATGGAAATTCCCTTCTTCATCACAGTATTCAAGCAAATTAATTTTATAGCCAGCACTTTCAAACATAATTGACAAAGTTTTATAATTATGAACTATTTTATGACTAGCTGCTGGGTGGTCTTATGGTCCAGGTCCACCAGCCTGAACAATATTTTGGTAAGAATCATCTGGAAAATAACCATCTGGTACAGCACAACGAATATAGCCAGTAGGCTTTAAATATCTAAAACATATTTTCGCTGCATCTCTTCCTTCTTCATAAGTAAGGTGTTCCCATACGTGTTCAGCAAGAATAGCTGTTATTGAGTTAGTATCGAACCTTTTTTGCCACATATTTTCATCTAGTAAATTTAATTCTTCTTCCTGTGTATGTAGCCACCCTGGATTATTATTGTATTCCCCTGCACCAATAACTAGCTTAATTTCATTATGTTTTTTATCCAACAAGTTTCACCTTTTTAGATTATTCATTTATATCATCTTCTACATAATCAATATCCTTCTTCAAGAATTCTGACCGTTAGCGTTTAATTGAAAGGGGTCAAATATCATGTAAATTCTCACAAAATTTATACCAAAATATAACGCATTGTTGGTTCATATTTTCCACAATTATGAAAAACGTTATTGCGTAGTATGTTATGTAGTAAGAATGGTTATTTCTTTGTTGCACAAAGCTATATCTATAACAAAATAGGAACTGCCAGATTCGACAACTCCTTATTCTATTTTTTCACTTCTTTATTTTAAGAACACACAATTACACAATCAACTAAAAAATGAAATATCTTCACTCGGATAAACATCGGCAAACCAGCGTAATACTCCATTATGATGATTTATAATTTGCTGGGCAGTTATATCTTGTGAATCCCAAGTGCTGTGTGCATCCGATGCTAAAGTAACCTTATATTCCATACTAAAAGCTCTCCTACAAGTTGTATCAACACACGCTTCTGTTTGAAATCCCGCAATTACTATATGTTCAATCCCTTGCTTTTTCAGTTCCTCATCTAATGTAGTATGAAAAAATGAATCAGGAGTAGTTTTTTGAATGATTACATCTTGACCGTTAGGAGTAATTTCAGGATGAATCTCCCACCCCTTTGTACCATATTCCAAAGGCTTTCCAGCAGCTGCATTATGCTGTATAAAGAAAATGGGTGTTTTGGTAGAGCGTGCTTCAGTAATTAAATACTTTAAATTTTGAAGTAACCTATCCCCTTTAAATACAACATTACCTTCTTGAAACATGCCATTTTGAACGTCTATAACTATTAGTGCTTTCTTCAATATTCTCCCCCATCAAATAAAACAAAATAAAGACTAATCAATTGTCTTTTTGCAATCCTTCCTTTTACCATAAGTTCAGTGTTTCACACTTTTTATTAAATGAAATTCAAATAATTCTTGAGACATTCAAAAAAAGAGCGTTACTATTAGTGAAGATCCATTTCTTGTACTATAGCACTTCACACTAGTAGGAAAAGTACATTGATCCACAATCAATTATTGCTCTTCTCCAAGCAAAGAGTATGTCATACCATTTTTCACAGAGAATGCCCCTACTACTTCTTCATCATTCATAATAACTACAACAAATATACGACCTAATCCCATTACATTACTTCGCGGATGGTTGTTAACATAGAAAAATTGATGATGTAGTTCTTTATCTGTATAGAACTCTGGATTAAGACTTTGTAATGGTAAGTAGTCACTATATGGTTGTTCGTTTATGTCTTCCGATTCTAAAGAATACGGGCCATATTCACCGGTATGATAAAGAATAAATAACCCTTTATCCTTTAAATAATTCATAGCAATAGTGCTTTGTTCTGTTAGATTAGCTAAGTGTACCCATCTAATCCCTAACACTATTATAATTAAACTTAGTATTGTAAATAAGGTAGCTTTCTTCTTCATATAACACCACCTAGTACTTATTGTTTTAAACACCTGTTCTTAAACCTTTGTTCAACATTCGAACACTGTTACTATACTATCGAAACACTTATAGTTTCATCGTCCAGGTAGAACAAAAGGCTCATACTTTATTATAGTTGAGCATGTTTTCGGTCTAACTTCAATGCTGAATTTTTCATCCTTTTTAGTTTTATAGAGTACGAAATATGTGCCATGTTGAAATATATTTTAACGTTTATAAATTATATATCTACGGGTCATCGACAATTTGTAAGAGTCATTAAGTATCAGTTGCTGTTTAATTCATTAGTTATAAAAAAGCGATACAAAATGTTTTTCAAATTGTATCACCATCTGAGCTTATATCTGTTGGTGCATTGCTCACATACGAATTCGCACTCTAAGAAATGAAATTTAATTTACCTCATTTTTAACCGTTCGTGTAAAGCCTAGGTACCTCGTTCCTTGAAAGCTTAATTCTCCATGATCCCCTTCTGCAAGCAACCCAAATTCTTTACCTTCTACCTGCAGCTCCATACGGTCTCCGCTTTCCATTTCAAATGTAATGAAATAATGACTGTAAGCTCTTGTCTCTCCACCACCATGAACCGATGTTCTTTTGGAGATGACCTTTGATCGTACCGTTAATCTTGGTGAGTTATTATTTTTATTCCATGTAGATACTCCGTTAAACAAACTAGCAATAATCACTAAAAAGACGATTACAAAGATAATACCAATAAAAATCGGACCAAATTCGAATAGAAAATCATTCGGTTCTGACATCATTAAGATTCCCTCCTTTTTTCACTCTTTCTTGTAAACTACTCATCTATGATAAAAGGAAAGCAACAACTCCACCAATACCTGCGAGCAGGAACATCACTCCACCAAATCGTGTTGACCAAATATAAAAAGGTGAAGGCTCTGTTGCATCATTCGATTTCCAGCTCTCTGTTATAAGCCAAAAAACATTCGGTTTACTAATCATGATGAGACCTACTAGTATCACCAGTGCCATCCCAACTATCATCGTGACTCCTCTTTTCCTCTTTATTACTAGTACGCTTCAGAATACGTAAAAGTTTCACAATCCATTTGAAATTAATACAGAATTATCGGAATAATCTTTCATGTTGCACAATGAATGACAGCTGACTATAATTAGGAACAATATTCAAAACATAGTATTTTTTGGAAAATGATTCTGATACCTTTGATTGTACTATTCCTCAGTCAAAAGTCTTACATGAAATCATTCAACTTCCTGATATAAGATCTTTTTCTTAAAGGTATAGTGAAAATAGATAACGACCAATGAGGTGATGAAATGAGATTTAGAGATTTTCACATTAATATTAAGATTCGAATCATCGAAACTTTTCTTAGTAGGTTAGTAGGCGGGATGGTGTTTCCTTTTATGGCGATTTATCTTTCTAGCCATTTTAGTGCAAAGCTTGCAGGGATTATGCTGATGTTCAATGTTATCATTGGGGCAGCTGTCAACTTCCTTGGAGGCTATTATTCAGACATATTCGGTCGGAAGAAACTAATGGCATCTGCCGAAGTGATTCGCTTTCTCGCTTTTACGACCATGGCATTAGCGAATTCTCCTTGGTTTGAATTACCGCTCCTGACCTTTTTCATGATGACGATTAACAGTATTTGCTGGGGATTAGCCGGACCTGCTAACCAAGCGATGCTAATTGATGTTTCCACTCCAGATCAACGAAAGCTTATGTACTCTATTACGTATTGGGCAACGAATTTCTCGATCGCACTAGGCGGTATTGCAGGTGGCTTCTTCTTCAAAACGCATTTATTTGAATTATTCATTGCCACTTCTTCTGTTGCTTGTTTAGTCGCAGTCCTTGTTGTCTTTTTTATAAAAGAGAGCTACACACCACCGGCTGGAGAAGCAAAACCAAGCTACTTACCAAAAGGTATTTTCACAAGCTACGGTAAGGTGCTTCGCGACAAACTCTTTGTCTTATATTGTCTAGCAGGCTTGTTAATTTTCACAGTAGAGCTACACTTAACAAACTTTATTGCCATTCGCCTTTCAAATGAAATGCCGATGCAGAACTTTTTATCCTGGACTATTGACGGTGTGAATATGGTTGGTTTCCTACGAACGGAAAATACAATTCTAGTTGTCATCACATCACTATTTGCTGCAAGGATGATTTCAAAGTTTAAAGACGGTCCTGTGTTACTAACGGGTTCAGCGATGTACGTAATCGGTTATACGGCAATATCCTATTTTAATAATATTTGGGTGCTATTCGCCTTTATGCTTATTACCACTATTGGAGAAGTGGTAAAAGTTCCGGTTCAGCATTCGTACTTAGCGTCGATTCCACCAGCTGATTCAAGAAGTACTTATATGGCGATTAACGGACTAACCTTTAATGGTGGGATGCTGGTCGCATCACTATTTGTTACATTAAGTGCATTTGTTCCGTCAATGTGGATATCGTTTCTAATCCTAGCGGTAGGAATGACGGGGGTATTTATTTATTCCATCATTATTCCGCAATTAGAGGGTAGAAAGAATGAAAATGAGGCGGCACCTGTTGTAAAACCAGCGTAAATTGATGTCTTGAAAAAGGGAAACCCTCAATAAACCATTTGTTGAGGGTTCCCTTTTCATTTTATAAAGGAAAAACTATATTTGTTCTTCTTTTAGACTTCTAATCTTTTGTTTAATCAAGCGAATTTGACCACGGTGACTGATCTCATCCTCCATAACATGATACCAAAGATAATACTGATTATACGCGACCCCATTTGGCCATTTTCTTTCTTCATATAACCATTGATCACCTTTTTCTCGTAATCCCTCTATTGTTTTTGACCGAACCTTTTGAAGATTGTTTATGTAAAAGTTGATATCATGGTTGATGATTGTTTTCCGTGCAGAATCTCCTAGCATAAGTGAATCTCGCCACTTAGCTAGCTCTTCTTCATTAAAATCACGATTTTCAAATGATATCACAGTATGTACCGCTTCAATTGCGGCAATGTGGGATAACAAAGCTCCAATGGTATTTCCTTCATCATGCACAAGAAAATCCAATTCCTTTTTTGTCAACGAGGATATTTCATTCAATGTTATTTCCCTAGTGCGATTAAGCATCCACACTAGCTCTCCAATCTTATCTGTAAAACCCTCTTTAGACCTAACCGTGTACTCTATCATGAACAGCCCTCCCTATCATGTATATATAGGGTAACAGTTCAGAAAAATAATAACAGTCTAAATATTCATCACAAAACATGGTATAATAAAGACGAACATACAGAAAGGTATCCGTTATATCATCTGCCTCCCGCAAAAAATCCTTTCTGACGAATCTGCTTATGTAAGGTTTCCTTCGGTACTCCCGCCTCAATATAACTTCTTACAAGCTTCCATTCTTCATGTATCTTTTTAAAGGTATCAAAAAATAAGTTAACCGTATCTAAACTTTTTTCATTTACAATAATCGTAGCTGTAACAACGACAAGGTATTCGTCATCCCGAATTTGAATAACCGATAGCTCTTCTAACTCCCAGCTGCCATTCTCTCCTTTTACATACGCAAATCCTTGTTCCCAGCCTCTGATCGACTCCTCATATCCAAAGTCTACAATTTCTCCTCTCGAGATTTCCCTTGCTTTGTAATCCTCAGAGATGAATTTTTGTAATCCCTGTAAAGAAGAAGCCTTCCAACAAGTATAAAAATCATGAAGAGCATCATGAAATGCTTGATCCATTTTTCATTCTCCTTTCAATCTATTAAAATCATTTAATAGCATTACTCAACAGTATCCAATAGCTCTACCTTAATCGTTCTTGGATTTTCCCACTCCTGAAAAATTTCTAAATGCCACGCACTTGTTATCCGCTTATAATCACTCGTGGCAATCCATTCATGAAGCATCTCGTATTTTCTCATAATCTCAGTATTTGAACCGACATGTGTAAGCGAAGCATACTGTTGCGCTGGAACTGTCAAGGATGTCATACCTTCTGGAACCTCTTCGTACTCATCCACTTCAACACAAACCCAATATCCATCAAATTCCGGTGATTCTGCATCTACAACAAATGCCCCAATCTGTACCGTTGCATTTTTAACATGTCTTATAGAATGTAGCTCTTCTGATAGCTTCTTAGCAGCCAGAGGAATTTCTTTTATATACTGGTCACCAGGGCATAAAACACGAAATCCGACTAGCTTTAGTTCATTTAGTTTCTTCACTTCTATGTTTTCATTTTTAATCTTCATAAAATCCCTCTTTTCTACTTTTATTAGTCCTTACTAATCTACTGCTCTTTTTGAAAGCTCCTGAAGAAACGTTCTTTGTTCCCTATTGTTAGTTAAAACCAGTATTTTCTCATTGGAATCCCCATATTTTTTATAAAAATTAGGTTTGCCATGTTGTTCAAAGTATCGATTCCACTTAAACATTTTGAAGAATATCTTAACGGTTGGTTTGTAGTGAGAAGACTCTAAACGAAGCTTTTGTAATATGAACCTTTTTATAATTCGGTAGGTTCTCGTTGAGTAACTTGGATCCAAAAATAATATAAGATCCGCTTGATAAAACGTTTCTGCAACCCAGTCTTCGTTATGTACTCCTTCAATAATCCAAGATGGAAGACTTAATTGTTCCTGCAAATATTCATCTCGTTCCAGATCAGTCCGTCTGATATCTCCAGATGAATCTCTTTTCCAAACAACATTGTCCAATTCTATGAAAGGAACACTCATTCGTTTTGAGAGTTGTTTTGCTAAGGTTGTTTTTCCACTGCCAACGGAGCCAATGATGCGAATCTTCTTTGGGGGATTTTTAGACATTGGGTTCACTTCTTTCTTACTTGGATATACCTTTTATTAAATATAGAAAGGATTACTTTACTATAAAGTACCATATTTTAGAAATGAATCTAACTAATTTTTTTGACTTTTTAATTTTTTGATTCTGAAAAATTTTGGTTATATTTGTAGATCTGAAAAATCATATTTCTAGTTCATTAAAAAAGCCCTTACCAAAGTATGATAAGGGCTTTATTATTCGATTAATGGTATATCTCACTGCTAAAATGATGAAAATCGTGAAATGAAGTTCATTGCTCAAAATTTTAGTATTAGATCCCGGTGGTCGGGGTCGAAATGGCGGTCAAAGTATTGATATAATAAGGTTTTGTAAATTTGTGCGTAAAATTTGCGTAAAATGGTTCTTCATATAACTGAAATTTATGTTCTTTCATACCTCAAATTCAAATCACATCAATACTAATAAAATGTATAATTATGTTGATTAAGAAAGAAAGGAAGACACAATAATATGCTATATAAAAGAGGAAAAATTGGGATATTCCCTTTAGGTAAACGGGGTCTGAAAAATATGATGTTGTCTATTTAGGAGGACTTTTCCCAAATCAAATGAATTCAACAGTGTATGAATTGCTTTTTAACAATTACGTATTTTTATTTAGCACTATTTTATTTTATCGTTTACAACTAGGCTAGATGTTAGTAAAGACTCGGATGTTTATGGGCATGTATACATTGACTTAATAAGGCATGATCAAATATCTTATTTCAATTACTATCTTAGAGATAAAGCTAACTACCATGTTGTTGAAAAGAATCCAATAATAATCAATAATTTTCTGGAAATTATTCTTGAAGAAACGCAACAGGGAACACAGGTAATTGCACATCTAAAGAGGCAAAATATCACAAATATCTATGGGAAATCCACAAAGAATTATCAAGTCCTATTAATGAGAGCAAATGAAGACAGGATCAATAACCTACCAAAATTGGAACTTGGTCCAGAGTTTCAATCTAAAGTAGAACATGATGAAGCTATGGAACGATTATACAATTTATTGACTGCTCTTCTATATTATCCAGTTTAGCTAATCGCAATAAAAAGAGATTCCGCTAACGGAAATGCTTTTAAAATAGTTGAAGATTCTCTGAATATAGAGATAGAAAATGCAAAGAAGAAAAGTAATCAAGCCTTGAATAATTATTTAGCATATAAGCGAAGTCTTGAATACATTCATTAAAAATAAATACTCAGCCCGTGGGGTTATTCGCATGTCTTTTTTTGCACTAAAAAAACTTAGCATTCACTAAGTTCTGATAACATGGAATATATGTGAAAAATAGTAAGTTTATCAACATAATATAAATAGCGATACGAATGGAAACAGAAAACGCTTGGATATGAAAGTTCAAGCGTTCTATTTTGTTATTGTCTTGTTCAACTAAAGGAACCCGTTATTTTAAGTACAATGTTTCACAAAGAAAAAAACTTTCATTTAATGAAAGCCCTTTTTTGTGGTTTAGATTAGAGGTATTGCTTTTTCTGTTTGGATAAAATTTAAACTTTTTTCTTCCTGTTTAGTCAATAAAGTAATATCTAAGGTTATTTTAAATTCATGAAAAAAAGAACAATGCAAATTCTTTCTCAAAAGAAGTATGTCTTGAATAGAAATTTCTTCTTTATTATAAACTATTATTAAATCAATATCATTGGGTGAATTGGAATAAAGTAAGGAGCCAAATAGATAAAAATCTAAATTAGAATAAAGATCGTTTTTCTTTTTTAAGTTGTTCACGCTGGTACGCAGTAAGGTAATTAATGAATAGATTTCCTTCAAAATTTAATGCCCCCATAAACTCATCCATGAGAAATAACCCAATTTTGTTAGCTTTCGCAACTTCCTTTCCACTTATAGAGTAACTATTCCAAGTGCTAATGGTAACAATAGCATCAATATGATCATGACTTGACATAATTTCAAAAACTTCCGCTTCACTTACGACATAAATATTGGTTAAGTGAACCAACACTTTTTTTCCGTTCGTTTTGGTAATCTTAAAAAGTTGTTCTTCGACTTGTTCAATTTTTCTCACTTTATTGTGTCCACCAATAGCATCTAAAAAATATTGGATACTTTCTGGTCTAGGTATTTTTTCGTATCTTCCTCCCTCGGGCATAAATAACTTCCTCCTTATTTAGTCTAGAATTGTTAGTATTTCTTTGGGAAATGTAGGAACGTCAGAACTTTTATATTTAGATATATGATTCATTTCAAACCCCTCTATATGATTCTTATATAACCCAAGAATAAATAATTTGTCATCTGATATTAATTCTTTATTATTTTCTATTATTTCTAAAATTTTTCTATTATTTGGAATAATATCAGAAATGCACTTTTCTTTCCACATATATGCAAACTCTGAAACTGGGGTATGCTGGGCTGTTATACTAAATGGTCCATATTGCTTAAAAATTCGTTCATTTTCTGAAAATAGTTCCCTTAATTCTTTTTTTATTTTATCTTTTTTATAACTTATTACATCTTCAGAACTATTGTTATTATTTGAGAATTTTGGGATGCGATACTCCAAAACACCATTTTCCATTTTTCTACCCAACGTATTATTTAAAGTCCAATATTCATGTTCACTGTTCCAAATATATTGGGAAACTTTTGCAACTCCATCCTGAATTAAAAAGTCTCCGAAACCTCCTAAAGCATATTCATCCGAGTGAACTCCAGCACTAACAATATTTAAAAGATTATTATATTGATTTGCTTCTATATTGTATGCTGCTCTATGTACATGACCTGAAAGGTACAAATCAATATTAAAATCATCAAATAAACTTAGCATTGCATTTTTATCACTTTCAGCCATACATTCTAATGTATGGTGACCAATTGCAATAGATAATTTATTATTATCTAGTCTTAAATTAGATAAACAATCCAATAATTTATTCTTCCCAATAAGTAATTCCCCTTCTTCTCCAGCTCTATTTGCAATGAGACATGTATTTAAATGCACAATATTATAATTTTCTGTTTCAAGTAAAAAGTGAATATCATTTAAGGGATATTCTTTTGTTAAAAAATCAAAATAGAAGGTTGAAAAAGAATCGAAACTACTCAATATTTTAGACCTATTCTCCTCATCTTCAAGATATTCATCTAATGTGTTCGAAGGGTTATTTGATTCAACGATTTCATTTATCAAATCAGTTCTATCATCATTTCTTCTGATGTCATGATTTCCGGGAATAATATATATTTGCTTTTTCGATAAATTAAGTATACGTAAAATTTCTTCGAAAAATCTCAATTGATTTTCGTTAAAACCTTGCCCTTGATGAGAGAGATCTCCTGTCAAAATAACAAAATTAAATGGGTTTACTTGATTTAACTCATTTATTTTTGTTAACAACCTCATCCTCATTCTTCTAGATTGATAATTTTCAACTTGAAAATGAATATCAGAAATATGTAAAAAACGCAAATGCATTGTGTAGCACCTCGAGTATAAATAAAATTAGATAGGAATAAAATATATATCATCTATTATTTACAACTGTATTATACATAGTATTCTACATCGCTTCCAATTTTTCCTTCTTTACTTAAACTGCCCGTTAGCACAATAAAAAAAAGGGATCGCAGCTGCTATCCCATTCTTTAACTCTTGCACCCGTTCGTAATATAAGGTTAGCCAGATTTTTCTGGTTGACCTTTTTTTATATAGTTTTATTATATCGGTAGTCGGGGGAGGACGTAGCACCCGTGGGACTATGATCCCGTTTAACAAGGAACCTATGACATTACAAGGAGCATTAGGGGTTACCGACTAATTTGTATTTCTAGGAGGAGGAGAAAATTAATGAATCCAGTGATTGGTCTGGATGTATCAAAAGGAGAAAGTCAGGTTCAAGCGTTTTTAGATAAAGGTAAACCATATCGTAAGAGTTTTAGTATTGCTCACGATTTTAAAGGATTAGGATGTTTATTAGAGTTCCTTCAAGATGTTGAAAAGGCTGCTGGTGGTCATCAACCTTCGGTTGTTTTAGAATCAACTGGTCATTATCATATTCCCGTTATTCAGTTTCTAGAGGAACAAAATTATGTTTATATTATCGTCAATCCTCTTATCTCTCAGAGAGCCAAGAGCTCCAGCCTTCGTAAGGTAAAAACTGATGACCTGTATAACTTCTTATTTTTCATAATATATTGTAAAACAGAAAACAGTACACTACTCATCTACGCATATGCAACTGGGAAATATTTGTCTATACCAAATTTTTGATTTAATACTTCTTTTAATATATCGTCTAATAGGCAACATGTGTGCAACAGAATCCAATTCAAATGACTATACTCCGAATAATCAAATTGAAAATTTATCATATAAATATCAGCAAACTCATATGCTTTTTTATTAAAACCCTTAAAATCACCATGCCCTACTTTATTTCTCATCTGTCTTAATAATTTTGTCGCTTGGTCTGAATCCTTATTATAAATTCGATTAATAATAGGATTAATATAGTTATCAATTTCATGTGTTTGTTGCTTTTTGTTAAGTAAAAGCATTTCAAGAATTGTGAACACCCTTAGAAAGTGATAATGCTTGTAGTCATCTACCTTATTTAACGCTTCAACTATAAAATCTAATTTATAGTAATCACTCTCAGACTGAAGGAAATTATCTATACATTCACCACATTTTTTCAAATCACAAATCGCTTCTTCTTTTGTTTTATATCCTTTAAATTCTGAATTAATTCTAAGCGATAATGTCGAAGTAATCCTCGGTATAATGCTAAAATAATCGTTATTACTTGAATAAACTATATTAAAGTGTGCTCTAACATGATTATCACGATTCATAAAATTTAATAGTTTCACTATTTTTTCTGAATAGTCTTCTTCACAAAGCCTACCATCAAAGCAATTCGTGGTCCAATCAAAAAATGGCATATCACTATACTCATAATCAAATTCTATAAAAATCATATTCTCAAGAATACAATCAATACAATTTTCAAGAGTATCTAAGGAATAGCCTTTTATCTTTCCTATATTAGTTTCTACTATTCTCTTCGCTATTGTATAGTTAAATTGGTCATTAAGTGCCTTACCATACTTAATGTGTTGTTCTTTTCTGTTAAATTCAATTTTGCGGATCTCTTCAAAAATAGTTTCTTTAATGAATTCCTTCCAATCTTCAGGCAGATTGCCTATATAAAGTTTCAATTTTTCGGAAATCATTGTTCTTTCAATTTTACCGTAAATGTCCAGCACTATCATGGAAAACACCCCTATTAAAATTAATTATACTATTTATCGAGTGTATTCTATTTCTTAGTATGAGTTTACAAGAAAAATTCTCATGATTTTTAAATCTCTTCCAATAGCTGAATTATCATTTTGTGTATGTAACCAATCTAAAATTTTACTCATCAATCCATACTCTCGTTTATGATCATTAACTTCGAAAAGCAGTTCATAGTCATAGATTGCATTTTCTTCATAATTACCATTCAGTCCAATTCGTTCTTTTATATCTTGGATAGCAGATGAATAGGATAAACGATGCAGTAACAGGCTCACCTAATTATACCTTCCAAGATTCGCCATATAGACTTACATGGCTTTCAAATAATTTATCACATCCTTTTTATGAAAAAGTCATCAAATCATGTAAAATTCATTGTTTCAAAATATCATTTTACTTTTGAGTTCTAGCTGCACTCCCTAATTTCATCTTCGTAACTGAAATTGGTGCCTGACCCCCAGTATGGTAAGAATATTACTGTGTTAGGAGTCAGGGACTTTCAATTTAAAGATAAGAGATTTTGTTTTTATTGTTTAAATTGATTGCTCCTATATCAGTCCTCAATTAGCGTTATAAAAAGAATCATATCTATTCAAAACACATAAATCATTTGGACAACGAATTAATGGATTCTTTAATCAATATCTTTAATTCATTTTCATTAAAATTCTTTATATTTATCCATCCCCTAGGGTCTACTTTGTATTGACTCTTTGAATCAAGATACTTACCACAAACATAACCATTCCCCGTATTTATGTTAAACTGACAGATAACATTCTTCTGTTGTTTTTTTGTTTGTGCATAAGAATAGTTGAATCTTACATTATCCTTTCCAACCTTTTTAGTTAGTTCGGTAAAACTATCAAAGATGCTCACCTTTTGATTAATTGTTAACATACCATACCCCTTCCATACGTAACTTCAGTTTTATTATAGTTCCTTCCCCACAGTCCCCACTTTTAGTTTCTCACCAATCACCCAAATACCTTTATCAACCTTTCTCCATTCCTCACCCGAAACCTTAACTAACCCATTGAAAAATGCTGTATATTCTTCGTAGTGATTCCAGGACATTGGTTTTGTATGTTTTTTAAGATCGTCACCTTTGTTCCATTTGTAGGTACGCCAAACCTTAACGTCTAAGATGGGGAATTCAGATGGCCTCCATATATGAGTATAGAAAGTAGGTAATACAATTGATGTGTTTGTAATGGATTCTATTTCACGTTTAAACTCATTAAAGGTCATCAGGTTATCACGAAACTTTAAACCAGCCTCTATTTTGTCTTGGGCCGTTGCTTTTGCTATTACCTGTCTATTTCGTGGTGTTGTTTCGGCTACATAATACGTTTTTCCTTCTACTTTAACTTCCCAACTACTTGGAGTCTTTTTCGCTGATACCTTTCCTAATTTCCAATACATTAAATACTTAGCTGCATCCACCAGCTTTTGAGTAACTTCTGTTTCATTTTTCATAACATCTAATAGATAATGATAAAAGGCATGGGAATATTTTAGTTCATTAAAATGATTTACCGCCTTAGACAGCTCTTCCCTAGTAAAGCGGTATTCCCATTTGTAATTCCTGTTCAGTTCATGATGAGATAACACCGTCCACTGCATTTCCTCATCGATATAACACCCTGACAACTCTGTCAATCTACCATTTGCCCACTTCTGCTGGGATGTAGTTAACCAAGAATCTCCCTCAATATTTTCATATTCAATTTCATGTACGAAGGCAAGATAATATTGCGTTATCTCTCTTGGCGAAAGTTTGATATAACTCTCAATTTTCCTAATATCATCTAAAAAAGGCTTATCGCCGCTACCTGCTTTGTATTTAATTTCCATAATAGCAAGAACAGACTCTATATCACCCTTTAAATGATTCTTATTACCTGGATCATCATTAAGCTTTACAATTGCAAGATCAGCTACAAAACCTTTATAAGTATATTCCGTGTAAATCCTTAACTGGTTCTCTTCCAAAAAATACTGCAGTTTTGTCCGTAAATGGTATTAAAGTGCGTTCTTGAGTGTATCCTCCTTCAGCAAAAAGTATGATTTATAATCGTTTGATATATTTGAAACCCAGACTTCTTTTATAGCTCGGTCTATTACCTCTTGCATCCCTCTTAAATCCATAAACCCACGTCTCCTATTCTCGTTTTCTATATTGTTATTATAGCAAACTGCCACTGCTAATATATGGAACACAAGAATTAATTAAGGTTGGCAGATAAGAAATAAAGTACCTGTCACCACCCGACAATATAATTGGTTAATGATTGTAAATAACTCGGCATGGACTTTGGTGCATTGACGACATCATAGGGCCGATTTGATTGCTTAATTGAGTGGAACTAGAGCATCAGACGCCATCATAAAGTCGATATGATTACTTTACTGTCATTTAAAGACAGACAATAATCCACCCTTGCACAGCCGGCCTGGTGGATTATTTCTACTTATTTGCTGCCCCCTTGAAGGGCTTCATTCATTCATAAATAACTTCATAACCCCTTGAAAAAAAAGTGCCTGGCACCGGTGCTAAGTAGTGAGGGGCACCTGACACTCTACTCCCCCTGTTCCTTCTCCATATACTCTTCACGAATCTGAGCAAGTGTCTTTCCTGTTTCTTTATGTACAGAAAATACATAGGTTTGGATACTGGACCAGCCGTAAAGTTCCTTTAACCATTTTTGCATGGAGATTTCTTCGCCATTTACTTCTACATTTCCATTTTGTTTTAAGATCCCTTCATGATCCTGGCCTTTTGCAACGATGATATCGCCTTCTTTGACGACACCCCATTCAAGCATCTCATCGATTTTGGGAAGAGCTCGTCGCGTGATTCCCTTTTTCTGAGTACTTCTTTTTAATGGACTCTCTAAGAAATTTACGTAGTAGTCCTTATATGTATTTAATGGGAGTACCTTTTCAATATTGATATATACTTGATCATTGATTTTGTAAGGAATCAGTTTAAAACAACTAATATCTACATTATTACTATTCAACCACGCTATCGCCGATAGAGTTTGCTCGTCATAATCAGAGGCTACCAAGATGATTTTTTGATTCTTATTAAAGTTACGTTCAGCAACATTTTCTTGTAAGAATCCATTTAACTTTCTAGATCCAAGTTCAGCACTCGTCAAGGAACGATCCTCAAACTCATGACGGTATTTTTCAATATACGGAGCGTAAATTTTATTTACTAAATCATCAGGATCCTCAATTGTTGCATAGCTAGCAGCATAACGAATTGCCTGAAATTCAAAAGCTTCCCTCCGTCCTTCAATGTCTTTACGATCTCTTTTTATTTCAACTAATACAATATTCCCTTTATTATCGACAGCCGTAAGATCACTAATCCCGTGCTGAGCATTTCTAACCTGCTTCCCCACAATTAGCATTGATTCCTCTTCATCGCATATCATATCGATATTTTTTCGTAGTAATTCTTCGATATCACTTTCTTTGTAATTAATCTCTGAAAAAGTCACTTCACCAATTTTAACTGCCTTATCATTGGATACATAATACATTTTTGATTGCCTCCCCAATTAGGACTAGTTGTTATTAACATACCACAATTTACAATTATATGGATATCTTGTACACAATTAACTATTGCATACATAGGACCTGGTACTAGGTACTTCATATGGAAATTTGTACAAGCATACTTAGGTACCGTGACTAAAAAATCCCCACCTGAATCCCTTGTAAAGAGATTTTCGGGTGGGGATATCTCAACATAACGTGCACTATAACCAATCTTCCTACTAATGCTCCAAATTATCGCCAGAACTAGAGTCATTTTCATCTTTAAGTATTGAGTTATCTGCATTTCTAAATTCAGACTTGTAATCTGTAATATTCAATAACATAATTAACCCTTCAAACTCTTTCTTCCAAAACAGTTTTTTATTTAAAGGCATCTTGTTAACAAAATTAGTACTAAGTAGGATTTTTTTTATTCTATTTATTAGCTTGATAAGTTGATTTTCAAGGAACTTGTGGCTTTCTGCGTTAAAATTGGACTGCAAGCTTTTTTTAGATACTATTTCATCCATCATTTCTTTGTCTTTAATTCCAAACTGAATAACTTCATCAATACATTCTTTTTTTACTTTTTCAGGGAAGGATTTAAAGCCTGGAATTCTAGTTATTAGTTCGATATTTTTTACAGCTGTCCCTGTAATTTCTTTTTCTGAATACAGTTTAAAAATACATTCCTTTGTTTTGTAACTAATATTGTTTAAATAATAAATGTCTGTAAGCACGTGTCTTCCTAATTCTTTTTCCTCTCCTACCCTAATCCATTCAGGGTTAATTTCCCTGCCTTTGATATACTTCTTTACTGTATCTACCGTTACACTACAAAGTTCTGCTATTTCCTTAATGTCATAATTCTTAATCGCTAACAATTGGTTAATCATTCGTTCTAGCTGATAAGGATTTCTTTTTTCAGTATGAAACTCTATTGCAAGTCTCTTTAATAATCTTCCTTCGGGCGACGTAAGTTTTTCAACTGTGCACTCAGCTTCCTTCTTTCCAATAAACTTTAATGCATAATATCTCCTATAACCATCTACCAACACATAGTTATTTTCATTCACTTCTTCAACAACTAGTGGAAACCTTAGCCCGTTACTAGCAATACTTAATTCGAGGTTTTCATTCCTTTCCTTTTCTCTAAAGAAAGTTTCTAAGCTTATCTGAGACAATTTTAATTTGTGCCGGTTCATGTCGCTTCTCCCCATTTCCTTTTTAAATGGGTATTCATTACCTCGATTGTCTTATTACAATGTATTTCTTATGAGAATGAGTACAGTGCTTAGTACCTATACCACTTCACAAATTCGCAAGTATCGTTGTACTGTGCAGGTTAATTTTATTGTTATTCTACAAATAAGCAGGTAAACAAAAACGGCGCATTTCCTATTACGGATATGGCACCGAGTTTGATATTTTTTCTATATAACTGTAGCTTTTTGTGGTCATAAAAATTTTAATCTTTAGTTATTGACCCTTTTCGTCATCTTTGGTCTTTGATCTAATAATTCTAAATTGATTTTCTAATGCTAACTTAATCACCTTAAAAAAATTCACTTCAGATAAAAGCCCTGTAGACCTAAGAATAAAAACTCCAATAATAAGAAATAATGTTTCAATTGCTACAATTGAAATAATAAATTTCCAGAAGGAAGCAATATTTGTTACTAAAAAATATACACTTCCAACAATAGTTAGGAAAAGAAGTACGTAGAAACTTCCAATAGACCAATATTTTACAATTGGAAAGTCAATTAACTTCTTTTCTATTTCTATTTTATTGATAGCTTTTCTATTTACTTGCTTCATAAATTTTAAAAGCTCCTTATCTGAGTGATTTTCTTCATAAATATTACTCCAGTTATTAAGATTGTCTTGCAAAAATACCTTAATATTATTCTCCATAACTATACATCCATCTAAATACTGCTGCCACTCTGGGTTTATTTCATATGCATTATTTGCTGATCTATATGCATCTAAAAGATAAGAAAGTAGAATTTTACAGAGCTTATTAACTTGTTTTTGGTCAGTTGATTTTAGCGCTTTCTGATAATTTATTTGTGCTAAACATGAACTCACATTTGTCATCATTCCAATGTAGTTACCAGAAGCAATGCGAAGATACTTAGGGTCAATATGATCATCGTTCACTAATTTTTCTACAGTTGATATCAATTCTTTAGATTTTTCTGCTGCTAACCTATAGTAATCTAGAGAGTCTAAAAAATTTTCATTTTTCCATGCTTCTTTAGCAATCGCTGCGTTTTCAAATACTGAATCATTTTTTTGAAGGTATTCCCATAAGGCTTTATGACTTCTGAATTTTATTAATTCGGATTCATTTAGTTCACAATTACCTATTATTTTTTCGATTGAAGAAATCGCAGTGTTTAGCCACTTTTGACCCTTCTGTATATAGCGCCGGGTAGAATTGATATCTTGATTCTGATAATTTAATGCTGAAAGACAAGATGTTTCCTCATAAAAATAATAAGAACTAAAGGCCATTTTAATTAATTGGTTTTTAACGTCTTTTTCCGTTTCTATTTCTTTTGATAAAACTCCAGCTGCTTTATTAAAAGTATTAGCTGCTTCAACGTATGTTCCAGTATTGTTGATATCAGTCCTTGCGATTTCCTTCAAATCGCATGCTTCCTCATACAAATCATTTATAGTTTTTTTCATTAAAATACTCCTAAAAGTTTTACTACACCATTCTTTTATAAACCCTACACATTTTACTATAACTACCTTCATACAATAGTTTACTTGATATTTCTATAATCGATGTTAGCTATTCCTAAGATAAATAGACTTAACTAAAAACAATTCGACAAAGTTTGTAAAAATTCCTCCATAAACAATTAGGAAAATATCTTATTTCATAATCTTTTTTTGCAACCATGAAGTAAAAGATAGTAACTTTTTCTTTATATAATTAACCATAGGTTTAAGTGAACTCCTTACCAATCCCCATAAAATGTAAGTTTTTTATTGTGCAGTAAAAGTCTACTACCTACTAAGGAGTGACAATATTCTTATCCACATTTTAATTGTTACTTTAAGGCATTTCTTCAAACTTATATTATACTTTAAATAAATTCTTTGTAAGTGTTCTTTCCAAACCTAACCCGATTACACATAAAAAACTAGCTAATTTAAAATTACTTATTTATCATATGACCCCTAGAAATAACTTTTTTATAAGAGAATCGTTGTTTAAAAAATGTGTAAAATGATTTCAAAACCTACCTTTTTCAGTCTTTTTCTACAAAAACAAAAAACACTCATAAACGTTGATTATCAACATTTATGAGTGTTTTATCTTTTCTAAAATTAACTTGTTTTTACTTAAAGATACCGGTGGTCAGGGTCGAACAACTCCAGTCAACTCATTTAGCTCATCACCTCTCATAAACCCCAACCACCACAGGAAAACCATCAAACTCCTTCTTCATCTCCCGGAACGAAACAAATCGGTTTCCTTTTACGATTTCAAAATCAAGAGGATACTCATGACAGTTTATCGGTTTCGATCGAACTGTTTTGCTAAAATGATTCGTTGCTTCTTGCTTGTCCTTCGCATAGATAAAGACAAATGTACCTTTCTTCCGCTTTAGTGCAAAGACTCGTATTCTACTAAAGCCAAGAATATTGTTTTCGATCATGTTGTTTACTTTTTCGGTGTCTGCTAACGATAGATTTAGTGTTGATTCATCATCTTCTAATGAAACTATGCCTTCTTGTAGTAGATGAAGGATGTAATGAGCAAGTGATACATGCTCGTGTTCAATACTAGACTCATACAGTTCGCGGATCGAGGACATCTTTGATTTCTCCTGTATATTCGTTATAGCGTGTTTGCACGGTTCCGATTGGGCCATTTCGATTTTTGGCAATTATCATTTCTAAAACCTCACTAGAAGATGCTTTGTCGTAATATTTCTCACGGTACAAAAAGATGATGACGTCCGCGTCTTGTTCTACACTTCCAGACTCTCGTATATCTGACATGATTGGGCGTTTATCTGCTCGTTTTTCAACTGAGCGACTGAGCTGCGCGAGACAAATAACCGGACAATTGAACTCTTTTGCTAGTGCTTTTAAGTCTTTAGAAATCTCGGTTACTTGAAGATGGGCATTTCCACTGTAGGTATTGGTTGAACGAATTAAGGTGAGATAGTCGATGAAGATCACAGGCTTTTTATCATGCTGATGAACAAGTTTTCTTGTTTTCGCTCTCATCTCAGAAATCGACTGACCCGCTTCATCAAAGATCTCGATGTTTGTCTTGGATAGAAGACCTAGCACAGTTGGCCATTCCTTCTTTTGCTTTTCGGTTAACCCATTCGCTAGATTTCTCATGCGGATTCGGTTAAAGCTTCCAGTTGAGGCAATTAATCGGTGTGTGATACTTCTCGTAGGCATTTCGAGGGAAAAGATGATCGGCATGTGGTCTTGCCAGCCTGCTTGTTTTGCCAAATGAATTAGTACATCTGTTTTTCCCATGGACGGTCGAGCTGCGATGATCGTCACCTCTCCATCCTGCCAGCCATTTGTGTATTGATTTAATTCCAATAATCCTGTTGTTACTCCTCTTTCTTGTGTCACTTCAGTCCAAGGGGCTTCGTATATTTCTGTAATCTCAGCTTGAATGGATGTATAATCATCTAATTTCGCTTGGTTAATCTCATCAAGTGATCGTACGACTTTATGAATCTCCCAATCTTCTTCTCTTGCTCTCGTTAAAATGTTTCGTTTCTCTCGCTCTTTCCAGGCTGTTAGAATGATGTTCTCAAAATCCTCAAACCTCTCGACATTTGCATAGGATTGTAGATCATGTAAATAGGTAATCCCGCCAATGATTTCAAGGTTGGTCAAGGATGATAACGTGATGATGTCTACAGCTTGTCCTTTTCGACTAAGCTCGTTCATCGTTTGATACAAGCTTCGGTGGCGCAAATCTTCAAAATGGGAGGCTTGGATGATTGTATCTTTTAACAAGTAATTGGCCTTTAAAATGCTACCTAGTAACGCCTTCTCTGCTGTCAATCCCATTCCCCTCCTTCACCAGCTGATAGATCAAAAGGGCTTTCATTTGCTTTAGGTACATCTCTTCCCATTGGTACATTCCCAATATCCCGCAATCCTTGGAATTTTGATTGTTCATAATTTTGTATTTGGCTACGTTTTGTTAACTTCTTATCCGACCATTCTCGTAAAAGATATTCAACGAATCCAAACGTTCTTCGATTTCGATTATCTGCAATTTTAATCGCCTCCAAAACAATACTAGGGTCTGTTACGTCATCTACCCATTGTTGCAGGGATGCCATTTGAATCGGTGACAAGCGACATAAGCATGACTCGAACGTCTGAATAATCTTTGTTGCTGCTGCAGGATTCTTCTTTAATTCTTCTACTTCTTCTTTTTTTTCTTCTTTTTTTTCTTCTTCTTTTTCTTCTTCTTTTTCTTCTTCTTTTTCTTCTTCTTGCCCACGTATCGTGGACGAATCGTAAAAACCTTGATTTGAGTGCTTTTCATCAATTTCAGAATCCAGTATCTCTTCTTTATCACGAATCGTGTACATGTTGTAGATTTCTTTAATCACACCCTTCTCGATTTGTTCCGCAACATATGGAATTAACGAAGGATCTTTAACTTCTTTCAGTTCTGCTTCCACACAATCTAACACAGGTTTTCCACCTCTATTAAAGTTGTACTTCCCCCAGTTTTTGATTGCAATCTCCCTTGTTTCAGGATTATACGTGATGACTTGATGACGATTAATAAAACGATCCATTAGAGCATGAATACTTTCCTGAGAATATCCCATATCAAATGCCATTTGCTTTTTCGTAATTTGATAGATTCCAATTTGCGTTGTGCTCTTATTCGTCAATAAGTAAAGAAAAAAGTATTTATCCTCTGGTGTCATCTCCTCCACCACCTTTGGATCATTCCAAAATTCTGTATGTACCATTCTAAATTTAGCCATCTTTCTTCCTCCTCTTGTAAAATAGGATTGAATCTACCCAGCATCATGACCGACGTTAATCCTTCCCTATATAATTATTTGTTTTCATCTTCTATATAGGATGGTTAGATGAATAAGGACACCTTTTTTATCAAATTTTTTTCCGAATAAGTAGAAGCTTGTACTTTTATGAAGGTTATTTAATAAGACGATTTAAGAAAAACTAGCGAGGACAGGTTCTTATGTTACGAAAAAGAAGCGTAGGAACCTTCACTTTGATAAAATAATATGTAAGGTATGGCACAAAAAAGATTGGAGTAGAAACATGAACATAAGAAAACATGTTATGACAGCAAGCCTTTTATTTATTTTATTCATTGGAATGTCTGCTTGCAGTAATACATCTGAACAAACAACAGTTACAAATCCCTCGGAAACGGAGAACACTTCTGAAAGTACAAGCGATTCCAGTCAATCTAATTCATCCACTGACAGTACTGTGAAATCTGAAAGCAATTCAGAAGAAACCTCAAATGAAGATAGCAAATCACAGGAAGAGGTTCATGTGGAGGAAGACAATACATCTAAAATAGAAGGAAGACGAAGCGAGTTTATAGGTAAATTAGACAATATCCAAAAAGAACTTGATGCTATGCCTGAAAAGAAGGCTTCAGATCAAGGTGTAACAAACGCTATGAAAAACTACTACGGACTTTCTTACGAAGAGTATGATAAAGCATTAAATGAAATTTATGGTTTACTACAAAACGAGTTATCTCCGGATACAATGAAAGAATTAAAGTCTGAACAAATTGAATGGATCGAACAGAAAGAAAAAATGGCCAATGAGGAAAGACTTACGTATGAGGGAGGAACGTTTGAAAACGTTGCATATTATATTTCCTTATACGAATCAACTAAGGAAAGGTGCTATGAATTAGTTAACTTATATATGACAGATGAACAGGGATAATGATCAAAATCGTGCATGATTGCTTGCTAATATGAGTGTTTATAATTGGGGATCATGTTGTCATTCATTCACATCAATTAAGAGAGCCAAAATATGCAGGAATGACCTGGAATCTGCATGTTTTTGGCTCATATTTTTTTGTTTAGTGTGTAAGTCACGAAACTATGAATTGGAATATTCATTGCATAGTAGACTTGTTTTATGCAACAAGAGATCCTTTTTACACTCGCTTCTTCTTCAACTAACACCCCTTTAGTGAAAGAATGACAAACAAAGTTCCTATCTTTTCCTTATGATTGTTATACCTATTAAAACTATAAATGTTAAAATTAGTAGAAATTCATACAGGTAGATTAAATCAATGCTTTTAAACCCTAAATAGTCCAAAGTAAACACACTTACATACATAATTCCAATTGTTACAATTGCCACATAACTCAAGAATTTTCTGATCATTAGATCGATACGCTCATCACGTTCTGGTATATTGTTATTTTTAAACTTGGTGAACAACTTAAATAACAAAATTACCACAGCTATACCAAATACTCCGCCTAAGATAGACGGAAGATCATTGATATTTCCTGAAATTAACAAGGTGATAAGAACTCCAAATAATCCACCTACTACTGCAAATAAAACTTTATTTTTCATTATTTCTCCCCCCTTAATGTAAAAAGTTCCTCAACTGACATCTTGAAATAGGCACTTATTTTTAATGCTAACTCTAAACTTGGATTATATTTATTGTTTTCGATTGCAATAATTGTTTGACGTGTTATCTGTAAATCTTCTGCCAACTTCAGCTGAGTAACTTTATTGTTATTTCTAACTTCTTTTATTCGATTTTCAACTGGCATTATGTAAATACCTCCAAAATGTAAATAACTCTTTACATCCGAGTGTAAAATAAAAGTAGAAGAATGTAAAGAGTTGTTTACATTCTTCTGCTTATAATCACTAGGATGAAGTACTAACTAATTACAGGTTTTTAATTTTTTCCATATCTTCTGCAGATAATACGTAATCGAAAAGATCTAAATTAGATGCTTGATTTTCAGGGTTGTGAGATTTAGGAATCACGATTACTCCACGCTGGATTTGGTATTTTAATAAGACTTGTGCACCAGATTTTTTATAGGCTTTACCGATTTCATCCAAAACTTCTTGTTGATGTGCTTCAGCTTTCATTGGTCCCCAAGCAACAGGTGCAATGCCCTCATCTTTTAATACGGCAAGGAGATCTGCATTAGGCTCTTTTAAGTTAATTTGTATTTGATTAACAGCTGGCTTCACTTTCGCGAATTCTTTCAATTCATCTAGCTGAGCTTTCCCAAAGTTTGAAACACCGATTGCTTTTAGTTTGCCCGATTCGTAATATTCTTCAAAGACTTCCCAAGTGTTTTTAAGTTGCACTTTGTCTTCGATAGGAAAGTGAATAAGAAGGAGGTCAAGATAGTCTGTTTGAAAGTTTTTTAGACTATTATCGATTGCTGCTCGAGTCGCTTCTTTCGATGAGATATATTCTTCGCTGGCTGGTACTTTTGTTGTAATGAATAACTCCTCTCGAGGCACGGTACTTTCAGCTAAAACTCTTCCGACAAGTTCTTCGTTTCGATACATAATGGCTGCGTCTATTGAACGGTAACCCAACTCAAGTGCGGAAACGAGTTCAGGAATTTCATTTTTTGTTACCGCCCCGTTATAGTCATTATTTTCTTTTCCATAAGTATTTGTACCTGTACCTACAATCGGCATTTTCAACCCATTATTAAGTGTTATGTATTCCATATTTATAAGCACTCCTTCTGTATAATCTAATTACGTTTCTTACAAAGTACATCATAACAAATCATAGAATTTTCAGAAAGAAATATGAGAGAACGAATTTATTCCACTTAGATCAAACGTTGCTCGTTAATTGATGTAGGAATTATAATTATTCCAATCTATTTCCATTCGATTCCAACCGTATACAGAAATTGATGCCCTAATAACAAACATAATACACTGATAGAGGGATAGATTTTAAAGTTGTAACTAAATCTGATAATATTTGTTCACATAGATTCAAAATCATCCGCTCTCCTTAGTTCTTTTATTAAACTGAGGGTTACCTATACCCAGAGCAGTAAAACCACTAAGTATGAGAAACAACTTTTCACAATTTAAAAGACCAATTTCTTATGATTTCCTCAACAACTAAATCAGGATTATCCCAATGTAACATATGAGTAGCATTAGGAATTAATCTCACTTTTCCACCTGTCTTCTGTTCAAATAGGCTTGATGTTACGTCTCTATAATTATTTTGTTCTTCAGGAATTGTTGCTCTTAGTAACACTATATTAGAGAGTTGTAGTTGTTCATAGATATCAATTGTTTCATTCTTGTGCATTGCTTTTACAATATTTGCTCCTGTTATGCCTCTAGAGTGCCAATAGAACTTGTTATCTTTCTCTAAAGCTAAATCTTTTCCAGCTAGATTTAACAGTGACGATCTTCTTTTTACATCACCATAGACAGCTTCATTTAAAAAATCGTCCCATGTCTCTAAATATTCCTCAAAATCAATTAAATAATAGGATACTTCTTCTTCTACTGTAATCCCACTTAATCTCTTAGTTTGATACCCACCATCAATTAAAATTGCACCATTCACTTTCTCTGGGAACCTATGTATGTAATATAATGAAACGCAACTTCCCCATGAGTGAGACAAAAAGTAAATCTTGTTAATCCTTAATATATTTATAATTCTATTTAGCCATTCTGACATAGCTGGCATTTCATACTCTTCAGTCGTTTCAAATGGTGGAGTTTTACCATGACCTGGAGCATCTACGGAAATAATTCGAAACTCATTTTTCAATAGTTCAGCAACTTCTATGAAACTAAGACTAGTGCTACCTAATCCATGTAGACAAAATATTACCGGGCTCTTTTCCTTTCCCCATTCAGTAATATGAGCTTTTAATTCCCTATCTTTAATAAAATAACGTTTCAAAAAAATCACCTCCAATTTCCTCTTAATAAAACACAAAAAAACCACAGATATACTCTGCGGTTTAAAAAGAGAATTAGTCCGTAGAGTAAAAAATCAATAGGCAAACTAAATAAGCATACAAGATGCTTTTTCAGAATGCTTCAAATTGATTCTTTACCCTTTCCCAGTCATAAAAAAGTTCGTGACATGAAAACTACTATTATGCCGGACTCCTTCACCTAACTTTCTTGCATTTTCATAAAATATAACATACAAAAACTTAAAAAGCTAACACTATGGGTTTACCAAATATCTTTCGCATATTGAAAAAAAGCCCTATTATAAAGGATCTCTCTAAGTTTACGCAATTGTTTAACCAAAATACATCCAATCATTGTTACACAGTATTTAAGTCGATCTGACAGAACAATCTTCTCCAATAAAAGTAATTATCTTGAATGTATTGAATTTAGTGGACCAGTATTCTTTTACTGTGAAACAGTTCCCTACAACTTACGTGCTTCTTTAACATAGGCAACCGTTTGTTTAATTTAATTCGTTTAATATTTCCTCTAACCTTGGTACAACATCTGCTTCAATTGCATCATCTAAATCTCCCATTCTTATATCCAGAGCCGATATGATACGTTCATATTCAGTTAATTTTGCACTTTGTTGGAATAGTACAATCCCCAAAATAACATTTGACAATAAAACCAGAATTAAAATAATATTATGTGGTTTTTTCATTATTATCTAATCCCCCTTATTTAAAAAACCGTCCGTTACTTTAAGTGAAAAACTTCATGTAACTTAATACTAAAATCATACCAGAGTGTATTTGGCATTTAATTAATGCTATTAATGGCAGTATATTTTTTGTATAAAAAAGAGCTAAAATATGCAGGAATGAATTAATCTGCACATTTTAGGCTCATAATTTTTAATGTGTGAAAATAGATTCAACAAAGGTCTAATTATTACACAGTAGAGTTGTACTGCGCAGTAAAGTGATTAGCTCTTGTTCAACATAAGCATCCTTTATTTTAAGTGTACTAATTCACAATCCATAGTTAAACAGACACAAAAAAGACCATTACTGAACATCAAATGGTCTTTTTTAAAATTTATAAACATCACCGCGGTTATCGATGGTTAGAATGTATATCATTTTCTCATTATGATTAACCTCGAATATTATCCTAAAACTACCTACTCTTAGCCTTAACTGCTTATTTCTACCCTTTAAAGGTTTAATATCGCCAATTGGCGGCTGAATTGTTAAACCTTTAATTGCTTTAGTAATTCTAATTTGAATTGCATTTTCTTGCTTTTTCAAAAATTTTATTGACTCACGACTCAGTGTCACTTGGTAAGTTAAGCTCATTCATAGCATCCTCCCAAGATAAAAATTCCGAGTTATTCTTGAGTTGATGTTCTTCTTCTTCACTTAAAGGAGTATCATCTGGTTCGAATTTACTAATTTGTTCCCAATTTGGTCGTGTATGACTAACAGTTAAATATTTTAGATAATCATACGCTGACTTTTTTGCTTCTTCTGGTAATTTTGAAACCAAGTCATATAATTTGTCGTTACTAATTGCCATTTCTAACCCCTCCTCACTGAGTTAAACTCTTTCTTAATTATATCATATAACAATTGTAAAATATGCCAATCCCTTTTTTAAAAGGTAAGCACCCATTAGACAAAAAAAATTTCAAATCTCTTCTAAATGCAGGGGTTTTTGGGACTTTGAAATAATAAAAGAGAAATGTTTTTGTATCCTTATACTCCTTTAAGAGACTAAAAGGAATAGGACGATTCTTTTATCATATCTTTAGTTATGATTAAATCCTGATAGTTGATGCTTTTTAACAATCCTTGATAAAAAGTTTTAGCATCTTTACCAATATTCTTACTAAACCTTGAAGTATAATCCCAAGAATTTACTACACATTAATTATTATTTGATTATTGATTGTGTCCAGGTCATAAATTGGGTCTAATTGAGCTACTGAATGAGTATAAAGGGTGTAAGAATATTCATTTATATTCTCCTCATTACATCCAGATTGAAATCATTTAAATTATAACATTCTTCTTCAACATTCCTGATCCGGTAGTTTAAGTGAAAGGGTTCACAATATCATGTATCTTCATACTAAAATCATATCAGATATAACGCATTGTTGATTCATATCTTCCACAATTATGAAAAACGTTATTGCACAGTAATCGTCTACTATGCATTCAAGACTACGCTTGCTTGTTCCACATTACTTCCCGTTAGCTAACGGTCGGATAGTTTAATAAGAGAACAAAATTAAAGGATTGCCCCAGGAAGGATAAATGCTTATTTTATTGAATATTATTAATTTAACGATTGGACATATAATTGTGAAAAATACGAGGCAATTAATATGGAGGAATTGAATTCCAAGGTTTTAAATAATGAATTTGTAATCGCTAGCGGGTGAGCAATTCTTTAAAAGAATACACCTTTTTTTTATAAAAAAAATATAAAATTGGTGTTCATTTTTCGTAAGCACAATATTGTTCCTAAAATTAAACTATTCATATAACCCGAAAGGAGTCACGATATGAATAATAAAAAGGTACGATATTTTAGAGACTTGCACACAAAAAATAGGCCACTTGTTTTATTTAATGTCTGGAGCGTAGAAAGTGCAATAGCCTTATCTAAGTTGATCAGCATAATTCCGACTAGTAGTTATGCTATGTCTAATTTTTACGGGTATCAAGATGGGGAGAATATGCCGTTTGAAGAAATAGTTGCTTATGCTAAAGAAATGCAAGAGGAGAATAGCCTTGTTTCTATTAATATAGAATCTGGTTACGCCTCTAGTCTAGTTAAATTAGAAAGAAACATAAGAAAACTAATGGAAAACGGTGTAATCGGAATAAATATTGAGGATAAAATAAAAAATTCTAATAATTTATTTAATATAAATGAACAGTGTGAGAGAATAACTTGTATCAATAAATTACGCAAAAAAATAGGGATGGATCTATTTATAAACGTAAGAACTGATATTTATTTTTTAGAAGACCCGAGCCAAACTAATTAAGTAAGGAATGTTTACAACAAGCATTAAATAGAATAAAAGCTTACGAAAATGCTGGTGCTGATGGTGTATTTTTGCCAGGTTTGAAAAATAAGGATCATATTCGATTTTTAGCAGAGAACACTCAAATCCCAATTAATTTGATGCTAGATATAAGCAAGGATAATATCTTAGATTATCTAAATTTAGGAGTATCAAGATTTACCTTTGGGCCTTCTCTATACTTATCTTATTATAATGATAAGACTGATATATGTCCTTATTTAAATAAAATAGTAAATGAATTTCTTAGTCTTGCACATAATCACAAAATAGAACTAGGTCTAACGAGGGATATGAATGATATCAGATGAAGTGATAAAAAGGAGATATTATCAAGCGTTAGTTGACAGAAATTCCAATTATGATGGAATTTTTTTTGCAGGAATAACATCAACAGGTGTTTTTTGTCATGCAACATGTCCAGCAAGAAAACCAAAGTTTGAAAACTGCATTTTTTATGATTCTGCTGAGGAAGCATTATTATCGGGATTTCGACCTTGTAAAAGGTGTCATCCACTTTCCTATCCAAAAGGAATATCTCCACTAGTACATAATATGGTTAAGCTAGTTGAAGAAAATCCCGAGAAAAAGTGGAAAGATTCTGATTTCACAGTTTTGGGTGTTCATTCAGCGACTGCAAGGAGACAATTCAAAAAAACATATGGCATGACCTTCGTGCAATATGCAAGAGCCAGGAGGATGGGGATTGCCTTAAAATCAATAAAATCAGGCGAGAAGATTATTAATGCTCAGATTGATGTAGGATACGAATCTGCTAGTGGCTTTCACGATGCATTTTCAAGAATTATGGGAAAGGCACCTGCCAAATCACAAAAAATCCAACTTTTATATGCAAGTTGGATTGATACCAATTTAGGTCCAATGGTTAGTGTTGTTGACGAAGACTACCTATATTTACTTGAATTTGTTGACCGTCGAGGCTTGGAAAAAGAAATTGAGGCTATGCGTAATAGATTAAATGCTTCCATAGTACCAGGGGAAACTAAAGTATCAAAACAAATAGAGGATGAATTGAAAAGTTATTTTACTAAAGAACTAAAACAGTTTAATACTCCTATTATGTTTCTCGGCTCTCCATTTCAAAAAAGTGTATGGAACGAACTATTAAAATTGAAGATCGGACAAACAACTTCCTATAAAGATTTAGCCACAGGATTAATGAAGCCTAATTCATCTCGTTCAATTGGAAATGCTAACGGAGCGAACCAATTATCAATCATAGTTCCATGTCATAGAGTGATAAAGTCGGATGGAAGTTTAGGTGGATATGGTGGAGGGATAGAAAGAAAGCTATGGTTGATTAACCACGAAAGTAATTATTTTGCTTGAATAGGATGTTATTTGATATAGATAGACTAATATCAAAATTATTGAATTATAGGGTGTATTAGTTAAACAAACCAATCAATCAAGGTCGATTCCTTCAATGGGAAATCGACCTTTTTGAATTGATTAAAACTTACTTAGAGTTGGAGAAAACGCCTTGTGTTTTCCATAAATTGTATTATCATTGGTTTTATATCAAAATGTTGGCGCTACCCCATATACCATTGATGAAATTTATTAAATGATGGGAATACTCAATAAAATATATGAAGTTCAATTTTTTCGTAACTTGATTTGGGAAAAATAATCAGAAAAGCTTCGCACGGTAGATGCTATTCTGCGTATTCTGATTGGTATCACTTAATATTGCGGAAGAAAAGACGAATTGAGGATAAAGGAGTTATACTACTTGGTCAAAATATACCACTGCTGTACTCCAACAATTCATAAATAGAGAACGTGACTGTCTTTAAATCGGTCTTAATATCAAAATCTACTGTTTAGAACGAATAAAGTTATTTGATCAATTTGTATTTGGTATATAGTTAATGCTATTAATGGCAGTATATTTTTTGTATAAAAAATAGAGCCAGTATGCAGGAATGAATTAAAACCTGCACATGTGGCACAATATTTTTACTGTGTGAAAAAGCACGATATACAAAAACCTAATCATTGCAGAGTAGAGTTGTACTGTGTAACAATAGGGCTTGTTAAAACGCAGAAGATTCTTTACCATAAGCCCCCGGTTCGTAATATAATATTAGCCCTATATTTCTGGTTGACCTTTTAGTTGCATAATGAACATTTATTTTACTTTTTCCAGACAGTTAACAATGGTATCTCCAAAAGATCTAACGTCAGATAAGTAGTCGAAGCCATCAGGAGAACCAAAACTATTAAACATACGAACCGCTACCAAACTCTCTTCTGGAATTACTAATAGGGTGACACCAGTATAACCAAGGATTTGAAAAGAACCAACAGGTACTCTTTCTCCTATTTCAGTTTTCTTAGCAGGTAGTTCTTTTACAAACCACAAAAAGCCATTTTGAGGTTTGTCTTTATCTAAAATTTGTGGACTTTGAATGGATGTTGCCATGTGTATTATTTCTTTTTCAACAACTTGTTTCCCTTTAAAGTTTCCCTCCAATAGGTGAAAGTAACCCCACATTGCCAACTCTCGGGCTGAAACATACATATTCATTTTGTCACCTGCAATGCTCTCGCTTTCATACCAATCTTTGTCTCCATCATATCTGAGGATTACATCTACCAACTTTTCATGTTTTTTAGCATACCAACCCGATTGGGAAAATTGTAATGGAAAAAAGACTTTTTCATGCAGAATATCAGCTACTGTTTTGTTAGTTACTCGCTTCACAAGTGTAGTTAAAGCATCTATACCTACTTGTTTATAGGACCAGCTCGTCCCTGGAGGAAATTCACGGTATGTCGAATTCCTCTTAACGTTTACTCCATGAGTATGCGTTAATATATGCCTTATAGTTGTCCCACCCCAAACATCCTTTTCAAGTTCAGGTAAATAATTTACTACTAAATCATCTATACTTTTAATATAACCATGATATATAGCATATGCCACAGCAAACCCTATATAGCTTTTTCTGACAGAAGCTACATGAAACTGAGTATCGGACTGTACTATCCTTGCATCAGGCTTGTTCGACTGTTTACCTAAATATTCTTCTAGCACAATAGAATTATTATGAATAACTAGTGTTGCAGCTCCAGAACAAATCACTTGATTAGAAGTTCTCTTTACATGGTCTAATACAGCTGTAAATTGATTACTAGTATTTTTATTTAACAATGATTTCCCCTCCATTAAGACAAAATAAAAGTGCCCCCTAAAGATAGGAGGCACTGCGGTACGATTTATAATATCGTATTTAACTTAATAAAAGCCGCCAACATGAGCTCTTCCCCATGTCACCTTTAATTACAATAATTATATATTCCACATTGTAATTATTCAACAATACTGTAAATTCTGTAAACTTAAATCTCTTTACTACACTTGTTTTATATCCTTAGATTTTATTTAATAACATTTCGTATTAAACTAAACTGCTTCCTAGTTTCCTTTTACTGTGCAGCATTTGGATTTGTTGTTGATCATTTTTCGTCTTCAAAATACGCCCATGTTTGCTTAATAATTCACCTTTAATAACTGTATCAAAATTATGATGCAGTATTTCCATTCTCAGCTTTCTTGATAGGACGTTAAGAAATATATGTTAACCTACTTTAATCCGTCAAAGTAATCCCCATAATATGGTCTGTATAAATGGCGAAACTTTCAATTTCCAATTGAATATCAGGATTAGAGAAAGGAATTATCTTAACATTGTTCAACACAATCATCGCGTGCAAGTTGGTAACTTTTCCTTCTTGCATTAACTTGAATGTAGTATCCTCTGACTTTAGAATTGCTTTGTCTAATAAAGGAATATTATTTATATCAGGTTCCTCTATGTTAATTCTCTCAGCAATAATAAAGGAGTTTTGTGTTGCAATTTTAATTTTTCTTTTACTGTTATTTTCCTTTTGTAATTCATCTAATTCCGCCTGGATTACTACGATGTCCAGTTTCTTCATATCGAGAAGTTCAGGATTTAGCTCGTGTCCAGTAAATTCGTGCAAAAGAATCCCCTCCAATTAACTGTGGTAATAATAATTTTAACACAATTATTACCAAATTTTATTTTAATAATAGTCATTTGCTATTTCATAAACCTGACCGTTAACTTGTACTAGTGTTTAATTTCCGCATAATTCAGGAAAATTGCTGCATAGTAATCGTCTACTATGTACTAATCAAGTGATGGATCTTTGTCCAGTAATAGCTCTTTTAAAAAATTCTACACACAGCTTAATAAGTAGGTATAAGTATTAGTATCTATGCACCTGTATCAAGTAATTATTCAAGACCCTCTATAAATATACTGCCAAAACCTACTTTATTTAAATGCCAGAAACAACCAGAGTATCAAGTATTGTTATCCTAATTATCCACTATTTTGGAAATTAATAGTTGCGTAACAAGAGTCAATACAACAAAACGATCACCCTAAATAAGTGATCGGTCGTCTATAATAAATCGTATTAGTAACCACGATCTTTATACTCACTCAGCAGCAATAGGTTCTTAAAGTCCTTAGCTTTCTGTTCAAGTTCAACATAAGCCATTGGAAACCATTAAATTAGGAGTCTCTTTCTACACGTTTCTTTTTAGAGTTTTGAGGATAGAATCCAAACCAAAGACCAATTAGCACATATTTCATCCATCCATCAAAAAAGTAATCAATTATTGCTATGTATAGCATGAAGATACCGACAAATAAAACTTTCCATAAAATTTGTTTCACTTATAAGTCTCCTGTAATTTATATAATCTATTAATCCTATAACATCCTATTTTATGCAGATTACAAATTAGCCTTTTTTCAATAAGCCCACCGTTAGTTATTTTACTTATACTCTTCAACATATTCATCATAATCGAGAACCTCAATTACATTTGACCAGTGTAGAACAGTTCCTACAAAATCCTTTATATCTAATCCTTGCATCTCGTAAGTATCAGCGTTATTCACAGTTGCTGTGGCATCTTCAATGAACGTGACTTTATAACCACGATCAAATGCTGCAATAGCTGTAAACATACAGCAGAATTCTGTGTTAAACCCTGTTATAAATACATGATCTATCTCTTTTTCTTCTAAAACTTCAGATAAGTTGGTACCATAAAAAGAACTTGGGGTTTGTTTTTCAATTACAAATTCGGCGTAGTCTTTTAATGAATGATGTAGTTCATTTCCCACATAACCTTTACGAAGAGGACTTTCCTCAAAATCATCATAATGCTTCATAAAAATTACTGGGTTTTTATCTTTCTTAAAATCTTTTATTATGTTCTCCATTAAAGACAGCTCTTTACTAAAATCACCTTGATTGACTAATCCATTCTGCACATCAATAACTAATAATGCTTTCATCTATACCTCTCCTCTTTTTGATTTCGTTCTTTCACTAAATCTATTAGCTTTAAATGAAAATCTTTACAATGCGATACTTTGTTATTAAAATCATAACAGAACTTTACGTATTGTTGTTCTTATTTTCCAAAATTATGGAATACATGCTTGTTACACAGAAATCATCAGTTCTAATTTTCTAGGATTCTTCCAATCGTTGTTGCGTTGGAACGGTCTAATAAGATCCAGGGATCACCTTTTTAAGATAAAAGCCTTTAAAGTTAAGTTAATGTAATCTACCTAATTAATTTTGTGACTTTTATTATTATTTTTATAAATGGAAAAAGTCCCGATGATTAAATAATCATCAGGACTCAATAGTATTATTCTATAATATTTATTGCAGGAGATTCCTTTTTCAATGAAAAGTCATAGTTGGTTTCATTTTCAAACATTGGATCCAAGTATCTGGATTGTGAATCACTAGTTGAAGCATGTTTGAACTTTTGAAAAGAAGTGAGTTCATCTTCCTTCCATACCCAAAGACCTGTTTTTCCTTTTTCTTTATGAAAGACATTCCTTGTTAGTACATTATCCTGATTCGTTGTAAAATAGTTTGCAATAAAAATACGAGATAGACCAGCGGTTAAGATATTTCTTGCTATCACATTGTTTTTTATATCATGCTGTAATTGTAGCTGGCCCCCTGCTAGACCTTTCGTATCATTTCGATAGATAATGTTTTTAGTAATCGAAGAGTTTATCGTTCCTCCCCGATCTTCATCATATCCACCAATTGAAATGCCTGTATAATGGTTGTTATACACAATGTTTTCTGTTATTTGAATGTTATCAGCATATTGTTTTGCATGCTCAGAGGTTGCCTCAATTCCGATATCACTATTATAAACGGTATTCTTTTTAATCGTTATACTTTTCCCACCATCAACATAAATCCCACCGGCATTATATTCTTCTCCATATGCTGGATTACCGTACGAGGATATTTCATACACTTCATTATTTTTAACAATACCGTTCCGAACGTAGTCAGCTTTTGGATCATTTGATATACCTTCATGACCAATGAGATCAATCCCAATATTATCATTTCTGCGCACTACGTTATTCTCAACATGAAACCCATCGATATTTCCATTAAGGACGAGCGATTCACTCCACCCGAGTTTTAAATCCTCAATTGTATTATTTTTAATATGTATATCTTTCATCGGGCCAGTTCCGTATATAGCAATCCCATGGGCATTGCCATCTTCTGCATGCGTTTCTATCTTTCGTACAATATTATTTTCTAACGTAATATGACTACTTGAGCCTGTTACATACATCCCTATTACCGTTTCATTCGTTAAGTTAGTAGTTAAATCTTGAATAATAAGTCCACTAATCGTGATATAATTTTTATTTTCTATGTTAACAAGGGACGTATCCCCTTCTACATTCTTTACGTCTTCACCAGTAAGAACAACCTTGCCTTGATTGTAGGCTTTAAACGTAATTGGTTTTGATTTTGTCCCACTATACTTCACAATTAGTTTTTCTTTATAGATGCCTTCTTTTATGTAGACAGTCGTACCCGCTTTTGCTTTTGAAGCAGCTTTCTTTAGTGTTCGAAATGGTTTTGATATAGTTCCATCATTTTGATCATTTCCATTTGTAGCAATGTATATAGCCTTATTATGTGTTGAGTCTGTTTTATTAAAAGCAAAGACCATTATTATAGCTGCTGCTGCAAAGAGGTAAAGAATTGTCTTTCTCATTTCATCATTCCTTTATAGTAGTTCAAGACGTTCACTTCATACTAAAGCATAAAAATAGCCCTTTGGACAATATGTCTAAAGGGCTATTTAAGTTTCTCTATTATCACCATAAAAGATATTGTTCAATAATATGTTTATTAACTTCACTTTATAGCAATTCATCAAAAAGAAGCACTAGAAACGTCCGAGACCAGTGAAAAAGTAGACTTTAGAAAAATTCACCCACTTATTTTTGGTTAATTTTGTATGTTGAGGTTTTGTTAACATGTTTTTTTTGTAAAACGGGGGATATAGTGGGGGATATTCCCCGTATTTTAGGACATCAACGCCGCAATTCTTTTTAGATTCACTGCGATAGCGGTGAGTTTTGATTGTTTGGACACACTTAAAAGACCATATCCTCTTGCACGGGATAGGCCATGAAACCTTTTTAGCTCCGCATTTTTTCCTTCTATAGAAGCTCTTTTCTTATATTTTTCTTTAAACTCTTCTGTCTTTTGCTGTTGAGAGAGTTCATAAAATTGAGTTGTGTTCATCCCGACTACAAGGATTCTCCGTGCACGATTTTGTGTACAGGCCTCTTGTAATGGACAAGCCTTGCACTGCTTTAACTCAAAGTAATATTTATATCCCTCCCTGACCCCATCCTTACGGTTGGATTTATAATATTTCTTCTCCACTGTTGTATTACCTTGGCTGCATTGCCATTCATCTGAGTCTTTATTATATGAATATTCACTTTCATCCAATCGATACACGGTTGCACTTACAGGGATGTACGCCTTTGCTTTTACTTCCTCAATCTGATCTAATATTGATTTACGAAAGTAAGCTTTATCTCCATAAACCTCTTGAATTTTCACTCCACTTTTCTTTGTCTCATCAAATAAATCCTTGGCATGACTCCCATCTATATAAGCACCGTTGCTAGTCCGTACTGAAGTTATGATCCGTTCATCAGTTGTCATCACAAACTCTGTTTTATACCCGAAGAAATCTTGAGTTTTGCTTTTCCGGCCAACTCGGGCTTCACCATCAACAAGGGAGCGAACGCCCTTCTGATTCATGAACTTTGGATCTGCTAAGATATTTCTGGCACTTAGAATGATTGCTGCAGTGTGAACCTCCTTTGTTGAAACTTTAGTTTCTACCTTGTCTAACACCGTCTCTAAATACCCTTTCATCACGGCTTTTGCTTCTTTGTGATCAGAAATTTCTTTGTAATCGGGTACTTCGGGCAGACCTTCTAGGTCTGTCCCAGTTTCCTTTTCATATGTATGAATAATGGCTCTCCCCAAATGCTTCATAATTCGTTCAGGTGTCTTTTTAATGGTATTTGCCTCAATATGAGTGGCATCTATACTTACACTATTGCCCTTAATAATCCCTTTGCCTACACATTGACGGACAATTTCTATGATGATTTCGTCAAGAGTGGATTCCCCTAACCGCTGTGTTCTGAACTTAGAAAGAAGACTCTTTTCAGGGAGCTTATCCTCAGGATTAAGACCAAGAAAATATAAATAAGCAAGGTTCAAACTTGCCTCTCCAATGATAATGTCATCCGATAAGTTATAGATATATTGTAAGAAAAGGATTTTACACATCATTTCCGGCTCTTTTGCGGGTCTTCCGAAGTTCTTACAGTAAGAGTTCTCTAATAAACTATTAATAAAACTGAAGTCTACCGCCATCAAAACTTTTCTAAGTATATGTTTTTCAGGAATTTTATTGTATAATTCAGAATGAAAACTATATTGCTTTGGCTCTGTTCGAAGCATAGAAAAGCCCCCTAGTATGGTTTGTGTTTGGTCGCACTAATTATACCATTAGGGGGCTTTTTGTATCTAAAAAACCGGAAGGTTCTTAAATATAACGGACTTTTTCATCGGTCTCGAAACGTCCCCAAGCTTCCCTACTCAAACTGAACATTAATCATAACAATTTCAGACCGAGACCCAATCCGAAGTGGCGGCCCCCAAAAGCCGAAGCCAGATGTCACGATTGTGTGCATTTGTTCCTTTTTCAAATATCCCCAGTCATTTTCATAAATCGCATTAGTAATTAGGTTACCAGGGAAGACTTGACCACGATGGGTATGTCCTGAAACCATTAAGTCAATGTCTGCATGCTGAGCAATGTCAAGTTCATAAGGCTGGTGCTCCAGAAGGATTTTAGGCTTCGTATGGTCGACACCATTCATTATTGTTTCTAACGGCAACCTCTCTGGGTCTGTTCGATCTTTGTGCCCGATCAGTGTAAATTTACCTTGAACGTCCACTGCCTCATCATAGAGTACATTGATTCCGCTCTGCTCCAATGCTGTAATAAGTTCTTGAATGGTACCATCATGCTTATCGTGATTACCAAGAGAAGCATATACTCCGTATGGTGCATGCATCTTTGATAATACCTCATCAATCTTTTGATCAAGAAAAGGTTGTACATCATCATCGAAAAGATCACCCGGCAATAGAATAATGTCTGGGTTGAGTGCATTCATTTCCTTTACTAAACGCTCTGCGTGATTTTTACCTGACAGCAATCCAAAGTGTGTATCTGCTGCCATTGCAATGTCTAGTCGATCCAGAGATGATGAGCCTTTTTCTATCTTGATTTCATAGTTGCGTACGACTGGGCTGTAAGCATTAAATATGCCGTATGACATAAAGGATAACAGCAGCGCTAAAGTGACGAACCCAGCCCATTTCTGTGTTCCACGCCTTGGCAGTCGAGTAAATCGTAAGACAATGACTGTAATATGGGCAAGAGGAACGAGTAGTAATAGTAAATAAAAACATGCCATCCAGTAGGCACCAACTATATTTAAGAATGTGATGCCAGACATGCGGCCGACGATAAACGAACTAGCTGCCAGCACGATGACGAAAATATATAGAATCTTAAAACGGCGGCTTGACGTCTCAGGTCGAAGCCAACGATACCCTCGCCAGCCAATATAGTAGACGAGCCCTCCATAGAGTAGTAGTGCGATGATTGGTATGAGAATGAACATTATATGTGAAAGACTCCCTTACGATGATTTATGTTATTTAGTTAGTATATCAAAGTAATGGTGAACTTCGCTTTATTTTGATTAAAATCGCAGTCGAAAAGAGAAAAAATTTAGCACATATTTGAACATTCATCAAACTTCACACACAGAAAGAAGCAGTAGAAGCGTCCCCTCGCTTTCATCAAACTTCTCGTACAAAAAGAAGCACTAGAAGCGTCCCCTCGCTTCCTGCCCTCGCCTCCTGCACAAAAAAAAGAAGCATGAGAAACGTCCCCATGCTTCCAAATTCATTAATACATTTGCAGATACTGCTCGCGCTCCCAAGGATGTACTTGCGTACGGAACATATCCCACTCGATCTCTTTTGCTTCAACAAAGTGTTCGAAGATATGTGCGCCTAGAGCACCTGTCATAACTTCGTCCTTTTTCAACTCTTCTAAAGCAGCAAATAATGTTGCTGGAAGATCTACGATACCAGCTTCTTCTCTTTCCTTTTTATCCATTACATAGATATTACGGTCGATTGGAGCTGGAGCTTGTAGGCTGTTTTTAATTCCGTCAAGTCCTGCAGCTAATAATACCGCCATAGCTAGGTATGGGTTTGCTGCTGGGTCAACACTACGAACCTCAACACGTGTACTCATACCACGTGAAGATGGAATACGGATTAATGGGCTACGGTTACGTGCAGACCATGCAACATAACATGGAGCCTCATATCCTGGTACTAAACGCTTATAAGAGTTAACTGTTGGGTTTGTTACAGCTGTGAATGATGTAGCATGCTTGATAATACCTGCTAAGAATTGACGAGCTGTATCGCTTAATTGCAGATCACCATTTTCGTCAAAGAATGCATTTTGCCCACCTTTGAATAGTGATAAGTTTGCATGCATTCCAGAACCGTTAACACCGAATAATGGTTTTGGCATAAATGTAGCGTGTAAACCATGCTTACGAGCAATTGTTTTTACAACTAGCTTAAATGTTTGAATATCATCACAAGCTTTTAATGCACTTGCATATTTAAAGTCAATTTCGTGTTGTCCTGGTGCCACCTCGTGGTGAGATGCTTCGATTTCAAAGCCCATCTCTTCTAGTTCTAGAACGATATCACGACGGCAGTTTTCACCAAGATCTGTAGGAGCTAAGTCGAAGTAGCCACCATTATCGTTAAGCTCTAATGTCGGCTCACCTTTTTCATCAAGCTTGAATAAGAAGAATTCTGGCTCTGGTCCAAGGTTGAAATCTGTGAACCCTAGCTCTTCCATTTCTTTTAATACGCGTTTTAAGTTATTACGAGGATCACCTTCGAATGGCGTTCCATCTGGATTGTAGATGTCACAGATTAATCGTGCCACTTTCCCTTTTTCAGCTGTCCATGGGAATACAACCCACGTATCTAAATCTGGGAATAGATACATATCAGACTCTTCGATACGAACAAAACCTTCGATTGAAGATCCGTCAAACATCATTTTGTTATCCATAGCTTTTTCCAATTGACTAATTGGAATTTCTACGTTTTTGATTGTTCCTAGGATGTCTGTAAATTGTAAGCGAATAAATTTAACATTTTCTTCCTCTGCAAATCGTGTAATATCCTCTTTAGTGTACTTTGCCATTCTTAGTATTCCTCCTCATAATTTTTAAAGGGTTATATATTAATGAAAGAAGCGTGACATATCTCCTTGACGAAGCGATGTTTTGTTAAAGCGACCTGCATGAAGCATTTCATTTCGCAATAACTTACGCAGCTCGTCATCGGATAATTCTTGTCGTGCTTTTTCCCCTTCTTGATGCTGTTGTTTGATTAATTCCTGTGTTTCTGCTTGAACTGCCATAACCTTTTTAATTCCAGCCATATTGATACCCTGATCCAAGTAATCCTTTATTTCTAGAAGTCTATCAATATCGTTCAAGGAGAACAATCGGCGTTTTCCCTCTGTTCTAGCTGGAAAAATAAGTTCATGCTCTTCATAATATCGGATTTGACGAGCTGATAATTCTGTTAGTTGCATGACGATACCAATTGGGAATAATGGCATAGTACGACGTATTTCACTTCCGCTCACCTTCAAATCCTCCTTTATTTTTCCTTGATAACCATATTATATTCAATGTCAGATTTGTTGTCAATGATATGTTAGGAACTCTAACATCAAATTATATGAAATTATGACATTGGTTTATTTTCTTTTTATTTTTCCCAACAAAATAAGGATTACCCCTAATTGAGGCAATCCCAAACACCATTATTTATTTTATGCCACATAATGTTTCTAAATCCCAAACATCCGAAACCCAATCCTGATAAAAACTAGGCTCGTGTGATACTAGTAAGATTGTTCCTTCATATTGCTGTAACGCAATTTGCAAAGCTTCTTTCGCTTGAATATCTAGATGATTGGTTGGCTCATCTAAAATTAGCCAGTTGCTTCGTTCAAGCATAAGCTGACAAATTCTAACCTTCGTTTGTTCTCCTCCACTCAGGGATGCAAGAGGTGAAAATATATGTTCTGTCTGTAATCCACATCGAGCAAGAGCCTGACGGATTTCTTTTTGCGTCTTCATTGAATGCATTCCCCAAATATATTCGATCGGTGTTTGTTCTGATTGTGTATGCCATTCCTGCGCAAAATAAGCAGGGAATACTTTCTGACCAAATGTTATTTCTCCATCAATTGGAGAGATTTCTCCAAGTATGGTTTTTAACGTCGTTGATTTTCCAATCCCGTTATAGCCAGTGATCGCAACCTTCTGTCCTCTTTTTAAAACAAAGGTCATCGGATCAACCAAAGCCCTTTCATAGCCTATCTGCAAATCCTTAATTTCCACAACAGTACTTGTAGACCGTTCATGTATTTGAAAGGAAAATTTCGGCTTTGGCATTCGATCTGGTTGTTGAATACGATCAATTTTTAAGAGCTTTTTCTCTCGAGATTTCGCCTGCTTAGACGTCGATGCACGTACCTTATTCTTTGCAATATACGTTTCAAGTTTTTGAATCTCTTGCTGCTGACGACTATAAGCAATATGCTGCTGTTGCTTTCTAAATTCATACGTTTTTAAAAATTGCTGATAATTGCCCAGATAGCGCGTTAATCTTTTATGCTCTAAGTGATAGACGATATTGACGACAGCATTCATAAAATCGGTATCATGTGAAACCAAAATAAATGAGTACGGGTACCCTTTTAAATATTCTGTTAACCACGTAATATGTTCATAATCTAAATAATTGGTCGGTTCGTCTAGTAATAGAATTTCAGGCTTTTCAAGCAAAAGCTTTGCAAGTAATAATTTTGTTCGTTGACCTCCACTTAGCTGGTCAACATCTGTTTCAAGACCCAGTGCCATGATCCCTAAACCATTTGCAATTTCTTCAATTTTTGCATCAATTAAATAAAATTCATGGCGCTCTAATAAATCTTGAATTTCACCAAAGCGCTTAAGTTGCTGTTCTAACTCGCCTGGAGAACAGTCTCCCATCTTTTCTGATAACCTTAGCATTTCATTTTCTGCATCATATAAATGCTGAAATGCTTTTCCTAAATATCCGCGAATCGTAACTCCAGGTGGAAGGTCATGATGCTGTTCCAAGAATCCTACTCGCGAGCTCCCAATCCATTCAATCTCTCCACTATCAGGGAGGATCTCACCACTTATGACGTTAAGCAATGTCGATTTTCCTGATCCGTTTGCACCAACTAATCCAACACGTTCGTTCTTTAGCAAGCTAAATTCTATATCTTTAAAAACTAATTTATCTCCAAAATAATGCGTTACGTTTGTAACATTTAAAATACTCATCGTATGTCTCTCCTTTTTTATCGAATGAATCATTCGTAAAACAAGGAGAACCCTGACCCTTTTCTTGTTTAAATATTACATTCTTATAAGGTTACAAGAACCGCGTCAAATGAACCAAATAAAAAAGATAGGGTTTCCCCTACCTTTTTGTTTTTGTATCTAAAGAAAAGAACCATAGATACAGGTTATCGAAAAAGGAAAAGGGTCATGACTCTTCAACTAACTCGAAAAGCCCCTTCAGAATACATCATTCTGAAGGATGTTCGTCCGTTGTTTTACGATGATTTTAAGCTGAAATGTGAAAGCACTATCCAAAAATGGACAGACTTATCCCGTATCAAGCTAAAACCATTTGAAAAACAACGGATTTACTCATCGACCCTATTTCCCCCTTTACTGTAAAATAATTGAATATATCACTATTATATGAAATTACCTTCTCATTGTAAATGCAATTTCACTATTATCTTATCCTATTTTAACGTAATTAATTCTTTACTAATCAAATGATCCACCGCCATACAGATCGCAATTTTCACATGCGAATACGTTAAGCCCCCTTGAATATAGGCTTCATATGGTGGACGAATGGGTCCATCAGCTGATAATTCAATACTCGCTCCTTGAATAAATGTCCCTGCTGCCATAATGACGTCATCCTCGTAGCCCGGCATATAATTCGGGAGTGGAGTAAAATGCGAATTCACAGGTGATGCAAACTGTATTGCTTGGCAAAACGCAATCATTTTGTCTTTATCGTGAAATACAACAGATTGAATAAGATCCGTACGCTTCGCATCCCAGCTTGGGTTTGTGCTCATTCCGATTTCACTTAAGAAGGCAGCTGTGAAAATCGCTCCCTTTAATGCTTGCGCTACTACGTGTGGAGCAAGGAAAAAGCCCTGATACATTTCCTGTAAACTATACAAAGAAGCTCCAGCCTCTGCTCCAATTCCAGGTGATGTCATTCGATACGAGCACGCCTCAACAAGCTCTTTCTTTCCGACAATATAGCCACCTGTTTTCGCAAGACCCCCACCAGGATTTTTGATTAAGGATCCTGCCATAATGTCAGCACCCACATGGCATGGCTCTAAATCCTCAACAAATTCGCCATAACAATTGTCAACAAACACGATAATGTTCGGGTTAATTTCTTTCACAAAAGAGATCATCTCTTGAATCTTTTCGATTGTAAAAGATGGCCTAGACGCATAGCCTTTCGAGCGTTGGATGCCAATCACCTTTGTTTTTGCCGAAATCGATTTTGACACAAGCTCAAAATCTACTGACCCATCGTCCTTCAAAGGAATCGTTTGATAGCCAATTCCAAATTCCTGAAGTGAACCGTTGCCCGTTCCACGAATTCCAACAATTTCTTCTAATGTGTCATAGGGCTTGCCTGTAATATACATTAATTCATCATTTGGTCTCAGTAGACCGAATAGTGCAATAGAAATCGCGTGGGTACCCGAAATAATTTGAGGTCGAACGAGTCCTGCTTCTCCTCCAAATACTTCTGCATAGATTTTTTCAAGTGTATCCCTACCCGTATCATCATATCCATAACCCGTTGTTGGGATGAAGTGAGCATCACTTACACGATTGGCTTGAAATGCTTGTAGTACACGAAATTGGTTCGCTTCTGCCTGACGTTCTATCTCCCTATGTAATGGAAGGATTTTTTCTTCTATACTTTCTACTAATGGCTGAATCTTTTCTCCATTTTGCAATAATGTAAACATGTGTTTCTCCTTCTACCTTGTAAAATTCTTGATGCTACCTGCCACGGGGTGATCTTCTAAATAATAGCCTTTCCCCTCATAGGTTTGTTCCTCTTCATTAAAATCTAACTTTGTTAAGATCGTATCTGCTTTTAATTGGGATAGTACCTTCCCTTCTGTTGCTGGAAGGATCACATGATAGCGATTCATCTGTTCTTTCACTAACTCTTCAACTTTTACAAAAAGTGCTTCTCGATCTTGTTCACGTAATGCACTGATCATCATATTGGTACCACCACTATCCGGGACAAACTCATGATGAACAACATCCATTTTGTTATAGACCGTAAGCTGAGGGATATGATCCATCTTTAAATCCTTCAATAATTTCTGTACGGTTTCTTCATGATTGTTATAATCAGGACTTGAACTATCAACAACATGTAGCAATAAATCTGCTTCGCTTACTTCTTCTAATGTAGAACGAAATGCCGCCACTAATGTTGTTGGTAGATCTTGAATAAATCCTACCGTATCTGTAATCAGAGTAGAATACCCACTAGGCAAAATCATTTTTCTTGTCATCGGATCTAATGTCGCAAACAATTGATTCTCTTCATAGGAATCCGCAATTGATAATCGATTAAATAGCGTTGACTTCCCTGCATTTGTATACCCTACGAGGGCAATTTGAAATGCTTTGTTTCGTTTTCTACGCTCTCGATACCGCTCGCGATGCTCCACAATCGTTTGTAAAGACTTCTTAATATCATCAATTCTTCTTCTAATATGACGACGATCACTTTCAAGCTTTGTTTCCCCAGGTCCTCTTGTTCCAATACCACCACCAAGTCTTGAAAGCGAAATCCCTTGACCACTAAGTCGTGGTAATAAGTATTGAAGCTGAGCTAGTTCTACTTGGAGCTTTCCTTCCTTTGAACGAGCTCGTTGGGCAAAGATATCTAGAATTAATTGTGTTCGATCAATAACTCTAGCGTTCACGTTTTCAGACAGATTCCGGATTTGGCTAGGTGACAACTCATCGTTAAAAATAATTAAGTCTGGTTCGAATTGCTCTTCAAGTAACACAAGCTCTTCGACTTTCCCTTTTCCTATGTATGTACTTGAATGAATTCTTTCTCTTTTTTGTGTAAGAGTTGCGACAACATCCGCATTTGCAGTTGTTGTTAGTGACTCTAATTCTTCCATTGAATAATGAAACCGTGTATCATCTTCTTCAATTTGACATCCTACGAGAATGACGGTCTCTCTTACATTTTCAGTCAATGAACATCCTTCTTTCTTTTACATATCATTTAGTGTATGGCGACCAATGAATGTATGTAAATTGGTCGTTTCTTCACGTTATTGACATCATCATATCAAAATAAAACGGTAAACACTACGTTAATTGAAATAAGTTGAATAAAAACAGTTGAAATCCACTAAATTCGTGTTAGAATCTAATATGGTTTGCATCATCTAACGCGAAATCTCAACTACTACATTATAAAACTTCTAAGAAGGAGGAACGGGTTATGACATGGGAAGTTCTTAGTATTATCGGAACGATTGCTTTTGCAGTTTCAGGCGCCATTGTAGCAATGGAAGAAGAATATGATATCCTAGGAGTCTACATTTTAGGGATTGTTACAGCGTTTGGAGGAGGAGCGATCAGGAACTTACTCATTGGAGTACCGGTTTCTGCCTTATGGGAACAAGGCATGCTGTTTCAAATTGCGATGCTCTCTATTACCGCAGTATTTTTATTTCCTAACAATCTTATTAAACATTGGAGAAGATGGGGAAACTTTTTCGATGCTGTCGGATTAAGTGCATTCGCTATCCAAGGGGCATTATACGCTTCTGATATGAATCACCCACTAAGTGCTGTTATTGTTGCAGCAGTGTTAACAGGAAGTGGTGGCGGAATCATTCGTGATCTTCTTGCTGGAAGAAAACCACTTGTATTAAAGCATGAAATCTATGCTGTGTGGGCGGTAATTTGCGGGTTTGCCATTGGCTTGAAAATTGTAAATAGTCCTGTGGAGTTATACGTGCTATTTGTTCTGACGACGACGTTAAGAGTGCTTTCTTTTCTATATAAATGGCGTTTGCCGAACAGAAGCTTACGTGCTCATATTTAATAGAGTGATAGATAACAGTGATTAGTTCACCTGTTGTGTAGAAAAATACTATTAACATAAGTAGATCACATTGCATTTTCACCTAATAACAATAAGGAAATTGAATACCATTTAGCACACAAAAACGCAGTGTAATTCGCAATGAATTCTCACTGCGTTTATTTTATATGGACATATTACAATAAGGAACTTTGTATTATAAGTCATATTTTCATAGGTTTAGAAGAATGCGCAGTATGGTTGTACTGTTCATTAAGAGATTCTGTTGAAACGCAGGGGCTTCTTTAACTAACTCAATATTTAAAGAATGACATAACTGTGGACGATACTCTATCTCTCAATGTGTCTTTCATAAAAAAGATAAGAATAAAGCCTATAACTAATAGGTATTATGGCTAATAGAGATATCCATTTTAATGGGGACTCGGAAATTAAAGCCCATGCAACAGCTAAAATTATAGAAAAAAAGAATACCAAATTACCTGAAAAACCATTTAGTGGTTGGTTATCCAAGAATATTGTCTTTACACTCTTTATATCTTTGGCATAGCAACTTTCGTGATATGGGACGACCTCAAATAAGTACGTAGAAGTTACTAAATCATCTCGTACTTTAATTTCTTTCTCGCATTTATCACAAAAAATAGTTTTTGACAGAATAACCACTCCTTCCTTTATAAATTTGTTTAATATTTCATTAACCTGCCCGTTTAGGTGAAACAATTCACAATATAACAATTATTCATACTAAAATGATAACAGATAAAACAGATCCCGTTCCTGATTTTTTCAAAAGTCATTTCTATCGTTGCTGCGTATTAATGGTCAAATACGACAAAACGATCACCCTAAAAGAGTGACCGCCTTATTATGGAAGTTTCATGCCAAGTTGATTTGTACTACGCAGTGAAGTGATCAACTCTTGTTCAACATAAGCACCCTTTAGTTTAAGTGAAAATTTTCACAAATGAACGGGTCAAAGTTCCCCTTGAAATTTTAATATTGTTGCTTCAAATCGTTATATATCTCAATTGCCTGTTCATATAAATCATTGTTTGGCTCGATTTGATAATTTTCTTCAACATTATCATGCAGATGAAAAATCCCCTTATCATCTAAAACTAACATGCCTGAAATTTGGTCATTAAAGACAAATGTTATTGTTATTGCCTTGTCATAATTGATTTGTTGGTTGGTTTGCCCAGTATATTCAATTTGATTATATGCATCTACAAGTGACTGAACAGTTTCCTGCTCCACTTTATTATATCCACTGTACAAACTCTGTCCTAAGCCAATATCAAAATAATCCGCTTTAATTTTCTCTACAGTATTATGACTACAACCGTTTAAAATTAAAAAAGCAATTAGTAAGATAGAAACAAAAAATGATTTTCTCACAATCCCAATCCCCAAGATTTATATTGTTCTTTCGTTCAAGCTCCCCGTTAATTCAAAGCTAAATCAAGTGCTTTTTCTGCTTTTTTTAGTTACGAAAACAATAATAAAAAGAAAAAATGTAGAAATGAAAACTGCATGAAGGTATGGTTCAACACCATTGCCAAATAACAACATACCTATATAAAACAATAATGCCAGACAATAAACTATTGCTGAAATAGTTACAATCATCTTTTCAGACTTCTTCACGTTTATCCCCTCCCACTAATATTAATTTACCATAAAAAACCAATATTTTGTTAAATTACTTGTTGAAGATAACTGCTCGTTAGCGTTTAAGTGAAACACTTCACAATATAACAATTATTCATACTAAAATCATACCAGAAAATAACAAATAATGATCCTGTTTTTTCATAAATCATTACTATCGTTTATGCGCAGTATGTGTTAAATACGACAAAGACAATCACCCTAAAGAGTGATCGCCTTCGTTGAATTGTATTTAGTTCCTAGTAAACTTGTACTGTATACAAGCTTTTTTGAATAATTTTATGTTTGACTAAATATTCATTATTTCACTTGAATAACAAAAGCGTAATAAGAATCTCCACGCGAATCCCAATTTACATGAAAGTCATAATAATAAATACCTTCTTCAGTCGGGATTGTGAGGACATCATTGATTAATTCATCTTTTATCCATTCTTGGTCCGAGTGGAGCATTCTTGATACAGAGATGTTAGACGGCTTAGGTCCATTCTCAAACTTGATGGTAACTTTCTCTCCCTTTTTAACCTGGTATGGATCCTTTCCTTTTAAAATATCAGGGGGTCCAGCGGTGTCGTAACACCCATTACTCCAACAATAGGAGGCTCTTACACTTTCGATTCTCTCCCCTTCTACACTAACTGTAGGCATAGGGGGTTTATCAGAGCATACTGCTAAAAGAAGAATTCCTAATACTAGCAAAAATAAAATAGAACTTTTTATCATTCATAGTCTCCCTATCGAATTAAGTTCTTTCTTTATTGTACTTTTCGTCATAATCCCAATCTATGTTAGCTTCTGCTAATTCTTGATTAGGGCTAATACTATTTGGAGCATAATACACTGAAACAGTTGGTGGAGGAAAATCATATTCTACTCCGATACATTTAAAATTGGTGCCTGACCCTATGTATGGTAAAGCATTAATGTGCTGGGGGTCAGCCATCAATATCGGTTTTAACATACAAACTTCAACATAAAAGGGACCTGATATCAATTCAATATCATCAGGTCCCTTAGTTACTTTTAGTCATTTTTAATTGTAATAGATCAATTACGTAACCTGCTCTCATCAACAAATCTAATCCAAGTAAACCATTGATATCATCATATCCGAAATCATTAAAATCTAACTCCATATTACTTAACATCCATTCACCGCCTTCAATTTCTTCTACTCGTTTCCTAAAAGCATGCTCTTTTCCACCAACTCCATAATAGGTGACAATTCTATCTTGTAAATCAACCCCCAACCCTATTTCCTCTACAGCATTCTGTGAAATAAGTGTTCTAGCAGCACCTGTATCTACAACCATATTTTCAATTACTATGGTCTTCCCCTTAAAAATCAAACTAACATCCACTAAGAGTAGTCCATATTTATATTTGAATTCCATTGTAGTCAAATATCCTTAGTCCGACATCTTGACGGATTTCTAAAACAATATTTTCATGGATTGTATGATAGACTAATTCGTCCCCTTTTGACTTTTATAATTCTTTGGTTGCAATTCATCGGTATAGGTGATATCACAGCCATATCATCAATGATTTCTTGCCCCTCCTTAATATGTGAAGATAATGTTTTTAATTTTACAAATTGATTAGGATATAACTTTCTAACATCTGACCATTTCACATCAAGCACCCCTTTCTATTGACTAATTATAACAACCACTGTATAAATTTAATATTAGCAAACAAGCTCTAGAACATTGGCGCCTGGCACCCAGTATCACTCATTGATTTTTGCAACTTTGGGAAACACTTCTTTAATAGAAGCCGATTTGCTAATTCCACAATGACTTAACCCAAGCAAAGAAAATATTTAAAGATTGCGGTATTACAAGAATTAGTGGAATAATTGATGCTATTTTTAGCCAACCTTTATTGGTGATAACTCCTAACAACAATAAGAAAAGTCCAATAATTAAAAGAATAATAAGAATCCAATACAACATTTCGTTCTTCTCCCTTCAAATCAGAACAACTTCTTTTTTCACTTCTCACTTCCCTTCAATTCATCGCGTTAGTTCAACAAAAAGAACATCAAACCCTAATTGAATAAACACACCAGTAGCAAAACAATATTATTTTATCACTTCTTTAAGCCACTCCTCTGAACCATCTGTTAAAACAATTTTAATCTCCTTATCATTTATGTTTTCACTTAGATGGTACCAAACCCGTTGTACACCATCGTCGACATTAATTATCTTCGCTTCTTTATCACCAACATACACTTTTTCGTGTCTTGGTTCTGTTAATGTCCCACACCAAATATATGGTGTATTTCCAAATGTACCTGACCACTTTCCCTTACAACTGGCGGTTTTATCCCAGAACCATTCTCCATTGATTTTGTTAAAATACCCAATATTTATTTGATTGTTGTTATTCTCACCTTCTTGAACATAAGAGTAAAAAATGATATTATCCTCTTCCACTATATTAATCAAACTGTAATCATCAACATCTTCTAGACCTTTCATTTCTTTATGAAACACATCCTGCATAGAATTGGTATTGTTACATCCACCTAAAAATATGGAAACTACTACAAGAAAAAGTGCATATTTTTTCAAGTAATCAACTCCTTATTTTTTTATAATATTATCTTAAAATATTCATATCTCTTACTAAACAAGTCAGCCTATATAAGTAAAACAATTCACAATAAATCAAATATTCATACTAAAATCACATCAGAATGCAATAGATTACATCCTGGTTTTCCAAAAATTATTTAAATCGTTGCTGCGTAGCATGAGTGCACCCGTTTGTTAAATAACGTTATAACTTCTTAGTGAAAAAACATAACTCATGTTTCAATTGAAACCCGACTTTCTTATATAAATTTATAGCATTTTGATTACTCGAGTTGACACAGAGTGTAATAGAACCGATACTTTTAATGGTGGTAAACCATTTTAAAGCTACCGTTAATAGTTTTCCTCCTACTCCTTTTCCTCTCTCACTTTCTTTAACAGCAAAGAATTCGATACTTGCTTCTCCATGCTGGGGGTCAGTCACCAATCTTAAATCAATCGCAAGTTTGTCACAATTCTATGTACTGCTCTTTCTCAACATCCTTTATTTGTTCTAAATAAATAGCCATTCGACGATTAGTATTTATTGCAGGTAATAGAGAAAAAACTCCTGCAATTATAACTATATCAATCGTGTATTCTACTCTGTTGAGTAATCCCACCCCTACTAGAACACATAAAAGGTATCCCCCAAATGCTATTGAAGAGTCTTTTATGAAAATTCTTCTAGCACTTTTTTTATCAACATAGAATAAGTTGCATTTATTATATGAAATACTTAAAAACCACATAAAAGAACTCAAAGACATACAAAATAATATTATTGTTCTTGTCACTGAACTAGTTGCGCTTGGAATACTTATGGCAATACCAATAGCAAGTCCACTTGCTACAAATATTGAACCAACACCAATTGCAACCGCCTTCTCCATATTGGAAATATTATTTATCTCTTCCTTGGTTGGATTAAATTCCTTTTTTATTGGATTCACATTCGATATATATTTTTTTGATTTCTGATACATTCTGTATTCCAGATAAAAGCTTATTAACATAAAGGAAACAAGTATTACTAAAATGTAATTAGTATTTGCAAGTAAGAAATCAAAGTTATATAGTTGGAAAACTAGAATATACGCCAGCAAACGTAAAAACCAATCTAGTATTGCTTCACTCCTAAAACCTAAGAAAGACTCTCTTTTTGAAAAGACAAGAGAAGTAATAAATAAAAACAAATATGGTAGTAACCCGCCAAGAAGTACAACACTAAAAAAATTGCCATCTATTTGGTGTCTTCCTTCTACAAATGCTTCAACATTAAAATATAAATAAATGATATGTATGTATGAAAGTACACTTAGCCCCATTAGTATTCTGATTGATTTACTTGGGTTATCAACCAATCTTTCTATAAAATCTAAAATACTAAAAATTACATTTCCAATAATGTTCAATAATTCTCACCTCTTGACATGATTGTATCTATCTTTAGTAAAGCACCCGTTTGTGAAAGAGTTTCTCTAACCCATAAGTTATTAAATACTTGGTAGAACAAATAATGTTAAAGCTACAAGTAACAACGAACTCACCCAAGTTAATAATAATTTTTTCTCTACATTTACCGAATTATCAACTACTATATGTACAATTGATAGAATTAAAAGGTTTATAAAGAATAAAAAATAATAAGCAACAATAAAGATAAGCCATGTGTAAGAAGTAATTAAACCCTCAAGTGGTGTCGCAAAAAACAAGGCAATAAATACGACAAATGAAATCATTAACCATATTAAAATGATGATAAACATTTTATTCCAAACCTTGTGTTTCATAAAACCTTCTGCTATTTTAGCGTAGTTATATATCAGTTGATTACATACAAAAAGAAGGATTGAAATACCTATAAACATAATCAACTGCTTTCAATCCCCGCATTCACTTCTCGAAAATAATAATCAGCAATAAAAGTAAAAAGAATTAAAGTTAGGACACTAACAAATTGCTTGATACCATAATACTTCACGATACTTTCACCGTTGATTTACAGATTTTAATAAAATTTTTAACCTTAAACACAATCCATAGAGATAATGTTACCGTTATAGCAGAAATACTATATTTTAAGAATTTTGCTATTTCCACACCATTTGTTGGGTAGGGATTCGATGTATAAATAAGTGTTAAAATAAATCCTTGAATTAAATCAGCAATTCCTATTGAAATTAGTACAACGATAAAAATTCCAATTATTTTTTTCATTCTTCTTCCTCCTTGTATCATACTTACGAATTCACACCTAAAAAGTTTCGATATTCATTTTCTTAGTTTGAAATCTTCCACTAGTCTGAACAGTTAGTAGAATTATTTCCATATAAAAAGCGTCAATTCCCTTTGGGATCAACGCATTCGTTTAAGTTCTTTATTCACAGAGACTCTTTATAAGTAACAAGAAAAGGCGCTAACAAAGAACCAATTATAAATATAACAATAGCTAATCCAAACGTCACAAGTCCATTGCTAAAAGGCAATAGAAAATAAAAGAAGGTGAGCATGGGAAGAATCGTAAAAGACACAAATATAAACCTGCTTGGCATTGTTATTTTATGTGTTGTACCGCATTCGTTGCATTTTATAGGTTTATAATTCAGCCAGAAGGATTCATAGATTTTACTCCAACTAAAATGTGTATTGCAATTCTCGCATTTCTGCAAAGCTATTAACCTCCAGTATAATTTTCTAATTTTCTAAGGTGTAAATTTATTAACCTGCCTGTTAGTTAAAGAACATATTTTCTAAATCTTATATCAATATTTTAACATAAAGTCCCATAATCATTTGATTGTTCTAAACACTTAAATAAATTAGCGCGTATAAATCTTATGCTTTATCGCATAGTAAATAAACTTTTAGCCTCCCTTAACAAATATGTAATAAATGTAGTAACAAAATATTTTAGATGATAAATATATTGCTAATTATATTGCTGAAATTTTAAAAATTCTTTTATATCAATAAAAAACATAAACCAATTTGATGTGAATTGGCTTACTTCTAAACCTTCTAATTTACATTTTTCAGCAAAAGTGAGCTAGTTTTCTGTTAGTATTTTTTAATAATCACAAGAAAAAGGTGTCCTAAGAAAAGCTTAAAACACCTTTTGTATGAATTATTTATTTTTCAAAAATTTGTTCCTGGTCCCCAGTATGGTGAAGCTAATGTGCTGGGGCAGGCACCCATATCCTATACATTACTAGCATTTGTATTATCTTCTAGAGCAGTAATAGTTTTAGGTTCAGTATATATAATTGGATAATCCTTTTCTCCAAAATTTTCTTGAACTGTAAACGCTAAGATTTCTTCTTTAGTGGAAAATTCTGCTTGAACACCTGGTTTGTTTCCGCGTGCATCTAAGCGAATCCATTTGTCTAAAGAACGAAGGAAAACTCCATTTAGTGTATGTAATAAATATCCTTTATCGGGTGTATCAAACATCATTAGTCTCTGGTAACAAAAACCTGTCGAAATCCCCTGTGACCTTAGTAGTGCAGCCAACAAATTGGATTTGGCATTGCACATGCCTTCTTTGTGTTGAAGTACCTCCGATGCTTTACTCGTAATTTTACTACTTTGAATGTCCCTAGTATGTGATATTTTGTCTCTTACAAATTCAAAAGCTATCTTAACCTTTTCAATTTCGGACTGTTCGTCATTAAACAATTCCGTAATGGCTTCTATAATTAAAGGATGAGAAAAATTGACAACATCTGTTTCCTTCAAATAGTCTTTTAAATCTGTTGACTCAATAATTAGTTTCAAAAAACACCACTCCCCCATTCACTCTATATACATAACTATTCATATCTGTATAAAATTATTATTCGACACTGTTTGTGTCTGTATATGTTATTTCTTTAAATGTTTACTGTATAGATTAAGTCCAGTAGCACCAACTACTAATGTAATAATAAGTATTACATATATCTCTTCTTTGTTTCCGACACCCCCTGAAGCATCAATCATTAGCCAAAAAACTTCAATGATCAAAATAAAAACCCAAGTAATGAATGCAGCTAACATTTCTTTATACTCCCTCCCCTGATCAAAATTGGATTTTGTTCTTAAATGTAAGAAAACTGTCTTTTTTCTAACAATTAGTTAAAGTGAAATACTTCACAATATCACATATTTCCATTCTAAAATCATAACAGAAGATTACAAATTTTTGACTGCATTTTCCATTATTATGGATATTTTCATATGCAGTTATCGTAAAATACGACAAAACGACCACTCTATAGAATGATCGCCATTGTTCTTAATTAATGATAAGTAAAGTTGTATATGCATCTAGAGATCCACTTAATCTCATGAAAATCAGAGTCACGAAGAGTTATTTTCAGTTAGTTACACCATTTAAAATTGAAGTATGGTAAAGCATTAATGTGTTGTGGGTAGGCACCAATATCATGTTTTTCGAATGTATAGTACAATCTAATAGAATGAGTATTTGGAGGTGAAACGTATAAATGAAAAAAGAAGATAAAAAAGAACAAAATGGTTTGCTTAATTCTTGGTGGTCTTTCGCCTTGTTGATGATAGTTGTAAGTCTTGTTGGAACATTCATTATCAAATAAAAAATGTGAGGATTAACGGCTGAATAGTGAAGCTGTTCTTCATCAATGAATTTACAATTATCTTATCCGAACTTTATAAGTTGAAATAAGCATTGTAGTTAATCGGCTTGCTATTTATCCTTCCAATTTAAACGTTCTCCACCGAATGTAAACTACTTAGACTAACAGAGAAACCTTTTTTGTTAGACTTTTTATTACAATCACAAGAAAAAGGTGTCCTAAGCCAAGCTTAAAACACCTTTTTAAGGATCTATTTATTTTTCAAGCTCGGAAATGTAATATCGTTGCTTCGGATTGTCACGAGTTCATGCTTATCATAACTATCCTCTCGAAGAAGCCTCATCGCTTGCGTTCGAATCGACTTCTCAATAAGGTTTCTCACATAACGGCCATTAGAGAAAGACTTTTGAGACTGTGTTGTTTTCACATCTTGAAGATGCTCGCGAACTTTTCGCTCGGCGTCCTGACTCAATTTATATTCCTTCTCATCTAATATTTTCTTCCCGATCTCCATCAATTGGTCAACAGAGTAATCTGGAAAATCAAATACGAGTGGGAATCGTGAATGGAGACCTGGATTTAGAGATAAGAAATGATCCATTTCCCGTGAATATCCAGCTAAAATTAAGATGAATTCGTGCTGTTTATCCTCCATATGCTTCACTAGCGTATCAATCGCTTCTTTTCCGAAATCCTTCTCTCCTCCACGACCAAGAGAATATGCTTCATCTACAAACAGAATTCCACCCAGAGATTTTTTCACAAGATCTCTTGTTTTTTGTGCTGTGTGGCCAATATATTCTCCGACTAAGTCTGCTCGTTCTGCTTCTATTAAGTGACCTTTTGAAAGTACATTCATTCTATGAAATAATTTCCCTATAATTCTTGCAACGGTGGTTTTCCCTGTGCCTGGATTTCCTTTAAACATCATATGCAGTGATTGCTTTCCTGCTTTTAAACCAGCGGCTTCCCGCTTTTTGTTTACAAAGATCCAAGCATATATTTCCTTAACCATTTTTTTCATTTCATCCATGCCGACCAATTCAGATAACTCTTCCTCTATTTCCTTTAATGCTGCATGTTCTTGTGAGAAATCCTTTGGAAATGCCTCTTGCTTTATGGCTTCCTTTAGTTGTGATTTTGTTTCTGAATTGAGCACAATGCTTATTTGGCCGTTATTTTTCATACGAATTGGTTGATCCAAGCTATTCACCTCACCATTCATCAACAGTATACGTCTTGAGGTCCATTAGGGTGACAAATGCCTATATGTTGCTGCATCCAATTCAAGTCGATGGTTTTCGACATTGATAAAATATTCTGTCATTTTATGCGCTTTCCCAAGAAATATTTCTTTACAGAGTAGGGTCTCTTATCATCATATTCACGTTGGGAATGAAACATTATTACTTTTTACGATTATTAAAGGGATCGTGCCAAAAAAATCCTTTTCCAATTTTTAAATTTCAAGTATGATTCTAATGAAAATAGTTATATAGGAAACAGAGGTGGACGTAATAGAAATTAAGCTTGAAGAAGAACACACAGCTCCAAAGGGATTTACCTTAAAAGATATTGTCATTGGATATAGTTCCCTAATCCTCATTTGTAGTACGATTTTACTTGTTCTGACTGTAAATGGAATACTACCAATAGAGTCACTATTTTCAACAGAGCACCCCTATAAAGGAATTATCATTTCTGTCTTGTCTATTATCGGTCTTGTTTTATACGGCATCCTATTAAATCACTACATACCTTCAGATAAGCTCGATAATACAAATAAAACGTATCAAGACTTCTCACTTTTTAAGATTTTAGTATTCATGCTACTGGTTGCGGTATTTGAGGAACTTCTTTTTCGAGGAATCATTCAGAGTATCGCTTTCCTATTGATTGACAATAAATGGATTGCACTCGTAATTGCAACGATTTTATTTGTACTTTTTCATTTTAACTATTTTAAAAACCCTATTATGCTCCTAAATATTACTCTTCCAGGAGTTGTGTTTGGGTGGTTGTACTTCGAGACATTTAATATTTTGGTTCCAATTTTTGTTCACTTCCTAGTTAACGTCATTATGACTATTTTATATAAATTCGATTTGATTCGATTGAAGCAATAAAAAAGACTAATCAAGCAACAGGAATTGTGCTTGATTAGTCTTTTTGTACGGCTATATGAAATCGCGTAAGAGTTACGCTTGTTCTTCAAAATTGATTTGTACATTTCTTTGAGGAGCAAAGGTTGAAATAGCATGCTTATATACAAGCTGTTGTTTCCCTTCTGATTCGAATAATACGGTGAAATTATCGAATCCTTTAACCTGTCCACGAATTTGGAATCCATTTAGTAAAAAAACTGTTACAAGTGAACCATCTTTTCTTAATTGATTTAAAAATTGATCTTGGATATTAATTGCTTGCTTCATTTTTTGTCCTCCTCTTCTATCTCTACCTACTTATTCGACTTCTAATTCAAGCTTTCCTGCAATGAAATTGGAAATATCTTGAGTAAATGTGTTTATTTGATTAAGGTTTGTAAAATCAAACCAATGAACATCCATTTTATTGCGGAACCATGTTAGTTGCCTTTTCGCATATCTTCTAGAATTTTGTTTAAGATTTTCAATCGCTTCCTCGAGCGTTACGTTTCCATCGAAGTATTCGTATATTTCTTTATACCCAATTGCTTGAATGGATTGTACATCACGTAGCCCTTTGTCATAAAGCTGTTTTACTTCTTCGAGCAGACCATCTTTCACCATTATATCCACTCGCCTATTAATTCTTTCATACAGGAGATCTCTATCCATCGTGAGTCCAACAATTGCAACATCATATAAAAGCTCGTGTTCTTGTTCACTTTGATATTCTGTCATTGTTTTTCCCGTGCAATGATAAATTTCCAGAGCACGAATGACTCTTCTTACATTATTAGGGTGAATATTGCTAGCAGCTGCAGGATCAATGTCCTGTAACTTTTCATAAAGAGCCTCATACCCATGGTCATCTGCCTGCTGTTCAAGTAATCGTCTATAAGCATCATCACCTGGTACATCCGAAAACTTGTAATCATAAATGACAGACTGAATATACAATCCAGTACCTCCAACAATCATCGGTAAGCGGCCACGTTGATGTATTTCACGGATTTTCTCTCTTACCAATTGTTGAAATTCTGCTACAGAGAATGCTTCATCAGGTTCCTTAATATCAAGGAGATGATGTGGTACACCGTCCATTTCTTCTGACGTAATTTTGGCTGTGCCGATGTCCATTCCTTTATAGATTTGCATGGAGTCACCGCTAATAATTTCACCATTAAATTGTTTTGCCAATTCAATAGAGGTTTTTGTTTTTCCAACTGCTGTTGGTCCTATCAGTACAACTAGTTTTTCCTTATTCAATCGTTTTCACTGCTTTCTATTCCCATCATCACTATGTATTAATCGTATCATAGATGTAGAAATAACATCTAATCATTATGTCCAATTACTTTGAGATTATTCGGTTTTGTCGTAATTTTTTTATTTTATTTAACAAGATCTGAGCAAATTGTTGGAGCATTTGTTCTTCTTCACTAGTAGGTGTCCATTGCTGCCCGTTTTCATAGAGAGATAATGCATTCTTTATCGGCATGTGGAGTGAAGGAGGAAGTTTTGTAAGTGCCCATTCTCCTCCTTCTTTTTTCGAGGAAACCTGCTGCTCTTCTAAATAGTATAGAACCCTACATAGATTTAATGTTGCATAAATCGGGTTCTCTGTGATGCTTGATTCCATATCTTCTATGTCATACCAAATGGAATCGAGATAATGTTCTTCTGGAACTTCACTAAACACACTATTAATCTCTAAACCACTTAGGACAACGCCTCTTTTATTAATGACTGTTATATGTGCGGCCAAATCTGGGTCCACATCGTGTTCAAGCATAAATGTAGGATCACTGAGATAGTTTTCTTTATGCATGTTCGAGAAATGATACAAATATGGAGTTGGGTATTGGAACGGATCTAGGACATCTTTTAAAACAATACTAAGCTCTACTCCTTTTGCTGGTAATTCGTTATCAATCATTAGAAATTGTTCCGTTAATTCCTGTTTCGTTTTAAAAGGAACATCCTCTTTTACGACAACAAGAAGGTCGATATCACTAGTGTCCGGATGAAAGCATCCCATCACAAGGGAGCCATGAAGATAATGTCCGACGAGGTTCTCACCAAGAGCATCTTCAATTATTCTGTTTATTTTCATAATAGTTATATCTAATTTTCCGACCAATTGTCTCACCTCTAAAAAAACTGTACCAGAGAGTCGATCTCTAGTACAGTTTTTTAGGATTAGTTTTCCGGTATTAATGTTAATGTATCATCTGTTTTTGCTTGCTCTTTAATGTTTGTTTTGTGATAGGTACCCTCTACCCAATCATCTGTTTGGTCATCATACCATTTGCTCTTAAAGTGACCAGATTGTCCTGGTCCGACAATATGATATCCTTCTGTCATGTTGCTTGTATCAATGACAAACCTCCATGAAGCACCGTGGTTGGTAATTCCTTCTGCATTATAGCTGGCTGCTTGAACGGTAACACGACTTCCACCAACCGGTACAGGGTCGACTTGGTTAAAGAACGGTTTTATGAATTCCGATGCTGAGGATAATGGATGTGCAAAATACACTTGGTGATAATCCCCCCACTTCCATTGCGTGGAATCCTCTCCATACGTTTCTTTTAATTCTTCAATCGTTTGAGAGAATGTCATCTTCATATATTTGTCAAAGCCCCCTTGTTCTTTAAACCAAGGAGATTCAGTTCCGCTTGATGCTTTACGAATCAATTCATCAACAACGCTTTGTTTACCCGCAAATAGATTCATCGCTTCCTCTGATATGTCTTCTTCAAATAGCTTTGTTGAAATCTTGTTCATCCAAGTGTGAAACACGAGTGGAGCCGCTAGATCCTTATCATCCTTATACGTCTCCCAGTTAAATAGAAGCTCAACAATTTGCTCTTCATCATTAGAAAGCTCTTGATTGCTTAGAGCGTCAATCATAATCGGGACAAATTCACGAGCATGAAGATTGATTTGATCCATTTGCAGTGCCTGCATGTCTTCTACTGTAATGTTGTCATTTTCCTGAAGGACTTCACTTATTCTCATAAACCGATACGGCTGTGCCCAATGATGACTAATATGGTACGGATAATCATCCCCTATGACTTTATTATTTGCCGTTGCTACAAAGCCTTCTGTAGGATTTACGATTCGTGGTAGCTCGTCATATGGAATATACCCATCCCAGCCATAGCTAGAATCCCATCCTGGCACAGGTAGAAGTCCGTCCCCTTTTTTACGAATCGGGATTTTTCCATTTGCTTTGTAAGCAATGGTGCCGTCCTGACTTGCAAACACAAAGTTTTGTGTGGGCACATGAAAATCTGCTAATGCCGTTTCAAATTCATCCCACGTCTTTGCTTTGTTCATTTCCATGACGGCTTGAAGCTCTAAGCTCGGTTCTAACGCCGTCCATTGAAGTGATAACAAGTGCTGGTTATCCTGTTCATATGCAAACTCTGAAATAACCGGACCATGTCTCGTTACCATAACTTCATATGGAATCGTTTCGCTTCCTTTTACCTTAATCGGTTCGTCTATCACTGTTGCTTTTTCCCATTTTCCATCATATAAAAATTCAGTAGGCTCATCAGGATTTTGCTTCTCAATATATAAATCCTGTACATCTGGGCCTGTATTGGTTACTCCCCATGCAATTTGCTCGTTGTGTCCTAAAATAATTCCAGGTATTCCGCTAAAAATAACCCCACTAACATTCACCTCTGGAGCTTGCAGGTGCATCTGATACCAAATCGATGGGGTATTTAACGCTAAATGTGGATCATCAGCAAGAATTGGTTTTCCACTTGCTGTTTTGTCGCCACTAACCACCCAGTTATTACTTCCGTTAAATTCTGGTGGAATAATGGCTGATGCAAACGCCTTTTCAACTGGAATATCAATCTCATCCAAGTAAGACAAAATGGTAGGCGCTTCCTCAGGATAAGATGGAAATACATCCAACGCTTTATCCTCTGGAAGATTTTCAAGTGCCCATAATCGGAATGCTTGACCTTGCCAATGTCCTCCTAAATCAAATGCCATATATTTTCCGATTGTTAATGAATCAATTGGCGTCCACTTCTCAGGTTCATAACCTAATAGAGTAAATTCCACTGGTAACTTCCCACTGTTCTTGGCTTCCTCAATGAATTGATTAACACCTTCTGCATACCAATTTAAAACGTTTATAGCTTGTTCTGAATGAATGTCAACAGAAGCTTCTGCAGCTCGACGTAACCCAAGCGTTCGAAAGAATTTGTCACGGTCTACTGCCTGTTCTCCGACCACTTCACTTAATCGACCACTTGCTTGTCTTCGACTCAGGTCCATTTGAAATAAGCGATCCTGTGCTTGAATATACCCTTGAGCCATATAAAGATCCTGTTCATTGGATGCCTTAATATGCGGAACACCACTCGAATCTCGTATCACCTCTACTTCATCAACTAACCCCTCCAACGTGATCGTTCCAGAAGTCTTTGGTAATGAACGTGATGTGTAAACGCTTACAAATAAAACCAACATACTAGCAAGAATTAAAATAATTGCCGCAGTCCAAGCAATAATCTTTGGACCTCTTCGTTTCCTTTGCACCAGAGTTTGCAATTCCATGTTGACCCCTCCTTTTTCTATATCGAAATTTTCTGACTATAGTATAGTAATATATATTATCCATAAGAAAACGAAATTCCTGCTTTTTCGGAAGCAAAGAACAAAGGAAATTTTCATAACGCGTTCTTCAGCAATTTGTTATACGACAAACATTATTACGTATCTAGCAAAAAAACGATCCAACTAAAGAGAGGGACGGACCTCTCTTAGTGAATCGCCTCATTATGCTGATAAAAATATAAAACAATCCCACTAATAAAAAAGAATAGCGAGCAAATATAGAAAATTGCCATAATGGTTACATAATCTAACAGAAAGCCTGTCCCAATAATCGCAAATGCAGAGAAGAGTGATGTCCAAAAATGATAATCCCCTATCATTTTTCCACGCTTCTCCTTATTGGTGATATCACTGATAAAGCACTTTTCACTTGTTTTTTGAACCGCTCCAAACAGACCTAATAAAATTTGAAATACATACACCTGTTCAATGGAAGAAATCCATGGAATAAATAAAAACAATATCGCCATACCAAAGGAGTATACAATTAAGAGTAGCTTCGATCCGTACCTTTCGATGATGCCACCAATAAATTTATGAAAGCAAGCAGAGCTGATCATAAATAATCCATAGGCAAACCCAAATGTACTAAAGCTCGTTCCGATATTTTTTATAAATAATAGATAGAAAGGAAAGGATACGGACATGGCCATCACTGCAAAGCTTTGTGAAACAATATATAATCTCATCGTCCATACTCCTCATAAAACTCATTCATAAAGCGTTCCTCTGGATCTAGCAATCTTTTCATCTTGAAAAATTCTTCTGTTTTCGGATAGGCCGTTGTCATTTGCGACTTTGTTGGATATGAGTAATATGGTAAATAATAGCTTCCATCATGCTGTAACGTAATATCAATCATACCCTGAATCGTTTTTTCCGCTTTCGCAACATCCTCTTCGGACAATCCATGATTGAGTAAAAGAACGAATGCAAACATATCATCCTTTGAATACGACAAGACTGCATCCTCATTTTTCTCAACATAGCGAATCGTAATATTAATAAGGTTTAACTCTTCATCCTTTAAGAAGGCTCTCAAATCATCGATGTATTCATCAAACTCATTCACTGGAACAAAATATTCTTGTAGCACATCTGAGTCCTTACCATTTTCATATTCTAGAAATGCAGATTCTGATCGCATGACATTATTTCTTGTTACAAGCTCTCCATCCTGATTCGAAAAATACTTTTTTTGTAGATTCCATAACAATGTTTTCCCCCAGTCAAAATCACGAGATAAACCGAGCATTGGCTTGGTAATCCAAGTGCCTTCATCTCCCTTTAACTCGTTATAATCTTCGAGACTTTCGTTGGATGAAGCATCCACATAATCGGTAATATACATCTCTGTTAAAAACTTGTCTGGGGCTGTCGTAATTCTAGCAAGATGCATTTTTACGTTTTCATCACCCTTTACCTTCTCAGCAAAAAATGACTCATATTCATCATAGTTGAGCTTTGTCGTTCGAATTTCATAAAGCTCATCTTCTGTTAGTTGAAGCTCAACATCTAAGATCACGCCGAATAAACCGTATCCACCAATCACAAGCGGAAAATACTCACTATTTTCTGTCCGGGAAACTTTTATAATTTCCCCATCAGGCTTTAATAATCGAAACCAATTGACGGTCTCAATAAGGGAGCCATGTCGAATATCACGACCATGGACATTAACAGATAAAGAGCCACCAATGGTAAAAATGTTCTGTGATTGCATCACTTTCACAGCAAGACCATATGGATTTACAGCCTTTTGAATATCATCCCAAGTTGCCCCACTTTGCACGTGTATCGTTTTGTTCTCAGGATCTACTTTTAAAATTTTGTTATACGAATTCATATCGAGCACAATTCCATCACGATAGTACGTATGACCACCTTGACTATGCCGCTTCCCTGCAACAGAAAGCTTTATATCTTGTTCATTTGCTTCCTTTACTAGGTCAACAAACGTTTGTTCTTCTTCACCTGAGGTCACCCTCTTCACTTTGGTTGGCATTAGCCTTGCCACATCAGTGATTTCATTTTCTTCCAGTCTGTGTTGATTGAATATATAGGATAGAGTAAAAAATGATGCATATAGTAGAACAGCAGCAGTTACAAAGAGTAGATGCCGTTTAGTCAGGGTCCGATTGATTTTCATGCTTCTCACCTTTTTATCGTCTTTTCTGTCATTTTAGTGGAAATTGTTGAATATTGAAATGGAAAAATATAAATATTCTCTAAGAATAGTATTTTGGGGGGTGATTGTGAGGTTACGTATTATACAAAGAATAGTGTGTCCTTTGAGGAAAATTCGAAATCTAATGAGGACATTTAGTACCTTATTTGTCTTAAAAGAAGGGATTTTTACTACTAAGCGGACATTTTAATACCTTATTTAAGTCTATGAAGCTATTTTTTAAGTCATTTACATGAATTAAGGGATTAAATGTCCGCTTGACTCTATAAAACTGCCATTTTCTTAGAAATAACGGACTAAATGTCCGCTTAGAAAGTTACACAAGCTTATTTGTTCTTCTAGTACTTTTTTACGTATCAACAAAAATTTCTAACTAAGCATGACAATACGAGATCGTTTGTTATCTTCTACTAAAAAAGCAACAGCTAATTCAATAAAAACCTTGAAATAACCTTACCGCACCTTCGCAATTATCCCATTATGCACTTTGATAAAACCAGATTTGATGATATTGGCGCCATTTTCATATAAGTAAAGTCCCATTTGCTCTAGAGTCATTAGTTCTCGATACGTATGGTTCATGACGTCAGCCATTACCTTGTAATAGAGCTTTGATTTCAATTGTGCACGCGGAGTTGTTAGGATCATATAGCCTGAAGGCTTCACAAATTTTCGATGCCATTCTACAACTTCCGGTTTCATTTCATCAGGAAAATGCTCTAATAAGCCAACACTTAGGACAATATCAAATTCCTTTCCAAAGCTAAGGTTTCGAATATCATCTACAAGATACGTTGTTGGAAAGTCTTGTTTGTGATAAGTCTTGTATGAAGAGGTGTTTGGATTAAACCCTAAGAAAGGGTATTCGTCTGGAAAATCCGCATAGCGTGTGTCCTTACAATAAGGATCATAGTCCACCATCACGATTTCACTACCAGGATAAAGTGCGGCAATTTGCATCGCTTCGTATCCTTCGGCTGCACCAAGAAAAAGGATTTTTGGCTTTTGTACATCTAATCCTTCAAATAGTGCTCGTTTTCCCCGAGGATCCCAGATACCATCCTCGACACGATGGGCATAGTTCCAAAGATGGATTCGTGCAAAGTCTCCTACTGCCTCTTTGATTTCTTTTGGCTTAAATGAGGTTAAACTTTTAAGGAATTGCTGTTTTCTTTCATCAAGCTCTGATGGCACATCTTTCACAAACCATTCATGAAAGGATTTATTGAACATTTGCCATGAAGTGTGGATGGGGAGACTGCGGTCGTGTTCTTTTTCCCAGTCTTTTTTCTCTTTTGCAAATGATTTTACTTCGTAGGGTTTTCCTACATCTTTCCATGATAGTTGCGACCAGTCGGAGATTGTGTTGATTTTGACGAATTTGTTGTATTCTTTTTCTGTGAATTGGCGTAGGTCTTTGCGGTATGAGGGTGTTAAGGTGGTTTCTCCTAGTTGGAATGTTTCGTTTTGGTCGATTTCTATTGGGAGCATGGGTTTTCTCCTTTCTTATACCTACTAAAAAACTTCTTCTTAATAATGCCCGTTACTCTCCGCTCCAGGTGCTTGCTTTCCGCGGGGCGGGGGTGAGCTTCCTCGTCGCTTTGCTCCTGCGGGATCTCACCATTCCCGCTAGTTCCCGCAGGAGTCAAGCACCTTCCGCTCCTAGCAACTCAGTGCTATCATTGACCTTTTTTCAAAGCAACTAAATTCCTGATTTTGTAATTACTAAATTACTATAAAACTTATAGCAACCTATTCCTTAATAAAGGAATGACAAAGTTTTTATCTTTACACAAGAAACCGCTTACTTAAAAGTCATTGTATTATATTCCATATGTATTAAGGTAATCCCTTTTTTAGTCTGAAATTTCCGACATATCATTCACTCCATAAAATATTTCTAGAATGGTTTCACTTTGTGGTACTTGAAATGTTTCGAAGCCTTTTAGGTATTCGGTTCTGTTGTAGCGAATTGTTTTATGTTTAACGGTGAGTTGGCCTTTTAAATTTTCAATGATAGAGTAGCTTGCTTGGTCATTGTGTTGACAGCCTAGTGCTCCTGGGTTAAGAAAGAGTTGGTTCTTTGATTGGAAGTGATGTTCAGGGTGATGATGACCGAATAGAATGATGCCCTCCTGTTTTTCTCCAAATAATTGCTTCATGTTTTCTAGAGATGGTTCTACAATACTTTTATACGGATCAAGATGGATTGGTTTTGATTCGTAACCTGCTTTGTATGCATAATGTGTCAGAAGACAGGTGTGATGACCTATTTTAGCTTGTACGACTCTTGGGATATTTGTTAAGAATTCAATGTCGTTTTCTTCTAACGAACGTGCAATCCATTCATGATGCTCTTTCGCATGCGCATGACTAGCTGGGTACAGTTGTTTCTTCACGATAGATAGAACGGCTTCATCATGATTTCCTGAAACAATGGATAATCTTGCTTTTAGCGATTGTAATAATGACAGTACCTCATTGGTTTGGTATCCGATCGCAATGCTGTCCCCACCACAGAACACATGGTCCACCCCTTCTACTTCAATTGCCTCTAGTGCCGCTTCTAAAGCAAAGGCATTTCCATGGATATCTGTTAGAAACGCAATTTTTTCATATGTATTCATGTTGATTCTCCTCTTTCTAACTACTGAAATAGACTATGTAAATAAGCATAATTCCCGCATCTGCGAAAATGTGGCTTATAATCGGTGCGGCAATAGAATGTTGTTTTATTCTCATGTAGCTCCAAATGATACCTGCTAGAAATACTGGAACACATGAAATAATATTGAACGGCCAAGTGAACAATATTACAGTCGATAGGAAATGATATAAGCTATAAAATAATGAAGTTAGTAAGACTGCGTTTTTAACATTTGTTTTTCTATGTAGCAGTGTATGCATAAAGCCTCGCCAGTAAAATTCCTCTAAAAATGGATTTATGACGATTAAAACAACAACTAGCAACCATACCTGTGGCCCTGAAAACCCTAATTCAACAAGTAATTGCTTTAATTCCCCAGAGTCAAACACATATTCAAATAAAACACTAACGGTTACAAAAATAAGGATTAAAAAACTTATACCAGTTAAGATACCTGTCCATAGTGATTTTTTGTCTAATGGAAAGCTTATATGGATGGCATTGTCTCTATTTAGCTTGTTATACATAAAAGGTGCTAGAAGGAGCCATCCATAAAATAGTAAAAAGGTTATGACAACATCGCCAGCTACTTGTAATCCAATAAAGATCATCAATGTTGGTCCAAATAACAATAATAAATTCATGTAAAACAACTCCCGAATAGTGCTTATCTGTATCATATCATGGAATAAAACAATGCTGTTTCATTTTTCTATATTTATCGATTCTCTTACTTAAACGTTCTAAAAATACAAGAATATAGTGGTTCCCTAAAGACAAACTAATGAGTAACAAGCAATGACTTAGGAGGAACCCATATGCAACTACATGACCAACCATTACAGGAAGCGATGAAGCAGTTAGAAATTGCTCATAAAAATGTCATCGAAGCTCAAGGCACAACCGATGCGCAACATTTTCAGCGCGCACAACAAAATATCAAGTTAGCTGAAGAATTACTAAATAAAGCCCAGCATTCTCGTTCTGAGGATGACCCAGAAATCAACAAGCAATATACTAGGGCTCAAGATTTACTAAGACTTATAGAGGAAACCCAAAACTCACTTCGTTAATCCTTTAGAGGGACGGACCTTTTGCTCGAATCGAGCAAAGGTCCGTCCCTCTTTTTGTTCTATTTAAAGACAAGCCCGAATAGGTTGTACAAGGTATTGTTTTACAGCGCATTGGTTCAAAGAGACGTTATATACTCTTTGTTCTTTTTATTGGCTATTGATTTTGTTGTATACATAACGGAGGATTTTCAGCATTTATTAGGGAGTGTGAGTCATTTGGGTGTTTTTTTCAGTTACGTCTTGCTTGGGTTATCATTAGCGGCACCAATCGGACCCATTAATGCAGCACAATTAGATCGTGGTATTAAAAATGGTTTTCTCCATGCGTGGTTAATTGGAATCGGTTCTGTTGTAGCAGATTTCATATATATGCTTATTGTGTACTTTGGGATTGTAAACTTTATTGATACTCCATTTGTCAAAACATTCCTATGGTCGTTTGGGTTCTTTGTTCTCATCTATACAGGTATAGAAAGCTTACTTAGCTCAAAAGAAGTTGTCATGTATACCCGCAAAAAACAAAAAGCATCGTACTCAAAAACGTTTTTTACAGGTTTTTTCATGGCATTATCAAACCCTTTAACCATTCTTTTTTGGTTAGGAATCTTCGGATCGGTGCTAGCTGAAACTGCTTCAACCTATGATCAAAAACATTTAATTATATATAGTGGGGCCATCTTTTTAGGAATAACGGTTTGGGATGTGTGTATGGCTGCTTTATCCAGTAGCTTCCGACGATTCCTTACAAACAAGCTACTCATCGTCATTTCTGCTCTTTCTAGCATATCTTTAATTGGATTCGGACTGTATTTTGGTTGGCAGGCCATTCAATTATTACTCAATCACTAAGATCAGCCAAGTGGCTGGTCTTTTTCATTTCACATTTTCCTCATAATTTGTTCAATTAGCCCAATAATAAAGAAATAACAGAAAGGATATATTACTTTTGTAGCATTCCTTATCGTTCCTTATACAACTTATATAAAATATCTTATTTTGGGGTGACATGAATGGCAAACAAAGAGGCTGAAAAACAACCCGGGACAGATGATGCTGTTGTCCTTATGTTTCTTACATTAGTTGAAGAAGATGGAATTGAAGTAGATGTAACCTTGAATGTAAGAGGAGCAATTATATCTGGTACCCTCATTGGGCCAACCGCCTACTACGAAGGCATAACTGAATCATCAAAACACCTTCATGATGATACGATGTCAAAAATCATTTCAAAGAAATTTGCTGATTTAAAGGACGCTTACTCACAACAAAAACAGCAAAATCAAGGAGAAGGAAAAAAAGAAGAAAAAGAAAGCACCCCTCCTTCCTACATTCACTTAAAAAATGCAAAATATCTTAATGTGAATGGACAGATGACTGCAAATTCTTCTGGAAATTGGTGGAGAGGAAAGCTCGAATCATTAGATGGTATTTCGTTTAATTCATTACATTAGAAACTTCCACTTAAACCCTCACTGAATGAGGGTTTTTTACGTTAACTTCTCTCTCCACTCATACATAATAATTGGCCATTTGTAAGAAAATAACGGGGTCAAGGAGGAGAGAATATGGCAAATGGAAGCTGTGCTTCAGGTACAAATAGCCAATCATCAAACAAAGGCTCAAGTAGTGGAGATATGAAATGGTGGCATTTATCACTAATTGGGATTGGGTGCACAATTGGAACAGGATATTTTCTTGGTTCTAGTATAGGTGTTACTATCACGGGTCCCTCAATCGTCATTTCTTTCCTACTAGCAGCTCTTGGTACTTATATCGTCTTTAATGTATTAGCAAAAATGACTGCAGCAGACCCACAAGAAGGCTCGTTTTGCTATTATGCAGGAAAGGCATTTGGAAAATGGGCAGAGTTTAGTTGTGGATGGAATTACTGGTCTTCAAATGTCCTGGTGATGGGAAGTCAATTAATTGCCTTATCGATTCTTACACAATTTTGGTTTCCAGACGTTCCGCTTTGGATTTTTGCAGCCATTTATGCTTTATTATCTATTTTTGTTGTCCTAACTGGGACTAAAGGCTTTGATAAGGTAGAAGATGTGTTAGCCGTTGTGAAATTTGCAGCTATTATTATGTTTATTATATTAGCATGTGCCGCACTCTTTGGAATGATTAGCGGTGATGCGAATAACCCTGGTTTTCCAAAATCATCTAATGAGCTATTTGTTAACGGGTTTACTGGCTTTTGGTCTTCTCTAATGTACGCGTTCTATGCCTATGGAGGAATCGAGGTTATTGGCATTATGGCCATGCAATTAAAAAATAAGGAAGATGCTCCAAAAGCAGGATCGGTTATGTTAATCTGTTTAACTACTGTGTATGTACTTTCCTTAGGACTTGCCGTTACAATGGTATCTTTTGATGCCTTTAATAAAGAAGAAAGCCCGTTTGTTACAGCATTAGCCGATTATAACTTAGCTTTTTTCCCGCATGTGTTTAATGCTGCTATTATCATTGCAGGTTTTTCTACGCTAACTGCTGCATTATTTGGGGTAACAAATTTACTCGTCACCCTTTCAAAGGATGGAGACGCACCAAAGGTTTTTTCAAAAAAATTAAAATTCAAAAGCCTTCCCCTTCCTTCTATGCTTTTAGCAGCTACAGGGTTGTTAGCGTCTGTAATTACAGCACTACTACTACCAGGTAAGATTTATGAGTATATCACGACAGCGGCGGGTATTCTTTTGCTATACAATTGGTTATTCATCATTCTTGCATCCTTTAAGCAACTGTCACTTACTGTATGGAATAAAACTTTTGCATTTCTTGGAATATTTTTAATCGTTGCGGCTATCAGTGGGACATTGTTTGAAAAAGAAATTCGACCTGGCTTTTTTGTCAGCTTGATTTTTGTTGCTGTTATTGGTGGGGTTTGTCTTATTGTGAAAAAGAAATGGAAGAAGCCTGATGATGGTGGGGTTAAGTATTACTAAGTCCGTTGCTTTCCGCGGGGCGAGTGGTGAGCTTTCATCTGTGGATGGTTTCGTTTCAGTGGTTATGAAACCCCGGGTCTCACTATTCCCGCTACGTCCCGCAGGAGTCAAGCATTTTCCGTTCCAAGCAACTTAGTAATTTCAACATGATATACTTTTAAAAACAAACAGCCATTCTACCCAGTAAAATCCGTTTAAAGCGGACATTTAGTACTCTATTTAAGGTATTTTCATTAACTTTTATGACTTGAAGGACATCTGTTCCGTTATTTACTAAAAAATGAAAGAAATCAGTTACTATATTCATGAATAACGGAATAGATGTCCGCTTCCCCCCTCAAGAACCGTTTTTTGTCACTAATAACGGAATAAATGTCCGCTTGGAATTACCTTCTTAAAAAGAAATCCGACACACACAAAACAATCAAAACACAAAACGACCACAGCATTATTAGCCGTGGTCGCTTATTGATCGCTATTATTATTTCATCATCGGTGGTAGTGTGTCATGGATATATAATGGTGCTGGGATTAGGAATGGTTTTGGACCGAATGGTACTGGTTGGGCAACATATTTGAATGTTGAGCGACCATCTAAGCTCGGGCCACTTGCCCATCTTCCTTTTTTGCTTGCTTCACCACGAGAAAGATTGTATAAGTCATAGGACACTTCTTGTTTTTCTAAGCTACGTGGAAATGTTGTTGGTACGACAATATCGTTTTCACGAGCTTCTAATTCTGCAATTGCTGCAGCCCATTGATTTTGGTGAGCTGTATCACGTGCGATGAGGAAAGATAAGGTATCCTTTACACCTGGGTCTTCTGCAATCTCATATAATCGTACCGCTTGTAATCGTCCCATTGATTCCGCTGTTAGGTTAGCACGGAAGTCCGCCATTAGGTTTCCACTAGCGCCGATGTAAGATGCTGTCCAACGGTTTCCAACACTATCTACAGGCATAGCGCCAAGTCCACTTACAATCGCATGTTGTGGATTCATGCCACCCATAATCGCGGCAACAGCTGGATCACTAGCATATGCTGCTTCTTGATCCTTTACTGGAGCATTGTCTAACAAACGAGCAATGATGGTTGCAAGCATCTCAACATGAGCAATTTCTTCCGTACCTATGTCTAAAAGTAAATCCTTATATTTGGCGTCTGCTCGACTATTAAATCCTTGAAATAAGTATTGCATCATTACTGAGATTTCCCCGTATTGCCCACCTAAAATTTCTTGCATCTTCTTAGCAAATATCGGATCAGGACGAGTCGGCTTTGCATCGTACTGAAGTTCTTTAATGTGGTAAAACATTGGACAACCTCTCCCTATTTTTTATTTTCTAGTCCATCAATACCATATGCAACTAGGGCTTTGTCCGATAATGAAAACACAAAAAAATTTACAAATTTTATTGTAGGGAAGGAAATCCAGACAAAAAAGACCAAAGCAACAACTGCTTTGATCTGTTTTTGTTACTCTTGGTCATCATACCACATAACAAGTATGGAATTTTCCCCACCATGAACCCCTAATACACTACTTAGAGGATTGATTCGAATTCGAACTTCCTGTGAAAATTGCTTAAGCCTGTTCTCCCACTCTTCAAAACGTGATTGCTCACAGGAATGGGAAAGGAAGAATTGATTTGTTCTTTTTGCCTTAAGGGATTCTATCATATTCTCCAAAATTTTATTCTCAGCCTTTTTTCTTGTTCTCACTCTTTTATAAGGCTCAGCTTTTCCATCAATAAACGTTAGAATTGGGTTTATATTAAGGGCATTTCCGAGTAGATATTGATAGCCTGTTATACGGCCACCTTTTAATAATTGCTTCAATGACCCTGGAATCATGTAGGCTCTTGCTTTCTTTTTTAACGTTTCAATTTTTTCAAACACTTCATCAAAGTTAATACCGGCACCAATCCACTCTTTGCCTTTTTCAATTAGATATGAAACTCCAAAGCTAGTAGAAAGTGAGTCGATCGGATACACTTTCACAGCACATTGTCTAGCAGCTAATACAGCACTCTCATATGTACCACTTAAATGATTTGATGCATGTATCGAATAAATAACATCGTATTGTAACGATAGTTCGTTATAAATCGTTACTAATTGATCAATTGGTGGCCTACTTGTTTTAGGTAATTCTCGTTCTGTTTCGATTTTCTCGTAAAGCTCATCTGAATGGATGGTAACTCCATCAGCATATTCCGTTTCCCCAAAGATTATCGTTAATGGAATAACGAATACATCCTCAATATCTTCTGCTTGTTTTGGTAGAAGAATTGAGCTATCTGTTACCCATGCAATCTTTTTCTCCATGTCTCTCAGCTCCATCTACAAAAATAGTACTTTTAGTCTACCATATTCTTTTAACATATTTGGTTATATTGACTTCCCTTTCCTAGTCACCTTTTATCCATTTATAGACTCGATGCTTCTCAACAATCTCGCATTTGTTGTGCTTAAATACCTTTTGCATCGGGACATTTGCAGTACTTGTCCCTCCAATATAGTAATCTGCATGAAAGTGGTCCTTCAAATAATGCAGGGCTTGTAAATGTAAAAGCCGAGCCTTTCCCTTACTCCGAACTTCAGGTAGCAATCCAAAGTAAAATAAACGCCCTTCTGCTTCTGTTCCTGGTTCAATATGAGGCATTACACCCCCGACACATTGATCTCCTTCATAAGCAAGTATGTAGGAATCTTTATACATAGTTCCTAGTTCAGATTGAACACTTTGAAAATGCTCTTCAATTGTAAACGTAGAAGAAGCATTCAAGGAGCCTTGCATGACTTTAGACCACTTATCTAAAAATATATTCGAGGAAACATCATTTATTGATAAAAAAGTAAATATTGCAGGATTTTGATCTAATTCGACTAGATTATGCTTCACTAAAATAAATGTATCATGAAGCTTGAACCCTTTTTGAACTAGAGTTTCATCAACCGAGTAAGGAAATAGATGATCAACTAAAAGTGTTATTGTTTTCTTATTCTGAAAAATTAAATCATCTTTTAGATTCTTTATCAAGAATAACATCTCAGACGTGTTTAAATTATGAGTCTGCTCAATGGTGATATAATCATTTCCCTCAATAAGCTTTACTTTTTCTACTATATTCTGAAGAGCATGATTTTCCATACATTATCCTCCTATTGCAATCCTTTTCTTCGCATTCAACTTTTGGTAATCTATAACAAAAGTTTACTAGAGTTGAAGGGTGAAATATAGATGATGACAGAAATTCACATTCTACGAATCTCATAATAACAAGCTATCAATCAACTATAAATATGATATCATTTATGTATCATAGTGCTAGCAGAAAGATATCAACCAGATAACACTAATGAAAAGTACGAAATAGAAGTTAAGTATACAGAAAAAAGAGAGTGACATTGAATATCATTCACTCTCTTTTTTTCGTTCCTCTAAAATATCCTCAATGATTACTAAGTGAGTCTTGGCCCAAGCTCTTTCACGAAAATGCAAAATGACTCCGGCTAGGAGTAACGTGATATAGATAAGGACAAATATCATCCATAATCTCCCGCCTTTAAATAACCACTCTAACAATGGTTTAGAAAAAATAAAAAGAAGCCATGGTACTGCCGTAATCAATAAAGGAATGGCTCCTGTTCCATTAAATTCTTTTTGCAGGTAGAATTTCACCTTTTTTAATCCTGAGGTTGGTAGCATTTCATAAAAAGACATGATATCCGTTATTTCTTTCAATTCCTTTAATTCATCTATCTCTTGCTTGTTTCCGTTCTTGGCTTTTAATTTCAAATAAAATCTATGTGCATCTCCTCGAAATGATACCATACAATTCCCTCCCGTCTCTTAATATGGACAAGTTGATACATTTTGAACCCAATTTTCCAGAATTGATTCTTGACAATTTTTTGAACACCCCTCAGAAATGTGTGCTTAATCTATATAAATTTCATTAAAACAAACATAATTTCCTGATAGGTCGTTCATGCTAAGTAACAAGAAAGGAGTTGGGAAAACATGCAACAAATTGTAGCTGTAAGAAAAAACGGTGAAGGAGATATTGTAGAATTAAAATTATCTTCTGGCGAGGTTGTTGATTATAAGCTTGCACAACAAATGGCTCAAAACGGTGAGCTTGAAAATGTCAATGTGTTCACTGGTCGAGATGGCGAACCCCATCTCCGAAGTAATGCGGACGGAGATCCTACTAATAACTTAGATCAATTACCTACTTTTTAAACCAGTGACTCAAGATATTCTACAATACAACAAGGAGAATGCCTTTTCAAAAGCATTCTCCTTTCTTTACATAACACGCTTAAACATCTTTTCCATTTCATAGGTTGAAAAGTGAACAATGATTGGACGTCCATGTGGGCATGTAAATGGATCGGTTGTTTGTCTCAATTCATCTAATAATGCTTGAATGTCTTCATGACGTAAATAGTGATTGGCTTTGATTGATCCTTTACAGCTCATCATAATCGCTGCTTCTTCACGAAGCTTTTTAATATCAACCTTTTTCATTTGAAGAACTTGTTCAATCATTTCTTCAATTGTTTGCTGCTCCTCGCCCTTTGGAAACCATTGAGGGTGCGCGCGAACAATAAAGCTATTTAGCCCAAATTCCTCTAGGAACACGCCTACTTCTTCTAAGCCGTCTTGATTTTCTCGAATTTTTATGGCTTCATCTGTTGAATATTCTAGCGTTAGCGGTACGAGTAATTCTTGAAGTTCTTTCTCAACTTCTCCTACCTTTTCCTTGAAAAACTCATATTTAATTCGTTCTTGTGCAGCATGTTGATCAATTAGGTAAAGACCACGATCATTTTGTGCAAGGATATAGGTACCGTGCATTTGGCCAATTGGATAGAACGGTGGTACACGTGTTCCTTGATCTCTTGGTTCCTCGGTATGTTGAGCCGGAACCTCCTCAACTGGTTCACTAACAAAATTTGTCGTGTCCAAGTGTTCGAACTCATCCACGCCTTTTGTCTGTTGTACAGATTCTTCAGAAAGTGAAAAGGTTGGTGTTTCTTCGTAATCATATAGCTTTTTCATTTCTTCACGTGGTAGTAATGTTTCTCGTGTATAGGAAGATGCACGTTTTGGTTGCTCGGTTGATGATGAATGTATAGCATTTTGTGGTACATGGTCGAGTTCAAAAGAAGCCTGCTCCGAGGTATCTTTTTCCCTTTTAACAGAAGGCGCTCCTCCTGAAGGTATGAGTTCCTTCCCTTTAAAAACATCTCGAATCGCTGACGTCACTAATTGATTCAGTTCTTGTTCTTTACTTAATCGTACCTCCATTTTAGATGGATGAACATTGACATCGACAAGAATGGGATCCATTTCAATATTCAATAATACAATCGGATGACGGCCGATTGGAAGCAAGGTATGATACCCCTCTCCAATAGCTTTCGCAAGGGCATAGTTTTTGATAAATCGACCATTGATCATAGTAGAAATATAGTTACGAGAAGCACGCGTAATTTCTGGGAGAGATACAAAGCCATTTATCGAAAAATCTAATGAATTCGCATGAATAGGTACCATCTTTTTTGCAATTTGGATCCCGTAAATGGCTGCAAGAACTTGATGCACATCCCCGTTCCCACTTGTATGCAAGAGCACTCGCTCATTATGAAGCAGTTTGATCGATACCTCTGGATGGGATAGTGCCATACGGTTGACAACGTCTGTTATGTTTCCAAGCTCTGTGTGAATCGTCTTCATATATTTTAGACGTGCAGGTGTGTTAAAAAATAGGTTCTGTACTGTAATATCCGTCCCTTTTCGAGAAGCAGATTGGTCATGAGTTTTGATTTGGCCACCCTCAAGCTGAATATACGTACCAGGTCCGTCCCCTGTACTCGTTCTGAGGTCAAAAAGAGAGACAGAGGCAATACTTGGTAATGCCTCTCCACGGAAGCCTAAGGTTCTAATTCGGAACAGGTCATTTTCGTCCTTTATTTTACTTGTTGCATGACGTTGAAAGGCTGTAATCACATCATCGGATTCAATGCCATCACCATTATCAATAATCCGAATCGATGTTAACCCTGCTTCCTCAATATGAATCTCGATAACTGTACTATTCGCATCAATCGCATTTTCTACTAGCTCTTTTACAACAGATGCAGGACGTTCAACTACCTCACCTGCTGCAATTTTATTAGACAGTGCATCATCTAATTGTCTGATTTTCCCCATAGAATCACCCCTTTTTATCAAACGGGAAGCTGGCTATTATTTCTTTAACCGTTTTTGTAAATCATAAAGTGTATTCATCGCGTCTAATGGTGTCATTTCTAAAATATCTAACGTTTTTAACTCATCAAGTAGCTTTTTATGCTTTGATGGTAGTGGTTGTTCAGATTTCGCTTGTTCTGCTTGGAAAAAGGAGAGCTGTAAATCATCGTCCTCTTTTGTCTTTTGTTTTTCGGACACGACGAGTGGTTGCTCCTCTTTTGTACTTGCTATTTCAGGGCGAGAAATAGCTACATGCGTTCCTTCTTTCGCTTCTAGCTTTAAAAGAATTTCATTTGCTCGATGAATAAGAGCTTTTGGAAGCTCTGCTAATTCTGCAACATGAATTCCATAACTCTTATCTGCTGCACCTTCTTTAATTTTATGAAGGAAAACTAGCTTGCCATTGTGTTCGACTGCACTTACATGAATGTTTTTTAATCGAGCAAGCTCTTCGTCTAAAATCGTTAACTCATGATAATGTGTTGAGAATAATGTTTTTGCTCCAATATGTTCATGAATGTATTCGATGATTGCTTGTGCCAATGCCATTCCATCGTAGGTAGACGTTCCACGACCAATCTCATCAAAAAGGATTAAGCTATCTTCTGTTGCGTTCGTAATCGCATTTTTTGCCTCAAGCATTTCTACCATGAATGTACTTTGACCAGAAATTAAATCATCTGCTGCACCAATGCGTGTAAATACTTGATCAAAGATAGGTAAAGAAGCTTCTTTTGCTGGAACAAAGCAGCCGATTTGTGCCATGATTGCGGTAAGAGCAAGCTGTCTCATATACGTACTTTTACCAGACATGTTAGGCCCTGTAATAAGAAGAGCTTCTCGTTCCTGATCCATGTAACAATCATTTGGAACGTATTCTTGAGCACCCATCACCTTTTCCACGACGGGGTGACGACCTTCTTTTAGAACAATTCTACGCTCTGCATTAAAGGTAGGCTTCGAATAGTGACGCTTCTCACTAACGGTGGCAAAGCATTGGAGGACATCAAGCTCACTCACTGATTTTGCTAATTTTTGAAGCCTTGGAATGTATTCCTTTACACGCTCACGAATACCTAAAAACAATTCGTATTCAAGGTCCACGCTTTTTTCTTCTGCTGAAAGGATTAACGATTCCTTTTCTTTTAACTCTGGTGTAATATAGCGTTCCGCATTGGTTAACGTTTGTTTTCGCTCATAGCGACCTTCTTCAAGCAAATGAATGTTTGCTTTAGTTACCTCAATATAATAGCCAAACACACGGTTGTAACCGATTTTTAACGATTTGATACCGGTTTTCTCACGTTCCTGCTTCTCAAGCTGAGCAATCCACGTTTTTCCGTTCCGACTTGCGTCTCGGTATTGATCAAGCTCAGCATTGTAACCATCCTGTATGATATTGCCTTCTTTCACGGAAATCGGAGGATTGTCCACAATGGCTTGCTCTAAGAGATCGGTTAATTCCTCACAAGCATCGAGACGATCATTCATTGAGAGCATGCCTTGTGCTTGCAGCCTATTTGTAATCTCTTCAATGTACGGAACTTGTTGAAGCGATTTTTTCAACTGAATCAGATCTCTACCATTAACATTTCCAAATGCCACTCTTCCTGCAAGTCGTTCTAAGTCATACACTTCTTTTAAGCGCTCACGAAGCTCTTCTCTTTCAAAGAAATGATGTTGTAGAATTTCAACCTTCTCGTGACGTTGTTCAATGTCTGTTCTATTGATCAGCGGACGTTCAATCCACTGCTTTAGCATACGTCCACCCATTGCGGTCATCGTTTCATCTAACAACCAGAATAGTGAGCCCTTCATGCCTTTTGAACGTATTGTTTCAGTTAGTTCTAAGTTTCTTTTCGAATAATAGTCCATTCTCATATAGTGATGGACTTGATAGGTTTCAGCCTTCTGTAAATGATCTAAGCTTCTTTTCTGTGTTCTGAACAAATAATGAAACAAGCGAGATGATGTTTCAATTAGTTTATCCTGCTTTAAATCTATCAATAAAAGCTGAAAGTTCTCAGTCGGAGCTGCTTCCGTTTCATAGGATAACGTGATGTCTAAGCGCTCTATGAAACGTTGTTTTAATTCTTCATTGAAATTCGGATGAACAACAACCTCTTTGGAACGAAGAGTTGAAAGCTCGTTTACGACATCATCAACCTTTGAAATCAGCGTTACTTTTGTTTCACCAGTAGATAGATCATTATAAGCAAGTCCGAATGTACCGTCAGCAAACTGTGATAGAGAACTTATATAGTTATTCTCTTTATCTTGTAATCCCTTTTCATTCATGACCGTACCAGGCGTAATTAACTGTACAACCTCTCGTCGTACAACACCCTTTGCTTGTCTTGGATCTTCTGTTTGTTCGCAAATTGCTACCTTATAGCCCTTTGCTATTAATTGCTCTATATAATTGGGTGCAGAATGGTACGGTACCCCACACATGGGTATACGATCTTCTCCACCACCGTCTCGACTTGTTAATGTAATCTCAAGCTCTTGTGATGCTTTAATGGCATCATCAAAGAACATCTCATAAAAATCCCCTAAACGAAAAAATAAAAAGGCATCCTGAAAATCTGCCTTGATCCCTAAATACTGCTGTATCATAGGTGTATATTGTGCCATGGTTTATACCAAACCCTTCCGTACAAATCTACTAAACTCGCCTTAAATTATACCACACATTACACATCCACAATAAAACTTCTTCTTCCAACAATACCCCACAAAAATAAAAGCCCATCCCCTAGAGGGACGGACCTTACTTGGCAAATTCTATAAATTCAAGTCGATTGCCAAACGGATCATCGACAAATACACGCTCTCTTCCTCCAATTGGAGTATCCTCTTTACTCGCTATCCCGTGATTAGCCAAATAGCGCTTAAACTCTTCTATATTTTCAATGATGATTCCAGGGTGAGCCTTCGTAGCAGGAATAAAGTCTTCCTGAACCCCTATGTGAATTTCTTGAATCCCACATTGAAACCAACAGCCTCCTCTGCCTTGTAACGACTGAGGTTTCTTCAATTCTACTAAACCAAGTATTTCTCCATAGAACTCTCGTGCTTTTTCTTCACATCCACTTGGTGCAGCTAATTGAACATGGTCGATTCCTTTTATAAAATCCATTCTGATCCCCACTTCCTACCTCTTTTCTATTTAGTATATATTGAAATAAGGTTCATGGATAATTGGAAAAGAAGATGACTAGTAATAAGATATACGAATACTAAAGTGTTTGTAGTTTACATAACGTTTTTACAATCAACAAGCAAAACTATACAAAAAAAAGTACAGCCGTTTATTTCAAACGTGCTCACACCACACTCAAAATAAACGACTATACTTTGTTTATTCAGCTCGTTTTCCAGAATAATCTTCGATTGCTTTTAAAAAAGCTACATTCGACCGCTCTGTCGCTATATCTACTGCAGACAAATTTGTTAATGGATTTCTGAATCCAATATCGCTACCATACTGAAGTAAAAGACCAGTAACAACTTCATCTCCATCAAAAGCAGCAATTTGCAACGGTGTATAACCGGAGCTATCAGGAATATGGACATTTGCTCCTTGATCTAATAAGAATGTGATTACTTTCATTGATTTTGTCCCAGCAATCGCAGCGTGAAGTGGTGTATTTGAAGGAATGTAAGAAACCTTTGAATTTGATAATGCATTGATATCCGCTCCAAAATTCAATAACAACTGGACAACATCAAGATGCCCATAATGTGCAGCAACCGCTAATGCTGTTAATCCATTTCCATCCTCTGCATTACACAAATTCGTATCATAATGTAAACTTTTTTCGACAGTCTGAACATCCCCTTGCTCAATAGCCTGAAAAAAGTCAGCTATGTTTACTGTACTCATAACATCACCACTCCTTACGTATTTTCAGAATATTATATCAATTATTAGAATAATTTTCCAGTCATTCTTAGAATAACTTTTCATAAAGTATGGATTCTATGAAAAATACTTTAATAAGGAAAGATATGTATCATTTTACTTATAAGCCTATTCTTGCTAAAAAATATTGAGTTGAGCGTGTCCTTTTCTTATTCGATTGTCCCATCTATAGAAAAAGTGCCCTTCCCTTAGGAAAGACACTTTTAATTATCTACTTAGTTACATTTACGTATTCAGCCATAATCCAACCAATATTAGAAAGAGCATACCATTCTACTCCGTCTATTTCCTTCGCACCAGTTGCTTCAAATGTTGCACCTGGTTCTACTTGACTGACAGCAGTACCTCCTGGTGTACTAAATATTTGAACCGGAGATTCACTATTTATCGTTGCTTGATATGGAGTGATTGTAACATTATCCTCTAGAATGAAAGAACTATCACCGATATCAAAATATCCGAACTCACCCTCGGTATCATACAATTTTCCATATACATTATAAGTGCTGTCACTAGATACTGTTCCTTTCAATCCAGTTCCTGGACCTTCAAATATATCGACTTTATATAAATCGTCAGTTTTATTATTTATACTCAATGACGCCCATGTTCCATCAAACACATGATAATTTTCCGCAACAGTACTTAACCCATTTAGAAGTTTCATAGGGTCTATTGCAAAGCTCTTAGATGCATTCCATTCTCCACCTTCATGAATTTCAAAATGCAGATGCTGTCCTTTTGAAAACCCCGTATTTCCCATATATCCTATAATCTCTCCTTGATGCACATAGTCACCTTCTTTAACAAGAAATGTATTCAAATGTGCATAGCAAGACTGGTAAAATACATCGTCAATATCATGATTAATCCTAATCAGATTTCCATATGAGTTTTCGGGAGTGGACCCGTTATGAAAGTCTGCAAAAACAACTTCTCCATCCGCTGTTGCAACCACTGGTACTATTCCATTATTTGCAATGTCAATACCATAGTGTTCTTTTCCAAACTCTTGTAAATATTCTGGATCTTGATAAGTTGCTTTAACTTCTCCTTCAGTTGGAATTATAAATGGTGAAGTTATCGCGGTCGCTTGGTCATTAAATAAAGGAGTTAATCCTATAATTAGTGCAAATACAATTGATATTTTTGTAACTGCTTTGCTCATTGTTTCTCCTCCAAGTATTCTATAAAGTACTGAAATATCTTAACATATAATTGGAAGGGATTTTCCTGGTAATTGTTTGTACTTTCCTTATAAGAATTTGGACAAACCAATAACAAACCAATAACAAACCAATAAACAAATATTAATTAATAGACACCGACAATCAGGAGTAGAGGTGGAGTAGTCCTCTTGCTCTAGTTATCGTTCCATGTACGTCAAAGTTGCGAAAAAGTTTAAAAGGCAGGGAGAAAGTGAAGGTAATATATATGGAATTAAAAATGGTAGTATCTGATAATTTTTAGGTTATAGAAAGTAAATGAAATAAACTAAATAGGATATACGTTTTAAAGTTGTTGTACGTACTTTAATATTTGAGTAAAACATGATACAGCGATTAAAAGGGTTTCCCTATTTTCTAAATAGAGAGAATTTTATTCGGCACCCCATACTATAAAAAAAGCCTAAAAGAGTTGCTGACTCCTTTTAAGGCTTTATACAATAAATTTTTTAGTTTTACCAATTTGATTTATATTCTTTTGCAGAGATTAAACTTATGCTTGTAAAGTTATTTTGTTTGATAAAATTATAAAATTTCTGTGAAGTTATTATTGTTCCTGGCAAACCGGTTGGATAAAAAATATCATCACCATTCCAAGTATTATTTTCTATATAGACAGCTTCGAATGATTTTATCGTCCCTACTTTACAAATTTGACAAAGTTCTTCTCCTGGTTCTCTTATTAAATTGGATTTAATCTCGTCAATTCTAGCACCACCTCTTTTAATTTTTACGTGATAATACTTTGGTGGTTGAACTTTCTCTTTACGAGAATTTTTTACTTTTACGGTATCAACATCCTGAAATTCTACTATTCCTTTGAGACCCGATTTTTCATATTCGACTTTAAATCTTTCAGAACAGAGAAATGTTGCAAAAGTACCAAAAACAAAATCTACAAATGAAGGTTTAGAGAGTTTAACCTTTCGTGGGGAGACCCACTCTCTCATCCCCACAGGTAATTTACACTCTTCGCATACTTCAAAATCTCCTGTTTTTTGGTCAATTTGTTCACCGAAAGCATATTTGTCATCTTCATAACGACTAGACTTGTCTATTACATAAAAATCCATCTACACACCTCTATTTTATATTTACATTTGGTATCCTGTCTTTTAACCAAGGTTGTTGATGAAGGTCATTTAAATACTTTCTAAATTGTTGCTCTGTAGCACGTGGATTATTCTCTAACCAATTACCAACTTTAGCGTCATATTCTCTATGCCATTTTTGATATCCTTTATGGGACTCCAAATCCTTAGCGTGATATTTAAACATGGGGTCTTCTCTATTGAATTTCCCTTTTAAGGTTGGGTGATTATTAAGAGACCTCATAATTTTATTTGACAACACGTGATGTACTTGTCCTGTACCCTTAATGACTTTTGTTACCTTAGCAACTCTACCTAAAGGAGTCATCGAAGCAGCAGCTATTGCCTTCTGCTTGAGAGTGGCCTCTCCACTTATTATAGTTTCAAAGTCGTCTGTAATAAAAGTACTAACTAATTCTCCTACTTGTGCTTCTAATTCAGGGCTACCGGTATATGACATTCCACCTCCAATTGCCCCTACTTCAAAGTTCATATCTTTATATCCTGAAGGATCGATTCTCATAACGGGATTGTTTCTACAATATGCAAATACATTGTGAGACAATAATTTATTTGCAGAGCCACCATATGTGTCTGCATTTAAGAAACGGCCCCAATCAGGATTATAATAGCGTGCATTTAGGTAATATAAATGTGTTTCAGTGTCATAACGATACCCTCTATATCGATAAGGGTTCTTATTACCTAAATCTACACCTGAATAGTCAAAACTAGGCTTAGGGTCAAGTCCCCACGTATCGTATTGATAACCTACTACTTGAGTGCCATTATTATCTATAAGCCCAATGATATCATGTTGGTTGTTCCGAACATAATAGTACTCTTCACCATTGAGGTTTAAACTCGTTAGTGAGCCATCTCCTGAATATGTGTAATGGATTACGTCTGTACCATTTTTTTCAATTTTCTCTTTGATGTTCCCACTAATATCATAATGATAAACGATTGTCTTGTTAAGAACATCATTATCCTCAAGTTCGAGATGGATTGTCCCCGCTGCTCTAATATGTTCTTTTGTATGTAAAAGTCGTTAAAATATTTTAAAGACAATGAGAAAACGAAAGGTATGGCCATGGGGAATAAAAAATGGCGGTAAAATGATAATAAGTTTCTCTAAATTATATGGAGTGATTTGGGCATACATTTTAGATGGGTTGTATGGACTATATAATAAATATCTTTCAGGGCTTACAACGATTACATCAATGCTGTTAAAAAGAAGAGAGTTATTCGGCACTAGGTATCATAAAAAAGAACCGCAAAGTAAATAAAAATACTTTGCGGTTAGCAAAAAACATTATTTTATTATACCACCACATATCCAAGGTCTATTATAACTTCATTTGGATAACCTTTTTTTCTAGAAATAAAGTTAAATCAGAAAAGGTAACTACAGATATATTAGAAATATCGTCCCAAACTGCTTCACATTCATCACAGATATAGATAAATGTGTCTAATCTAGTAATTATCCCTTTATAAATTAATCCATTGCCATCACAGTGTGGACAGACTATTTTCCCATCAAATAAAGATTTATTGTATTCTTTTGCAAAGAACTCCTCGCCTCCTTTCCTTAATAATATTAATTTTGATAAAATATTTCTTAATAATGAAAAGTGATCACGGGTACTTAAGATTCTCTCTTGCTAAAGGATTTGTGAGGACATAAACAAGTCTTCCAAAAACCTTGTGTATTTAACAATTCCATAATTCCAACACTTTTTATACAAGAATGACCTTAGAGTTTATATATTATTCTTAAGGTCCAAAAAAGCTAGATTAAGAAAGAAATTTATCCTCTAATGATACTTCAGGAAAATTCTAGTGATAAAAAAATTTTAATTATTCTTAAAGTGTTTTTTTACATCATAATTATCTATTTTATTTGCTAGATCTATCGGGGTGACACCATGATTATTGGATGAATTTTCATCTGCACCATAAGATAACAAAAGTTTTATTAGACTTCCCCTACCATTTGAATTAAAGACAGCTCTAAAAAGAGGTGTATTTCCATGCAAATCTTTAATATTTATTTCTGCATTATTTTTTAATAAAATTTTGGCAATTTCATAGTTATAGTTTTGAGCTGCATAATGAAGAGCTGTATAGCCCATTGAATCTTGAATATTAACATTTGCTTCATATTTAATTAATAACTTTGTTACTTCAAAATTGTTATCTATAACAGCATGGATTAAAGGTGTTCTACCGTCATGACCCTTTACATCAACATTAATATTGTCTTCTTCAATTAAATTTATTAGTGCTTCAAGGTTATTTGTAAACACTAGTTTTAGAATTTTATTCATTTTAATTTCAACCACCTTATTTTATCTTCGGCATTTCAAACTTATGACTTCTGTTTGAGGATGGGTCTTCGATTTGATAAAAGTCTGGATTATTCATCCTATCGTTAAATTCCCTTTGGGTTAATCCCTCATCTAATGCTTTTAATCTTTCTCTCCAAAATTCATGTCCGAATTTATGCCCTAAATCATATTTTCCTTCTATGAGCTTACCAGTATTTGGGTCAATAAACATTCCATTTGATTTAGGTGCATTACTTTCAACTGTATTTCTTACATGTTTTCTAATATATGGTCTGTGGAGGTTATCAGCACTTGCACTAAGTAATTTTGCTGTCTTAGCCGCTCTTCCCCATGGAGTCATTGCAGCAGCAGCAAGTGCCTTTTGCTTGAGAGTAGCCTCTCCACTTATTATAGTCTCAAAGTCATCTGTAATAAGATTTCTAACTATTTTTTCTGCTGTTGCATCTATTGCATCGTTACCTGAATAGGAACCACCACCTACTGCTCCCACATCAAAGTTCATATCTTTATATCCTGACGGGTCAATTCTCATAACGGGATTATTCCTACAATATGCAAACACATTGTGAGATAATAATTTATTTACAGAGCCACCGTATGTGTCTGCGTTTAAGAAACGTCCCCACTCAGGATTATAATAGCGTGCATTTAGGTAATATAAATTTGTTTCAGTATCATATCGATACCCTCTATATCGATAAGGATTCTTATTGCCTAAATCTACTCCTGAATAGTCAAAAATAGGCTCAGCGCCTTGCCCCCAGGTATCGTATTGATATCCTACTACCTGAGTGCCATTAACATCTATAAGACCAATGATATCGTGCTGATTATTACGAACATAATAGAATTCTTCTCCATTAAGATTTAAACTCGTTAATGATGAGCCATCCCCTGAATATGTGTAATGGATTACGTCTGTACCATTTCTTTCAATAAGGACTTTATCTCCCTCAAGGATGAACTCAGTTGTTACGCCGTTGACTATCTTCTGGGTTCTATAGCCGTTACTATCATATTTATAACTTGTAGATAAGTCATTGCCAGTAATTGATTCTAGTTTGTCTACCCGATCCCATGTATATTGGTATCCTTCATAAGTGATAGGATTTCCAATTGGATCGTACTCTATTTTATTTCCATCAAAAGAGGTTAGCTTATCCTTCCAATTGGAATCTTCATAACCATAGCTCACTGTATCTAGTAGTGAAGTAGGGACCTCCTCTGTAGCAGCTAGGTCATATACAGCTTTCTCTTTGATGTTCCCACCAATATCATAATGATAAACGATTGTCTTGTTAAGAACTTCATTATCCTCACGTTTTAGTTCATTTAACTCGTTATAGTGATAAGTTATCGTTTTCTCATCTTGTTTTATTGTCTCAATATTTCCAAGTTCATCATAGGTGTATGAGATTCTATTTTTGTCATCTTCTGAAATTGCACTATTGTTGATAACCATTTCTTTAACAAGATTTGTGGTAGAACCATTAAAACCATCATGATAAAGATAAGAAGTTGCATACCTTACTTTACCTGTGTGGATCATTTTTTCAGTCAATTGTCCAATAGAGTTATAGCTATACTTTAGACTATTTACCCTACCAGCTTTATAAATCTTTTCAATATCTGTATTTGAAATTTCACTTGGAGAATAGAAGAATAGTTCGCTATATCCTTCCAATGCGTCTACACCTTCAAGGTTAGTTCCAATAGATGTAGTTGCTCCAGAAAATCTTTTATAGTAGAATACCTTAAAGGTTCTAAGGGAGCAGAACCAATTGTTGATCAATCTTCTTATAGAATGAGCTCAATTGGCAATGATGTATTAAAATCTTTCGATCACTCAAGCCAACGTAATGTATATGATTTAAAGTTGAGTAAGAACGCAGGCACATTAGGTGTTTGGTTTAAGACACAAACCGAAGGACAAGTAAGACATATTTTCTCGAATTCAGACAAAGACAATGGATTATTTACGGTATCTAGATACAGATAATAAAGTAAAATCCTTGATATCAAAAAAGGCAGTCATCATTTTGATAACTGCCTCAGAATAATAGTTATTCAATTGGTAATATTTTGTGTGATTTTTCTTGAAACGAAATACCGTCGATATTGAACTCTCCATATATAAGTTCTAATTTATTTTTGCAGTTTAGAAGAGTAATTGGAAATATATTTTTATTCTTCTTTACATGAGTAGGAGAATATTCAATTTCAGCTTCGTGTCCACAAAATGCATAATCATAATCAGTGAACTTTAATAACTTTATCATAGAATTAACTATTCTTTTGGTTATATCTTCTTTATCCTTATCAATAAGTAGTCGCCATTCTATATCGATAAGAAATCCAAAAAAACCATTCTCTCTGTTAACTCTAATAACAAAATTTTGTGTACCTATCCTAAATAAGTCTCCAACCATTTCAAGACTTAAATAATATTTGTCCTTTAAGGAATTGTAATTGAAATCAATATTATTTACCTTATTCTTAACCCATTGTTCTCCGTCTTCATCTTGGCTATATTGAACTTCGGTTAAAATTATGTTTTCTTTTTGTAAATAAATCACAAGCCCTTTAAGTTCCCTAGAGATTGACTTGATGTCCTCATATACGAGACCTATTGAAAGATATCCTCCCAATAATTTCACCCCCATCAGTTACTTTATTTTAGTACCAAAATGTTTTGTATGGAAATCGAGTTGGTCTTGACTTAATCTCCACCCACTAACAAAATTGCCGTCTTTATCTGTAAATGCTGCTAAGTTGCTATCTCTAATATAAACATTCACATCTCCAACACCACTTATTTTTGAGCTATAAACATTGTCAGCATTTTTGATATGATTATCTAATGCATTCATGAACTTGGTTGCATTGTTTTTATTAAAGTTACCACTAACTCCAAAATCATCTGCATGTTTAAACTTCTTTTGCAATTGTTTATTTGTATAATTAAAAGTTGATGGAAGATTATCTATACCCTTAAAGACTTTTGTTACCTTAGCAACTCTACCTAAAGGAGTCATAGAAGCAGCAGCTACTGCTCTCTCCAACATTGTAGCTTCTCCACTAGTTAGTACTTTAAAGTCATCTATAATATAATTCACTGCTTTTTCTACTGCTTCATCTATTGCATCATTACCGGCATATGACATTCCTCCGCCAATTGCCCCTACTTCAAAGTTCATATCTTTATATCCTGACGGGTCAATTCTCATAACGGGATTATTCCTACAATATGCAAACACATTGTGAGATAATAATTTATTTACAGAGCCACCGTATGTGTCTGCGTTTAAGAAACGTCCCCACTCAGGATTATAATAGCGTGCATTTAGGTAATATAAATTTGTTTCAGTATCATATCGATACCCTCTATATCGATAAGGATTCTTATTGCCTAAATCTACTCCTGAATAGTCAAAAATAGGCTCAGCGCCTTGCCCCCAGGTATCGTATTGATATCCTACTACCTGAGTGCCATTAACATCTATAAGACCAATGATATCGTGCTGATTATTACGAACATAATAGAATTCTTCTCCATTAAGATTTAAACTCGTTAATGATGAGCCATCCCCTGAATATGTGTAATGGATTACGTCTGTACCATTTCTTTCAATAAGGACTTTATCTCCCTCAAGGATGAACTCAGTTGTTACGCCGTTGACTATCTTCTGGGTTCTATAGCCGTTACTATCATATTTATAACTTGTAGATAAGTCATTGCCAGTAATTGATTCTAGTTTGTCTACCCGATCCCATGTATATTGGTATCCTTCATAAGTGATAGGATTTCCAATTGGATCGTACTCTATTTTATTTCCATCAAAAGAGGTTAGCTTATCCTTCCAATTGGAATCTTCATAACCATAGCTCACTGTATCTAGTAGTGAAGTAGGGACCTCCTCTGTAGCAGCTAGGTCATATACAGCTTTCTCTTTGATGTTCCCACCAATATCATAATGATAAACGATTGTCTTGTTAAGAACTTCATTATCCTCACGTTTTAATTCATTTAACTCGGTATAGTGATAAGTTATCGTTTTCTCATCTTGTTTTATTGTGTCAATATTTCCAAGTTCATCATAGTAGTTGTACCTAATGATTTTTAGTGATTAAATATACGAAACGAAATGCATTATTAGGGGGGGACGTTTTAAAGGGGTTTTAAGTACTAAATAATTGGTAAAATACCATTTAGGGCTTATAAGTGTTATATCTTATATTAGGCACTCCTTACTCTAAAAAAGACGGCCATCATTCGATAGCCGCCTCTAGTCTTAAATTGGTAAACAATATCCACTACCTAAGTGAATATATAGATTATCTTTTTTATCTTTTTTAAATACCTCCCACTCCTCATTTACTCCATTATCAAGATAAGCAATAAAGCTTTTCCAATATTGACCTTCTATTATCTTATCTTTTTTTAATGCCCACTGATTTTCAATAAGGTTATAGAAGATTGTATCCTTGTGTTCTATATTGGTAGAAAGTGCAATAGTATTCTTTTTAACTGATTTAATCAGACTTGATATATCACCAATTCGTTCTGTCCCTCTAGCACCAATCATCCACATTAGTTTTAATTCATCGGCACTTATCTTTTTTATTGATTTTAAGTCATCTTCTGCCTTATATTTTAAGAATGTCCATAATTCTTGAAACTGCTTTGAATTAAAAATAATAGTTTTGTATCTATACTCTGAGTCTAAAGGGATTTTTGGTATCCATAATATATGGTCGCCGTATTTTCTAGCGATTACCGAAGAGGTATTACTCATACCATAATTTAGTTTTAGCTCTAGACCACCTGTTACTGAAGTTATTAAGTTATCTGTGTATCCCTCATATATTATTTGTGAGTCGTACTTCAGATTTAAAAATTCATTTGTAAATTCCCCAAAAGTTTTATAATCAAGTTTTTTCAAGTGCACTTTCACCTCCTATTTTATGGAGTAATTTGAGATGGTAACTCCCAACGGTTAGAATACCTATTCCAATCGCTCTGTGGAATAAACGAACGATGAGTAACAACATCGTCTTTGAATGTTATATGATAAACACCTTGTTGATTGTTAATTGTTCCTGTGTGTAAATATTCTGCACGTCCATCAGGTCTAACAACTGATGGCTTATTAGATAATATAGTTTTATCAAATGATGTCGGGAAGTTATGATGTGTACCTGCATCTTCTTTCATCCTTTTTAAAACTCTGTCATCGTATTTAAGATTATCATTACCATTAATGATTTTTGTTACCTTAGCAGCTCTACCTACCGGAGTTAGAGAAGCAGCAGCTACTGCTCTCTCCAACATTGTAGCTTCTCCACTAGTTAGTACTTTAAAGTCATCTATAATATAATTCACTGCTTTTTCTACTGCTTCATCTATTGCATCATTACCGGCATATGACATTCCTCCGCCAATTGCCCCTACTTCAAAGTTCATATCTTTGTAACCTGAAGGGTCAATTCTCATTACGGGATTGTTTCTGCAGTATGCAAAAACATTGTGAGATAATAATTTACTTACAGAGCCACCGTATGTGTCTGCGTTTAAGAAACGTCCCCACTCAGGATTATAATAGCGTGCATTTAGGTAATACAAATTTGTTTCAGTATCATAACGATACCCTCTATATCGATAAGGGTTCTTATTACCTAAATCTACACCTGAATAATCATAAATAGGCTTAGCATTATGTCCCCATGTATCATATTGGTATCCTACTACTTGAGTGCCATTAACATCTATAAGACCAATGATATCGTGCTGATTATTACGAACATAATAGAATTCTTCTCCATTAAGATTTAAACTCGTTAATGATGAGCCATCCCCTGAATATGTGTATTGGATTACGTCTGTACCATTTCTTTCAATAAGGACTTTATCTCCCTCAAGGATGAACTCAGTTGTTACGCCGTTGACTATCTTCTGGGTTCTATAGCCGTTACTATCATATTTATAACTTGTAGATAAGTCATTGCCAGTAATTGATTCTAGTTTGTCTACCCGATCCCATGTATATTGGTATCCTTCATAAGTGATAGGATTTCCAATTGGATCGTACTCTATTTTATTTCCATCAAAAGAGGTTAGCTTATCCTTCCAATTGGAATCTTCATAACCATAGCTCACTGTATCTAGTAGTGAAGTAGGGACCTCCTCTGTAGCAGCTAGGTCATATACAGCTTTCTCTTTGATGTTCCCACCAATATCATAATGATAAACGATTGTCTTGTTAAGAACTTCATTATCCTCACGTTTTAGTTCATTTAACTCGTTATAGTGATAAGTTATCGTTTTCTCATCTTGTTTTATTGTCTCAATATTTCCAAGTTCATCATAGGTGTATGAGATTCTATTTTTGTCATCTTCTGAAATTGCACTATTGTTGATAACCATTTCTTTAACAAGATTTGTGGTAGAACCATTAAAACCATCATGATAAAGATAAGAAGTTGCATACCTTACTTTACCTGTGTGGATCATTTTTTCAGTCAATTGTCCAATAGAGTTATAGCTATACTTTAGACTATTTACCCTACCAGCTTTATAAATCTTTTCAATATCTGTATTTGAAATTTCACTTGGAGAATAGAAGAATAGTTCGCTATATCCTTCCAATGCGTCTACACCTTCAAGGTTAGTTCCAATAGATGTAGTTGCCCCAGAAAAATCTTTTACAGTAGAATACCTTAAAGGTATTTTTGTAATTTCTTCATCATCTACTTTAAGTCTAACTTTTAAGCTATCACTTAGAGTAGACCACTGAACCGAAACAAAGTGCCAATCTTCCAATGAAATTGGGTTCGTTGATTCCGCAAGAGTAAGCATTGAATTTGATTTGCTATCTCTACCATAAAGTTTTACTTTATTATCTATATCTATATAAACTGTAAATAATCCATTTTCCTTGCCTGAATTCGAGAAAATATGTCGTACTTGTCCTTCTGTTTGAGTCTTGAACCAAATACCTAATGTGCCTGCGTTCTTACTCAACTTTAAATCATATACATTACGTTGGCTTGAACTATCGAATGATTTTAACACATCATTTCCAATTGAGCTCATTCTATAAGAAGATTGATCAACAATTGGTTCTGTTCCCTTAGAACCTTTAAGATTTCCATCTAGTAAGAAATATTCCAAGTTGTTCATATGGGAAATGCTAGAATAAGAAGTACTTGTTAAACGGCTATCATTATCATAATGATAGTTTGTTTGATAATAATTACCACCAATTTGATTTAAGCCAGTAGACAAATTATTATTTGCATCATATTCATAATTAAAAATCTCATTAGAATTCGATGTTACCTTTGTAAGTCGATTTGCTAAATCGTATGAAAAACGATAGGACCTATTATTGATAAAGTCTTCAAAGAATCCGAGATTTCCGCTAGCATCATAATAATTTTTAAAGGCAGGTATATTATTATATGCCACTTCACTCACGCGATCGACATCATCATATTCGTAGCTTATTTTCTCGTTATTTTGATACGTTTTGCTTTGTACCTTAGATGTCTTCTTAGATCCTTCATCAACATATGAGGTTTCAAATATTAGTTGATTACCCACTAGAGTGGCTTGGTGTCTACCTAAACTGTCATAGTTAAAAGTGAATGTATTACCATTAGATAATATTTTGTGCATAAAATCATTTTGATAAATATATTCATTCTTAGCTTCTAGTCCATCTACAATTTTTGAGACAATTGTAGAACGGCCGAGATCATCATATTGGTAAGAAGTAACTTGACCTTTAGGATCCTTTACACTATCAAGTTCATTTTCTTGCTCATCCCAATTAAATATCGTTTTGAAATTGCGTGCGTCTACCAATTCATTAAGATATTGACCTGAAGAAGTGTAATTTGCGCTTGAATTAATATACGGGCTTGATGATTCCTCATTAGATAGCTTAGATGTTTTAGGATTGCCATATGAATCATAGGTAAAACTGTAAACTACGTTCATGGCAGTTGTAGCAGTCTTAAGATTATGTGGATTTTTATCTTCATAGACGTAGTTAAAACTATTTCCTTTAGGGTCAGTAGCCTTCATTAATTCATTAGATTCATTATATTTAAATTTACTATTTTCATTAGCAGCATCAACTGTTGAGACAATGTTTCCATTAGAATCATACGAGAAAGACGATCCAAATGTGTCTCTAAAAAGTTGAAGACCATCGAAATGTGCCCGATTAACATTCTTATAGTAGATTGCTAGTATTCTGACACTTTTATAATCAATATCAGCTTTTACAACATCTGAAAGAAATTGAAACTCATTTGCATCAGCATTGAATTGTACTGGAACAAATTGATTTGTACCATCTACTCCTTCAATGATTAAGTCTAATGCAAAGTATCTTCCGGTTCCATTAAGAGGAGCTGAGTCTGCTTTTGCCCATCCCCCAATAACAAATTTGTCACCTTTCTTCCCTGATACTTGAATTCTCTGTTCAATTCTTTTTTCTTGATTCGGATCTCCGAACATTCTAAAAACGTTAGAATCAAGAGTCTCAGGTTGTGTTGACGCAGTATATATTCCATCTTGGTTACTAAAATTCACCCATCCTTTTGTTCCATATCTAAAATCAGGGTTCTCCACTAGATTATATCTATTGGCTGTATGACCTGTTTCTAATTGAAGAGCATCGAAGTATGCAATGCCACTTTCACCAATAATTCCAGCACTAACAATTACATTATTTGACACCGCATCAGTAGGTAATGTAAATGACAATACTTGTTGCTGCCAATCTGAGTTGGTTGAGCCCTTTATATAGTCCGAATACTCAGTAATCCATTCACCTGCATTATTTTGATATCTAACAAAAATGACGGCACCCATATCATTAATATTCGAGATGTTAACGGTTTTAGTGAATGCAGAGAACGTATACGTTTCTCCTTTAGATAAAGTGACTTGCTGTTCATAGAAATGACGGCTACCACTATTTTCTTTGAGAATTTTTAAAGACTTATTACCAATATAAGACTCTTCATTTGAAATGGAATAAGTACCTATTGAGTCTGAGTAACCTTGCCCACGCCAATAATGCTCATATAGATTTGAATTCTCAACATTATGGTTCTGTAATAAGTTTAATATTGGAGATTGCAACTTAGAGGTTTCAGAAAGCTTATTAAGATCCCCGAAATATTTATAAAATTGTGTATCTCCTTTATGATTCTGTACACTTATGGTATTACCCACAGAGTTAAAAGTATAGTTTGTCTTTCTACCAAGGTAATCTATAAAAGTTGTACGGTTGTATCCGTAATTAATTGATAAATCTTCACCAATGGTACCATCCAAATGCTTTTCTTGAATGTGTTTCACTCTTTGCTGGGAAGAATTATCATAGGTATATTCAATTATATATCCATCTGGAGTTTGGGCACTTTTAAGTTTTTTGTTTGCTCCGAATTTATAATAAGACTTTATCCCATCCGGATAAAGAATTCGAAATTCCTCTGTACCATGTCCTCCAAAATTTAGTTTCTTTCCATCAGGCAGATGTAACCCTGTTTGTTCACCATGTTGACCTTTATATTCTAGTGTTACTGTCCTTCCGCTAGGGTCTGTTATCTTCCACAAAGGATGATTTGTATAAAATGGTGAGTCTACGTAATCTAAAGTAATGGTATTGTTATGTTGATCTGATATTTTTTTTAAATAGCCTGTATTTGTAAAGTTTAGTTTATTATCATGCTTGTCTGTTATTGTGAAATATGAAGGCAATGAAGTCCCATGTACTGACAGTTTCAAATCTAACCCTGATTCATCTTTATAGACTCCAGCATCGTTTCTAAAATAGTGAACCGTACCATCAGCATCCGTGTAAGCATACATACGTTCACTATTGACTGTAAGAGTTTTTAAAGTTTGGTTATAGTTTGTTCTCCATCCTGGACCAAAGCCGATGTCATCAGTACTATTACTATTGTAGATGTGTTGTAATGATATAGGGTTACGATTACCACTCATACTATACGTTTCATGGACAAATACTAAGTTTCCATTATAATCATTGACGTAACCTGTTCCAGCTCGCCCTACATCTTGAGAATGATATGACCAATAATTTTCTAGACCAGCATTATTAATATATTGAATAGTTACCTGAGGTCTAATATTCATATATTCAGAATGTGTTTCGGAAGTAAGATATTCATGATACTCTTCAGTTTCAATATTATTCTTTATCAAAAGACCGTAGTTGTTTCCACTAGAATACCAGTCTTTGACAACTTCGGTTACATCCCAATCAATCCAGCCATTACGACTGTTGATATAAGTTTGATTAATGATTCGAAAATCCACAATACTAGGATCATAATTTGGTTGATTGCTCCAATTTACTGTGTTAGATTGCCAAGGTGTTGTAACCTTGTGTATGTTCACTTGAGTAGAACCAATAGCATCAGTAAGAATAGGTGTAGTAAAACTCGCACCAACAACCATCTCAGATGAACTTAACGTTGGTAAGTTAAACGATAGGAACGTTCTGTTCTTTTTGGAGATATTTCCATAACCAGTCTTACTGATAATACTGTTGTCAAAGTTCTGATATGGATAGCCCTCTGATACATGCGCATCATGTATTAAACTTCTTTCTAAAGAGGTTTTTGCGGTTGGGTCAATGACTATTGGGAAGGCTCTTTCATCTGCGTTTATCCAATCAGTACTCGGACTTAATATCATCTGATAGTCTTTCTTCTGTTGCTGTAATGCAACATCAACATCATAGGATATTTCTCCGTTAGCATCGTACATAAATGGTGCATCTATTAGGAATACTGCTTGAGTAGGATCTTTTTCATCATAAAAGATAATGGTTTTATCTTCTTGTAGAACAGGAGTTAATTTTTTAGTATTTAAATTAAACGTAAATGTAGTATCTTCAACTTTGTCGTGCAGAATAATATTTTCTTTAATTTCTTCAGGCAGAACCTGATATTGTAGATCCACATTTGGAAGAACATCGTGATATTCTACTGTTGATTGTAGATTCGTTAATGTCTTCTCTTTTGTATTTTGTTCAACTGTACCTTTTACATCGTTAGGAAGTACAATTGCTTTTGATTTAGTAGCACCTTCTAAATTCCAGGAAATTGCATATTTGTCTTTTTTAATTGTTACGAGTCGATTTGATTTTGTACTCTTAGCAAGCTTAATTTTCACATTGTTCGCTTTATTTGTTAATTCACTAGTGCTAGTAGCATCTTCGGTAATGGAGTTATCAATATCTTTCCATTCACCATCTTCTAAGTAATGGACAGCTACTGGATAAATTGCTGCTTCGTAACTATTATCCTCTTTAAGAAAGTATTTTACCTTTTTCTCTCTTTTTTCTTTAATCTCACCTACAATAGGAACAACTTCCTCCTCTTTGGGTAGAGAAACATTTTCATCTTCTGAAGTTACGTTTTGTTTTTCTTCTGAAACTTCTGAAGAAGGGGTAGAAGGTTGTTCATCAGTGCTTCCTTCAGTTTGATTTTGTTGATCTTGTACTGTTGTAGCTGCTGATTCTGGGTTTTCTTCAATAGGTTTTTCTATAGTTGGCAATGCCTCATCATTTTCTGTGATATTCTCAGTTTGACTTGTTTCGTCTCCATCCTCTATATTAATAATCTCACCATTAACAACATTTCCTACAGCTAAGGCTTGAGGAACTTGTTGTAGGCCAAGTATAAAAACTAATATTATAAGTAGTGATTTTTTTGCTATATCCAAGATGTGACCTCCGATTTTTATTGAGTTTGTAAAAGCTCATTTAAAAATAGGAGAAGCTTCTCAATTATGTCGCTGCAACGATATTTATCATACATTATTTCGTAATAAAAACGAGGGTAATTTGTAAAAAGTTTTCCAGTAAATATTGGAATTAGGTTGGTCATTAGTTAGAGGACAAAAAAACTCCCTTACTTATTAAAGGAATTAATAGGAATTATACTAAACTTTTAATTATGCTATTTATTAAAATCTGAGAGACTTTTCTCTTTAGAAATCAAATAATCGATCTGCAAAAAGGACAAACCAAATATCCACATATTATGATGTGCTCGTATTGTTGATTTATCAACTGTTATATAAAATTTCTCAGCCAAGGGCAGTGGTGCTGTAAACCGTTTGCTGTGTAGGTAAATCCCTTCATCACCATTACCCTCTTCTCGCTGTACACTCGTCAGAATTAGATTCTCTCCTTGATTTTCAGCTCTTAGGATCCCTGTCATATTAGAAAAAGGAAGTGGTAAGGCAATATTCATATATGTTTCACCATTGGTTCGATGACTAGAGTATAGGGCAACAAAGATCGTTCTCCCTGCTTCATTTTCACGAATCCATGCCCTTATGTTGTCTCGTCCATCCTTTTCAGAGTCAATGCCAACAATCTCACCATACATCCTTTCCCATCTATTCCCTTTCGATAGATGGATTTGTTGGATAAAGTAGCTAAACAATCGATAAATAAAAGCAAACGGCCGAAACCACATAGCCCATTTAATATATGCCTTCAGCTCATAACAGTCTGTATGTTCATAAAAGTCAATGATACTAGGGTGTAAGCAGGAAACGCGAAAAGCCTGTGATTCATAGTCCTGAAAGGAATCGACTAAGCCTTTATATTTTCTATGTATCGAGATATCTTGTTGCGTAACAAACTTTTTTCCAATCGTCCATTTTCCAGTAATTCTACTAAAAGGAATATGCCGTTTAGCCTTCATAATCAATATCTTCCTCTACTTCAACAAAGGTTCCTTTATAAGAAAAAAGACTCCCAAGCACCTTATTATTGACTTCGACACTTATATGATACTGTTCACCTTCATCATCATAAGACTCTGTGATTACAGCATCTCCATACATCCATTTCGGTAATGGCAGCCATATACTAAAGAAGTTAAACCATTGTTTCTTGGAGGAAATAATCATTTCACCGTTAGGACCTACTAGAAAATTCAGTGTCGAGATTAGCGTAGTTGGCTCACCAAAATAGTCAACCATTTCATTCTTCTTTTCATCTAAATACATTGCAGCGTTAAAGTAACGCAACTTTACACCAAATTGAAAAGAGCGAGTCCACTCTACCCATTCACCTTTCCGACTATTTTGACCGACTGTGTTAAAAATCTCAAACGGAATATCTTCTCCTCTTTCAGGAAAAAACAGCTTAAAAAAGGTTCCAAACCATAAAAGCGAACGAGTAAACAAATTGCCACCCTTTATCTCCTTCATGACCCCTTTACCATAAAAGCTTTTATCCATTGATATATGGTAGCGGTGCTGCAGCTTCGGATGTAGCTTTTGGTATTCTTCACCTAGATAGATCTCATAGATTGATTTCAACACTTCTACCTCCTTTTACGAACACATCGTTTTGCACTTGGAAGCGTATCACTTATGGTATACCCAATCAAGGAAGCAACAAGTAAGCTACTATTAAAGCTAATTGGATTAAATGGATGTACAAGGCTTTCAGGAGCGGCAACGACCGCACTGATTGTTAACAGCAACAATAGAAGAGCCTGAAATAAAAACAACTTTCTTTTCCAAAAAGGTAAGAGCCATAGAACTCCAAATGCGATCTCTAAGAAACCGATTATCCTAATTGCTTGTTCTCCGTGATTCGTTGGGATCAATTCTGTTAACATACGGACTTCTTCTGGATGAACAGCCATCACCTTCGGAACAAGTCCTTGATAGATCCATATAAAAGCGAAAAGTAGACACAGTATGCTGTAAATGAATGATTTTTGTATAAGAGTGCGTGGGTGAAACCCTTTTTCTAACCAAATTCGAAGCGCATCAAAGCTCCAAGCTGTTGCCCAACCAATTAATGGCCTGAACAACATTCGGTCAAACCATTCACCAATTTTCCCGAATTTTGTTTCATAGTCATACTGTGTTTCAAACTGTATCCCGCTATTCGTATTAGAAGGTGTATATTTCCAGTAGCCTCTGCCTTCTTTTATAAGTGAAAGTGGATGCTCTGTTCCAAATTTCAATGATGATACTCTTGTGCCTTCAGCTTTTTTAACTTCTCCAATAGATTCACCTGTTCCGGAGATTTTTAACCCAAATCCAATTTTTGTTTTATATAAGAATTTTTGAGGTTGTCCTTCTTGTTTTGGGAGGTATGTAATTTCTGTGAAGCGGGCGTCCCATTCTGTGTGTAGGTCTGGGTTTTGGGTGTGTTCCCATAGGGTTTCCATTGATGATTGGATGGTTGTTTTGACGTATATGGGTTTTCTTTTCATTTTTTCCCACTACCTTTTATTCTAATATTTTTTCACTTTAAAACAGTGGCCGTTGCTTTCCGCTCCAGGTGCTTGCTTTCCGCGGGGCGAGAGGTGAGCCTCCCTCTTCGCTTCGCTCATGCGGGGTCTCACCATTTCCGCTATTTCCCGCAGGAGTCAAGCACCTTCCGCTCCAAGCAACTCTGTGGTTTTTCTTAATTTACAATTATAAATCTTATACAAAACTTTCATTAGAAATTAAATTAGTACATTAATTTAAATAAGAGACATTTATAAATCCAACTATTTCATACTAATCATAACAAATAATAATAAAAAAAAGACAAAGTAGAGTATTGCTACCCTATTTTGTCTGTTGGTGTTGTTAGTCTTTGTTTAGGTTTAGTTTTGCTAGTGCGTCTGCTAGTGCGGTGTTGACGGGTTCGTCGTTTTGTTTTTTCATGTATTGGTTGACGTCTCGTTTGGATGCTTTGTGTTGTTTTTGTTTGCTTTTTCGTTCGTTAAAGGTTGATAGCTTTTCTTTATGTCCACAAACGCAGACAAAGATCTGCCCTTCACCTTCACCACGTAGTACTAGTCGCTTATGACAATTTGGACATCTGGCATTTGTATTTTTGCTAATATTCTTTCTGTGTCCACATTCTCGGTCTTGACATACCAGTTTCTTTCCGAACTTATTTTTGACTTCTAGCATTAAATTTCCACAATCAGGGCATCTTGTGCCTGTAATATTATCATGTGTGTAGGATTGTTTACTATTTTTTATATCTTGGACAACTTGTTTGGCATATGCCATCATGTCTTTTATAAAATCTTTTGAATGTAAGCTACCTTTCGAGATTTGCTCTAGCTTTTTCTCCCATTCTGCCGTAAGAGCAGGAGATTGCAGTTCGTCTGGCACGAGCTCTAAAAGCTGTTTTCCTTTAGAAGTTGTTCGAATATCCTTTCCTACCTTTTCAATTAAGGAGGAATTAAAAAGTTTTTCAATGATATCTGCTCGAGTTGCAACCGTCCCCAGTCCACCTGTATTCTCTAAGGTTTCAATGAGCTCTTTGTCATCGCCTTGCATAAACCTCTTCGGATTTTCCATAGCAGTAAGTAAGGTTCCTTCATTGAAATAGCTCGGTGGCGATGTTTCCTTTTGCGTCATTTTGACAGAATCTAGTTTATATTCTTGCCCTTCTTTGAAAATTAATTTCTCTCGAAGGCTTTGAGTATTCTCTGATTGATATACAGCCTTCCACCCTATTACGGTTTCTTTATTTTCCCTTGTCTGAAAGAGCTCTCCGCCAATCGCTGCTTCTATTGTTAATTGCTCATATTCATATGGTGGTAGAAACATCGAAATAAAACGTTTGACGATTAAGTCAAATAGTTTTCTTTCTTTGTCAGAAAGTGCTGAGATATTCACTCTTTCTTCTGTTGGAATAATGGCATGATGGTCCGAAACCTTTTCATTGTTCACATAGTTTTTTCCAAGCTTACTGTTACTTTGGATCGCTTTATTCGCGATCATACTATATGGTTGAACACCACATGCCTTTAGTCGATCCTTTAATGTCGGGACAATATCCTCTGATAGATATTTAGAGTCTGTTCTTGGATACGAAACAATTTTGTGTTGCTCATATAATCTTTGGAGAGTTGATAATGTTTCTTTAGCTGAAAATCCAAAGATCTTGTGCGCATCTCGTTGAAGCTCAGTTAGATCATAGAGCTGTGGAGCATAGTTCTTCTTATGATCTGTGCGCATTGATGTAATCTTTGCCTGGTTTTCTTTTTTAAGCTGCTGATGTAACGAATCGGCTCTATCTTTTGCAAAGATTCGTTCCTCTCCAGATTTTTTATCCTTCCATTGAAAAGAAACACCATTTACGATAGCTTGAAATCCATAGAAAGGCTTTGGCTGGAATTGTTTAATCTCTTTTTCTCTTTGTGCAATCATCGCAAGAGTTGGTGTTTGAACACGACCACAAGAGAGTTGTGCATTGAATTTCGTTGTTAACGCTCTTGAAGCATTGATACCTACATACCAATCAGCCTCTGCTCTAGCAACTGCAGAATGATAGAGGTTTTCATACTTTTGTCCAGGATGAAGATGTTTAAACCCTTCCTTAATTGCCTGATCGGTTACAGAGGAAATCCATAGACGTTTTATTGGCTTGTGGACCTTTGCTTTATCAAGTATCCAACGTGCAACTAGTTCCCCTTCTCTACCAGCATCTGTTGCAATAATGACTTCTCCAACATCTTTTCGATGAAGCTGCGTTTTCACAGCTTGGTATTGTTTTCCCGTTTTCTTCATGACCATTAATTGTAAAGGGGCTGGAAGCATTGGAAGATCTTCAAGATTCCATGTTCCATACTTCGTGTCATATTGCTCAGGCTCCGCTAGAGTCACTAGATGCCCTAAAGCCCATGTAACAATGTAACGGTCTCCTTCTATAAATCCATTTCCTTTTTTTTGACACTTTAATACACGTGCTATATCTCTTCCGACAGAGGGTTTCTCTGCTAGAACTAAACTCTTTTTCATTTTCAAACATTCCTTTCAGTCTACCCATAGCTTGTTTCTGTTACATGTAAAATGTATTACCACACCTTACTAGGATAATGCTTTCTAGGTAAAGATTCCAGTTATTACGGATGTATGCTTGAATTTCCAAGGTTATCCATCCCTATTATCTAGTCATTCATACATTTTTGATAGTTTAGGAGATTCGTCTAAACTAGTTTATATATCTTACATATAGTAGAAGTAGAGGATGGGTTAAGAGCCAGTTACTCCCGAAGCTTTTCATATTCAAATAAAAGACTATGACAAAAACTTCGCCAAGCGTCGGGAATGAATCTGGTATCCATTCGGTCGTCGATTTAAATAAAATTAATTAATTGGAAGGGAGAAGATTTTTAGATGAGATACGATCCAGATATGATCTTCATGAGTGAGAGTGAGATGCGCAGACGCAAGCATAAGAAGAAGTGCCATAATCATTGTGAGCCAGCACCAGTAGTAGAACCAATTCAAAAGGAAACGTGTTCACTAGATGAGTTTGATAATGACTTCATGCCAACATGGTTCAAAGATGTTGCTCAAGTAGGTGAACAAGGAAGTGAGACGTTACAATATACAGAAGAATTAATCGTTGTTAGAGGTTCACATGGAGTTGAGGTAACATCAACTGATACGCAAGTAGGTGTAAACTTACAACTAGCTCTACAAGCGGCTGTTGCGATTATCATTAATATCTCTGTAGCAAGCAGCGAGCAATCGAAGGAAATCCTTCAAGAGCTTGACCAGTTCACACAAACAACACAATACAACCGTGTACGCACGATTGTAGAAAACTCTCGTAACGTTGAAGTAACTGCTCGTAATACAGATGTTGCTGTAACGCTACAATTGTTCATCCAAATCTTAGTTGCGTTACTTGTTTCTCTAAACATTCTATAAAATATACAGATTATCAGTTAATAAGCTAGTTTTCTATCAAAACCATCCGCAAACATGAAAAAGTTCAAAAATATAAAAGGAGGGTATCTCTGGTTAAGGGGTGACCACAGGTAATGTGGTGATGTCCCCTTATGAGATACCCTCTTTTACAAAAAAACTAGGAAGAGGCCGTCTTCCTAGCGATTATTATTCTTCGTCAAATGCCTCTAAGAAGTCAGGATCTAATTCTTCAAATTCCTCATCATCTAATTCGCAATCCCAGTCATCATCGTCGCATCCTTCAGGATTTACAAGGACACAAACTTTTGTTTCTCCGATAACTTCTACAAGGAATTCACGTTCTACATGCACTATGACTTTTTCTCCACATGGTGAAATTACCGCTTCCACGCAATTAGGCTGTTGTAGTACTACTGCTACTACTTCGTCGTCATCTAGGCAATCAGGGTCACGATACTTTAACTTGATAACGTCTGTGTATTCAACTTTTTCTGTCACAACGGATGTCTTTTTGTTATCGTTGTGCGAATACCATACGTTAATATCGTAAGAACCGCAAACCTCAACCTTTTTGCCGACTTTGCGTGCCTCATACTCATGATTGATAATCCAGCAGCCTAAAATGCTCGATGGATGTTGCGGTGGGCAAATCGTATGGTGAGACTGAGTAAATTTACGTCCCTTCGCAACGACCGCTTTTGTAATAATCTCTCTGTATTCTGCCATTCGAGCGAAACCTCCTCTTTCATTTTCAATTTCATCTTATGCGACTGTCTAGGTGTTTGTGCGAGTAATTTTCTAGATTGCATAATAGGATTGTTCCGAGATAGTTCATTGTATGCAATAGGCAAATGATTGTTCCCGATTCCCTAAAATAGGCTTTTCGATTAGAATAAGAAGGACTAAGGAGGGATTGTGATGGAATTTAAAGGTGCTACAGTATATGATGAAAACCATTTTTTCGAACAATTTATGAACAGACGCCTTCGTGAGAACAGCCCAAACAATATTATGGAGAAACCAGACCTATTGGAGCTGCTTGGAAATGTGGAAGGTAAGAACATTTTAGATCTTGGATGTGGAGAATCATTATTTGGTAAAGAGCTATTAGCTGCTGGAGCCACATACTATCTTGGTGTAGATGGCTCGAATAATATGATTGATAAGGCAAGGGAAACTTTTAGTGGGATCGATCAAGAGTTGTATTCTTTCCAATGTACTTCTCTAGAATCGTTAAAGATGGAACCAGGACAATTTGATCTTGTTATCTCTAGAATGGTCTTTCACTACATAGAACAATTAAAACCCGTGTTCCAGAACGTTCATCAGTCGTTAAAAGAGGATGGCGGGAGATTTGTTTTTAGCGTCATGCATCCTGTCATCACTGCCACCTTTGACCATCACTCAGGGAAAGAAAAAAGAACACATTGGGTAGTCGATGATTATTTTCACTCTGGCAAGCGTGTTGAACAGTGGATGGATCATCAGGTTGTAAAATATCACCGTACAATTGAAGAATACTTTCATTTGTTGACCTCATGTGGATTTAAAATTCATGATATAAGAGAAGGAGCACCAAGGCCAGAAAACTTTAAAGACCAAGAAGAATTTAAAAGAAGAAGCCGAATTCCGCTATTCCTCCTCTTTTCTGCCACCAAAGCATAAGCTATACTATACATAAGGTCCGTTCATTTTGAGGGACGGACCTTAACTTTTCATATGAGGTGAGTAACATGGCAAAAAGTAAAGCAAAGAAGAAACGTGAGCATCAGCTTCGAAATTCCGGACGGGATGTTACACAAAGTAGAGGCCTTAAGCCTGATTTCTCAACATTGGAACGTACAACGAAGACCAAGAATGAAACGATGATCAAAATGGAGAAGAAGCATAAAAAACGATTCCTACGCAATGATGGCGTGCATGGGGAATCGTTTTTTTGTTTGTATTTGTGTAGGTAAGAGCATTTTTATTTGCTTCCAATGGAAATAGTGGTGTAATGAGAAGATTTATATTGTCTACGGTAGCTATATTAGAATTTATGGGAACATTCTTGCTGTTTATGGGAACCATGTGTGAGTTTATGGGAACATTCTCCACTTTTATGGGAACCAACTCGAGTTTTATGGGAACATTCCCCTCCACAGAACCCATGTTCGATTTATGGGAACATTCCTAAATTTTATGGGAAGATCCAAAACAAAGAAAAAAAAAACAACCAGGAATCAGTCCTGATTGTTCTTTATCATTTTTATGAACAGCTTCCAGGTGAAGTACTTTGAACCTTTGAGCCTGTTTCGCCACGAAGAAGGTCTCCGCCTGTAGATGTGATGATGTGATCTGTTACATTATTAGAAATAACAGATGCCACGATTTGCAGTAGATCATTTACATCTGTTTGAGATTGCTTGAATTCTTGTACGACAGGAATTGCATCAATTTCCGCTTCAAGCTTTTCAATTTTTTCCTCCACCATTTTCAGTGCTTTTTCTTTTCCATAGTGTTGGAAGTTAACTGCTTGTTTTTGTAAGCTCTTAATACTAGCGATCATTTCACGAACCTTTTGATTTTCGTTAATTTGTGCTTCTGCACGCTTAAAGAAATCAACCTCTTCTGTTTCTGCGATCATACGCGCTAGCTCTTCTGCATTTTTCATAATGTCATCTTTTGTATATTTTGCCATCCTACTTCACCTCTACCGCTTCTTCAAATTCTGATCCAATTTGACCAACTTCAATAAATTCCCCAAATAAGGACCAAGATTTTGCATCTGTAATTTTTACTTTTACAATGTTTCCGATTACTTCTTTTGGACCTTCAAAGTTTACAAGCTTGTTGCGACGAGTGTAACCAGCAAGAACATTTTCATTTTTCTTACTTTCACCGTCTACAAGAACCTCAACTACTTTGCCTTCATATTTCTTAAGGGCTTCTGCTGAAAATTCATTTACAACATCGTTTAGACGTTGTAAACGCTCCTTCTTCACTTCCATTGGTACGTTGTCTGTCATTTTTGCTGCCGGTGTACCTTCACGTGGAGAATAGATAAACGTATACGCGTGTTCAAAGCCAACTTCACGGTACATTGAAAGCGTTTCTTCAAATTGCTCATCTGTTTCGTTTGGATACCCAACAATAATATCGGTACTTAACGCAACATCTGGCATTGCCACTTTAATTTTACGAACAAGCTCTAGGAATTGCTCACGTGTATATTTACGAGCCATGATCTTAAGAACCTCTGTTGAACCAGATTGAACTGGTAAATGAATATGCTCTACAAGATTCCCTTTTTGCGCAAGAACTTCAATTAAATGATCATCAAAGTCTCTTGGGTGACTTGTTGTAAAACGTACACGAGGAATATCAATCTTACGTAATTCATCCATTAAATCGCCAAGGCCATACTCTAAGTCTTCAAAGTCTTTACCGTATGCATTTACGTTTTGACCTAGAAGCGTTACCTCTTGATAGCCATGAGCAGCTAATTGACGTACTTCTTGAATGATTTCCTCTGGACGACGGCTACGCTCTTTTCCACGAGTATAAGGAACGATACAATACGTACAGAACTTATCGCATCCGTACATAATGTTTACCCAACCTTTAATGTTCCCGCGACGAACACGTGGAAGGTTTTCAATAACGTCTCCCTCTTTTGACCACACTTCCACAACCATTGCTTTTGACATATAGGCATCTGCAAGAATGTTCGGTAAGCGATGGATATTATGTGTACCGAAGATCATGTCAACATTTTGGTATGACTTTAGAATCTTATTTACGACCGATTCCTCTTGAGACATACAACCACAAACTCCGATTAAAAGCTCAGGATTGTCACGCTTTAAATGCTTTAAGTGTCCTAATTCTCCAAACACTTTGTTTTCTGCATTTTCACGAATCGCACATGTGTTTAACAGGATTACATCTGCATCTTCAGTAGTATCTGTAGCTTCATAGCCTAAAGCTGAAAAAATACCTGCCATTACTTCTGTGTCATGCTCGTTCATTTGACAGCCATACGTACGGATATAGAATTTTTTCCCATTGCCTAAGCCTCTGAACTGCTCATCAATTGTAAAATCCTTGTGGTATTTGATTTCTTCTTTTCCACGCTTCTTCGCATCTTTTAACGATGGTGGAATATATACACTCTGAAAATACTTGCTGTAATCCTTCTCGGATTTTTTGTCCGCTGGATCCTCAGTCTTTATTTGTTGTCCAAATTTACGCTGATCTTCATTCATGAGTAAAACTCCTTTCTTGCTCTATCACATCAAACATTTTCAACATGTTTTTATCTGTTTCTATTATGAGTTATTCAATTGTACAAATCTATTGCACATTAGTCTAGTATAAAGCTTTTTCGGTACTGATACAATAGAACGGAATAACTGTTGAAATTTGTATACATTTCAATTTTTGGTAATAATACAATCCAAATTCTAACATTGCTGGTATATAATGAATCTAGATTAAAAGGAGGTGAACTCTATGAATTTTCATGAATTACGGTATGACTTATCCGTTCGAGCTAAAAAAGGACTTCCTCTATTCCCAGCAGGTATCCTCTTCTGGTCGGTTCTATTCATTACTGAACTTTTTGTACCAAGAGACCTTGTTGTTTGGTTTTATATCTATGGGATGGGAGCAGTCTTTCCTTTAGGTATTCTCATTTCCCAGCTTTTAAAAATTGATTTGCTTGCAAAGGGAAATCCATTGTCGATGGGTGGAGGATTGATTGGAGCCGTTCAAATTTTCTATATCCCATTAGTAATCTTAATCTTGCTACATGAGCCAAGCTGGCTTCCATTTTCGGTTGGATTATTAGCAGGATCACATTTCCTTCCATATTTTTGGTTATATGATAGTAAAGCCTATTTATTTTTAACAATCTCAACGGTTGTCAGTGCCGCTATTATTCAATTTTTCTTTTCAGAATCTAGTTTTCTATCTATACCAATACTTTTTATAATTATCTATACTTGCACGGCTTTTTTACTATTCTTCGAAGTAAAAAAACTCGAAAAACCAAAGACTCTAGCTGCATAAATAATGAAAAGGACTACATCATTATGATCTAGTCCTTTGTGCTCATATCTATTAAGCTCTTGTTGTTTGGGATTGCTTACTCCCCCATGGCTCCATCGTATAGCCCATTTGCCAGAATGCAAGCTCATACTCACTACTAATGATAAAATTCTCTGTCATACGAGCAAGCTCCTCATCACTAGCATGTTCTGCTAGCTCATCTAGGCGTTTGATTTGTTCAAGCACAAGCTCTCCAAACCATTCACTTCCGTATGTAGTAATCCATTGCTGATAGATTGGATTCTCCGGCTTCTCATCTTTAAAGCGTTGACCAATCTCATAATAGAGCCAATAGCACGGTAGGAGTGCGGCAATAATTTCTGCAGTATTTCCTAGCAGGGCAGCACGATATAAGTGAGATGTATAAGCATAAGCTGTTGGTGCAGGTGCTAGCCTTTCCTGTTCTTCCTCCGTAATATTGAGTTCCTTCATAAACGTTTGATGTAAACCTTGCTCTGCAAGACCTGTATTTTCTGCATGAATCACAAGTCGGTTTGTTGTGTCATTCGTCAAAGCCTTCATCGCAGCTGCTGCTTGCACTCTAGCAAACTGGCTTAAATAATAGGAATCCTGAATAACATAATAACGAAACTTCTCGATTTCAAGTTCCCCTTTCACAATCCCTTGAACAAATGGATGGTTAAAACTTTTCTCCCAAATTGGATTAGCTTTTTCTCGTAATTGTTGAGTAAATGACATTGCTATCCTTCCTCCTTCTTAGTAAATCTAGTTCAATACAGTGTATGAAAGCAGGAAACAAAAAAACCACTTCCAAAGTGAAAGTGGATGTATATGACAACACAATGCCTCTACAACCCACTTCCCTCCGCTAGTATGAACTAGATCAGGTTCCAAGGGTCTTAAAGCAGTACTTTAATCTCAGCCTTATGAGTAGGCTCCCCTAGTGGTAATAATAAATCTTTAATCCTTATTATTTATCAATACTATATGATAGTCAATTAATTCGAATAATTTTAGAATTTATAAAATCTGGCATGTATTATTAAGATTATAAATAGTTAGCTAAATAATTCACTTTTAAAAGTATTTGAACTAGAGAAGTTGCTATGTATTACTCTAGTTTTTTAATATGTTATTAAATACCATTATCATTAAATTTGATTACCCTAATATCCCAAAAATAAATTCTCCCCTATGAATTATTAAGTATAGTAATAAAATCCACTTTCATAAGAAAGTGGATTTTATTTTTTAGATCTATAAAGTTATCCATTTAAGGAATTTATTACAAATTCTCCTGTAAATTGAATGACTCTTTCATTAGGGCAAGACACTCCATTACAATCTACTTCATTTACTTCCAAGTTAGTAGCCTCAATAACATCACAAATATCTCCACTTTCAAGAGCATTAAATAGTTCCTCACAGAATGCCTCCGCTTGTGCTTCATCTGTAGTAAAATCACCTATTACCTCTTCAAGACAAATCGTACCTTGACAAGATAATGCTACAGCAGAGACACCTCCAAATTCTTCATTGCCACATGGTCCGGTAACTGGGAAAGTAGACACTAAGAATTGAATACATCCATTTAGTACTGGAGCAAATCCTTCGATATCTTCAACTACAATTTCATTACCATTACATTCTAAAGTACCTGCAGCAATACAGGAAACTACAGAACAAGACAAGCCACACACGTCAAAGATAATTCTTGGGTTACCTAAACTTGGATCTTGAAGCTCAAATGAAGCTGGAATTGTTGTAGTGCAGCAGAAAGGGACTGTAGCCAAAGGATCATTTCCACTTCCATTATCATTTAAATATTCAACCATAATAAATTCCTCCTTATTTTTTTGCATCTAAACACAAATAAAATATTCATTTGTTTTAACATGCATTTGTTATATATATATTCTTTCAAGGAGGTACCGTAATAATTAATCTATCTATTTTATCCAAATTGTGTAAATTATCCAACGTATTAACCTATTACTCTTTTAATCTTTATTAAATAGACTCGTTTAATAGCCAAAAAGAAAATAACTCCAATAATAGAAACAATCTGTTTCCCATTATTGGAGCTATTTTAAGAACTATTCCCTTTTAAATATTATCCATTATTATTTTTATAATTAGAAATACAGCATTTTTTAATGACTCTAGTCGATGGCTTTATTTTTTTAAACTTTGACATTCTCCCTTCGTTAATCTTTACTGACTTAATACTATTCATTGATAGATTTTCCTTTTCTTTTGTTTCAATCTCCGTTGAACTTCTCATTTGTTTTTGTTTAAATAAATTAATTTTTTCAATTAGTATTTTATTTTCTTTCAATTTTTGCAAATTACCTTCTTTTAGTTCACTAATTTGTTCTTCTAATTCTGAAATTTTTTTCTGCAGACTAGTAATAGATTCCATGTGAGTTTTAATTTCCAAATCACACTTCTGTTTTTCATCTAATCTTAATTCTTTTTCTTTAATTAATAGTTTGTTCTCTTCTTTAAGCTTATTAATAGTAATTTCATTAATTTCGTTATTAGTAATAATCTTCTGAATTGACTCTCTTAGTTGTGTGAACTCATCATCTTTTTTCGCTAACTTTTTATTGTATTTGTTTTTTATTGCTTTTATCTTTGTGCGGTATTGACTTACGAGCCTTTTATAATTTACATTTTCTTTTATTGTTTCCTGGAATGTATTTTTATTAATAAATCCAACCTCCCTCAAAACGTTTTTCTATAATTTATGAACAAAATAACGAAAGGTGCTGTCGTACAAAAAAGTTTAAATTTATCGTGATTTTTCCTAGTTTTATTTAGAAAGGGCTGATGTAACACAATAAATTAGAAATAAACATATCCTATAATAACCAAACACCCAGAGGAGGAGATTGTCATAGATGGGGATGCAAAGTCAGCTCCTTTTTATTATGAGTGGAAGCAGGATCTCATTTTCTTAAAAGGACAGCTGGAAGAGAAACAACGGATGATTCAGAGGTTACAAGATAGTTATTTATATAGTGAGAATAAATATTTATTAGAGCAGCTCGAAAAGGTAAAAGCAGAAAAAGAAGTTCTAGTGGAACAGCTCAGAATTCAGGAGCAGTTAGAAGAGGAATTAATTTTTGAACGGAATCGCATCAATGAGCAACGCGAGCTTGTTGAGGTGTATTATAAAGATACTCAGTACAATTTAAATAAAGAAAAAGAACAGAATAAGGAATACCTTCAAGAACTAAACTCAAAGGAACAGCAAATTCTAGAAATCACAATGAAGTCAAAACAGCTTCATGAGCAAGCAGAAATGCTTCAAAAGCAAAACTTGATTTTACAAGAAGAAAATCAGCAACTAAAGGAACGAAATAAAGAACTATCCATTCAAAATGAAGCACTTCAAACCGAAGCCTCAGCAAAAAATTCTCACTTGAACGATCTAAATCGCACGTTAACAAATTCGGAGGCTTTTAAAAAGGATGTTGTTGAAAAGCTTGTAGCTAAAGCGGCGAAGCTCGAAGGAATTCTTGTTGAAAAAGAACAGCTTCTAACCCGCTTACATGAAGCGAAGGAACAGCTATCACAAGCAGAAAAGGTAAAACTTGAGTTTTTTAAAGAGGTTGTGAATTCGTACAAAGCTCAATTAGAGGATCATGAATGGTGGCTATCTCAGCAATTTGCTGATATTGACCGAACGGTATCAAACCAGCGAGAGAAAATCGAGCAGATTTCTTTAGAGCAGGATACTTCCTACAACCAGCTTAAGAAATTCCAACAAGAATTTCAAAACAGCTATGACCATGTAGAGGAAAAGTTTCAGGTATTTTTATTAGAGTTAGATGGACTTAAAGCATTTCAAAAAGACATCGGTATGACGGTTAGTGAATTAAAGGATTTTGTTTCCGTACAGAATTCTCGTAAACGAGAGCTGAAGTATAACTATACAGCAGCAATGGCAGAAAAAAATAATCCTCGTCATTAAGAAAACTAGTAGGCTACAACCTACTAGTTTTTTTGATGATCGATAATGAAGCTTAAATACAGATAATTCTTCTACAATCTCTGTTCTTCCTTAAGGAAAAAGTCCTCCGTCCTATTTCAGGCAAGATACAAAATCAAGGTGCAATTTCCCAACGCATTATTGGGTAAAAATAGTTAATACTTAAAAAGAACCCGCTTCAACTCATTTCATCTTCAAACCTCCAAAAAGAGCAGCCCATTTGGACTGCTCTTACTTTTACATAAATTCCTTCACAAGTTCATCAAATGTTGCTTCATCCAATGCCAACTCATGACGATTTAATGGTGTTTCAGAATAGCCAGGAACAAGATCTTGATAGGATGGTTGTTCCTTATTTTGATAGATTAAGCCTGTTACAAGGCCTTGTTTTTCCATCAAGGTGCTCATCGCTTGTGCACGGTTTGATGGATCATAGCCTTCAAGGTCACTTAGCTTCGTTAGGTTTTCTTTGAACCAATCATATGTGTTGATTTTATTATACGTAACACAAGGACTAAACACATTAATGATCGAGAATCCGTTATGTTGAATTCCGGCTTCAATTAATGCTGTAAGCTCTTTAATGTCTGATGAAAAACTTTGTGCAACAAATGTTGCCCCTGCTGTTAAGGCCATTTCCATTGGCGCAATTTCTGGTTCAATCGCTCCACCTGGTGTTGATTTTGTAACAAAACCAGCGGCAGAACGTGGTGATGTTTGACCTTTTGTTAATCCATAAATTTGATTGTCCATAATAACGTAGGTAACGTTGACATTACGACGGATTGCATGAATAGTATGACCCATTCCAATCGCAAATCCATCACCGTCACCACCAGACGCAATAACGGTTAAATCCTTGTTAGCCATTTTTAACCCTTGGGCAATTGGAAGAGCACGACCGTGAATTCCGTGGAAGCCATAGGAATTAATATAACCTGATATACGCCCAGAACAGCCAATACCGGAAACGACTGCAAGCCCTTCAGGCTCTAGACCAACGTTTGCTGCTGCACGCTGAATGGCGGCTTGTACAGAAAAGTCTCCACAGCCTGGGCACCAGTTTGGTTTAATATTGTTACGGAAATCTTTAAATGTTGCCATATTCTATAACAACTCCTTGCTTTGTAGATGAACCTCGTATGGTAAGAAAGGAGTTCCATCATACTTTTTCATACTTTCAATCTTGTTCGCGTAGCCGACATTCATTTTAATAATATTCGCCAGCTGACCTGTTGCGTTATTCTCAACAACGACAACCTTCTTCGCGTTTTCAACTAATGGACGGAATTCTTCCACTGGGAACGGGTGGATAAGACGGATTTGCGCATGATTTACCTTGATTCCATCCGCTTCTAGTCGACCCATCGCTTCTTCAATGACACCACGAGTGGAGTTAAAGCCTACAAGTAAAACATCAGCTTCCTCATGTGGTGCCTGAACGTGTACTGGGTTTTTGAATTGGATATTCTCAATTTTGCGCATACGTTTATCCATTTGTGCCCTGCGATTCGCTGGTGATTCAGACGGTTTCCCAACTTCATCATGTTCGACACCTGTTACATGGTGAATCCCATTTTTCATTCCTGGTGTCACACGAGGTGAAACACCATCCTCTGTTACTTCAAAACGCTTAAATGACCCTTTGTCCTCTTGTTCTGCTAGTTGAGATTCGTCCGTAATCAGTTTGCCACGACGAATTTCTACTTGGCTATAATCAAGTGGTTCAACCGTTTGTTTTCCTAATGAAAGCTGCAAGTCTGATAGAATGATAACCGGACATTGATACTCTTCTGCTAGATTAAACGCTTCAACAGTATCGTAGAACGCTTCCTGCACGGTACTTGGCGCGATGACAATCTTAGGAATTTCACCATGTGTTCCATAAATCATCGCCATTAAGTCGGATTGTTCCTGCTTTGTTGGAAGTCCTGTAGATGGTCCTCCACGTTGCGTATCGACAACAACAAGAGGTTGTTCTGTCATTCCAGATAAACCAATCGCTTCCATCATTAACGAAAGACCCGGTCCAGCGGATGCAGTAAATGAGCGAATACCACCATAATTTGCTCCAATTGCCATTGTAGCTGCTGCAATCTCATCCTCTGTCTGAATAACCGTTCCTCCGACCTTAGGTAGCTTCTTGATTAAGTATTCCATAATTTCTGATGCTGGTGTAATCGGATAGGCTGCCATTAAGCGCACCCCTCCAGCTAGTGCACCTAACGCAATCGCATCATTTCCAATCATGAACATGCGTTTTTGGCCGTCAGCTTTTGCTAGCTGCATTGCTCCAATAGCTTCACCAAGCTCAGCCTTCATAATCTCGTAGCCTTGTTTAATAGCTTCCATATTTTTTTCAACTACGGCTTCACCTTTGCGTCCAAAGATTTCTTGAACCACGTCTTTGAACACATCAATTTCCAAGTTCATCACGGCACAAGTTGCCCCAATAGCGACCATATTTTTCATTAATGACGTACCTAGCTCTGTTGCAATTCCTGTAAAATCGATTGAGTAAAAGGCTGCAGAATGATCCTCAGGCTTCTTCGGATCAAATTTAGCATCTGCAATAATGACACCATGACTATGTAACTCGTGATAATTCACATCAATCGTTTCTTGATCAAATGCTATTAGAATATCTAAATCATCGGCTACGGCACGAACCTGACTTGTGCTAACACGAATTTTATTATTCGTATGTCCTCCTTTAATACGTGAGGAGAAATGACGATACCCATATAAATAATAGCCAAGGCGGTTTAGAGCCATTGAGAAAATTTCCCCTGTACTCTCAATTCCTTCACCCTGCTGGCCACCAACCTTCCATGAAAGCTGTTCCTTCATCTCGACTTGCACTCCTTCTATGTTCACTTCTATATAGTAAAAACGTTATAAATCATTTCGAAAATACGTTTAATAGTTTAGCATTTTTCTAGAGAAAGCACTACAAAATCCGACAACAAAAGCTAAAAAATCGTAATTTAATAGTATAAACTGTTGGTAACGGTCTGTCGATGAGTTTTTTGAAAATTTACACAAAAAAAGTGTAAGCAACATGATGCCTACACTCTTTACTATATTATTGTGGAAAACGATCTAAGAAATTTTTATATAAGAATTTGTGGACCTGAGCTTCCGAGTAATGCTTCTGCAGAGCTTCAACCAAATTGGTGTAGCCGCCATATGAACCTAGCCCTTGCACTGTCTTTGAAATACCATCAAAATCTGAACCGAACCCAACATGGTTTTCCCCACCTAAACTGCATACATATTCTAAATGCCTTAAAACATCTAGTATCGTTGCTTCCCCTTTAGGTGTTAAGAAGTAAGGGACAAACGTAATACCCATCACACCGTTTTTCTTAATAATCGCGTCGATTTGGGCATCCTTTAGGTTTCGTGGATGAGGACAATACTCGTATACATTTGAATGAGATGCAATCGGATATTCTGCAATCTCAATCGTATCCCAGAAGGAGGCCTGACATAGATGAGATACATCTGTCCACATTTTCTGTTCGTTAAGGAAATGTACCACTTCTGTACCGAATTTTGTTAAACCTGCCGCGCGGGGTTCTAATGCACCATCAGCTACTTCATTTGCCCAGTTCCAGGTTAATCCTACCGAACGTACACCTAGGTGGTACAGAATCTTAAGCTTTTCTAGATCTCCTTCAATCGCTTCGCAGCCTTCAAGTGTTAGCATTGCACCAATTTCATCATCAGCTAGTGCTTCGATATCTTTTTTCGATGTGACCATTTTCATTTTGGGATTTGGCTTTAGAATTTGTTCGTGAAAAATATTGACCATTTCTAAAGCGGTTTGAAAGCGTTGGCCTGGTTTTAATTCAGGCTCTAAAAAAATTGCGAACAACTGTACCTTACTTCCAGCAGCAACCATCTGTGGGTAGTTCATTTGTAACGGGTGGTTCTGCTGAAACGATCCTTCTTTTTCATGTAATTTTAAAAGTGCGTCACAATGTGCATCGAATATCATCCAATCATCCTTTTCTCTTTGTGATTTCTATGTAAAAAACATTCTTCATTCTCGTTAAAATACCCTTTTTTTTACATTATACTGTTTTCTTTGCGGGTACGTTTCCTAATTAATCGGAATATAGTTATAAATTATCTGAAATTGTACATGTCTTATCGAATCATACTGAGATTCTATCTGAAGTATCTTCTTGATTATCGGAAGAACACTTGCTTATGGGAACATTCTTGGTTTTTATAAGAACATAATCTAGGTTTATGGGAACATTCTCAACTTTTATGGGAACATTCTCCGAGTTTATGGGAACATTCACTCTTTCAGCAAAACATACTCCTATTTCCGGGAAAAATCTTTTACAATATGAAAACATTTTCCATGTTTATGAGAAATCCCCCGACCTTAATCGGAACATTCTCCGAGTTTAAAGGAATGGAAACATATCTCTAGTTTATAAAAACATTCCCTATATCACTACAATATCCCCACCTGAACAAAAAAAGGCTGTCCAAGAAAGGAATACCCTTTCACAGGACAGCCATTATGTTTTATCTAGGTTCGACGATTAATTTAATCGCAGTACGTTCTTCCCCTTCGATCTGAATGTCTGTAAAGGCAGGAATACAAATCAGATCGACTCCACTTGGTGCTACAAAGCCTCTTGCAATCGCAACGGCCTTAACCGCTTGGTTTAGAGCACCTGCGCCGATTGCTTGGATTTCTGCGCCACCTCTTTCACGAAGAACACCGGCAAGTGCACCAGCTACAGAATTAGGATTAGATTTTGCTGAAACTTTTAATATCTCCATTTCTTTTCCTCCTTGTTAATTTCCCCATACCGTATGTTCGTTGCATTGAAACGATTATGGTATAAATGATTCCACTGCTACTATATTCACGTAATCTGGAAATCATTCCGGCTTGGACGAAAAAGGAGGAGAAAATATGGAAATTTTTGATTAGGACATCATAAACGGATGATCTTGATTTATTAAGATACGATCAATCTTTTTTGCAACACCTGTTCGATCATGAATGTCAATAAGGCAGGCACTTAGATTTTTCCTACCTTCCTTTGGTACCTCAAAGCGGACGGGCATACTTGTACGGAACTTTTTAATGACCGCTTCCTTGTTCATCCCCAGCACCTCGTCATATGGTCCTGTCATCCCAACATCACACATAAATGCTGTGCCATTTGGCAATACACGATTATCAGCCGTTTGAACATGTGTATGTGTTCCAATAACAGCTGATACCTTGCCATCTAAAAAATAGCCCATTGCTTGCTTTTCACTTGTTGCTTCAGCATGAAAATCAACAAAAATATGTGGAGTGCGTTTTCTTGCTTCTTCGACTAGCTTCTCAGCTGCTTCAAATGGACAGTCCAATGCTGGCATAAAAGTTCTACCTTGAAGATTGATAACAGCAAATTCAGCTCCCTTGCTATTAACAAACAGCAAGCCTTTACCCGGTGTACCTTTAGGATAATTGTCAGGACGAACCATTTGTTTCGCTTTATCAATAAAGCCAAAAATCTCTTTATTATCCCAAGTGTGATTGCCCATTGTTACGACATCCGCACCAACTTTTAAAAACTGCTTATAAATTTTTTCTGTAATCCCTCTACCACTTGCTGCATTTTCTCCATTCACAATGGTTAGCGTCGGTTCATATTTTGATTTCAGTAACGGTAGGTATTCTGTCACCATATCACGACCTAAAGATCCTACAACATCACCAACGAATAATATTTTCATGTTTTGTTCCTTTCTACTATGTAAACATTTTTAACTCTAATCTATTGTAACACAATTCACCCCTTACAATTGCTAAGCAGTGTATTACACATTCTATCGCGCTTCTACTTCAGCCTTTTTACCTCGTGCCTTCACCCTCAATATTATATACAGCAAAATAATGAATAGTTCCAACGCGATTCCGATAACGGTCCATGTAAAATAGGTGAATTCAAGATGTAACGTGTTACTTTTAAATAAAACTACAGCTAGTACAGCTAGCAGTAAGCTTAATGGTGTCATGAGCAGATTGGCTCCTTCTCCTTTTAAATGAAAGAGTGTTTTATGAATTCCATATAAGGTAAGCGCTAGCTTACTTAACAAAGTCGGCATCCATAACGTAACGATGATTAAATCAAGACGATCTAAGAAATCAGTGATATTAATTTGTTGGATCATGATAATATTTGGGTATGTGGCCCTTGCGACGGTATTATCTCCTAAAACCGCAATGCTTGTTGTGATTAATATAAATAACAAGAAAAATCCTAGGCTGATTCCCAATAAAACAGCTCGTCTAAGTCCTTTTTCATAGGTTACATAAGAGACAATGTATAGGGCAATTACCGCTTCTCCCATCCAAGGGAAGAAAAAGAAAGAAGACTTTCCTAGATCCTTCACCTCATCAAGACCCATTATAGGGTATATGTTTGATAAATCTATCTCATTTAATAACATAAGAGGTAAGGATAAAATAAGTACCGCTAAAATAATAAATTGAATCTCTGTTATCCGTGCAATCACTTCAATTCCGGATAAACAAATATACAACAGTGTTAGTGAAAGAACTATGGCAATAACCTCAGTAGGTGTCGTAGGCAATAAATATGATGAAATATAGTCGATAAAGGCTCTTAGATCTCGTATATATATAGTTACTAGTAAGATTCCAACAGTACTTTTAAATAGCTTATAGCTTTTAGATTGTCGGTCAATTGTGTAAGTCTTTTTTGCAAAAGCAAGTACAAGTAAGAGAAAGACTGGATAGGTTACTAAAGGTATGAGCCAAGCATTCTGTTCCGAGATCTGAGTCAAGATTTGTGGAAGAGTAATTAAGGAAGCGGTAATAAGAAAATTACCGATAATCATGGCAAATTGAAATATAGAAATTTTATATTTCATCCAACCACCCATTCTGAAATTGACCCAATGATTTTATTTAAATATATAATAGGTGCACTTAAGGAATAGGGCAACCAGTATAAAAGAGAAGAGCCTGCAGTAACAGCAGATAGCGTATAGACAGTTAATTTCTCATATTTCTTCTGTTTTGTAATTTTTTCATGTTTCACAATTAAAAAGACAAGAATTACAGAAATTGTAACGATTGATCCAACCATGTCTATCATTCCTTTACATTAATTCCGGAATTAATCGTTCTAGTAATTTCAGCATCCACTTTTACGTCAACAGTAAGTTCAGGTAAGATTTCCTCCCAATTTTGTGCCCATTTTTCTTCCCACTGTTTATTCTCTTTTAAGTAAAGTTCAAAACCTAAACCGTAGAGATCGATACCTTCCTTCATAGAATGCTGCAAAATTGCCATTACTTCATCTTTCACTTGATTTTCGAATTGTTTTTTCACTTGTTGATAGTTCTTTTTTTCACTTAATTTCAGGTTTGGTTCGTTTTGCATCATTGTTGATGCAATACTGATGTTAAGCGTAAAGGATGGCTGTCCATTTTTAACCTTAAAGGTTGGATTCACCTTATTTTTGTGTATTTTAACATTTAATTCATTCTTTTCCCCTACAGAAAATGTGTAGTTTGCTCCTTTAAATTCCTCTAATAGCCACATAACACCAATAGCTTCTTGCTTCGTGGTAAAAAACGCTAGCTTTTCACCCTTCAAAACACCAAATCCATTGATTTTAAGCTCTTCTTTTTTATCCTCAGAATCACCATTTTGTGTTAATGTTTTCTCAATTTTCGGAATAACTGGATCCTTACCTGGCTTTGCTATATCCTCAAGAACATCTTTCACTGTAATACCCACACTGGATTTTGCGATTTCACGCGCAGCCTCAGAAGGTAATTGTTCTAAATGTGGAGTAGCATTTAATATTTCAATTGCTTCACCATCTGTTAATAATACATAGGTGGAGAGCCTAGACTCTGTTTGCTCTAGTACTACATCAAGAGATTTTTTAAAACCACCACGTGCTAATTCTTCACCAAAGATAATGATCCTTCTATGAGAAAAATAGAGTTGTCGAGACATTCTTTTTTGAAGATCATCATTGCTTTCTCTGACGTTTCTTCCAACACCAGAATCTACATAATAAGGTCCACTCCCACCAGTTCCCCCTCCGCCTCCAGAGGAACCTTGTCCTCCCATTGATCCTGGTAAGGGGACCTGCACTGATATCCGAAATTCATTGTCTTCTACTTTATCAAACCCAGTCGAAATGACATAAGCTAAATCATTCACTTCTGTTCGATCCCAGCACCCTGATAACATGACCTGGGAGAAAAATACTATGAATAACAATTTAACTCTGGTCAAAGTATTCAATCCCCCTTTTCTCAGGTTTACTGTTTAGGGGACGGCTTAAGGTCCCCCGATTCCCTAACAATATCTTTTTTGGTGAATTCCGTTGGTCTTTGATCCATATCCCACCATGGAACACGAATAAATACATCTTTAAGTTCACTCCATTTTAAAGGTCCTAGAGGTGAGAAATACGGTACTCCAAAAGAACGTAGTCTACAAAGGTGAGTTAGAAGTAATATTGAACCAATTACAATTCCGAACAGTCCGAACGCACCTGCTAATGCCATCATTGGAAAGCGTAACAAACGAATTGATATCGCCATATTAAATCTTGGGATTGTAAAGGATGCAATTCCCGTTAAGGACACGACAATTACCATGGGTGCTGACACTATTCCAGCTTCTACTGCAGCTTGACCAATAACTAGTGCACCTAAAATACTGACAGCTTGTCCGATTACTTTTGGTAACCTTAAACCGGCCTCACGTAATGCCTCAAACGAGATTTCCATTATGAGTGCTTCAACAAAAGCCGGAAAAGGGATTGCCTCCCTACTTGCCGCTATACTAAATAACAAATTGGTTGGAATCATGTCCTGATGAAATGTTGTCACAGCAACATAGAATGCAGGTAATAAAAGTGCTAGAAAAAGTAAAATCACTCGTAAAAACCTTAGAAAAATGGATATGTGATAGCGCTGATAGTAATCCTCGCTCGCCTGAATAAATTGCCAAAAGCTCGTAGGCAAAATAAGAGCAAATGGAGAGCCATTTACGATGATGGCCACCCTGCCCTCTAATAAATTTGCAGCAACGGTATCTGGCCTTTCCGTATTTTGGATTTGTGGAAAAAAGCTTCTTGGATTATCTTCAATTAGCTCTTCAATATATCCACTTTCTAAGACACCATCAATTTTAATTCTCTCAATTCTTCTCAATACTTCTTGAACTAATTCTGGTGATGCTAGATTATCCATGTACATTATTGCAAGTGAGGTATTGGTTTGTGTTCCAACTTCTCTGGTTATAAGCTTTAAATTACTTGATTGTATTTTTCGACGCACTAATGACGTATTCACAGAAAGATTTTCTACAAAACCTTCTCGTGGTCCTCGAATAACCGATTCTGTATCAGGTTCCGACACACTTCGACCCGTACCACCTTTTGCATCCAATACTAACGCTTTGTCTAAATGATCGACTAAAAGAACAGAGCTTCCTGCTAATATTTCTTTTACAATAGTACCTAACTCATTTGACTCAAGAACCTGGTTAACGGAAACAACCTTTTGTTCTAAATAATCAGCAGTTAGATCTTCTTTACGAATTGTAGATAACAACTGCTGTAACCCGTTAAGTTCAATGCTATTCGTATCAATTAAACCATCAACAAAAATGATATACGCCTTACTTTCTCCTACTTGTAGTGCTCTGAATTTAATGTCTGTACACTTATCGAATTGCTTTTTTAATACTTCAATGTTCTTCTCTAAATCAAAATAGACAGGCTCTTGTATTTCATCTTCCTCTATTTCTTCTTCATTCTTTTGCTTTAACAGTTTTGGCTTTACAAACTTCTTCATAAAATCTCCCTAATAAAATCTAGTTGTTTGTCGTTAAATTGCTTTACCAAAGAAATCCTTTGTTACTACTATTTACGGAAATATGAAATTTTATGAGAAAAGAAAAAGCTAGGTCGATTTAACGACCTAGCTCATCTTTATGGTACTAACACTAATTTTCCTGCTGTTTTACGCCCCTGTAAAATTTCATGTACATGCGCTGCTTCCTCAAGACGATACGTACCGCCAATCGTAAGCTTTAACTGTCCTTTTCCTAAAAAGCCTAGCAACTCCACTAAGCTTTGCTGATAAAGCTCTCTTTTTGCCATCATTTGTGGTAGGAAAAAGCCAATAACGGATTGATTTCGTCCCATTAGATAGGATGGATAGAAGGATGTTCTCTCACCACTAGCTGCTCCGTACACAACCATTCGTCCAAAAGGAGCTAAACATTTGAAAGATTTCTTAAAAACCTCTCCGCCGGCCATTTCTAAGATAACATCTGCCCCTTTACCATCTGTTAGGTCAAGAACCTCTTGCTCCCAGCCTTCTTTTGTATAATCAACCGTATGATGAGCTCCAAGCTCTGTTGCCATTTGACGCTTTTCTTCCGTGCTAGCTGTCCCAATTACCTTACCTGCTCCAAAAAGGTTTGCTAATTGTACAGCAAGAGTCCCAACGCCTCCTGCAGCAGCATGAACTAAAACCGTTTCACCTTTTTCAAGACGTCCCATTGATTTTATAATATGATAAGCTGTTAATCCTTGCAGCGGAAGTGCTACCGCTTCTTTTGCATCGACTCCATCGGGGATTGGAATTAATCCACGTGAATCTGCTAGTGCATACTCTGCGTATCCAGTAGACGAAATCAAGGTTACCACTTTCGTTCCGACCTCAATACCTTTTACTTCATCACCGAGCGCCACGACTTCTCCAGCAACCTCAGCACCTGGAATAAACGGAAGTGGTGTTGGAATAACATACTGATTTTCACGACGTGCTGTATCGGCATAGTTAACTCCAATTGCTTCAATTTTAATTAGTACTTTTTTTCCTTCAGGTTTAGGAACCTCGATATCGACTAACTTTAATACTTCAGGACCACCATATTCTGTTACTTGAATGGCTTTCATATACTCTCCTCCTATTTCCCTTTAAAGACTGGCTGTCTCTTTTCTTTAAATGCTGAAATGCCTTCCTGATGATCGTGTGTTTCGATCATTAAAGTTTGTGTTAGACGTTCTAGCTCGAGAACATCCTCTAAGCTCTTATTGACACTTTCATGGAGAATCTTTTTCATGCTTGCATAGCTTTTCGTTGGACCTTGAGCAAGTCTCATAGCAAAGCTAATGGCTTCATCCTGTAGCTGCTCTAATGGAACGGTTCGGTTCACAATTCCTAGCCTTTCTGCTTCCTCAACCTTTATTGGATCTGCTAAAAATAGTAGCTCTTTCGCTTTTTGCATGCCAAGTAGTCTTGGTAGGAAATATAAACCACCACCATCAGAGATTAAGCCGACCTTTGAAAAACTTAGTACGAATGCCGTTTCTTCAGCAGCTAGAATGAAATCACATGCAAGAGCTAGGTTAAAGCCCGCTCCGGCAACAAATCCATGAACAACAGACACCACAGGCTTTTCAACATTTTGAATTGCTACGATACATTCGTTTAAGCGCCCAATATGCTCATACACTTGAGCTCCTGAGGCAACACCCATTGTTTTGACATCGCCACCTGCAGAAAAGGCACGGCCTGCTCCTGAAAGCACGATGCAGTTGACGGAATCATCCTTTCCTGCTTTTTGAATTTCTTCTGTTAACCCGGAAATCATATCTGCACTGAATGCATTGAGGGCTTCTGGACGGTTTAATGTAAGTAATAGGATACTACCCTTCTTTTCAACTAGTAAATCGGCCATGTTATTTCCTCCTTTTTATTAAACAACTAACCATCCACCATCTACCAACAAGTCACTACCTGTCATATAGGATGCTTGGTCTGTACCTGCAAAGTGGATAACATTTGCAATTTCTTCGGGTCTTCCTACACGTTTCAAGGCTGTGTTTCGTTCGATTGCCTTTTGAAATCGTTCGTTTTGTAGCCCTTCCTCAGTAAGAGGAGTTTCAACGAATCCCGGTGACACAGAATTCACGCGTATTCCATAAGGGGCTAGCTCTAATGATAGTGCCTGTGTAAAGTTTATGAGTCCTGCTTTTGCAGAGCTATAATGTGGAATATGAGCACCTGGTTTATGTCCAGAAAGTGAAGCTACATTCACAATCGCACGATCCTTGCTCGTGTCACCTGCCATCATGATTGGAGAGAGATGTTTTGATACTAGGAATACACTTGTCAGATTGACTTTTTGAACACCTTCCCACTGCTCTAGTGTCGTTTCAAAAATCTTTGCATGTATTGATCCACCTGCATTATTTATCAACACATCTAATCTACCAAACTCAACTTCGATAAACTCTGCAAGCTTTTTAACATCCCCTTCATTGGTTACATCAGCTTGAAAAGCATAGGCTTTGCCACAGCTTGCTTCATGAATTTCGTCCTCTACTGCTTGAAGTTTCTCCAGTGTTCTCCCTACAAGGATTACCGTTGCTCCATCTGAACAAAAACGATGTGCAGTCGCTTTTCCGATCCCACTTCCAGCCCCAGTAATAACGACAACTTTGTCCATGTCCTTCTCTCCTTTAACAGCTATACTTTTCTGCTTCTAATAGAACCTCAGCAATTTGACGATTTCGAGCAAAACCACCTTCTCCTTCTAGCGGAAGAAGAAGCTTTGATAGAAAGCTTGAAAACTGTTTTCGCTCTTCTCCTGCATAGATGCTTGAAATGAGTTCTTTTGCATTTTTATAGAAATCTGAAAGGGTTTCTTCCAGAATCGTTTCTGTTAATTGTAGTTTTAAAGCAGACTCTTTAGAGCCCTCAGCTTTCATTGTCCGAAGGGTAGCAGATTCAATCGCAAACAACCCGATAGCAATGTTGGAAAGCTTCATTAACGTTTCCTGTTCTTCACCAATTCCCATGCCAAACTTCTTAAAGGCACTACCGAGCAATGTTAAAAATACATTTCGAATGATGGTAATTGCTTTTTGAATACGGTCTAAAGGTTCAAGTTGATCCTCGTTGGTTTGTAGTGAAGCTTGTAGCTGATGATAAGCTCTTTCAACAAGTAATTGTAAGTCTACTTCTCCTTTACCTGCTTTTCTTAGCAATTGCGTTGGCAGTAATAAACGGTTAATTTCATTTGTTCCTTCAAAAATACGGTTAATACGAGAATCACGATACATCTGCTCGACTCCATACTCCTGAATAAAGCCTGCACCGCCATGCAGCTGAAGGGCTTCATCAGCAATTTCATCTAATGTTTCGGAGCCATACACCTTACAGATCGAACATTCCATCGCAAACTCAGCTAAGCGAGATGCAATCAGACTGTGGTCCTCACTTTCATAAAGTCCACCAAGAGCTTCCTCTAACAAGCCAGCTGTGCGATATTGTATCGATTCTGCAGCATATACACGTGCCGCCATTTTTGCTAGCTTTTCTTTTGTTGCAGCAAAGTCTGCAATCGCTTTTCTGAATTGCTTCCGTTCTTTTGTAAATAAAATGGCTGTTTCAATCCCATACTTTGCTCCACCCATACAGGCAGAACCGAGATTAAATCTCCCAAGATTCAGAACATTTAATGCAATCAGGTGACCTTTTCCAATCTCCCCAAGTACATTCTCAACAGGTACAAGGCAGTCCTCCATAATGACGGAACGTGTAGAAGAACCCTTTATCCCCATTTTCTTCTCTTCAGGTCCTAGAGATAAGCCCGGATAATCTTTTTCAACAATAAATGCTGTAAATTTCTCTCCATCTACCTTTGCATAAACAATAAACGTGTCAGAAAAAATAGCATTTGTAATATAAATTTTTGTTCCATTTAAAATATAATGCGTTCCTTCCTTGTTCAGTACAGCTGTTGTGCGAGCAGATAAAGCGTCGGATCCTGCCTCTGGTTCTGTTAAACAATACGCACCAATGTACTCACCGCTTGCTAGCTTCGGTAAATATTTTGTCTTTTGTTTCTGTGTACCAAAATACGTGATAGGGAGTGTGGCAATACATGTATGGTTGGAGTGGGCAACACCATACCCACTTGTTCTTCCAACAATTTCTCCTACAAGTCCCTTACTAATTTTATCGAGACCAAGTCCATCATATTGAGCGGGTACACTATGAGCTAATAATCCTAAATCGCCAGCTTTTCTTAATAGACGAACAACAAGATCAAAATCCTGTTTCTCAATTTCCTCTCGATGGGGCTCAACTTCCTTTTCAACAAACTGCAGGGCTGTTTTGGCAATCATTTTATGTTCATCTGTTAGATCCTCTGGGGTAAACACAGACTGAACATCTGTATCTTGTAGTAAAAATTGTCCCCCTCTAGTTTTTAGTACTGTTTCGGACATGTGAATCCTCCTTTAAGACGACAGAATCGTTTGTAAAAATCGGTACACTATTCATAGAACTCAACCTTGATATGTAGTGGAGCTCCTCTTCAAACCCATACCGAATTAAGAACTGACCAACTCTCGTTTGAGAGAGGACATGATACGAATCTTCTGAATATGATTGATAGAATAAGTGAGCTGCTCTTGCTGAATCCGTTAGGTCAACGGTCAAGGAGTTCTGTAAGCAAGAAATAAAGTATCCAACACCATAAAAATCCTCCATACAAAACCTTCCAGATGAACCAGAACAAACAAGTATAATCGTTTCGTCATGATAAAGAGCCGCGATATCCTCAGCAACCGCTTCACTATTTAATAAAGAGGCTGCATAGGTTCTCTTACTAGCCTTTGATTTCACAAGAGCTACTGTACCGTTCGTTGTTGAAAGAATAACGGTCTTATTCTTTACTTTATTTATAAGTTTCGTAGGGTTTGGTTCAAGAAAACCTTCAATCGTTTTCCCTTCATATTCCCCTACTAGTACTCCATCTTGAACATCTGTCTCATACACTTGTAATGCTTCTTCCTTATTTTTCACAGGTATAACCCGTTTGGCACCTGCGTGTAAGATCGCTGTAATCGTTGAAGTAGCTAGCAAAATATCAAACACAACGACAACTTTTCCGTTCAGCTGAGACTCATCCAATTCCTCTTTCGTTAAAATCGCATGTATACGAGTCGTCATATCGTTACCTAAAGTCCTTCGAATGAGCAGTGTGCAAGGAGTGTTGGATAAGTGTCTGCACAAATTTATCTAATTGTGAGAAACGTTCATCCTTTGTTTGCCCCATATGATAACGATAGTAGATTTGCTGACAAATGACCGCCAGCTTAAAATAAGCAAATGTTAAATAAAAATTAAAGTTGGTTACATCGCGACCACTCTTTCTCGCATATGCCTCTACAAATTCTTTACGAGAATAGAACCCGTCTTGAATGGTAACAGATGGTTTGCCAAATCCACCTTGTACGAATGGTGGGTCATCGGATTGTACCCAATAGCTCATCGCAGCACCTAAATCAGCGAGCGGATCTCCAACTGTCGACATTTCCCAATCAAATAATCCAACAAGCTCGGATAAGTCCTCTGAGAATAATGCGTTATTGAGCTTAAAATCATAATGAATGACCGTTGGCTCTGGTGAAGATGGAATATGTGATACCATCCATTCTTTCAACAGTTCTACTTCTTTAATTTCTGATGTTTTGGCACGCTCATATCTAGAAATCCACCCATGTACCTGACGCTCTATAAATCCATCCGGTTTACTTATCGTTTCAAGGATCGTGTTTTTATAAGGAATCTCATGAAGTGCTACTAATGTATCGACCATTTTTTCTGAGATTTTTCTACGAATCTTTGGTGTCACATCAATATGTTCAGGAAAAGATGTGTTCACGAAAACTCCATGTTTTCGCTCCATAATGAAAAATGGCTTCCCTATAACAGCTTCATCCTCACAATATAAGTAAGGCTTTGGGGCAATGGGTAGATTTTTATTTAACACAGATAGAATTTGATACTCACGATTCATATCATGTGCTTTCGGTGCAACAGGACCAAAAGGTGGTCTTCTCAAAACAGCCTCCCATTCTCCGATTGAGATCGCATACGTAAGATTGGATGCACCCGCTCCAAATTGTTGTACATGGATTTCCCCATCTGGAAGTGAAGGCACATGTTCTCGTAAATAGGAGACTAGTTTCTCTGTATCGAGCTCTTCTCCCTTACGAACTGGAATCAGTTGTGACATCTCTTTAGCCTCCTCTCGTTTATTCTGCTTGTGCTCCATGATATTCTAGTAGCTGCTCTTTTAATTCCGTAGGCACCGGTTCACTTTGTTGTGTATCAAAGTTAAAGTACACAACAATTGCTTCCCCTAAAGCAATTACCTTTCCAGTCTGTGTATCTTTAATTTTATGATTTAATGTAAAGCTTTTTGTTCCAACTCTAGAAACCCATGTTTGAATGACTAAGTTTTGTTTGAAATATCCTTGCGCCATAAAATCACATTTCGTCGATGCTAAAATAAATTGCCATCTTTGTGTTTCCATGTTCGCACCTAATAAATCAAAAAACTCAATTCGAGCTTCCTCTAGATAAATGAAATAACTCGTATTGTTGATATGACCTAATGCATCGGTTTCACAAAATCTTGTTCTAACAAAGGTTTCGTGCATCATGTAAGCCCCTCCTTATCGATGAGTAAAGGCTGGTGCTCGTTTTTCTAGAAATGCTTGCACACCTTCTTTACTATCCGCTGCTTGAAATACTTCTTCAAAAAATTGCGCCTCTAATTCTAAGCCTTCTTCTAAGGTACCTTCACTACCTTCGTTTACAGCTTTTTTAATGAGACCAAGAGCAACAAGTGATTGTTGGTTAAATTTTTCTGCTATTTGCAGCGCAAACTCAACACCTTCACCTGTTGGCGCAACATAATCGACTAAACCAATCTCTAATGCACGGTTTGCATCAATTGGTTCCCCACTAAACATAAGCGCCTTTGCCTTCGGAGCACCGATCAGTCGAGGTAGTCGCTGCGTACCACCGCCGCCTGGGAAAATCCCAAGCTTAATTTCTGGTAATCCAATTTTGCTATGCTCCTCTGAAACGCGCATATCCGCTGTTAAGGCAAGCTCACACCCACCACCTAGTGTTAAACCGTTTAATACAGCAATGGTCGGCTTTGAGTAACGCTCTAAATAGGAAAGTTTTCGATGGCTTTCAAGAAAAACTTCTTTAAGTCCTTCTCCACCAAGTAAGGTAGGAAATTCCTTTATATCAGCACCTGCCATAAAGGCACGTTCACCAGCACCTGTTAAGATGACCGTCGAAATGTCTTGATCGTTTTCCAGCTCTTTATAAGCTTCTACTAGACCATTTAGCACCGAAGCACTCATGACATTAAGCGGTGGATTATCAATGGTTACGATCGCCGAACGACCGCGTCTTTCTACCGAAATAAGTGATGACATTATCCCTTCACTCCTTCTTTTTCGTATGTGTAAAAGCCTTTTCCTGTTTTACGACCAAGCTCCCCTTTTTCCACCTTTTCCTCAATAAAGCGTGGTGGCTTATCATACGGGTCCCCTGTTTCTTTATATCGTTGTTGCATCACAAAATAACCAACATCAATACCTGAAAGATCCATTAATTCAAAAGGTCCGATTGGGTGCTTTAATGCCTTACGACAGATAATATCGATATCTTCGAAACTAGCATAACCATTTTCGTACAGATACATCGCTTCTCTTTGCAATGCCCCAAGAATACGATTTGCAATGAAACCAGAAATCTCTTTTTCTAGTAAAACAGCCGTTCGGTTTAACTTTTCACTAACCTTCATCGTGATTTCAGCTGTTTCATCACTAGTATTCTCGCTCTTTACAACCTCTACGCAATCCATGACAAGTGGCGGGAAAAAGAAGTGCATATTGACCACCTTGTCAGGTCGATTGGTTACCTCAGCGATTAATGAGTTCACAATCGTGGAGCTGTTAGATGCTAATATGACATGAGGCTGTGTTAGCTCATCTAACTTCTTAAAGATGTCACGCTTAATATCTAACTTTTCGACAACTGCTTCAATTACAAAGTCGGTTTCCTTAACAGCTTCCTCTAGACTTGTCGTAAACGATAATCTTCCGAATGCTGCTTCAATCGCTTCTTTTGAAAGCTTTCCTTTTTCTTCCCACTTAGACATGATTCCTCTTAGTTTCATTTCCGCTTTTTGAAGTGATTCCTCAGAAATATCCTGAATCACAGTTTCATAACCACCAATTGCGCTTAACATCGCAATTTGATGGCCCATTTGCCCTGCTCCAATGACCGTAATATGTTGAACCTGTTCAAAACCCATTTTATTTCCTCCCTACTAACCGGATAGTATGTTATTGTTGATTCTAATCCTTACGTATTGCTTTATCCTAATAGCCAACTCAATTAAAGGATTTGGCCTCTGTTCAAGAGGCCACTATTTTTTTATGATTGAGGGACTAAGCCTGTAGATAATAATGCATGAAAAATTCTTGAAACTTGTTCGTCTGAGACCTCTCCCTCGGGGTCAAACCAAAAATAGCTCCAGTTTGCCATCCCAAGGATTCCAAATGCCACAATATCTGCTGGTAGGTCTTTTCGAAACTCTCCATTACTCATACCATCTTCAATAACGTTCTCAATGTTCTTTCGAAATTGATCGCGTTTCTTGACGACAACTGAAAAATTTTTACCATGAAGATGTCTCATTTCTCGAAAAAAAACTTTTGCTCTTAAACCATGCTCTTTAATATCCGTAATTAAGCTTAAGATCATTTGATGGATTTTTTCAGTACTTGAAAGACTTTCGTCTCCAATAATCATTTCCTGATGTTTAATTAATCGGTCAATATATTGGAGGTGAATGTCCTTTAAAAGCTGCTCTTTACTTTTAAAATAATAGTAAAATGTTCCTTTCGTAACCTCTAATTCATCCATTAAGTCTTGGATACTCGTTTCTTTAAATCCCTTTTCGCCAAAAAGGCGGATGCTAGTTTCTATGATATGTTCCTTCATTTGTCTCTAGTCCCTCACTGTTCTTTAATATGGAAAAATTATATCATAGTAACAAGAGCATCTTCTTTGATTACTTCTTAATCTCTTCTCGCAATGCTCTTCTCAGAATCTTTCCAACATTTGTTTTCGGTAGCTCATCACGGAATTCAATGATTTTAGGCACCTTATAAGCAGAAAGTCTCTCTTTACTAAACTCAATAATCTCTTCTTCCGTTACCTCTTGCCCCTGCTTTTTAACAATAAAAGCTTTTACTGTTTCACCTCTATATGGATCAGGTACCCCAATTACAACAGATTCTTGGACAGCAAGATGCTCATATAAAACTTCTTCTACATCACGAGGATAAATATTAAAGCCACTAGCGATAATCATGTCTTTCTTTCGATCCACAATAGACACATATCCATCCTCATCTACTTTCGCAATATCTCCTGTGAATAACCAGCCGTCACGAAGAGCGTTAGCGGTTTCATCGAGATTATTCCAATATCCCTTCATCACTTGAGGTCCTGAAAGTATTAATTCCCCTAACTCATTAGCTGCAACTTCTTCTGTTCCTGTTGCAACATCAACGACTTTATATTGCGTTCCAGGAATTCCAATTCCAATTGTACCTGCTTTTCGTTCACCAAAGGCAGGATTACAGTGTGTAACAGGTGATGCCTCTGAAAGACCATAGCCTTCTAGAATCTTCGCACCTGTTTTCTGTTCAAATTCATTCATAACACCAAGTGGCATCGGTGCACTTCCACTATTACAAATGCGGATACTATCAATTCCATAGCTCTCTGCTTTCGGATGATTCGTAATGCCAACATACATCGTTGGAACTCCAGGAAAGCATGTTGGTTTTTCCCTTTTAATCGTTTCAAGCACTTCCTCTAATTCAAAGCGCGGCAATAAGATCATATTGTTACCTGTAGATAATGCCAGGTTCATACAAGCTGTCATACCAAAAACGTGAAAGAGTGGGATGACCGTTAGATAGCTCTCTTTACCAGGATCTATATCATTTTTATAAAACTCATTTAATTGAACAACATTGCTTACTAGGTTTCGATGTGTCAGCATAGCACCTTTCGAACGTCCTGTTGTTCCACCTGTGTATTGTAAAACCGCAATATCATGTTCTGGTTCAATGTCTACTGGAGTATACGATGTTGTAAGTGAAGCCAATAATGGTTTGAAGCCGATATCATTACCTTCTGGGGAGAACTCTTCTTGGAGACTAACTGTGATGACTGTTTGTATGTTTGTTTCTTGCTGTACTGATTTTACTTTTGGATACAGGGCATCTAACGAGACAATCGCTGAAGCACCTGAATCTACTAATATATGTTGAAGCTCTCGCTCAACAAGCATCGGGTTGATCTGGGTGACAATTCCACCAGCAGCTAAAATTCCATAATATGCAATGACGTATTGAGGACAGTTCGGAAGCATAATGGCAACACGGTCGCCCTTTTGAATCCCCTTTTCTTGAAGTGCTGCCGCAAAAGCCAATGAAGTATGATAAAGCTCTTGGTACGTTAGTGTGTGCGTGTAAAATGTTGTAGCACGATTCCCTGGATAGTTCTGAGCTGAATCCTTCAATAATTGATGTAGAGGAATATCCGGAATGTCAAGGTCATGTGAATACCCTTCAGGATACGTTGCAAACCAATTTTTCTTATTTTCCATCATTATGTTCCTCCTTAAAATTTTCTTATATATGATTACATTGCGTGTGAACCACCATCAACAATCACAATGTCACCAGTAATATAATCGGATGCTTTTGATGCTAAGAACAAAGCGACTCCTTTAAGGTCTGTGTCTGAACCAAATCGTTTTAACGGGGTACCTCTTAGGAAATGGTCCTTACCATGTTCAATTAACACCTTTGACATTTTTGTTGGGAAAAATCCAGGTGCAATGGCATTTACTTGGATATTACTTGGCCCCCATTTAACAGCTAGGTCTTTCGTGAACGTATTAATCGCACCTTTGCTTGTGTTGTAGCCAATGGTATCCATTACAGCAGGATCGGTTCCTCCTAAACTAGCAACAGAGGAAATATTAATGATTTTTCCACTCTTCTGTTCAAGCATCTGTCTTCCAACAGCCTGACTAAATAAAAATGTACCTGTTACGTTTACATTTAATACTTTTTGCCATGCTTCTAAAGGCATATCTACAGCTGGTGCTCCCCATGTAGCTCCACTATTATTCACAAGAATATCAATCGAGCCAAATCGTTCGAGCGTCTGTTCTACTACTCTATCAATCTCTTCTCGGTTTGTAATATCACAAGATAAAGCTAGTACTTCTACACCGCATTCTTTCTTTAAATGAGCGGCTACTTCCTCACAGTTTTCAACTTTACGTGAACATAAGACAAGGTTTGCACCAGCTTCTGCAAAGCCTTGCGCAATTTGTGCACCTAAGCCTCTACCACCACCTGTAACGATTGCTGTTTTCCCTTTTAAACTAAATAGCTCTAATACATGCATGTTCTTCACCTCAACCTTTACTTGTTATTTTTGACTATATTCTCGTAACTCTAGTTTTGCTATTTGTGCTCGGTGTACTTCATCTGGTCCATCTGCAATACGTAATGTACGTGCATTTGCCCACTGTGCTGCCAGTGGAACGTCATTACTTACACCAGCTGCACCAAATGCTTGAATAGCACGATCAATAACTCGTAGTGCCATATTCGGTGCCACCACTTTAATCATCGCAATTTCTTTCTTCGCTACTTTGTTTCCAACCGTATCCATCATGTAAGCTGCTTTCAAAGTTAGAAGTCTTGCTTGTTCAATTTCAATTCGTGAATCAGCAATCCACTCTTGAATGACACCTTGACTTGCTAACGGTTTTCCAAAGGCCACTCGGTTTTGTACGCGCTTACATAATTCTTCAAGTGCACGCTCTGCTGCACCGATTAACCTCATACAATGATGAATTCGACCAGGTCCTAGCCTTCCTTGCGCGATCGCAAAGCCTTTTCCTTCACCCAATAGGATATTTGAAGCGGGAACTCGAACATTGTCAAAAGTAATCTCAGCATGTCCATGGGGAGCATGGTCAAAGCCAAATACAGGTAGCATTCGTTCAATCGTAACTCCTGGAGTTTTTAGTGGAACAAGAATCATTGACTGTTGTTCGTGTTTTGGTGCATCTGGATTAGTTTTTCCCATAACAATCGCGATTTCACAGCGTGGGTCTCCAGCACCAGACGACCACCACTTTCTACCATTAATAACGTATTCATCACCATCACGTACAATGCTTGCTTGAACGTTCGTTGCATCAGCTGAGGCTACATCAGGCTCTGTCATAGAAAAGCAAGATCGAATGTCGCCATTTAATAACGGCTTCAACCATTCTTCCTTATGCTGTTCCGTTCCGTATCGTACCAGCACTTCCATATTTCCTGTATCGGGTGCATTACAATTGAAGACTTCAGGACCAATTAGACTTTTCCCCATAAGTTCACATAAAGGGGCATATTCAAGATTCGTTAGACCAGCGCCTAACTCGCTATCTGGAAGAAATAAATTCCATAGTCCTTCATCCTTTGCCTTTTGCTTAAGTTGTTCTACAATTTCAGGAACATCTGACCATCGGTTTTTTTGTTCATTTAATTGTTGTTCATATCGTTTTTCATTTGGATAGACATGCTCTTCCATAAAGGCTGAGAGCTTCTCTTGAAGTGCTTGCACTTTTTCTGAATAGGAAAAATTCATTGTTATCCCTCCTCCGAAACTTACTAACCGGTTGGTATGTAGTTTACATTTTTATCATATACTCTAATAGAAGATTATTCAACTACTATTCTAAAGATTCTAAATTTTTATTTTATACTATTTAAAAATATGAACACTACTTCAACTATGTGGTGTGAATCTTCCATACGGTCATGCGGGGGTCCGTCCAGTATGTAGGCAAAATAGCCTTTCTAAGCTTGCAATGCTCCACAGAAGTCCATAACACCTAAGTTTCAAGCAACTCCGTTGTGATAACAGATCATAAGCCTTCTTATTTCTTCGTACTTTCTAGTAATAGAGTATAGATACAAAAAAGACACTAGAATTAACATCTAGTGTCTTTTTATAATATCGGATAGGATTTATCCTTACTTTGCGTACTCAACAGCTCTTGTTTCACGTATTACGGTTACTTTTATGTGACCTGGGTAGTCTAGCTCTTCTTCGATTCGTTTTCGAATATCTCGAGCTAAACGATGTGCTTCAAGATCGTCAATTTGTTCAGGCTTGACCATAATTCGAACTTCACGTCCAGCTTGGATTGCGAATGATTTCTCTACACCTTCATAGGATTCTGAGATATCCTCAAGCTTTTCAAGTCTTCGAATGTAGTTTTCAAGTGTCTCACTTCGCGCTCCAGGGCGTGCTGCAGATAATGCATCTGCTGCAGCAACAAGAACCGAAATAATAGATGTTGGCTCAGTATCACCATGGTGTGATGCAATACTGTTAATGACAACAGGGTGTTCCTTATACTTCGTTGCTAATTCAACACCAATTTCTACGTGACTTCCTTCAACTTCATGGTCAATGGCCTTTCCTAGATCATGAAGCAATCCAGCACGACGAGCTAATGTCTCGTCTTCACCAAGCTCCGCTGCTAGTAAACCAGATAAATACGCTACCTCCATCGAGTGCTTTAAGACATTTTGACCGTAACTTGTACGGAACTTCAAACGTCCTAAAATTTTAATTAAATCAGGATGGAGTCCATGAACACCTACTTCAAATGTAGTTTGCTCTCCTATTTCTCGGATGTGTTCATCCACTTCTCGTCTTGATTTGTCAACCATTTCCTCAATTCGAGCAGGGTGAATACGTCCGTCCTGAACTAGTTTTTCTAATGCAAGTCGAGCCGTCTCTCGACGAATTGGGTCAAAACCTGAAAGTATAACCGCTTCTGGAGTATCATCAATAATTAAATCAATACCCGTTAACGTTTCAAGTGTTCGAATGTTACGTCCCTCACGTCCAATAATACGACCTTTCATCTCATCATTTGGAAGGTTTACAACAGATACAGTTGTTTCAGCTACATGCTCTGCTGCACAACGTTGGATCGCAAGAGAAAGAATGTCTTTTGCTTTCTTATCTGCTTCTTCCTTCGCACGCATTTCGTGCTCTCTCACCATCAACGCAATGTCATGGGAAAGCTCGTTTTCAACGCGGTCAAGGATGATCGCTTTCGCTTCATCACGAGTCAGGCTCGAGATGCGTTCTAGCTCAGATTGCTGTTTTCGTACCATCTCGTCCACTTTGCTTTCCATCTCTTCAATATGTTGTTGTCTTTCGTTAAGAGTATCCTCTTTCTTTTCTAATAACGTCTCACGCTTTTCTAGTGATTCGTCTTTTCGATCGAGGTTCTCTTCCTTTTGCATTAAACGATTTTCTTGTTTTTGCAATTCATTTCTTCGTTCACGAAGCTCATTTTCAATATCTGTACGAAGCTTATGATTTTCATCCTTTGCTTCTAAAAGCGCTTCCTTCTTAAGAGCTTCTGCATCTCGCTTCGCATCTTCTAAAATCTGCTCTGCAGTACCTCTAGCTCCTGCTATTTTCGCTTCAGCAATGGATCTACGAATAAAGTATCCAACAACTACACCGACGATTAGGCCAAGCAAAATGAAGATGATTGAATTGGATTCCATCATGTCACCTCCTCTTGCTATGAACTTTTCATCATGTTTTTACATGTCGGCTTGTACATCATGTTCAATATACATGCATAAGTTTCAAATATTCATTCGAAAAATTTGTAAAATATACATCTTAATTTTAAATCTCTGAAAATTCATTGTCAAGGGGTTCACCTAGTAGATACTAGAATTCTCATGGATTTCATTCAATTTTATGTTCTTTTTTGCTGAATATTGTACAATATTGCATCCGAATATACATGACTTGGAATTTTTATTGGTGTATTTTACTTAAATAAGAGACGTGATAAATAAAAGAAGCAGCCAAAAGCTGCCTCTAACTACGCTACTTATTCTTCAAGTAAAGAGAACTCTTCTTGATCTAGTTCTTTTGCTCCAGTATCCAATCCATAATGTTCACGGATTTTTAGCATAATCTCATTACGAATTTCTGGATTCTCTTTAAGGAATACTTTCGCGTTTTCGCGCCCTTGGCCAAGACGTTCTTCATTATAAGAATACCATGCACCACTTTTTTGAACGATATCTAGATCTGAACCTAAATCTACAATTTCGCCCTCTTTTGAAATTCCTTCTCCATACATTATATCAACTTCTGCAGTACGGAATGGAGGTGCTACTTTATTCTTTACTACTTTAATCCTTGTTTTGTTTCCGACCATATCGTTACCTTGTTTAAGCGTTTCGGCACGACGTACTTCTAAACGTACAGAAGAATAGAATTTTAATGCACGTCCACCCGGTGTAGTTTCTGGATTTCCGAACATAACTCCAACTTTTTCACGAATTTGGTTAATAAAGATTGCAATGGTTTTTGACTTATTAATAGCACCTGATAGTTTACGAAGTGCTTGTGACATTAATCGAGCTTGAAGACCAACGTGGGAATCTCCCATTTCTCCCTCAATCTCCGCTTTAGGTACTAGTGCTGCAACCGAGTCAATAACAAGAATGTCTACTGCTCCACTACGTACTAGAGCCTCAGCAATTTCAAGTGCTTGCTCACCTGTATCAGGCTGAGATAATAATAACTCATCAATATTTACACCTAGCTTTTGCGCGTATACAGGATCTAGTGCATGCTCAGCATCAATAAATGCAGCTTGACCACCTTGGTTCTGTACTTCTGCAATTGCATGTAGAGCTACTGTTGTTTTACCTGAAGATTCTGGTCCGTAAATTTCAATAATTCTTCCTCTTGGGTATCCACCAATACCAAGCGCTGCATCCAATGCAAGAGATCCACTAGGAACCGTTACAACATTTCTATCCGTTTGCTCTCCAAGTTTCATAATAGAGCCTTTTCCGAATTGCTTTTCAATTTGTTTTAATGCCATATCTAATGCGGCTTTACGATCGCTCACAAGTATTTCCTCCTTTATTACGGTAGAAGACAAACCTACTAGTTTGCCTCTTTAATCACCTATATATACTATAAACCTTTTTATTCGTTTTAACAAGTAAAAAATCGAACATCCATTCGGTTTTTTCACCATTCGCTTTTCAGTCAAAATAGAGATTTTCTATAGAGAATTTCAGTAATTGGGCTAATTATGACTATAAAAAGTAAAAATTGGTATAGAATCTGACAATGATTTCAAGACTAATAAATATATATTTTTAGTTAAAGGATAACTCTTTAAGTGCCTTTAACAAGTAAAAAGCACCATACTTTACTGAACGCACTCGGTTCCCATTGCGACCTCCTGCTAGTTTTAAAGGAAAAGCTTGGGTAGAATGACCCTCGATTGATAATCCAATCCATACCGTCCCAACAGGTTTGTCTTCTTGTTCGCTCGGGCCTGCAACACCGGTAAAGCTTATACCAATTTGAGAGTTACATAGCTTTCGCACATTTTCTGCTAGTTGCCTAGCACATTGTTCACTAACAGCTCCAAATGAATCTAGTATTTCTTTAGGAACTGATAATACTGTTTCTTTCACTTCATTGCTATAACACACAACACCCCCACTAAGAACATTGCTTGCTCCTGGAACGGATGCTATCTCTGATTGAAACAGTCCACCCGTTAAGCTTTCTGCACATGAAAGTGTTAAAGAGTGCTTTGTCATCAACGTAATGGCTTCACGAATAAGAGAGGTGTCATCATAACCATAAAAATAATCCCCAGCAATATCGAGAATCTCCTTTTCTAATTCGTCAATCATACTAATTGCTCTAACTCTTGACTCGTGCTTTGCTGTTATTCTTAATGTGACTTCACCATCGCTGGCTAGAGGTGCAATGGTAGGATTTGTTTGACGATCAAGGATGTCCATAATTTCTGTTTCGAGCTGTGCTTCCCCAATTCCAAAGAACCGTAAAACGCGTGAACAAATGATTTCATTTTTAGCCAAAACTCTTAAAAGTGATTCTCTTCCATACTTTTTAAACATTGGTTCCATTTCAAATGGTGGACCTGGAAGAAGCATATAGTGGTGAGAGTCTTGTGTTAAAAACATTCCTGGTGCCATACCAAATTCATTCTTTAAGGAAGTAGAACCTTCTAATATTAAGGCTTGCTTCTCATTGTTCGGAGTCATTTGTCTCCCTACCTTATGAAAGTAAGCAGTAATAGAATCTAGTGCTTCTGTATCCATCACAAGAGATTTCTGTAAACTAGTAGCAATTGTTTCTTTTGTAAGGTCATCTTTCGTTGGACCCAGTCCTCCTGTGAAAACAATAAGGTCTGCCCTTGATTCAGCAAGCTGAATGGCCTGTGATAGACGATTGGCATTATCACCTACAACGGTATGATAGTAGACATTAATACCTAACTCAGCAAGCTGCTCGGATAAAAATCGTGCATTTGTATTGACAATTTGTCCAAGTAATAGCTCTGATCCAACTGCAATGATTTCTGCATTCAAGTTTCATTCCTCCATTTTTTCTAGCAATTGTTAAAGTAATCAAGTAGTGTTCTTTCATCGTACTCAAATCAGAAAAAATAGCAAACAAAAAGACTGCCTAAAAGGAAGTAATCCTTACAGAACAGCCTATAGTATTTAAATAATTGATTACTTAGAATTTTTAAAGACTTCACGATTTTTCACAAAATAATCCCATCCTGACCAAACCGTAAAGAACATGGCAACCCAAAGAGAGAACGTTGCAAAAGGAATGTTGAATGGTTCAAAGATAGTATTATGAAGCAGTAGTGCTGATATTGCAATAATTTGTGTCCATGTTTTGATTTTGCCTAGCATGTTCGCTGCTACAACCTCACCAGTACCTGCAAGTATTAGTCTTAAACCAGTTACTGCAAATTCACGACTAATGATAATAATGACAATCCATGAAGGAGCGAGTCCGAGCTCAACAAGGACAATTAGTGCAGCAGAAACTAAAAGTTTATCTGCAAGAGGGTCTAAGAATTTCCCTAAATTGGTTACAAGATTGTACTTTCGAGCAATATATCCGTCAATCCAATCAGTTGTTGAAGCAAAGATAAAAATGAGAGCACCTACAAAATGGGTAACAGGTAATTCTGCTCCAAGAAAGTTCATATCTCCCCACTGAAATGGAACGAGCATAAAAATTAAAAAGATGGGAATTAATAGTATTCTTGAAATTGTTATTTTATTAGGTAAATTCACCTTGGGACCTCCAATAGTCTATTCTGCATTTGCGTTCTTAATCATCATAACGAATTCTATCAAATAAAAGCAAAACATTTAATAGTAAAAATAGATTTTTTATTAAACAAAAATTAATTAAGCATTCTGATAAATAGTGTAGCATGTGACATACTGAAAAACATGTATGCGCTTAAACAACCGTAATAGAGGATTTATGACAAAATCGTTAAATACCCCTTTACCCTCAACCAAACATCTAAACTGGCTACATAAGCTTCTGTAGACCTACTAGATTCTCTTTATTCTACAATAATCCAGATTCCAAAAAAAAGCTGACGAGAAGTCGAGAAGTATACACTTCTCTTTCCTCTCTATCAGCCTCCTTATTGTTCGGATGAATAATTGATAATGAAGTCTTGTCGTACTTCATTTGCTGGTGGGATTTCATACTTTAGTTCTTCACCATTTACCTTAATAACAGTCTTGGTTGAATCACCAATAATAATGTATGCTTGAGAATCTTGACCAAGATCGATTTCTTCCGTTTGCCCGTCCGTCATCATACCGATAAAGAGTGCATCATTTTTGGAATTGTACACTTCCATCCATGAGTCACCAGTTGTGACCAGTTCAACTTTGAATGCTTCAGCATTTTGAACCTGATATGTTGTTTTAATTCCAGATGTACCTGCAGCTGTAATCGTTTGCTTCTTCTCTTCTTCTACTGGCTCTTCCGTTTTTTCAGAAGATTCTTTATCGTTTTCCTTAGCATCTTCTTTCTCACCTGAAGTACCATCATCTGCAGCGTTTGTGTCATTACCCATTAAGTCTGTAGTATCTTCTACAGTATCATTTACTTTTTCTTCTACTTGAGTCTCATTATTACCTTGAACATTGGAACCATCATCTGATAGTTGATCACGTAAGAAATACCAAGCAACAAGTAACGCACCGATAACAAATAAGGCTACTAAAAGCTTCGGGATGAAGTCAAATACCTTTGATGTGCTTTGTGGTACATTCGATCTTGTTTGTACTCTTGAAAGCTTTTCCGGCAGATCTTCACTATTTGTTGCAGGTATATCATTTTTGTACGTATCAAATAACTCCTCAGGTTGTAACCCAATGGCTTCTGCATATTGCTTAATAAAGGCACGAGCATAAAATTTTCCGGGCATCATATCATAATTGCCCTCTTCAATACCCATTAAATAACGCTTTTGTATTTTCGTCATTTGTTGTATGTCTTCTAGCGTATATCCTTTTGATTCACGTGCTTCTCTTAAACGAGCTCCTAGTTCCGTCAACAATTAACACCTACCAATATTAAAAATCAAAACCACCAAAGTCGGAATTCTGGAATAAGTCGTTTTTTTCGACAAGATCATATGTAATTTCTTCTTCTGAATCATTGCGTAATTCAATGATATAATCAAAATCATCCAATTTGTATTCTGAATTTTGAACAAATACATCAGGATGCTCAATAACTTTAACTGCTGACAATCTCATGATTTCTCTAACAAGCTGCCAATGCTTCTCATTTGCTCTTCTCGTTGAAACGATACCATCGATAATAAAAATATTGTCAGAGGAATATTCATCCTCGATCAGCTTATTTCTAATCGTCTGTTTTAACAGAGTTGACGAAACAAATAACCATTTCTTGTTAGCGCAAACGCTTGAGGCTACAACTGATTCTGTTTTTCCTACACGAGGCATGCCTCTAATCCCTACAAGCTTATGACCCTCTTGTTTAAATAATTCAGCCATGAAATCAACCAAGAGACCTAGTTCATCTCTAACAAATCGAAACGTTTTTTTATCATCAGCATCACGTTGTATATATCGTCCATGTCGGACAGCTAAACGATCTCTTAATTTTGGCTCTCTTAACTTCGTAACATTAATTGTATCCATTGTGTGTAAAATAGATTCAAGCCTTGTAATTTGCTCATCACTATTTGCTAACAAGAGCATTCCTCTTCTACCTTCATCTACACCATTTATTGTAACAATATTAATGGATAACATTCCTAATAAAGAGGAGATATCACCTAAGAGGCCCGGTCGGTTCTTTTGAATTTCGTATTCTAAATACCATTCTTTACGATCCATTGGCTACCTCCAAGTAAAAAGTCAAGACACTTATCGACACAAACCCTTAAAAATCTTGCATCTAGCTATAATAATAAAGGATTTCATTGTAATAGAAAAGGAAAACCTACAGAAATATGTATATTTTCTATTATTTTCTCTAATATCCAATACATTCATTCTAAAAACTCAAAAATATATAAAGAAAATTATTTAATCGATCGGTAATGCCATTAGTATGTGAGTTGAAATCCCTTTATGATTAATATAAAAAATAGGGATATCAATAGTGGATATCCCTACTTTCTTTAGTCAATCAGTGTTTCATGAATGACTTCTATCTTTTCAAAGCTCGGTATTACTTGCCAGTTCCATCATTTGTTACTAGCTTAACCATCATGTTTGCAATAGCATGTTGCTCTTCAGGAGTCGCAACAGACCAAAGATCAGCAAGAACTTTTTCTTGTTCATTTTTAGCTTCAACTTCAGTAGCTAAATACCCACCAATTTGGTATGCAAGATCAGAAATAACCTCTGTTGTCATTCCTTCTTTTTGTGCATGATCTAAGCGATTTCCTAAAAAGCCTTTCCACTCTTGCCAATTATCAAGTACAGACATGTTTGGATGACCTCCTTTAATGAAGTACGATATTAGTATGTAACGCTAACAAGATAATATACATTTGGAAAGATGAATTTTTAATTGAACTAAGAGTTCCAGCCACCATTTACTCCAACAATTTGCCCAGTCATATATGAAGCTTTTTCTGATAATAAAAACTCTACAACATGTGCTACTTCTACAGCACTTCCTAATCTGCCCATTGGAATATCATCAGCAATTTCTTCTATATCCTCTTGAGTGAAATTTTTCAACATATTTGTTGCAATTGCTCCAGGCGCAACCGCATTGACTCTTACTCGACTTCGTGCCAATTCTTTGCTTAACGACTTCACAAAGACATTTTGTGCCCCTTTAACTGTCGAGTATAGTACTTCACATGCAGCTCCAATTTGACCCCATATTGAACTAGTTAGAATAATACTTCCTTCATTTTTCATTATTTTTGATTGTAGCTCTTGGACGAGAAGCATTGGACTCTTAACATGGATATTCCACAATTCATCCATCTCTGATTCCGACACATCTTGAAACAATCCCCATTTAGATATCCCGCTAGTATAAATCAGCGCATCTAATTGAAAAATTTGAGAGGCCAATGCCTTTACCTCATTAGATTTCGATAAATCAGCCTTTATTATAAAGGTAGTCACCTGATATTGTTTGAGCTCATGAACAAGCTCGTGGATCTTCGTATCATTTTGATGGTAATGGAGGTAGAGATTCCAACCGGACTGTGCTAATACTTTCGCTATACTTTGTCCGATGCCCCCTGATGCTCCAGTGATTAATGCATATTTCTCCATGAGAGACCTCCCTCAGATTACTTAAAAAGAAAGTTTTAGGGTGTAAATTTTGTTAGTGGTTATGAGAACGGGGTGCAAACTGACATTAGCTATTGACTTTGAAGTTTTTGACACCTAAACTACTGCTTCAACAATTGCATCCCTTTAGCTAAATCCGTATTTTTTCTTCGCGGACATTTGTTCCGTTATTTACTCAAAAAACATACATTTTAAGGGGTTAATGGACATTTATTCCGCTATTCACGTAGAATCCATATGATTCCCCTACATATTTACGAAATAACGGAATAAATGTCCGCCAATAAGACATATTCATTGTTTTTACCCATAATAACGGAATAAATGTCCGATTGATTTTCACTAAGCATTCCAAAACCTAAAGTAAAATAAACCAACTTTTATTAAAGAAAAAATGAAGATTAAGCTAAAACAGTCATTAAGCATACTGATTGTCTACCCTATTCAAGTGTACAACAATTAAATTTATTGTGTCATGTTTTAGTGAATTCTCATAAAGGCCTTTAAATAACAAAAACGGCATAGGGACAATACCTATGCCATTTTGTATATCAGTAAAATATCGAAATCAGAACAGAAAAGTTCCCCTCTTTAGCCGTCCTTTCGATATACAAATTATTTATTTTTTGGAACAACCTGACACACAGTAAAACGTTCCTCATTGACAACGGAATTCGCGACCTCAATGATATCACTGTAAGTTAATTCCTCTAATGTCGGTACAACATTAAACAAATCCATTTCATTAAATGCATAACGTGTGAATTGATTTGCTATATACTCTGGAGAATTAATCGCTCTAAGAAAAGCACCGATTTTTTTCTTTTTAGCCCTTTCAAGTGCTTCTTCTGACAGATTTGCTTGAGCATTCATTAAAATATCTTTAATACGCTGTGCTAACTCATCTGGTTTTTCCGTATCTCCACCAATTGTTGCAAAACCAAATCCTTCTTCCTGGGTAAAATCATAATGAAAGGACTCGTCAATCAGCCCATCCTGGTACAGTGAATAATACATTTCGGAGCTTTTTCCAAAGACCATATCAAGAAATACATTCATTGAAAGCTCTTGTTTCAACATGTCCTGACCTTTTAATGTAGTTTTCGGCGCTTTAAGACCGACTAAGCATTTTGGTGTCTGTACATTCATTTCTAAAACAGATTTTTCTTCTGCAACGTTCTCTGTTTCTTCCTCGAACTGTCTTTGAATTTCTGGCATTTCCTGATAGTCTTTTTGCTCTTGATTTGAGCGAATTTGATCCATTACCTTTTCTGCATCTACTGGACCAACAACAAACAATAGCATGTTGCTAGGATGGTAAAATGTATGGTAGCACTGATAGAGCATTTCCTTTGTAATTGGGGTAATAGAATTGATGGTTCCTGCAATATCAATACGAACTGGATGGGTCTTATACATATTTTGAATAACTCCAAAATATAATCTCCAGTCTGGATTATCATCGTACATCGTAATCTCTTGACCAATGATCCCTTTTTCTTTTTCTACTGTTTTGTCTGTAAAATAAGGTTCTTGAACAAAGTTTATTAATGTATCAAGGTTTTGTTCTACATTCGATGTACTTGAGAATAAATAAGCCGTTCTCGTAAACGATGTGAAAGCATTTGCTGATGCACCCTGTCGACTAAACTGTTGAAAGACATCTCCATCTTCTTTTTCAAACAGCTTATGTTCAAGAAAGTGTGCGATTCCGTCAGGTACTTTCACTAATTCCTCTTCGCCTTTTGGGACAAAATGATTATCGATGGATCCATATTTCGTTGTAAACGTTGCATACGTTTTATTAAATCCTTTTTTCGGGAGTATATATACATCTAATCCATTCGCTAACTTCTCATAGTATAACTCCTCTTGGAGCTGATCGAAGGAAATTTTCTTCATGGTTATTCCTCCATTCCTGTAAGAAAATAGATAGTATCTGTTTCAACTTTCTGAGCTGCGTGAACCACGTCATCTTTCGTAACTGCTTGAATTTTTTCAAGCCATTCGTTTAATGGTGTAGAAGTATCAGAAACGACATTGTGATATAGAACCTCAATTAATCCCCTAGCAGTATCTATCGTTTCAAGTAATTGGTTATGAATGACTGCTTTCGTTTGGTCCATCTCACCATCAGTAAAATCACCATTTTTCATCGCTTCAAGCTGTTCCTTAATAATTCCAACTGCTTGTTCATAGTTCTTAAAGTCAATTCCTGACATGACCATCATCAAACCTTTGTGACTTTCTAAACGGCTTGCTGCATAATAAGCAAGGCTTGCTTTCTCACGAACATTAATAAATAATTTCGAATGAGAGAACCCACCAAAGATTCCGTTGAAAAGCTGTAAAGCAAAATATTCTGGATCTCCGTAGCGGATATTTGTACGATAGCCTACGTTCAGTTTTCCTTGCTTTACATCCTCTTTTTCTATTACTTCATTCACTTCTGCAATAGATGATTTTTCACCATGCTGAAGTTTTTTTGGTGTTCTTTCGTTTAATGTAAAGATTCCTTCACACATGCTATCTACTTCACCTTCGTTTACATCACCAATAACATAAATATCAATTTGATCCTCTTGTATTGATGTTTGGTAATATTCATATAAAGAAGAAGCTGTAATGGAATCAACCTCATCATAGATCCCATTTGCATGTAGAGCAAACGGTTCTCCCTTGCACATCTCTTCAACTAATCTTGAATTGGCATAACGCATTTTGTCATCATACACTGCTTGAATTCTTACCTTTTGGTTTCTTTTTTCTTTTTCTACTGTTTCTTCATGAAACATTTCATTTTCCACATTAGGCTTAAGAAGCACTTCTGATAAAAATTGTAGCCCTTTTTGCAACAATGGCTCAGATTCCTTTAGAAACTTTTCATTGGCGATTTCAAGAGAAAGAGTGATCACATGGTACTCACCCTTTTTGGCTAAATCAATATAGAAATTAGCTCCATATAGTTCTTCTAAATAAGACTGAAGTGATGTAGTGGTTTTGTACTTGTTTGTACTACTTTGTAGAACATGTGGTAATAGACCCCTTTTCGTAACAGTGTCTTTATCTAAGGGAGATTTTAGTTTTATTACGAGATTATTCGTTTTGTATTTTTCTGTTTCAACGATATGTAACGTATATCCTTGTTTATTTTTTGTCTTTTCTTGTAAGATTGTCATTTGCCGTCCTCCTTTTAACAAATATAAGATGGGTAACATCTTTATTTTGTAGGTATTTATGTATTACTATACATTGTACGGAATTCCGTTTTCAAGTAATTAAGTATTTACTGTCTTTCATTATATGTTCAGCCTTATTAGATTATGGGTTAATAGAGGGTTGATTAAATATAAATGTTTTACTTTTTAAAAGGACCGTTGCTTTGCGCTCCAGGTATCTACTTTCCGCGGGGCGGGGCTGAGCCTGCTTACTCCGTTGCGGGGTTCCGTTCCAGTAGGTACAGAACCTTGGTCTCACCATTCCCGCTAGTTCCCGCAGGAGTCAAGAACCCTCCACTTCAAGCAATTCTGTAATCTTACCGATTGCTCTTTTAAAATAATTCAAAAATAAACAGGTACACAAATCAAAATCATTAACTTAAGTCTTGTTTACCCATTTTATACAGTAGTCAAAACAAAAAGCCTATCGAATGATCGATAGGCTTTTTGTTGTTATAATTATCGTTTCCCTTTGATGTATGGAGTACCGAGTGCTTTTGGTGCATCGGCGCGTCCGATAAATCCTGTTAGGGCGATGATTGTTAATACGTATGGTGCAATTAGTAAGTATACACTTGGAATGTTTTCTAAGAACGGTAAGCTTCTTCCAATGATACTTAAGCTTTGTGCAAATCCAAAGAAGATCGCTGCACCCATTGCTCCTAGTGGATGCCATTTACCAAAGATTAATGCAGCAAGTGCCATGAACCCTTGTCCACTAATGGTTGCGTGACTGAAGTCAGAGGAGATCGATTGAGCGTATACTCCTCCACCAACACCAGCAAGAGCACCTGACAGGATAACTCCAATATAACGCATTCTTGTAACATTGATTCCCATTGTGTCGGCTGCCATTGGGTGTTCCCCAACAGATCGTAAGCGAAGTCCGAATGGTGTTTTGAACATAACAAACCACACAATGAATGCCACAAGGATTGCCACAAATGGTGGCCAGTACGTATTTGAGAAGAAAATGTCTCCGATTACAGGAATTTTACTTAGTATCGGTACATCGATTTTACCAAAGCTCTCTTGAATAATGTCTGTTTGACCTTTACCGTAGATACGTTTTACTAAGAACAATGTAGCTCCGATTGCTAATAGGTTAATTGCAACACCTGATACAACTTGGTCTGCTCTAAAGGTGATTGATGCAAGTGCGTGAAGAACTGCAAGTAAGCCACCCATAGCCATTGCTACAAGTAAAGCAAGCCACTTCGTAGAATCTCCAAAAACATCATCAAATGTAAGGTTAAAGACAATTGCAGAGAAGGCACCGATTACCATAAGACCTTCTAATCCGATATTTACTACACCGGAACGCTCAGAAAATGCTCCACCTAGAGCAGTGAAAATAAGTGGTGTAGCCCATAGCAAAGTAGATGGAATAATGATGAGTAAGACATCCATAAAGTCCACTTACTTCACCCCCTTTTTGCTATAACGTTGGATTAACCAACGGATCATATAACTTGATGCAACAAAGAAAATAATTAATGCAATGATAATATCAACTAATTCATTTGGAATGTTCGCCTCTAGCGGCATGTTCAGTGCACCAATTTTTAGCCCTCCAAATAGGATAGCTGCAAAAATAACACCAATTGCTGTGTTTCCTCCTAGTAAGGCAACAGCAATACCGTCAAATCCTACTCCAGTAAATCCACCTTTAACTGAAGCATAACCGAATGTTCCTAACCCTTCCATTGCCCCAGCTAATCCAGCGAAGGCACCTGAAATAACCATTGATAAAATAATATTTTTATTTACATTCATCCCTGCATATTGAGATGCATGTTGGTTAAAACCAACAGAACGTAATTCATAGCCTTGAGTTGTTTTCTCTAGTAAGAACCACATGATAATGGCACAAATAATTGCAATCACAATCCCCCAGTGCATACGAGAGTAATCTGTTAAAGCTTCTAGGAAAGGAGATCGTAATGATGCAGTATCAGCAATTTTATCTGTAGAGTCTTTACCTGAGATACTTTTAATAAATGCATTCGTAATGTGTAGTGCAGTATAGTTTAACATGATCGTAACGATTACTTCATGCACGCGGTATCTTGCCTTAAGAAAACCAGGTATGAATCCCCATAATGCCCCTGCTAGAGCTGCTGCTAAAACGGCTAATGGTAAGTGAATAATATTTGGTAAATCAAAAGCTAAACCTACCCATACAGCAGCGACCCAACCTACGATAAGCTGGCCTTCAACTCCGATATTGAATAGACCTGTTCTAAAAGCAAATGCAACTGCTAAACCAGCTAAAATATATGGAGTGATCTGACGGACGGTTTCCCCAACATAGTATACTTCTCCAAAAATCCCTTGCCATAGCGCTGTATAACCAGAAATTGGGTTATATCCACTAACAAGCATGATAATCGTTCCTGCTATAATCCCGAGTAATACAGATATAACTGGGATTAATACATTTGAAAATCTATTAGACATTGGCTGACTCACCATCCTTCTTACGCTTTGATCCAGCCATCAACAGTCCTAATTCCTGTTCTGTTGTTTGTTTCGGATCGACTATATCAATAATTTCACCTTCATAAATAACGGCAATTCTGTCACTGACATTCATGATTTCATCTAACTCAAAAGAAACCAGTAAAACACCTTTTCCGTTATCACGTTGCTCAATTAATCTTTTGTGAATAAATTCAATCGCACCAACATCAAGTCCACGTGTAGGTTGAGCGGCTATTAGTAAGTCAGGATTTCGGTCAACCTCACGACCAATAATAGCTTTTTGTTGATTTCCTCCCGAAAGAGCTCTTGCTTCCGTAAATTCAGAAGGCGTACGAACATCAAATTCTTTAATTAATGTACGTGCCTTTTCATATATTTCTTTAAAATTCAGTACACCACTTTTAGAAAATGGTTTTTGATAGTATGTCTGTAGGACCATGTTTTCACCAATAGGAAAGTCTAGCACTAACCCGTGCTTATGACGATCTTGTGGAATATGCCCAATACCAGATTCTGTTATCTTTCTTGGCTTTTGGTTCGTAATGTCTTTATTATTAAGAAGAACCGATCCACTTTCAACTTTCATTAATCCAGTAATCGCTTCAATTAGTTCACTTTGACCATTGCCATCGACTCCAGCAATTCCAAGAATTTCACCGGCTTTAACCTCAAGGTTTAAGCCTTTTAAAACCGATACGCCTCTTTGGTCTTTCACAACTAAATTGTTGACCTCAAGCACTTTACCTTTTGGATTTGCTTCCGTTTTATCCGTTTTAAAAGAAACCTCACGACCTACCATTAAGCTGGCAAGTTCTGTTGGGTTTGTTCCTTCAACATCTAAGGTTTCAATACCTTTCCCTTTACGGATAACAGTTACACGATCACAAACTTCCATAATTTCTTTTAACTTATGTGTAATAAGAATAATGGATTTACCTTCTTTAATTAACGTCTTCATGATTTCTATTAGTTCTTTAATTTCTTGAGGTGTTAACACCGCTGAAGGCTCATCAAAGATCAAAATTTCAGCACCACGATAGAGCGTTTTCAAAATTTCAACTCGTTGTTGCATACCTACAGAGATATCTGAGATTTTAGCATTTGGATCTACCTTTAATCCGTAACGTTCAGAGATGTCTCTAATTTCTTTTTCAGCTCTTTTAATATCGACTGTTCCACCTGATTTAGGTTCTCTTCCAAGGATAATATTTTCTGTTACGGTAAACGTGTCAACAAGCATAAAATGCTGATGAACCATTCCAATCCCCAAATCATTCGCAATATTCGGGTTTGTAATATTTACCTTATTTCCTTTTACACGGATTTCACCCTGTTCTGGCTGATACAAGCCAAATAAAACATTCATAAGAGTAGACTTTCCAGCACCGTTTTCTCCTAGCAAAGCATGAATTTCACCCTGTTTTAATTGTAGGGTAATATTATCATTTGCTACGATTCCCGGAAATTCCTTACGAATATTGAGCATTTCAATAACATAATCCATCATACTCACTCCTTGCATAGCTCGGGAATTATTCATTAAAAGTAAGAGGTCAGACCTATATTCTCAAATTTTTAGGGCACTTACTTTTTTAAAACCATAAATGAAAAGTAGAAAATGCTTCTACACTTCAGTTAGAGTTTTAAGAGAGAAAAAGGATAAGTGACTGACAAAAGGCAGTCAGCTTATCCCCATAACTTCATTACTTACTGTACAGTTGTTGGTACTTCTAATTCACCATCAACGATTTTTTGTTTGTATTCTTCAACAGTAGTTGTGATTTCATCTTTCTTAGAAGCAGCTTCATTAATTGGAGCTAGTCCAACACCATCATCAACTAAACCATAAGTGATAACTTCTCCACCAGGGAATTCACCATTCTTAGCTTTAGTAGAAAGGTCATTTACTGCATTGTCAACACGCTTTAAAGCAGAAGTTAAGATAACGTTTTGCTCTTCACCGTTAATGTCTACGATACCTTCAGCAGTTTGGTCTGAGTCAACACCAATTGCCCAGATTTGACGGTTAGGATCTTTTGCTTTAAGGTCACGAGCTTCTTTAAATAGACCATTACCAGTTCCACCAGCTGCATGGAAGATTACATCTGCACCAGCAGCATACATTTTAGAAGCAATTGTTTGTCCTAGTTCAGCTTTATCAAATGCACCTGCATATTCGCTTTGAATTGTTGCATCTGGGTTAACTGCTTTTACACCAGCAACGAAACCAGCTTCAAAACGAGTGATTACTTCGATATCCATACCACCGATAAAACCGATGTTGTCTGATTCAGTTTGTAAACCAGCAGCGATACCAGCTAGGTACCCAGCTTCTTGCTCTTTGAATGTGATGCTTGCTACGTTTGGCTTGTCAACAACAGCATCTACAATAGCAAAGTGAGCATCTGTTTGTTGTTCTGCAATTTCAGTAATTGCACTTTCCATTAAGAAACCAATACCATATACTAGGTCAAAATCTTGACGTACTAGTGTATTTAAGTTCGTTGCATAATCTGCATCTGATTGAGATTGTAGATAATCAAATCCACTTTTCCCTTTTTCTAATCCATTATCTGCACCAAATGCTTGTAAACCTTCCCAAGCTGATTGGTTGAATGATTTATCGTCAACTCCACCAACGTCCGTTACCATTGCAACAGTAAATTGATCTTCAGTAGTTCCTTCATCTCCAGCTGTACCACCAGTATTATCTTCGTTTGTTCCACATGCACCTAACAGTGTACCTGCAGCTAATACTAGTGACATAGCGATACCATATTTGCGTTTTTTCACTATGTGTTACCCCCTATAATTAATTTGTTTTTTTATAGCAGTAAAAGTTATACACGTTTTCTTAAAACATGGAAGCTAAACGTATCTGCACGAAAAAAATTAACAGAGTAAAGGATCGGTTCATCGCGATCGTCATAATGTAATTGTTTTAAGATGAGTAAGGATGTTTCAGGATCACAATTCAGTATAGGTGATACTTTTTCGTGATAACCAATTGGTTCGATTTGAGTAACAGCATAGGAGATTCTCCTATTTTCCTGCTCCTCTATCATAGCAAATATCGATTTGTCTTCATGTGAAAATTCCCCTTTAAATATTTTAGAGGGAATTTTATCAATACAATAAACGACAGGTTCTCCATTTGCAGTTCGAACTCTCTCAATTAAAACAATATCATCTTCTGGGTCACACAAAAACCGACGTTCATCTTCTTCTGTTGATTGTTGCGTTACAGAGCTAAGAAAAATCGTTCCTGGTTCCATTCCAGCATTTTTTATCATGTTGGTAACACTATTCAATTGCTCAATGCCAGATGTAAAAAGTGGTTTTGCGTTTACAAAAGTTCCAACTCCATGACGTCTTACAATGACATTTTCTTCTTCAAGTATGCGAAGTGCTTCGCGGAGTGTTGCTCTACTAACACCAAGCTGCTTTGAAAGATCAAATTCTGAAGGTAATTTCTCTTTTTCTTTATAAACACCTGCATCAATGTCTTTCTTTAAATGATCAATAACTTGTAGATATAAATGTCTACTGTCTGACTTTATAGTCAAAAAGAACCACCACCGATTTTTCCATACATGTTTAACTACAGATGTATATCTTTCCTACTAATTGAAAATACTATAACACTTTTCAAATCTAAAATAAATAGAAATGTGAAAATTTGTCGAAAAAACATGATTGTCCCAAAATTTCAAAGAAATTCTTCAAAAAAACCGATTTTCCCCTTGATTTTTTTACAGAATTATCTAATGCACTTCATATTATTTACAATTCGGAAATGAAACTGCAATGTAAACGCTTTTAATAGTATAACACAAACGTGAATAACTTCTAGTGCTTTTGAAATTTTATATAGAACAATTTCTCTATTATCTTTTCCTACCTTCTGAAAATTATAAAACAAAATTAAAACCCCTATTAAAAGCAGAGAAATACTCTTAATAGGGGTACATTTAGATTGATTATGAGCTTTGTTCTTCACTAGGTTTTGGTATAAGGACTGTTCTTGGCTTACTGCCCTCGTAGGGACCTACAATCCCTCTCACTTCCATTTCATCAATTAATCTTGCTGCACGTGTATATCCTATTCGGAATCTTCTCTGAAGCATAGATACAGACGCTGTTTGCATGTCTGCAATCAGTTGGACAGCATCTTCATATAATTCATCAGCTACTTCGGCCTTTTCTGGCTCTTCTTGATGTTCATCTGGAATCATTTCTTCTTGATATTGTGCCTTCTGTTGTGAGATAACGAAATCTACAATTTCTTCTACTTCTTCATCTGAAAGGAACGCCCCTTGTACGCGAGTAGGTTTATTAGAGCCAACAGGGGTAAACAGCATATCTCCTCGCCCTAACAGCTTTTCAGCTCCACCTGAATCAAGAATGGTTCTTGAATCCGTAGCAGATGATACAGCAAATGCAATTCGAGATGGAATATTTGCCTTAATTACACCAGTAATGACATCTACTGATGGTCTTTGTGTTGCGATAATTAAGTGAATACCGGCGGCACGTGCCATTTGAGCTAGTCGAGTAATCGCATCCTCAACATCATTAGATGCAACCATCATCAAGTCAGCAAGCTCATCTACAATGACGACTATATATGGTAGCAGTGGATGCTTCTCATTTTCTTCAAGGTTCTGCTTCTTAACATATTCGTTGTAGCCTTCAATGTTACGGGTTCCTGTGTGTGAGAATAGCTCATATCTTCGTTCCATTTCGCTTACTACTTTTTGGAGTGCTTGAGCCGCTTTTTTCGGATTCGTAACGACTGGAGCCAACAGATGTGGTACACCATTATAGACATTTAACTCTACCATTTTGGGATCAATCATCATTAGCTTCACTTCATGTGGCTTTGCTCTCATTAAAATACTAGTAATAATGCCATTGATACATACACTTTTACCACTTCCAGTTGCACCGGCAACTAGTAAATGTGGCATCTTATTTAACTCTGCTAGTACTGCTTCTCCTGTTATATCTCTTCCCAAACCTATAAGAAGCTTCGAATCAGGACGATTGTTTTGTTTTGCTTCTAGTACCTCACGAAGAGAAACCATTGCCACTTCAGAATTTGGAACTTCAATACCAATTGCTGATTTTCCAGGGATCGGAGCTTCTATACGAATATCCTTTGCTGCCAGTGCAAGGGCAAGGTCATCACTTAGATTCACAATGCGGCTTACCTTAACTCCAACATCAGGATGTACTTCATATTTTGTAACAGCAGGTCCTAAATGTACTTGTGTCACTTTTGCCTTAACACCGAAGCTTTGAAATGTTCGTTCAAGCTTAGCTGCATTAGCATGAATGAGATTATATTCATTACTTTGATCGGTTTGCTTTGGTCGCTTTAATAACGATAGCGGTGGTAATTCATAATCTTTATTTTCTACCTCTGTAAACCGAATTTGAGGGGATAGATCTTCTGATTGCTCATCATCTCCTGCTGTTGACTCTTCTGATTCTTCTTTTGGATCTGGCTTTTTTTCCTGTGTTACAACACCAAATTCTTCAATATTGATTTGCTCCGTATAGGCTTTTTCAGCAAAGCTAGATATAAGCGGTTCTGTTTTTTCTTCAATAGGCTCTTCTTTTAAGCTTGTGATGATTTGAGTAGATTTCTCCTGACGGATCTCTTCCTTCTTTTCTTTTTTCTCTTGTTGTTTTATCTGAAAGTCATCTTTCCATTGACCCAAATCTTGCCTAAACGCTTGCCATTGGTTGGAAAAGAAAGAAGCCAACTTACTTCCTGCTTTACCGAGAAATTCTCCTAGAGATTTTCCTGTTAACAGGATAAGACCAATTAATATAAACGTTAATGCAAGTATACTAGCACCAAACGATTCGAATAGTATGTATGATACCGCAAAAAGGAGTGAACCAATCATCCCTCCCCCTAGATCGGAAGTACTGGTGTTTCCATTTAAGTCTAACCAAAATAAATCCCACGTGTTTTTAATGACACTAGGACTGTCAAATGAACCATTATTTGATAATAATTCAAAAAGCTTTACATGACTTAATAAAAGAATACTAGAAATGATTATATATAGTCCTACAAGACGTCTATGAAATAGGGGAGGAACTTGTCGTTTGATCATCATAAACCCAGCAACATATATTCCCCAAATAAATGCAACCATGTACCATTCCCCGAAGAAGAATCGGGAAAATGCCACTAATGCTTTTCCTACAGCACCAAGTTCAATAATCGCAATGACACTTAATGCAATAAAGACCATCCCAATGATTTCATATTTAATTGTTGTCTTTAGGTCCGACCCACTTGATTTACTACGCTTTTTTCTTTTTGCCAATTTAATTCACCTAAATTCATTCAAGTTTCCAGTTGTGTCATTATGTATGAAGAAGGAACTGACCCTAAAGTGCGATTAGTAGCCTAGAGGTTCAGTCCCTACTTTTTTATACCCGTTTCATACCGATGGGTCATATTGAATATTTACTATGTCTACTCTCTTAATTTTCCTAATTAAACTATATTATATCATATAGTGAACTTCAGTGAAATCCGCTTTAAAATGTCTGAATATACTGTCCTGGGCAAAGCTCTTCATTTAAGTAGTGTGCAGGATCACAACTCATAATTCGTACAATACGATAGGTGTTTTCCACTCGTTGCACAAGCATTGGCACACCTTGATAATCAATTAATTGCTGTTCACCGTATTCAGATGGATCTGTAGGGAAAATTTGTTCTTCTGGCATCGTTGTATATAATATCATTGAATCATACCATCCGTATCATTACTTTTTTTCATGTCTATTAGTTCATTGAGCTTTCGAAGTGCTGCCCCTACACCACCAACACCATCAATTAGTCCATAATTGACCGCATCTTGGCCAACTACATTTGTCCCGATATCTCGAGTTAGATTACCTTTTGCAAACATAAGATTTTTAAAGTCTTCTTCGGAGATATTGGAATGCTTTGTCACAAAGTTCACAACACGATCCTGCATCTTATCAAGATACTCAAATGTTTGAGGAACTCCAATTACTAAGCCTGTTAATCGTACAGGATGAATCGTCATTGTAGCGGTTTCTGCTATAAAAGAAAAATTACAGGATGTCGCAATAGGAACACCGATAGAATGACCTCCACCTAAAACAATCGAGACGGTTGGTTTTGATAATGACGCTAACATTTCTGAAATGGCGAGACCTGCTTCCACATCTCCACCTACTGTATTAAGAACAACAAGTAATCCTTCAATTTTCGGGTTCTGCTCAATAGCAACAAGTTGTGGAATGATATGTTCATACTTAGTTGTTTTGTTTTGTGGTGGTAACTGCATATGACCTTCTATTTGTCCTACAATCGTTAAGCAATGGATATTCGAATCATTCGACAGCTGTGGAACATTCGTTTGACCAAGCTGTTGTATTTTCTCTACCAATGGAGAAGGCTTGTCATCTTTCGTATTTTCTTTTGGTTTATCCTGTTGTTCATTAGTAGGTTGGTTCATACGAAAAAAGTTTTGATCCATGTAAAACATCTCCTTAAAAAAACGTTTGATACCTATAGTATCCTTCGTAGGAAATGGTTTCATACTGATATTTTTTATACGTTTTATACACAACAGTCTAAAAATTCGTGAGAAGTAAAAAAAAACGCAAAAAGCCTAAAAAGATTCTATTGAATCCTTTTAGGCTCCCTTTTGTAGTGCACTATTCTATTAAACTTCCATAATAATAGGTAGAATCATTGGTCTCCTTTTTGTTCGGTTAAATAAGAAATAGTTTAACTGATCACGAATTTCCTGCTTAACTGCTGACCATTCAAAGGAATTTTGTTGTAGATGTTTTTCAACTACCGTTTTTACAAGCTCTGAGGACTCTTCCATAAGTTTTTCTGACTCGCGAACATATACAAACCCTCTAGAGATTAGTTCTGGTCCTGTTTTAATCTTTTTCTCCCTGCGGTTTAAGGATACGACGACAATAAAGATCCCATCTTGAGAAAGGAGTTTTCGATCTCTTAATACAATGTTTCCTACATCGCCAACACCAATTCCATCAATGAGAACATTCCCTGCTTGTACCCGTCCATTTAATCTCATTTTAGCTTCTTTGTATTGTAACACATCGCCTTTTTCTAAAATAAAGACACGGTTTTGGTTGATTCCAAGCTCATATGCTAGCTTCGCATGTGCTGTTAACATACGATATTCACCTTGAATCGGAACAAAATATTTTGGTTTCATGAGATTCAGCATAAACTTTAAGTCTTCTTGACTTCCATGACCTGAAACATGTACCTTTTTGTTTGCTGTTAACACATTTGCACCCGCACGATATAACATATCAACTGTCTTTCCAGCTGTTAATTCCATACCCGGAGAGGGAGTCGCTGTGATTAAAACCGTATCTCCTTCATTGATTTTAACTTGCTTGTGGTTTTTCTTAGCCATTTTTTGTAATGCTTCGAATGGTTCACCTTGGTTTCCGGTTGCGATAATAACAACCTCTTCCAGGTTATAATGATTCACCTCTTCAATAGGAATCATTACATCTTCTTTCACGTTAAGATAACCCATTTTTAACGCAACATCATATACTCTTTTTAAGCTTTTTCCTACTACTGCTACTTTACGATGATTTTCATATGCAGCATCAAACACCTGTTGAATACGAATGAGATTGGATGCAAAGCATGCTACAATGATTCGACCGTGTGAGGTTCTAAACGTATCCTTTAATTGTTGAGCTATTACAGCTTCTGAAGTCGTATATCCTGGACGCTCAGCCTCTGTACTATCAGATAATAAACAAAGTACCCCCTCATTCCCTATCTTAGCCATCTTGGCTAAATCAGCTCGGTAATGATACTTTGCAGATTGATCAAATTTAAATTCCCCAGTATGCACAATGGCACCTTCAGAAGTATGAATAGCAACACCTACAGAATCTGGGATACTATGAGTTGTTCTGAAGAATGTTACTTGAACGCCGTCAAAGTATAATAGGCTTTCGGAATGAATATTAAAAAACTTCACTTTATTTTCCATTCCTTCGTCTGCTAAACGGTCTTTAACTAGAGCATTGGTAAGTCTTGTCCCATAAACAGGTGCAGAGATTCGTTGTAAAAGATATGTAATGGCACCTATAGAATCTTCATGTCCATGTGTTAGAAAGATTCCTTTAACTCTTGATTTATTTTCTTCGAGGTATTGCATGTCTGGAATCACCATGTCAATTCCTAGCATTTCATCTTCGGGGAATTTTAGGCCTGCATCGATGATGAATATTTCATGGTCTACTTCTACTACGTACATGTTTTTGCCGATTTCCCCTACGCCACCTAGTGGAATAAGCTTGATTGTCTCATTTGTTTTCTTACTCAAGGTATTGTCCTCCTATGTTGTCCAAATCCCGATCTTTAATCAGATAATTTCATTATACTTGTTCGGAATCTTTTCTTACAACCAATTTTTACTTCAATTGGATGATCTTATGGGAACTATAGTCTAAAAACGGACTTCTAACAAAAAATTATTTCTGTCAATTGTGTCCGCAGCTTTCCGCTCCAGGTGCTTGCTTTCCGCGGGGCGGGGGTGAGCCTCCTCAGCGCCTTTAGCGCCTGCGGGGTCTCACCATTCCCGCTAATTCCCGCAGGAGTCAAGCACCTTCCGCTCCTAGCAGCTCAGTAATTATACTTTTATCATTCTATAATACAAAGTAAACTTAATTATTAAATAAGTAATTAGAGTTGCTAGAATCTTTTTTAAACTCCAAATAAAAAGACCTACCAATTGGTAAGCCTTTTTAAAGGGTTGTTATCCTTGAAGGATGTTGTTTAGTGTTGTGCGTTCTTCTTGTGTTAATGGTATTAGTGGTAGGCGAACTGATCCTACGTCTAGGCCGTTTATTTGCAAGGCCGTTTTAACTGGTGTAGGGCTTGGTGCTGCAAATAGTGCATTCATTTTAGGTAATAGTGTTTGGTGGATGATTGCTGCTTCCTTCACGTTACCACCAAAGAAGAGTTCGATCATTTTTTGCATGTCATCTCCAAGTACGTGAGAGGCAACGGAGACAATTCCTTCTGCACCGATTGATAGTGCAGGAAGTGTAAGTCCATCATCCCCACTATATACAAGGAATTCTTGTGAAGTTTTTGAAATAACCTCTGTCATAGCATCTAGATTTCCACCAGCGTCTTTTAGTGCAACAATATTCTCGATTTCTGAAAGACGAACTGCTGTTTCTGGAGCAATAGTAGCTACAGAACGACCTGGTACATTGTAAAGCATAACAGGAAGCTTTGTAGATTCTGCAACAGCTTTAAAATGCTGATAAATTCCTTCTTGACTCGGCTTGTTATAATACGGTGTAACGATCATGACTGCGTCTACACCTGTTTCTTCTGCTTTTTTCGTTAGTTCAATTGTTGCATGTGTATTATTGCTTCCTGTCCCAGCAATAACTGGTACTCTTCCATCAACAACTTTTACCACATGCTGGAATAAAGCGATTTTCTCTTCCTTTGTCAGAGTTGGAGACTCACCTGTAGTACCTGCAATGACAAGAGAGTCACTTCCATGATTAATTAAGTAGTTTACTAGCTGTGTTGTTTTTTGGAAATCAATATTTCCCTTATTATCGAATGGTGTTACCATCGCAGTTGAAACTCGACCAAAATGCACGTCATACACCCCTTATTCAAAATATCTTTACTCTTCTATTGTAAATGGATTTCTTTCTAAATGAAAGGCATCGTGAAGAGTATTAACGGCTTTTGAAAGATCATCTTCTTTAATCAGAACCCAAATGGTTGTGTGACTATCTGCTGATTGTAAGATGCGAATATTTTCATCAGAAAGAGAGGATACAATGGTAGATGTAACACCTGGCACTCCACTCATTCCAGCCCCTACTACAGATACTTTTGCACAACCTTCTTCAATAACAGGCTCATGACCTAAGGAACTTAAAACCGTTACAGCTCTTTCTGTCGTGTCTGCAGAAACTGTATATACAACTCCTCTTGGTGAAATATTAATGAAATCTACACTAATATCTTCATTTGCCATTGCCTTAAATACTTCTGCCTGAAGATTATATTGATCTTTCTTTGCAAAAACCTTGATTTGTGAAATATCTTTAATATGAGCAATCCCTGTTACTGGACGCTCAAATAGATTCTTTTCTTCTTGAGTCTTCTCTATTGTTGTAACTAATGTTCCTAAGTTTTCCGAATAGGTCGAACGAATACGGATTGGTATTTTAGAATTCATTGCAATTTCAACAGCTCTAGGATGTATAACTTTTGCTCCTTGGTATGCCATATTACACACTTCTGTATAAGACACGACATCAAGAGCTCTAGCTTTTTCCGTAATCCTTGGGTCAGCTGTCATAATGCCTTCAACGTCAGTAAAGATGTCAACATACTCAGCTTTTAAAGCAGCACCCAAAGCTGCAGCAGAAGTATCACTTCCCCCTCTACCAATCGTTGTGACTTCACCATCAAGTGTAGCACCTTGAAAACCCGCAACAACAATGACATCAGAATGAGTTAATTCTTCTTTTAATCGTGAACAATCCATTTTTACTATTTTCGCATTTGTATGTTCATTATTCGTCAAGAACCCTGCTTGAGAACCTGTTAAAGCAGTTGAATGAATACCATTTGATTGCAATAGATTTGAGAATACTAAACTCGAAATTACCTCACCACAGGATAGTAGTAGATCTTGCTCTCGTTTACTTAAGAACGTTTTTTTATTTCCTACTAAAGACAGTAGAGAGTCTGTAGCATAGGCATCTCCTTTGCGACCCATTGCAGAAACTACTACAACTACCTTATACCCATTTTCTACTGCCTTCTTTACATGCGACAAACAGTGGTTTCGGCTTTCACTGTCCCGTACGGATGTACCACCAAATTTTTGTACAATAATGTTCATGTTTGCACCTCGATGTTTTTAGTTCAGAGGACAAACGAAATGAATTCTCTCATATAAGCTGCAACAATTAGTACGAGCCTCTATTTTTTATTATTTTACTAAGCCAAGTTTTAGTAGACTTTCTGCAATTTGTACAGAATTCCAGGCAGCACCTTTTAATAGGTTGTCAGATACAACCCACATGTGGAAGCCATTGTCTTCATCCAGATCTTTACGGACACGACCAACAAACACATCATTTTTTCCAACTGCTGCTGCTGGCATTGGATAAATTTGCTCTTCTGGCACATCTTGAAGTGTTACACCAGGAGCTTCATTTAGTAATGCATGAATGTCTTTTACCGTTACTCCGTTTTGATCGATTTCAAAATACACGCTTTCTGAATGACCTGTAACGATCGGCAGACGTACACATGTAGCAGATACCTTTAATTCCGGCATATGCATAATTTTCTTTGTTTCATTGATCATTTTCATTTCTTCATACGTAAATCCATTATCCTGAAACTTATCAATTTGCGGTACTGCATTATAAGCAATTTGATAATGTTTATTATCACTCTTTACAGGCAATACAGATGGTTCAAAGTCTTCACCATTTAAGATTGCTTGTGATTGTTGATTTAGTTCGTCAATAGCAGCTGCTCCAGCACCTGATACTGCTTGATATGTTGAAACTAATACTTTTTTCAGCCCATATTGCTGCCTTAGCGGTTCAAGCGCAACAACCATCTGAATGGTAGAACAGTTTGGATTCGCAATAATACCATTATGATTTCTAAGGTCTTCTTCATTTACTTCTGGAACAACTAGTGGGACATTAGGATCCATTCTAAAGGCACTTGTATTATCTACTACAATAGCACCTCGTTTAACTGCTTCAGGTGCGAATTTCTTTGAAATGTCTCCACCGGCACTGAATAGAGCAATGTCCACTCCTTCAAAACTTTCTGGAGTTGCTTCTTCTACTATAATTTCTGAGCCCTTGAATACCACTTTTGATCCTGCAGAGCGAGCAGAAGATAATAGTTTTAACGTTTTTATTGGAAAATCTCTATTTTCTAAAGTTTGAATCATTTGTTGCCCAACTGCACCCGTAGCTCCAAGTACAGCAACTGTTAAACCGTTAACACTCATTGTGTTCTCTCCTTCCCAACCTCACTAAATATATAATCAATAATACAGCTTCGTTTTACTAGTTACCTTTACTGTAATAAAGTATATTTTAACATAATGGAACATTCGACAATAGAGGGAGAATAAATTTTTATTCTTTACTACTAAGTTACGCAATTCTTCATAATAAGTACTAATGATTTAACACTATCTTTCCATGAAAAAGAAGGCTGTAAAAGGACCGACAAAAAATGTGTCTACTTTCTCATGTCAGCCCTTTTTTATGCCCCCTATGGTTGCTCGCTATTTAATTGTTTTTATTGTTCATCCAGAAATCGTTCAACAATTACTGGCTGTAATTGTTTTCCTTCCATTGCAGCTTCAACTGTTTCTTGAAGTAACGTCATACGAGAAACCATTGATTTTGGTTTTTTCTCTGGTGCATCTTGCCCATAAGGGATAAAGTAAATATCTTTCGCTGCCATTAACTTCATTAAATTTACTCCATTTAAGCCAAGAGCATCATTTGTTGAAATTCCAAGAACTACTGGACGGTATCCTCGTAACGTTGCTTTGGCAGCCATTAATACTGGAGAATCAGTCATCGCATTTGCTAGCTTGCTCATTGAATTCCCTGTTAATGGAGCAATGACCATACAATCTAATGGGATTTTAGGTCCAAGTGGCTCAGCTTTTACAATGGAGTCAATGACTTCATGCCCTGTTACCTCTTCAATTTTACGGATCCATTCTTCCCCTTCGCCAAATCTTGTCGTTGTATTTTTCACCGTAGAAGAAACGATTGGTAATACATCTGCTCCATTATCTACTAGTCTTTTTATTTCTGGATATACTGCATCATACGTACAGTGAGAACCTGTTAATCCAAATCCGATACGTTTACCTTTTACACTCATTGAGATGACTCCTTTCCGTCTGTTTCATCTTGTAGTAATTGAGAGAGTACGTTTGCCAGAATTTGCCCGGCTGTCTTAGGTGCGACAATTCCCGGTAGTCCTGGAGCTAATAACGCTTTAACTCCTCTCTTTTCTGCATAACGAAAATCTGTTCCGCCTGGCTTCGATGCAAGGTCAATGATGAGCGTATGAGATGGCATTTTTGAGATAACCTGCGCCGTGACAACATGTGCTGGAATTGTATTAATAAGAATGTCACAATCAGAAATTTGCTGTTTTAAGTCATCCAGATGAAATGGATTTAACCCCATTTCCGAAATTCTTGCAAGATGCTCGCTTTTTCTTGCACCTACTTTCAACTTTCCACCTAGATGATGGAATGTTCTAGCTACGCTCATACCAACTCTACCTAATCCTAGAACAACTATATTTGATCCATGAATTGTAAAGTCTGTATGCTGTATTGCCATCATGATTGTTCCTTCAACAGTTGGAATTGAATTGTAGATGGCCACATCATCCCGTTCAAATAATTGAATTAATTTTCTATCTGTTTGCTTTACTAGCTCATCTAGGTATTTATTTGTAATACCCGAAAAAATCGTACAGTGTTCTGGAGTTTGTTCGACAATTTCTTTTGTTAAAACGATTTTTTCGTTCGAGAATATCGTATCAATTTCCCCTTCTAGATTTGTACCAGGTACGGGTAAAATAATGGCATCAACTTGAGAGAAATCAACTTCATCTAATCTTTCCTTTGATGCTCCTGTAAATGCGTGGTCCAATTGTTCAAATCCAACAAGGGCTACTTTTGCATCAAGCTCTGTAAGCTTTCGAATAATCTCGAGTTGACGTGCATCCCCGCCGAGAACTGCGATCTGCTTTCCAGTCAACATAATTTCTTTCACCTTCTTTAACTTAATCATTTTAAAAATGACTGTTCACTTCAACAGTTTATGTATCCACTCCTAGATGGGTGAGTTATCCTAAGAGAAATCCGGAATATCTGTTAATTTCTTTTGTATTGAATTGAGCAACCACTCTTGTTGTTATCTTCTTAAAGACCGTGACAGCAGCTAGATTTTCGACATAAAAAAGAGACCCTCCAAGTTTGGAAGATCTCTTTCTCATTATTCATTATCTGACACTTCTAAAATAATCATATCAGACCCGATTGTACGAATATGCTGCCAAGGTACTCGAATTTCAGAACCTTTGCTCCTTAACCATTTCCCTGTAGGAATAACTAACGCATTAATCTGACCCGTTTTATCATTGAATTCTAAATCAGTTTGACCTAATACTCCAAGTCTTTCTGCTTTTCTAAAGTCAACAATTTCTTTTCCACTTAATTCACTTAGTCTCATTATATATACCCCCTAAGCAATAAAGTTGCTTAGTACAATATATACGACATCAACATAGATTTAGAAGTACAAAATGTTCGAGCCTATAATGATTCAAGCTTATGATTGCTTTATTGCAGATGGAAGTACACCTTCAGGACTAATTAATGATACAGCGTAGTCATCAGTGAAGATGGACCGTGCTAACTCATTTACTCCTTCTGCTGTCACTTGGTCAATCTCTTCAACGATTTCATCTAATGAACGATGACGCTTTAGAAGGAGCTCATTTTTACCGTTTCGACTCATGCGACTATTTGTGCTTTCAAGACTTAGCATTAAGTTTCCTTTCAGCTGCTCTTTACTATTTTTCAGTTCCTTACTCGTTATACCCTCAGCTTTTAATGTTGAAAGTGTAGATTGAATGGTTTCAAATAATTCCTCTAATTGGTTTGATCCTGTTCCACCGTAAATCGTAACCATTCCATTATCTTCATATGCTGAATGATATGAGAATACAGAATAAGCAAGTCCCTTTTGCTCACGAACATCTTGGAACAATCTTGAGGACATACTTCCACCTAGAACATTATTAAGAACAATTAGACTATATACATCTTTATGTCCAATTGGTAATCCATTAAAGCCTAAGCATAGATGGGCTTGTTCTGTATCTTTTTTGCGTGCTAATTTATTTGGATGGAAGATTGGAGTCTGTTGGTTTCCATCAGCTTTAGTTCCTTCGTATGAACCAAATAGTTTTTCAACTTCTTTTATAAAAGATTCGTTAACATTCCCTGCAACAGAAACGACAACCTGGTCGGGAGTATACGTTTCACTCATATATTGCTTTAATGAATTTCCGTTAAATGTTGCTAACGTTTCTTCTGTCCCGAGAATTGGATACCCTAGAGAATGCTGTTCGTATACTGCCTTGCTAAGCAAATCATGAACAATATCGTCCGGTGTATCCTCATACATTTTGATTTCCTCATAAACAACATTTTTTTCTTTGTTTAACTCTTCTTCTACAAATGTCGAGTTGAAAAACATATCTGCTAGTGTATCAAGAGCAAAGCTAGCATGATTATCTAATACCTTTGCGTAGTAGCATGTATATTCTTTTGAAGTAAAGGCATTTACTTGTCCACCAATGCTATCAAATGATTCAGCGATTTCACGTGCTGTTTTTGTCTTCGTTCCTTTGAAGAACATATGCTCCAAAAAGTGGGATATCCCATTGTTTTCTGGAGTTTCATCTCTAGAGCCAGTAGCAATCCATACACCTATAGCTACCGAACGAACGGTGGGAATTTCTTCTAGTACAATGGTTAGTCCGTTTTGACATGTATATTTTTTTATCAACGAATGTTCCTCCTGTTCTTGCTGCAAAACTAATTATTACTATTAAGCTTTCCTTCTTGAGAAGAATTATTTCCTTGTTGTAGAATTCTTTCTTCTTTCATTAAATTTGTAATCGTTCCTAAGCGGATATTCTTTGCTTTAATCGCAGTAATTAGTTGCTCAAGTGATTTTGCGGTTGAATCTGTTGGATGCATTAAAATAATTGCTCCATTATGAAGCTTCTTCGTAACACGGTTAACGATAACACTTGGATCCGGTTTTTGCCAATCAATTGTATCTACACTCCACATGACGGTTTTCAGATTATATTCATCAGCAATTGTGACAATTTCATCACGGTAACTTCCACTCGGTGGAGCAAACCATTTTACTCTTTTCCCTGTTGTAGCTTCAATCATTTCATTTGTTTGCTTAATCTCTTCTCTCGCCTTTTCTGCAGCTAATGTTTTCATATCAGGATGAGAATAGGAGTGGTTCCCTACTTCATGTCCCGCATCTACAATCATTTTTGCTAATTCTGGGTTATGCTTTACCCAACGACCCTCTAAGAAGAATGTAGCATAGACATGGTGTTTTTTTAAAGTTTCTAGCATATCGGGTATGTATTCATTTCCCCATGCAACATTAATGATAAAAGAAGCCATCGGTTTTTCAGGATGACCTTTATAAATGGGTGATGGTGGTAAATCAATTAAATGAACCTTTGGAGGAATTTGTTCGTACACGAGCAGGTTTTCTTTAAATTCCCCTTCTTGTTTCATTTTCTTATATGATTCTTCAATATCTACTTTAATCCCATTATAGCCAGGAAGAGCTTTCCAGACAGGATCTATCTTTGCATCCTGTGGTGCTTTTTCTCTTACCTCAGCTTCTTCTGTAATTTTCTTTAAAAGCGGATCCTCTTGTTTTATGACTGCAACGGATGAGCTTTGTTTCAAGCTTGATACATATTGACTTGATAACGGATTTTGAACAACCAATATTGACAGAATAACAATGAAACTTATGCCAATCAAGTGTTTTTTTTCCATACTTTCTTCACCTTCCTTCTCATAATCAGCATATGAGAATGTGGGACAAGGTAGAACATTTGGATGTTTTCCGTAAGATTAAAAAGACTGTTAGAGAATCACTCCAACAGTCTTTATTTTGTTTAAAGCTTATTGTTTTTCTGCTTGCTCGCGTTGTTCTTTAAGAACCGCTTTTCTTGAGAGATTAACACGCCCTTGTTTGTCGATATCTAATACCTTCACAAGGATTTCATCTCCGATTGAAACAACGTCTTCCGTTTTTGCAACACGCTCTTCAGCAAGCTCAGAAATGTGTACTAAGCCATCTTTACCACTGAAGATTTCAACAAATGCACCGAATTTTTCTACGCGCTTCACTTTACCTAAGTACATTTGTCCAACTTCCACTTCGCGTACAATGTCTTCGATAATTGTTTTTGCTTTCTTATTCATTTCCTCATTAATGGAAGAAATAAAGACTGTTCCATCTTGTTCAATGTCAATCTTAACACCTGTTTCATCAATGATCTTGTTGATTTGTTTTCCGCTTGGTCCAATAACATCACGGATCTTATCAGGGTTAATCGTCATTGTTAAGATTTTCGGAGCATATTTTGATAATTCAGTTCTAGTTTCTGGGATTGTTGAAAGCATGCTTTCAAGGATATGCATACGACCTTTTTTCGCTTGTTGTAGAGCTTCCTCAAGAATTTGACGAGAAAGTCCTTCAATTTTGATATCCATTTGTAATGCTGTTACTCCTGTACCTGTCCCAGCAACTTTAAAATCCATATCCCCTAGGTGATCTTCCATTCCTTGGATATCTGAAAGGATTGTGTAATGACCATTTGAAGTCACTAGACCCATCGCAATACCAGCAACTGGTGCTTTAATTGGCACACCAGCATCCATTAAAGCAAGGGTGCTTGCACAGATACTTGCCTGAGAGGTAGAACCATTAGATTCTAAAACCTCTGATACAAGACGAACCGTATATGGGAAATCTTTTTCATTAGGAATGATCGGCTCTAATGCACGCTCACCAAGAGCACCGTGTCCAATTTCGCGACGACCAGGGCCACGGATTGGACCTGTCTCCCCAACACTAAATTGAGGGAAATTATAATGATGCATGAAACGTTTCGATTCCTCAATACCTAAACCATCAAGTACTTGAACATCTCCTAGTGCTCCTAATGTACAAATACTAAGAGCTTGTGTTTGACCACGAGTGAACAAACCAGAACCATGTGTTCTTGGTAGAAGCCCAACTTCAGAAGCTAAAGGTCGAATTTCCTCTGGACTACGACCATCTGGACGAACCTTTTCCTCTGTAATTAAGCGACGAACCTCGTTTTTAACAAGCTTGTCCAAGACGATTTTGACATGCTTTAACTCTTCATCTGTTGCCTCTTCAGTTTCATATTTCTCAGTCACTCTAGTTTTTACTTCTTTGATCGCTGCCTCGCGAGCATGTTTTTCTTGTACTTGAATTGCGCTAATCATATCTTGTTCACACAATTCACGAACATCACGTTCAATATCAGCGTTCACTTCAAATAACTTGATTTCAGACTTTTCTTTTCCAGCTTTTGCTACAATCTCTTCCTGGAACGCAACCAAGCGTTTAATTTCTTCATGACCGAACATGATCGCTTCTAAAATCGTCTCTTCTGGAACTTCATCAGCAGATGCCTCAACCATGTTAATGGCATCTTTTGTTCCAGCAACAGCTAGATTAATTTCACTTTTTTCTAGTTGTTCTACAGTAGGATTAATAATAAATTCACCATTTATTAGCCCTACTACAACACCAGCAATTGGTCCATCAAATGGAATATCAGAAAGAGATAAAGCCAGTGAAGATCCAAACATTGCTGCCATTTCAGAAGAGCAGTCTTGGTCTACACTCATAACCATACTAATAACTTGAACTTCATTTCGGAACCCATCTGGGAAAAGTGGGCGAATCGGACGATCAATTAAGCGACTTGCAAGAATTGCTTTCTCACTTGGTCTACCTTCACGTTTAATAAAACCGCCTGGAATTTTTCCAACTGCATATAAGCGTTCCTCATAGTTAACCGTTAATGGGAAGAAATCTAATGGTTTTGGTTCTTTAGATGCAGTTGCTGAACTTAAAACAGCTGTATCACCATAACGAATGAGTACAGCTCCATTTGCTTGTTTTGCTAGTTGGCCGTACTCGACTGTTAATGGTCTTCCAGCCCAATCAATGGAAAATGTTTGTTTATGTTGTTCCATAAATATAGGACCCCTCTCTTTACTATCAAATAAGGGGTAGAATGATCGTCATTCCCCTTACATATTTAATATTGGCATTAATAACATTATGACGAAATATAAAGTTTACATATATATTATGTATTTTAGACAATTACCCGATAAAAGAATCCATTAGTATTTAAACTTTTATATTCAACATTTGGATATATAAATAATACTTGCATATTTTTGAAAAATATACCAAGTAAAAATCCTAACAAAAAAGCGGGAATAATCCCGCTTCTTGAAAGAAGAGGGACTCTCCCCCTTCTTAACTACCTTATCGACGTAATCCAAGCTTGTTGATTAGATCACGGTAACGCGTAACATCACTATTACGTAGGTATGTTAATAGGTTACGACGGTGACCTACCATTTTTAGAAGACCACGACGAGAATGGTGATCCTTCTTGTGGATACGTAAGTGATCGTTTAATTTGTTGATGTCTTCAGTAAGGATCGCGATTTGTACCTCTGGTGATCCAGTATCATTGTCATGAATTTTGTATTCACTAATGATTTCGTTCTTGCGTTCTTGTGTGATTGCCATTTACATTCATCTCCTATTAATTCGAATTAAATCCCCAATTACTGAGCTATCGTTGGAGAGACGCATAGCCAAGCAACGGTTCATTTCATACGTTATATAGAATACTACTTTTCGTTTGAAAAAGCAAGTAATATTAATTTAAGTTCTCAAAGAACTGAATTGCCGTTTGTTTATCTAAGTCAATTTGTTTAATCAACTCTTCAATTCCGTTAAACTTCTGCTCACTTCTTATCCGTTTAAACCATTCTACTTTTACTTCTTCACCATAAATAGATGCATCAAAATCAAAGATATGAACTTCAATTGATAAAGGAGGATTTTCCTCAGTCTTAAAAGTAGGTTTATATCCAACATTACATACGCCATTATGCCATATATTATTAATTTGAATCCGAACAGCATAAACGCCTACCTTTGGAGAAATATAATCATCTGCAAGCTCAATATTCGCTGTTGGAAATCCAATTTTTCTTCCGCGTTTATCACCATGTATGACTGTTCCTCTTACACAGTATGGACGGCCCAATAGCTCTTCAACTAGTATCATATCTCCATTATGAAGTGATTCCCTAATTAATGTTGAACTAATTTTTTGATTTCCCACCTCTTGTTTCGGAACAACCGTATACGAAAATTTCTCTCTTGAATGAAACTGTAATGTTTCCATCGTTCCTTTTCCAAGACGACCATATGTAAAATCAAAACCAGCAACAACATGCTTGGCATTAAGATTAATAATATATTGATCAACGAATTCTTGTGGCTGTAAACTAGCAAAATCTGAAGTGAAACGAACAATAAATAAAAAATCTACTCCAAGTTGTTCAATAACTTCCTTTTTATCATGTAATGGAGTGATGAACTGTATGTGTTGATGCTTTCGGCCAAGTACAACAGATGGATGAGGATCGAACGTCATGACAGCCGTTTGTAAGTTGTTTTCTTTTGCTTTATGTATTGCCGCTTTCATAACTTTCTGGTGCCCCCGATGAACTCCGTCAAAATAGCCTAGAGCTAAAGATAAAGGAGGGAAGTCATCTGTAGAAAATGAATGTGGATGATGAACCGTTATGATCTTCAAATCTATTCACCTTACTTTTTTAATCATTAAATAGCACTTTTACAGGTTTAATTATACCCTGCTTCGTCGGATGCTCCTGATAAATCGCGATGGAAGTGTTTTCGTATGACATTACGACTTCTTCTCCCTCAGGCCATTCCTCCGGCTTGTCAAAACGTGCTCCATTCTTTACTTTCTCTGCTACTGTATCACTTATTTCCCATTTGGGCAAATGAGAAAGACCGTCTTCAAGTGGTTTTAATAGAGAATGAACATAATTATTTTTAACTGCCTCCTCAATTTGTTCAAACGTATAGCAATCCTTTTGAGTGAACGAGGCAGACCTAGTGCGTGTTAGTTTTGACATATGGGCGGGATATCCTAATTTTTCTCCTATTTGAACAGCTAGTGTTCGCACGTAGGTTCCTTTGCTACACGAAACTCTAAAGGAAAAAGATTGTTGATCTCCACTTAACTCGTCCCATTGTTCAAGCAATTCTAAATCATAAATGGTAACCTTACGACTTGGTCGTTCAATAACCTTGCCTTCGCGAGCATATTCATACAGCCTTTTACCATTTACTTTCACCGCAGAATACATTGGTGGAGTTTGTACAATTTCTCCAGTAAGATCTTTTAGTACTTTTAATACTTCTTCTCTAGTGATTTTTCGGTCTAACTTTTTTTCCTCTACCTTTTCTCCCCACGCATCTTCCGTTGTTGTACTATATCCAAGTGTGACTTCACCTTCATAGGTTTTGCCAGACTCTGTTATATAGGAGGCTATTTTGGTTGCTCTACCAATACACAGTGGAAGAACACCTGTTACTTCCGGATCAAGGGTACCTGTATGACCAACTTTCTTTGTTCTTAAGATTTTTCGAATTTTAAAAACACAATCATGTGATGTCATACCGCGTGGTTTCCATAATGGAAGAATTCCATTCATTATCTTTACCTCCAATGGTTTAAAAACTTTGAGTTATTCAATGTTCTATGTAAGTTCATCCATGCTAAAAGAAGGACTGACCTTTTAGAAAGATCAGTCCTTAGTATATGTTATTCTTGAAATTCATCTTCTGAATTATCTTGGATTTTTTTTAGTAAAGATTCAATTCGATTACCGTAATTGATTGACTCATCAAATTCGAAGATAATTTCAGGTGTTTTTCTAAGTCGGATTCTTTGTCCAACTTCTGAGCGAATAAATCCCTTTGCTTTGGCAAGACCTTTTAATGTATTTTCTTTCTGTTCATCATCACCAAGAACTGTTATAAATACTGTTGCTTGTTGAAGATCCCCAGTAACTTGTACATCTGTTACGGTTACAAAACCAATGCGAGGGTCTTTAATTTTTCGTCCGATAATATCGCTGAGCTCTTTTTTCATTTGCTCACCGACGCGATTCGTACGATGGCTCATCTCTATCACCTCTTCTATCTTGCTAAATCAAATTTACATTAAAACCTTTTTTATAAGAATTCAAAATCTGTAACAGATCGTTCCCATTCAGGAAATGAATCCAGAAGTTTCAATGCATTTTGTAGTTCTTTCTCAGCGGCTTTTCTCGAAGACGCGACTGTGACGACAGCAATTTTTGATCTTTGCCATACATCTTGGTGGTCTATTTCTGAAACTGCCACATTAAGTTTTTGTTTTAGCCGTGTCAGAACTCTCTGAAGCACGGCCCTTTTTTCTTTAAGAGAATGAGAATCGTGTATGATAAACTCACATTCTACATATGCAATCATTTTCTTTCGATTTCTTCCATTACATATGCTTCAATGATATCTCCTTCTTTAATATCATTAAAGTTTTTAATCGTTATACCACACTCATAGTTCTGAGCTACTTCTTTTACGTCATCTTTGAAGCGTTTTAGAACATCTAATTCACCCTCAAATATTACAACGCCATCACGGATTAACCTTACACCACTATCACGTGTGATTTTACCGTCTGTTACATAGCTTCCCGCAATTGTACCGACTTTAGACACTTTAAATATTTGTCGTACTTCTGCTTGACCAATGATCTTCTCTTCAAACTCAGGATCAAGCATTCCTTTCATTGCGGATTCAATTTCTTCCATAACTTTATAAATAATACGATGAAGGCGAATTTCAACCTCTTCTGCCTCAGCAGCTCTCTTCGCATTAACATCTGGACGCACGTTAAATCCAATAACAATTGCATTAGATGCTGATGCAAGACTAATATCTGATTCGTTGATTGCTCCAACGCCAGTATGAATAATTTTAATATTTACTCCTTCAACCTCAATTTTTTGAAGTGAAGCAGCAAGTGCTTCTACTGAACCTTGAACATCTGCTTTAACAACAAGGTTTAAGTCTTTCATTTCACCTTGTTTCATTTGCTCAAATAATGTTTCTAGGCTAACCTTAGACTTTTCACTACGCTGTGCTTGTAATGCTTGCTGTGCGCGTGTTTCCCCTACAGAACGAGCTGTTTTCTCATCTTCAAAGACTACAAAACGATCTCCAGCTTGTGGTACATCATTTAGACCTGTGATTTCTACAGGAGTTGATGGGCCTGCCTCTTTAACACGACGACCTAGGTCATTTACCATAGCACGAACACGACCAAACGTGTTTCCTACTACAATAGGATCTCCCACTCGAAGTGTTCCATTTTGCACTAATAGTGTCGCAACTGATCCACGGCCTTTGTCTAGCTGTGCCTCAATTACTGTACCGTTCGCACGACGATTAGGATTTGCTTTTAACTCTTCTACTTCCGTTACAAGAAGTATCATTTCAAGAAGGCTATCAATTCCTTCTCCTTTTAATGCTGAGATTGGAACAAAAATCGTGTCGCCACCCCATGCTTCAGGAACTAATTGATATTCCGTTAGCTCTTGCATAACACGATCAGGATTTGCAGATTCTTTATCCATTTTGTTTACTGCAATGATTATTGGTACTTCTGCGGCTTTAGCATGGTTAATCGCTTCAGCTGTTTGCGGCATCACACCATCATCTGCTGCAACAACGATAATGGCAATATCGGTTACTTTAGCTCCACGTGCACGCATCGTAGTAAAGGCTGCGTGTCCAGGAGTGTCTAGGAAAGTAATCTTCTTACCTTGTTCTTCAACTTGATATGCACCAATATGCTGAGTAATCCCACCAGCTTCTCCTGCTGTTACTTTTGTATTACGGATTGAATCAAGTAATGTTGTTTTACCGTGGTCAACGTGACCCATGATCGTAACAACTGATGGACGTTCAATTAGTTCACTATCATCATCTTCTGTGAAGTGTACTTCTAAATCAGACGCATCAATTTTAATTTCTTCTTCAACTTCTACACCGTAGTCTGCACAAATCAATTCGATAGTATCTTTATCAAGCTCTTGGTTAATTGTAGCCATAACACCAAGCATGAATAGCTTTTTAATGATTTCCGACGGCTCACGGTGAAGCTTTTTTGCTAGAGCGGCAACTGATAGAGATTCTGAGAAAGTAATTTTTTCAGGTAATTCTTTTTCTTTTCTCTTTGGTGGTTGTTGCTGCTGCTGTTGTGGCTTATTATTACCTTTTTTATTTCTGTTATTGTTGTTGTTGTTGTTACCTTTTTTAGAAGAATTAAACACTTTTTTCTCTTTTGATTGAGACTCTTGCTCGTGTTTTTTTCCTTCTTTTGCCTTAGGTGCTGCAGCTTTTACCTTAACAGTTCTAGGTGCTGTGTCATCTTCTTGATCTTCTTTTGCCTTTTGCTGTGGCTTCTCATTATTTGAATTCGAATCTTTCTTTTTACCGAATAACTCGTCAAGCTTTGATACTGTTTCTTCCTCTATTGTTGACATATGGTTTGCTACCTCTATATTTAATTGTTCTAACTTTTCAATAACATCTTTACTTGATAGATTATGATTTTTTGCATATTCATAAACGCGCATCTTGCTCATATGTTCACCCCCATTGAGATTCATCGAGCATTTCAATTAGCTTCTTAGAAAAGCCAATGTCCATAATGGCAACAACAACCCTTGCATCTTTCCCTATGGAACTTCCTAACTGCTCGCGATTTTCCACTAATACCATTGGTACTTCATAATAACGACATTTATCAGAAATTTTTTTGCGAGTATTTTCAGAGGCATCCTTTGAAAGAAGCACAAGTTTTGCTTTTCCATTTCGAACTTCCTTCAAGACAAGCTCTTCTCCAGAAATAATTTTTCTTGCTCGATTCGCCAACCCTAACAAAGACATCCATGAACTTTGACCCATAATTGTAACTACCCCTTTTCTACTAGAGAGAGTAGTTCGTCATATAATGTGTCATCGATGGAAGCTTGAAGATGATTAGCTAAAGTGTTCTTCTTTTTTGCTTGTAAAATAATATCTTTATCTTTCGAAAGATAAGCTCCTCGACCTGACTTTTTCCCCGTTAAGTCTACGGAAACCTCTCCTTCTTTTGATCGTACGATTCGAATCATTTCTTTCTTTGGTTTCATTTCACCAGATGCCACACATTTTCTTAAAGGAATTTTCTTTGGAGTACTCATCACTTCACCCCTTATTCTTCCTCATCAAAATGGATGTTTAAATCGTCATCTAATTCAGGTTCATCTACTTCTGGAAGTAGTGCCCCCTCAGAGCGTGGATACAATCCTAATTCTCTTGCATCGGTTTCACTCTTAATATCAATCTTCCAGCTTGTTAACTTAGCTGCAAGACGTGCATTTTGTCCACGTTTCCCAATTGCAAGTGAAAGCTGGTAATCTGGAACAACAACACGTGTTGACTTTTCAGCTTCATTTACTTGAACGTCAAGTACCTTTGCTGGGCTAAGTGAGTTCGCTACAAATGTAACAGGATCTTCTGACCATTGAACAATGTCAATCTTCTCACCTTTAAGTTCATTAACAATTGCTTGAACACGTGCACCTTTTGTTCCAACACATGCACCTACAGGGTCTACTTCTTCATTTTCAGCGTATACTGATATTTTAGAGCGGTCTCCTGCTTCTCGAGCAACGGACTTAATTTCAACAGTGCCATCAAAAATCTCAGGAACTTCAATTTCAAATAAACGTTTAAGTAAACCAGGGTGAGTTCTTGAAACAAAAATTTGTGGACCCTTTGTTGTTTTTTCTACCTTTGTAATAAAGACCTTAATACGGTCATGAGGCTTATACGTTTCATTTGGCATTTGTTCACTTACTGGTAGAAGAGCTTCAATTTTCCCTAAAGCTACATAAATAAAACGACTATCTTGTCGCTGAACAATTCCAGTCATAATATCTTCTTCACGGTCAACAAATTCCGAATAAATAATGCCACGCTCTGCTTCACGTACTCTTTGAGTAACAACTTGCTTTGCTGTTTGTGCAGCAATTCTTCCAAAGTCTTTTGGAGTTACTTCAATTTCAACAACATCTCCTACTTCATAGCTAGGGTTAATGCTTGCTGCTTCTTCAATAGAAATTTCTAGTCGAGAATCAAACACTTCATCTACAACTTCTTTACGAGCAAATACTCTCATAGAACCATTTTCTAGGTTTAGGTCTACACGGACATTTTGTGCTTGATTAAAGTTTCGCTTATAAGCTGAAACTAATGCCGCTTCAATCGCTTCAATAATTACGTCACGTGCGATTCCTTTTTCCTTTTCCAATACAGTTAGAGCATCTAAAATTTGTGTGCTCATGTTGGTTTCATCCCCCTTCTATATCAGGTACAATTCTTTAAAAGGTTACAGCAAGCCTTGCTTTCGCCACTTTATCAGTTGGGATATGTACCTGTTTTTTTCTAGTTTTTATCAGAGTTTCAATTGTTAATGACTCTTGGTCATATGAAACGAGCTTACCCTCGAAAACTTTTTCACCATCAATTGGTTCGTATGTTTTAATATGAACTTGCTTTCCGACAGCTTTTTGAAAATCTTGTTCTTTTTTTAGAGGGCGTTCTGCACCTGGTGATGAAACTTCTAAGAAATAATTATGCTGAATAGGATCTAGCTCATCCAGTTTTTCACTTAGTCGTTCACTAACCAATCCACATTCTTCAATGTCAACACCTGTTGGCTTATCTACAAATACGCGAAGAAACCAATTTGTTCCTTCTTTTACATATTCAATATCGACAAGTTCAAGTGACATAGAGTCTAAGATGGGCAGAACTAGTTCTTCTACGAGTGGTGTTATTTTACTCATATATACCTCCTGATTATTTAAAAAACGTAGCGCCAGAGTAAACCTAAAAACATAGGTCCCCAATTCATCTAAACATCAAGCATGCTATCTAGAGATTCTATAGCTCTCCGTCAATATGGAGTACCAGTTATAAGCGATACGACTCGGTATAATTGCATTATGATCCAAGGTTTAATCAATCCACGAAAAATGTTCTAACAATAACAGAAAGAGTGGGGACTCCCCACTCTTTAATCGTTAAAGCTATCTTTAGTATTTCCAATAAAAATATACCATAACCAACAATTTTATGCAAACTTTACCCTTGACAGGTATTAAAAGAGAGATAGTTGGTTTTGATCTGGAAGAGATTCTAAACAACCATGATTATCCAGATATTCAATAATCGTTTTAGAAACCTTCCCTCGTTGTTGGAGGTCTTCTTTTGATAAGAACTCTCCCTCTTCCCTAGCTTTTACAATATTTAAAGCAGCGTTTGTTCCTAGGCCAGGAATTGAATTAAACGGTGGTATAAGGGAATTTCCCTCAATAACGAATTCAGATGCCTGTGAACGGTATAAATCTACTTTCTGGAATTTATATCCACGCTCACACATTTCAAGTGCTAACTCTAATACGGTTAAGGTATTCTTCTCTTTCGGAGCAGCATCTAAGCCCTTTGCATTAATTTCGTCAATCTTTGCACGAATGGCCTGAGATCCGCGAACCATTGCTTCAATATCAAAGTCATCTGCACGAACAGTAAAATACGCTGCGTAATACAGAAGTGCATGATGCACCTTGAAATAGGCGATACGTACAGCCATTAACACATATGCCGCTGCATGGGCTTTCGGGAACATGTACTTAATTTTCAAGCATGAATCAATATACCAATCTGGTACATTGTTCTTTTTCATTTCCTCAACCCACTCATCCTGCAATCCTTTACCCTTACGAACAAATTCCATAATTTTAAAGGCAAGTGAAGGCTCTAATCCTTGATAGATTAAATACACCATAATATCATCACGACAACCGATCACTTCACTTAGCGTACAGATATTATTATGAATAAGATCTTGCGCATTTCCTAACCATACATCTGTTCCATGTGATAGCCCAGAAATTTGTACAAGCTCTGAGAAGGTTGTAGGCTTTGTGTCTTCGAGCATTTGACGAACAAATCGAGTACCGAATTCAGGGATTCCTAGCGTCCCCGTTTTACACATAATCTGTTCTTCCGTGACCCCTAATGATTCGGTTCCACTAAAGATTTTCATCACTTCAGGGTCATCTGTTGGAATCGTCTTAGGATCAATACCTGATAAGTCTTGGAGCATACGAATAACTGTCGGGTCATCGTGTCCCAGTATATCAAGCTTTAAAAGATTATCATGAATGGAATGGAAGTCAAAATGTGTTGTTTTCCATTCAGAACTTGAATCGTCTGCCGGGAATTGAATTGGAGAAAAATCAAAGATGTCCATATAATCAGGAACAACAATAATTCCTCCTGGATGCTGACCCGTTGTTCTTTTAACACCTGTGCATCCTTTAACAAGACGATCAACTTCTGCTCCTCTTATTTGTAAATTATGGTCATTTGCGTATCCTCTAACATATCCAAAGGCCGTTTTCTCCGCGACAGTACCAATTGTACCAGCTCGGTATACATTGTCTTCACCAAATAGTACCTTTGTGTAATTATGAGCTCTAGGCTGATATTCACCAGAGAAGTTTAAGTCAATATCGGGTACTTTATCTCCTTTAAATCCAAGGAAGGTTTCAAAAGGAATGTCATGGCCATCTTTTCTATATTTGGACCCACAGTTCGGACAATCCTTATCAGGCAAGTCAAAGCCGGAACCAACTGAACCATCATTAAAGAACTCTGAATGCTTGCATGATGGACACACATAGTGAGGTGGCAATGGATTTACCTCAGTAATCTCAGTCATTGTAGCAACGAATGATGACCCAACTGATCCACGGGAACCTACTAGGTACCCATCATCTAATGATTTCTTAACAAGCTTATGAGAGATTAAATAAATAACAGCGAATCCATGACCTATAATACTCTTTAGCTCTTTTTCTAAACGAGCTTCAACAATTTCTGGAAGAGAATCACCGTATATTCTTCTAGCCATACCATAGCTCATTTGGCGCATCTCTTCGTCTGCACCCTCAATTTTTGGAGTGTATAGATCATCTTTAATCGGCTTTATCTCTTGGATCATATCCGCAATTTTATTTGTATTTTCAACGACAATTTCCTTTGCGATATCATTACCTAAAAATGAGAATGCATCAAGCATTTCATCTGTTGTTCTAAAGTGAACATCGGGTAATTTGTGTCGATTAAGAGGATTTGCTCCACCCTGCGAGCCTACTAGGATTTGTCTATATATTTTATCATTTTCATTTAAGTAATGAACATTTCCTGTTGCAGCTACTGGAATTTCAAGCTTCTTACCTAATTCTACGATATTTCGGACAATATCCTTTAGGTTCTCTTTATTCTGAACAAGTTCTAATTCTAATAAATGTTGATAGACCTCTAGAGGATGAACCTCTAAATAATCATAGAACTTCGCTACCTCTTCAACCTCTTCAGGAGCTTTTTGCATCATTCCTTCAAATACTTCCCCTTTATCACATCCGGAACCAACAATAATTCCCGCTCTATGCTTTTGGAGTAGTGATCTCGGGATTCGTGGTACCCGATAGAAGTAGTGCATATGCGAAATTGAAACGAGCTTAAACAAGTTTTTTAACCCTTCTTCTGTTTGGGCGATTAGCGTACAGTGATAAGGTCTTGAACGTTTATATGAATCTCCTTGACCCATGTTATCATTTAATTGATCATGGTACTCTATTTCTTTTTCATGAGCATCTTTCAGCATCTTAATTAAGAGATATCCTGTTGCTTCTGCATCATAAATGGCACGGTGATGCTGCGTTAATTCAATATCAAATTTCTTTGCTAATGTATTCAGTCTATGATTTTTCATCTCAGGATATAAAAATCTACCTAATTCTAAGGTATCAATAACAGGGTTACTTGCTTTTTCAAGTCCTGCTTTCTTATATCCAACATTAAGGAATCCCATATCAAAGGAAGCATTATGGGCTACAAGGATACCATCTTCTACCCATTCATGGTATTTAATTAGAACATCTTTAATTTCTGGAGCATCTTGAACCATATCATCCGTAATTCCCGTTAGGTCAATGGTTGTAGCAGAAAGAGGATGATGTGGATTTGCAAAGGATTCAAAACGATCGATAATCTCTCCGTCTTTAATCTTTACAGCTGCTAATTCAATAATCGTATCGTAATTTGCAGAAAGACCTGTTGTTTCAACGTCAAACACCACATAGGTTTCTTCTGATAGATTACGATGTGACTCATTGTAAGCAATTGGCACTCCATCATCAACTAGGTTCGCTTCTAGTCCATATAACATTTTAATTCCATGCTTTTTACTTGCACCAAAAGCCTCAGGAAATGCTTGAAGATTAGCGTGATCCGTAATGGCAATAGCTTTATGCCCCCATTTTTTAGCTTGTCCTACTAATTCTCCTATTGATGTAACGGCATCCATTTGACTCATTGGTGAATGCATATGAAGTTCAACACGCTTCTCACCTTCTGGAGCAGTGTCTTGACGTAATACAGGAGCAATTTCATTTACATCATTTGCAATCATGACTAAATCTCGTACAAAGGTATCGTTCTGAATGCTACCTCGACAACGTACCCACATACCTTTTTTCATATTTGCCATTATAGCTGCATCTTCTTTATCACGTGAGAACATTTTTACTAAAATCGAACTTGTGTAATCGGTAATTTTAAAGGTAAGTAGAGTTCGTCCGCTTCTTAATTCCTTCGTTTCAGCATCAAATACAAACCCTTCAACCGCAATTCTTCTTTCTTCATCAATAATGTTTTCAATCTTTCTAAAGTCTGCATCATCTTTAATCGTTAAACCAATCGTAAATGGTCCACTTGGAGCATCATTACCTTTTTCTGAGTCACGTGATTGCATATCGATAACAGCCTGTTTACCTCGTTCTTCATCCTCTTTCCGCTTCGCTTCCAGAAATTTTTCATATTCTGGATCTTGCGTTACGTCATTGGTGAATTCTGCATCTATCATCATATTTAGAAAACCGTAGTTCTCAAGCACCTTTGATAGCATCTCACTGTATTTTCTTTTTATCGCTATGGATTCTAATTCAGTAGAGGTTTGAATAATGATTTTGTTTCCTTGTATCCTAGGTGTCTGCTTATTGAGTAATGCTAATAACGGAGGAGCTATTCCATCAAGCTCTTTTATGCATTCCTGCCAGTAATCAAGTACTAATTGATCCGTATACTGCGAGTCTATTACCTTTATAGAGGATTGTACTTTTGCGATATGTTGGAAACTCATTTGAAGTGCTTGTGAGAATTGGACCCAAACTTGACAAGGAACAAACTGTTGTAGTTGAAAATGGAAATGCCATTTTCTTTCTTTTCTATCTATGATGAGCTTTTCGATTGTTGCCTGTTCAAAATATTGAACAAATGCATCTTCAGTTAGATTCAACTGTTGTAACAATAAACGAAAGCGTTCAATTTTTCCGGTGGGATTTTCTTGCACGTTCTCTCTCCCCCAATACTATATATCTTTTTCTATACCTTATCTTACTGAACCTTATTCGACAATTCAATTACATTTATTAGCAACAAAACAGTAGAAAAGGGTTGACCGATTATATACGGCCCCACCCTTAAATACTTTCTTTATGATATCGTGTTCATTATGTTTGCAATTGTTTCAAGAAGATTTTCTTTGCTTACCTCGTGTACCTCTCCTGTACTACGAACCTTTACTTCGACAATTCCTTCTGATGCTTTTTTACCAACCGTAATTCGAATAGGAAGCCCGATTAAATCGGAATCAGCAAACTTAACACCTGGTCGTTCAGCACGATCATCTAAAAGTACTTCAAATCGCTTGCTACGTAAGTCACTGTAAAGGGCTTCTGCTAGCTCTCTTTGCGTATCATCTTTCATATTGACCGGTATAAGGTGTACATCATATGGTGCTAAATCTTTAGGCCATACTAAACCATTTTCATCATTGAATTGCTCAGCAACAGCTGCTAATGTTCTTGATACACCAATTCCATAACAGCCCATAATCATTGCTTGGTTACGACCATTTTCATCTAGAAAATTTCCACCCATAGCATCTGAGTATCTTGTCCCAAGTTTAAATACATGGCCAACTTCAATTCCTTTTGCAAATTGAATCGTGCCTTTTCCATCTGGTGATGGGTCACCAATTTGTATAAAGCGAAGATCTGCAAATTCGGATATCGTTATATCTCTTGAAATACTAACATTTGAATAATGATATCCCACTTCATTAGCACCACAAATTGCATTTGTCATATATTTCACAGCATGGTCTGCAATAACTTTTACGTTTTCTTTCATGTTAATAGGACCAACATATCCTACTTCACACCCTATGGCTTCTTTCGTTTCATCAGGTGTTGCCAATTCAACGATACTTGCATTCAGGAAGTTCTTAACTTTAATATCATTGATTTCATGATCCCCACGAACAAGAACGAGAACAAATTCATCATCTACTTTAAATAACAATGATTTAATGCATTGATGATTGTTCTTATTTAAGAAACTTGCTACTTCATCAATCGTTTTTTGATTTGGAGTCTCAACCTTCTCTAGAGCAAATTCCTCTTCACTTGATGTTTCATATTGATCTAGTACCTCAGCCATTTCAATATTGGCTGCATAGTCTGACTCATTTGAATACGCAATGGTATCTTCACCAATATCAGATAAAACCATAAATTCGTGCGTATCTTTTCCACCCATCGCACCTGAATCTGCAATAACTGCTCTAAAATTTAATTGGCAGCGTGAGAAGATATTAGAATAAGCGGTAAATACTTTTTCATACGTTTCATCTAGGCTTTCTGCTGTAGAATGAAACGAGTAAGCATCCTTCATAATAAATTCTCGACCACGAAGTAACCCGAAACGAGGGCGCTTTTCGTCACGGAATTTTGTTTGAATTTGATATAGCGTTAAAGGAAGCTTTTTGTATGACTTAATTTCGTCTCTAAGTAAGCTTGTAATAACCTCTTCATGTGTGGCACCTAGTGCAAATTCACGATTGTGGCGGTCATGAAGTCTCATAAGCTCTGGACCATATGAACTCCATCTTCCTGATTCTTGCCATAATTCTGATTGCTGCAGTGCTGGCATTAATAGCTCAACAGCACCTGCGTTGTCCATTTCTTCACGAACAACTGCCTCGATTTTTTGAAGAACTCTCTTTGCTAATGGCAAGTAACTATAAATTCCACTCGCATTTTGACGAATATATCCTGCACGTAATAGTAATTGATGATTCTTCACATCAGCATCAGCAGGAACTTCTCTTAATGTAGGGATTAACGTCATACTTTGTTTCATTTCTATACACCTCTATCAGAAAATGTCTATGTAATATGTACATTGTACTAGAAAATAGGACAATTTAATATCAATAGTATCATAAAAATGATTTTAAAAATAATTACTGAATAATGGGTTTATTTAATTCTTGTCTTTATAGTGAATACTTTCGCTTTACTAGTTTCGCCTTACTAGTGATGAAGCTTCTTAACATGACCGTTGCTTTCCGCTCCAGGTGCTTGCTTTCCGCGGGGCGGGGGTGAGCCTCCTCGCTTCGCTGTGGGGTTCCGTTCCAGTGGGTACGGAACTTGGTCTCACCATTCCCGCTGGTTCCCGCAGGAGTCAAGCACCTTCCGCTCCTAGCAACTCTGGATTTTAATTATGTATCATCCTAAACTCAAGATTTCCTTCGTCTTCATAAAAATAGAGTCTTGAATAATAGCGAAGTGTCATTCTTCGTACTATTCAAGACTCTATATTAGTTAATTTTATAGGAAAAATCTTTGAATGTCATTCCACGTGACTACAAGCATTAAGACCATTAGAAGAGCAAATCCGATAAAATGGACCATTCCTTCTTTTTGACGATCAATCGGTTTCCCTCTAACAGCTTCTACAGCGAAAAACATTAGTCTTCCACCATCAAGAGCTGGTATTGGTAATAGGTTCATAATTCCAAGATTTATACTTAGAATCGCAGCCCATCTCATTAGATAGTATATTCCAGATTCTGCAACCATACCCGTTGATTGGTATATTCCTACTGGGCCTGACAGCGCATCAATAGAGAATTGGCCCGTTATTAGTTTCCCTACGCTCGTGATGATTAAGACTGTCCATTCATAGGTTTGTTTAAAGCCATTCGTTACAACTCTAAGCGGCGATTTCTCTACTGGTGCATGAACACCAATTAAGCCTTCTTCTACTACACCATCCTCTGTTTCAAATTCCTGAGGCTTTGGTGTAACTGGGATTTGCATTTCTGTCCCATTACGGTCAATGGTTACTAGTAGCTCATTCCCAGGGTTTTTCTTAATAACAGAGACCAAGTCCTCCCATGTTGAAACTTCGCTTCCTTCAATACTAAGGACAACATCTCCTTGTAATAGCCCAGCTTCCTTCGCAGCTCCATCATCTGTTAGCGTGCCTAGAACAGGATCATTCGTAGGAACACCTTGTAATAATCCCACTAATAGAAAGATCACAAAAGCTAAAATAAAATTAAATAGAGGACCTGCAAAGATTGCCATAGTTCGCTTTCCAAGAGACTTTGAACCAAACTGACGGTCCCATGGAGCGATTAAGGTTTCTGTTTGATTTTCAACAAGAACAGCATCTCTTGAAATAGTAAAGGTTTTAATGATCTCGTCCTCACCGTCTTCATAACCTCTAATAAATAATTGATGCTCTAAATCAGCTTCCTCTACTTCTATAACACGAATATTTGGATAACGGTCTTTATTATTTAATACGATCTTTCTAACAGTTTCATCTTCATCTAGAATTAATCCCACTCTATGACCTGCTTTAAGCTCAATCATTTCAGGATCTTCACCAGCCATTCTGACAAAGCCGCCTAATGGCAATAAACGAATTGTATAAACTGTATCATTCTTTTTATAAGAGAATACTTTTGGACCAAATCCTATAGCAAATTCCCTACAAAGAATTCCTGCACGTTTTGCAAAAATTAGGTGTCCTAATTCATGAAAGAAAACGAGTGCTCCAAAGATGACAATAAAGGCAATTACTGTCTGCAAATGTAAAACCACCTTTTTCATTCGATTAGCTATGTGCTGTTGTGACTAGTTTTTCCTTAAGCTGTTATGTAGAACACATATCACTTAAGTTTATTATCCTTTTGAAGAGATTATTAGTATAAGCTTCTGACAAATTCCCTTGTCTCTTGATCAATCTCTTGTATTGTTCCTAAATCAGGCTCTTGGATAACTTGATGTCTTTCGAGAGCACGTTCTACAAAATCCTCTATCTGCAAAAATGAAATCTCTCCACTGAGAAAGGCAGCCACTGCCGCTTCATTAGAAGCATTTAATACAGTTGTTACACTTCCTCCTATCCGACCTGCATCAAATGCAAGCTTTAATAAACGAAAGCGCTCATAGTCCATCTTTTCAAAATGCAGTTTTGAAATTTCCGCCAAGTTTAGTCTAGAACTATTATTCCGTGGCAGACGGTCCGGGTATGTAAGAGCATATTGTATCGGCACTCTCATATCAGGAGTACCCAGTTGGGCAATCACCGAACTGTCATGAAATTGAACCATGGAATGTATAATACTTTCTCGATGCAGTAGTACCTCAATATCATCATAAGGAATATTAAACAACCAATGAGCCTCAATCACTTCTAATCCTTTATTCATCATAGTTGCTGAATCAATCGTAATTTTTGCTCCCATTGACCAGTTTGGATGATTTAACGCTTCTTTCACCGTAACGCCCTTTAAATCTTCCCGTGTTCTATCACGAAAGCTACCACCAGATGCCGTAATAATCATTTTCTCAATATTCTTAGGGGACTCGCCTTGTAAGGACTGAAAGATTGCAGAGTGCTCACTATCAACAGGTAATAATGCTACCCCTTTTTCCTTCGCTGCCTTCATAACAAGATGACCAGCAGTTACTAACGTTTCTTTATTCGCTATCGCAATAGTCTTACCTGATTCAATAGCTTGTAACGTAGGATACAATCCTACACTTCCAAGGACAGCATTGACAACAACGTCTACCTCTTGATGACAGGCTACCTCTACAAGCCCTTCTTGACCGAAAAGAACCTTTACACCAGGGAATTCCGATTTTAGTATTTCAGCATCTTCTTTTTCCTGAACGGAAAGAATCTTGGGTTTGAATTCAGAAACTAACTGTCTAGCTTTTTCAATATTTTTTCCTACTGACATTGTAACTAATTCAAATTCACTTCTATGCTCACGTATTACATCTAACGTTTGTATACCGATTGAGCCAGTTGCTCCTAGTAAACTAATTCTCCTCAACCTTTTCACCTCAGTAATGCAGTTTTATACTATATTTAAAAAATGGATTAATGGTAGTACAAATAATAAACTGTCAAATCGATCTAAAATTCCCCCGTGCCCCGGTAGAATATGTCCAGAATCTTTTACATGATAGTGCCGTTTGAGAGCGGATTCTACTAAATCACCAATTTGTCCAAAAACAGATAAGATAGCGGTAACTACGAGTAGTTGCAGTATTGAAATGTTTAAGTCCGTGAAAAAAGTAAAGACGACTGCTACCACTAATGCACATGCTACTCCTCCAACAAAACCTTCAACGGTTTTGTTTGGGCTGATGTCAGGCCATAGTTTCTTTTTCCCTATAGCTCGTCCAATAAAATAGGCACCTGAATCGGTTGCCCAGATGAGAAAAAGAGCATAAAACACAAACTCGATTCCTTCCATTCGCGTTTCAATAAAATAGTAAAAGCCTATCCCCACGTATAAGGTACCAAGAATCGCAAAGGAAACATCATCAAAGGTAAAGCGATTTTTAGTAGCCACTGTATACGTTAGAAACAGCAATACAGCTAACAAAGCTAATTCAATTTTTGTATAGCCCATGTCTTCGATAATCCCTATATATTCATTTGGAATTAAAAAAATCCATAATAGGGCTACGGATATAATCCCAGGGATCGATAAGATATTTAACTTTCTCATTTTTAATGTTTCATATAAAGCTATTGTAGAAATTAAATACACCGCAATAATAAATGGGGTTCCCCCAAATAAAATAATGGGCAAAAACACACCTGCGGCTATTATACCAGTAAGAATACGTTGTTTCATTTAGGATTCCTCGCTTTGTAGTCCTCCAAACCTTCTCGAACGACCTTGAAAAGCTTCAATGGCTTCTACAAGGTGCTGTTCATCGAAATCCGGCCATAGAGTTTCTGTAAACCAAAACTCTGTATATGCTAATTGCCATAACATAAAATTACTTAGTCGAATTTCACCACTTGTTCTAATCAAAAGGTCTGGATCTGAGAGCTCTTTCGTCATTAAATAGTTAGAAAAAGTCTCCTCATTTAGGTTATTTTTGTCTAGTATACCATTTTCGACATCTTTTAAGACATTTTTAACTGCGTCTACAATTTCAGCACGTGCTCCATAGTTAAGAGCAAAGTTTAAAATCATTCCATCATTATCTTTTGTTTTTTCTATTGCGTTATGTACAGCTCTTAATGTATGAGGTGGTAAACTATCTTCATATCCCATCATTGTTACACGAACATTTTCCTCAATTAATTCAGGAAGAAATGTTCCAAGGAACTCTTCAGGAAGTTTCATTAGGTAGTCCACTTCTATCTTTGGTCTTTTCCAATTTTCCGTTGAAAAAGCATATAATGTTAGTGTCTTTACACCTAATTCATTTGCTAGTCTTGTTATCTTACGAACAACCTTCATCCCTTCATGATGACCTGCCACCCTTGGTAAAGCACGTTTTTTTGCCCAACGTCCGTTACCATCCATTATTATAGCAATGTGATTGGGAATTGGATGATTTGTTAACTCTTGATAACGCTCATCAAATTCAGAGCTTGATTTCCTTTTCCATTGCTTTAGCTTATTAATCATAAACAAAATCCTCCACTGTTCGAACAAAGTAATTAGCTTTTTTTATACTATCAAAAATAGTGGAATTTATCTGTATAAATTCATAAAAGAAAACTTTTCATAATAATTTCTCTCACTAAAGCTTATTATAACGATAATCATTTAATAAGTAAAAAAATGTTTTTTTAAAAAAATTCGCCACACCAATTCTGAACAGTTTTTATAGATATTATTTACTCAATGTTTTTTGTCTGTTTACACATTTTCAATGTCTACGAAATACAATGAGACTGACCATTAAGTGTAAAGCAACCTAATAGTCAGCCTCATTAACAAAGTAAAGACTTTTTAGTATGAAGATATCATCTACTTATACTTCTAGGATTTCTTTTTCTTTGTCTTTTGCGATGCTATCAATTTTATTAATTTGCTCATCTGTTAACTTCTGTACATCCTCAGAAAAGCCTCTTAGATCATCTTCCGTTATGTCACCATTCTTTTCAAGCTTTTTCAATTCATCGTTAGAATCACGACGAATGTTACGAATTGCAACTTTAGCATCCTCAGCTTCTTTTTTCACAAGTTTTACAATCTCTTTACGACGCTCTTCCGTTAAAGCTGGAATCATTAGTCTGATAATGTTACCGTCACTAGTAGGATTTAAACCAAGGTCAGACTTAAGGATTGCTTTTTCGATGTCACCTAAAGCTGTTTTATCGTATGGCTGAATGACAAGCATACGAGCTTCTGGTACTGAAATACCAGCTAACTGATTAATTGGTGTTGGAGAACCATAATAATCTACATTGATCCTATCTAGCAAGGATGCATTTGCTCGTCCTGCACGGATACTTGCTAGCTCACGAGTATATGCTCCAACAGCTTTTTGCATTTTTTCTTGTGCATTAGAAATAACTTCTTTTGACATTATGATTTCCCCCTAACAATAGTTCCGATATTTTCACCGACAACCACTCTTTTAATATTGCCGTCCTCCATAATAGAGAATACGATAAGTGGAATGTCATTGTCCATACATAATGAAGAAGCTGTACTATCCATAACAGCTAATCCTTCTTTAAGGACATCTAAGTATGATAACTCACTATATTTAACAGCATTTGCATCAAGTTTTGGATCAGCTGAATAAACGCCGTCCACATTATTTTTAGCCATTAGGATCACTTCAGCTTCAATTTCAGCTGCTCGAAGTGCTGCAGTTGTATCAGTAGAGAAATATGGATTACCCGTTCCAGCAGCAAATATGACTACACGTTTCTTTTCAAGATGACGTATTGCTCTTCGACGTATATATGGTTCCGCAACCTGTCTCATATCAATAGATGTTTGAACACGCGTTTCAACACCCAGATGCTCTAAACTATCCTGAAGAGCTAATGAGTTCATTACCGTAGCAAGCATCCCCATGTAATCAGCTGACGCACGATCCATGCCCATCTCACTACCGATTTTCCCTCGCCAGATATTGCCTCCACCTACAACGACTGCAACTTCTACACCTAGTTCCGCAATTTCTCGAACTTCTTGAGCAATGTTTTTAATAACAGATGGATTAATACCAAATCCTTGGTCACCAGCTAAAGCTTCTCCACTCAGCTTCAGTACAATTCGCTTATATTTTGGAATGCTCATAGGAACCTCCAGTATGTATTTTTTTGTCTTGAAAAATAGGGAACACACGGTGTGTTCCCCATAAATGAATTCCTTAGTCTAATTTACCCTTTATTTACTTGGCTCATAACTTCTTCAGCAAAGTTATCTTGACGTTTCTCAAGACCTTCCCCTACTTCAAAACGAACAAAGTTTGTTAAAGTAGCTCCTTTAGACTCAAGGAATTGACGTACTTTTTGATCAGGATTTTTTACAAAAGCTTGATCAAGAATACAGATATCTTCAAAGTATTTGCTTAAACGACCTTCAACCATTTTTTCAACGATATTTTCTGGTTTACCTTCGTTAAGTGCTTGTTGTTTTAATACTTCGCGCTCGCGTTCTACTTCTTCAGCAGAAACTTGGTCACGTGATACGTATTTTGGATTTAAAGCAGCAGCATGCATCGCTACATCTTTTGCTACGTTTGCATCTGTAGTACCTTCAACTACTGTAAGAACGGCAATACGTCCACCCATGTGTAAGTACTCACCAAAAGCATCGTTATCGCCTTTTGTAAGAGTTTCATAACGACGAAGTGTAATTTTTTCACCAATTTTTGCAATCGCAGAATTGATATACTCATTTACAGAAGAGCCGTTTTCCATTTTTTGCTCAAGAGCTTCTTCAACAGATGCTGGCTTGTTTGTCATAAGGTGAGAAGCTAATTCTTTAACAAGGTTTTGGAAGTTTTCATTTTTAGCAACGAAGTCTGTTTCAGCATTAACTTCTAAGATAATTGCTGTGTTACCTTCGCTTTGGATAAATGTTGTACCCTCTGCAGCAATACGGTCTGCTTTTTTAGCAGCTTTAGCAATACCTTTTTCACGAAGAAAATCAATAGCCTCTTCCATGTTTCCGTTTGTTTCAGTTAACGCTTTTTTACAGTCCATCATTCCAGCGCCAGTTTTTTCACGTAGTTCTTTAACCATTTGCGCAGTAATTGCCATAATAAAATTCCTCCTTATACATTCACTATGTAAGATAAAGTTATGTTTAACTTTAATTATAAACGCACCTGCTAAAGCAGATTGTTATATATCTATTGTAGGTTTTTTCATCTTTTATAAACCATCTAAAATAAAAATATAGACTATAAAAGCAAAACCTCTTATCACTTTCAGTCTTACGAGAAAATTAAACAATTAGTGTTTGAATTTCTTGCTGAAAGTGATGAAGAAGGTTTACGTACATACTGAAAGGTGATAAGGATAGTCTCTTATCACCTTACATTTATTACTCAGCAGCTGGTACAGCTGTTTCTTCGCCTTGCTTCGCTTCTAGAATAGCGTCAGCCATCTTAGCAGTAAGAAGTTTAACTGCACGGATTGCATCATCGTTTGCAGGGATTACAACATCAATCTCATCTGGATCACAGTTTGTATCAACGATACCAACGATAGGAATATTTAATTTACGAGCTTCTGCTACAGCAATACGCTCTTTACGTGGATCGATAACAAAAAGTGCATCTGGAAGAGTTTGCATATCTTTAATTCCGCCTAAGAACTTCACTAAACGTTCGTGTTCTTTTTTAAGTTGAACAACTTCTTTTTTAGGAAGTACTGAGAATGTACCGTCTTCTTCCATTCTCTCGATTTCCTTTAGACGAGAAATACGCTTTTGAATTGTTTCAAAGTTTGTTAATGTACCACCTAACCAACGTTGGTTGATGAAGTACATTCCTGCACGTTCTGCTTCTTCCTTAACAGATTCTTGTGCTTGCTTTTTAGTACCTACGAAAAGAACTGTTCCGCCGTTTCCAGCTAATTCTTTAACGAAGTTATAAGCTTCTTCAACCTTTTTAACTGTTTTTTGTAGGTCGATGATATAGATACCGTTACGCTCTGTGAAGATATACTTCTTCATTTTTGGGTTCCAACGGCGAGTTTGGTGTCCGAAATGTACACCAGCTTCAAGCAATTGCTTCATAGAAATTACTGACATGTGTGTTTCCTCCTAATGGTTTTTTTCCTCCGCTTCAATCCTCTTTAAGCAGCAACTACTTTGTAGCACCATCTACTTAAATCAAGAAGCGTGTGTTTTTACACCATGAATACTATAGCATAAGAGTTTATAGGTATCAAGAAAATTTTTACGTATTTTGACGAAATTTTAGTAAAAGTTCAATTTCCGTCTTCCCTTTACCTAAGGCTTTTGCTATTTGTTCGTCAGATAATCCTTTTCGCTTAAGGAATAGAACTTGTCGAATAAAAGGATCTTTTTCAACTTTATCAGTGTCGTGTTCTGTCCCCTTTTCATCTAGATTATCTTGAACCTTTTGTAGATTCGTGGCTTCTTTTTCTGATTCTTCTTTTATATTAATATTGTTCGAAAAACCTTGTGAGTAAGCTTTTGTGGCATTTAATCGATTTAATGATGGTAACACTTTAGGAGAATATTCGTCTTTATATTCCACTGAACTAGTTTGCTGGTCTTGATCAACAGTTTCATCATCATGCTTGTACTCATTCATCACATTATTTTTGTTTGCACGATCAATGTTTATGTTTTCTGTTTTTTGCGATTGACCACTTTTATAGATCTTTTCTACCTTTTTGATAAAAATCTCATTCTCTTCCTTCATTTCAAGAAGGTATGTAGAAATAACATCTTCCATTTCTTCTAACATCTTTCCCTGTTTCTTCTCCACCTGGATTAGTCTATTCTGACGCATATACAAAAGAACAATTGCAAGTAAGGCTATGATATTAAGAACAAATGATATAAATAATAAAAATGCATTCAAATTAATCACCTGACAATTTATTTTATAGCTATTATTGCTTATAAGCTTAACATTCTAACAGCAACAAAAGAAGCTAATCCATCAAATGAACCCGCATTTTTCATAAGAATTTGCCTCATTAGTATGAGGTGACTCTCTCTGTTAGCTTCATTAGGATTAGCAAGACTATCTTATTCTAACCTGAAAAATCAATAGTGGTACCTTTATATGGATGCAGTGCTACTACTGCTTCCTCACTATCCGTGGCACCTTCTTGATTTTTCATATCTGTATAAAATTGTTTTTGTGATGGATCTTCTTTTGCGATCGTTGAATTGCCTTTTTGCTCATTTTTGACTACTTGTTTTCTTCTTTTCTCTGCTTCTTTTGCAGTTTCTGATGCAGCATGACTTTGAGCAATTTGACTCTGATGCTGTGTTTGTTCTGCAATCTTACCAGCTTCAAACGTTTTTGGTAGTGCAATTTGTAATTCGACTAATTTTAAACTCATCGTATCCTCAACCCCTAAGGTTTTATGAACTAAGCAAATTTCGTAGCTTAAAGATAGCCTTTGAGTGTATTTGAGATATTCGTGATGTAGACAAACTCATCACTTCACCAATTTCAGTTAGGGTAAGTTCTTCTTTATAAAATAAACTTAGTACAACTTGCTCTTTTTCTGAAAGTGATTGAATCGTCTGAGTTAGCTCTTGGATGCTTTCATTTTTTAAGAGTGTTTGTTCTGGGGTGTCTATATCCTCATCCTTAATTGAGAAGGAATGTTGCTCATTATCGTCATCTGTAAGCTGTTCATCTATAGATAATACATTTGAAAAGAAATGTTCATTCATCGTATTGCACACTTCTTCTTCCGGAAGATTTAATTCTCTAGCAACTTCTTCAGACGAAACATGTCGTAATAGCTTTTGTTCGAGCTCTTTAATTTTCGCTTCTATTTTTTTGGCTTTTTCACGAGTTGAACGGGGCAGCCAATCTTCTTTTCTTAACCCATCTAAAATAGCTCCCCTAACACGAAAGGATGCATACGTATCAAATTTCAAATCACGTGATGGATCAAATTTCTGAAGAGCATCAAGCAACCCCATTAATCCCAAGCTTTTTAAGTCATCCTTTGAAACACTTTTTGGTAAGCCAACTGATATTCTTTGAACATGGTAGGAGACCAAGGGCATATATTTTTTAACAAGCATATCTCCTGCATGAGTATCTTTAGTCTTTATCCATTTTTCCCAATGTTTTTGTTCATCTGTTACAGAGGGCTGTTGAGACATGTTTTTCCTCCTAGCTGCATTCAATTTCTATAGATTCATCTCCATTAATCATCTTGTGCTAGCATTTGCTTGACAACTTTTGCTACTTCTTCATCGTTTGGAGATTGCATTGTTGTTTGGGTTTCTTCGTTTTCGTTTTCAATAACTGTATCCTGCTCAGGATTAGACATCTCATTCATTTGAGTATGGTCGGACTCTAATTTGTCTTCATCATTCTCGTATTCCTTAGTACTGACAGTAATTCCCGTTCGTATACCAAACATAACGAAAAAAAAGATAATAGCACATGCAAATGATTCAACTAGTATTTGAAATGGAGAACGAGATTGAAGTGATAGGAAAAAATATAAACTAAAGCCAAGTAAGGCAAACCACGCGTTCCATAGAATAGAACCAATCATTATATTTCCTTAACTCCTTCATTAACAGTTCGAACTTGTAATAAACTTTGATTCACAAAAAACTCAATCGTTCTTCCTTTGTTTCCACCAACATCTTCAGCAATAACCGGAATGTTCCGTTGAGTAAGTTGCTCAAGAACTGCCTCTGTATTACGAGGACCAATTCTCATAAGATCACTCTGATTTGAAAACTGAAACATTTGCGCTCCACCAGCTAGTTTTGCCTTAAGTCGAAAGGTTGATGCTCCAAGAGACACTAATCGTTTAATTAATTCATCAATCCCTGTATCTGCAAATTTTGCAAGGTTAATATTATCTCCTTTTGCTAAAGAGGAATGTGGAAGCATTACATGGACCATTCCAGCAATCTTGTGTATTTCATCATAGAGTACGACACCAACACACGATCCTAATCCAGAAGTCCGAATCGATTGATTTTCTAATGCAATGTTAAGATCAGCAATACCGACTTTAATAACCTCAGTTGTTTCATGCATTATTCTACACCCAAGGACCTGAATAGAGTTTGATAAGAATCAGGATCAGGCAGTAGGATGAATTGCCCTTCTACTAGCTCAGATTTCTCTTCATTTTCATATTCACTTAGTTCAGTATTGATGACAATGACATGATCTCCTCGTTGGGAAATCTCAACTAAACCAAATCCAATAACCGCACCTACCATATCAACAGAAAGTGCAGGAACAGATGGTAAAAGATTTAAGTTCGTAAAGTCAGATAAGGATGATAAATAGGAGCCTGATAATATATTCCCCAACTCTTGCATTGCTGATAGCCCAATTTCTGAATATGGTGGGTGAGAGAATGAGAATGACTCATCACCTACCATTTTTCTAATGAAATTGGATGCTTTTTCTAATGGGAGCACAAAAAACATACTCCCGGTGACTTCCCCTTCAATTCTTAGAAATACAGTTACTACAATGTTATCAGCTCCACCTGCTAGATCCATCATTTCATCAAAGGAGACAACATTTACATTCGGAACCTTCATATCAATCTTCTTGTTTAATAGCTTTGACAGTGCTGTTGCAGCATGTCCTGCTCCGATGTTGCCAATTTCCCTTAATACATCTAGATGGTCTGATGTAAAACTCTCCTCATAACCCATAATGAACAGTCCTTATAGTGTATTTAAGATTTTATCAAGTTGAAGTAGAATTAAAAGTCTTTTGTCTAGTTTTACTACTCCACCAATATAGTCAGCTTCTACGCCCCCCACAACCTCTGGAGGAGGCTCTATTGAATCAATAGCAACATCAAGCACGTCATTAGCTGCATCTACAACCAATCCAACTTCTTTATCTTGGATACCAACGATTATAACTCTAGTATGATCATTCGATTCTCCAGCATCTAAGCCAAATCGACTACGTAAATCAATAATTGGTGTTACGACTCCACGTAAATTAATAACACCTTTAACGTATTTTGCTGTTTTCGGTACTCTTGTAATATGTTGAATTTTTTCAATGGAACGAACTTCACTTACTGGAATTGCATATTCTTTATCTACTAATTGAAATACAATTATTTTTTTACTTTCTTGCGTTGATTGTACATCGGACATGAATACCAACTCCTATTATTTAATTAGTGCATTACAATCTACAATTAAAGCTACCTGTCCATCACCGAGGATTGTCGCGCCTGAGATTGCAAATACATCTGTTAGATAGTTTCCTAGTGATTTTAATACGACTTCTTGTTGCCCGATAAACGAATCAACGACAAGACCTGCCATCTTATCTCCTTTACGAACAATGACGACTGAGAAGAATTGTTCTTCCGTTTGTACTTTAGGAACTTCAAATACATCGTCTAGGAATACTAGAGGTACTACTTTCCCTCTAAAATCGATTACCTTTTGGTTATGTGCGTTCATAATACTATCTTTGTTTACAATGGCAGTTTCGATAATTGATGATAAAGGTATAGCATATTTTTCTTTCTCTAATTCAACTAACATAACTGAAATAATGGATAGTGTTAGTGGTAATTGGATTGAGAATAACGTGCCTTCTCCTTGTTTTGAATCGATAGCAATAGAACCACCTAAGGATTCAATTGTTGATTTAACTACATCTAACCCAACACCACGACCTGAAATATCTGAAATTTGATCAGCTGTTGAGAATCCAGATGCCATGATTAATTCAAAGATTTGTTTGTCTGATAGTGTCATGGCCACATCTTCTGAAATAACACCTTTTGAAATGGCCTTTTCTAATACCTTTTCCTTGTTGATACCAGCACCATCATCTTCAATTTCGATAAATACATGATTACCACTATGATACGCTTTAAGCTTAACCGTACCATGCTCAGGTTTTCCTTTAGCACGACGGACCTCTGGAGTTTCAACTCCGTGATCTAAAGAGTTTCGAATTAAATGAACAAGAGGGTCACCAATTTCATCAATAACTGTACGATCCAGCTCTGTTTCTGCACCGATAACTTCTAACTCGATGATTTTATTTAAATCTCTAGCAAGCTGACGTACCATTCTAGGGAAACGATTAAATACTGTTTCAACTGGAACCATTCGCATATTTAAGATAATATTTTGAAGGTCACCAGAAATACGGGACATTCTTTCTACTGTTTCATTTAATTCTGGGTGGTTTAATTCTTTAGAAATCTGTTCTAAGCGACCACGATCAATAACCAGTTCTTCAAACAAGTTCATTAATATGTCAAGTCGCTCAATGTTTACACGAATTGTTTTATTAGAAACATTTGCTCCCTTTGTATTTGAAGCTTTTGACTCTTCTTTTTTACTTTCAACTTTTTCAGGTTGAGATGGTTTTGGAGTTTCAGCCTGTTCGTTATCGTTTTTGACTTCCTCTTTAGTAGCAAAGTCACTAACTTCAATGGAATGTATGTCAACTTTATCAATCTCTGAGACTTTTAATACCTTTTGCTTAAGGTCATTTGCATCTTCTTGAGTAACAAGAGTAACGACAAACTGATGATCAAATTTTTCATCCTCTAGTTCATCCACTGCTGGTACGGATTTAATGACTTCACCAGATTTCTCAAGTACTTCAAAAACCATATATACTCTAGCCGCTTTTAATAAGCAATCTTCACGTAAAGAGATTGATAATTCAAAGCAATTGAAGCCTTGTTCCTTTGATTGCGTAATAACAGTTTGCTCAAACTGATCATACGTACATGCATGTTGTCCAGTATTTTCAACTACTTGTTGCGCTTGTTGAGGCTGTTGTTTGCCAGTATTTGAAATAGGCTCTCCTTTTTCAATTAAATGGAGCTTTTCAACAACATCGCGTACATCTCGTTTCCCATCTCCACCTTCTGCAATAGAATGAACCATCGCTTCAAGATCATCCACAGCTGAAAATACTACGTCTAACAGCTCAGGTGTTACCTTGATCTTTTCATTACGAATTCCATCTAATACATTTTCCATCATGTGAGTAAGATTCGCTAAGTCCTCATACCCCATTGTTGCTGACATACCTTTAAGAGTATGAGCTGATCGGAAAATCTCATTTACAATTTTTAAGTCCTCTGGGTTCTTCTCTAACTCTAAAAGCTGTTCATTACATGTTTGTAAATGCTCTTTACTTTCATCAATAAAAACCTCTAAATATTGGTTCATTTCCATGCACTCCACACCTCTCTACAACATATACTTCATAATAGTTTGAGCAATTTGTTCTACACTTTTAACTTCATCAATTAAATTCGTTGCTACGGCGGCCTTTGGCATTCCGTAAACAATACATGAGTCTTTAGACTCAGCAATTGCTTTAACATTTCCAGTCTCTTTTAATTTTATCAGACCTTTGGCCCCATCTGAACCCATCCCTGTCATAATAACAGCTAATTTGTCGATTGAATGAAGTTGACTGACAGATTCAAACATCACATCGACAGAAGGGCGATGACCGCTTCGAGGTGGTTCTTCCTTGTCAAGTTGTACCGCAAAATTTTGGCCAATCTCCTTAATTTTCAAATGAAATCCGCCTGGTGCAATATAAGCAATGTTATCTTTTACTATTTCACCTTGCTCTGCTTCTTTGACAACAATCCTAGATAATGTGTTTAAACGGTTTGCTAAAGACTTTGTAAATCCCGCAGGCATATGCTGCACGACCAATATAGGAGCTCCGACTCTTTCAGGTAGAGCAGTTAGAACTTCTTGGAGAGCTCTCGGTCCACCCGTTGATGTGCCAATACAAACGAGTTTTCTATGTGCTTTACTCCATTTACTACTACTATATTTATCGTCTACTTTTACATTTACTTGAATAGATTCTTCACTTTTCTCAACAATTCTATCTTTTATTTCGTTTTCATACCGTTTTATTTTTCTTACTTGCACAAGGCTAGCTTGCTCTACTTTTTGAACTATCTCATCCTTGACTTTATGTAAATCGAGAGAGATTGTTCCCGAAGGCTTTGTAATAAAATCAATAGCACCATGTTGGATTGCAGTTAATGTATTTTCCGTGCCCTCATCGGTTGTCGATGAGAGCATGATGCATGGGGTTGGATTTTGTCTCATAATCTCTTTCAATGCTTCTAGCCCTGTCATCTCAGGCATTTCAACATCGAGTGTGATAACATCCGGTTTTAGTGATTTAGCTTTTTCTAAAGCATCCCGTCCATTTCTTGCAGTCCCAATAACTTCTAGCTTTGGGGACGCAGAAATAAAGTCCGAAATTAACTTTCGCATAAAAGCTGAATCATCAACTACTAGTACTTTTTTCTTATCCATGGAGATTACCTCCCAAAAAACATTTTTCCTATTCTTTTAATAAAATGATTTTTCTCAGCTGTAATAGGCTTTGATTCATCACTGCTTAAGTAACGATCTACAAGATGCTCTAGTGACTTTGTTATTGAGGCATTAGGATACGAAACACTGAAGGGTTTTTGTTGCCCTACTGCTTTTCTAACCGTTTTATCCTCTGGGAGTACTCCAAGAAGTGAGACTTTTTTATTTAAGAATTTCTCTATCGTTTTCTGAAGACGTTCTAAGATCTCCTTGCCTTCAGAAATAGGCTCTGCTCGATTACAAATGAGAAGGAATTCTTTTGTCTGATCCTTTGAATATATATATTTAATCATTGAGTATGCATCTGTTAATGACGTTGGTTCTGGTGTCGTTACGACAAAGATCTCGTCCATTGCCATTAATAGTGATAGGGTATCTTTGGTAGCACCAGCACCCATATCAAAGATTAGAAAGTCATGGGAATAGACCAACTCATTTAATCCATTAAGGAATCGCTCCATTTTTTCCTCTTCCCATTCAACAAGACTAGCTAATCCATTGCCTCCACTAATATAAGAGAGTCCACTTTCATCCTTACTAATTACATCCGTAACTTGCAACGAAGTGTTATGGAGGAAGTCAACAATCGTTCCTTTTGATTGACTACCAAGTAAAATATCAATATTACCCATTCCAATATCTAAATCAAAAAGTAGTGTTTTGTATCCTTTTCGAACAAGAGATAATGAAATGTTTGTGGAAATATTTGATTTTCCTACTCCACCTTTTCCACTTACAATCGCAATGGTTTTAGCCGGTGCATTTTGGGACTGTAGCATTTTCATTCGAAGGTTGTAGGCTTGATCTTTCATGGTTCTAACCCTTCAAATAATAAATTTGTTAGCATTTCAGAATCAACCTCTTTTATATCCTCTGGAACTGATTGCCCTGTTGTAACATAAGCTGCACCCGTTTTATATTCTGTCATAAGGTTGAACATCGTACCATAGCTAGATGTTTCATCGAGCTTTGTAAAAATAAAGCGATCAATCGTAATGGTTGAAAATTGTGCAATAATGCTTTGCAAGTCACGCTCTTTACTTGTTAATGAAAGAACTAAAAACGACTCCATTTCTTCATTAAAGTTTATAATTTCGTTTAAATCATGGACATATTTTGCTTCTCTAAAGTTTCTACCAGCAGTATCAATAAATACTAAATCATAATCAGCAAACTTTTCTTTTGCTTTTTCAAAATCTGATATCTTATAGACGACCTCGACCGGTACACTTAACAACTGTGCATAGGTTTTCAATTGCTCAATTGCTGCAATACGGTATGTATCCGTCGTGATAAATCCGATCTTCTTTCGGTTTTCTATGACTGCTTCAGCAGCCATTTTGGCAAGGGTTGTTGTTTTTCCAACCCCAGTAGGTCCAATTACATTCACGTATTTCTTGTTATATTGAATTCCACCATGAGGAAATTCTTTAATTTCATTGCGAATGAAATATTTAGACCATTTGATAAACAACTCTTTGTTCAATTCGTTACTTTGACTATTTTGCTCTGTTTTTCCTTCAAGAAATTTCCCAAGGCGATTTAGTAGAGCTACGTTTACATCATGATTCTGTAAATAAAGGAGAATTTCTTGTATTTCAAGTGAAAAATGAGCATATGGACTTTTTGATGATAGTGTTTGTATCATCTGTTTTAATTCGGATAATTCTTTTTCAACTTTTTCAGATGTTTCTTTTGTTTGACCTGATTCTGTAGGAACTACATTCTGAGTTATTTTAGGAATCTCTATGTTCTGTAATTCCTTTTTAAACTCCTTCGGTTCTGGCTTCCCTACTTTTGCTTCAGGATCAATTGCTGCGATAACTTCAATATTCTTTTTTTTAAATAATCCTAAAAATCCACCTTTATGGATTACTTTTGAATTTAAAATTACCGCATTATCTCCTAGTTCTACTCGAACCTTCTTCATTGCTTCGGCCATTGAGGGAGCATGGTACTTTTTTACCTTCATTCGACATTCACCACCCCTAAGCTTTGAACTTCGACATCTGCCTCAAGTTCATTATACGAAAGAATTGGTACTTGAGGGAAATATCTTTCGGTTAATTGTCTTACATACATTCTAATCGCAGGCGAGCATAAAATAATTGCAGATTCTTCCATTAATGACAACTGTTCTATTTGTGAAGCAATTGCTTCTAAAATTTGTTGAGATTGTTGAGGATCAAGAGATAAATAATTTCCATGATCCGTTTGTTGAATACCATCTGCAACCATCTTTTCAATTTTTCCAGACAGTGTTAAGACCTTTAGCGTTGATCCATCTTGAACATATTGATTCGTAATTTGTCGTGCTAATGCTTGTCGTACATATTCTGCAAGTAATTCAGTATCCGAAGACATTTTTGCAAAATCAGCAAGCGTTTCAAAAATGATTGGTAGATTTCGGATTGAAACATTTTCTTTTAACAGCTTAGCAAGAACTTTCTGAACTTCACCGACCGACAATGGGTTTGGTGTAACCTCTTCTACTAAAATCGGATAGCTTTCTTGAAGGTGATCAATAAGCTGCTTTGTTTCTTGACGTCCTAGCAATTCATATGCTTTGTTCTTAATAATCTCAGTAATATGAGTCGATACAACAGACGGTGGATCCACTACCGTATATCCGAGGATTTCCGCTTGCTCTTTCATATCTTCTGCAATCCATTTTGCAGGTAGTCCAAATGATGGCTCAACTGTATCAATGCCCTCAACGGAATCATCGTCAACTCCTGGACTCATTGCAAGATAATGATCAAGCAAAAGCTCACCTCGAGCCATCTCATTTCCTTTTATTTTCAAACGGTATTCATTGGGTTGTAATTGGATATTATCACGAATACGAACAACCGGTATTACCATACCAAGCTCAATCGCTAACTGTCTACGAATCATAACAATACGATCTAGTAAATCTCCACCTTGATTAGCATCTGCAAGTGGAATAAGTCCATATCCAAATTCAAACTCTATTGGATCGACATTAAGAAGATTCACAACACTTTCTGGGCTCTTCATTTCATTCTGTTCAACTTCTTCTTCCATTTCATCTAAATCATCTGCATCTGGTGCAGCAGTCCTTGATAGCATAAATCCGCCGATTCCTAGTGCTGCTGCAATTGGAATCGTTAAGATATCATTGATTGGTGTTACTAGACCAAGCATTAGAATCGTAAAGGCTGCAACATATAACATTGGTGGATAGGCGAATAGCTGCTTCATAATATCTTGCCCTAAATTTCCTTCTGAAGCCGCCCTTGTTACAACAATACCCGTTGCAGTAGAGATTAATAGTGCAGGGATTTGTGATACAATACCATCTCCAACAGTTAATAAGGAATATTTTGTTGCTGCCTCGCCAATAGGTAATCCTGCTTGAGTCATCCCAATGATAATCCCAAATATTAAGTTAATAAGTACAATAATAATCCCAGCTATGGCGTCTCCTTTTACGAATTTCGAAGCTCCGTCCATCGCTCCGTAAAAGTCTGCTTCCCGGCTAACCTTCTCACGGCGTTCTCTGGCATCTTGTTCTGAAATAACACCTGCATTTAAATCCGCATCAATACTCATTTGTTTCCCTGGCATTGCATCCAAAGTAAAACGAGCTGCTACTTCCGACACACGTTCAGAACCTTTTGTAATAACAACAAATTGAATCACAATAAGGATAATGAAAACGACTAGTCCTACGAGTACATTTCCTCCAACTACGAATGTTCCAAAGGTTTCAACAACGCCGCCTGCTTCTCCATTATTTAAAATAGATCGCGTTGTTGAAACATTTAGACCCAGTCGAAATAATGTTAACAATAGCAAGAGGGAAGGGAAAATTGAAAACTGCAATGGCTCATTCATGTTCATAGAGGTTAGTAAAACCAATAATGCCAACGCAATATTAATAATGATTAATACACTTAATAGCCATGACGGAAACGGGATGATCAGCATGGCAACAATGAGTATGACGCTGGCTAGAACAGATAGATCTCTTGCTGACATTCATTTCTCTCCTAACTTCTAAATTACAATTTATTTTTTATTCGATATACATAAGCTAGAATTTCTGCGACTGCTTTAAAAAATTCTTCAGGCACGGCTTGTCCAACTTCAGCACTGTCATATAAAGCACGAGCTAATGGTCGATTTTCGACCATTTCCACATTGTTTTCTTTTGCAATCAATTTAATTTTCTGAGCCATAAAGTCAACGCCTTTAGCAATAACGACTGGAGCATCCATCTTTTCTCCATCATATTTAAGCGCAATCGCAAAATGAGTTGGGTTTGTAACTACAACATCTGCTTCGGGAACTTCTTGCATCATTCTTCTCATAGCCATTTCTCTTTGACGTTGCTTAATTTTTGATTTAATTAAAGGATCCCCTTCAATATTTTTGTATTCATCTTTAATATCCTGTTTTGACATTCGAATATTTTTTTCGAAATCATACTTCTGATAAATATAATCAAATAATGATAAAAAGAGTAAGGCAAGAGATGCGGCAATTCCAACTTGGACAGTCATACTTGATATAACCATTAAAGAGTCTTTAACGGATTTAAAAGATAGACCTAAAACTTCATCAATGCGCATCCAAAGTACGGCAAATGCAACTGCTCCAACAAAGGAAATTTTCAGAACTGACTTTAGTAGCTCTACTATAGCTCGCATAGAGAAAATTCGTTTTGCACCCTTAATAGGATCAATTTTCTCAAGCTTCGGTTGTAATGGCTCTGCTGAAAACAAAGCACCCACTTGAACATAGCTTCCAATAAATGCTGCTATAAATGCAATGCCCATGATTGGTGCGAGCAAGATGGCAAACTGTTTTAACAAATCGATGGTAATAAGATTAAAGGAACTTTCTGTAAGATCCATCAGCATGTACTCTTGAAATGAATGACGGAACAAGTCCATAACAACAGCACCTATATATGAAGCTCCGAACATAAGGAAAAGGAACACAGCCAGCAGGATAACAGCAGTACTAACATCTTGGCTTTTCGCTACTTGCCCCTTCTTACGTGATTCTTGTCTTTTCTTCGGAGTCGCTTTTTCGGTTTTTTCTCCTGCAAAATACTGCAAATTTAAAGATAGTAATTTCATTATGAGCCTCCAATAAGCCTCATTAAATCTCTCATTGTAATGATCATTAATTCAAATAATTGTTGCATAACACCCATGAACACAGCCATAACGATAAATAATACGATAAAACTTACAGCAATTTTAATTGGAAAGCCAATAACAAATATATTAAATTGTGGCACCGTTCTTGCGACAATCCCCAGTGCAATATCAACCAAAAATAGTGTCGCTACTACAGGAATCGACATTTGAAATGCAATAATAAAAACGTTGTTAAACGTTTCAATAACAAATTCAATCAAGTTTTCATTCCCAAAGTCAACCCAGAGCTGACCTATTGGCATAAATTCATAGCTATAATAAATTCCATCTAAAATGAGATGATGACCATTTACAGCTAATAACAATAGTAATGCGAACGTATATAAGTATTGTCCCATTAGTGGACTCTGAGCTCCAGTTTGAGGATCGACAACATTTGCTATGGCAAACCCCATCTGAAAATCTATAAACCCTCCAGCAATTTGTATTGCTGAAATAATCATATAAGCAACAAACCCAATTAATAACCCAATCAATGCCTCTTTCATAATGAGCATAAAGTAGGTACCATCAATCTCGAATGGTTGTGCATCTATTGTGTAATACATCAACCAAGATAATACCATTGAAAATGCAATTCGATGCTGAGCTGGAACTGAACGATAAGAAAATAATGGCATGGTGACAAAGAAAGAAGATACTCTAACAAAGATTAAAAGTAGAATAGATAAATTAGGTAAAATTTCTTCCATTTCTTATCCTACAAACCTTGTTAAATCTGAAAAGATTTGTGATGTGTACGTAATCATTTTAGTTAACATCCATGGACCAAAGAAAATAATCCCGATTAAAACAGCAACAATTTTTGGAATAAACGCAAGGGTTTGCTCCTGAATTTGTGTTGTTGCCTGAAAAATACTAACGATCAAACCGACAACAAGGGCCAATAACAATAAGGGACCACATATTACTATGGTTGTATACACTCCTCTTTCAGCCAATGCAATTACAGTTTCTGCGTTCATCCATTTCACCTACTCAAAGCTTTGTAAAAGTGATTTAATAACAAGATACCAGCCATCTACTAAAACAAATAATAAAATCTTAAATGGCAATGAAATCATTACAGGAGGTAACATCATCATCCCCATTGACATAAGGACACTTGCTACAACCATATCAATAACAAGGAATGGTATAAAGATCATAAATCCTATTTGAAAAGCTGTTTTTATTTCACTTAATGCAAACGCTGGAACTAGTACAGTCAACGGAATATCTTGTATTGACTCAGGCTGTTCTGCATTTGCGTAGCTTAAAAATAATTCTAAATCCTTCTGTCTTGTATGAGCACTCATAAAATCCTTAAACGGAACAGATGCGCGATCATATGCTTCCTCTAGCGTAATTTCTTCATTAAATAATGGCGTTAATGCCTGCTCATTCACCTCTTGAAAAGTAGGTGCCATAATAAAGAACGTTAGAAACAAAGAAATACCAATAAGAACTTGGTTCGGTGGCATTTGCTGAGTTGCTAACGAGGTTCTAACAAAGGATAGAACGATGACAATTCGCGTAAAGGATGTCATCAAAATAAGGATACTAGGTGCCAGTGATAGAACCGTAAATAAAAGTAATAATTTAACACTAGTTGAAACATCTTCAGCCGGGCTAGTATTAAAGAATTCCATAAACTCATTCATCTTTAGAATTCTCCTTGCCTTCTATTTCATCTAATAGTTTTTTTCTTCCTTGACGTAATTCATCGAGTTGGCCTTTTAATATTGATTGAAAAGGCTTTTGTTCTGTTGAAGGTGTGTCGCTCTTTTTCCCTGAGAGTTTTGATTGAACCCAGTTTGTTAGAGCATCCTTAGAATTCGTCAATTGTGTAGAAGAATCATTATAAAAATTAAGTATTTCTTCCTTCTCTTCTTCTGTTTCAATTTCTTTTAGTAATTGAATATCTTCCCCAACACCTAAAATCAACACTCTTTTTCCAACCTTCACTAGTTGAACCGATCGATTACCACCTAGTGGACTTCCCCCTAAATGGTGGATTAATTTTGTTTGTTGAAAGGAACGGCTTCTTTGATTAATGAATTTCAATAGGAAGTAGATAAGTCCAACAACAAAGATTAAGGCTAATACCATTTTCAGATAATCTAGAAAGGTTACAGTAGGACCTACTTCTGTAACGGTTGTTTCATTATCAGTGGTATTTTGTTCTGCTGTTGGTTGTTCACATTCCTCAGGATTTTCCATACAACTCTTCACACTACCATTGAACCCTGCTTGTACTGGTGTTAAAACAGTACAAGACAGAGCTACCATGATAACGAGCATGAAGACCATACGTATTGGTTTCATCATGTAATAAGCACCTTCTTAATGTTGGTTAGCTTAATGCTTTTGAAATCGCCTCTAGAACACGATCAGCTTGGAAAGGCTTTACGATGAAATCTTTTGCTCCTGCTTGGATTGCATCGATAACCATTGACTGTTGCCCCATAGCAGAACACATAATAATTTTAGCAGCTCCATCCATTGCTTTAATTTCTTTTAGTGCTGCAATTCCATCTTTTTCAGGCATTGTAATATCCATTGTTACAAGATCAGGATTAAGCTCTTTATATTTCTCAACAGCTTGTGCTCCATCCGCTGCTTCTCCAACAACTTCATAACCGTTTTTTGATAGTATGTCTTTAATCATCATTCTCATGAATGCTGCATCGTCTACAATAAGGATTTTATTCGCCATCTTACATTACCTCCATAAATTCAATCACTTTAATTTTTTTAGTCGATCAGATTGACTCACAATTTCAGTTATTCTAACACCAAAGTTCTCATCAATTACGACCACTTCACCTTTAGCAATAAGCCTGCTATTAACTAAAATATCTACAGGTTCCCCAGCTAATTTATCAAGTTCAATGATTGAACCGGAGGACAGCTCTAGAATATCTTTAACTGAACGATTTGTTCTCCCTAGTTCTACTGTAACCTGTAATGGAATATCTAATAACATATTTAAGTTTTTAGACTCATTTTCTTGAAGTGAAACGGGTTCAAAATTTGTAAAAGAAGCAGGTTGAACATTCACTTGTTCTTGACCATGGTTTTTTTGACCTAAGTGTTGCGGTGCTGCTTGCTGTGTTGATGCTGGTTGACTTTGTACTTGAGAAACCTCTTGACGAACCTGAGTCTCTTGTTGCTTTGGCTCTTCTTTCACCAGTGGCTCAGGCTGAGGTGGATTTGTTAACAGATCCACTAGATGTCTAGCAAATGGTAATGGAAGAAGCTGCATAATATTAGAGTCAATAAGGTCACCAATCTTTAGAGAAAAAGAAATTTTCACAAGTAAGTCTTGTTCAGGAATATTATCCTGCCCTTCACCTTCTGGAATGTGCATTAAATCAATAGAAGGTGGTGAAATATCAACCTTCTTATTAAAAACTGTTGACATTGATGTAGCTGCAGACCCCATCATCTGATTCATCGCTTCTTGAACAGCGCTTAATTGAATTTCTCCCATATCTATAGAAGGATTTCTACCGTCTCCACCTAACATTAAGTCAGCGATAACAGCGGCATCAGATTGTTTAATGACTAAAAGATTAACTCCATCGAACCCTTCTGTATATTCAACTTGAATGGCTACATATGGGTGTGGAAATTCATCTCCTAGATTGCCACGATCAATTATTGACACTTTTGGAGTTGTAATTTCTACTTTTTGATTTAACAAGGTTGATAATGCTGTAGCAGAGCTACCAAATGAGATGTTTCCGATTTCCCCTAAAGCATCTTGCTCTAAAACACTTAAGTAGTCGCTCACATTAACTTCCTTAAGTTTATCATCCTTTGAATCCGAATCATCAGAGGATCCTCTAAGCAATGCATCAATTTCATCTTGGGATAACATATCATCACTCATCATCATTTTCTCCCCCCTTCAACGAATCTAGGATTTGAATCCCTAATTTCTTATTTACTCTACCAGGCTGAGCTGTAAATTTAGGAATCTCACCGACCTTAATTGTAAGCGGGTCATCGATCCTAGTATGCAGCTCAATGACATCACCAACATCAAGAGCTAAAAAGTCCTCGATCGTGATGTCTGAATGTCCCAGTTCTGCTGTTATTGGTAGAAAAGCTTTCTGAATCCTGTTTTCAAGCGATTGAACGTCTTCTTCGTTAACCTCTGTCTTCTTCGTTTGCATCCAGTAACTAACAGAAAGCTTTGGAAGAATCGGTTCTAATACGACATGTGGAATACAAATGTTAATCATACCGCTCGTTTCACCTATTGTCGTGTTTAAGGAAATCACCACTACGGTTTCATTAGGTGATACCATTTGTAAAAACTGCGGATTAACCTCAAACTCTGTTAGGATTGGGTCAATTTCCACAACATTTGCCCATGCTTCTCTTAATTGCTCAAAAGCCTGTTCAAACAGATTCGACATGATTTTCGTTTCAATTTCTGTTAGATTCTCTACCTTATTTAAGCTTGAACCTCTACCACCTAATACTAAATCCATCATGGTATAAGCGATATTAGGATTAATCTCCATTAGTATTCTTCCGTCTAGTGGAGGAACCTCGTAGACATTCAGTATGGTCATCTTTGGTACAGAACGAATAAACTCTTCATATGGTATTTGGTCTGCAGATGCTACTGATATCTGGACATAGGTTCTTAGCTTTGCAGAGAAGTGAGTCGTTAAGATTCTTGCAAAGTTTTCATGAATTCTAGTCAAGCTTCGAATTTGATCTTTTGAGAATCTTAGTGCTCGTTTAAAATCATAAACTTTAACTTTTTTCTCTTGCTCTTCTTTTTTAAAATCATCTGCACTCATTTCGCCAGTGGATAATGCAGAGAGCAAGGCATCTATCTCATTTTGCGAAAGAACATCACTTGCCATATTTTCACCTCCCCTATTCCTCTCTATTGTTGTCCAATTATTGAATCATCATAGAGGTGATATAGACTTTTTCAACCATTCCTTCTTGCATTAGGGAGTTTACATTTTCTTTAATAATATTCTCGATATTCTGTTTGCCTTCTTTCCCTTGTATCGCAGATGCTTCAACTTCAGATAGCTCTTCGATGATGATGTTTTTCACTTGGAATTCACGTTTAGCAAGCTCTTCTTTTGCTTCAACGCTGTCTGTTTGAATTTTAAAAGAAATACGAATATAATCATTGCTTAATAAATTGGTTGTCATTTCAGGAATGTCAACAGACGCTTCAATCACTTCATCGATCGTAGGCTCTTTCGCTTTTTCTTCTTCACCTGAGAATTTAAGAATTACAACAAGAGCAATGACTCCGACTAATGTTATGGTTACTAGAAGAATCAACATGATCATGAGCATTTTATTCTTCATCTAGTGTGCTCCCTTCTGGTGATAAACCAAGGAGGTTAATCTTTCGATAAAATTTCGTTGTTAAAGTCTCAACTTCTTGAACAGACTCCTTCACAACGTATCTTTTCCCATTGGTTAGTGTAATACTTGTGTCTGGAAATGCTTCTACTGTTTCAATATAGATGGCATTAATAGTGAAAAATTTTCCGTTTAATCTCGTTACTTGAATCAAAGATATTCGAAGATATTTATAAGGAGTTGTAATCCATATAAATATCTTCTACCTCCCTTGCTACTTAATTATCGTTTTAAGTTTACAAGCTCTTGTAAAATTTCATCTGATGTAGAAATAATTCGTGTATTTGCCTGGAATCCACGTTGTGCTGTAATCATTTCAGTGAATTCTTCAGAAAGGTCTACGTTAGACATTTCTAGAGCACCAGAAGCTAAAGTTCCGCGACCTTCACCCGCAACATTAATGTTCGCAACACCTGAGTTAACAGATTCTTGGAACATATTCCCTCCAGCCTTAGTTAAACCTGAAGGATTACTAAATTTTGCAAGTGCTAAGTTACCTAATGTTCTGATCTGACCATTAGAATATACTCCGTTGATTTCACCAAGAGATCCGATGCTAAAGCTTTCTAAGGATCCCTCCAGGTTTCCATTAGGGTTAGCCATCGCAGTAATTGTAGAATCTCCACTTCTTACTAGGTCAGTAAAATCAAATGTAACAGGTGTATTTGATAAACCAACTTGATTTAAATTAAATGTAGCAGTTGTTGAATAATTATTTGCAGCATAATTTAATGGTATTGTTGTTGATGCTGATGTCTCTTGATTTGTAATAGTTAATTGCCAATTCGCCCCATTAGGTTGGAATTGAACGTCGAGTACTTGCTCCGTTCCAGTTTGATCAATAACTTTAACCTGTTGAACGCTTCCAGTTGCATTACTAGCAAGAGTATTTGGATCTGGCAAGTTGCCGTCTAAAAAGACTCTATTAGTTGGTAACGCTGGTAAAGTAGCATTCACGTTTACAACAATATCATTTAGAACACCATTCTCATATGATTGTACCTTCAACCCATCACCATTAACTAAAGTTCCATTATCATCTAGATAAAAGTTCCCTGCACGAGAATACATTTGCTGATCTCCTTGCTTCACAACAAAATAACCGTCTCCATTAATAGCTAAGTCTAAAGAACGACCTGTAGTTTGTAAGCTAGATTGAGTATGGATCGTATCAATCGTAGCAAGCGTCGAACCAAGACCAACCTGCATTGGGTTTTTACCCCCACGGTTTTCACCAGCAGCAGAAGCTCCAGAAATCGTTTGATTCATTGTATCTTGAAATGTTACACGGCCTTTTTTAAATCCATACGTATTTACGTTGGCAATATTGTTCCCAATTACGTCTAACTTAGTTTGAAAATTCTTCATTCCACTTATTCCTGAATACATTGAACGTAGCATAAATATAATCTCCTCTCAAATTACTGCGTCAGTCAGTCAGCAGTTGGTAGGCTTCCTAATGAGGTCCAGCCTATGAATCTATTAATATGGTTCCATCAATATTAGTAAAAATTTGCGCATTCGCTTCTTCTTTATTCATTGCAGTGATAACAGTTTGATTTTTTGCACTAACAATTAACGCTGCATCCTTTAAAAGTACAAGCGATTCGTTAACACCTTTTTTCTTCGCCTCATCAAGCTTTAATTGAATGGCTTTCCATGTCTGATCTCCGATGTTAATACCTCTTTGTTCCATTCGTAACTTTGCATGCTTGCTTATTTGAAGTTCACTATTTGATTTTACAGCTTTCTGTAATTCATCTGCAAATGTAGTATTTGGAACTTCATTCTGTATCCTTGGCTTTGCTCGAAAGTTTGACGTTATAGGCTGTGATGGAACACGGTGTATGTAACTCTTTTCCATACAACCACATCCTTTATTCCTCTATTTTCGTTAATTTATCCGACAGTAATTTAGTACCGTCTGCAAGTTGTACCCATATAGCTCCATCTTTATTAGACACAGACTTCACTTTACCGGATTGCTCAGCTCCATCCACTGTCCAACTAACCGTTTTACCAATAAGTAGTGAGGCTGTTACAAGTGAAGATTGAGCGTACTGTTCCTTTTCATTAACCTGTGAGATGTTTCCTGGAGCTAAGACAGTACCGTCTCCCATTACGAACTCCACACTATCTCCTTTAAAACGTACACCTTTAACAGTTCCTGACCCTTCAGTAATGACAGGCTCAGCTCCTTCAGACCCTTCCTCTACCTTATGCCATGTTACATCTTTACCAACAAATTGATTGTACATAATCACTTGACTTTGTCCTTGAGACTCAACAAACTTTTCCATTGTTTTCGTCATATTTGTCATTTGTTCTAGGGAAGAAAAAGTTGCCATTTGGGCAATAAAATCCTTATCTTGCATCGGATTCATCGGATCCTGATTTTGAAGTTGGGTCATTAAGATTTTAAGGAAATCATCTTTACCTAAGATATCATTTCCGCCTTCACGTTGCTTTTGCGTTAAGGTTGAATATAAAAGTGTTTGATCAATTTTTGTCATTTTACATCACCTATACTTCAATATTTAACAGCACATCTTTAAATTCTTGTGCAGTATCATCATCGCTTTGCTGCTCTTGTTGTTGATGCTGTTCCGTACCTTGTTTGTTAGGTTGTTGATTATTATTTCCACGCTCTTGTCTTGATGGTTCTGTCAAGCTTTGTGATACCTCTATTTTTTCAACTTGAATGTTCTGGCTAGCAAATGCTTGTTTTAATGATTGGAGTTGAGAATCAAGTAATTCTTTTGCACCTGCTGTTGAAGCCAAGATCTTAGCTGTTAGTACTCCATTTTGATGTAATAACTCAACACGTAAAGATCCTAGTTGTTCGGGATAAAGCTTAATAAGAAGCTTTGTTCCGTTTGGCAGACCTGTCATTTGCGATTTACCTAGAATTTTAGAGAACTGTTGAACAAATTGCTCATACTGTCCATTTTGAGGTTGTCCCTTTAATACTAGCGAAAATTGCTCCGTTTTAGGGATTACAAATGAAGTCATTCCATTACCTGCAATTGGGATTACCTGCTTCTGGCTAGTGGAAGTAACTTCAGCTTTCGTCGTGTTATCTTGGCTAGTCGGTTTTGGATCTTTAGTATTTGTTAACTCTTGTTGATTTTGAAACGCTTTACGCAATGATTGTTCCCAATCATGTGTAGATGATTTTGTTTGCTTCACTAGTTGATCTACTTTCTCAGACAATGATTGCAAAAGTTCTTTCATATCTAGTAGTTTTCTAGCATCATTCATATGAAGATCCTTTTGACTTCCAGCTAATTCAAGTGCTTTAGCGACCTCTACAAATTGTTGTAGCTTTTCATTTCCAAGCTTTGACCACTCTTGTGGCGGAACCTGTTGCAGACTAAGCAAAATGCTCTGCATGACATCTTCAATATCCTGTGATTCTTCCACATTTACTGAAATAGGTATATTAAGCTGCTTCAGTTCTGTTTGAAGAGAGGTTAATAGTTTTGAAAAATCTTCTACACTAATGTTTAAAACATCTAACAAGCTTTCAATAGAAAGTTCTTTCATATTCTCTAACTGACTGATTTGCTCAGGCGACAAAAAATCAAGGCTCTTTAAATCCATAGCTTGTAAAACTGTAAGTATACCCGTTACATCAGCTGATCCAGATTCATTCAAGCTATTTGATTGTTGATTCATCGTGTTTGCGTGTAATACACCACCAAGTAAATTAGAGAAACCACCTTTAACTGCATGTCCATTTTGAGACTTATTAGCACCAGAGGATCCTGCTGTTGAAGTTAATACCGCTCCGATGTTCATTTTTTCACCTCCCTTCAAGATGATCACGATTATGATTCATCTGTTGACACTAATCCTAAATATTTTGCTGCATCTGCAGGATTCATTTTTTCAATAATTTTAGCCATCGTTTCTGGAGTAACTTTTGAAAGGATTTTCGTTGCCTCTTGGTCATCCATCTCTACGAGAACCGAAGCTGCGGCTTTAGCAGACATCGTTTCAAAGGTTGTGACGACTTCTTTAAAAGCCCTTTTATTTTCTTCTTGAATTTGTCGTAGTTCTTCCATTTGCACTTCTAGCTGTTGCTTCTCTGCCTCCACTTGTTCAATACTATTCTCTTGGCTAGAAATTTCAGCTTCAAGCTGCGTGATTTTCGCTTCTTTGTCTACTATTTCAGCCTGAAGCGATACAACTTTTGTTTCAAGTTGTTCTAGGTTTTCTTTCTCTTCTGATGGAATCACTTTTGATAATAAAGGAATTTCACTAGAGATTGTTTTCGCTTTTTCGAATACATTAACTCCAGCCACCGTCATAATAACTAGCGCAATCGTAACAGCAAAGAGAAGCGGAACGATAATCACGAATAAGAACCATTGAAATCCACTATTTGATTTTTCTTTTTGCGTATCGACTGCCTTTGCCAATGTGATTACCTCATTCCTTTATTCATGTATTGTAAAACCGAAACCTCATCAAGTTGCTTGTTCTCATCTTCTTTTTCCTTCGTTAAAAACTGTTTGTAGTCTTTTTCACGTATCTTCTCGTATTTCTTTACTTCAATATTCATAGAAGCTAGTTGATCTTCATACCAATTCATTCGATTTCTTGCTTGGATGACAAGATTTTGATAATACGAAATGGATTTTTCAAGATTCGTAATAAAGTTTTGGTAATGGCGAATTTCTTGAACCTGAAATCCTGATTTAAGCTGCTGCTCTTGAAATGAAAGTAAATCCTCTTTTTTCTTTAAAAAGTCGTATAGCTTTTCTGCCACTAGCTCGAATTTCTTAATTGAATCCTGATAGGCAGATTGTGCTTCTTCTTTTTCACGTTCTTTTAAAGAAAGGATTCGTTCAAACTTATATTGATAACCCATTACCATTCACCTTTTTCTGATAGTTGAATAAGGGATTGAATACTCGCCTCTTGTGATGGGGAGTCTTCGGTGTCTTGCTTTAAAAAGGAAATAATCTTTGGATAGTATTGAATCGCTTCATCAATTTCTCTTGAACTGCCTTTCTTATAAGCACCAATTTGAATCAAATCTTCTGAATTGGTGTACGTGCTAAGTAGTTCACGCAGTCTAATTGCTGCTCTCTTATGGGCAGGGTCGGCCAAATGATTCATAAGACGACTCACACTCTTTAGTACATTAATCGCAGGGTATTGGCCTTTATTGGCAATTCCTCGATCAAGCACAATATGTCCATCAAGAATTCCCCGCGTTGTATCTGCAATCGGTTCATTCATGTCATCCCCATCTACTAGCACTGTATAAAATGCTGTAATGGAGCCTTGAACATTGATTCCGGTTCTTTCTAGTAATTTAGGTAAGATCGCAAAAACTGAAGGTGTATACCCTTTTGTTGTAGGAGGTTCTCCAACAGCAAGTCCAATTTCTCGCTGTGCCATTGCAACACGTGTGACAGAGTCCATCATTAGCATGACATTTAGACCTTTATCACGGAAATACTCAGCGATAGCTGTTGCTGTAAAGGCTCCCTTAATCCTCATAAGGGCTGGCTGATCAGAAGTTGCTGCTACAACTATCGTTCTCTTTAATCCCTCTTCCCCTAAATCTCGTTCTATAAATTCTCGGACCTCACGTCCACGTTCTCCAATTAATGCAATGACATTGATATCTGCATTTGTATTTCGAGCAATCATACCGAGTAATGTACTTTTTCCTACACCACTCCCCGCAAAAATCCCGACTCTTTGCCCCATACCAACAGTAAGCATACTATCAATTGCACGAACTCCGACTTCTATTTTCTTGTCAATCGGTGGTCTTAATAATGGATTAGGTGGATCTTGTTCAGTAAAAGCTGGCGTCAGCCCTTTTGGTAAAGAAGAGCCATCTAAAGGATTGCCTAAAGAGTCAATCACCTTGCCAATTAGACTAGGACCTACTTTAATTTCTAATGGTTTTGATGTTGCTTCTACGAGACTTCCTGGAGAAATATCGTGCATATTCGTGTAAGGCATTAGAATAACCATTTCATCTTTAAAACCTACTACCTCAGCTTGAATCTTTCTTACTACGCCTCTACTTTTTATATGAATGTAACAAACCTCACCTACAGAACTTTCAGGCCCTTGAGATTCAATCATAAGACCAACAACTCTTTTAACTCTTCCATATTTCTTAAACGTACTGATTTGTGGAATTTGTTGTATTAATTGTTGTGCATTCATATGCTGTCACCTTCAAGCATTTCTTCCAGTTTTACCTTCAACTCTTTCAACTGACTATCAACACTTACCATGACTCTTCCTTGATTGGATTCTATATAGCAATCGGTAGGCTGTAATTCATCGTTAGGATAGATATAGCATTGTACAACAGCTGGAAAAATTGATTCCAACTCTTCTTTATTACTTTGAAGCAACTGAAAATTAGATGGGTGGATATGAATTTGAACCTCAGGTAATTCACGAACTTCCTTTAAACCACGTTTTACAATAGGTAGGAAGCGTTCTGGCTCTTCCGTTAATAGCTCTCCTAAAATCTTCTCAGCAGAAGTGATTCCGAGTTCTAAAATGACTCTTTCTGCCTTCTCTAAATGCTTATCAAACTCTGTTTTCATCGTTTCTACTATTGATTGAGCAACTTGAATATTTTCCTGCATTTCTGCGTATCCTTGCTGTCTTCCAGCTTCGATTCCTGCTTGGTAGCCTTCCTCAAAAGCTTGTTCCTTTAGCCTTTGTTGCTCTTCAATCCATAACTGCTGCTCTTCATTTATTTTCTTAAATATTTCTTCTTGATAGCGTTGTGCCTCTTGTATGATTCTGTCTGCTTCCTCTTGTGAAGCCTTAACTAGTTGATTTTGTTCTTCTCTAACTTGATCAATCGTTTTTTCAACTGTTAGTTCATCAGGATCATCTTTGGAGATTGACTTAATTGAGATCATCTTTGCATCATCAAAGCTTGGAACTGTCCAATGTGATTTGATAATTTTAGACAATGATATCATCTCCTCCACCGCGAGCGATGATGATTTCTCCAGTATCTTCAAGTCTTCTTATAATGCCAACAATACGGGACTGAGCTTCTTCAACTTCACGTAATCGTACAGGGCCCATAAATTCCATTTCTTCTTTAAAGGTTTCAACCATTCTAGAAGACATGTTTCGGTATACAACTTCTTTAACTTCTTCACTTGAAACTTTAAGTGATAATAGTAAGTCTTCGTTATCACAATCACGGATAACACGTTGAATAGAACGGTTATCAAGCGTAACAATATCTTCAAATACAAACATTCTCTTCTTAATTTCTTCAGCAAGTTCAGGGTCTTGAATTTCTAATGCATCAAGAATTGTTTTCTCTGTAGCACGGTCTACGCCATTCAATACTTCAACTACCGATTCAACGCCACCTGTTTGTGTGTAATCCTGTGTAACAGTTGCAGATAGCTTTTGCTCTAGAATCGCTTCAACCTCACTAATAACTTCTGGTGAAGTTCCGTCCATGACAGCAATTCTTTTTGCAATATCTGCCTGCATTTCTTGTGGAAGCTCCGATAGTATCTGTCCCGCTTGCTGTGGATCTAGATACGATAAAATTAATGCAATCGTTTGTGGGTGTTCATTTTGAATAAAGTTAAGAATCTGGCCAGCATCAGCTCTTCTAGCAAAATCAAACGGACGTACTTGTAGAGATGAAGTAAGTCGATTAATAATCGTACTAGCTTGCTCTGGTCCAAGTGCCTTTTCTAGAACTGTTTTCGCATACCCAATACCACCCTGTGTAATATAATCCTGGGCTAGCGCAATATTATGAAATTCTTCAAGAATTTCCTCTTTTGCTTCTGAATCTACTTTTTTAACTCCTGAAATTTCTAACGTAAGCTTTTCTATCTCCTCTTCAGATAGATGCTTGTATACAGAAGCAGATACATCCGGACCAAGAGAGATCAGGAGGACTGCTGCTTTCTGTTTACCTGTTAGTTCTTTCTCTCTTTTCGCCATCCATCATTCCTCCTAATCCTCTGCTAACCAACCCTTAAGAAGTTTAGCGAACTCTTCTGGTTTCTCTTTTGCCATTTTTTCAAGCTGCTTTTTACGAAGTGAGCCTTCCGTATCGTTCTTCGCTTCATTTACATCCGGAATACTAATTTCTTCTCCAGTTTCTTCATATACGAATTCTTCTGCCTCTGCCTTTTTCTTACGAGAGCGAAGAATAAAGATAATTAATAGAATAATTACGACAAGTAGAATTCCACCAACAACATAAGACCACCAAGGTAGGCCTTGAGTTGTTTCTTCTGCGAAATCAAGCTTTCCATTGAATTCTTGAACAGAAACTACCACTTTGTCTTGAACTGCTTCTTGTGTTAGTTCTTGTCCTTCTTCCTTATTAATTGAAGTACTCACGATAGTAGAAAGCACTTGTGTTATATCATCTATACGCTCTTGTGGTAATGAATTCGGATCTTCTGGGTTAGGTGGTTCAACCATAACTTGAATTCCTAGATCTCGGATTTTATAAGGACTCTCAACTATTTCTTTACGGATTCTATTTACTTCACTATTTATTGTTTCTTCCACTCGTTCATAATCACCGTTAGTGCCTGTTGCAGTTTCTTGATACGTATCACCAGTATTTGTCGGCTCAGCGCCATCTGCAGCACCTGGAACACCACCAGGCCCAGCTCCTTCACCTGTATAGGTTTCCGTAATACGCTGTGCACTTACCGTGATTCCTTCCATATTCTCACCATCTACTGGTGTAACAAGATTTTCTTCACGGTTCTCTTGAGTAAAATCAATATCAGTCGTTACAGAAACAACTACTTTATTAAAGCCAATTAAGGTACCTAGCATATTTTGTACTTGGCGTTGGATATCACGTTCAATTTCTTTCTTAATACTCATTTGCGTAGCGAAATCTCCACTAGCAAAAGAATTATTTGTATTTTCTAAGTCAAAGTACTCAAAATATTGGTTCATGATGACGATATTATCTGTAGGAAGAGATGGAACGCTCTTCGATACAAGATGATACAGGGAGCTAATTTGCTTTTGATCGAATGTAAATCCTGGCTGGGTATTTAAAACGATCGAGGCAGTAGCTTGCTGTATTTCATCACTTATAAAAATCCCCTTCTCAGGAAGATTAATCATAACCTTCGCATCTTGAATCCCATCAATGCCTTTAATCAAATCTGCTAACTCTGTTTGCATTGCATCCAGTTTAACCACATTAAATTCATTATCTGTCATACCAAATCCAGCATTTGCACTAAAGAAGGAATAATCAATATTACCTGACTTTGGAATTCCTTCTGCAGCAAGTTCTACCTTTAAAGTATCTACCATTTCTTGTGGTACTCTTATTGTAGTCCCACCATCTGCAATCTCAGACTGAATGCCTCTTCCATCAAGATTCTCTTTAATAGAACCAGTTTCCGAGGGTGTTAGATTGCTATATAGTGGAACAAGAGTTGACCTCGTCGCAAAGAAGCTTGTCGCTATAAGCAAAACAATTATAGCCAATACGGATACACCCATAAAGACCTTTTGCTTTTTTGTACGCTTCGACCAAAATGTATTTAATTGTTCTTTTAATCGATTCATTGTCTCGTTCATTTTTTACCCCCGGTTGTGTTCTATGATCGCTAAAGAAGCAAACCGTCCAAGATTACATAGGCATTCTCATTACTTCTTGATATGCTTCAATAACTTTATTACGAATCTCCATCGTTGTTTGCATCGAAATACTTGCTTTCTGTGAAGTAATCATTACTTGGTGTAAATCCACATTTTCTCCACGTACTAGTTTTTCTGTTATTTTGTCTGACTGAATTTGTGATTGGTTAACTTCTTCAATCGATTTCTTTAAGAAGTTTGCAAAACTTTCATGTGCAGGTGCGGTTTCTAACGTTTTTTTATTATCAACGGGCATAAGTGGTTTGTTCTGTATCGAAAGTATATTATGAATAGTCATTTTGTTATTTCACTCCCTACTTGCCAATTTCTAATGCTTTCATTAATAAGGCTTTATTCGCATTAAATACTGTTACGTTCGCCTCGTAAGATCTTGTTGCAGAAATCAAATCAACCATTTCCCTTAACGGATCTACGTTAGGCATTTCTACATAGCCTTCATCATTAGCATCAGGGTGTTCAGGATCATAAACCATTTTATATGGTGTATCTGTATCCTCTTTTATTTGAGAGACTTTCACTCCATTCCCTATTGAGTGATCATCTCGTACATTCATTGCTTGATTAAGAAAGTTTGAGAAATTGCCGTTTTGTGGCGCCATTACAACAGATTTACGTGTATATGGCTGCCATTCACCGTTAACAAATTTCCCTCTAGTCGTATCAACATTGGCCATATTAGACGATATTACATCCATACGTAAACGTTGTGCCGTTAGAGCACTGGCCGTTGTATTCATACTATGAAAGATGGTCATGACTATTTCCCTCCTCTAATGATTGTCTTTAATGAGTTGAACTTCCCATTTATCCTATCCGTAACAGCATTGTAGTAAATTTGATTTGCTGCTAGATTAGACATTTCTTGATCTAAATCCACACCATTTCCATTGTGGTTATATTGAAAGTTTCCCTTGGTTGCTATAGCAGGATGTGTACCACTCTGTTTAAATGCGATATGTTTCGGATTCGTCCGATGTGCTTCTAATTGATTCATAGATTCATTGAAAAACGACTGGAAACTAACTGATTTTGCTTTATATCCTGGTGTATCAACATTAGCGATATTTTGCGAAATGACCTTTTGTTTTAGTGAGGCATAATTTAGCCCTTTCTCAAGGTTCGTAATTGTACCGGAGAATAATTTCATTTCCATAACCTCCAATCTGTTTCTAGAATTTATTTATGTTTGATTGTTATGAGTCAAAAGCAATATTCGTTTCATGTAATAAAACCACTCAACAAAATTACAATTGTTACGAATCGTGTCGACCTCTGCAACAATAAGATAAATTGATTGTAACAAAAATTCGACTTTATTCGCTAGAGGTTGAATATGGAATTTCGTAATTCAGTAAAACAGCGACCCCTTTTTTTAAGAGATCGCTGTTACCGAAAAATGATATGTACAAACACCATATCAATTATTTTATAATCGGCAACCCTGCTACCTAAAGGTTTTCATTTATTTGCTGAGTTGGCAAATCTTAATATGTTAATGAATAGTGACTACATGTAAGCAAATCATGATTTACGAATAGGTCCGTGGCTTCACGTTCAATTTTCGAGTGAATTTGCCGTTTTGTCGAAATAAGTCGTAAAACTAATGTAATTTAATTGTACTATCTTCTGTAAAAATAACAAGATGAAATTCAGATATTATAGTAGGACTAATGTATTATTTTATGGTATATACACAATGTATAGTAAACACCATGATATCTGGAATAGGAATAGTATCCTAATTTTTCGAAACTTTTCTTTTTATATGTCAGTTTGGCTTACCATATATAGAAGAAAGTTCATAAGTCTATACCATTTCATACTGAAAAATGATTCAATCAAACAAAAAATAGGACACTCTTCCTAGTTAGAAGAATGTCCTATTTGATTAGTTTGTTTTTAATTTTTCTAGTTCAACTAAGAATTTATCATTCAATACTTTAATGTACGTTCCTTTCATTCCAAGAGAACGAGATTCAATAACTCCTGCACTTTCTAACTTTCTAAGCGCATTTACAATCACTGAACGTGTAATTCCTACACGGTCTGCAATTTTGGATGCGACTAGAAGCCCTTCATTGCCACTTAATTCTTCAAAGATATGCTCAATCGCTTCTAACTCACTGTAAGAAAGAGAGCTAATCGCCATTTGTACAACAGCTTTGCTTCTTGCTTCAATTTCAATTTCTTCAGACTTTTCTCTCAAGATCTCCATTCCTACTACTGTTGCTCCGTATTCTCCTAAAATTAAATCATCATCTTCAAAGCTAGCGTTTAAACGTGCTAGGATTAATGTTCCTAGACGTTCTCCCCCTCCAATGATTGGAACAATCGTTGTAAGGCCACTTTTAAATAAGTCTTTGTTCTCTATAGGAAAGGCTGTATATTCGCTGTCAACATCTAAGTTTGGAGATGTTTCTTGGACGTTGAACAGATTTTGCGTATACTCTTCAGGGAATTGACGATCCGCTAACATCTTCTTCATACGCTCATTTTCAATTTGCTGATTTACTGCAAATCCTAACAGTTTACCTCGACGGCTTACAACGAAAACGTTCGCCTCAATCACCTTACTTAATGTTTCAGACATTTCTTTAAAGTTAACTGGTTTACCCGCTGCCTTTTGTAACATGGCATTAATGGTCCTTGTTTTTCCTAATAAATTCATTACAAATCCTCCTAGTACCAATATAAAAATGTTTTAGTAGTGTGTCTTCTAATAGGTTATAAAATAAATTGACTTAAATCTTTATCTTCAGAAATGGCAGCAAGTTTATCATCTACATATGCTGGAGTGATTTGTACTTTTTCAAGAGTAATATCAGGGGCTTCAAAGGATAAATCCTCAAGAAGCTTTTCTAGTATAGTATGAAGACGTCTTGCTCCAATATTATCCGTGTTTTGGTTCACCGAAAACGCTATTTCCGCAATTCTACGAATAGCATCGTCAGAAAATTCAATTTGTATACCTTCTGTTTCCATTAATGCTGAATATTGCTTAATTAAAGCATTATCAGGTTCAACTAATATTCTCTGGAAATCTTCAACTGATAGCTTCTGTAATTCAACACGAATCGGAAAACGACCTTGTAGCTCAGGAATTAAATCAGATGGCTTTGCCATATGAAATGCGCCTGCCGCAACAAATAATACATGATCTGTTTTAACAGAACCATATTTTGTTACGACCGTTGAGCCTTCTACAATTGGAAGGATGTCTCGTTGAACTCCTTCTCTTGATACTTCAGCTGATGACTGATTAGAACTTTTGCTTGCAATCTTATCAATCTCATCAATAAAGATCATACCAGATTGTTCAGCACGCGTAATCGCCTCTTGGGTCACCTCATCCATATCAATAAGCTTTTGAGCTTCGTCATTGGTTAGTACAATACGAGCATCTTTCACTTTCAATTTACGTTTTTTCTTTTTCTTAGGCATTAAACCGCCTAGTGCATCTTGAAAGTTCATGCCCATTTGCTCCATACCCGAGCCTTGAAGCATATCAAACATAGATGGTTGAGACTCATCTACTTCAATCGTAACGAATTCTTCTTCTAATTCACCATTAGCAAGCTTTTCACTAATAGAATGACGACGTTCTCTTATGGACATTTCTTCTTGTGTATCTTCATCATCATCCTTTTGATTTGGTTGGTTTCCTCCAAATATCATCTCAAAAGGGTTTTTGTAGGATGCATTTTTCTTTTTAGAAGGAACTAGTAATTCTACAAGTCGCTTATTTGCATTTTCTAATGCTCGGTCACGTACCGTTACCATTTTCTCTTCTTTGACAAGTCTTACAGATGTTTCGACTAGGTCTCGGACCATTGATTCAACATCTCTTCCTACATATCCAACTTCAGTAAATTTAGTTGCTTCCACTTTAACAAATGGAGCACCAACAAGCTTTGCAATCCTTCTTGCGATTTCGGTTTTCCCCACTCCAGTAGGTCCCATCATAAGGATGTTTTTAGGTACAACTTCATCTCTTAGATTATCAGGCAAAAGACTTCTGCGGAAGCGATTGCGTAGCGCAACTGCCACAGCTCTTTTTGCGTCCTTTTGTCCAACAATATATTGATCTAATTTCTCCACAATTTGTCTCGGCGTTAATTGTTCAGCTTTTTTATTCAAATGGTACACTCCTTTTGGCATTGTTGCCAGATGTATAGGAATTTGACTAAAAAGACGAAACTACAGTTCTTCAACAATAATTTGATCATTCGTATATACACAAATATCTGATGCTACATCTAAAGATGCCTTTGCAATCTCACGAGCAGTCATATGCTCTCCTGCATGTTGCTTAAGCGCTCTTCCTGCAGAAAGTGCGTAATGACCTCCAGAACCGATAGCCAATATTCCGTCGTCTGGCTCAATCACTTCTCCTGTTCCGGAAACCAGAAGTAAATGGGTTTGGTCCATTACAATGAGCATCGCTTCAAGTTTACGAAGCACTTTATCACTTCTCCATTGCTTTGCCATTTCAACTGCAGCGCGCTGAAGATTGCCATTAAATTCTTGAAGCTTGGATTCAAACATCTCAAATAAAGTAAATGCATCAGCAACAGAGCCGGCAAATCCAGCTAATACTTTCCCGTTAAATAACTTTCTAACTTTTCTTGCTGTATGCTTCATTACAACAGCATTCCCAAACGTAACCTGACCATCACCTGACATTGCCGCTTTTCCTTTATGCTGAATCGCAAATATTGTAGTAGCGTGGAATTGTTCCATGCAAATACCTCCAAATTCTTTAAGCACGTGGATGGTGTGCTAAGTATGTCTTTCTTAAATGGTCCTTTGTAACATGCGTATATACTTGAGTTGATGATAGATCGGCATGCCCCAATAGCTCTTGAACCGTTCTCATATCAGCTCCATTGTTTAACAAATGCGTAGCAAATGTATGTCTTAGCATATGTGGATGTATTTTATAATTCAGTGATGCATCCTTAACTAATTTCTGAAGGATATGTCGTATTCCTCGAGTTGTTAAAGGACCTCCCCTGTGGTTAACAAATAAGCTTGTATGCGTTTGATTATGAAGTAGTATGGGTCTTGAATGCTGTATGTATTTCTCTAGTGCATCCTGAGCAAAGCTACCAAAGGGAACATAACGTTCTTTATTTCCTTTTCCTTTAACAAGAACAGTAGATAAATAAAAGTCTAGATCCTTCAATTGTATATTTGCGCATTCACTAACACGAATTCCTGTGGCGTACAATAATTCAAGTATTGCTTTATTCCGAACTTGAAGTGGTTCATCTCCTTCACATGATTGGAACAACAAGTCCATTTCTTTTTCATAAAAAAACTTTGGCAACCTACTTTCAGCCTTAGGTAAAGATACAAAAGAAAAAGGGTTTCCTTCTACAATTCTTTCTTGATTTAAATATTTGTAAAAGCTACGCAAACTTGAAATCTTTCTTGAGATTGATGCTCTTGCAAGCTTTCTTTCATGTAACGTCATCAGAAATAGCCTTGCACTAGGATATTCAACTTCATTTAGACTTTGTAAACCCTGTTGATTCATAAATACGTAGAACTCTTCAATATCATGACGATAATGTTCAAAAGTTAAGTTTGAATAATTCTTTTCAATTTGTAAAAATTCTAAGAACCCCTTTAATAAAGGTACTTGCTTGTTTTCCATAATATACACCTCACAAAGGCTACTAAATATTAACACAACTTAGTAGCCCTTGCAATTGATTTTACAATCTTTTCACAAAGTTCTGAATTGTTTCTGAGTCTTAATAATTACGATTTATCGTTCTACTCTTTTCATTTGTTTCTAAGGCATAATGAGAACCTGACTACAAGAGAACTACTATAAGAAATATTCTGTCCATTCTGCATTGTACCCTAACATTTTGTCGAAAAAAAGTATAAAGTTATTAGATTCATGTAAATTTTGTTACATTAATAATAAGATTGCCGTTTTTTGGGTTTTTTAACAACTAAAACTCCTAATTCTTACCTTAACTATAAAAACTTTGAAAATTTATTCGGTTTTTCTTGTTCGTCAAAACTATTTAGTTTAAACAGAAAAAGGCTAACATCTCCTATGGAAATGTCAGACCTTTTTCCGTAAAAACATAAAATTGACTCTTTACTTTGTCATCACTGCTGTTGTTCTTCTTTATAATCACAACTTGTGCACTGAACCTGCACGCCTTTTTTCAGTTTTTTCTCTACTAGTAAGTGGTCACATTTTGGACAACTTCTCTCGATTGGCTTATCCCAGGATAAAAATTCACATTCTGGATAACGGTCACAACCATAGAATATACGTTTCTTTTTACTTTTTCTTTCTATAATATTTCCTTCTTTACAGCTTGGGCACTTTACACCGATTTCCTTTACAATTGCCTTTGTGTTTCGACAGTCAGGGAAATTACTACAAGCCATGAACTTACCATAACGCCCCATTTTGAACACCATTTCATGTCCGCATTTCTCACAATCTTCTCCCGCAGGCTCATCACGAATTTCTACTTTTTCCATTTCGTTTTCAGCTATTTCGAGATGCTTTTCGAAGTCTTTATAGAAGTGCTCGATTATACTTGCCCATCTCGCCTTACCTTCTTCTACTTCATCAAGACTGCGTTCCATGTTAACTGTAAACTCTACATCTATAATCTCAGGGAAAAACTCTCGCACTAATTCAAGTACAATTTCCCCTAATTCAGTAGGCACGAAGCGCTTATTGTCTAAAGAAACATATCCTCTTCGTTGAATGGTATCAAGAGTAGGTGCGTAGGTTGAAGGTCTACCTATTCCTAGCTCCTCCAATGTCCGAACCAGTCTAGCCTCTGTATACCTTGGTGGTGGCTGGGTAAAGTGCTGTTTCGGATCGATATCCTTACTTAACGCCTTATCATTCTCTTCTAGTGCAGGAAGAAAGTTATCTTTCTCTTCTTTTCCATCGTCATTACCTTCAACGTATACCTTCATAAAACCTGGGAATTTCACTTTTGATCCTGTAGCACGAAACATGACATCGCCATTAACTAAATCGACACTCATTGTATCCATAATCGCTGAAGCCATTTGACTTGCAACAAATCGTTCCCAGATTAGTTTGTATAACTTCAATTGATCTCTTGATAGGAACTCTTTTAAGCTAGATGGATCTCGTAGTGTGCTCGTTGGTCGGATGGCTTCGTGGGCATCCTGAGCTCCTTCTTTTTTCTTATCGTTTCGGTTTTCAGTTCTAATAAATTCTTTCCCAAAGGAATCTACGATATATTCAGATGCCTCTTTTTGTGCAAGATCTGAAATCCTTGTAGAATCTGTTCTCATATAAGTAATTAAACCGACCGTTCCTTCTTTACCAATATCAATACCTTCATATAACTGCTGTGCAAGCATCATCGTTTTTTTAGCTCGGAAGTTTAATTTCCTCGCTGCTTCTTGTTGAAGAGATGAAGTGATGAAAGGAGGAGCAGGATTTCTTTTTCTTTCTTTCTTTGTCACTTTATTGACATTAAATTCTCTGCCCTTAATCTTATTTAAAACATCCTTAACTTCTTCTTCGTTCTTTAGTTCAACTTTTTTACCATTCATTCCATAGAAGGCTGCTTGAAAGTTCTCTTTCCCTTTCATAAAATCAGCTTCTATTGTCCAGTATTCCTCTGGTACAAATTCTTTAATTTCATTTTCACGATCAATAATTAATCGAACGGCTACAGATTGAACTCGTCCGGCACTAAGACCTTTTTTAACCTTCTTCCATAGAATCGGGCTAATGTTATATCCCACTAGACGATCTAAAATTCGTCTTGCTTGTTGGGCATCGACAAGGTCCATATTAATTTTCCTAGGGTTTTTAAAGGATTCTTTTATTGCATCCTTTGTAATTTCATTGAAGACAACTCGGCAATCCGAAGTTTCATCTATATCTAAACTATGCGCAAGATGCCAAGCAATCGCTTCCCCTTCACGATCTGGATCGGCTGCTAGAAATACTTTTTTTGCTTTTTTAGCTGCCGTTTTTAATTCCTTTAGAACAGGACCTTTACCCCTGATGGTAATATATTTCGGCTCGAAATGTTTCTCAACATCTACACCCATTTGACTTTTTGGTAAATCACGAACATGCCCCATAGAAGCACGAACCTTATATTTTTTCCCTAAATATCTCTCAATGGTTTTCGCCTTTGCCGGCGATTCCACTATCACTAAATAATCCGACATCCATAGACCTCCTTAAAGAGGATTATTATTTATTTCTAACGTTATGTAAAGGAAACGTTTTCAAATAGGCTACGCTTCCTCTCATTTATTAAAGTAATGTTAGTACAAATGATTTTGACACCTGATGCAAAATTTATAACAGATTGGAAAGAAATGCAACCTTTTTATGAGCAATTATACTATTACTTCTTGATTTCCCCTCAATTTCCCTACTTTATTTTAAGATTTTATAAAATTTATTCTAAAATTATACATATAACTCTGAAAAAATATCCTCTGGGGTCAAGATTAATTTGGCACCTTGTTGTATCAATTCATTCGTACCAGAGGATAAAGGGTCTAAAATCGAACCAGGAACAGCAAATACATCTCTTCCTTCATTAAGCGCATAATCCGCAGTAATTAGTGTACCACTCTTTTTCTTTGCTTGGGTAATAAAGACTCCGATTGAAAGTCCGCTTATAATTCGATTTCGCATTGGGAAATGCCATTTTTCCGGCCTAGTTGAGGGGGGATACTCGGAAATTACAAGTTGTTCTGCCATCATTCTTTCTATTAAATAGGTGTTTTCTTTTGGATAGAAATGTTCAAACCCTCCACCCAATACACCAATTGTGTTCCCCTTATATTCTATTGCCATCCTATGTGCAAGAGAATCCGCCCCTAAGGCTAGTCCGCTCACAATGTTTAGTTTATTCTTTACAAACATTGGGATGAAATTTTCCAATACCTTTTCGGTGTATATGTTAGACTTTCTTGAACCGACAATTGCTAGATTCTGACCATTTTCGAGAATTTCTGATTTTCCTTTTAAAAACAAGACAAAAGGTGGATCATACACCGTTTTTAATAGCTTAGGATATGATTCGTCGATTATGGTCATCCATTGTATATTATTTTTATCATATTGTTTCATTAATCTATTAATGTCAATACTTTGTAGTTCATCTATAAGTGATTTTGTTTTATTGTGAGAGCTTTTGAGAATTGATTGAAGAGTTGAAAATGAAAGTGAATAGATTGAGGATAGGTTTGGAAGAGTTACTGTTAAATTTTTAATGTCCTTATAATTTATACTTTTACAATGTTGAAGATGTAAAAGAGTCGTTCGATAGTTCATATAGACCTCCTTACTTTTAATAGAGAAAAAGAGCTTACGCAAACGGTACTACCATCTGGTAAGCTCTTTTGTCTTTGATTTAGTGAGTTTTACACTTCTCTAATAATCCTTCTTTTTTAAGAACGTTAATTAGAGTTTCACCCATATCAGAAGGAGTAGGAGCTACTTCAATACCACACTCATTCATAACACGGATTTTTTCATCAGCTGTACCTTTACCACCAGAGATAATTGCACCAGCATGGCCCATACGCTTACCAGGAGGTGCTGTACGACCACCAATGAAGCCAACAACAGGTTTTGTCATGTTCGCTTTAACCCATTCAGCAGCTTCTTCTTCAGCTGTTCCACCGATTTCTCCGATCATGATAACAGCATACGTATCTTCATCTTCGTTAAATGCTTTTAACACATCAATGAAATCTGTACCATTTACTGGGTCTCCACCGATACCAACAGCAGTAGATTGACCGATACCAGCTTGAGAAAGCTGATGTACTGCTTCATACGTTAATGTTCCAGAACGAGATACAACGCCTACGTGACCTTTTGTATGAATGTATCCAGGCATGATACCGATTTTACATTCATCTGGAGTAATAACACCTGGGCAGTTTGGTCCAACTAAACGAGTTTTCTTGTCTTCCATATAGCGTTTTACTTTTACCATATCTAAAACTGGGATATGCTCAGTAATACAGATTGCTAAGTCAAGCTCAGCATCAACTGCTTCTAGGATCGCATCAGCTGCAAATGGAGCTGGTACGTAGATTACAGAAGCATTACAACCTGTTGCTTTTTTTGCTTCTTCAACTGTATTAAATACAGGAACACCTTCAACTTCTGTTCCACCTTTACCTGGTGTAACACCTGCTACGATTTGAGTACCATACTCAAGCATTTGCTTTGTGTGGAAAAGAGCTGTTGAACCTGTAATTCCTTGTACAACGACCTTCGTATCTTTATTAATAAATACGCTCATGAGTCCCCCGCCTTTCTTAGCCTACTTGTTCAACGATTTTTTGTGCGCCGTCAGCCATAGATTCAGCTGCAATAATATTTAAACCTGATTCGTTTAGGATTTTCTTACCTAAATCAACGTTTGTTCCTTCAAGACGTACAACTAATGGTACATTTAGACCAAGTTGTTTTGCTGCTGCAACAACACCTTCAGCGATGATGTCACATTTCATAATTCCACCGAAAATGTTAACGAAGATTCCTTTAACTTTTTCATCAGAAAGAATGATTTTAAATGCTTCTGTTACTTTTTCTTTTGTAGCACCGCCGCCAACATCAAGGAAGTTCGCAGGGTCTCCGCCGTAATGTTTAACAATATCCATTGTTGCCATTGCTAAACCTGCACCGTTAACCATACAACCGATGTTTCCATCTAATGCGATGTAGCTTAGGTCATATTTAGAAGCTTCAATTTCTTTTGCATCCTCTTCGTCAAGGTCACGTAATTCTGTAACTGCTTTTTGACGGAATAGTGCATTTGAATCAAAGTTGAACTTTGCATCCAATGCCATAACGTTTCCATCACCCGTTGTAACTAATGGATTGATTTCTACGATTGATGCATCTTTTTCAATGAATACATTGTAAAGACCAAGCATGAATTTCGCTGCTTTACCAACAAGTTCACTTGGAATGTTGATATTAAATGCGATACGACGAGCTTGGAATCCAGTTAAACCAACAACTGGGTCAATATATTCTTTAAAGATTTTTTCTGGAGTTGCTTCTGCAACTTCCTCAATTTCCGTTCCACCTTCTTCAGATGCCATTAAAACAACCTGAGATGTAGCACGGTCAAGAACTAGACCAATGTAGTACTCTTTCTTGATGTCACAGCCTTCTTCAATAAGTAAGCGTTTAACTTCCTTACCTTCTGGTCCTGTTTGATGTGTAACTAGCGTTTTACCGATTAGTTCTTCAGCATATGTACGAACTTCGTCAAGGCTCTTTGCGATTTTAACACCGCCAGCTTTCCCACGACCACCAGCATGAATTTGTGCTTTTACTACATAAACACTAGAATCTAAAGTTTTAGCTGCTTCTACCGCTTCATCTGGAGTGAAAGCAACTTTCCCATTAGGTACTGCTACCCCGTAATTTCTGAGGATTTCTTTACCTTGATACTCATGGATATTCATTTTCCATCCTCCTATCAAACTGTTCAAAAAATAGACTGCGCTTTCATTGTATAAAATGAAAGGTTTAATGTCTACCATAATGACTAAAGTATTATTTTAGTTTAAAAATTCAGACTTCATTTATTCAAAAATAGGATTATTTTTCCTATAATTAGTGATGTGGATCCAATGCTATTTTTTTAAAAAGGAGCTTTTAAGGAAAGGATTGTAAATATTATACTAATTAGACTATAGAGTTACTCGAAGCACAAGGTGCTTGAATTCTGCGGGAAAAAGCGGGCAAAGTGAAGACCAAAAGGTTCCTTACCCACTGGAACGGAACCCCCAGCGAAGCGAGGAGACTCTCTCCCGCCCGCGGAAAGCAACGGTCTAAGTTTGGTCTATAGTTTTTCTTTTTTTCAAAACCTAAAAAGGTGAAAGCTTGTTTGCCCTCACCTATTATTATTTTTTGCTTGCTTCTCTATCCATTTTGTAAACGAAGGCAAATACTTCTGCTACTGCTTGGTATAGTTCTTCTGGTATAGCTTCGTTGATGTCAAGTTTGCCTAATAGATTGACAAGGGAAGGGTCTTCTTGAATTGGGATATCGTGTTCCTTGGCTTTTGCAAGGATGTTATCAGCTATAAGACCTTTTCCCTTCGCGATGACTCTTGGTGCCTCTTCGTTTTGTGTATATCCTAATGCCACAGCTTCTTTTCGTTTCTCACGTGGTTGCGTTTTTGGCTTCATATTCTAAAATCAACCCCCGTGTATTCTTGCTGTTCTTCTGTACTACGTGCAATGAATTGTGCGACGTTTAATTTACTTTCAGGTTGTTTAGCACGAACAGAAGATAGTTGATAGTTTAATTTTGAAAGTCCTTCTTTTAACAAAGGAGTAAAAGATTCTGCAAGTTGATCTACTTGTTGCGAATCATTCCAAATAATAATTGATACAACTCGATTTTGCACCTGCATATCAATCATTGTCTCTTTTAAATTCTCGAGCTCCAAATAAAATAGGACTCGGCAATAATCAGAATCTATTTCCCCTTGTTTTTTCTCCTTACCCGACCATTGAATGACAACATCCTGCTGTTGGTTAAAGATACTCATTGGAATTTGATGAGTAATTTGAAGAAGTGGACCATTTTCCTGTGATAGTAATACTTGGCCATTCAACTTAAACAAAAGTTTCTCTGCTGTTTCACGAATAGCACCTCCAGCATTCTCCTGTAATAATTGAATGAGTTGTGGCTTTAATTGCTCCAAATTTGGTAAATTCCCTTTTTGTAGCTGAGCCTCATTGTTCATTCCGAGAAGTCGTAACGTACTTGTTACGATATCATTCATTTGTTTACTTTGATTTTGTTGTATAACTTCATTTTCAGATTGGTAAAGTAGTTGCTGAAACAGACGAATTTCATTTTTCTCAATTGGCACATTAGCTAAGTTATTTAGTCTCGTAAAATGATGTGTAAGATTCGTATCTGTCGGCTTCTTAAGTGCATTAAGTAGAAGACCTAGTAGATTACTAGTTTTTGAAGAGTTCTGTCCAATGAGTGTAGAAATGGCATTCAGTACTTTTTCAACCTCAGATTTAGTTAGAGGACTGCGAGCCTCTATTTTCGGAAACATCGCTTGTACTTCCTGATATAAGCGCTGAGTACGTTGATTCAACCCTTCAATGTCTTTAGAAGCACTGACAGCTTCTTGAATTAAAGCCTGCCAATTTCCAGCGTCACTAAGTTGTTTGACGTTGTTTACCGATTGGGCAAGTTCTGTTTTCCAATTATTCATGGTTGCATTTTTAGGTAATAGTTCAAACGATTTCAATAGTTCTAAACCCGCGTATCTTACAGAGAAAGGATTTTTTTCATTCAAGAATGTTTCTAGAGCTTTGACTACTAGTTCATTTACGATCGTTTTCTGTAATGGATTTCTTATCGCATCAATGGTTTGTTGAATCTTGTTTGGTGCTATATTTACATTTTTTTCGCTTTTGAGTAATCCTGTTAGCTCGTTTAAAAGTGTTGAAATTGATTCAGAACTTTTACCTGCTACGATAGATTGATAGATTGATTTTTGAATAGGTATGTTTTCTTTCACCATTTTTAACAATGCTTGTATTCCTAGCTCCTTTTCTTCGGTAGAAGCTAGCCATTGACTTCCTTGAATTAAAACATCCTTATGAATGGGAAGCTTTAATTTTAATAATTGAACAAGGACTGACTGTATATCTTTATTTTTTGTAAGTTGTAGCTGCTCTAATAAACCGTTTGCTATGGAGGTAAAGGTCGGAGCAGTATGCTCTTTTCCTTGCAATACCTTTAATTCTAAACCAGAATCACCAGCATTCACTTTGAACCAATAACTCTCTCCTACGGCTAATGGGGCTTGTAGCTTGGCAATCAGCTTTTGGCCACCTACAGATACTTCTGCCAAGCCTTCCCCCAAATGCTTTTGGACGGATGCATAAATAAACTGACCCTCTCTTAGAGTAATCTGCTTTGGTGAAGATATATTTGTCAATTGAGATGGATTCCCTTGAATCGGGTAGTTTATCATGTTTCTCTACCTCACTCTTTTAATCGTAATCTTTCACAGGTGAAAAGCTTCTTCTATGAATGGGCGTTGGTCCGTGTTCCGCTAATCCTTCTAAATGTTCCTTTGTACCATATCCCATGTTGTGTTCAAAACCGTAACCTGGATAATCTAAAGCATATTGCTTCATGATTTCATCTCGTGTCACTTTTGCAATTACTGATGCTGCCGCAATAGAAATGCTTTTTGAGTCCCCTTTTATAATTGATTCTGAAGGAAAAGGGGTATGTAGTGGTACTGCATCTATTAATAGGTAATCAGGACTCTCATGTAACTTTGAAATAGCATGTAACATCGCTTTAATAGAAGCCTGGTATATATTGATGCTATCAATCTCTTTTGCATCAATAATGCCTATACCAATCGATATTGCTTGTAATTGAATGATTTTGTATAATTCTTCACGCTTTTTCTCGGTAAGCTTTTTACTATCATTTAAACCAGCTGCATAAAAATCTTTTGGTAATATAACGGCAGCCGCTACAACTGGGCCAGCTAATGGACCGCGACCTACTTCATCTATTCCAGCGATTTTTATAAAGCCCTGCTTCCATATCTGTTTTTCATATAACATCATATTATTAAATGAATCGAGTTCAGCTTGTTCTTTTTCCTTTTCTCGAATCCATTGTGCAATGAGCTTTTGAACGCCTTTTCTAGGGTCTAATTTTAGTTGCTTGAGCCTCTCATCTTCTTCATTCTCGATCTTCTTTATTACTTCTTCAATGTCTTTTATCGTTAGATCATTCATTAATGCTTCTCTCCTTATCCTATATATCGTCCAAATTCAACAAAAATAAAGAGGCTTTTTGCAGAGATTTCTCTCAGCATTAAAGCCTCTAATTATTCACTCTCTTGGTTCTCTTCATCAATACTGTCTGCATCTACTACCGAATCAAAAGTGATTGGACCTAATTGTACTCCTCTAATATCTCGAATAATGACCTCAGCTGTTTTATCATAATCGACATGTCCTCCGCTAACCAGACAGCCTCTTTTCTTCCCTATATGATCAAATAGCTCCACCACGTCTTCTGAAATGGTATCGAATGCATAACGGTCCTTTAAGCGGTTGGGATAATGTGTGCTTAGAAATCGCAAACCATAAACAGCAATATCCTGTAGATTTAAAATGGTATCTTTAATAGCTCCTGTTAAGGCAAGTTTATAACCAACAGCTTCATCTTCAAACTTTGGCCATAATATCCCAGGAGTATCAAGTAGCTCTAATTCTTTCCCTACTTTGATCCATTGCTGTGCCTTTGTAACACCTGGTGTATTTCCTGTTTTAGCAATATTTTTTTTCGCAAGTCGATTGATTAATGTGGATTTCCCAACATTCGGGATCCCAACAATCATTGCTCGAATAGCTCTGGGACGCATTCCTTTAGCCTTCATACGGTCAAATTTCTCTTTTAAGATTACCTTACATGACTGAACAATTTCAGTAAGACCCTTTCCTTCTTGGGCATTTACTGCCAAAGCCACAATCCCTTTGTCTTTAAAATAAGCAATCCATTGCTGAGTCATGTTTGGATCAGCCATATCTGCTTTATTTAATAAAACAAGCCTCGGTTTGTGATTTATAATTTCATCTATCATTGGATTCCTAGAAGATAAAGGAATTCTCGCATCAACAAGCTCTATTATAATATCAACAAGCTTTAGCTTTTCGGTAACTTGTCTTCGAGCTTTAGCCATATGCCCGGGAAACCATTGGATTGTCATATGACCACCTCCATGTATTTATTTATGCTGTTTTCACATACTTTTTAGCTTTCTTCTTTTCGTAGTAACACGTTCGTTCCCTTGCACTCCATATTACTATAAAGTGTATAATAGTATTCATAACGAACCATTGTTACGGAAAAAAGCCTTACTTTATCAAGGTTATATCCTCTATTGGCCAATAGATAACATTTGTCTTGCCTACAATCTTATCTAAGTCAACAGTTCCAATGTGACGACTATCTCTGCTATATTGACGATTATCACCCATAACAAAAATGTGCCCCTCTGGAATCTCTTCTACAACAAAATTGTCGGTCAATAATGTATCTCCCATTTGTACTTTATAGTCTTCCAAATAAGGTTCGTCATATGCTTTTCCATTGATAAAAAGTGTGTCATTTATGTATTCTACTTTATCACCAGGTAAGCCAATGACTCTTTTAATATAATCTTTATTCTCTGGTGCATGAAACACGACAATATCAAATCGTTTAGGTTCATTATGTAGTTTACTAACAATCATCCGATCTCCATTATGTAATGTAGGCATCATTGAAAGTCCATCCACAACGATTGGAGCAAATAAAAAATATCGAATTATCGCAGCAATTCCAACTGCAATCAGTAAAGCTTTGGTCCATTCCCACCATTCTTTATTTTTAGCCAAATCCTCCACCACCCATTATTCTAATAACAACCCTTTTTATTATACTTGAAAATAAGAACAATGACTCTTATAAAAGAGGCAAACAAATTAGGTAGCTCTACTTGAAAACTAGGGCTATGTCATAAATTGAGATAGATTCTAGTATCACTTCGAATAACAAACTTGAGAAGTAGTATAAATAGAAAGAGAAAAGGAGCTTGAACACTCAAGCTCCTCTTCACTCTCATATTATCGAATTTCTTTAATACGAGCTTTTTTACCACGTAGGTTACGTAGGTAGTATAGCTTCGCACGACGGACTTTACCGCGACGAATTACTTCTAGTTTTGCGATTTTTGGAGTGTGTACAGGGAATGTACGTTCAACACCAACACCGTAAGAAACTTTACGAACTGTGAAAGTTTCGCTAATTCCGCCACCACGACGTTTGATTACTACACCTTCGTAAACCTGGATACGTTCACGGTTACCCTCAACGATGTTAACGTGTACGCGAACTGTATCTCCAGGACGGAAAGATGGAAGATCAGAGCGAAGTTGTTCTTTAGTAATGTCTTCGATTAATTTGTGCATCTTTTTCATCTCCTTCTAACAGATGCTCATACAAAAGCGATGTATTGCAGCGGAACACCCTAACTAAGCAATGAGCTTTTTCTCAATTGCCACAACGAATATAATACCATAAAACATTCCCAGTTTCAATAGATTATTTGTTTTTCTTCCATTCTTCAATCAAGGTCTTCTGTTTGTTTGTTAACGGATAGCTTTCAAGCAAATCTGGCCGACGTTCAAAGGTCCGCTTTAAGCTTTCACGCTCTCTCCATTCCTCAATCAGACGGTGGTTCCCAGACACAAGTTCCTCTGGTACAGTCAGCCCTCTAAAATCAGCAGGCCTTGTATAATGAGGATGCTCTAATAATCCAGAAGAAAAGGAATCCAATATCGGTGAATCTTCATTTCCTAAAACTCCAGGCAATAACCGAACAACACTATCAATAATGACCATTGCCCCAAGTTCTCCACCGGTTAAAACAAAATCACCAATAGAAATTTCATCTGTCACGACATGCTGCCGAATTCGTTCATCATATCCTTCATAGTGACCACAAACAAATACAAGATGATCTTCTTTTGAAAGCTCTTCTGCCTTTGATTGGGTATACCGCTCACCTTGTGGACATAAAAGGATGACACGGGGATTCGTTTGGTGTTTTTCTTTTAAGTGCCCAACTGCATCAAAAATTGGTTGTGGCTTTAAAACCATACCTGCACCACCACCATATGGATAATCATCGACTTGATTGTGTTTGTTGTCCGCAAATTCACGAAAATTTACAACATTATATTCGACCGCTTGTTTTTCTGCAGCCTTTTTTAGAATGGATTCACCAAATACTCCCTGAAACATTGCTGGGAATAGCGAGAGAACGTCTATTTTCATCATGATAACAGACCTTCCATTGGTTCAATAATAACTTTCTTTTCATCTATGTTAACGTCCTTAACAATTTGTTCAATGTATGGGATTAAGATGTCTTTTCCTTGCTTTGCTTTTATGACCCAAACATCATTTGCTCCAGGGGTTAAAATCTCTTTAATCGAACCAATTTCATCTCCAGATGTTGTATAAACATGGCAGCCTATAATTTCATGGAAATAAAATTCGCCTTCGGTTAGTTCACCAAGCTCTTCTTCAGAAACCTTTAAGATTCCTTCTTTAAAGCCCTCTACAACACCGATATTCTCATAGCCTTCAAACATCAAAAGGTCAAAGTTTTTATGCTTTCTATGCGCTTGTACTGTAAGTGGAATTGGCTCCTCATGTTCATTTTTAAATAAGAAGAGAGTCTTCCCTTTTTTATAGCGTTCATCAGGAAAGTCTGTTCTTGAAATGACTCGAACTTCACCTCTTACACCATGTGTATTCACAATTTTTCCGACATTAAACCATTTAGCCATGGTTATCACCTCTATATTTTCAACGAATTTCTGTAATCGTTCCATCTTTTACGATAATTGTTTTTGAGAGGGTCTCCTCACTCCAAGTGTCACCAATTGAAACCTCAATAATACCTTGTACCTCTCGTTCCTTCAGCTCACTACCGAGTGGGAGAATATGTAATTGCTCAACTTGAAAATCCAATACTTTTATTTTCTCCAGTCGTTCTTCGATTTCTTTATCAAAGTGTAGCTGAAGCTTTTGAGATGGAACTTTTAGGGTCTTCTGTTGTTTTTTGAGCTCAAACTTAAGATGATCACATTCTTTTTTTAGTTGGAATTTTCTTTGCTCATACTTATTTAGTAAAGACTGTTTACTCTTTTCAGTCAAAACTTGCTTTACAGTTACTGTATGAAGGATTTTCATATTCCTTCCTCCTAAATCGTGACCTTTTAAATAGTGTTTCAATTGGGTTGTTTAAGTGGTACTACTTCTTGATATGTTAAGTTTAGCAAATAGACTTAAACGAATTACATCTGTCTCTAAATAGAACGGACAGAACTCTCTTAGTTAGTATCTACTTGACTTATCCATTTAAGTGTAGCTGTGAAGATATACCGCCAATTGTAAGTCCTTAAATAAGGAAAAAAGGGAGGCTTAGATCTCCTCCCTTTTGTTGATTTCTTACGTTGTATATGAAGTAATAAGTTGCCTTCAGTCTACAATCTCTAAGAACACTTTTTTCTGTTGTGAAGATCCTGCTGCAGCATATACCACAGTTCGAATCGCCTTTGCAACACGCCCTTGTTTACCTATGATTTTTCCCATATCTTCTGAGTGAACAGATAGTTTATAGGTAATCGCTTTGGTACCTTCCTCTTCAATCACATTGACGTGATCTGGATGGTCAACAAGAGGCTTTACAATCGTTAAAATGAGTTCTCTCATTTTACTCCACGATTACTTGCTGTATTTTGCATTGTGGAATTTTTCCATAATGCCTTGTTTTGAGAATAAGTTACGAACTGTGTCAGATGGCTTTGCACCATTTCCTAACCATTTAAGAGCTAACTCTTCATCAATTTTCACTTCAGCTGGTTGAACAACTGGGTTGTATGTTCCAATTGTTTCGATTGAACGTCCATCACGTGGTGAACGAGAATCAGCTACTACGATACGATAGAAAGGAGATTTTTTTGCTCCCATACGTTTTAAACGAATTTTTACTGCCATTATTAAAGCACCTCCGAATAGTTTCACACAAGTAAGTATAATATCAAATGTGTATTTTGTTTGTAAAGTGTTTTTTCTTAACAGTTCATTTTTTAGAACTGGTAATTCTTACATAAATGGGAGTTTCATCCCTTTTTTCTTACCTTTGCCTTGCATATTGCTCATTTGTTTCATCATTTTTTTCATTTCTTCAAATTGCTTTAACAAGCGGTTAACTTCCTGAATTGAAGTTCCACTTCCTTTGGCAATTCTTTTACGACGACCTGCATTAATGGTTTCAGGATGTGTCTTCTCATCCTTTGTCATAGATTGAATAATGGCTTCTACATGGCTAAGTTGTTTTTCATCAACCTGCATTTTGTCCAAGCCTTTGATTTTATTAGCTCCAGGAAGCATTTTAATTAATTCATCTAGAGGACCCATCTGACGAACTTGTCCTAGTTGATCTAGGAAGTCATCAAATGTAAAGGACATTGTTCTCATCTTCTGCTCAAGCTCTTTCGCTTTATCAGCGTCAACATTTGCTTGTGCCTTCTCAATAAGGGATAGAACATCACCCATACCCAGGATACGCGAAGCCATTCGTTCAGGATGAAATGGCTCTAATGCATCCATTTTCTCACCCATACCAACAAATTTAATTGGTTTTTCTGTTACAGAACGAATTGATAACGCAGCACCACCACGAGTGTCACCATCAAGTTTCGTTAAAACTACACCTGAAATCCCTAAAGCATCATTAAAGCTTTCTGCAACGTTTACTGCATCTTGCCCTGTCATAGCATCTACAACGAGGAAAATTTCATCAGGATTAGCTAATTCTTTGATATCCTTTAGCTCACCCATTAATGTTTCATCAATGTGTAAACGACCTGCAGTATCTATAAGAACATAGTCATGGTGTTCTTCTTTTGCTTTTTCAATTGCCTGTTTTGCAATTTCAACGGGGCTTACTTGGTCGCCTAGTGAAAACACAGGCATACTAAGCTGTTTACCTAGAGTTTCAAGCTGTTTAATCGCAGCTGGACGATAAATGTCTGCCGCAACCAATAATGGTTTGCGATTATATTTCTTTCTAAGTAAATTTGCCAGTTTTCCTGTAGTTGTCGTTTTACCAGCACCCTGTAGTCCGACCATCATGATAACGGTCGGTGGTCGTTTTGCAACAGCAATTTGACTTTGTTCTCCGCCCATTAATTGTGTAAGCTCTTCTTGAACCACTTTTACAACCTGCTGACCAGGAGTTAAACTTTTCATTACTTCCTGACCTACAGCCCGCTCACTTACCTTTTTAATGAATTGCTTTACCACTTTAAAGTTAACGTCTGCTTCTAACAAAGCTAGACGAACTTCACGCATCATTTCCTTTACATCCGCTTCATTTACTTTTCCTTTTCCACGAATCTTCTGAATGGTACCTTGCAGTCGGTCGGCTAATCCTTCAAATGCCATTATTGCCGCCTCCTAATCCAATTTCTCTAGCTCTGATATCAAATGATTACCTTGTTCAGTTGCAAAAGGTTGAGTCTTCAGCAAATCACTTAGCTTTTTGAGAATATCTTGTCGCTGTTGAAATTTTTCAAATAAGAGAAGTTTTGCTTCGTATTCTTCAAGCATGGCTTCTGTACGTTTTATATTGTCGTATACAGCTTGACGACTAACTTCATACTCTTCTGCAATTTCACCTAAGGAAAAATCATCTAAATAGTAGAGAGACATATAGCTTCTTTGTTTCGGAGTTAACAACGAATGATAAAAATCGTAAAGATAGTTCATACGCGTTGTTTTCTCTAGCATAGAAACCACTCTCCCTTGTTAAGTGAAAAACCTTTACATATGAAGGATACCTACTTTGAAAGTATTTGTCAAGTAAATTTACTTACTTTTAATGAGGGACGGACCTTAATGTTAAAAATGCTAAAAGGCAAACCGCTAGATTAAACTAGTAGTTTGCCTTTTTACATTATTCCTCAGAATTATCAACTAGTGTGGAAAACAGACCGTAAACATATTTCTCGGCATCAAATGGTTGCAAATCATCCATTTTTTCTCCTAAACCAATATATTTCACAGGTATTTTTAGCTCATTACGAATTGCAAGAACAATACCACCTTTAGCCGTTCCATCAAGCTTTGTTAATACAATCCCAGATACATTTGTTGCTTCTTTAAATGTTTTCGCTTGTACCATAGCGTTTTGCCCTGTGGTAGCATCTAGAACAAGTAACACTTCATGAGGTGCATTAGGGATTTCTCTTTCAATGACTCGTTTTACTTTCTCAAGCTCCTTCATAAGGTTTACTTTATTTTGAAGTCGACCAGCAGTATCACAAATCAAAATGTCAGCCTTTTTTGCACGTGCAGATTGGATCGCGTCATACATTACTGCAGCAGGGTCTGATCCCTCTGCTTGTTTTACAACAGGCACACCTACTCGTTCACCCCATACTTCTAACTGTTCAATTGCACCCGCTCGGAAGGTATCGCCTGCAGCTAATACAACATTCTTACCTTCTGATTTAAACAAATGCGCCATTTTTCCAATGGTTGTTGTTTTACCTACACCGTTCACCCCTACAAAAAGGATAACAGTAAGATCATTTTCTTGGATGTTTAGTTCGCTATTGTCCCCTTCGTCACCTTGGTAAATTTCAACAAGCTTCTCAGAGATAACACTTTGCAACTCAGACGTCTCCTGAATATTACGACGTTTCACTTCTGTTTTCAGTTCATCCACTAGTTCCATGACTGTGTCAAAACCAACATCCGCACCAATTAGAATTTCCTCTAACTCTTCAAAAAACTCTTCATCGACCTTACGGTAACGTGATACAAGATCATTCACCTTTGATGAGAAATTTTCACGAGTTTTTGTTAATCCATCTCTAAACTTTTCAGTGACATTATCTGTTGATTGAGTGAATTTTTCCTTTAACTTCTTAAAAAAGCTCAATAGATACACCCTTTCTTATGCTTTTACTAATTTCTCCGTTTCCTCAAGCCTTACTGATACTAGCTTTGATACACCTGATTCTTGCATTGTTACACCATAAAGGACATGCGCTTCTTCCATTGTCCCTTTTCGATGAGTGATCACAATAAATTGTGTTTCTTCACTAAATTTCTTGAGATATTGACTAAAACGGAATACATTCGCCTCATCTAAAGCAGCCTCAACTTCGTCCAGAATACAGAAAGGTACTGGTCGTACTTTTAAGATTGAGAATAATAACGCTATGGCCGTTAAAGCTCTTTCCCCACCTGATAAAAGCCCTAGATTCTGAAGTTTTTTTCCTGGTGGCTGTGCTACGATTTCAACACCTGTGTTTAGGAGATCTTCTGGATCAGTTAGACGTAATTGTGCTCTACCACCACCAAACAACGCTGGAAACACATGTTCAAATTGCTCTTGAATTGCATAGAATGTTTGTCCAAATCGCTTGACCATTTCTTCGTCCATCTCATGTATCACTTGGAATAGGGTATCCTTGGCACTAGTCAAATCTTCTTTTTGTTCTTGCAAGAAATCATAGCGTTCAGAGACACGATCGTATTCATCAATTGCTCCTAGATTTACTGTACCTAGTTCATCTAAAGCAAGTTTGATTAATTTCACAGACTTTCTAGCTTCGTTAATATCAACTGTTAATGGGTATTCTTCTTTAGCTGCCTCAAACGATAGCATATATTCCTCACGGAGATGATCTAATCGGTTTTCGAGTTCTACATCTAGTCTGTTGATTTTAACTTCCTCGTCTTTAAGAGCACCCGTTAAGCCTTTGTGGATTCGCTTAAGTTCTTTGAGTTCTTTTTCTTCATCGTCCACTAATTGTTGGATGTTTAAACGCTCTTCTCTACGAAGTGAAATGAGCTTTGTTGTGTCTTCTTTTTCTGTTGCACGTTTCCCAGCATCAACTTCAAGTTGGCCTTCACCTGAGAAATCATCTTCCATTTCGTTAACGAGCCATTCTAAATCTTCTTGTATTCGATTATGACGTTTACGAGCTTCATTTAATTCTTCTGTTAAACGATTTACAGATTGCTTTGCATTGTTAAGCTGTTCACTCTTAGCAGCAGCATCTACTTTAAGATCACTAATACTAGACAATAATTCATCTTTTGAAGACTTATCATCGTTTTTTTGTTTTGTTAACTGTTCTATTTCTTGGTCAAGAGAAATGATTTCCTTCTGAACAGTTGAAAGAAGATCTTTAAGCTCATTCTTTCTAGATTCATTTTGACCTTTTTGAGTTTCATAATCTGATTTTTCAAGATCATATATTGAAAGACGCTCATCTAAATTCTTGCTCGCTAGTTCCACTTCGCGTACGCTTGCCTTTTGCTCCTGCTCTTGTAAACGAAGCTGCTCGCCTTTCACTCTCATTTCTTCTAGCTTTTTCTCTCTGAAAGCAACCTCATCCTTTAAGGACTTTACCTCTTTCTGAAGCTTTGAAGTTTGGTCTTCCATAGTAGCAAGCTTATCTTTTAAATCTTCTAATTCACCTTTTCTAGAAAGTAATGAAGATTTCTTTTGCTTCACGGTACCACCTGTCATGGACCCACCAGGATTTACGACGTCTCCATCAAGTGTTACTAGTCGATAGCGGTGTTGCATTAGTTTCCCGATTTCATTAGCACCTTTAAGGTCTTTTGTGATAATAACATTCCCTAATAGGTTTGAAATAACGGACTCAAATTTATGATCATATTGTACAAGTGTATCGGCAACACCAATATAAGATTCATGCTGTTCCAACATCGCAAGTTGATTGTTCGGAATGGACCTTCCCTTAATGACACTCATTGGCAGGAATGTAGCTCGTCCATACTGATTTTGTTTAAGATAGCTGATCGCTTTTCTTGCATGGTCCTCAGTTTGTGTCACAATATGCTGCATGGATGCACCTAGTGCAATTTCAATAGACGTTTCATACTCTTTTGGTACTTGGATGAGCTCAGCAACAGCTCCTTCTATACCAGATAAGTCCCCATCTCTTGCCTTTAATACTTCTTTTACACCTTGAAAGAATCCTGAGTAGTCGTCTTCCATTTCTTCTAGCATCTCTTTACGCGATTTAGCCTGTTGAAGATACTGATAAGCTTGATACAGCGTAGACTCTTGTTTTTGGTATTTATTTTTTAGCGATTCCAGCTCAGCTTGTTCTGCTCGATAGGAGCGCACTTGATCATCAATTTTATCCGTAATGTCTTTCAGTTGATTTTGCAAGCTTTTTAATGAGGCTTGAAGCTCTTCTCTTTGCGCGATAAATTTAGCATTATCCTGGTCTAATCTCGTTGTTCGTGACGATTGTTGTTCAATTTGCTGTTCTATATACTGTATTTCATTTTTGGCAGTAGCTTGTTGGTTTAGCTTTTCGATATATTCACTTTTCAGAGATTCAATAAGCTCCTCAATATTTTCATTAAAAAGGGACAGCTGTTTCTGCTTCTTTTCGATCTCGTCTCGTAAAGTAGAGAATTCGGATTGGATGATAGAAAGCTCTTTTTCAGCTTTCTCTTTTAGGGCTAGTAATGATTGTTCTTTGTCTGCTAATTCTGTCAGGCTCTCTTCTAATTGACTCCTATTACTAGAAGCATTCTTTTTTCTCTCTTGAAGAACTTGCTTTCTTGCTTGTAGCTTCTCTAGCTCCTCACTTGTTGTTAAAAGTACCTCTTGTAGCTGAGAAATAGACTCATCTATTGCTTGCATGCGATCACGTGCTTGTTCAAGAGTAGCTTCTTTTTTTTGAATCGTAGAAGATAACTCCAGTTCCTCTCTTTCATGCTGTTCTAAATCCTTTTTAAGCTGGTCCCACTGTGCATGTAGTTCTTCAATTTCATACACCGTTAACGCTACTTCATATTTTTCAAGCTCTTCTTTCTTTTCTAGGTAATCTTTAGCCATAGAAGCTTGAATTTTTAGAGGTTCCACTTGTCCTTCTAACTCATGAAGGATGTCATTAACACGATTTAGATTTTCTTGTGTTTCCTCTAGCTTCCCTTCAGCCTTCTTTTTCCTTGTTTTATATTTTAATACCCCTGCAGCCTCTTCGAATATTGTCCTTCTTTCCTCTGCTTTACTATTTAAAATCTCTTCTACCTTTCCTTGGCTAATGATAGAAAAGGCTTCTTTGCCTAAACCAGAATCCATAAAAAGTTCAACAATATCCTTTAATCTACAAGGCTGTTTATTTAAAAGGTATTCGCTATCACCTGAACGAAACACGCGACGAGTTACGGTTACCTCGCTATAATCTATGGGCAATTTATTATCATGATTGTCTAGCGTCAAAGAAACCTCTGCAAAATTTAGAGGTTTCCTAGAATCACTTCCACCAAATATAACATCTTCCATTTTCGCACCACGAAGAGACTTGGCCGATTGCTCACCAAGTACCCATCGAATCGAGTCTATAATATTACTTTTCCCACTTCCATTTGGACCTACTACAGCTGTTACACCAGGTACAAAGTCCACTGAAATTCTTTCTGCAAAGGATTTGAACCCTACTACATCTAATCGTTTGAGGAACATTTCCTCTTCCCCCTAGCCTTCTATCTGTTGTTTTAGCGTTTCAAGTGCCATTTGGGCAGCATGTTGCTCCGCTTCCTTTTTGGAGCGTCCATTCCCCACACCCAATTGATTCCCATTAAGACAAACTCTTGAAACAAATTCTCTGTTGTGGGCAGGGCCTTTTTCTTGTAAGATTTCGTATTCTATATGGCCTGCGTTATCTCTTTGAACAAATTCTTGTAATTGACTTTTATAATCCATCACATGAGAAAAAGCACCGGAATTTATTTTTGGAAAGACAATGTTTTCAAGTATCGTTAAAACAGGATCGAGCCCTTGATCTAAATAAACTGCCCCAATAAATGCTTCAAATACATCAGCAAGTAATGCTGGGCGCTGCCTACCACCTGTTAATTCTTCGCCTTTGCCTAGGAGAATGTAATCACTAAAGTGTAACTCATTAGCGAATGTAACTAATGATGGCTCACAGACAATAGATGCTCTAAGCTTTGTTAACTCACCCTCACTCATTGTAGGGTACTTATTATACAGAAACTGTGAAATGGTTAACTCTAGAACAGCATCTCCTAAGAACTCAAGTCGCTCATTGTCTTCATATGGTTTTCTACGATGCTCATTCACATACGATGAATGAGTAAATGCTTGTTTTAAAAGCTTCTCATTAGTAAACTTTATCCCCATATTTTTTTGAAACTGCTCAAATTTCTCATGATATGATTGTTGAATTGGTTTATGAAACGTTCGATTATTTTTACGCATTTGCGATCCACCTTGATAAAATAAAATCTCTATGTATATTAGTCAAGTTTATGCTAAAAACCTAAAATTCGCAAAGGGTTGTTTAAAGTTTTCTTGCAAAAGATAGATTTTTATTCATTTCTCTATAAAACGTGGTAGCAGACGGATACTACAGACAATCTCGCACCTTCGCTTCATACATAACAGTGTTTCCAAAAGTTTTTTACTTTTACACCGTTTAATCACACAGCTTTTGCATAGAACGTAATAAGAAATATTATTTTTCCCATTTATGTTGAAATCATTACATTTAGTTGAAAAACTGTTGTTAGATTTAACGCAGTCTATAACTTTCAGTAATACTTTTGATATTACATCCTGACAAAAAGAAAAACTCGGCACAAAATGCCAAGTCCCTTAATATAAATCTTTAACTACAAAAGGGAGACTCAAAAGCCTCCCCAAGACTAACGATTACTTATTTGCTATTTATGTAGTTTACAGCGTCACCCACTGTAGCAATTTTCTCAGCATCATCGTCAGAGATTTCCATATCAAATTCATCTTCAAGTTCCATAACTAGCTCAACTACATCAAGAGAATCTGCACCTAGGTCCTCTTTGAAAGAAGCTTCAAGGGTAACTTGTGACTCGTCTACACCTAGACGATCAACGATGATTTTTGTAACACGTTCTAATACTTCTGCCATGTTTGTCACCTCCCCTCAAGTATTATAGGGTATTTTACCCGATTGTTAAACAAATAAAATGAAGAATTTGTTACATAACCATTCCACCATCTACATGAAGAGTTTGCCCCGTCATATAACTAGCATCATCTGAGGCAAGGAAAGATACAACTTTTGCAATATCACTTGTTGCCCCAAGACGATTAAGTGGAATTTGCTTTAACATTTCTTCTTTTACATTCTCAGGTAGCTCATCTGTCATATCTGTTGCAATAAATCCTGGTGCAACAGCATTTACCGTAATTCCTCTTGTAGCTAGCTCTTTAGCAGTGGTTTTAGTTAAACCAATAACACCAGACTTTGCTGCTACATAATTTGCTTGTCCAGGATTTCCACTAACACCTACAATAGAAGAAATATTAATAATGCGACCGCTTCTTTGCTTCATCATTTGTCGAGTAACGGCCTTTGTACATAAAAAGACCCCTTTTAAATTTGTGTTAATGACGTCATCCCATTCTTCTTCTTTCATTCTCATAATCAGGTTATCTCGTGTAATACCTGCATTATTTACAAGAATATCTAATTGTCCAAAATGAGAAATCGTCTCTTTCACTAAGTTTTGTACAGCTTCACTGTCCGAAACATTTGCTTGAAGAGCAATTGCTTCACTCCCGATATCTTGAATGGCATTCACAACTTCATTTGCCTTAGCCTCACTACCAGCATAGTTTACAACTACTTTACAGCCTTGTCGAGCGAGCTCTATGGCTACTTCCCGACCAATTCCACGAGACGCACCTGTAACTAAAGCAATTTTACCTTCTAAACTCATTTCACTTCCTCCTTTACCTTTTGTATCACATCCATTAATGAAGCTTCATCACTTATATTAAATGTATTTACACGACGATTTACTTTTTTTATTAATCCAGAGAGAACTTTTCCTGGACCTATTTCAATAAAGGTATCAACTCCTAAGTCCAACAACTTCTCAACCGTATCTGACCATAATACCGGAGAATATAATTGTTGAATAAGTAGGCTTTTTATCTGTTCGGCATCTGTAACTACATTCGCTGTAACATTTGCAATAACCGGTATAGCCGCATTTTCAATTGTAATTTCGTCTAATACCTTCTGGAACCTTTCTGCTGCAGGCTTCATAAGCTCTGAGTGAAACGGGCCACTCACAACAAGAGGAATTACTTTCTTCGCACCTTCTTCTTTTGCCTGTGCTGATGCAAGCTCTACGCCCTTGACAGTACCGGAAATCACAATTTGTCCAGGACAGTTGATGTTAGCCAGTTGAACAGAATGACCTTCTGATGTTACATGTTCTGTAATTGACTCTAGTTGTTCTCTTTCCATTCCAAGTACTGCTGCCATTGTTCCTTCACCTGCAGGAACTGCTTCCTCCATCGATAGACCTCTTTGCCTTACAGCATATACAGCATCTTCGAAAGAAACGGCACCCGCTGCTACTAATGCAGAATATTCTCCTAGGCTATGCCCGGCAGTATAATCAGCTTCAATACCAGCATTCTTTAATCGATCTAGAATAGCAATACTTGTAGTCAAAAGAGCTGGCTGTGCATTTGTTGTAAGAGTTAGCTCTTCTTGAGGACCGTCAAATATTAGTTTAGAGAGAGAAAACGATAGTCTCTCGTCCGCTTTTTCGAAGTAGGATTTCACCTCTGGGTATTGATCTGAAAGCTCCTTCCCCATTCCCACAACCTGTGAACCCTGGCCTGGAAAAACAAAAGCGATTTTACTCATTCTCTACACTCTCCTTACACTTCTTGATCTCTTTTTGTATGTTCAATAGCTTCTTTAATCGTTTGAGGTACTTGATGGATAACCATTTCCCTAGCTTGTCTCATAGCATTATAAAAAGCATTTTCATTTGAGGATCCATGCGCCTTGATAACAGGTGCTTTCAATCCAAATAACCCAGCTCCACCATACTCTGTATAATCAAGCATGTTTTTTAATTCTTTTAAATCATCCTTGACAAGTCCTGCCGCAATCTTTGTTTTCAAGGAAGATGTAAATGTTTTTTTCAATAGAGAGAAGATAGATAACGCTGTACCTTCAATGGTTTTCAATACCATGTTTCCTGTAAAACCATCCGTAATGACAACATCAGCAGGACCATCAAGCAAATCACGAGACTCAACATTGCCGACGAAATGTAAATCTAATTCCTTTATAAGTTCAAAAGCTTTTTTTGTTAATTCATTTCCTTTTTTATCTTCTGTACCAATATTCAGCAAACCGACTCGAGGATTTGAAATCCCTCTCACTTTTTGTGCATAAATATTGCCCATTATCGCATACTGCTGCAAGTGTTCGGGTTTTGCATCTACATTTGCACCAAGATCAAGCATTAGAAACCCTGTTCCATCAAGAGTCGGAAGCGTAGGTGCTAATGCAGGACGTTCAATCCCTTCAATTCTCCCAACAATAAATAATCCAGCAGTCATAAGCGCTCCAGTATTTCCTGCAGAAATACAAGCATCCGCTTTTCCGTCCGCAACGGCTTGAGCCATTAGCACCATAGAAGCATTCTTTTTTCTCCTTACAGCTCTAACTGGTTCATCAGTTGGTAAAATCTCTTCGGTTGTATGAATAATTGATAGTCGTTCTTGTGGAGTTATGTATTCTTTGATTTTTGTTTCATCACCAAATAGTAATACTTCTATGTCTTTGAACTCTTCTAGTGCACGTTTTACACCAAGAACAATTTCCTTTGGTGCATGGTCACCACCCATAGCATCTACTGCTAATTTCACTGTGCTTCATCCTTTGTTATGTTTTTTGAACGATACATATCAAATTCACCTGTGAAAACAAGCTCTCCACCAACAAAGCTGTTTACTTCCACCATTGTACGGTCTGTATCTTTATGTACATCCTTTACTCTTGCCTTTGCAATCACTCGTTCACCTTCATGAACGGGTCTCGTAAATTGAATAGAGGATTTTGCTGTTAAAGCTAACTCATCGTTAATCACGGCAACTGCTAATGAGTTTGCTTGCGCAAATAGATGGTGTCCCCTTGCAATTTGATTACGTTTGAATACATGCTCTGACCGAACATCAAATATGGAGATTGCACTTTTGTCTAATTCTATGTCAACAATTTCACCAATGATTTCATCTAAAGGAAGTGATTTCACTTCATCTTCAAATGTTTTTTCAGCTACGTGTTTTATTCTTTCCCTTAATTCAGGAATTGAAAGCTCCATTCGATCTAAACGGATAGTTTGGACTGAAACAGAGAATTGTTCAGATAGTTCTTCATCTGTTATGAATGGGTTTGTTTTTATTGTTTCTGTTAGTTTTTCTTGTCTTTCTTTTTTTGATGGTCTCATAAGTATATTCACCTATCCACTATTAGTACTAGGTACTAATAGTAGTATATAACCTAAGATTATAGATTGCAAGAAGAAAAGCGGAGACGGTCAATTATAGTACTTGACCAATCTCCGCTTTATTTTGAAACTTTTTTATAATTGGCCGTTGCTTTCCGCTCCAGGCTGCTTGCTTTCCGCGGGGCGGGAGTGAGCCTCCTCAATGGAAGGTTCCGTTCCAGTAGGTACGGAACCCGGGTCTCACTATTCCCGCTATTTCCCGCTGGAGTCAAGCACCCTTCCACTCCAAGCAACTCAGTAGTTATACTAATCATTCATTTTATAGATTTTACTAGTAGCATATCGTTAACAAATCATAATTGCGAATTAAAAGGACTTTAAGTACTAGTTACACACAACATTTTCTGACGAGAGAAAAATTGCAAAGTACCCACGAATTAATCAAGTTTTTCTCCTTCTAGTACACCGGAGTCTTCTAGATAGTTTCGTAGGTTTTTGTATTCTGGGGATGTCCAGAATTCTGGGTCTTGTACTAGGTGGGTTGCGTCGTCTCTTGCTACTTCTAGGGCACGGTAATCGTGTACCATATCTGCTACTTTGAACTCTGGAAGGCCGCTTTGTTTTTTACCGAAAAAGTCTCCTGGTCCTCTTAGTTCTAAGTCTTTTTCACTTAATACGAAGCCATCGTTTGTTTCGGTCATGATTTTCATTCTTTCTTTTCCTACATCATTCTTTGGCTCAGCAAGAAGAATACAATATGATTGCTCACTACCTCGACCGACTCGTCCTCGTAATTGGTGTAATTGTGATAATCCGAAACGTTCTGCATCGTAAATTAACATAAATGTTGCATTTGGAACGTTTACTCCAACTTCAACAACTGTCGTTGAAACGAGCACTTTATTCACATTTTGAGTAAACTCTTTCATCACTTGCTCTTTTTCGTCAGGGTGTAGCCTTCCATGCATGAGTCCTACACGGTAACGCTCTCCAAAATATTGGGTTAACTGATGATAAACATCAATTGCATTCTGAACATCAAGCTTGTCCGACTCTTCAATTAGAGGACAGATAACATATGCTTGCCTTCCATTATGTAATTCTTTCTCCATGAAAGAAAGCACGCGTGTAAGCATATCACTCTTGATCCAATAGGTTTCAATTTGTTTTCTTCCTGCTGGCATTTCATCAATGATGGAAACATCCATTTCACCAAAAACGGTTATAGCTAAAGTTCTCGGAATGGGTGTAGCCGTCATAAACAAAACATCAGGACTTTCACCTTTTTCTCTCAGTACCCTTCTCTGTTCCACACCAAATCTGTGTTGCTCATCCGTAATAACTAATCCTAAACGTTGGAATTCGACCTCATCTTGAATTAATGCATGTGTTCCAATCAAGATGTCGATCTCCCCTTCTGATAGTTTTTCAAGTAATAGTTTTCTTTTCTTACCTTTAACAGAACTTGTTAGTAGGGCAATAGATAAGCCCATTGGCTCAAGTAACTGTATAAGAGACTCTGCATGTTGTTCTGCAAGTATTTCAGTAGGGACCATGAGAGCACCCTGATAGCCTGCTGTAACACTAGCATACAAACAGATCGCAGCTACGGCTGTTTTCCCTGACCCTACATCTCCCTGTAATAGGCGATTCATTCTGTATGGAGATTTCACATCTGTAAAAATCTCATTTACTACACGTTTTTGTGCATTTGTTAACTCATATGGTAAGGAAGTAATGAATTGCTTTACACGTTCTAAATCGTAATTCTGTTGAATTCCTTTAGAGTTTTCACGCTCAATTTTACGTAATGCCTGCATTTTCAACTGAAATAATAAAAATTCTTCATAAACAAATCTTCTTCTAGCTTGTTTCATATGCTCTGTTGTTTCAGGAAAATGAAGTTGATAAAGGGCATCTTTTCGGTTTAATAGCTTGTATTTTTCAATAAGATGGTTTGGAAGGTTTTCTTCTATGAGATGATCAAACTCTTTAAAAGCAATACGGATAAACTTTCGAAGACTTTTTATTGTTATGGAACCCTTCACAGAATATACTGGTTCAAAAACTCCTGTTTTTTGGTTTGGACCTAATTGGACATGTTGGGCCGTTATCATTTGGCGATTTTTATCCCATTTACCTGTAATGGTAATCGTATCTTGCACTTGAATCTGTTTCTTTATATAAGGCTGGTTAAAGAAAACTACCTGTATAAGATTTCTTCCTGTTAAGAGTCGAAGTGTAAGTCTGGATTTTTTGCGGCCATAAAACATAAGAGCAGGCTCAGAGTGAATTGTACCTTCAACTGTAACCCGCTCTCCGTGGTTAACCTCTTCTAAATCTCGCAAACGAAAATCTTCGTATCTGTACGGAAGATACTCAATAAGGTCTGTTACTGTATAGATATTCATATCTTGTAACTGTGAAGCTGTTTCTTCACCAATCCCTTTTATATCTTGGATTGAGATTTCTTTAATTTTCACCACGTTTATTTAAGGATACTCCAAAGATTTTCGCTTCGAGTTCTCTTCCTGTTGGAGTAGCCGCTAAACCTCCTTGAGCTGTTTCTCTTAAAGCGACTGGCATTGTTTGACCTATTTTATACATTGCATCAATCACTTCATCACATGGTATTCTACTTGTTATACCAGCTAGTGCCATATCTGCTGCTACCATGGCGTTTGCAGCACCCATTGCATTTCTTTTTACACAAGGAACCTCTACCAGACCTGCAACTGGATCACAAACCAAACCTAGCATATTTTTCAAGGTAATAGCCATTGCTTCTGCACTTTGACTTGGTGTTCCCCCAGCCATTTCAACAATTGCCGCAGCAGCCATACCACTTGCAGAACCAACTTCAGCTTGACAGCCACCTGCTGCTCCTGAGATGGATGCATTATTTGCCACTACAAAACCAAAAGCACCTGAAGTGAAAAGAAAACGAATCATTTCTTCACGAGTCGGGTTTAATTTATTCTTTACAGCAAATAATGTTCCTGGTACAACTCCAGCGGAACCTGCTGTAGGTGTTGCACAGATTGTTCCCATAGCAGCGTTTACCTCGTTTGTAGCGACTGCCTTACTTACTGCATCTAGGATTGTTGTTCCAGTTAAAGATTTTCCAGATTCAATATACTTTTGAAGTAACACTGCGTCTCCACCTGTTAATCCTGAATGCGATCGTACACCTTCTAAGCCTTTCTTTACGGCTTCTTCCATAACAACAAGGTTTTTCTCCATCAAAGAAATAACTTCTTCTCTAGTCTGACCTTTATATTCCATTTCTTGCTCAATCATAATATCAGAGATTTTCTTATTTTGACTTTCAGCAAGTTCAATTAATTCAGCAACGTTTCGAAACATGTAAAATCCCTCCTATAAGTATCTATCAGTTTAGAAACTTATTATGAAAACGCTATCAATCTAATCTTTACTAATCGGCTATTCTAGTAACCTGTGTAATATTTGGTAACGCTGTTATTTCTTGTATAACTTTTTCATCAATAATCTGGTCAACTTCAATCGTCATCAGGGCCATTTTACCTTTTTCTTTACGAGTAACATCCATATGACCAATATTAATTTCATGTTTAGCTAAAATATTGGAAACAGCGGCAATCGCACCGAAACGATCATCATGAACAACTAATATCGCTGGATGATGTCCTGATAATTTCAATTCAAAGCCGTTTAATTCAATTATTTCGATTTTACCTCCACCAATGGATATTCCAACAATCTCAAGTTCACCATTATCGTCTCCCATGTGAATTCGAGCTGTATTTGGGTGGTCTGTAAGAGCATCCTCTTCGGTAAAACGAATTTTTATTTTATGGTCTTTTGCATACTGCAACGATTCTTTTATTCTCTCGTCATACGTGTCGTAATCTAATATACCACCAACAATGGCAACATCTGTACCATGTCCTTTATACGTTTTGGCAAAAGAACCATAAAACGAAATGTTTGCCCATTTTGGTTCTCTCCCAAAAAGACTCCGGGCAACCCGTCCAATACGAGCAGCTCCAGCAGTATGTGAGCTTGAAGGTCCAATCATAATCGGTCCAATTATATCAAATACACTTTTATATTTCATAAAGTTTTCTCCCCTCAAAAATCTTCTATTTATGAATGGGTTTTGTATTATTGTTCGTACTATAAAATTTTTACACCGAATTTTTAGTACCTAATACAATAAGTAGTGTAACAAAACTTTGGATATGAGACCATTAAAAAAGTCATGAATATTGAAATAGAAGGGAGTCCCCTTCTATTTCTTCATGAACTATAAGTTAGTTTATTCTACAGAGAAGATATAAGAGTATAATGGTTGTTTACCATTATGAACTTCAATCTCTACATCCCCATAATGTTCTTCGATGAAAGCAACAATAGCATCTACATCTTCACTAGTTGCCTCTTCACCATATATTATCGTAAGGATCTCAGATTCGTCATCAAGTAAATTTTGTAATAATTGTTTAGCAGCTTCACTTTGGTCCTTATTTGTAAGGACGATCTTCCCATCGGAAATCCCCATAAAATCGTCCTTGGCAATCGCAAGCCCATCTATGTTCGTATCACGAACAGCAAAAGTGATTTGCCCCGTTTTCACATGTAGTAAAGCATCTGACATATGCTCTTTATTGTCAGTTAATGAAGCTGTTGGATTAAAGGCTAGAAGTGCAGCCATTCCCTGTGGTACCGTTTTTGTCGGGACGACTACCACATCATTCTCCATTACCTCTGCAGCTTGTTCTGCTGCCATAATAATATTTTTGTTATTAGGTAGGATGATTACTTTTTTTGCATTAACATTATTGATTGCTTTTACAATATCTTCAGTACTCGGGTTCATTGTTTGACCGCCTTCAATCACTTCAGAGGCACCGATACTCTTAAAAAGTTCAGCAATCCCTTCTCCCATTGAAACGGTTACAATTCCGTACTCTTGTGTTTCTTGTTTAGCCGGCACAGTAGGCGCAACAGTTTTTTCCTGTTCACCAACAATCGTGCTATGCTGTTGACGCATATTTTCGATTTTCATATTGATTAAGCTACCGTAACGTTGGCTAAAGGATAACACTTCACCTGGTTGTTCTGAGTGAATGTGAACTTTAACAAGCTCATCATCACTTATAACTAATAATGAATCACCATAATGACTTAAATCTTGACGATATTGCTCCTCATTAAATGGATTAGTTGATAATTTTTCTTCTTCAAACTTAACCATAAATTCGGTACAATATCCAAATTCGATATCCTCAGTGTTCATAAAGCCTTGAACATTTTTGTGGTGCTCTGCACTAACTAAGTCATTCATTGATGGAAGCGTTGAGATCGTAGATACTTTCTCACCCTTTAACTCAGCTAGAAATCCTTCATAAACGAATACTAGTCCTTGTCCTCCACTATCAACAACACCAACTTCTTTTAAAACTGGCAGTAGATCAGGAGTTCTATTTAAGGAAGCTTTTGCTTCTTTTAGAATTGCTTCCATTAATTTGACAATGTCTTTTTCTTCTTTTGAAACGGATACACCTTTTTTCGCTGCATCCTTAGCAACAGTTAAAATTGTACCTTCAACAGGTTTCATTACTGCTTTATATGCTGTTTCAACCCCTGCTTGTAATGCATTAGCAAATTCTTCACTTGTTAATGAACTTTTTTGCTCAATTGCTTTTGCAAACCCTCGGAATAATTGTGAAAGGATAACACCGGAATTTCCACGAGCACCCATTAATAATCCTTTTGACAAAGCAGTACCTACTTTACCAATATGATCATTAACATTATTTTGAACTTCCTTTGCTCCGGAAGTCATTGACAAATTCATATTTGTTCCAGTATCTCCATCCGGAACAGGAAAAACGTTCAGCGCATCGACCATCTTGGCATTACTAGATAGGTGGCTAGCACCTTGTAAGATCATCTCTGCAAAACGTTTTCCTTCCAAAGATGTAATTGACACAAATTTTCCTCCTCACTATGGATTCGTTACACGAACCCCTTGAACAAAAATATTTACTGAATCTACCGCCAAGCCGACGGTTTTATTTAGAGTATATTTAACCTTGGATTGTACATTATGAGCGATTTCAGAAATCTTCGTTCCATAGCTAACAATAATGTACATGTCAATATGTACTGCGTCTTCTTCTTGTCTTACAATGACGCCACGAGTAAAGTTTTCTTTTCTTAAAATATCGGTCAAACCATCTTTGATTTGATTTTTAGAAGCCATTCCCACAATTCCATAGCAGTCTACTGCTGCTCCTCCAGCGATCATTGCAATGACGTCATTCGTTATATCAATTTGTCCGAATTCCGTTTTAAGTTCGATGGACATGAATGGTTTTCCCCCTTTTTAATACTTGCTTGGCTAAAAACATTTTACTATAAGTAGTATATAATTAAAAGCTTAAGGAAATCACTAGCCAGACATCTTTTAGTATATAGCTTTTCCTATTATGAATTGAAGTATTAATTTTGGCAGTAGATAAGTTTTAAAATTTTTATAAGAACAAAATCCTAAGTATTATAAATAAAAAACAATTTAATACGCTTACATAAATTCTCAAAATAAAAGAGACGTCTAAAGTCCTGACGTCTCTACAAAACTTAATTATTATACACGTTCAACTTTACCAGATTTTAGAGCTCTAGCAGATACCCAAACACGCTTTGGTTTACCATCAACTAGAATACGAACTTTTTGAAGATTCGCACCCCAAGTACGTTTGTTAGCATTCATAGCGTGAGAACGACTATTACCTGATACAGCTTTACGACCTGTTACGACACATTTTTTAGCCATTTATATTCCCTCCTTACTACAAAGAAAGCTGAAAACAATTATTTTCAGATTTACATATACATTCTCATAAAGATACTTTAATAATTTATCACACAACGCACAAGAATGCAACAGCATAATAAAAACCTTTCAAGAAAAAATACTTGACGGCAAAAAAATGCGTCGACAGATAGCCCTGCTAGCCGAGCGCGGACTAGTGCTTTAGAAGACATGGCTTTGAGCAGTCAGTAAATTCCAGCTGCAAAACAGCTCCTCTCCTTACCCCATTACCCTCTTAAAATCCACTCCCCAGTGACTACATCATTATCTTAATCAAATGTAACATAATTATATTATCTAAAAAAAAGGAGAGACACCTGTCTCTCCCAGTTACATACACTATTCTTTTTTAAAAGTCCCTAGCATTGCTTTTACTAATCCACCTAAAAATTTTGGCAATTTAATTGTATAAAATCTCATTATTGTCCCTCCCCATCAATCTAAAAAACGTATTTTCTCGTTTGATTCACAATAGTATATTCAAACGATCACGAGTACGTACGCTCTTCTTTCCCTAATGGGTCTATAGAAGCCCTTTTCTAATCTTGACTTCTTATTACCATTAATATGCCGCTTGAAAAAGAAAAAGTACCATAGGATTGTATAAGTTCATTACTAATACATAATGTGGAACCTCTAAAAATATGCCTATTATTTAGTGGATACTTAAATCCTTTTAACGTTATATTTTCCACTTTGTCTGTCATCGGAATAAAGGACACGTATCTTTTTTGATGATCAAGATTTAATAAATACTCACCAGGAAGTCGAAAAAACACAATATTTTTATTATCGATTATTTCAATGTGAACACCTAGACCCAACGTCTCCTCCTTCATTAAAAGTTGGAGGTTGCCCATAAAATGGTCGATTCTTCCACCTGTAGCACCAAAAATTCTAATAACATCAGGCTGCTGTTCTAGAGCCCAATTGATTGCTAATTCCATGTCCGTTTCGTCTTTTTCAGGTTTAAAGCGATTTACTTTATCCAATTTACTTTTTATATAATGCCATTCTGCATCACTTACGGAATCAAAGTCACCAAACCCTGCAGTTGGCTGAATACCTTGGTTCAATAATGTTATTACCCCACGGTCGACTCCAATCCATTTGACTTTTTCATTGTTATAGCTGTTAAGATTAGGCGTCTCACTCTCAGGACCACCCGCTAAAATATGTAAAATCATAGTATCACCTTATTGTTCGTTTCTACTGATTATAACAAATTATTGTGTAACACACCTTTCATAATACAAAAAAGAAGATGCCTCTAAAGCAAAAGACCTAATCCATCCCTAGGCAAATCCCCTATAAAGGAATAAATAGATTATTGTCTTTTTCTTTTGAAGCATCTTCTTACATATTAGATATCTTGTTGCATTGCATTTTTTAAACTTTCAATTGCTGCTTTTCGATCGTTTTTGTTAAAGATTGCTGAACCTGCAACAAATACATTTGCGCCTGCTTTTGCACATACGCCTATCGTTTCAGGAGTAATACCACCATCCACTTCAATTTCCAATTCAGGATTAACACTTTCAGACCACTTTTTGATTTCCGCTATTTTTCTAACTACGGACTCAATAAACGCTTGTCCACCAAAACCAGGATTTACGGTCATAAGTAACACCATGTCAAGGTCTTCTAAAATCGGTTTTATCAAATCTGCAGATGTTGCCGGATTTAGCACAACTCCGGCTTTGCAACCATGAGCTTTTATCAATTGAATCGTTCGATGCAGGTGATGACATGTTTCTACATGGACGGTAATATAGTCAGCACCGGCATCCGCAAATGCCTTAATATATTGATCTGGATTTTCAATCATTAAATGTACATCTAATGGGAGCTTTGTTATTGGTCGAATTGCTTCAACAATCATTGGTCCCATTGTAAGATTTGGAACAAAATGTCCATCCATAATGTCAATATGGATGTAATCCGCTCCACATTCCTCTACTTCTCTAATTTCTTTGCCCAACTCTAAAAAATCGGCTGATAAAATTGAAGGAGCTATTTTCATTATTAATACCTCGGCTTTCTTTCTTTTATTTCCTTGAAGAATGCAAGGTAATGATCATATCGATATGATGGAATTTCCCCACTCTCTACGGAAGTTTTAACCGCACATTTTGGTTCATTGTTATGAAGACAGCCTCGAAACTTACAGTCGTCCGCTCGCTCTACCATTTCTGGAAAACATTGAGCAAGCTCTTCAACCTCAAGCTCTGAAAACTCTAAAGAACTAAATCCAGGAGTATCTGCTACAAGACCGTCTCCAATATCAATTAATTCTACATGTCGGGTCGTATGCTTACCTCTTCCTAAATGAGTTGAAATTCCAGCAGTTTTTAATTGAAGATCTGGGTTAATTGCATTCAGAAGTGAAGATTTACCCACACCTGATTGTCCTGCAAACACAGATGTTTTGTCTTTAAGATAAGGAATTAAATCCTCAAGACCCTGATCTGTCTTCGATGAAGTTAAAAGAACATCATATCCAAATTGTTCGTACTGTGATTTGTACTCTAGTATACGTGTCAACTCATCATCGTTTAAAAGATCCGCTTTTGTTATACAGATAATTGGAACAATATCATTGCTTTCTACTAGTACGAGAAATCGGTCTAGTAATGATGTACTAAAATCTGGTTCTATAGCTGAAAAAACTAGGATTGCTTGATCTACATTTGAAATCGGAGGACGTACAAGTTCATTCTTCCTTTCAAATACTTCTAAAATATAGCCATCTGTTTCATTTTCTGCTTGAAATTCAACATAGTCACCAACTAGTGGGGTTATTTTATTTTTACGAAATACCCCACGCCCTCTACATTGTGTAACGGATCCGTTAGATAGTACATAATAGAATCCGCTTAAGGCTTTAATAATCTTTCCTTCTGGCATTGAAGACCTCCATTTATCATTCTATTGTTCATAGAATTAGTTTACCTAAAAATTGTTTTTATTTTCATTTTTCTTAAGGCCTCTAATTAAGAGTTTCGGCAATGGTCTATCATCAATTACGAGGTACCTTACTAAAATGTCTATTACTTTCTTATCGGGTGCTGGGTGAGAGTGAGGTGAACTTCCAATTGGTTAGTACGGAAGCCTATCTCACAGGGAGTCAAACACCTTCCACTACAAGCCTCTCATTCAGCATAACAAATATCCTTTAACCAGCTTAAAATTCACATTTGAAATGAATTAGTAAACAAAAAGTGCTCATTCAGTATACCCCAACACCTTAAAAAGGACTTCTCAAAATTAGGAAAAGCTTTCCTTTATTCTGAGGAGTCCATATTGACTATTGTGTTTCTTCGTCTTCTGGATATGGAATCGTTTGCTGATCAATTACATTTCCATCTCGTTGTAGTTTGTATTCCGCATTGCCATTTGGTGCAATTAACAATTCAATGGTTTCGCTTGTCGTTTCAGCAATGTTATATTCTTTATAAACCTGATTAATATCGTTGTTCATATCTCTTACATAAAGAAAGATCTGCTGGCTTTCCATTTCTGTATTTGGCTCGTATGGAATTATAATCTCAACTGGTACTGTTTTTGGTACAGGGTCTGGTTTAGGTTCTGGACCTTTAGATACAACAACATCAACAGTATCTCCATCTGAAAGCATTGTACCTGCTTTTGGAGATTGAGAAATAACATTCCCTTTTGGTACTTCTTCAGAGTACTCCTCAATACGATTTATCACTAGACCGACTCTTTTTTGATAGTCTTCAAGTGGCTTTTCACTATAACCCTTTAAATCAGCAAGCTCAAACGTTTCCTTACCTCTACTTGTAGTGAAGGTAATCGTTGTTTCCTCAGGAACTAACTGCTCCCCTGGATCCACATTCTGATCTAATATCGTTCCAGGAGGCTCTTCACTAAATATACTGTTTCCTTCATTGACTGTAAAACCTTTACCCTCAAGCTCAGATTTCACAACATCAAACTGCCTACCGATATAATTGGCAATCTCTTCTGTTGGTTTTCCTAAGCTCACATAAAGGTTAACAACATCACCTTCATTGATGTTTCTGCCTGCACTTGGATCTGTTTTATACACTTGCCCTAACGGTACCTCGTCATGATGCTGTTCAATCCTATCACCAATTTCAAAGCCTGCTTCAGTTAATTCTTTGATAGCTTCTTCTACTTCCTTACCCATTACATCTGGAACCTCTACTTCCTCTGGACCAAGCAGATTTGGAAGCACGGTTATAGCAAGAATACCTGCTGCAGATAGTAGAAAGAAGGAGATAATCACAATAATTGGCCATTTTTTTCTTTTTTTAGGCTTAGGTTCAATATTTTGTTGGGATTGTTGATGGACAATCGTATCCTCCATATTTGATAAAGGTCTGTCATCAGTTATGACCGGGATGGCTTTTGTTGCATCATCATCTAATGGAATGGAAAACTTAGGTTCATCTAAACGATCATAATCAAGAGCTGTTTTTAAGTCTTCTTCCATTTCCTCAACAGTATCATAGCGTCTAAAAGGATCCTTAGCAGTGGACTTTAAAACAATATTTTCTACACTTTGTGGCACTTCAGAATTCCAACGACGAACAGAAGGCGTTTCTGATTGGAGATGCTTTAAGGCGATGGAAACAGCAGTTTCTCCTGAAAAGGGTAAGCGACCTGTTAAAAGCTCAAACATGACAATTCCTAAAGAGTAAATGTCAGACTTTTTATTAGCCATCCCACCTCTAGCCTGTTCAGGTGATAAATAATGAACAGAACCTAGAACAGAATTTGTTTGGGTAATCGATGTAGCACTTAAGGCCATTGCAATTCCAAAGTCGGTTATTTTTACATTTCCAAGACTATCAATAAGAATATTCTGTGGTTTAATGTCACGATGTACAATGTTATTCTGATGTGCATGTGAAATTGCAGCTGTAAGCTGAGTTAAAATATCTAATGCTGTTTCTACCGATATCGGTGAATGCTGCTGTATGTATTGCTTTAACGTCATTCCATCAACATATTCCATAACAATATAATAAAGATCAGACTCTTCACCAACATCATAGATACTAACAATATTAGGATGAGCAAGACTTGTAGCAGATTGAGCTTCTCGTTGAAACCTTTTTATAAATTCATCTTCATTGGCAAAATCGAGACGAAGCATCTTTATTGCAACTTCACGATCTAGTATCATATCGTGAGCTAAATAAACGTTTGCCATTCCTCCTCCACCAATAAGATCCAGAATCTTATAGCGACCACTTATTCTTTTTCCAATTAACATCTCTTCACCCGCTTTCCGTTTCAGCGGCGTATTCAATGATAACGACGGAAATATTATCCTCTCCACCATTTTGATTCGCTAAATCAATTAACGATCTAGCAGCATCCTCTAAATCTTCATTCGTGCGAATCATCTCAGAAATATCATTCTTACTTACCTTGTTTGATAAACCATCTGAACAAAGAATGAGATAATCTTCCTCTTCAAACATAATTGTACGGATATCCATCGTTACATTGGGCTCAGTTCCAAGTGCTCGCAACAATACATTCTTCCTTGGATGGTGTTCCGCGTCTTCTGCTGAAATCTGTCCGCTCTTTACCAATTCATTTACTAATGAATGGTCATCGGTAATCTGATTGATTCCATGATTGTTAAATAGGTATCCGCGGCTGTCACCTATATTGACAACTGTTAGGAATAAGTTTGTGCAAATTGCTGCAACTAGTGTGGTGCCCATACCTTCACATTCTGAATGCTGTTTAGCATGAGTAAATAGCTCGGTATTCACTTGCTCTACGTTTTCCTTAAGCCATTCTTCCGCATTGTCAGCTGTCTCAATTTTATCAGTTTGTTCCCAACGGTTTTTCAAAAGACTAATAGCCATTGAACTGGCTACATCTCCAGCTCGATGTCCTCCCATTCCGTCTGCTACAATTGCAAGACGGTCTCCATGTTGGTTTGAAAATACTCCAACACTATCTTCATTATGCTGTCTTACTTTCCCTTTATCTGTAAAATATACAGAGTTCAAGTTGGGTCACCTCGTTTCTTCATTACGCTCCATCCTACAAGGCTTCCACGTGATGAACGTACTTAGTACATAAACTTTTCTATGATGTTTAACCTATTTGCTCAGGAGCTTATACTTTTGTTACATTCAGTTACTTGTTAACGTATGTGAGAGGAAATTCTAGAAACCCTTGTTTTCTATCCTATTCACTTAGAGTAACATAACAAAGTTACAAAAAATGATTTAACAAAAAGTCTCTTTGTAATGTTACGACTTGCCTTCAAAGAATTCCTGCTTTTCAAGTATAAATATGCTTGTTCACATATACAGATTTAGGATACTGTTTTTTTCTTGAAGGATGCAATAAAAAATCCATCGCCACCGAAGTCTTGTGGAAATACTTGTAACATTTGATTCTCTACAAACGGCTGTATGGTTTCAGGAAGACCTGACAATTCAGCTAATTCAAAATCCGGGTGTTCATCCAGAAAACGATCAACTGTACCTATATTTTCTTCACGATCAACAGTACACGTACTATAAACTAGAAGTCCTTCTTCTTTTAGTAATGGTGCCACAGATTTTAATATACTTAATTGAACCGTTTGAAGATTCTCAAGATCTTCCTCTTTTTTCGTATACTTTATGTCAGGCTTTCTACGAAGTACTCCTAAACCTGAACATGGTGCATCTACTAAAATTCGATGAAAGGTTTCCTTTTTAAAGTGCTCATTTGCTTTTCGGCTATCTAATGCTTTTGCTTGTATGTTACGTAAACCTAGCCTAACCGTATTCTCTTGAACTAGCTTAATTTTGTGTGGGTGTAAGTCTAGCGCATACACTTGTCCAGTTCCATTCATTTTCTCTGAAATGTGCGTAGTTTTCCCGCCTGGTGCCGAACATGCATCTAATACCTGAAGATGATTCTCCAGTTGTAATGCGTATGCAACAAGCATGGAGCTTTCATCTTGTATCGTAAAATGCCCATTTTTAAAAGCCTCTGTCTTAGCAAGGTTACCTTTTAGTGTATGAAATGCTTCTGGGAGTATAGGGCTCTCTTCGACCTCTTGGCCATTTTCTCGTAGCTCTTTGAGAAGATCTTCACGATTTGTTTTCATCATGTTGACTCTTCCTGTTTGAGTGGGTGCGATTAAGTTCATCTCACACATTTCTCTTGTCTTATCAAGGCCAAATTGCTCTGACCACCTCTTTACAAGCCACAATGGATGACTTGTTTCAATTGCAATTCTCTCTACAGGGTCTTCAATTTTTTCGAGACTTGGGACTCCACTACGCTGAATAGACCTTAATATACCATTCACCATACTTGAAATTCCTTTATGACCTCTTTTTTTAGCTAGCTCAACTGATTCAAATAGAACAGCACGATCTGGTATTTTGTCTAAATACACAAGCTGATATAAAGAAAGTCGTAATAACTGTCGAACCCAAGGCTCAACCTTCCCCTTTATAAAAGGGGCTAGGTAATAATCAAGCGTCATTTTTCGCTGAATGGTACCATACGTTAGTTCTGTAAGTAGACCAACATCTGGTCCTGATAACCTATCTTTCTCAATTGCGTGGTGAATCAATAAATTACTGTAAGATTGATTCTTTTCGACTGCTTCAATGATTTCTAGAGCAACTTCACGTACGTTTTTTTTTCGTTTAGTCATGTTGTACTCCTAGCTTTGTTCCTAATTTAAGGTTTGATCCTGCACCTCTTAAGTAATCTGTTGCACTTAGTCTCTTCTTTCCAGATGGCTGTAAATCTGTAACTTTAATTGCAGTTTGATCACCAGTTGCAACAATAAAACCATCTTCCTCAACTTTTATTACCTCACCTGCATCTCCATCCATATTCGGAACCTTCGTCCCCCACCATATCTTTACACTAACACCATCTAAAGTTGTATAAGCAACTGGCCACGGGTGCAGACCACGTATATGGTTATAGACTTCTTGACCAGATTTAGACCAATCAATTTCTTCTTCTTCTCTTTTTATATTCCAAGCAAATGTTACTTCAGACTCATCTTGTTTAACAGGTGCTATATCACCAGAAAGAATTTTAGGTACCGTTTCAATTAATAGCTTTGCACCAGCATCACTCAACTTGTTATGAAGTGTTCCAACATGGTCCTCTTCATCAATTGGAACTTCAACTTGACTTATAATGTCACCAGCATCTAATTTCTCAACCATGTACATAATCGTAATACCTGTCTTCTCTTTCCCCTGTAGAATGGAGTAATGAATGGGTGCACCGCCACGTAGCTCAGGTAGTAATGAAGCATGAACGTTGATACAGCCGTACTTCGGTGCCTCTAATAGCTCTTTAGGTAAAATTTGTCCAAAGGCTGCTGTAACAATTAAATCAGGATGATAGGCAAGAACTTCATCAAGATCCTGTCTATTGCGTATCTTTTCTGGCTGTAAAACGGGAATATTATGTCTTTGGGCTTCAACTTTGACAGGTGGAGGAGTTAGAATTCGTTTTCGCCCCACTGGACGGTCAGGTTGAGTAACAACTGCTACAACCTCATACCCTTTTTCAACGAGTGTCCTAAGTACAGGTACAGAAAAATCAGGTGTTCCCATAAAAACGATTTTTGTCATTCTTTTTCATACCCTTCTAAATCTTCTTCCTTTATTTCACGTTCCATTTTAGTAGTAAATAAAATTCCATGAAGATGATCAATTTCATGCTGAATAGCACGTGCGAGAAAATCTTTTGCTTGAATTTCTATCGTTCTTCCTTTTCGATCTTGTGTTCGAACTTTAATTTGATATGGCCTTGTTACTTCACCATATAAACCTGGGAAGCTAAGACACCCTTCAATATCCGTATCTTGACCACTTGTTGAAATGACTTCTGGATTAATTAATTCAATCGTTCCAGATTCATCCCCTATGTCTACAATTGCAACTTGAAGATCGACTCCTACTTGAGGTGCTGCCAAACCAACACCGTCAGCTTCTAGCATCGTATCATACATATTCGAAAGGAGCTTTGTCAGCTTCTTATCAAAATTTGTAACTTTTTCGCATTCTTTTTCTAATATATCATTTGGGTATGTAACAATCGGTAATATTGCCATATCCATCCTCCAATCCCTAAGTAAAATAAAAGGATAATTTCGATTACATCATCATATAAGGATTGACATCTATCGATATCGTTAATCCTTCTGAGATAAATTGTTTTTGGTATTGTTCTAGAATGGTCTTAAGCGTGCTTTCTAGCTTCGGTTCACGCTTGTATTTTATCAAACATTGATAACGATATCTATTTTTCATCCTTGGTATTGGTGATGCAACCGGTCCAAGAATAATGGTTTTATTTGAAAGCCTAGCACGGACGAACTCTGTTACTTTCTCAGCTACAGAAACAACTTTCATTAGATCTTCATGACTTAACGTCACTAATGCAATATAGTAAAAAGGTGGATAGGATCCTACCTTCCTCATCATCATTTCTTGTTGATAAAATTGATCATAATCTTGTTGAGATGCAAGCTGGATAGAATAATGATCTGGAGTATACGTTTGAATAACAACTTCACCAGGAAGTGAATGCCTGCCTGCTCTTCCACTTACTTGGGTTAATAGTTGGAACGTCTTTTCAGAGGAACGAAAATCCGGTATATGAAGCATGGTATCAGCACTTAAAACACCTACTAGTGTGATATTAGGAAAGTCTAAGCCTTTAGCAATCATTTGTGTACCTAATAAAATATCTGCTTTCCCTTCACCAAATGCATTTAGAAGCTTCTCATGAGCTCCCTTTCTACTTGTTGTATCAACGTCCATTCGGATAATTCTTGCTTGCGGAAGAAGTTTAATAATCTCTTCCTCCACTTTTTGTGTTCCTGTCCCAAAATAACGAATGTGCTCGCTTTCACACTCAGGGCATTGATTTGGAACAATGTCCTCATGACCGCAATAATGACATTTCATTCTATTTGTAGAACGATGATAAGTTAGTGAGATATCGCAGTTTGGGCACTGTACAACAAACCCACAATCTCGACACATCACAAAAGAAGAGTATCCTCGACGATTTAGGAATAATACAATTTGCTCTTGTTTTTCAATACGATCCTGAATCTTTTCAAATAGATCTGTTGAAAACATCGAGCGGTTTCCATTCCGTAGCTCCTCACGCATATCAACGACTTGGACCGCTGGTAGCTTCCCTGCATTCATTCGCTGATTGATCTCAAGAAGTGTGTATAAGCCTTTCTTCGCTCGAGCGAACGATTCTAGAGCAGGAGTTGCACTCCCTAATACAACTGGACAATGATGTTGGTTACCACGGTAAATGGCAATATCCCTTGCATGATATCTTGGGTTTTCTTCTTGCTTGTAACTCGTTTCGTGTTCTTCATCAATAATGATGATTCCCAAATTCTCAAAAGGAGCGAAAATAGCTGATCTTGCCCCCACAACGACCTTTACTTCTTTTCTTTGAATTTTTCTCCACTCATCGTACTTCTCTCCTGTAGATAGACCACTATGTAAAACCGCCACTAAATCACCAAAACGTCCTTTAAATCGATTGACCATCTGAGGAGTTAATGAGATTTCGGGAACTAGAACAATGGCTTCTTTTCCTTCTTCTAACACTCGTTGAATCGACTGTAGATAAACCTCAGTCTTTCCACTCCCAGTCACACCATAAAGCAAAAATGTCTCATGTTTGTGATCTTCTATCGTCTTTAGAATTGGACCAATAGCATTCTCTTGTAAAGGCGTTAACGCAAATGGTTCTGTTTTCTTAAATTCTCTATGAGCAAATGGATCACGATACACTTCTTCATATTGTTCAATTAGAATCTCTTTTTCAACTAATGATTTCACGGTCGATGAAGTCGTTCCTAAGTCACTTATAACATCACTTGCCACTATACCTTGTGTTCGATTGATCTTATTCATATATTCTACTATTTCTCTCTGCTTTGTAGCTGTGCTTGAAAGACCATCTAACACAAGAGAAAGCTCTTCTTCGTTAAAATTCGGATATAACTTTCGAACCTTCTTTTTATTACCTTTTTCTTTCACTTCATATAATAGCTCAATCGATCCGCTTTTTACTTCCTTTTGAACAATCGGTAAAAGATTTGCTTCCTCAACCTCTTTCCAATCAATTTCATTATGTTTGGCGAACATTTTTTGAAGCTCGATGTCTAAAACATTACGATTTCTCAAGATAAATTTCTTATTATATTTAGCTTTCATTGCTGCTGGAAGCATAGATTGAAATGCAGAGATTTTAAAACATAATGTTTTATTTGTTAACCAATCTCCTAATCTCAATAATTCATCATTAAGCACAGGTACAACATCCAAAAGATCTTGTATTTTTTTAAGCTTTGTAACGTCTGTGTGATCTTTTACGTCAATGACAAAGCCTTGAATACTTCGAGGTCCAAAAGGAACAATAACTCTCATTCCTGGAGCAATAATATGAATCCATTTTTCAGGAATAATATAGTCAAAAGCTCGGTCCGTTTGCATTGCCGGAACGTCTACAATCACGCTTGCAACATTCATTTATCTTCATCCTTATGAATATCTTTCAAAGCCGAAAGCAATATCTCGTTCGCTACTTCTCTTTTGGACAGTTTTGGTAGTGTACGTGATTCACCGTTTCTTTTATAAATCGAAACAATGTTTGTATCACTTCCAAATCCTGCACCTTCCTCTTTTACATTATTTGCTACAATCATATCAGCATTTTTCTTTTTGAGCTTTTCTGTAGCATAATGGGCAACATCTGTCGTTTCAGCGGCAAATCCTATTAAATACTGATGCGTCTTCTTCTCACCTAATGTTTTAAGAATGTCCTTTGTTCTTTCAAATTCGATTACAAGAGAACCTTCCTGCTTTTTCATCTTTTCGTCGAATACTGTTTTCGGTCGATAATCTGCAACTGCCGCACTTTTTATCATAATATCTGCGGTTTCAAAATAAGGAAAAACAGCTTGATACATTTCTTCTGCACTCGTTACTGAAATAAATGTTATACCAGCTGGTGGATCTAATGATACTGGTCCGGAAACAAGGATAACGTTAGCTCCAAGGTCTTTGGCTGCTTCAGCCAAAGCATACCCCATTTTACCCGTTGAACGATTTGAAAAAAAACGAACAGGGTCAACCATTTCACGAGTAGGTCCACCTGTAATGACAACCGTTTTCCCTTTTAACGGGAAAGATTTTTCTGAGTTATGTAAAAAGTGATTATTTACTAATGCAACGATTTTCTCTGGCTCTTCTAATCTGCCTTTTCCTACATAACCACAAGCTAGAAAACCTTCACTCGGTTCAATAAAACGATAACCATACTGGTAAAGTGTTTCTATATTTTTACGGACAGCAGGATGATCATACATATGCACATTCATCGCTGGAGCAATCCAAACTGGTGCCCTTGTAGCAAGAAGCGTTGTCGTTACCATATCATCTGCAATTCCATTAGCAAGCTTTCCAATAACATTCGCTGTTGCTGGTGCAACAAGTACAAGATCTGCCCTATCAGCAAGATCAATGTGCGAAATGACTGACGGGTCTTTCTCGTCAAATGTATCTGTGTATACAGGTTCTCTTGAAAGTGCTTGAAACGTTAGGGGTGTAACAAATTTTTGTGCAGACTCCGTCATCATCACTTTCACCGTAGCGCCTGCTTGTGATAATTTACTTGTTAAGGCCACTGCTTTATAGACAGCAATGCCTCCAGAAACACATAATAAAATATTTTTCCCCTTTAACATGTCATTCCCCCACTAACATATATGTACTCTATTAAAATTTCTTATCATTACTACAACATTTATTCTGTCTATCATTATGCAGGAAATTCTTTCAAAATGAAAATAGGGCTGTCTTATTAGGAACCAAAATACCTAATAAGTCAACCCTGTTAAATAGGAAATACTTCCTTACTCGTCAGAATACACAGTATCTGATTCACGTTCTTTCATTGAAAGCTTACCTGAATGAATTTCTTCTAAAGCTTTTCCAACATACTTAAAGGACTCATAAGAATCAAGCTGATATTTTTTATAATCTTGCATTGCACGAGCACGTTTTGCAGCAATACTCACAAGAGAATATTTAGAGTCAATTTTTTTCATCAATGAATCAATAGAAGGATTTAACATTTATTCGACCTCCAGCATATTTAAGTAGCGTTGTTGAACACGCTCTCTTCGACAATGTTCAGCCTGAACAATAGATTTTATCTTATGACAAGCATTCTCTACTGTATCATTTTCTACGATAAAATCATATAGATTCATCATTTCAATTTCTTTTCTAGCTGTGTCCATACGTCCTTTAATTATATCATTTGTTTCAGTACCTCTAGTAACAAGTCTGTTTTGTAGTTCAGAAAGGCTTGGCGGTGCTAGGAAAATAAATAACCCTTCAGGAAATTTTTCTCTTACTTGTTGTGCTCCTTGAACTTCAATCTCTAGAAAGACATCTTTTCCAGAGTCTAACGTTTCACGTACATAGTCCACTGGAGTACCATAGTAATTGCCCACAAATTCAGCGTATTCTAAAAGTCTTCCTTGTGTAATTAGTTCTTCGAATTCTTCTCGGGTTTTAAAGAAATAGTCTACTCCATCAACTTCACCTTCACGAGGCTTTCTTGTAGTCATTGAAATTGAGTATTCAAATTCTGTATCTTCTTGAGAAAAAATCGCTTTACGTACGGTTCCTTTCCCAACTCCTGAGGGACCCGAAAGCACGATCAGCAATCCTTTTTCTTTCATTTACTTACCCTGCCCTTCTTCAGCCATATCTTCTTTGTCAGTTAATCGATGTGCAACAGTCTCTGGTTGCACAGCAGATAAGATAACATGATCACTATCTGTAACGATTACAGCCCTTGTTCTTCTTCCATATGTAGCATCAATAAGAGTGCCGCGATCTCGAGCATCCTGAATTAGCCTTTTTATTGGTGCAGATTCAGGACTAACAATAGAAATAATTCTATTTGCTGATACTATATTTCCAAAACCTATATTAATAAGCTTAATTCCCATAGTTGCTCCCCCTAATTAGTAGTTTAGTTTGACCTATATACACCAAAACTAAACTCTTCATTCAACATTTTGTACTTGTTCTCTTACTTTTTCTAAAGTTGTTTTCAATTCAACTACGAGACCAGCAATCGTTGAGTCATTTGCTTTTGAGCCAACAGTGTTCACTTCTCTATTCATCTCTTGAATAATAAAGTCAAGCTTACGCCCGAGTGGTTCATGTGATTGAACACTATGATAGAACTGTTTCACATGGCTTTCTAATCTCGTTAATTCTTCTGTAATATCGGATTTTTCCGCAAAGAGAGCAACCTCTGTAAGAATCCTCGCTTCATCAATTGCTTCATTCAGATAATCTTTCATCTTTTTCTCTAATTTTTCACGGTATTGGACTGTAACCTTTGGTGCATATACCCTCAAATCAGCAACATTTTTCTCAAAATGCTTCAAATGAAAAAGAAAATCTTTATAGAGCTGCTCACCTTCACGTTTACGCATGCTGTCGAATTGCTCTGCTGCTCGCTCAACAGCTTCAAGAACCACATGGCTTAATCCTTCATTTTCTTCATCTGTTTCATCAACCGTAATGAAATCTTCTCGCTGAAGAAAATCCTGCAGTGTTATAGAAGAATCTAATGAGAACTTCTCTTTAATACTCTGTACTAATTGATAATAATCTTCTGCTAAACGCCAGTCAACTTGAAACGTACGATGAACAAGTGAATCTCCTGAAATTGAAACAAATACATCCACTTTCCCTCTATTTATGTATGAAGACAATTTCTTTTTAATTTTTTCCTCTAATTTCACAAATTGCCTCGGAATTCTTATGTAATATTCACAATAGCGATGATTTACTGATTTTATTTCTACTGTTACAGTATGAGTTTCAGACTTAACCTGACCTCTGCCAAAGCCTGTCATACTAACAACCACGATCATCACATCCAATCGTATCTATATGTATCGATAAAACCCCAATATTATGGAAAGGGATATTCAATCAACAAGCATATCAGAATATGTTGCACCTATAAAAGGAACATTCCTTTTATACAAAAAAAGGTAATAGAGTGAATCTCTACTACCTTTTGTATTATAGCACATCTTATTTATTTTTTCTTGTAAAAAATGTACCCGCTAGTAAAAATGTTGGAACAGAGCTTAGTCCTAAAATTAATAACCAATCTCTCGCTTCAATCGGTACTGTATGGAATATCGGTTGAAGTGCTGGCAAGTAAATAACAGGCAACATTAATAATATAGAAGAAATAACTGCCCATACAAGATACATGTTTCCAAATGGGTTTCTTGCAAAAACAGATTTTTCACTTCGACAGTCAAACACATGTATCAGCTGAGCCATGACAAGTGTTACAAACGCAACTGTTTGAGCATATGCGAGATTATCCGGATGTTGCTTATACGCAATGATAAAGGCAATCAACGTTACCATACCGATCATGAACCCTCGCGAAACGACCTTCCATCCTAACCCACGGGCAAATACCCCTTCTTTCGGATGTCTTGGTTTACGATTCATGACGTCATCTTCTGGTTTATCTAGCCCTAATGCCATAGCAGGTAATCCATCTGTTACAAGATTTACCCACAGTATTTGAATAGGAACTAATGGTAGCGGAAGGGCAAGTATCATAGCAAATAACATAACTAAAATTTCACCGACATTTGATGCTAGAAGATATCGGATAAATTTTCGGATGTTTTCATAGATATTACGGCCTTCATGGATCGCTGCTTTTATCGTAGCAAAGTTATCATCCAATAATACGAGTGAGGAAGATTCTTTTGCAACATCTGTTCCCGTGATTCCCATGGCAACACCGATATCTGCTGTTTTAATTGCTGGAGCATCATTGACTCCATCTCCCGTCATCGCTACGATATGGCCCCTGTTTTGAAGTGCTTTTACAATTTTCAGCTTATGCTCAGGCGAAACACGAGCAAAGACAGTTACATCCTCTACTACTTCCTCAAGTTCATTTAAATCCATCCCATTTAATGCTTTACCATCAAGTACTTGGTCATTTGCTTTTAAAATACCAAGTTCTTTCGCGATAGCCTTTGCTGTGATTACATGATCACCAGTAATCATTACTGTTTTGATTCCAGCAGTACGACATTCTGCTACTGCTTGTTTCACTTCTGGACGTGGTGGATCAATCATTCCTTGTAGACCAATAAACGTAAGCCCATTTTCCACATCAGACTCTGTTAATGTTTCAATCGTATTCGTTTGAATTGGTTTAAAAGCAATCGCGATATTTCTTAAAGCATCTCCAGCTAGTTCTTCTATTGCCCCTTCAATATTTTGTGCATATTCTCCTGATAACTGCTGAAGCTTCCCATCCCACAACACAGATTCACTCTTCTGAACTAAAACATCAGGCGCTCCTTTTGTTACAGAAAAACGTTTTCCGCTTTGATCTCGTAAAATAATCGTCATCATTTTTCTACCAGAGTCAAATGGAAATTCCTTTTCAATTACAAATTGCTGTAATAAAGACTCTTTACTTAACCCTGCTTTCATAGCTGCTACTAAAAGTGCACCTTCTGTAGGGTCGCCATCAATAACAAATTCCTCATCCTTTAGTTTTAGCTCTGCATGATTACATAGCATTCCAAAGGTTAACAATTGTTGAAGCGCTTTATTCTCTTTCGGTAAAATACTTTTTTCACCATAGAAAAATTGTCCATTCGGATCGTATCCAGTACCTGACACCTTCCAGCTATCTCCACCACTCCATAAGCGCGTAACCGTCATTTTATTTTGTGTCATCGTTCCTGTCTTATCTGAACAAATTACAGAAGCACAGCCTAATGTCTCAACTGCAGGCAATTTGCGAACAATCGCTTTTTTTCGAATCATTCGTTGCACACCAAGAGAAAGTGCTACTGTTACAATTGCTGGTAACCCCTCAGGGATTGCAGCAACAGCAAGCGAAACCCCAGCTAAGAACATTGTGTAAATATCATGCCCTTGGATGACACCAATTCCTACAACTAGTGCTGTTAAAATTAGTGCTACTGTAATTAAAATTTTTCCTAATTGCTCAAGACGTCTTTGAAGTGGGGTTGTAAGTGTTTCTGCTTTTTGAATCATATCAGCAATTTGACCCATGGCTGTTTTCATTCCAATTGCAACAACTACTCCTACTCCATTACCACGAGTCACCATCGTACCCATAAACGCCATATTTTCAAGGTCACCTAGGTTTAGGTTTTCTCCACTAAGAGATCTCGTTGTTTTCGCAACTGGTAAGGACTCTCCTGTCAAGGCTGATTCTTCAATTTCTAAGTTATTGGCACTGACGAGCCTAACATCTGCTCCAATTCGATCACCACTTGAAAACTTTACAATATCCCCAACAATGAGTTCCTTCGAGGGAATCTTAGTCCATTCTCCCTCACGAAGAACAATAACCTGCGGTGCAGATAATTCCTTTAAGGCTTGTAAGGACTTCTCTGCTTTTCTTTCCTGGAAAAACCCTAGGAAACCATTGACTAAAACAATGGCCATAATCGCTATGGCATCAATATATTCTCCTAATAACCCGGAAATAAGAGTGGCTGCTAGAAGGACTAAAACCATAAAATCCTTGAATTGACTGAAAAACTGTAATAGTGCTGATTGCTTTTCGGCTTCCTCTAGTTGGTTGTAGCCAAATTGCTTCCTTCTTTGTTCTACTTCATTAGACGTTAAACCGTCTCTAATGTTGGTGTTCAAATTCTTTTCTATCTCTGATTCTCGCATTTCATGATAATTCATGAAGCCTACTCACTCTCCTCCTACAAATAACGAAAAAGTTGTCCTACTTTTAGCATTATTATTCAGACTCGTCCTAAAAAATGATATGATTTTAAAAGAATGTGATGGTAAAGAGATATTTATATGAATTTGAATGATGATTTTATAAGAACTAAGTTTGATACAAGTATATATTTATACTAAGCCCGTTGCTATCCGCTCCAGGTGCTTGCTTTCCGCGGGGCGGCGATGAGCCTCCTCGGCGCTAGCGCCTGCGGGGTCTCACCATTGCCGCTATGTCCCGCAGGAGTCTAGCACCTTCCGCTCCTAGCAACTCAGTAAATATACTTGAATCTAAAACAATGAACCTTATTACTCTCATTATCATTAATATCTAATTTTCAAGTAGAAGCACCTTCCACCTCTTGTAAGTCATCACATAAGTAGGAGTAAAAAGATATTAAGCAGGAGAGAATTTTTGCTAGGTCATTGAAATATAAAAATGTAAAATTCAAACAATATCACTTATAATTACAGAAATGGATTAAGTAAAGGATGTTTACATATGTCATTTGATGGACTTTTTACAAGGGCTATTACGAAAGAACTTAAAGAAGCCCTTATTACAGGAAGAATCACAAAAATACAACAACCATATAAAAACGAAATCATTATGGTGGTTCGTGCGAATGGAAAAAATCAGAAGGTTCTTCTCTCTGCTCACCCAAGCTATGCAAGGGTTCAGATTACGAAAGAACAGCATGAGAATCCTACTGAACCACCGATGTTTTGTATGCTTCTTCGCAAGCATCTTGAAGGATATATCATTGAAGATATAAAGCAGTTTGATTTAGATCGTATGATTGTCTTTGAAATAAAAGGAAGAAATGAAATTGGAGACGTATCTTATAAACAATTAATTGTCGAGGTTATGGGTAGGCACAGTAATATCATTCTGATTGATAAAGAACGTAATATGGTCCTGGATAGCATTAAGCATATCTCACCTAGCATGAATACACATCGTTCTCTTTTACCAGGAGTAGAATATATCCTTCCTCCTCAACAGAATAAAAAAAACCCATTACAAGCTACAGAGGATGACATTTTAAGATCCCTTGACTTCAATGCTGGGAAAATTGATAAACAAATCGTTTCCTCATTCTCTGGGATTTCACCTCTGTTTGCAAAAGAAGTCCTTCAACAAGCAGGACTTGTTAACAGAATGACGATTCCAAAGTCGTTTTTGGAGTTAATCCAAAACATTCGTGACCACAGCTATGTGCCAACCTACTTTAACGGATCTAAAGAACATTTTTACTTAATGAACTTAGAGCACCTTGATGGAGACCGTCAAACATTTAGTAGTCTAAGCGAATTACTTGATCGATTCTTTTTCCAAAAGGCATCACGTGATCGAGTAAAACAGCAAGGTAATGATCTGGAACGGTTCATTAAAAACGAAAAAGAAAAAAATGAAGGCAAAATTATTAAGCTTGAAAAAACATTAGAGGATGCAAAAAGTGCTCAAAAATTTCAATTATATGGAGAACTTTTAACGGCAAATATCTACGCAATGGAACGTGGAATGACTGAAATTGAAGTCGTGAATTATTATGACGAGGATCAAAGCAGTATTCAGATTTCTCTTGATCCACAGAAAACACCTTCTGAAAATGCTCAGTCTTACTTTTCTAAATATCAAAAAGCCAAAAATGCCATTGAAATTGTACATGATCAGATTGAAAAAGCAAAAGAAGAAATTCTTTATTTTGATCAACTCTATCAACAATTAGAGTCTGCTTCAACGAAAGATATTGAAGAAATTCGAGAAGAGCTCGAAGAAGAAGGCTATTTACGAGTTCGCAACAAAAAAGGAAATAAAAAGAAAAAGGCGAATGACAAACCAATACTTGAACAATATGAATCCTCGGATGGGACCGTCATTCTAGTTGGTAAAAATAATAAACAAAATGATTATTTAACAAGCCGAGTCGCACAGAGAAATGATATTTGGCTTCATACAAAAGATATTCCAGGATCTCATGTTGTCATTCGCAACAGTGACCCAACAGACAAAACCATTCTGGAAGCCGCTAATATCGCTGCTTATTTTAGTAAAGCTAGAGAATCGGGTTCTGTGCCTGTTGACTTTACCGAAGTGAGACATGTGAAAAAGCCAAAAGGAGCAAAGCCTGGTTTTGTTATCTATGTTGAACAGCAAACAGTTTACGTAACACCTGATTTGGATTTGGTTCGTTCATTAAAAAAATAGTTACAATACCATTTGTCTAAGTTTTACATCAATTACTGTAAAACTTAGACTTTTCTTTTTAAAATACGGTCACCTAATAGAAGAATAAATTAAATAAACCGCTGTTCCCCACATAATAAGAGCTGATAGTTTATTAAGGTAATAGATAAATTGTTTTGATTGTGTTAATTTGCCAACTTTACTCCCTATAAAACCCAGACCTATAAACCATATCCATGAAACAATGATACATGCAATTGTGAAGAGGAACCTATCACTTCCAGAATAAGCTATTGAGCTAGTACCAATAACGCCGACAGTATCTAATATAGCATGAGGATTAAGCAAAGATACTGAAGCTGCAAAAGCTATCTGTTTCTTTGGTGAAAGTGCTTTTGCCCCTTCTCCTGTTGAATGCGCTTCACTCTTCCATGTTACATAGCCCATATATACTAAAAAGATGAAACCGAGAGCAACGAGAGAAATTCTAATCCAAGAAACGGTAAAAAGTAAAACTGAAACACCCAATACTGCGCTAGAAATGAGGAACGTATCGGAGATTGCTGCTGTAACAATAACAGGTAATGCCCTATAGAAAGTAGGTTGCGTTGCCCCTTGATTAAAAACAAATACATTTTGAACTCCTAAGGGAAGGATTAGTCCAAAAGCTAATATAATTCCATGAATGATAGCAGTCATGATCTAGGTGTCCCTTCCTTTTACTACAAATTGCATATAAAATCCTTTTAGATGCTAGGGCATGTTACCATAAGCAATCTAGTCAAAATGGGGCTCTAAAGAAGGATTGCGTAAATAGGTAAAAAGCATTTTTATTTGAGATTCTGTATTTCTTCCAGTAGATAAACTCGGAAGACTATGTTCACTAAAGAAACCAATATCTTTTGTTTCTAACCCAAGTGTTGCTCTTCCCCCAATAACCTGACACTGAATAAAGATTTTATAATAATGAAAGGCTTGAGGAGGATGTGGATGTTTATTCATATCCATGACAGCTAAAAGCTTTGTCGGAATACACTCATACCCTGCCTCTTCTCTTATTTCTTTTACTACATTTTCTGCCGGTGATAATCCTACATCACAAAACCCACCTGGAAGTGACCATTTGTTATCTATTTTTTCCTTCACTAATAGAATCTTGTCATCTTCAAAAATAACTCCGCGAACATCCATTTTTGGCGTTTGGTAACCCTTTTCCTGCTGGAATAGACCGTAGAGTTTTTCCATCTTAACTTCTGTATACTCACTCATAATTTCAAAACTAATCTTTTGTAACTCTTCATATCTCTCTTGATCAAAAGGATCCTTTGAGAAAGCAAGTCCTGCTTGTGTTATCGATTGTATTCTTTTAGCCCAATCTAACCATTTATCTGACACAAAAGCCGCTCCTACTTTTTATCTTATGTTTAGTATTCTATCAAAAAACAGCTTTTGAGGAAATTATTCCCTATTGTTGTTTACAATCCGTTAAAAGATTTCATACAAAAAGAGCTAATATGAATATTAGCCCCTCTAAACTATCTTTGATTATTACACTCGATTAAAGCCTTCTTCATTTAAATATTCAATTGCTTCATCATATGTAAAAAAAGAGCCTTCCAAATTCAAACCTGCATAGATATTCCACATACCCTCATCTTCTTCTACTAATAATAGAGTATGATTGTCTGAATCCATCCATTTTTCTTCATTTGCTTCGCCAACAATGGCTGCTTCCGCTGTGCTTTTTGGTGCAAGCGATGCTATAGATTCCTCTATAATATTCTTTAGCTCTTTTTCAGAGAAATCACGAATATTGACCATCCCTCTTTCATCACACTCATATCCATGAAGCAGCTCACCATACACAAAGCCATTACCATTTGGATGTAGATGATACACAACATTCTTTTTGTCAGTTGCACTTTCATCGTAGTGAAAATTAACACGACCAAGTGAAACGTTTTTTCTTTCTAACTGTGAAAACGATTGTATAATTTCTAATTTTTCATCAAACGTAAGCATAGTACCTCCACTAAACAACTGGATTTTCATTTCGATACATTATACCATTAAGGTTAGGATTTAAAAAATAAACGTTACAATTTGAACTGAAAGAGGGATATACATGCAGGATGGACGATATAGGGACCAAGTAAAGCCTGGCTTAGAAGTAGACATTATTGAAAAACACAATCAAAGAACTGGAGTAACAACAAGGGGAGTTGTAAAGGATTTACTGACGAATTCATCCTTTCACCCACATGGAATAAAGGTGCGATTAACAAGTGGTATTGTCGGGAGAGTACAGTCAATTACATAATTATCTAAAAATAAAGTTTGACCAAGACTTCTCCTCCGAGAAATGCCTTGGTCAAACTTTTTTCATTCAGATGTTTCTACTTATTTGCCCCAGGATTCAGGGTTTTCTCTCCAACTCTGAAGTGTATGAATCTCATCTTTTGAAATAACATTTTGCTCTAAAGCAACCTCTAGTAAACTAGAATAGTCAGATAAGGTGTAAGCTTTAACATCAGCGTTTCCTAGAAGTTCACTAGCTTTATTTAATTCATATGAGAAGATCGCAACAACTCCAAGCACCTCACAGCCAGCTTCACGAAGAGCATGAACAGCTGTAATGCAGCTACCACCAGTTGAAATCAAATCCTCAACAACCACTACCTTTTGTCCTTTTACTACTTTTCCTTCAATTTGTTTGCCTTTGCCGTGTCCCTTCGGCTTTGAACGCACATAACACATAGGCAAATCAAGATGGTCGCTTACCCAAGCAGCGTGGGGAATTCCTGCAGTCGCTGTTCCTGCCACCATTTCCGCCTCTGGAAAATGGTTTTGGATTAGCTGTGCTAAGCCACTACTAATTTGTTTTCTCACTTTTGGAAAAGAAAGCGTTAAACGGTTATCACAATAGATTGGAGATTGAATACCAGAAGACCAAGTAAACGGCTCTTTTGGATTTAGAAAAACAGCTTCAATCTCAAGTAAAGACTTTGCCAATTCTTTATTCATTCGAAGGTTCCTCCCATTCATGTACAACTGTTCGATAGGCTTCTACTGGATTCGATGCTTTCGTTATGGATCTACCGACTACGATATAAGAGGACCCCATTTCTTTTGCTCTAAGAGGAGTTGCTACTCGTTTTTGGTCCTGTTGATCTCCTTGAACTAATCGAATACCTGGTGTTACCGTTAGAAAATCTTGACCGCACTCTGCTTTAATTAGTTGTGATTCAAGCGGTGAACAAACAACCCCATCTAGCCCAGACTGCTGAGCTAATGCTGCATAATGGAGCACGGATTCGTTTAAGGAAGTATGAATAAGCTGTTCTGTTTTCATTTGCTCTTCTGATGTAGAGGTTAGCTGAGTTACTGCAATAAGCTTGGCACGTGATTTCCCAACCGGTGTTCCTGCCTCTAGTCCTTCACGTGCTCTCATCATCATTTCTTTTCCACCAGCAGCATGAACATTCGTTAATTCTAAATCATACTGAGCAAGTCCTTTAATTGCGCTATAGATAGTATTTGGGATATCATGAAGCTTTAAATCTAGAAAAATACGATGATCCCATTCTAATAAACTTTCAATGATTCTAGGACCATTTTGAAGATAAAGCTCCATTCCAACTTTTACATTCAACGGTTCTGAAAAGAGCTTTAAAAATTGCTCTGTCTCATCCCATGTCGGGAAATCAAGAGCTATAAATGGCTTTTGATTCATGTTTTCCCCAGCTCCTTCCAACAAGGTCACCTATATGATCGACTCTTAGTTCATCTAATAAAGAAGGTAATTGATTGATGATAGTTGGACAAACAAATGGATCCACAAAGTTGGCCGTTCCAACTGCTACTGCACTTGCTCCTGCATAGAAAAATTCTATAACGTCTTCCACTGTTTCAATTCCTCCCATCCCAATGATTGGAATTGATACATGTTGACTTACTTCGTAAATCATTCTGATCGCAACAGGCTTAATAGCAGGACCCGAAAGGCCACCTGTTTTATTTGCGAGAATGGGCTTTGCTGTTTTCAAGTCAAGCCTCATACCAACTAATGTATTGATCATTGTAAGTCCATCTGCACCACCAGCCTCTACTGCTTTTGCCATTTCAACAATGTTGGAAACATTTGGTGAGAGCTTAACATACACAGGAACAGAGGAAACGTCTTTTACTTTTTTTGTTAATTCTTTTGCTACTTCAGGAATGGTTCCAAATGCAATTCCTCCCGTTTTAACATTCGGGCAAGAGATGTTTAGTTCAAGTGCTGTGACATTTGGGGCTGTAGATATATTTTGTGCAACTTGAACATAGTCCTCAACCTGGGAACCCGCAACATTTGCAATGATGGGAACATCATATTGAGAAAGCCATGGTAATTCTGAATTCATTACTTTTTCTAGTCCTGGATTTTGAAGTCCAATTGCATTTAGCATCCCTGAAGTGGTTTCGGCAACGCGCGGTGTTGGATTTCCGAATCTAGGTTCTGCGGTAGTAGCCTTAATCATAATGGCCCCTAATTGACTCAAATCATAAAATTGACTATATTCTCTACCAAATCCAAAGCAACCGGAAGCTGGCATGATTGGGTTCTTTAATTCTAATCCTGGTAGGCTAATGTCAAGTCTACTCATAATGCCACCACCCCTATAGGAAATACTGGACCGTCACTACAAACTTTTACATAACTATGACCATTGGGATCATCGGCCTTATGACATACACAAGCAAAGCATGCACCAACTCCACATCCCATTCGTTCTTCTAGTGAGATATAACCCTTTACATTTCCTAAGTTAGACTGTAGTGCCTTTAGCATTGGTTTAGGTCCACAAGAATAGAAAAGATCGAACTCTTCTCCAAATGTATGAATGATATCTGTTACAAAACCTTTTTGTCCTAGTGTTCCATCTACTGTAGCAACATAGGTTGGTCCGAATTTCAAAAACTCTTTCTTGTAAAAAGCAACGTCCTCAGACTGGAAACCAAGTACATGGACAGTTTTGATACCTTGATCGTTTAGTTGTTTCGTAAGTTCATATAAAGGCGGGACCCCGATTCCACCACCAACTAATAGTGCTGTTTTTCCTTTATCAAGTGAATCAATTGGGAAGCCATTTCCTAGTGGACCTAGCACATCAACTGAAGCTCCTACAGATACATCTGCAAGAAGCTTCGTGCCTTTCCCTTCTGCTCTAAAAATAATCGTTAGCGAGCTTGTTTCCTTTTGAATATTTGCAATTGAAATCGGTCTTCTTAGAAGAGGCTCAACGCCTCTTCCAACTTTTATATGAAGAAATTGACCGGGAGCACTTATTTCATGAACGAGTTCTCCTTGTAAGACCATTTCATAAATATCTCGAGCGATTTCTTTATGAGAGAGAACGGTCATTTTTTCATTTCTTATCATACTAGCACCGTCTCAGCCTTTTTCTCTATTGCTTTAATTGGTTCTGCCGAGAATGTCATAGATTCAATTACTCGTAGAATTGCTTCAGCTGTGTCTAATGATGTTAAACAAGGAATACCATTTTCTACAGATTCACGGCGGATTCGGAATCCATCTCGTTCTGGCTGCTTTCCTTTCGTTAAAGTATTAATCACAAGCTGTGTTTCTCCACTTTGAATAATATCTAGCAGTGTTGGGCCTTCTGATCCAATTTTATCTACTTCTCTAACTGGAATGTTCGCTTTCATTAATTCCTCTGCTGTTCCTTTTGTAGCAAGGATTCCATAACCGATGTTGATAAAACGTTTTGCTAGTTTAACAGCTTCTTCTTTGTCCTTATCTGCAACTGTTAAAAGGACAGATCCATGCTCTTTCATTTGCATTCCAGCAGCAACCATTCCCTTATAAAGTGCTTTTTCAAGAGTTAGATCTTTCCCCATTACTTCCCCAGTAGATTTCATTTCTGGTCCAAGTGTTATATCAACTCGGCGAAGCTTTGCGAAGGAGAATACAGGAACTTTAACATATACACCAGCTTGTTCTTCAACTAGTCCTGATTGGTATCCTTGTTCTTTTAAAGAAATTCCTAGAATTGCTTTTGTTGCCACATTTGCCATTGGAACATTTGTGATTTTACTAATGAATGGTACTGTTCTACTTGAACGTGGGTTCACTTCAAGCACATAGATTTCACCTTTTGATATAACATATTGGATATTTAGTAAGCCAATGATGTTAAGTCCTTTTGCAAGTCTCGTTGTATAATCAATAATCGTTTCTTTTTGATCAAGGGTTAACTGCTGTGGCGGGTAGACTGCAATGGAATCACCTGAGTGTACTCCTGCTCGTTCGATATGCTCCATAATTCCAGGAATGACTACGTCCGTTCCGTCTGAGATTGCATCCACTTCGATTTCTCTTCCAATTAAGTAGCGATCAATTAGAACTGGATGATCAGGATTAACTTTTACTGCATTTTCCATGTAGTGCAATAGTTCTTCTTGTCTATAAACAATTTCCATTGCGCGACCACCTAGAACATAAGATGGTCTTACAAGAACAGGATACCCAATCTCATTGGCGATTTTTAGAGCGCCATCAACAGAAACAGCTGTTTTTCCTTCTGGTTGAGGAACGCCTAGCGTATGAAGTGTTTGTTCAAACTTGTCACGGTTTTCAGCTCGATCTAAATCCTCTAGTGATGTACCAAGAATCTTTACGCCTCTTTCAACTAGAGCGTCTGCTAAGTTGATTGCTGTCTGACCACCAAATTGAACGACTACCCCTTTTGGCTTTTCTAGATCAATGATGTGCATCACATCTTCAATTGTTAATGGTTCAAAATATAATTTATCTGAAATACTAAAATCTGTTGATACCGTTTCAGGATTGTTGTTCACAATAATTGCTTCGTACCCTGCTTCTTTTATTGCCCAAACAGAGTGTACCGTTGCATAGTCAAACTCTACTCCTTGACCGATTCGAATCGGACCAGATCCTAAAACAATTACACTTTCTCTTTTGGTTACGATTGATTCATTTTCTTGCTCAAATGTACCATAGAAATATGGTGTCTCTGATTCAAACTCTGCTGCACATGTGTCAACCATTTTATAGACCGGAACCATATCAAGCTGTTTTCGCCATTCATATACTTCGCGTTCTGTTGTGTTCCAAAGCTTCGCGATTGTACAATCAGCAAAACCAAAACGCTTTGCTTCATAGGCTACATCTTGCTGGAATGGATTGTTACTCACTACATCCTCAAATTCTACAATTCTTCTAAATTTATTTAAGAAGAATAAATCAATTTTACTCCACTCATGAATCGTATCGATTGTAACCCCGCGACGAAGAGCTTCCCCAATATAGAACAAACGCTCATCACCAGCTTTACGAATACGTTTCTCAATCCATTCATCCGTGAATTGTTCAGGATTTTTTAATTCAAGGTGATATACATTGCTCTCTAGTGAACGAACAGCTTTCAGAATAGACTCCTCAAATGTTCTTCCAATCGCCATAACTTCACCAGTTGCTTTCATTTGTGTTCCAAGGTTACGCTTAGCAGATTCAAACTTATCAAATGGCCAGCGTGGAATTTTTGTCACAATATAATCAAGTGCTGGCTCAAATGATGCGTACGTTTTACCTGTTACAGGGTTTAGCATTTCATCTAGTGTTAACCCTACAGCAATCTTTGCAGCTAGTTTGGCAATTGGATACCCAGTTGCTTTTGATGCTAGTGCAGATGAGCGGCTAACACGAGGGTTTACCTCAATAATGTAATACTGGAAGCTATCAGGATCTAATGCTAGCTGTACATTACATCCACCTTCAATCCCAAGTGCTCGAATAATTTTTAAAGACGTATTACGTAGCATTTGATACTCACGATCACTAAGCGTTTGACTTGGTGCCACAACAATGGAGTCCCCTGTATGAATACCAACCGGGTCGATATTCTCCATATTACAAACAACAATGGCATTGTCTGCTCCGTCTCGCATTACTTCATACTCAATCTCTTTGAATCCTGCGATACTTTTTTCAAGCAAACACTGCGTTACAGGGCTGTATTTTAAACCAGATCCTACAATCTCAATAAGTTCCTCTCGGTTATGACAAATACCGCCACCTGTTCCTCCTAATGTGTAGGCTGGTCTTACAATAACAGGATAGCCAACCGTTTCTACAAATTGAAATGCTTCATTTACCGAACGAATAATTTCACTCTCTGGAACCGGCTCATTTAGTTCCTTCATAAGATTTCTAAAGAGGTCACGATCTTCGGCTTTTTCAATGGCAGAAAGCTTTGTTCCTAGAATTTCAACTCCACATTCTTCAAGAACACCTGATTGAGCTAGTTCTACTGCTAGATTTAAGCCTGTTTGCCCCCCGAGTGTTGGTAAAAGTGAGTCTGGTCGTTCTTTACGAATAATTCGGCTAACAAACTCTAACGTTAATGGTTCAATGTATACTTTATCTGCGATTTCTGCATCCGTCATGATGGTTGCAGGATTGGAGTTTACAAGAATGACTTTATAGCCTTCCTCCTTTAGCGCAATACATGCTTGAGTTCCTGCATAGTCAAATTCTGCAGCCTGACCGATAATGATTGGTCCGCTTCCAATTACTAAGATACTTTTGATGTCGTTACGTTTAGGCATGTGTAAGCTCCTTTCTCTTCTCTTCTTTCATCATTTGTAAGAATTGATCAAACAGAATATTTGAATCTTCAGGTCCTGGCGATGCTTCAGGATGGTATTGTACTGTAAAAGCAGGGTAATCTTTATGCTTTAATCCTTCATTTGTTCCATCATTAACGGCAACTTGTGTTACTTCTAATCTTGTATTTGCTAATGAATCCTCTCTAACGGCATATCCATGATTCTGAGATGTTAGATAAACACGCCCTGATTCTAAATCTTTTACTGGGTGATTTGCACCGCGGTGACCGAATTTCATTTTAAAAGTATCTGCTCCTGACGCAAGGGCAAATAATTGATGGCCTAAGCAAATCCCAAAGATCGGAATCTCTCCTAGAAGCTCTTGGATCATTCTAATTGCTGAAGGTACATCTTTTGGATCTCCAGGTCCATTTGAAAGCATCAATCCATCGGGTTTTAAGCTCCTAATTTCATCAGCACTAGTATTATAAGGTACAACGATTACATCGCAGTCACGCTTGTTTAATTCTCTTAAAATACCGTGCTTCATTCCAAAGTCTACAAGAACAACTCGGAATCCACGTCCTGGACTTGGGTAAGCTGTTTTCGTTGACACTTGCTTTACTTGATCAGTTGGTAGTTTTGAAGCTTTTAATTTTAATAGCATTTCCTCTTGATTAACGTCTATGTCACAAAGCATTGCCTTCATTGTTCCATGCTGACGTAACTTTCTTGTAAGCATTCTTGTATCTATACCAGCTAAAGCAGGAATGCCTTTTACTTTAAGTAATTCATCTAAGGAGCTTTCACTTCTCCAATTCGAAGGAAATTCTGCATATTCACGAACAATGAATGCCTTCATTGCAGGAGTAATTGATTCAAAGTCATCACGGTTGATTCCATAATTTCCGATTAATGGATATGTTAAGGTAACTAATTGTCCACAGTAAGAAGGATCAGAAAGAATTTCTTGATACCCTGTCATGCTTGTGTTGAATACTATTTCTCCCATAGTATCGACCTCTGCTCCAAATCCATCTCCGACTAAAATTGTTCCATCATCTAGAATCAGTTGTCTTTTCATACTATTTCTCTCCTTCGCGATATACTAATTTTCCTTCAAAAACTGTTGCTACTGGCCAGCCCTTACATTCCCAGCTCTTGAACGGCGTATTTTTTCCTTTTGATTTAAATGTCTCAGGGTTAATTGGTTCTATCTTTTCCAAGTCAATTAGGGTTAAGTCTGCTACACTACCAATCTCTAATGTTCCATAAGGTAATTGAAATGCTCGACTTGGTTTACTTGTCATCCACTCTACTAGTTGTTTTAGAGAGAAAATTCCCTTTTCAACAAAATGAGTGTAAAGAAGTGGGAATGCCGTTTCTAGTCCAACAATTCCAAAAGGAGCCAGCTTCATACCTTCTGTTTTTTCTTCTTGTGTATGTGGAGCATGATCTGTTGCGATAAAATCAATGGTTCCATCTAATAGTCCTTGAATTAATGCTTGTTGGTCTTCTTTTGAACGCAGAGGTGGGTTCATTTTATAATTTGCATCTAAACCTGGAATATCTTCATCACATAATAGTAAGTGATGTGGTGTTACTTCTGCTGTAACATGAATTCCTGCCTTTTTTGCATCCCTTACAACACGTACAGACTCTTTCGTACTAATATGACAAACATGGTAATGGCAGTTTGCTGCTTCAGCGAGTAACACATCTCTAGCAATATGAACCGCTTCGCAAATAGATGGAATTCCAGGAAGGTTATGTTCTTCTGCAAACGTTCCAGCATGAACAGCTCCTCCGTAGATCAATGAGTTATCTTCACAATGAGCCACAATAGACATGTTTAGCTCTGCTGCTTTTTTCATCGCTTCAAACATCATCCCAGCAGATTGAACTCCTACCCCATCATCTGTAAAAGCAAATGCACCATTTTCTTTTAATGTAGCAAAATCATTTAACTGTTTTCCTACTTGTCTTTCTGTAATTGCTGCATATGGAAGTACACGAATGGATGCTGTCTCTTCAATTTTCTTATTTAAGGCTTGAATATGTTCCACCGTATCTGGTACTGGTCTTGTGTTTGGCATTGCTGCTACTGTGGTAAAACCTCCTTTAGCAGCGGCTGCAGTACCTGTTGCAATCGTTTCTTTGTGCTCTCCGCCAGGTTCACGTAGGTGGATATGTAAATCAACAAATCCGGGTGTTAATAAAAGCCCACTTGCATCAAATACTTCAGCATTGTCTGAGGGTAATGATTCTGCTATTGCATATATCTTTCCATCCTTAATTTCTACATCTACCTTTTTAAAGTCACCTTTTTGATTTAAGATATTAGCATTTTGAATAATCCAGTTCATTTTGTATCTCCTCCTCAGTTTTTTCCGTAAGCAAATGCTCTAAAACAGACATACGAACGTATACTCCATTTTCCATTTGCTTAAAGATCCTAGAGCGATTACATTCTACTAACTCACTTGCAATTTCAACATCTCGATTGACAGGTGCAGGATGCATAATAATGCTGTTTTGTTTCATATTCTTTTCTCTAGAAACAGTCAAACCATAACGCTCATGATATTCTTTTTTCGTCATACTTGATGTGCTTCCATGTCTTTCATGTTGAATTCTTAGTAACATGACGACATCGCTTTGTTCGATCGCCTCTTCAATCCTTACATAACGGCCATATTGTTGAATCGTATCTGTAAACCATTCTTCTGGACCTGAAAAGGTAACTTCCGCCCCTAATTTTGTTAATGCTTCAGCATTCGACCTTGCCACACGGCTATGTGCAATATCTCCAATGATCGATACTTTCAAGCCATTAAAATGACCAAACTCCTGACGAATGGTTAGTAAATCCAACAGACATTGTGTTGGATGATTCCCACATCCATCACCACCATTAATGATTGAAACATTTACTTTGCCAATTAACTCATCAAAATAACGATCTTGTTCATGTCTGATAACAACAGCCTGAACTCCTAGTGATTCTAACGTTTTAACCGTGTCATAAAGTGACTCCCCTTTTAACACACTAGATGCTCCTACCTCAAAAGGGATTACAGATAAACCGAGCTTTCGTTCTGCTACTTCAAAGCTGCATTTTGTTCGGGTACTTGCCTCGAAAAATAAATTCGCTACAAAATGCTGATCAGAACCTAATATGTTAGGTGTGGTCTTTAATCTTTCGGCACCATCTAAAATCGATAGGATTTCATCTGTAGAAAGCTCATTCATGGTAAGTAAATGCTTCATCATTCACACATTCCTTTCAGATAGGTTTAAAAAAAGCACCCTGATTTATTTTCAGGGTGCGTACAAGAAAGAGTAGAAAGGAGTAGATACACTACGCCAGACTAATCCTTCTTATTCACCCTTTTTAGCCTCTCTGGACTATTTGTTAAAAGGTGTTTCTATATTTAATTTTCATCTAATCCTTCAAACATCGTGCTCTCGTTATTTTCAGCACCTGGTAATACAAGGTTTAAGATAATACCAACAATTGCTGCTAATGCCATCCCTGATAATGCAAAGTCCTTAACCTGTACGAAAGCTCCTCCAACACCGATTACTAGGATAACAGAAGAGATAATCAGATTACGCTTTACACCAAGGTCAACTTTATTGTCAATTAACATTCTCAATCCACTTGATGCGATAATTCCGAATAGTAGGATGGATACCCCTCCCATTACAGCAGTTGGGATTGAGCTTATCAGTGCTGAAATTTTCCCAATGAAACCGAAGATGATCGCGATTACTGCTGCCCCAGCAATAACATACACACTAAATACTCTTGTAATTGCTAGTACACCAATATTTTCTCCGTATGTTGTATTCGGAGGTCCACCTAGTAACGAAGCAATGATTGTTGCAACTCCATCGCCTAGAATGGAACGGTGTAAGCCTGGTTTTTTCACAAAATTTCTACCTGCTACTTTGCTTAGAACCAATTGATCACCTGTGTGTTCTGCAAGTGTTACAATCGCTACTGGTACCATAATTCCTATAATTGACCATGAGAAACTTGGAGTATAATCAACAAATGGGATAATAAATTCTGGCACTTGGAAAATGGGTGCTGCTTTTATCCCGCTCATATCGACGATGCCTGCAAAAATCCCAATGATGTACCCGCCAACAATACCGATTAAGATAGGAATAAGTCCAAAAAATCCTCTTATAAAAATGGAACATATAATGGTAATTGCAAGTGTTGCTAATGCCACCATAAAGTGTGTATTACTGTATACAAGCTCTGTTGCTCCTGGATTTTCATACATCGCCATGTCTACTGCAGTACCAGCTAAGCCTAATCCAATGACCATAATGACTGGTCCGACAACAACCGGTGGTAAAATTTTCATAAGCCAATTTGTACCTAATTTCCAGATTAGAAGGGCTACGATTCCATATACTAACCCAGCCATGAAGCTCCCTAACATCGCACCACCTGGGCCACCTAAAGCTTTTGCGGAGATAATTGGTGCAATGAATGCAAACGATGAACCTAAGTAGGCAGGAATTTGTCCTCTTGTAATTAGTAAATACGCTAAGGTCCCCAGTCCACTTGATACTAAAGCCACGGCTGGACTTAATTCAACAAGAAACGGTACTAATACTGTAGCTCCGAACATGGCAAAAAGGTGCTGCACACTAAATATTAGCCATTTTCCTGGACTTGGTATATCTCTTACATCTAATTCTACGTTGCGATCGCTCATCATGTTTCCCCCTTTATTATCAAAAAAGTACCCTATTTATGGCCAAACGGACACAAAGAGGGTACTTTTAAGGACTCTTAGAGAGTTCCCTTGTATATTCCCACCCTTTGTTAGCCTCTCTGGACCACGTTTAAAAGGTTTAATTTTCATGTATTGTTACTTGTTCAATATTGTCAACATCGTCTAATTCTACAACAATCTTTTCTGTACTAGATGTTGGAATATTTTTACCTACAAAATCTGATCGAATTGGAAGCTCTCTATGCCCACGATCCACTAAGACAGCAAGCTGGATTTGACTTGGTCTGCCAATATCCATTAGAGCATCTAATCCTGCTCTTACCGTTCTCCCAGTAAACAGTACATCATCTACCAGAATGACTGTTTTATTTGTAATATCCACAGGAATGTCAGAACCTTTAACTTCAGGCTCTTGATCCTCTGTTTTCTTCGTTAGATCATCACGATACAATGTGATGTCTAATTCTCCAACAGGGATTTCTTCTCCTTCAATTTCATGGATTCTTTCAGCTAATCGTTTAGCAATATAAATCCCTCTTGTTTTAATCCCAACAAGAACACAATCTTGTATACCTTTATTACGCTCAATGATTTCATGCGCAATTCTAGTTAATGCTCTTCTAATAGCTTGTTGATCAAGTACTGTTGCTTTTTGTACCATGAACGTCACCTCCACATTATTCAGGAAACACTTATGTTTATTAGGAGTCTATTTTTATCATCATTAAGTTTTTTTACAAAAAAAACCCTCTAGCCGCATTTGAGCAAGAGGGTACACTTATCGTATAAATTTGCACACCTAACCTAGTATTGTGCAGTGTTCCTTCTCAGCCTCACGGGACTGTATTAAAGGTTTCCTTATTCGGTTAAGTTAATGTTACAATTCTTGTCTCATTTTGTCAACGACTATTTTCAAATTGCGAAATTAGCTTCTTAAAATATTCTGGGAGATCTACTGAAAACTCAAGGTACTCCTCAGTTCTAGGATGAACAAATCCCAGGACCCCAGCATGCAGAGCTTGTCCATCAATATCAAGTGTCTTTCTTGGTCCATATTTAGGATCGCCAGCAAGAGGATAACCAATATATTTCATATGAACACGAATCTGATGAGTTCTTCCTGTTTCTAATTCACATTCCACTAATGTAAAGTCCTTATATCGGTCTAGAACTTGGAAATGAGTTACTGCGTGCTTTCCATTATCAACAACGGTCATGCTTTGACGATCCTTTGGATCACGTCCAATTGGTGCATCAATAGTACCATGATCGTGGGCAATCACACCATGAACAATTGCAGTATATTTTCTTGTTACAGATTTCTCAACCAGTTGATTCACAAGTTTTTCATGAGCAAGATCATTTTTTGCAACCATTAATAACCCAGAGGTATCCTTATCGATTCGATGAACGATACCCGGTCTTAGTACCCCATTTATTCCTGAGAGGTCATTACAGTGCGCCATTAGACCATTTACTAGAGTACCTGATGGATGACCAGGAGCTGGATGTACGACCATTCCCCGAGGCTTATTTACTACAAGCACATCTGAATCTTCATAAGGAATTTCCAAGTCCATTTCTTCCGGTTCCACATCAAGATCTGTTGGGTCTGGAATCGTTATCTCAATTTTATCGTTATTTGAGCATTTGTAATTTGTTTTCACTCTTTCTCCATTAACTAATGCGTTACCCTCTTTTATCCATTGTTGTACTTGAGTACGGGACCACTCTGGATTAATAGTACTTATTACTTTGTCAATTCTTTCACCTTGTTGAGTTTCTTGTATGTCATACTCAAATTGTTCCATTCATTTTCTCCTTTTTTGCCATTCGCTCATCAAGATACATATATATTAATAATAGTACTACTCCTACAGAAAGAGCAGCATCCGCTACATTGAAAATAGGAAAATTATACGAGAAAATATATGTATTGATGAAATCGACTACTTCTTTACGGAATACTCGGTCAATAAAGTTACCGATTGCTCCACCTAGCATTAATGCTAGACTTATTTGAAATAGTGGTTTGCCTATAGCGTGTTTTTGCATGTAATATACAATACCGACTACGACGATCACTGTTACAATGTAGAAAAACCACATTTGGCCCTCTAAAATTCCCCATGCGGCTCCTCTATTACGGTGTGATGTAATATACAGTAACTCCTCTATGACCTTTATACTCTGTCCCTCATCCATTTTTGAAACAATGAGCCACTTTGTCCATTGGTCTAGAGCAATAATAAGTAAAGAAATTAAATAATACACGGAAGGCAACCTCCACATCTCTAAAATGATTACTTAAGCATTTTAGCATACTTCTTCCTATAAGAACACTCTGATGGGAGGCTTAATCATAAATATAGTGACTAATGAAGAGTTTTTTTACCGAATGTAACCCAGGATTGAAGTTCATGAATTGTTTTAGCTGTGGGCATTTTTGAAAGTATTTCAAAAGGTATGAACTCACCACTGATTTCACACCGACCAAACTCTTGATCTTTTGCCTTTCGTAATGCATATTCAATATCAGCTTTTTCATCTTCTATTAGCTTCTGGACCAATTCATTTGCTGAATGATTACGTTTTAGCTCTTGCAATGAAGTTTTTAGATCTCTGACGATTGAGTTATAACGTTCATCCATTATAATCCCTCCAGTAATCTTATTATGACAAAGAGGTCCACCAATCATTCGATGTAAGATTTAGAAATGTTATTACGTTTTATGGTAATGTCTTTTTTGAAGTATGTATCTCTATTTAGTTGTTTGACACACGAATGGTAAGTATACACTTAATGACAATTCCCTAATTATCTTGTATTAAAACCTCTCTACTTTCAAAGTAATTACCGCTGCAATTTCAGCTAACGTATTTACAATAGGTCCCTTACAAAAAAAGAAGCTCTATACTTTCTAGAGCTTCTTTCAATTTGATTATTATAAATGAGAATAGTGATCTTTTACTACTGCAGCACATCTTTTACATAACGTAGGATGTTGTTCATCATGTCCAACCTCTGGAGTCACAATCCAACAACGATCACAGGTCTCACCAGATGCCTTTTCTACAACAATAGCATTGTCACCAAATCTTAAAGCATTTTCAGGTGCCTGCTCTGTTGTACCACCTAATTCAAAGGATGAGACAATAAATAGTTGCTTAAGATCCTCTTTAATAGAAGAAAGAAGATTTTTCGTGCTTTCATTTACAAATAATGTTACTTTAGCCGTTAATGATTTACCGATTACCTTTTCATTTCTTGCTTCTTCTAAAGCCTTTAGAACATCATCTCGTAAATGTAGGAAGCTTTCCCATTTTTCTTTCAGCTCTTTGCTGTTAGGAAGTTCCTTATATAGAGGCATATCTGTTAATTGAGCACTTTCACCTTCTACTCCAGGAATGTACTCCCAAACCTCATCAGCAGTGTGAGATAGAATTGGTGACATCAGTTTTGCTAAAGAGACTAAGCACTCATATAAAACCGTCTGCATCGCACGACGTTCGAATTGATCTTCAGCTTCAATATATAATACATCTTTCGCGAAGTCTAAGTAGAAAGAACTTAGATCAAGTGTACAGAAATTATTTACCGCGTGATAAATACTTGCAAATTCATAATGTTCATATGCATCTGTTACATGCTTTGTTAAATCATTTAACTTAACTAACATGAATTGATCTACTTCTCGTAAATTCTCATATGAAATAGCATCTTTACTTGGATCAAAATCCGATAAGTTCCCAAGAAGGAAACGATATGTGTTGCGAATCTTACGGTAAACCTCAGCAACCTGCTTCAAAATCGCATCAGAAACCCTTACATCTGATTGGTAATCTACTGATGCTACCCAAAGACGAAGAATATCTGCACCTAGTTGTTTAATAACTTTATCAGGTACTACAACATTTCCTAATGATTTACTCATTTTTCGTCCTTCGCCATCTAGTGCGAAGCCATGGCTAAGTACGCCTTTATATGGAGCACTTCCCGTTACAGCAACCCCAGTGGTAAGTGAAGAATTAAACCACCCACGATATTGGTCTGAACCTTCTAAATACAAGTCAGCTGGCCTTTGTAAGTCTTCACGCTCTTCGAGAACGGACTGATGAGAAGAACCGGAATCAAACCATACATCCATGATATCTTGTTCTTTTGTGAACTCTCCATTCGGGCTTCCTGGGTGTGTAAAGCCTTCTGGTAGAAGTTCTTTAGCCGTTTTCTCAAACCAGATGTTAGAACCGTTCTCTCTAAATATATTTGAGACATGTTCAATCGTTTCTTCTGTAATAATTTCTTCACCGTTCTCAGCATAGAATACCGGAATTGGTACCCCCCAGGCACGTTGTCTTGAAATACACCAATCACCACGATCACGTACCATATTGAATAAGCGAGTTTCACCCCAGCTCGGTACCCATTTTGTTTCTTTTACTGCTTTCAGTAAATCATCACGGAATTTATCAATAGATGCAAACCATTGTGCTGTTGCTCTAAAGATAATTGGCTTCTTCGTACGCCAGTCATGAGGGTAAGAGTGTGTAATAAAGTTAAGCTTTAATAATGCACCGACTTCTTCTAGCTTTTCTGTAATCGGCTTATTTGCCTCATCATAGAACAACCCTTCAAATCCTACTGCTTCAGATGTAAACACACCTTTTTCATTTACAGGACAGAAAACTTCTAAGTCATACTCTTTCCCAACAATGAAGTCATCTTCCCCATGACCAGGAGCAGTATGAACACATCCAGTACCAGAGTCAGTCGTTACATGATCTCCTAAAATTACAAGTGAATCACGGTCATAGATTGGGTGTTGTGCAACTACACGGTCAAGCTCTGAACCGATAATGGTTTTGACAACGTTGTAATTCTCCCATTCCACTACTTTTGCCACATCTTCTACTAGATCCTTGGCAATAACATATTTGTTATCATTCACTTCAAGTACAACATACTCTAGATCACGATTTACAGCGATTGCTTGGTTTGCTGGAATTGTCCATGGAGTTGTTGTCCAGATTACAATTTGAGTATCTTGTTCAAGGACTCCTTTTCCATCCTTTACTTTGAAACCAACATAGATAGATGCTGAGCGCTTATCCTTGTACTCAATTTCAGCCTCAGCTAAAGCGGATTCACTTGATGGAGACCAATATACAGGCTTCAGACCTTTGTAGATATAGCCCTTTTTCGCCATCTCACCAAACACTTTAATTTGTTGTGCTTCATATTCAGGCTTTAATGTGATATAAGGGTTCTCCCAATCTCCACGTACACCAAGCTGTTTAAATTGCTCACGCTGATTGTCGATTTGCTCATATGCATATTCTTCACAAAGCTTACGGAATTCAGCGACCGTCATTTCCTTGCGCTTAACACCTTTATTTGTTAGAGCTTGCTCAATAGGTAAGCCGTGAGTATCCCAACCTGGCACATATGGTGCATGATAGCCACTCATTGACTTAAAACGTACAATAAAATCCTTTAGAATCTTGTTTAGAGCATGCCCCATGTGGATGTTTCCATTTGCGTACGGGGGACCATCATGTAAAATAAACATTGGACGCCCTTGTGTTCTTTCTTGAACTTTGTTATAAATACTCATTTCTTCCCATTTAGCCTGCATTTCAGGCTCACGCTTTGGTAAGTTTCCACGCATTGGAAACTCCGTTTTCGGCATTAACAATGTATCTTTATATTCCATCTTCCTTTTCCTCCTTAATAAATTCCCTATTGCCATTCTGTCCAAAACACTTAATGTTTTAACACGTTTACAAAACAAATGGGTAGTTTCTTATACTTCTCAACTCATTCTCAAGTTTGTGTGTAAGAGCGAAGATTAAAAAACAATGAATACATTAAAAATTGAAGCAATAAAAAAAGTCTTCTCATCCCAAAAAGGGACGAGAAGACTTTCCCGCGGTACCACCCTAATAAAGAACAATGATTGTTCTCCACTTAGCTATTCGTAACGTGAATAGACGCCAATCCCTACAACAACTGGTTCGGAATTGAAGCTCAAGGGTGATATTCCGCTTCTATCTCCTTTGCCGAGCTTTCACCATTCCCGACTCGCTGATAAAGGGTATTGAAGAAACGTACTGTCCCTATCATTGCTTGTAATTTCATTATAAACATTTATTGTTTTACAATTATATGATTAGAGTAAAGCATTCGTCAAGACTGTGAATCGTCATCTTTTAAAGAATTTAGTTCTGTAGAGTCAACTGCATACTCCATTAAATGCTCCCAATCATCATTATCTAATAAATCAAGCTGTGCTTCAATAAGCATTTTAAAACGATTGCGGAATACTTTAGATTGCTTTTTCAAATCATCAATTTCCATAGCAATCTTTCGTGCTTTTGCTAATGATTCATTAACAATACGATCTGCATTTTTTTCCGCTTCTTTTATAATAAGCTTTGATTCTTTTGTTGCATTACGCTTAATTTCTTCACCTGTTTCTTGAGCGATTACAATCGACTTATTTAACGTCTCTTCAATATTCGTAAAATGACCTAATCGTTCATTCATTGAATTTATACGCTCTTCAAGTTCTTTTTTCTCACGTATAAGAATTTCATAATCCTTAATAATTTGATCAAGAAATTCGTTTACCTCATCTTCATCATAACCACGAAAGCCACGACTAAATTCTTTATTATGTATGTCTAATGGCGTTAAAGGCATGCTGACACCTCCAAAACAAGCTAGTATATCCCTATTATACCTAAATTTTCGACAGTTGTATTAAAATTCCTGCAAAAATCTTATTTTATTTTCGTCAAAGAAACATTTTTCGATAATTGTTGTCTTATATTTTCAATATGATAAAATCCTTATTTCATGATTCACTTTAATACTCCTACTTCAACTCGGACCTTTTCTTTTTTTGTTTTGCCTTCAATTGAGATGAGTTTACTTCTTCCGAGCCCTCTTGCTGACAAAACATCACCTTCATCTAATTGGTAAGAAGGATTTTCGACAGTTCTCCAGTTTACCTTCACAACGCCTGCTTTAATAAAGGCTTGTGATTTCTGACGTGAAATATTATAGATGACACCGAGGACTACATCTAACCTCAATGAACTAGCAGTAGAGACCTTTGATTGCCATTCTTCTTCGGATATAATTCTATTCTCAAACGGTGTTGGGATTAATTCTATTGATGTTTTCCCAATATGTGTTAAGTTCATCGTAAAATAGTCGGACAGTTCCTCGGCAACTATAATTTGAATTTGATCCTTATTAAGTATGATGTCTCCAGTCTTTTCTCGTTTTACTCCTAATGACATTAAAGAGCCTAGTACTTGAGGATGCTGAATTGTCACGAACTTCTTCGGGTACTGAATGTCAAATAATTTAATTTGAAAGTCACCTGGAGTTGGTTGATAATATGGCGGAAACAATAATGCTCGTTTTCGTTCCATATCATTTGTGTCAGGAAAAAAAGACAACTGAATGTCTTCCCTATTTCCGATTACTGACCGTATTATATATTGCTGTCTTGGGTCTAAAAAATCTGTTAACTTAGGAGAATAACTATTTTCAACATATGCTACCCACTGAAGAACAGCATCAACAAACTCTTTTTCTTCTTCTCTAAAATGTTGATAAATGGACATGTTGTCACCTACCTTAGTATTCACTTACAATTATATCGTTCAAAAAAAAACTAAAGTCACATTAGACTTTAGTTTGGTGTTTTTCTTTTTTGTACAATGCAATTAGGCTCTTATGCTAACCATGTATAGATTTCATATAACCCCATACGAATTAGATTCAAAGAGATAAATGCAACAATTGGCGAAATATCAATCATACCAAGTGGAGGAATGAACCTTCTAAATGGTTCTAAATAAGGCTCACAAATTCGTGTTAAGAATTGTCCGATAGCTGATTCTCTCGCATTCGGAAACCATGACATTAGAATATAGATAATTAACGCCCATGAATATATTTGTATTAACCCAAATAATATCTGAAAAATGTATGCCAACAAACCTACTACCACCTCGTATCTTCAGAATCATGATCTTGTAGAAACTCTGAAATGTTTCCACTTACTTCAACATTTTCTGGTGTACATAAAAAGATATTTGTCCCGATTCTTTGAATGTCTCCACCAATTGCATACACAGTACCACTTAAGAAATCAACAATGCGTTTTGCTTGGTCTTGTTGAATTCGTTGAAGATTAACTACAACGGATTTTCGATTTTTCAAATGATCTGCAATCTCTTGAGCCTCAGCATAGACTCTTGGCTCAACTAAAATCATTTTTGATGATTTCTGAACACTTTGGAGACTAACGATATTTTGCTTAGTTGCTGCTGTTTGAGTTTTTACAGCTTTACTATCTTCGTGATACTCTTGTTGTTCGTAGTCTCTTTCATCATATTCATATTCTTCGTCATCTAGTAAAAAGAATGTTTTTAATTTCGTTTTTATGCCCATTATTTTTCCTCCTTTCAATCCTATCCAACTAATGCAGTTCCAATACGGATATATGTTGCGCCTTCTTCAATTGCAATTTCATAATCATTACTCATCCCCATGGAAAGTTCTGTACATGGGGCATATGGCAGTTGTTTACTTTGAATGAGTACAGAAAGGTCTTTTAGTTTTCTAAAATAGGATCGAAGAGCTTCTTCATCTTCAGTAAGTGGAGCCATTGTCATTAATCCAATTACGTTAACTTTATCCTCAAACTCTTTAAGATTCAGTACAAACTCTTCTAGTTCGTTTGGTTCAATTCCGTGCTTGGATTCTTCCCCTGAAACATTTACTTGAATAAAGCATGAAACAGGCTTGTCCGCACGTTTAAAAATTTCTTTTGCTAGAGAGATTCGGTCTAAAGAATGTATGTATTGCACTTTATCAATAATGCTTTTAACTTTCCTTGTTTGTAAACTTCCAATAAAGTGCCATGTAGGTCGTTCCCGAAGAACTTCCCATTTATTTCGCAATCCATCATCTCGATTTTCACCTAAGTGAGAAATACCGGCCTCTAAAGCTTCTTCTGCTCGCTCTGTAGATACATATTTTGTAACTGCAATAATGTTTATTTCTGAACGATTTCTTCCAACTCGTTCACATGCATTGCGAATATTGTCTTCTATTGTAGAAAGATTATCTTTAACTTGCATTATGTCACTCCTTCAAACCAATAAAGCTCAACATTCTACCAGTTGTACCTTTATCTCTTCGGTGTGAAAAGAATACCTTTTCCTCACAAGAAGAGCAAAGTTCTGATATTTTTATCTGTTGGGTCGCTAGTCCATATTGACGCAGAACTAGTTGATTTAATTGTTTTAAATCTAAATGATATTGACCCTCTTTTATTAAATTATATGGCTTTTCGGTTTGTACTTCTAGTATTTTTTTTACTTTATCGACAACACGGTCATCCACAACGTAGCATTGTCCACATATGGAAGGTCCGATAACAACCTCAATATCTTTCAAAAGACTTCCTGTATGTTCGAACATTTGTACCATTTTAACCGCTATTTCCGAAACTGTACCCTTCCATCCTGCATGTGCGACTCCGATTTTTTTCGATGATCGATCTAAATAATATATCGGTACACAATCAGCATAGCACATGGTTAATAGAATGCCACTTTCGCTTGTAATAAATCCGTCAGTGTCTTTAATGCTCTCTTTATAATTCGTTACACCATTGCCTTTATCCACTTCTGATACCACTTTAATATTATTCCCGTGTGTTTGTTCGGCTCCGACCCAATGCTCTAGAGGGAAGTCGAGTATGTTAGAAAGCTTTGTTCGATTTTTAATTACATGTTCAATTTGATCTCCGACATGTAAGCCCATGTTTTGACTAGAATATGCACCTAGACTGTTCCCCTCGTTTTTTGTTGTAATTCCTGCAACTAAATTATGCAGAGAAGATGTCCATTCATCAATAATGTATATGTTCTCATTCGATTTAGAAAATGGTTCTTTGTGCATGAATGAGTCCTCCATTTTTCTATAGTTTACCATATGTATGAAAAACCGTCACATCGAACGTATAAATCCCATGACTGCTATATGACGGCCCCGTGATTTGTATTCCTTGAGGCGAGGGTAAATGACATTACATATCCCCTATCAGACAGACGTTTTAAATATCCGTCAAGCACCTTCCGCTATATGACACTCTTTCGTATTGCTAGTCTGATGTTACAGAGGATGTGTAAGAGTTTCATGAACGATCCAATGTCATCAATATACCAAAGACACTCTATTTCAAACTAGATTTTCTCTTGTTAAATTAAAAGAGGTCGCCCATAAGACCATTAACAACAGATTAAAAATTACTTTTACATTGTCGTTTTTGGTGTTGTGTGGGCAACCGATTTTTACAAACTTTTCATCTACTTTGGTTCTTGAAGTTGACCTTGCAGGTGATAGCTTTCTTTGTGTCGAACTAGGATAACATCTTCGCCTATTTTAACGATGCTTTTCCAAGGAATGACCATTTCTTCGTCTTTCCCAAAAAAACCAAGGAGTTTCCCTCCTCCTCCTATAACGATTGCTTCAATTCTTCCTGTATCTAAATCAATCTCTATATCACCAATGTTTCCAAGCTTGCGACCATCTGAAATACTCACGACATCTTTAAGCTGAAATTCGGAAATTCTAACCATATTTCTTCCTCTCCTCAAGAAAAAAAGGTTTAATTCATTATATGCAAAAAATTAAGAGGCAAGACCCGATGTTTTAAATTCACATCAAAGACTTACCTCTATACTTTATTGAATATTTTTATTCATTTGTTTAATTGCTGCTTTTTCTAGGCGGGATACTTGAGCCTGAGAGATTCCAATCTCTTCAGCTACTTCCATTTGTGTCTTACCTTGAAAGAACCGTTTACGAATGATTAATTTCTCACGGTCATTTAGTCTTCTCATTCCTTCTTGTAAAGCAATCTCTTCAATCCATTGAAAATCGCGATTTTTCTCATCACTAATTTGATCCATTACAAAGATTGGATCTCCCCCATCATTATATATCGGTTCGAATAATGATACAGGGTCTTGAATAGCATCTAACGCAAACACAATTTCCTCATGTTGTACGTCAAGAACCTTTGCGATTTCTTCTGCTGTTGGCTCTTTTGAGGTTTCGCCCATTAATCTTTCACGTACTTGAAGAGCCTTATAAGCAATGTCTCGTAATGAACGAGAAACGCGAATTGGATTATTGTCACGTAAGTAACGGCGAATTTCTCCAATAATCATTGGAACAGCATATGTTGAGAAGCGCACATTTTGACTTAAATCGAAATTATCAATAGACTTCATTAAGCCTATACACCCTACCTGAAATAAATCATCTACGTATTCACCGCGATTATTGAACCGTTGAATCACACTTAAAACGAGTCGTAGATTTCCATTTACAAGCTTCTCTCTTGCTGAATAATCACCGGATTGCATCTGCTTGAAAAGCTCTCTCATTTCTTCATTCTTTAAAACAGGTAACTTGGACGTATCCACACCACAAATTTCTACTTTATTTCGTGTCAATTCTTTCCCCTCCTTATAGGAGCTGCTGTACAAGCTTCAGTATCTCCCTTGAGAGGAAAAATATGCACTTAATTCTTTATCGCACTAAAGTGAAATCATCAAAACCTTTGGAATGAAAGGGTTTTTCAAATGGAAATTTTTTTAATTCTTTTGGTATGAGCTTTAAAAGATATCATGACAGTATTTTGGTCAATAAAGTAAAAAAATGCCAAAGACATATCGTGGTAATAAATAAAAAAGAGAGGGCTCCTACAAAAGATATATCCTCTCATCTACTTACCTGTTTTCACAGGCTATAGATTGAAAAGGTTTATCTTATAAGGAGCCCTCAGCTCATACTTACACCATTTTATTAAATTCTTTCTTTAGTCGTTTAATGATTCTTTTCTCTAAGCGTGATATATAAGACTGCGAAATTCCTAGCATGTCAGCCACTTCTTTTTGCGTCTTTTCTTCTCCTCCTGCTAAGCCAAAGCGGAGCTCCATAATTTGTTTTTCTCGGTCATTTAAATAGTGCAAGGATTGAAATAATAATTTGCGATCAACAGTTGCTTCTAAGTCTTTTGTAATAATATCATCATCTGTCCCAAGAACATCAGATAATAGTAGTTCATTGCCATCCCAATCAATATTTAATGGTTCATCAAATGATACCTCTGAACGAATTTTATTATTACGTCGTAAATACATAAGAATTTCATTTTCTATACATCTTGACGCATAGGTAGCTAACTTTATCTTTTTTTCAGGATTAAACGTATTAACAGCCTTAATCAATCCAATTGTACCGATACTAATTAAATCCTCAATATTAATTCCTGTATTTTCAAATTTTCGTGCAATATAAACTACAAGCCTCAAGTTTCGCTCAATTAGTAAAGACCTTGCAGCCTTATCACCACTTGGCAACTTCTCTAATAATACTTGTTCTTCTTCTTTAGATAATGGAGGTGGTAGTGCTTCACTTCCTCCTATGTAATAAATTTCATCCGTTTTTAACCCTAGTTTTATTAAAAGTTTGTACCAATAATATAAAAACTTGAGTTTGAACTTTTTCATAGCTGTTCCCCCTTCTAAAATTGAAAAAAACGAGTATAGTAGTATTAGTCCTTTTCCAACGACTCTTTTGTAAGAGTTGGAACATACTTTGGTTTGACAAGAAGCTTCTTAATCACTAGGTGAAATCAGGACACATGCTGGATCGGCTTTTCTGCCATCATCTTTGGATGTACAATGCATTGGAATGTATGATCTGCTGATAATGCCTCTGCCCGAAATACTACAAGAGCCTTCTTACAAAACCACTCTTCTTCTCCCTGCTTTAATCCAATTTGATCTGGCCTGACGGCAGTTAATATCTGCCCTTTACTTCCAACTGACTGCGCAGGGATAAATCTCAGTCGATCCGACCACTTCGGGTCAAGATCTGTTGATTCTGAAAACAGTTCGAAGGACCCTTTCGTTAATTCGATTACTTCATTCGGTAATTTCTCTTTTATTCCTTCAATGGCGACAATCATAACAGGTGTTTTCGTTATTGGATCTACAAGCTGATTTCCACTATCTACAAGTCCTTTTAGATTCAATTCTATTTGCTCAATTTTTACCGTTACGTCAACAATTTGGTCATATTGAATTTTTATCGTTTCAATATTTTGAATCCTACCTTTTGAAAAATACCATGCGATAGGTAACGCAAGCATCACGAATATCCAACTTATTGGATCACCAAATCCTCTAATACTCGAAAGCAATACAGAGGTTTCTGCCGAAGGATTAAAACCAATAAAATAGTGAGTTCCTATTAGGATTCCTCCAGTAAGAAATGTAACAAAGTAAAACATTAATAGATTGCTAAAAAAAAACCGAAATCTCTTAAATCCAAATGCTGTATATACCATAAAGAAAGAAAATAAAAGCTTTACCATCGGATTACCGCTTAGGGAGGCAAATGGAGTTACGGTTAATAGAATAATGCATGAACCTATAAAACCACCTAATAAGATTCTCCATCTAGAAAGTTGACGTTTCAAAAAAATTCCTGTTAACCAAAGTAATATAGAATCCACTAATAGATTTAGTAGCCAGATCACATCTAAATAGAACGTCAACCTTTTCCCTCCTAGGCTTTTCTATTACGTTATGTGAAGTATATCGTACATCCTCCTTAGAAGTGTGTCATTTTGTGTAAGCAAAAGAATGTTTCTTTTTAGGGATTTAAACGAAATTTGTCAAGAAAAGTGGAGGAGACTGTATTCAAGCTTAAAGCAGCATACGCCCTGTCAGGAACGTTTGAATGTCGGCTTCATGTCTTCGGAATATGAATTCAAGTGATGAGTATGAGTTCAAAAGCACGAGAAAGTGGAAGGCAATTTTTTTGGCGTTGTCACTGGAGCAACGACTGACTATGAGGATGATGCGGTGCTATCCGGTATGAATGTGTCATTGCTACTATTGGCATACGCTAGATTCACTGAAGAATGTATTGAGTTAATATTGACTCATCTGGGTTCAATACATACTGGAACAGGACTTTCTAATTCATTTAAAGTTCACTCGCCCCTATTAGCCTGAGATATAATGACAAATGGTGCAATGCATGAATCGGTATATGTAAAAGAACACCCTAATGTATATTAGGGTGTTCTAGTTTACATGTATGTCATTAACGACGACGGTTTCGATTACGTAAGAACGCTGGAATATCTAGCGTATCTTCAACTTGCTGAGATCCTCTAGTTGGTTCTGGCGTCTGTGAAGGCTGTTCTTCACGCTTTGGCTCACGTTTTACACCAGCTGAAGTAGCTTGTGGTTTCATCCCGCCAATTGTTGCTCTTGGCTTGTTCGTTTGTATTGCTTCTTCGTTAAAGCCTGTAGCAATAACTGTCACAACAATTTCATCTTTATAGTCTTCATTAATTACAGAACCGAAAATCATATTAACATCTTGATCTGAAGCAGAAGCAACAATGTCTGCAGCTTCCTGAACTTCATAAAGACTTAGATTCGTTCCACCAGTTATGTTCATTAGTACACCTTGCGCTCCATCAATTGAAGTTTCAAGTAGCGGGCTTGAGATTGCTTTTTTAGCCGCTTCTGCAGCTCTATTTTCACCTGATGCTCCACCGATACCCATTAATGCAGAGCCTTTGTTTGACATAATTGTCTTAACATCAGCGAAGTCAAGGTTAATTAGACCTGGAACTGCAATTAAATCTGAGATACCTTGTACACCTTGACGAAGTACGTTATCTGCTTCACGGAATGCTTCAAGCATTGGTGTGCTTTTATCGACAATTTCAAGTAATCGGTCGTTTGGAATAACGATAAGTGTATCTACCGCTTCTTTCATCGCCCCAATTCCACCAGCTGCTTGTCCAGAACGTTTTCGACCTTCGAAAGTAAATGGTCTTGTGACAACCCCAACTGTTAGTGCACCGATATCACGAGCGATTTGCGCAATGACTGGTGCAGCTCCTGTTCCTGTACCGCCACCCATACCAGCAGTAACGAATACCATGTCAGCACCTCTAAGTGCTTCTTCAATTTGTTCTTTACTTTCCTCAGCAGCCTTTTTCCCAACTTCCGGGTTCGCACCTGCTCCTAAACCTCTAGTGAGTTTACCGCCAATTTGCATTTTAATTTCTGCTTTTGATAAATTTAATGCTTGAGCATCTGTATTTACAGCAATAAACTCTACCCCTTGAACTCCATGTTCAATCATTCGGTTAACAGCGTTATTACCTCCGCCACCGACACCTATAACCTTAATCGTGGCTAATGAATCTAAATGTGTATCAAACTCCAACATGCCAAATCCTCCTAATTTGTCGAATCAAAGCCTTTTCTTTATTCAAAAAAGTATCCAAAGAATTTTTTAACCTTTGACATTGTTTTTTCATCGTCAGACTTTTGTTGTTTTGGTTTTGGTACTTTTGCCTTTTGACCTGCAGCTACAGGTTGACGCTTTTCTACAGCCTCTTTTGGAGAAGGCGTTACACTTACGTCTCTACCTTGTAATCTAGCAGTCTTGTATGCATATTTAATAAGGCCGACAGCAGTTGTATACTGTGGTTCACGGACTCCTATATAATCAGGAATTGCCACTCTTACTCGATTTTGGAAAATTAATTGTGCAAGCTCTAGCACACCGGGCATATTTGAAACTCCACCCGTGATAACTAATCCTCCCGGTAAGTCGTGGACACCAAGCCTTTTTAACTCATGCTGAATCAATTCTAATATTTCTTCTAATCTTGCTTCAATAATATCAGAAATCTCCATCTGGTTAAATTGCTGATGCTGGTCACTTCCTATTATTGGTACACTAAAAACTTCTTCCTCTGATGCATGGTCATAATAAGCATGTCCATATTTTGTTTTAATTTTTTCAGCATCTTCAGTAGATGTTCGTAATCCAATGGAAAGGTCCTTTGTTATATGATCTCCACCCACTGGTAACACTGATGTAGCACGAAGGTGACCTTGTTCAAAAACAGCAAGTGTTGTTGACCCACCACCGATATCTACCAGTGCCGTTCCTAGATTTTGTTCATCTTTAGAAAGAGCGATTGTTCCTGCTGCAAGTGGCTGGAACACAATATCTAAAATGTCTAAGCCTGCTCGTTCAACACAGCGTAATGTATTATGTAGAACCGTTTTAGAACCTGTAATAATAGTTCCTTCCATTTCCAAACGGACGCCTATCATTCCCCTTGGATCGGTAATCTCGTCAAGACCATCAACGATAAACTGTGTTGGTATTACATTAATAATTTCTCTTTCTGGCGGTATTGATACAACTTGAGCTGCATCCATAACACGTGCCACGTCATCATCAGTTATTTCTCTATTGTCACTAGATACTGCTACAACACCATGACATGATTGTAGCATAACATGATTTCCAGTTATTCCTACAATCACTTGGCCTATATTCATACCAATCATTCTTTCAGCTTGTTCAATCGCTTTACGAATGGTTTGAACGGTTTCGTCTATATCTACAATAGATCCTTTTTTTACACCTTCTGATTTAACATTCCCCACACCGATAATATTTAATGTATCATTGGACATCTCTCCAATGATTACTTTAACTGTGGATGTACCGATGTCAAGGCTCACATAAATTTCGTTGCTGTTCACTCTATGGCACCTCCTTAAAAATCTGTAAAATCCGAACAACAAATACTATGAAGTACATTTTTTAATTGTTTTAATTTTCATTATGTAAAACATATTTATTAAATAACTATATCTTATAATGTTATTCGTCATTTTGAAATAGATTCCCTTTTATTTTTTCAACTTTTTTCTGACTTTTCTCCTTTTGAACTCCAGTTACTTATTAGAATTCTTCGGATAACCGCTATATTCTGGAATAATCTTACCCCAAATGCAAATACAGCAGCTAAGTACAAGTCTACACCAAGATGTACACCTAGAAAAGCTAAAGTTGCTGCTAAGAGGATATTAAAAAAGAACCCTGATACAAAAACTTTATCATCAAATATATTTTGTAGATACGCTCGGATTCCTCCAACTAATGTGTCAAATGCTGCTAATACTGCAATTGACAAATAGTTGGAATACTCATCGGGAATTCTAATATCCGTTAAAAACCCTAGAAAAATCCCCAATAGCAACCCTAACAGGGGCAGCCACATATATTAGTTCCCTCCTTTTTCCTTTACCGCTTCCATCATTCGTACACGAATTGAATCTTCATATGGAGGCAATGTAATCTCTTCATGAGGTTTTGAGATTGTTACTCGAAGGTTATCAATAAAAAAATCCTCAATTGATTGTGAGACCTGCATGCGATTATATAGTTTCTTCGCAGTATCCAAATCCTTTGTAAGCACTCTGATTTCAAAAGGCACCGTTCGGATTGAATAACCATTTACTTTCGTTTCTCCATTTATATCTCTTATAACAGAAGTATTAATTAGTCTTTGTCCATCAATCGAAATTTCCTGTGCCTCAAACCGATTCAATTCATTTATAAGCCTCTCAATTAAATCAGGAGATACGGTAGTAGCCTTTTCCCCTAAAAGAATACCTTCTATTGCAGGTTCGACCGTTAATATTAAGCCAGCTCCTGTTTTTTCAGTTAATCCGACTTCAGCTTCTAATTCTTGCAAGGTTTTTTTCAATGCTAGCTCTGGGCTTGAATCTACTTCATTTTCATACTGTTCTAGCTTATCTTTTACTTCACGTAGCTCAGCATATAAATTTGAATTTAATTCTTTTTCTTTTAAAAGATCCTCTCTCAGTTCCCAAATATCACGTGTATCACGAACAACAGGCTCTTTAACTGTTTGAAATTGTATGGCGATCATCAAGCCAATAATCACTGTTATAACAGTAAAGCTAATATTCAGCTTACTTCCCATACGCTTCACCTTACTTTCTATAAACCTGTTTAAAAGTTTGCATAACATTGTTTTCGTAATCAATGCCTCAATCACTCATTTTAGCTTTAATATCATAACCTGAAAAAGCTATGATGTATAGCTAAAAAAATCAAGATTCTACAATAATTGGATCTAAAACAATTTCTGATTTCTTCTCTATTGAAAAACTAATGTTTTCATTAACAAGTTGGTCGCGAACGCCACCTGTAATATTCATAGCAGATGTCAGCACTTCTGAATCACCTATAGCTGTTATTTCAAATGGTGCCTTAAATTGTTTTCCATCAACAGTAATAACAGGGCCATTACATAGAATATACGAATTATGTTTTAAGCGCTGTCCATTTATGGCAACTGCAGAAGCTCCTGAAATATACAATTCATTAATTACTTTAAATACATGTTGTTCATGAACAATATAATTGTTCACATTCTCTTCTTCAGTAGGCTTGTAATCTGCATCAGAAAGAGTGACCTGAACGCCAGGACCATGAACTTTGACTTTTCCTAAATAAACACGATACTTTTCTGCATCTTCAGCTAGATTAAAAAGTATTTGTTCTTCACTAGACAACTCTTCTTCAATTTTAACAATTTGATCCTGAATATCGTACAGTTCCTTTTGAAGCTCGTTGTTTTTTTGTTGCTGAGCTATAATTTGGTCTCTTAGTTGCTCTTCTTGCTTCCATTGGCCATCTGTTGGGTTATTTGATTTATTCTTTGTATTCGCAACACTGTATGAAAATGCAACAATAAAACCAAAGACTAAACAAATTAAAGAGAAGATGACCTGTTTACCTCTCGCTTTCCTCTTTTTCATCCTCTTCACCTTCCGTTTCATAAGCTCTAAAATAGGAACCGACTTCGAGGTCTATGATCCCCTTCTTGGAGGGATCTATTTGACTCACAATCGATGGATAATGAACCATTTTTTCAGAGAATGTTCGGATGGTAGCACTTACCTCATAGCCATCATTCATAAAGAGCGTGATATGTAATGGGTCTGTATTTTTAGGTTGTAAAATAATTTCCGAAATTAAATTCTGCACTTCCTCTGGAAGTTCATTAAGTTGTTCAATCATACTTTCTAATGTTGCATCTTCTTTAAATCCCCTCAATAGAGGTGCATCTACTGGTGTCATTGTTGATTCTGGTTGTGCTAGTACTTTTCCATTTGATAGGATGACATAAAAGTTACTTTCATCTACTAGGTATGCCTCTTTTTTAAATTCCTCTATATGAAGAACAATTTTGTTTGGAAATATTAATTTCACTTTTGCTGATTGTATCTCTGCTTCTTTTTCAAGGATACTTTTCACTTCATTGCGGTTAATTCCCCAGACATTATCACCCTTCTTAATTCCGCTAATAGTAATAATCTCATCCTTTTGAATTAGTTCATTTCCTGTCACGTCAACCGAATGGACTCGGCTAAATGAGGATTGAAAATAAAGTACAGATAAAATTAGAACTAAAAAGAGGGTTAATAAAAATAGAAGTCGCCTATTTGCTTTCTTTTTTCTATGCTGTTTTAGTTTTGGTACTCGATCCTCTAATGAAACGACCTTTATTTTATTTTTCATGTTCTCGTTCCCCCGTAAAGCCTATAAAATTCTTTATTAATACATGTAATACCTCTATTTTATATGAAGGGAAAAGATGTTAAAAGAGGAATAATACGTTTATATTTTTCCATTTTTCACGATTCTCTTAAATACCGCTCATTTTATACTTCATCTATTAAGCTACACTCATAAAGTATTTATAAAAATAGGAAGGTCTTTTTGAATCCCTAATATAGAGCTTTCCATAATGTAGACCAAATAATATGTATAAATTGTAGCATTTTTTTCTGACAATTCCTAAGGAAAACACTATATTTTGGATTTACTTTATAAAAATAGGACTTTAATCCGATTCGTTTTCTTTCGGTGGACTTCAATTCAACAATAGGGATTCACGAAAAAACAAAAAAACTGAACTATATGGACTAAAACCACCCAAATAGTTCAGCTTTTAATATTATATACGAGAATAGCGACTAACATTTAAAAGGACACCTACAGCCATCAGCATTAGCGTTAAGGAAGACCCTCCATAACTTAAAAACGGTAGTGTGATCCCTGTTACTGGCATAAGACCAATCACCACTCCAACATTTATCATCACTTGAATCGCTATCATGGAAACAACGCCTACTGCTAAAAATGTTCCGTATAAGTCAGGAGCTCCAAGTGCAATTCTAATCCCTCGCCATAATAACAGAGCAAATAATAATAATACAAAACTCCCACCAATAAACCCTAATTCCTCTGCAATAATAGCAAAAATAAAATCATTCTGAGGTTCTGGAAGGTAGAAGAACTTCTGTCTACTTTGTCCCAATCCTAGTCCAAATAGTCCTCCAGGTCCTATTGCGTACAAGGACTGGATAATTTGAAATCCACTTCCAAGTGCATCCTGCCAAGGATCCATAAAGGATGTGATCCTTTTAATTCGGTAGGGAGCTGACAGTATAAGTGCAATAAACCCAACTAATCCAATTAAACCTAATCCGACAAAATGACGTACTCTCGCTCCTGCAATAAATATCATGACAACACAGGTCCCAACCATCACGGTTCCTGTACCTAAGTCTGGCTGAAGCATAATCATTCCAAATGCTGTGAAGACAAGTGCAAGTGCTGGTAACACACCTTTTGTAAAGGATGTGATGTATTTTTGTTTTTCAGATAGATATTTAGCCAAGAAAGCAATCATAGCTAACTTCATAAATTCTGAAGGCTGTATAGAAAAGGCTCCAACCCCTATCCAGCTTCTCGATCCATTTCTCAAAACACCAATCCCTGGTATTAGAACAAGAACTAATAAAACAAAACATACAATCACCAAAATCTTCGACCAGTCTTTCCATGTTAAATATTCAACATTCATAATGAAAAACATAGCGAAAATCCCTACACAAGCAAATAGCATTTGCCTTTTGGCAAAAAAGAAGGAATCATCAAACTTGTAATCAGCCCAAACTGCACTTGCGCTATAAACCATGACTAAGCCAATGGCAAGCAGCGACAAGGTAACGAGAATTAAAATAAAGTCAGGAGTCGTTTTTTTCAAAGGCAATCTCCAACACCTCTAGTAGACTTATTTGAGCCCTTTCAAGCAAAATCTCTTTCCTTTTGTCATTCTAGATGCTTAGAGACCACTACTGCTCATATGAAAGACAAGCCCTTATAAAAGTTTATGCACCGCGTTGATAAAAATGTCACCTCGTTCTTCAAAAGTTCGATATTGATCCCAACTTGCACATGCTGGTGATAATAAAATGACATCTCCCTCTTCGGACAGTTCATACGCTACAGGCACAGCCTTTTCCACATTATCGACAGTTTTAATTATTTGTATCCCTGCTTTTTGACCAGTAAGAGCAAGTTTCTCTTTCGTTTCACCAAATGTAATGAGCGCCTTAACCCCTTTAAAGTATGGAATTAAATCGTCAAAATCATTACCTCGGTCAAGTCCACCCGCTAATAAAATTACAGGTTGTTCAAAAGCAGATAAGGCACTTTTCGTCGCAAGTGAGTTAGTAGCTTTTGAATCATTATAAAACTTTCTACTAGACCATTCTCCAACGAATTGGGTACGATGTTTTACACCTGAGAAAGTCGTTAACACTTCTTTTATAGCACTGTTACTAGACCCAGAGATTTTCGCTGCAATAATTGCACATAAGATATTCTCATAATTGTGAGCACCTGGAAGAACAATTTGATCAGATGTAATAATTTTCTCTCCATTAAAATAAAGCGCACCATTATAAAAACATGCACCTTGTTCTAACTTCTTTTTCGTTGAGAAGAAAATTTTATTTGCACGAGAATGTTCAAAAAGATGAATATGTTCTTGTTGATCTGCATTAATAACTAAATAGTCTTCTTCAGTTTGATTTTTCGTTATATTTGTTTTCGCTAACCAATATTCGTCTTTTGTTCCATGATAGTCTATATGTGCCTCATAGAGATTTGTAATGATTGCTATATGGGGTTTGAACTCCTCAATACCCATTAACTGAAATGAAGAAAGTTCTATCACCATTTTATCTTCTTTTTTCGCAGTTTGAGCCACTTCTGAGGCAACAGTACCGATATTCCCTGCTATTTTAGGCGTTTGTTTATCTGCTTTTAGAATCTCATAAATTAATGTAGTTGTTGTCGTTTTACCATTTGTTCCTGTTATGGCAATCATGTCAGCTTCTGAGATCTGATAAGCCAATTCAACCTCAGTAATAACTGGTATTCCTCTGTTAATAGCACCTGCTACAATTGGGTTACTATATGGAATCCCTGGATTCTTTACAATATATTCAAATCCTTCATCTAGCAGATCAATGGGATGTCCTCCACAAATAACCTTTATCCCCTGCTCTAATAATGCTCTAGCTTCTGGGTTTTGTTCTAGAGGTTTCTGATCATTTACGGTTACAAATGCACCAAGTTTATGTAAAAGTGAAGCTGCACTAACTCCACTTTTCGCTAAACCTAATACTAATATTTTTTTATGTTGATACGCTGTTATATTTTTCAAATTATAACCACACCTCGATATATATTCCTAGCACAGCAAATAAAAGCCCTACAGTCCAGAAAGTCACGACAACTCTCCATTCAGACCAACCTACTAGTTCATAGTGGTGGTGTAGCGGGCTCATTCTAAAAATGCGCTTTCCTGTAGTTTTAAACGAAATAACTTGTATTATAACTGACAATGTTTCGATAACAAAAACACCACCAATTAATACTAACAAGATTTCTTGCTTAATTAATATTGCAATTGCTGCGATCGCCCCACCCAAAGCGAGTGATCCAGTGTCCCCCATAAAGACCTTCGCAGGATGTGCATTAAACACAAGAAAACCTAATACGGCTCCCACTACTGCCACTGAAAAGATTGCCGTTGCCTCATGTCCTCCAGACCATGCAAGAACGCCAAGAGCACCAAATGCAATTGCTGCTGTACCAGATACTAGTCCATCAAGGCCATCTGTTAAGTTTGTAGCATTTGAAAAACCTACCAACCAGAAGATGATAAGAAGGATATATCCCCAACCAAGATCAATCGAAAAGTCTGTTAATGGAATCGTTAAACTAGAATCAAAGCCGGTCTGCCTTAACACAAAGTAGAATATAGCAGCGATAACAATTTGACCTAGTAACTTTTGCTTCGATGTCAACCCTAGATTTCTTTTCATAACCACTTTTATAAAGTCATCTAAAAAACCAAGTAAGCCGAAACCAACCGTTACTAAAAGAAGTAAATACGTATTCACTTCTAATCCTGGCTGAAATTTATTCGTCATGACAATGGTCGTAATAACGATTGATAATAAGAAGACAATCCCACCCATTGTTGGTGTACCTGACTTTTTCTGATGTGATTTAGGTCCTTCATCTCGTATGCTTTGACCAAACTTTAACCTTCTTAAGAAGGGGATGAAAAATGGAGAAAGCAGGACCGAAATGATAAACCCTAAAATAATGGTATAGATAATTACTTGCTCCATCATCTTTTCTCCCCTCCTTTTCTTTCTTGGTTTATAATCCTTAGTATTTTTACGTATTGTTCATCTACTGCAATATCATATGAAGTATATTGTTTAATAAGAATATCTTCACTATAAAAGATAAAATTTGTCATAGTTTCCCACTCTTCTTGTTTCATTTTTTGATAATAATTTTGAAGTAACTCCTGAATTGTCTGGATTAGGTCCTCTGTCACAAATAATGGAAAATGCGTTGGTACATGGGATGGCACTTTATCTTTTGAAGAAATAACCGCTCCGATAGCCCCTTCGTGAATTGCTTGAAGAATATTTATTTCTTCATGAATTGGGATATAGAGGCCTTTATACATATTCTCACTACATGTTATAGAAATAGTCAATATCGGAACGTCTGCAAGTTTCAAGCCATTTTGTTGGGATAAGAATGTATCAAGGTCTTTCAAAAACAACATATTTTATAACTCCCTAATTGCGTTTCTCGCAACTTCACGGTCATCGAATGATAGAACTTGCTTCCCAACAACTTGATAGGTTTCATGCCCTTTTCCTGCTATGAGAACAACATCATCATTTGTTGCCATTTGAATGGCCTTCGTTATGGCTTCTTTCCGGTCAACAACTAGTTCATAATTTTCACCAATGACTCCTGATTCCATATCCTTTAAAATTTCTAATGGATTTTCCATTCTCGGATTATCAGAAGTAAAAATAGCATAGTCACTATACTCACAAGCTATATTTGCCATGATTGGACGTTTCCCTTTATCACGATCACCACCACAGCCAACAACCACATATATATTTCCTTTTGATATAGTTTGAATTGTTTCTAGGACGTTCTTCAATCCATCAGGTGTATGAGCATAATCTACAATAACTGAAAATGCCTGGTCTTCCTTAACAGATTCAAACCGTCCACTAACTCCCCCAACCTGCTCTAAAGCTTCAATCGCCTTTTTAATCGGGATATCAGATACATAAGCAGTTGAGATGGCTGCAAGTGCATTATAGACATTGAATTTACCAGCTAGTTTCAGTTTCACTGCATATTCCCCCTGCGGGGTTGAAATCGTAAATGCTGATCCATCTGGGGTAAGTTCAAGGTTTTTAGCTCGAATATATGCTTCGGATTGTAGTCCATATGTAATAACATGTGCTGAAGTCAATTTCATGAAGAAATCAGCATTTGGATCATCTAGGTTAATGACTGCATATTTTGGATGGTTTTTGAAATATGAGTTTCCAAGTTGCGAAAATAGCAGGCCTTTAGCATTTCGGTATTCTTCCATTGTTTTATGATAGTCTAAATGGTCCTGAGAAAGGTTTGTAAATACAGCAATATCATAATCACACCCATGGACCCTTCCTTGAACGAGCGCATGAGAAGATACTTCCATTACCGATGCCTTTACATCAGCATTACAAAAACGCCGGAATGTTTGTTGTAGTGTTAAGCTGTCAGGTGTCGTATTAGAGATCGGTTCAAGCTCTTCACCGATTTTAACATAAAGCGTACCAATTAAGCCTGTTTTCATTCCAGAAAACGAATATATTTTTTCAATTAGATGTGTGGTAGTGGTTTTACCGTTTGTTCCCGTTACCCCTACTAATAGTAGCTCATGTGATGGCTGATTATAAAAAAAATCTGCTATAACAGCCATTGCTTTTTTTGAATCCGGAACGATTACAACAGGTACTTCAACGTCTAATGGTCTTTCTGACAGGAGAGCAACTGCACCATTGTTTACTGCTTCCTTTGCTAAGGTATGACTGTCCACATCTAATCCCGCTATACAAATAAATAAATCACCCGCTTTAACTTTTTCATGGTGATTTCTAATATTCGTAATTTCAGGATTTCCTTCTCCCTGTAATGTGTATAACGGCAATACTTCAAGCAAAGTATGCAATTTCATGTTTTCACTCCTCAATGGTAGAAAGCAACCTTAGTTTATTTTACATAAATACAAGGGCAAAATCTATGCACCATTATTATATTGATACGAAACATTTATGAAAAATAGAAGGAGATTGATGAGAAACTTGCTATGAAACTAGTATCATCTTATTTTTACAGTTCCATAGCATGGCATTCACACCATTCCCCTCTCATTCTATTCTAAATGAACCCTAATGGTTGAACCTTCTTTAATTTTCACACCAGGTTCTGGAGCCTGACTTACTACCTTACCACCTTCACCACTTATTTCTAAATTAAGTGTATATAACTTTTGTTGAAGCTCTTGTTTTGTTAAACCAACAAGATCCGGTGCTTCTATAAGCGGTATATCATCCCATTTCATTTTCTTTTCAATTTGGTCTTTTTGCTTCGGAACACCCATAGCCTGCAAGCTATCACCAATGATTTCCCCTGCAATCGGAGCTGCTACAACTCCACCAAACTGAATCGTACCTTTCGGATTATCAACTGCTAAATATACAACGATTTGAGGGTCATTTGCTGGAGCTACTCCCATAAAGGAAACGATATGATTATTTTCTAAATATCCGCCACCTGCTTTAGATTTTTGGGCTGTTCCGGTTTTTCCACCGACTCGATATCCATCAACAAATGCTTTTCCCCCTGTCCCCTGTGCAACAACACTTTCTAACGCTTCTCTAATTTGCTTTGAAGTTTTCTCAGAGATTACTTTTTTCTTAGCTTGAGGGGTTTTACGCATGACAACCTCACCTGTATTCGGATCAACTAGCTCTTTTGCAATATAAGGCTGGTATAACGTTCCGCCGTTAACGGCTGCTGAAACAGCCGCAACCTGCTGGATTGGTGTTACAGCAACCCCCTGTCCAAATGCAGTTGTTGCTTGTTCAACTGGACCAACACGGTCTAGATTAAATAATATCCCTTTTCCTTCACCTTGAAGGTCAATACCTGTTTTTTGTCCAAAGCCAAAATCCTTTATATATTGGAACAGTCTTTCTTTACCTAGCCTCTCGCCTAATTCAACAAAACCAGGGTTACAAGAGTTCTGAACAACCTCTAGGAATGTTTGAGAACCATGTCCTCCACGCTTCCAACAATGCAGAGTGGAGCCTGCAACCTCAACATGTCCTGAATCATGGAAAGTATCCTTATATAAATCTACCTCTTCTTCCTCTAACGCTGCAGCTAATGTAATGATTTTGAACGTTGACCCAGGCTCATAGGTACTCCATATCGGTAAATTACGATTATATATTTCTTGAGGTACATGTCTGAAATTCGCTGGATCAAAATTCGGTCTGCTCGACATCGCGAGAATTTCACCATTATTAGGGTTCATAGCAATGGCAATCATTCCATCCGGATTATAGGTTGCTTCTGCTATATCAAGCTCTCTTTCTACAATGGTCTGAACGTTTGTATCAATCGTTAGCCTTAGGTCTAAACCATCAACAGGCTCCTCATAATCGTCTGCCATGTCTCCCATTCTTTTCCCTTTCGCATCTGAAAAGAATTGAACGGAACCTTTCTCACCCTTTAATTCTTCATCATACGATAGCTCAAGCCCCATCAATCCCTGATTATCAATGCCCGCAAAACCTAATACATGGGATAGATAACTTCCAAATGGATAATACCTTTTTGAATCCTCCCCTATGTAAACTCCTTTAAGATTCAAATCTCTTACCTCTTTTGCCTTTTCATATGAGATTTTACGGGCTTCATTAATTCGAACCATTGATGCTCGTGTCGTTACATATTTATAGGTTTTCTCTACTGATATATTAAGCACAGCAGCTAGTTTCTCAGATGTTGCAGCAGGATCCGTTATTTGCCTTGGAACAACAAATACGGTTGGAGTACTCTGATTTGTTGCTAGTTCAACACCATTACGATCAAGAATCTTACCACGTTCTGGTTCGAATGGGATCTCACGACTCCAGGAATCTCTAGCTTTTCCTGTCAACCAGTCCCCCTTGTAAAATTGAACATAACCAAGACGTATATCAATTATTGTAAAAATCAAAATACCTAAAACTAATGAAATAGCTAAACGTTTCCGAACCGTTACATTTGATACTCTTTTCACGGAATCGAACCTCCCCTTCTATGGCTCGTTCCATTATATGCTTGTACCAAAAGGGATATGCTAGAAAGGGCTTCTTAAAGCGCGTTGATTACAACAGGATGTCATATCTTTTAATAAGCTTAGTAAACCCTCAAAACGTAACCTTCATTTATTAATATGGTTAAATAAAAAAGCTAACTCATGAGTAACACTCAATGAATTAGCTTTTTTACGATCAATTAATTGAGCGGGGCATCCTCTTCGATGTTATCGGTACTATTCTCCTGATTAGCTGCAGGTGGTGATAGTGTTACAACGAGTGGATCATTTTTTTGCACTGGAGAATTCGGAGCAATATTTTGACTTGATACAAAACCACTCCCCGTAACATTTAGCTTTAATCCAGTAAGGTTTGCCACCTTTAGAACATCACGCATTGACCATCCTGTCATATCCGGAATTGTCATTTCACCATCTGTAAGAAGAATCACTTTTTCTCTTTCTAAAATTTCTTCTTTAGGTTTGACTTGTTGTTCTACAATTTTTGATCCATTCCCAATAAGAATAGGCTGAACTCCCATTTTTTCAATAACTGTTTTTGCATTTTCAACAGATAGCCCTTTAACTGAAGGCATTGAGTGCTTATTAATTTCAATTTTTTCTTCTGGTTTTATATTTAGATACTTCAAGCTATTAAGCATAACCGGATTAAAAATCTTTGAAACAGGATCAGAACCAATTTCTGTAGCTTTTAATTCAGGCTGAAGTACAGCAACATAGACAATTAACTGCGGATCTTCAGCCGGTGCCATGCCTAGGAAAGAAAACAAGTAATTTTCTTTCCCTATCATATAACCCCCGTTTTCTTTATCAAGAATTTGTGCTGTACCGGATTTACCAGCTACATTGTATCCATCTATAGCAAAAATCCTACCTGTTCCAGCCTCAGAAGTAACCGTAGAAGCTAAATATTCTCTAACCTTTTCTGCTGCATCTTTAGTAATCGGTTCACCAACAACAGTAGGTTTAGTTTCTTCTATTATTTCACCAGTCTTTGGGTCTACTACTTTATCAATAACATACGGCTTCATCATCTTACCACCATTTGCTATAGCTGTTTCCGCCTGAATAAGCTGTAATGGTGTAACCGTTGTACCTTGTCCAAAAATGGTCGTTACTTTTTCAATTTGATAGTTATAGAGGATCTGACCTGGATTTTCATTTGGTATATCTATACCTGTAGGGTTTCCAAATCCAAACAAGTCTAAGTATTGTCTATATCTGTCTTCACCAATTTTTTCAAGTAAATTGGCGAAGGCAACATTTGAAGAACGTTGCACTCCTTCCAAGTAAGGGATTACCCCCCACCCTTGACCATTATTCCAGTCTTTAATTGGAGATGGAACCCCTTCAACATAATATTTACCAGATTCATATTTTTCATTAGGGTTAAATACACCTTCGTTTACTGCAGCTGCAAGCGAAAAGGTTTTCATCGTAGATCCAGGCTCATAGCTTGATTCTACAATTTGATTGGTCCAATTCCCATCGATTCCTTCTCTGCTATCTGGATGAAAAGTCGGTCTTTGAGCCATACCCAAGATTTTACCTGTTTTCGGGTCTGCAACTACAGCTAGTATCTTCTTAGGCTTATGATCAACAACTACCTGATTCATTGCTTCCTCTAAGAACGTTTGAATTTTTTTATCTATAGTTAGATAAAGATCCTTCCCATCTTTTGGTGGGGTTAGATGTTCTTCTGAATTAGGAAGAATATAGCCCCACACATCACTCTTATATTCTAACGTTCCATCTTCACCTTTTAATAGCTCATTAAAGCTGTTTTCAATACCCATTACACCTTCTGTAATCGTAGTACCTTTATCAACTTCTTTTTCTTGCACAAAGCCAACAAGGTGTGATGAGAATACCCCATTTGGATAGAACCTCTTTGATTCTTTAATGAACGTGATCCCTGGTAGCTTTTCTGCTTCAATCTCTTTTTTTATTTGATGAGAAATATCTCTACCAGCATTTCCAAATTCCACTTGAAAAAGTTCATTGTTGTCTAGCTTTTCACGAATTTCACTTACACTAAGGTCAATGTATTCAGAAAGAACCTGTGCCGTTTTTTCAATATCAACAACATGCTTTGGGTTTTTGGGATCTGATGATACAGATTCATCAAGTATTGCAATTAATTTAAAAGCAGAAGTATCTTCAGCGATTACTTCTCCTTTTTGGTCATAGATTGTTCCTCTTTTTGCTTCAAGAACTCTACTCTTCAGGTAAATTTCAGAAGCTTTTGCAGCTAACGCTTTTCCTTCAGCTTCTCCTGTAATTTGAATAGAAACAAAGCGGTATATTAAAAGAAAAAAGAGGAGACCAAAAAACACAAATAAAACGGCCGCCCCTATATTCATTCCTGGTCTTTTATTGTTCATTATTGATTCACTACCTTGACGTTTTGTTCCTTTAAGTTTAGCCCAAGCTCCTTAGCTTTTTCAAGAATTCTTTCATAAGTACTTAGCTCACTTACTTGAATTTCAAGGTCTCGATTCTCTTTTTCTTGCAATTGAATTGATTCTTGTACTACTTGAATCTCTTTATTTACATCGTATATTGAAGATTGTGTTGTAATAATTTGAACAGCGAAAAAACAAATAATTGCAGCACCTAAAGCAACTAGAAATTTTTCTCCTGGAGTGATAACAGATTTTTTTTCAGTCGGCTGCTTACTAGGCTGTGGTACATATTGTCTTTTAGGCTCTTCGTTCAATTGATATTTTCTTGCTAAGTTACTCATGTAATAATCCCTCCTAATCTAGTTTGATCATCTTTTTTCGGCAATCCTCAGTTTGGCAGAACGTGCACGATTATTTCGTTCAAGCTCCTCCTCACTAGGAACGATTGGCTTTCTAGTAATTAGTTTTAACGTTGGCTGATACTCTTCAGGAATGATTGGAAGTCCAGGTGGTAATTCTGGTCCTGATGCCATTTCCTTAAAGACAGATTTACAAATTCTATCTTCTAATGAATGAAATGTAATCACACTGATTCTTCCCCTCGGATTAAGCAGCTCTATTGCTTGTTCCAATGAATCCTCAAAAGCACCTAGCTCATCATTTACAGCAATTCTGATTGCTTGGAACACTCTTTTTGCTGGATGTCCGCCTTTTCTTCTTGCAGGTGCCGGAATTCCTTCTTTGATTAATTCTACAAGCTCATTCGTTGTTTCAATTGGCTTTAATTCTCTAGCAGCTTCTATTTTCCTTACAATTTGTTTTGAGAACTTTTCTTCACCGTAACGAAAGAAAATCTTCACAAGTTCTTCATAACTCCAATGATTAACTACATCAAATGCTGTTACATCTCCCTCAAGATCCATACGCATATCTAAAGGAGCATCATGATGATAGCTAAATCCTCTTTCAGGTGTATCTAATTGTGGGGATGAGACACCAAGATCATAAAGAATCCCATCAACCTTATGTACGTTGAGTTCATTCAATTCTTTTTGTATGTTTCGAAAATTGGATTGGACAAAGGTAACGTTACCTGTATAACCTTTTAACTTCTCCCTAGCATGATTGATCGCAGTAATGTCTTGATCAAAGCAATATAAATGTCCATTTTCTCCAAGCTGTGATAAGAGATATTCACTATGCCCTGCCCCACCTAAGGTACAGTCTACATAAATTCCATCTTCTTTTACTTCGAGACCATCAACAGTTTCCTTTAATAGTACAGTAGTATGTTCAAACATGGTGGATCACCTTTCCAATCGATTTGGGTTTAAATATCGAATCCTATCATATTTTCCGCTATTTCTGCAAAAGAATCCTCGGAATTACTAAAATAGTCTTCCCATAATGCTTTACTCCAAATCTCAATACGATTGGAAACACCTAAAACAACACATTCTTTTTCTAATTTTGCATATTGCAATAGCGGACTAGGAATATTCACTCGTCCTGTTTTATCTAACTCACTTTCTGTTGCGCCAGAAAAGAAGAACCTTGTGAAGGCACGTGCATCTTTTTTTGTTAGGGGTAACGCCTTTAGTTTTTCTTCTAGTGCTCTCCATTCATCCATTGGGTAGCCAAACAAACACTGATCAAGCCCACGCGTAATTACAAAGTTATCTCCTAGATGCTCTCTGAATTTCGCAGGTATAATCAATCGTCCTTTGGTATCGATGTTATGTTGATATTCCCCCATGAACATGTGCACTACCCCCACTTTCTATCACAAATGTACCACATCCCCCCACTTTTCTCCACATAAATTTTAAATTCTTTACACATTCTCATAATCCTTCTTCTTGATGAGTTTTTTTATCGACGAATACTGGGTCCAACAAACAGAAAAAAACCTTGTTCGAGTTTAAACTCAAACAAGGTTTAAATTATGACATTTTATGATTTTTAAATTCGATAAAGCTTGTGGGTTCCATCAAATTCATATTGCTCCGACATTAACCGATCAATAAATTCTATGCCATACCTATTTAGGAAGTACATAAGGTTCATCGTTCTTTCTTGGGGTCCACTATTAGGTCTTAATGCATTTTCAATTAATGAAAGCTTTCTAAATAGAACACGATGCTTCTCTTTAATAGATTGATCTGTTTTTCTTACAATATAATCAAACTGTTGCTGGTGAAAATGAAGATTTTTCTCAATTATCGGCTGCATCCCTTTATCTAAAGAAACTACTTTTTCTGTGATTTCTTCATAGTTTTTAAAAAGATTCTCTTTTGCCTGATGAATTAACCGATGTAACTCTTGATCTTGAAAGGAATTCCAATAGGCTTCTCTAACATGCTGAATTCCTTCAGTAAGCACCGTCTTAATATTTAATTCTAGCTCTTCTATATACTTACTTACATCTCTTTCGAGAATCGTGATATTTAACCTTGGTACAACTGGAGGCATTGAAAATCCTACCCAATCAAACACTCGTTTCAATTCTCCCCAATATGCAATCTCACCTGGACCACCAATAAAAGCTAATGAGGGAAACAACCACTCTTGCATTAAAGGTCTAGTGACAACATTATTACTAAAACGTTCAGGTGTCTTATGAAGAATCTGCAAAAGCTCTTCTATCGTAAAGGAGATTGTTCTATTTTTATCAACAAATAAATCACCGTGTTTCTCAAGAAGAACACGGTCACCTTCGATTTCAATAAAAAGATTTGCTGCACTTCTAGAGAGTTCAATTACATTCGAAAAATTATGATCTTGAATTTCTTTTTGCTGCGCTAGCACGTTAGAAGTAATTGTGTCTGTATGTTCTATAAGATGCTTCATAAAGGGTTGCTCTATTTTACGAAGTCTATCGAATCCAGAATCAATCACTACTAGTCCTTGCTCTTTAAATAATTCCATGATTATGTATGCAAAAAAATCAACTATTGATTCCGAATGTGAGATCGCAGTTGTTATTAAAGTATAGATAGAATCTGTATGAGGAGTTTCACCTAATTCTTTAAAGATATCTGTAACCCAATTCGTCATAATATCTTTCGTAAATTCTATTTTGGAAGCTGCCTTTTTTTCTACCACTCGTTCAGGATAACCTATTTTTTCTAACGCATCATTTTTTTCAATAAAAATATGATTAATTTCCTGAAAATCATGATCCTCACCAGCAATCCAAAAAACAGGCACAACAGGGTGTAGGAGCTTTTTTTCTTGCTCCTTTGCTAGCTTTATAATAGAGATGACCTTATGTATTGTATAAAGTGGTCCTGTAAGAAGACCCGCTTGTTGACCTCCAATGACCACAACACCATTCTCTTCAAGCTTCTTAAGAGATTGAAGTGTTTCCTCCGAATGAGGTAACCCTTCCATATACTCTCTAATACAAGCTACAAGCTCAGTCCGTGGAAATTCTCTTTGCTTCAAATCATCCAGTCGCTTTGAAAAAACATCCATATTCTTTATGTTATAGTGAAAAAAAGATGTAACAGGCTCACGCTGTTGCAAATACATGGATGAAAATTTATTTATTGCTGGAATTTCAACATGTTCCAGTGCCATAGTTTTGACTCCTTTTCTTCTGCCATAATACTCATTAGAGTATATCATCTTGCTGTCAGAAAGAAAAAAATATTGCTTTTCAAATTGCTAAATCATATGAACAATACGTACAATCAATCCGATAAAAATCAAACTAATGTAAGCCGTTGAAAAAACGATGAAGTTCAGTCTCCAAAAGCCTTTAAACACACGACCAAAGTCAACCTCTCCTCGAATCTTCCAGTGAACAAGAGCAATGATAACTCCTATTAAGAATACTATGATAAAGAGTAACCATAAATACGATTGCTCCCAAATTGCAAGAATGATAAAGTGAACGGATATCATCAATAGAAATGTCGTGATATCAGCAGAAATTTGTACAGCTCTCTTGTGGCTTTTTAATATCTCTTTAATAAAAATAAAACTAATGATATAGGCCAAAAAGGGTAAAAGAACAAATACAGCTATAAATGTAGAAACAAAAGATGCCATTTTCATTCCACTCCTTTCTGCCATTCAAGACCTTTTACTAGTTGATAGAGCATTTTAATCTTTGGGATTTCGACATTTTCTAATAAAGCCTCTTTGATCACAAACCCTAAAATAGCTTCTACTTCCGTTTTATTTCCATTTTCAATATCCTTGAACATGGAAGAATAATTTTCCCCTGTATTTCTACACACTGCTACAATCTCATCGAATGAAACAGACTCTTTCATGTCTGGAAACACAGAAATCATTTCCTCGTACAATTGATGTTGTAAAGCATGTAAGTATGGATTCGCTAATAATTGACCATTTTTCACTTTAGAAATAGCCGTTAATGGATTGATTAATATATTGATGAACAACTTTTTCAAAAGCATTTCCTTACCATTTTGAACCATTGTAAAAGCAAACACTGGATCCATGGATTCAAGTAAAGGGAGTATATTCTTTATATCCCCTTTGTAAGAAGATACTTTCGTTGTACCAATCCCCTTATGTAGAACTGTATGCTGATTCAATCGTTGAGCACCATGCTCAACAGAACCCAACAGAATCGTACTTTGTGGTAACCTCTGAATAAAATCTAGATGATCCATTCCGTTCTGAAGAAATAATAGAGGTATACTTGGGTGGAGTGATGAAATAAGAGATGCAATAGAATGAATACTATATTGCTTTACTGCTACAACGACTAAGTCTAAAGGTAACGCTTGTATTGCGGTTTCCAATATTGACTCTGCAGAAATCCTTGTTTGAACGTTAGTCCCTTGAACATTTCGGTGTATTCCTTGTGTGTTAATCGCTTCCGCTTGCTCTTTTGACTTTGTGACGATATAGACATCATGTTTTTCCCCGATGTAACTAGCAAATAATAGTCCAATAGCACCTGCACCAATAATCCCTATCTTCATAACGACCCCTCAAACATACGTAATACCTATATTCTATCAAAAGATTCCAATTCAAGACACTTTTAGTACATAAATATCAGGAATATTTTATGATATTCAACCTGTCTCTCTGAAGTGGGAACTGGAACGACATATTGAACGATTCGGTTCAATAGATAACCGAACGGAACCTTACTTTCATTCGTAAACTCACTAGTCGTACACCTAGACAAAAGAAGCCCTCCAACACATAGTCGAAGGGCCTAGCAAGTTCTTATATTATTAAACTGGGTATACAGGGTGCTTTCGTTTACTAAATTCAACATCCTTTGTCGAATATAGGTCATAACGATCAATTAATACTGAACGCAATTCATTTGCTGAGACAATCTCATCTACAATTAACTCTGATCCAAGCTTATAGATATCAATATGTTCCTTATATTCTTTTTGTTTTTCTTGAACATATGCAATTCTTTCTTTTGGATCTTCTATCGCCTGGATTTTGTTAGAATAGACCGCATTAACGGCAGCTTCTGGACCCATTACAGCAATTTGTGCTGTTGGTAGTGCAATACAAACATCTGGATCAAAGGCAGGCCCAGCCATCGCATACAAACCAGCCCCATATGCTTTTCTAACAATAACAGAGATTTTAGTAACAGTTGCTGAGCTCATAGCTGCGATCAGCTTTGCACCATGACGGATAATACCTGCACGTTCTACCTTTGTACCAATCATAAAACCCGGTACATCTGCTAGGAATAAAATAGGTATATGGAATGCATCACATAGCTGAATAAATTTTGCTCCTTTATCAGCAGAATCTACGAATAACACCCCGCCCTTTACTTTTGGTTGATTCGCAATAATCCCTACTGATCTTCCATCAAGACGAGCAAACCCAGTTATCAATTCAGGAGCAAAAAGCTTTTTCATCTCAAAGAAACTTCCTTCGTCAATCAAAGCCTCAATTCCCTCGTGCATATCAAATGGAGCATTCTGATGTTCAGGAATGATTTCTTCTAATGTTTTTTTCGTTACTGCTGCTTTCCCTTCAATAATCTCCGGCACATTCTCGAAGTTCGCTGGAAAATAGCTTAAATAACGCTTTGCTACTTCTATCCCCTCTTCTTCTGAATGTACAAGATAGTCTCCACATCCGCTGACAGAACAGTGCATTCTTGCACCACCCATCTCTTCCAAGGTAACTTTTTCTCCAATAACTTTCTCAGCCATCCTTGGTGAACCAAGGTACATTGAGGCATTGCCTTCTATCATAATAACAATGTCACAAAATGCCGGTATATAAGCTCCACCAGCAGCAGATGGCCCAAATAATATACATACTTGCGGGACCATTCCAGAAAGCTTTACTTGATTATGAAAGATTTTACCTGCGCCTCTTCTATTTGGAAACATATCTAATTGGTCTGTAATTCTAGCTCCTGCAGAATCTACTAAATATAAGATAGGAACCTTCAGTCTAAGAGCAGTTTCTTGAATACGAATAATCTTTTCAACTGTTCGCGATCCCCATGATCCAGCTTTAACCGTTGAATCATTTGCCATTACACAAACCGTTTGACCAGAAATCTTGCCAATAGCAGTAACAACACCATCTGCTGGCAACCCCTCTTCTTTACAATTCGCAAACATTCCGTCTTCTTGATATTGTCCGTTATCAAAAAGTAATGCTAGGCGATCTCGCACAAACAATTTATTCTGTTCTTTAAGTTTTTCATGATATTTCGGATGTCCCCCTGAAGAAATTCGTTCCCTAGTTTCTTCAAGCACTTCTTGAATTGCTTTTGAAGTTGTCATTCACCATTCCCCCTTATGTAATGTACTATTGTTCAAATAAAATTAAAACATCTCCCTCGTTCACAAAGTCTCCTACATTAACTTTTAGTTCAGCAACTGTTCCATCTAATTCTGCTTCAACCGGAATTTCCATTTTCATTGACTCAAGCATAAGAACTGTTTGACCACTTGTAATTCCCTCACCTTTTTCTACTAATACATTTAATACGGTACCTGCCATCGATGCTTTAATTTCCTTCATATTATTTCCTCCCAATATGTTTTGTTTTAATTTCGTGGTACTGAGCAGCCTATTAATTGTGGGCTTTTAATAGATCACCTAGCCACTTTGTATTATAATCACCTGCAACAAAGCCTTGTTCTGTTACAATTTGTTGGAATAACGGAACATTTGTTTTCACTCCAGCAATGCTTGTTTCAGCAAAAAATTTCTTTGCTTTCTCAATACAATCCGTTCGGTCATTTCCATACACCAAACACTTCGCAATCATCGGATCATAAAAAGGGGTAACCTTATTTCCTTCAAAATAACCATTGTCAATACGCAAATTCTCAGTACTACCCCAATTTAATGATGCTATCGTTCCAGGAGATGGATAGAATGTTTTCGGATCTTCAGCATAAATCCTAAATTCTATCGCATGCCCATTTGTATGAATTTCTTCTTGTTTACAAAGTGGAAGTTCTTCACCTCTAGCAACAATAATTTGCCATTTTACAAGATCAATGCTCGTAACAAGTTCTGTAACGCCATGCTCAACCTGTAACCTTGTATTCATTTCAAGAAAATAGAAATTCTCTTCTTCATCAACAATAAACTCCACTGTTCCTGCATTCACGTAATTTACCGCTCTAGCAGCTTTAATTGCAGCCTCGTACATTTTTTCTTTGGTCTCGGCTGATAATGCCGGGGATGGAGATTCTTCTATAACCTTTTGGTTTCTTCTTTGAACAGAGCAGTTGCGTTCAAATAAGTGAATAATATTGCCATGTTCATCGCCAAAAACTTGAATTTCAACATGACGAGCATAATCGAGACACTTTTCTAAAAAGACATGGTCGTTACCGAAATATGCCTTTGCTCGATTTTTTGTAGAATCATAACTCTGAACGAGCGCTTGCTCATTTTCACAACGAATCATTCCAATTCCACCGCCGCCACCACTTGCTTTTAGCATAACCGGATACCCAATTTCATTAGCGACTTCTTTAGCTTCTTCTAAACTTGAAACACCACTCTCACTTCCAGGAACTACAGGCACTCCTGCATCTTTCATGGTTCTTCTGGATTCTATTTTATCTCCCATCTTTTCCATTACATCTGCTGAGGGACCGATAAATACGAGCCCATTCTCTCTCGTCATTTTTGCAAATGCTGCATTTTCTGAAAGCAGTCCATAACCTGGATGGATTCCATCAACATTTGCTTCTTTAGCAACATTTATAATGGTTTCCATTTGTAAGTACGACTTATTAACAGGTGGTTCACCAATACGATAAGCTTCATCAGCCTCAATGACATATGGCATATCCTTATCAGCATCTGAATAAATTGCAACCGTCGTAATCTCCATCTGTTTACATGTTTTAATAATCCGTAAAGCAATTTCTCCCCTATTTGCAATTAGTATCTTTTGCACATTTGTTCCCCTTTCTTTTAAAATCCCCTTGATATAATTACCTTTTCTACAAAAAGAGGCAAAGTCCTCCTCTATATTGTAAACGTTTTCTTAAATAAGTGCAGAATTTTTAGTTATTTTGTTATATAATAATAGTAAATAAGTACAAGATACAAAACAATATATTTTTCATACGTCGTTTCTTGTGTTATATTCCTATTCAGGATAAGCGATGCGTATACTTAAAATGTTTTGTCTTAGAGGGGGATTTAAATGGCAGTTGTAGTTGAAAAATTAAAAATAAATTACAAAACACTAGAAGAATTTAAAAAATTTAAAGAGTATGGAATTCAAGAATTATCCATGCTTGAAGACTTGCAAGCCAATATAATTGAAAACGATAGTGAGTCACCTTTCTATGGTGTTTACTTCGGAGATACACTAGTTGCTAGAATGAGCTTATATCAACGAGAGGCAAGATTTGATCAATATTTTAGTCCTGCTCAAGACTTTCTAGAGCTATGGAAGCTTGAGGTACTTCCAAACTATCAGCATAATGGATACGGTAAATTTCTTGTAGAATTTGCTAAAGGGTTTGGCCTTCCAATAAAAACAAATCCAAGAGTTAAATCTCAAGGTTTCTGGGACAAAATGGGCTTTTCAGCTGTAACGTATGATATGGAGCGTGATTTAGGTGAAAACCCACTAATTTGGTTACCAGAAGGTGTTTCTGAACAAGTAAGTAACGACTAATAAAGAAGAGCGAATTCTTATGAATTCGCCTTTTTTAGTCTATTCTTTTATTTATTTAATCGTTGCAAATTTCCATTTCGATCCATTTGGAACTTTACTTTGTCCTCACTCTCTTGTAATAATGCCATTTTTCTGGCCTTTTCAAAAATTGTGAGTAAGGATTGGTGATCATCTTCTAGCAGTCGTAATTTAGATTCATACTCAAAATTCTTTTTTTGCAATTGTTTAACTTCGTCCTTTAATTGAACTACTTGTGTTTTATATTCTTCTACGCTAGCTAGTAACTCCTCTTCATTCCTTAGAGCTTCCTCTGCTTTTTGAAGGTATTGAATCATACCACTCATTGAAAATTGATCATGATGAGCTTCAATAGTATCTACGCTGAATTCAAATGAATTTTTCTCACTGTGGTTATTTTCATTACTATTACTTGTTTTCTCTTTTTTCAAAGAGTGATCTTTCTTTGATTCTTTTCTTTGCTTTTTAGCAAGTTCAATCCCTGATTTATATTGCTTTCTTACAAATGAATTCCATCTAAATCCACATGCTGCCGCAGTTCTAGATAGTTTTTTCCCTACTTCCTCAAAAGCTTGAAGTTGCGTTCCGCCTTCACGAATGTGACGGAGTACGACTTCTGCTAGAAGAACATCTTCGTCCTGATTCCAAGCATCCTGTCTATTTGAAGTCATTTCTATCCCTCCTGTATGGTCATCTAATTCATACATATGCACCTAATAGAGTAGATAGAATCTCGATTATAGCTTTTTTATAAACTTTTATGAATATGATCTGCCAATTAAAACCAAAATTCGTCCATTACTTATTTAAGAATTTTGCTACAGCATGATGATGCTCGTCTAACGCCCATAGTCTAGCACACTCTCTTATTTCTTTATTTATACGTTTTTTTATCATAAACAAATCCCATTTTGCAAGGAATAACTTCTTATATGCTTCAAGAACCGTGACTGGTTTTGAAAGTAGGTCCTGAACAAACGGTATTTCATTTGGTTCCTCTGAACGATGGATCATTTGTTGAATGTATCCAATCTTTTCTAATTCGTTCGCAGAATAAACATTGGCTGACCATAATAAATGTAAAGCATCTGAAGAAGGAATCCTTTCAAGTAGGAGAGTCCCTCCGCCCCAGCCTGAAGTAATTGCAAGGTTCCCTTGAACAAACCCCGCTTTAGCTGTAGAAGACATGATTCTATAATCACAAGAGGTTGCAATTTCACATCCTCCTCCTATTGCTATTCCGTTTATGTATGCAATCGTAGGCTTAGGTAAGGTGGCTAACCGATATACAATTTCTCCCATTTTCGATAACATCCCATAAGCCTCTTCTTCTGTTTTCAAACCTTCAAATACTTTTAAATCTCCACCCGAGCAGAATGCTTTGTCTCCAACTCCTCGTATAAGAAGGACTTTAACAGATGGATTTGTTTCACACTCATTAATAGCATGTAACAGCCCATCCATTACTTCATAGTTTATTGCATTACGACGGTCAGGTCTGTTTATAATAAATTGTAATAAACCATTATGATCTAAAGTAACTACATAATCTTCCATTTTCATCCCTCCAGACCTAATAGTAAGGATAAATACAAAATTGAACAAGTAAGAATCTTCCATAAATACTATTCAATCCAAAGTTAACCATTAATAATATTCAACACTTTATAAAACTATTAAATGAATAATCAACAAAAAAACGTGAAGAACCATGGTCTCTTCACGTTTTTCAAGGAACAATTACTTGTTCACTACTTCTTTACCTTTATAAGTTCCGCACTCTTTACAAACACGGTGTGCTAGTTTCATTTCACCACAATTTGGGCACGCTACCATACCAGGTACGTTCAATTTGAAGTGTGTACGGCGTTGTCTTTTTGCTGTTTTAGATGTTCTTCTAAAAGGTACTGCCATTCTTCCCACCTCCTTAAAGAGTAATTTCTTATGAAGCCAGAACGAGCTGGAAACTTCGCTTTTTAAGTATTCTTGTTTTGATCAAGAAGTTGTGATAATTTAGCAAGACGAGGATCAACTTTTTCTTCTTTGTCCTCAGCTAGTTTTAGCTTTAAAGCTTGATCTTCCGTTAGAACTTCCCAGTTATTACCAGATGGAAGCTGCTCTTTTTCTCTTGCTTCGTCACTTAGTACTTGTAATGGAATCTCAAGTAATAGTAACTCAGTTATCACTGGTTTTAAGTCGATGATATCACCTTGAATTTGGTGAACTTCTTCATTTTCATATTGATCATAGTCATTCGCCTTTAACATAAAAGTTTCAGTCGAATTCACATCAATTGGAAGCTTCACATCTACAAGTGTTCTTGAGCAAGGTAACACTAGGTATCCTTCTATATGAAGGTGAAATGTTACTCGCTGAGAACTAATATCCGCTCTACCTTTTACAGATATCGGGGAAACGTCTAGTATTTGAGGATCAATTTTTTTTATATCACTCATATCAACTGTTTCGTTTAAACTTAGTCCCTTATCTCGGAACTTTAATAACTGTATTGTAGACCATTTCAACGCTATCACCTCAAGGCAACAAAGGTAATTATAGCTTTCATCCTACCTTTTGTCAATATTTTTTCTTTACACTCTTTACAACTATAGTGTAGTAATTATAACGTTAAAATATAAGGGGTTGTCAAATATTTTTTTAGGATGTGAAAAAAATGAATGCCACTGGAGTTGTTGTTGAATACAATCCATTTCATAATGGACATCTATATCATTTACAAGAATCAAAGAGAAAATCAAATGCAGACATCGTAATTGCGGTTATGAGCGGTCATTTTCTTCAAAGAGGCGAACCAGCACTTGTCTCAAAATGGGCACGTGCAAAAATGGCACTTCTTGCAGGGGTTGATCTTGTTATTGAACTACCTTATTCATTTGCCACACAACATGCAGAAGTTTTTGCAAAAGGTTCTATTTCCTTATTAGATAACATGCAATGCTCTAGCTTTTGCTTTGGAAGTGAAGACGGAGATATTCAAAAGTTTTTATATACATTAGAGCTGTTACATAACAAATCATCGAATTATAATCAATATGTCCAACAATACGTTAAGGAAGGAATGAGTTATCCTTCAGCACTTTCCCAAGCATTTAAACAATTTGAAAGCAATCATACTGTTGATTTATCTAAACCAAATAATATTCTAGGATATCATTATCTGGAAGCTATAAAGAATCTATCCTCCAAGATGGAGGGGTATACTGTGACAAGAAAATCTGCTCAATATCATGATATTGATTTTAGTTCTGACACGATTGCCAGCGCGACAAGTATTAGACGAAAATTACTTGCCACTACTGAACTAGATATTACAGAAGTATCTTCACTAATCCCTGTTACAACTCTAGACGTACTGTATGACTATCTAAAACATTTTGAACAACTTCATAGTTGGGAACATTATTGGCCACTTCTAAAGTACAAACTACTAACCTCAAGTTCTGTTGAGCTTAGTAATCTATATGAAGTGGAGGAAGGGATTGAAAATCGACTTAAACGAGAAGCAGTACATTCCAATAGCTTTGAAGAATTTATGCAAAAGGTTAAGACAAAACGCTATACTTGGACAAGAATACAGAGAATGTTACTTCATATTTTAACCAACACTTCTAAAAAGGAAATGTTTTCACAATCAGAATATCCTTCTTACATTCGTTTATTAGGAATGACTGCAAAAGGACGTAAGTATTTAAATATTAAGAGAAAAGATATCTCATTACCTATTATTACAAATTACTCTTCTGCAAAGCATATTAATTTTGAGCTTGACAATAGAGCTGCAGAAGTTTATTCCTTAGGCTTACACAATTATGAACGTCAGATGGAACTACTCTTACAAGAGAGACAACAACCCCCAATAATGGTTTAAGTATAAAGAAAAGGCTAGCCCCTCAAATTCAACCTTCAACTTTGGAGAATGAATTAAGTAAGGCTAGCCATTTTATTATAATGTTTTTAAGTACTGCAAGGCATCATTAAATGTTTTTACTGGTATTATTCTCATATCTGTTCCTATATCTTTTGCAGTTTTTACTGCTGCAGAATAGTTTGATTCAATACCCGGAAACTTTTGTTGCATCTCTCGTGTTATTTCATCATCTGGTGCAAAGAAGATTTTCGCATCAGCACGATCAGCCGCTATAACCTTTTGTTCAATTCCTCCAATTCTCCCAACTTTGCCGTCTGGAGTAATGGTACCGGTTCCGGCAATTGAATAACCTTTTGTTAGATCATCTTCAGTTAGTTGATTGTAAATTTCAAGACTAAACATTAAGCCGGCTGAAGGACCCCCAATATCACTTGTGTCTAAGGTAATTGAAGGATCCGTAATAATCTCTTTATTATCATATAATGTAATTCCTATCCCTACTTTATTCTCAAGCTCTGGGAATGCCTTTAAATCAATCTTTTCAGTTAGGTTTTCTTCTCCTCTAAAAAACGATATCTCTACTTCTTCACTTTCCTCTTTCCCTTGTACATATTCAATAAGATCAGCAGATTTTTCAACTTTGTTATGATCGATTGATATAATTCTATCACCAGGTTTAAGAATTCCATCTGCAGGCATATCAGGAAGAACATTTAAAACATAGCTCCCTTTATATTTATACTGATACGACTTATTAGCTGCTGTATACGCTACTTCAATTGCATTATCTTTTGCACTTGACATTAATTGAAGTTGACGAAGGTTATATTCCTCATCATTTTCATGAGGTTGTCGAATCTCCTCAATGGGATAAATCTCTTCATATTTTTTTATCTTTGCAAGTAAATACGAATAAATATTGGCTTGTCCCATACGCACAGTCATAAGCATTAATTCACCTTTTTCTTTGTAGCCATCCTCTACAGAAACGATTGAATCAAGCTCATAGGCCTTTCCAGGCTTCGTCACATAATATGGGAGTGAATAGAAAGCAACTGCGAACATGACAATCGTCATGATACTCAGGGTTCTTATAAAGGTACTTCTCTTCATGTAGCTATCCCTTCCAATCTTCAATCACCTTTTTTATAGTTGGAATCATTTTTTTTGTCTCTTCTTCTCCAATTGCTATAATTTCTTCAATGTTGGTAAAAGCACGTGTACTGTACATTTCAACATGTGGTCGAATCATAACATCTGAAGTAAATTCTCTATGTGCAACAATCTCAAGTTGCATAATATCTATACTTTGCATAATAACATCAAAAATGGTTGAAATGTCAGCATCTGTTTTGACATGTGAAACATCAACCCCGATTGTTATATCGGCACCCATATCTTTAACAACTGAAACGGGTACCCGATCAATTACTCCACCATCAACTAATAGTCTTCCATTAACCCTTTCAGGCACAAAGATTCCTGGAATTGATATACTTGCACGAACTGCTGTAGAAATCGGACCCTCACGGAAGATGACTTTTTCTCCATTCATGAGGTCGGTTGCAACAACAGCAACAGGAATATTTAATTCTTCAATATTTTTATTATGTGTGAAAAGCTGAATAAACTCCTTAATTCGCTTCCCAGAGATAAAGCCCATTTTAGGTACTGTAAAATCCAAATAATATTTTCTTCGAAAAGATGTAGAAAGCTTATAAAGGTCCTCCATCTTTTGTCCTACTCCGTAAAAGCATCCAACTAATGCCCCCATGCTGCTTCCGGCAATAAGGTCGATGGATATGTTTGCTTCTACAAGTGCTTTAATGACTCCTAAATGGGCAAACCCCCTTGCACCTCCAGCACCAAGAGCTAAGCCAATCTTAGGTTGATCCATTTGCCCTTCCTCCTTCAATAAACATCACTATACATTTCATCTTATGGTCTATTTCAAAATGGTATGAGTATATTGAATAATACGAGGACAAGTTTACCTGATCCTATTTTATCATGCTTTCTACTTCTAATCAGAAGAAATCGCTCATAGCATAATGGAATTGGACAATATCATCTTTCTCCAGCACTCGTCACATTATCTAAAGGGAGGAACAAGGGTTGTTTCTATCTAAGGTCAAGACAATTATACTGTCATTTAGCATAACGGTTTTTGCACTTTCTTTAATCATCATGCCTCAAGAATCCTTTGACGCCTCTATTAGAGGTTTAAATATGTGGTGGGAAATCGTATTTCCTTCACTACTCCCATTCTTTATCATCTCAGAGCTGCTCATTGGTTTTGGGGTCGTTCGCTTTATTGGAGTTATTCTTGAACCAGTTATGAGACCGTTCTTTCGTGTACCTGGAGCAGGAGGTTTCGTCTGGGCAATGGGGATGGCCTCGGGGTTTCCTGCAGGAGCTAAGCTAACTGCAAGATTAAGACAAGATGGGCAACTTTCAAGACATGAGGCTGAAAGACTTGTGTCGTTCTCAAATGCTTCTAATCCACTCTTTATCTTTGGAGCAGTATCTGTCGGATTTTTTAAGGATCCGAGTCTAGGAATCGTACTAGCCATAGCTCACTATGTTGGAAATTTCTTTGTAGGAATAGCTATGCGTTTTTATGGCTATAAGAAAGATTACAGTCAGGTTCAAACCAAGAAAAAGAAAAAAACAACAATCAGATCTGCATTTGCAGCATTGCATCGTACAAGGGTAAATGATAAACGACCAATCGGAAAATTATTAGGTGATGCTGTCACTTCTTCAATTCAAACGTTATTAATGATTGGTGGTTTTATCATTTTATTTTCTGTTGTAAGTAAAATGTTGTTTCACCTACATATAACTTCGTTTTTAGCTTTAGGTATAACAGGGATCTTTACTATGTTTAACTTACCTGATACATTAAGCATACCGTTTATTTCTGGCCTTTTTGAAATGACACTTGGTGCACAAATGACTAGCGGGGTTCAAGAAGCAACTTTATTGCAACAAGCAATTTTAACAAGCTTTATCTTAGGGTTTAGTGGCTTTAGTGTTCAGGCTCAAGTTGCTAGTATTTTAGCACAGACAGATATTCGTTTTCAGCCTTTCTTCTTCGCAAGAATCTTACATGGGTTTATTGCAGCCTTTATTACACTAATTATATGGAATCCAATATACAAACATTATTCTAATAATCAACCTTCTAATGCAATGCCAGTTTTTAATTTTCAGAACGAAACAGTTTGGACAGACATGTTAGCTTGGTTAACTAGATTTGGACCACTGATTACTATAGGCGCCTTAATTGTATATATTATCATCAACTTAAAACAAGATAAAACAAGTAGACAGTAATCTACTAATCTACCAACATCGGTACTAATCATATAAAAAAGCAAGCTCTAATGTAAGAGCTTGCTTTTTTATGATTGGTATTTTTCTTTTAATGCTTTCTCAACAAAGGCTGGTACAAGTTCTGAGATATTTCCACCATATTTCGAAACTTCCTTTACAATACTTGAGCTTAAAAACGAATACTGATTATTCGTCATAATAAAGAATGTTTCAATATCTTCATCAAGAACACGGTTCATAGAAGTAATTTGCATTTCATATTCAAAATCAGAAACGGCCCGTAAACCACGGATTATTGCATTAGCTTTTACGTTTTTTGCATAATCAATGAGAAGACCTTGAAAAGAATCAACTATAACATTTGGAATGTCCTTTGTTACTTCACGAATTAATTCCATTCTTTCCTCTACAGAAAATAAAGGGTTTTTTGATGAATTATTTAAAACAACAACATAGATTTGATCAAAAACTTTAGCACCTCTAGAAATAATATCTAAATGACCAAAAGTAATGGGATCAAAACTCCCCGGACAAACGGCTATACTTCCCACTCACTTTCCCCTCCCCCGCGTTTTTGAAAAATAGAGATACCAGTAATACCGTACGTTTCTTCCCTTACCTTCGATAGTTTTCCAAGCATAGAGGGTAAAGAGATTTCTGAACTATACTCACACACAACGTAACCGCTTTCATTTAATAAATTGGATTCATCAATAATCGTTAGCAATTCTGTTATTTTCTGTAGCTTATAAGGTGGATCTATAAAAATCATATCAAAAAACAGATCTCTTTTCATCACAGCTTTAAGAGCTCGATTGGCATCATTTCTATAGATTTCAGCGTGTTGGTCTAATTTACAGCTGGCTAAGTTCCCTTTTATTGTTTGAAAAGCTTTTGCATCACGATCAATAAAAATCACTTTATCCATTCCTCTACTCAACGCTTCAATACCTAAGCCTCCACTACCAGCAAATAAATCTAGACCGATCCCTCCTTCAAAATAAGGTCCTATTATGTTGAAAATGGATTCCTTTACTTTATCTGTTGTCGGTCTTGTATTCGTACCTGGAACAGCCTTTAGCGGGTGCCCCTTTAACTTTCCAGAGATAACTCTCATATCTTATTCACCATATTATGTAACGTTTTCCTTCCTATTCTAACATATTTCTATATCATACGTTACATTTTAAACAAGGATAATCCGTTTTACAAGCTTCTTTCTAGAACGCTTATAGGATCGTAATACGTAAACATATATATTATAGCTCAAACGAAAAGAATATAACGAAATTCCTAGTTTCATGTATAAATTTACTATGTTCGGTGATAATGAAAATAACAACATCGCATCTGATGTTGTTGCCAACCGCGGAGAAGACTTACGTTTCCCCATAAGTTCTTCCTCCGGTTTCTCCTCTCCCTTTGCCTTCTATCCATTTTGGATATAGAAGGACCCTGCAGAACGGTATTCTGCAGGGCTTTTTTTATGTCTATATGTTGGGCGGTGAACTGATGCTAATCTTACTTTCACTCTTCTCTACTGTAATATTGAATAGTTTTTCTAACCAATATTGATCAATATAACTTTCCCCATTAATCGTAATAACAGGTTTTGATAAGAGTCCATAATTCTCTTCATTATAGATAAAATACTCTTGATCGCTATAAAAACGATAGGTATTACCGTCACGTGTTACCAAGATTGCTTTATCTTCTAATTCATTCATGTCGTATCCTAATGATTGCAATGTACTTTTAAAAGGGAGAAGCATTTTCTCCTGGTGAACAATCATTTTTGCATCCATTTGTTTTTCATTGACATAAACGGGTTTGGGTACTTGAAACATTAATTGAGCTATAGCTGGTCTGTCGGCTACATTGTCTTGAAAAAACGTAGTAACATAACCTGTAGACTCACCCAACCAGTTATCTAACATTTTTGCATTCATTCCTGCATCCTGATTTTCGGTTAAAAGTGTTTTCCATTTATTCATTTGAGTCTCTGTTAAAGACTGAATTATATCCTCATACATCCTAATAGAACGCTCAGAGCCTTTCTGAAGTTCTGTTAAACTATTGGCAACAATCTCTCCTAACCATATTTGGTCAGCCGGAAAAGAGTATGATTGTTTAGTAAAGCTCCAAACCAATTGCTTTTGTAATTCATTTACACTTTGCATATTATCTGTAATCATAAGCCTATCTGATTGATAAGGAGTTGTTAGGTTTGTATGGATTATCGTAATATGAAGATGTCCCTTAATATGCTCAGGCATATCAATACTACTAGTAGCATTTGAATTGCTATAAAGGTCAATACCCTCAATGGAATGTTTCTTTAATGGCTCCTTTTGCCAATATAGGCTTGTAGGACCACCACTTCCCTTAAATGAGTAATAATCAATAATTTCTAAGCGCTTGCTTCCTTGAGCTTTCAAACCTGAAAACCATTGACCACTTCGAAATGTATAATCCGTTATTTGAATCGATGTAGATGAAACCATCATATTCTCAACCGCTGAGTACCACTCTTCAAGTAAAAGACTATTTACATTTGATGTCTTTTCAAGTGTATAGTAAATCGAGAAATTCATAGGTTCTTTTTGACCCTTTGAAAACGTTACAAGAAATTGCCCATTTTCCTTAGTAAGACAATCTTGTTGGGTTGATTGAACCGTACACTTTATGTCTTTGGCTCCGTTAGGTAACACGATGGGGAGGCTGTTTGTACTGACAGCTCCATCCGATAACACACGATGTTCAATATGGAACTGATTCCCTTTATGAATAATGTGGAACTGTTGTGTGGCCTCTATATCTTGAGAATTTGGTTTTCCTTCAGTCGTAAACTCACTCCAATGAAAAAATAAAGCACCCGCTATAATAAGAAAACAAAATGAAATAAGGCTTGCTAATAATCGTTTCATTAAACCAATCCCTTTTTTTGTACAATCGTTCAATATATTAAAGATACCAAAGATTACGGAAAAATGGGATGGTTTAATCTAGCAAATGTATATAGGATTTAACCAAAATCTAAATCCTTCGCTTCACTGTAGATAGAATGATCATATAAATGATCATGAACCATGTCTTTCCATTCGGTTTCACTTAATAAGTTATTCTTTACAAAGTGTTCCTGTAATTCGCCTAGACTCAAGTCTTCCAACTTTGATTGATCTAATAGTGAAATTACCCCATGAGCTACGAGTGTAGATAAAATGGCTGTTACGACAAAATGGTCAATTTTCTCTGTATCAATCTTTGTCGTAGTTTCATTACCATGACGATAAAAATAGCCGAATAGTAACACACTAATAACAACGAGTAAGAACCAACCCATTTGTAACACACCCTTTCTCTTTCTGTATCTTTACTTATCATTGTATGTTTGAAATAATTAGTAATTGATTATTTCATATGATTTTATCATTTTTTTAATACAACTGTTGAAAAGGAGAGAACTTCATGATTCAAAGATTTATTGAATTAGGGGAAGGTTTTGCTGATATTTATGAATTGATTGAGCTTGCACATTCAAGTAAGCACAGAGTAAAGCATTTACTTTCACTACATACTACTGTTAATGAACGAAAGGTTGTTTCATTGGCTGTTATTCTAAACCCTTCAGGTGAGGGGAAATTTCAACCAATATATATTAGTCTTGAAGGCATTCCCGATCCAAATATTACACCTAACCAAAGGTATCAGTTATTTGAAAGAACGGCAGAGGAATTAGGATACCCAATTATAAAAATGGATGTTAAGCCAACCACAGTATTCCCAGAAAAGGAGTTATATTACCAACACCTAATTGCCATTCTTAGGTTAAATCATTTTATTCCACCTTTACAATAGAAGGATTTACTCACTATTATGGACAATGGCTTTACAGACAAATACTAAAAAAATATAAAAAGGCTGTCCCTCTCATAAGTTAGAGGACAGCCTTTTAGAAATTATATTTTGCTTATAATCCCATTTTATAATCGTATTCTTTTGCTTTGTCAGGTTTTGAGTTTTCGTATTCTGTTTTTATAAATGGTTTATAAGAAGGTTCTACTTTTTTTACAAAGGAATAGTTAGAAATTCGTTCAATTATTGATTGAGTATCACTCTGATTACAATAGAAAACAACATATTTAAACCTTTTTGATACATAATAGACATTTCCGTATCTTCTTAAGGACTTTGCATGTTTTAAGTTATGTAACCATACCACGATACCCTGTCTTTCACTTAGCATTTTTGCTTCCCCTTATTGTACGTTATGTTTTTCTAAGTCTAGCATAAATATACCGATAACTGCAACTGCTATAGAGGAGGATCAAGATGGATTTAACACTAATCTGGGAACAATTCTTAGAAGAGATTCGAAAAGTCATAGATGACGTTTCTATTGAATATAGGAAAGTAGCAGGTATCCCTTTTGTTTATATAAGAACGAATATAACTCAGGAACAACTAGAAAAACTGATGAAAATATCATCAGCAAAAGTGATGAGGGGAAAACGATTACATTCTGAAACAATCTTTGTAAGAAAATCAGAAAATCTCTATGTTTATCGTCATCGCTTTTTAGTTCCTCAAGAAAAGATGTTTTGTTGCGGAAATTCATGTGCAGATTGTATTCGGTTTAGCCATAATAATTGAAGCTTCTAAAACGAGCAATCGTCATGAATACAAAAAAAACCATCTCACTGTACTATGACAATAAGATGATTTTCTGAATATATTAAGAGCAGCCACAACTTCCTCCAGAACCACATCCTCCTCCACATGATGAACCTGAATTAAAGAATGGATTCCCTGTAGGAACTTTAATATGTTCTGATACTGCTCTACTAATTGAAACGCTAACATGATCAAGTAAGTCTTGAAGTTCATTTTCTGCTCGTCTAAAATCTGCAACGTTCTCATCCATATCCATATCACGTTTTAGTTCACGGATTTCCTTCATAACGACTTTGTAATCTGGATGATAGCGCCCGAAGCGTTGAACTTCTTCGTAGCGATCCTTCATAACTGTAAATCGCTTTATCTTTTCCTGAGTCTCAGCGTTTGTGTTTAATTTATATAAACATTCTCGATAATGATCTGCAACGTCCGACTGAAGAATTTGTTCAGATAATTTTTCTGCAAACTCTAATATTTCTAACCTTTCCATAGTAGCAAGCAAAAACGCTCACCTCCGTAACGTTATTTTAACACGTTTCATAAAAGTAAGCGAATGATACAATTTATGGAATAGTGACATAAAATTGTTTTTTCAATCCTAAGTTTTCATTATCTCGTCCAACAATATCAATTTTAACATGATGAACACCTTGTTTAAGGTTTTTCACCACAAACGCAGCCGTATAATATTCCTTGAATCGTTTGCCATCAATAGTAACAATTACCTTTCCTTTTTTTGATCCATTTTTCTTTTCTGTAAAAGTAACATTTGGCACTACGCATTCAACATACATCTGTTTTCCTTGGACTAGATGTCTTATAACCATTTTTTCTTTTACAACAGAAGCAGCTTGAGCCTTTTTCTGAAACAACGACTCTGGTTCTGGCATATCTTGCTTACATCCTGTGAGAAGAATAAACAGTATCATTACAAAGACTATACCGATTCTCATGAAGACCACTCCTTATAGGTATAGCCTTTGCAATACTAGAATGTTTTAATCATCATTTTCATTCTGATTGATTCATCGATTGAAACATACTCATCATCATTGAAGCCATTTGAACACCATTTGTAAATTTCTGTACTTGGTGTGGTATTGTTTTTTGAAAATAATTTATTGATGCAATTTCAAACTTTTCTAAGTACTGTGGGTTTCTTGTTAGTGTCCGGTACCATTCTGGATTTTCTCGAATAAATCTTTTCAACTCAGAATTTGATTGTATATAGTTCGTTACATCCTTTCTCAATGTATACTCCCCCTTATTTAATCTTTCCTAAAAGTAAATGGGTGAGAGGGTTGTTGCGTCGATTGTTTCTTCGTTTGGGTTGAATCGCCGGTAGGCTGTTTAGATTGAAATTGTGAGACAACACCCTGTACAGCACCTAAAGCTTGACTAAGATTGTGAATGTGATGTTGTAATTGATCCGGATCCATTTTCTTCATCATGTCGCCAATTTGAGACATCCAATTACTAGTCGAACTTGAGCTTTCCTTATCTTTTTTAGTCTCTTTTGCAGAACCTTCTTTGTAAGAACTCCAACGTGGATCATCTTCTCCGAGCAGGTACCAATCTTCAAAAAGATCCTGCCAGTTTTCATTTCCATCTCGTACTTCTTTAATTAGGCTAGGATGTTTTTTTACAAACTCCTTAAATTCTTTTACCTTTGGGTGTGTTGCTTTTGCCATTTTTTACACCTCCATCAATAGGGCATATACCTATTAATAGGCTATGAAATGAGAAAAAAATGGTGATTATCATTTGGATATTGTATCATCATGTATAGATTGACATTATTTTACTAAAAGGATGTTTTATATGAAGAAGGAAATTGAAGCATTATTTCATGAATGCATAATGAATGCTAATGAAGAAGAACTAGCGGTAATCAAGCAGCTGTTAGACGGAGTAAAACGAAAACAATCAAAAGAGAGTGGCTCATATATTGGTGGAATCTTTGGAATGTCGCGAAAAATGGAAAATGATGTGCTAGAAGTAACAATGCCAATAACCCCAGTTATTTATAATTCTTTACATATTGTGCACGGTGGGGTAACGGCAACTTTGATTGATTCTGCAATGGGTACTCTTGCAAATATGATGTTACCTGAAGGATACGGTGCTGTAACAACAAACCTCTCCATTCACTATGTAGCACCAGGTACCGGAGGCTTTTTAAGTGGTAAAGCGCAAATTATCCATAAAGGAACAAAAACCATTGTGATTGATGGAAAAGTTCATTCAGATGATGGTAAACTTGTTGCCCATTGCACAGGTTCATTCTTTATTTTTAAGCGTTCCTAATACGTTCTGAATAATATCCAAACTAGAACGGTTCATTTCAGTCTATATGCTTCTTTTTACTAAATAAAAGAGAGAGAGTACAAACACTCTCTCCCAATACTTTTTTATTCTACTCCAGGAAATTTCTCAATGAAGTTTTGAGTATAATACTTTCTATAAACCCCCACTCCAAGATGAGTATAATTCTTTTCTAGTAATGTTTTACGATGGCCTTCAGAATTTAACCAACCGTGAACAGCCGCAATGCCGTCTGTATAATGTGCTGCAATATTTTCACCAGCCATTTTAAAGGTTACATCATACTTTTCTAGACGGTCTGATAACGTTCCAGAAATAGGAGATTCATGTGCAAAATAATCTTCCATGTACATTTCTTTACTGTGACCACTCGCTACTTCACCTGTCGATTCATCCCATTCTAATGAGCCTTCCCCAATTTGTTCTCTTATTATATTGGAGATATCAAAAATTTGTCGTTCATTTCCAACCTGAATCTTCTCCCATAGTTCATCTGAGATTTCAGGTTCATTAATAAGCTCACCTCGATACACCATTTCATATGGTCTCATTTTTACTAATGTACTCTTATCAAGGTATCTTACACTAACAAGCTTGTTCGTGTATTTATCTAAATATAATTGAGCATAAATATCGCCTAATGGGATCAGGAGTCTAGTATGCATATCATCCTCTGAGAGCTCAAATTGATAGGATCCTGTATCATCAGTTACAACAACTTCTGAATCAATAATTGTAAAACGATAAATATCTTCTACACTTTGTCCAATATCATATGGAGAAACATCAACATCCTCTCCAATAGCAAATACAGAAACAACCTTATTATTTTCTATTGCCACTTGTGAATAGTTTTGATCAGAATTTGAATAAATCCACCATTCATATCCATATGTAGAAGGATCTATACGAACGGGCTCTCCTAGTTGGGCAATGACTTCCTCTGAACTTTTTCCAATTAATAACGAAATCCCCTTTTTAGGACGTTCTTCATCTTCGACTGATTCAACTGTTTCTTGAATCTCATTAGAATTGTCTAACTTGGGCTGCGACAATTCAGGACCCTCTAGTGGTTCGTTTTCTGATTGAAATGTACTTTGATAGAAACCAATAATTAAGATGATAATAACAATAGTTAAGATGCGTATTAGTGTTTTCAGCAGGATCCCCTCACTCTCTATTTTTTCTATCATCATATGCATGAATTAGTAGGAATATTAATAAAAAGTTCTTTTTAATAGAAAGTATACAATACTTATATCAATAGTGGGACATTATATAGAATATTCTAGTAATTTGTCTTTTTTCCTCCCAATGAATGTATACAAGTAAGTTTTCTTCACTATACTCTAACATGAATAAAATGACTATGAAATAATCACTGTGTATTTTACTTTGACGAAAAGAGCCTTATGCATAGATTGAATGATGTATAGCTTACACCGATCTACACTACTAGATGGCTCCTTCAAAAATAACTCTAAAACATACCTACTGACTATAAAAAGTTCTTAAATTCTTTCCCTAGTTTAATCTTTACAAACTTAAAAGCTAAAAAAAGAGTAGAGTCTATAAGGATGCTCCTTAAAGCTCTACCCATTTATCACTACCATTTGGCAGACAGGACTAAAAAGACTAGTTAGTAGTATCAGATTCTGAAATTTGTTCCAGAGCTACATATGACTCTTCATCGAGGCCCTCGTGCACGGCTAAATCTCCCAGAGCTACAATTCCTACTAATTGATTTCCTTCAACTACCGGAAGCCTTCTCACCTGATGCTTCGACATTAATTGAGATACTTCATCTAGTGTAGATTCAGGAGATACGGTAACAAGGTCTGTACTCATAATATCTTCAACTTTCGTGGACCCGGGATGTTTTTCTGCAACTCCCCTAATCACGATATCACGATCGGTAATAACACCAACTATTTTATCCTTGTCCACTATAGGAATTGAACCAACATTGTAATCTTTCATTTTTACTGCTACTTCGTATACATTATCTAAAAGGGTACATGTTTCAACTTCACTTGTCATAATATCTCGTACTTTGTTACTAGTCATCATTACTCCTCCTCATTTGAAACAATGTTGATATCAATATTTTTCACGAATCGTAAATCATTATTCATCTTTCAGAAATTTGACAAATTCATTCGAATCCACACATTGCATGTTATTCGATTTTGCACTATTATTAAGAATGAACTAATATTGCATTTTATCACTACATGTTACGAGATATAATGCTTTTAACATATAGGAGGGAATCTTCAATGCGTTTTGAAAATACAACAATTGAAAACGTTAAATCAGACTTAAATGTTTTGGATGATGTTATGAAATCACATGGACTTGTTCGTGAAGGACAATGGGATTATGAGCGAGTAACCTATGACCGCAAGTTCGAAATTAAAGAAGGTACATATTATCTACGTATTCAAGGGCATATTGTTGAAGGTGATGTTGGAAGACACGAAGCTGTTATTCAATTAATGACACCTCTTCTTGGAAAACACTACTACCCACACGGAGTAGAATATGGTGAAGGCGAACATTTTCCAAAGCATCTTATGACAACATGTGAAAAAGTACTTGCTGATCTTAAGAAAGAATTAGAAAAATTTGCTTATTAATATTGATAGTTAGTTTAAGAAGGACTTGGTCGGTTACAACGTTACCGTGCATGTCCTTTTTTCATTTAATATAATAACTTACCATGGGAATGCTTATCACCTTTACAAAATATAAAGAATCCAATTCGAAACTCTGTTCATTTTCATTGGTCTTTAATATAATAAATACAATAGGTTCAGTTTAGAAAGGGGTACCAAATTGTCAAAGATTTTCAACAGAAAAACATTCATCATTCTTATCTCGATTATTATTTTAGCATTCATTGCTTATCGTATATTACCGGTTTCAGTCCCCTTAATTACAGCATTTATTACTGCTTTATTTTTAGAACCTGCAGTTAAGATGCTTAAAAAACGCTTTTCAATGAACCGAAAGCTTTCCGTTCTCATTGTATTTGTATTATTTATTCTTCTTCTTAGTGTGTCTTCATTTTTTATTATTACAAAAGTCCTTACAGAAGGTATTAACTTAGTAGAAAATGCACCTAGATACGTTAATGAGATCAGTGGTATTTGGCATGATTATGAGGAAAAGTTTAACCTTGCAGCAGAGGATTTCCCAGAAGAAGTCGTAACAAATTTTAATACAGGAATTCAAGAATTCCTGGATGATTTCAAAGATAGTGTGTTAAATTATCTCAAACTTGATAAAATTACAGCATTCCTTACAGATATTCCAAATTATCTAGTAAGTTTTCTAGTATATTTAATTGCCTTATTCTTATTTATGCTTGATCTACCAAGAATCAAACAAACCGTATACAATCACCTTAATGAGAAAACAGCAGAAAAGGTTAACTTTATGACTTCGCGTTTGTCTTATGTTATCTTCGGATTCTTTAAAGCACAATTTTTAGTTAGTATTGTCATTTTTTTCGTCTCATTAATTGGTTTGCTTATCATAGAGCCTGAAGTAGCCATTGTCATGTCTCTTGTTATTTGGATTATAGACTTTATCCCCCTAATAGGATCCATTGTAGTATTAGGCCCATGGGCTATTTTCCATCTGTTAACAGGGGATCTTGCTTTAGGAACAGAGTTAGCGATTTTAGCAGCTGTCCTACTAATAATAAGAAGAACAGTTGAGCCAAAGGTGATGGGCTCTCATATCGGATTGTCGCCATTAGCAACTTTAATAGCAATGTACCTTGGGCTTAAGCTGTTAGGAATAATGGGATTCATTGTTGGTCCTATTCTCCTAATTGTATTTAATTCAGCAAAAGAAGCTGGGATTATTAAATTAAACTTTAAAATTTAGTGTTTCCTTAAATGAAAGGATCTCAAGGAATATAGCCATTACTACTCAAGTAATTGAGTTGATTGCTACACTTGAGATCCTTTATTAATATTTTATTTTAGCTTCTTTACATACTTAATACATGGTTCGTTAGAAAAAATCTGTAAAATGAGGCGAATTTGCATGAATTGTTTGTTGAAGCATATTTATTGCTTTGCTTGATCCAATTAGTTCACCCATATCGTACAGCTGTTGTGCAGTTAGCACTCCAAAGCATAGGGCAGAAAGTCCTTTTATGTCCAGTTCTACATGTGCCTCTTCTCCTTCTACAAGCTCTATCCCCTCTTCTCCCAGCTTGATTGCAATATTATTCGATTCTACTATATCGTCTTTTACACGAAGTATTAGAGTATTTGTATTACTAGAGAAACTCACTTGTAAAAATGTGAATACATCTACAATCCTTACCATAAAGTAAGGATGTATTTCAGTCTTAATTTTTGGGTTTTGAAGCATTAACGGTAATGGATCTTCTTCTTGCAACATGATTACCGCTTCAGTAACCATAGAATCATGTTGGCAAATAAAGTTCCATAGTCCTTTCTTGGCACTTGGTGAAGAACAAATCATTTCGTCGACCTTTATTACTTTATTTTCTACTTTATAAAGAACATACCCTTCAATAGTAAAATGCTCGTTATAGTAAACTGCGACGGATAAATCACCAATACTTCTCTCAAGCCACCAGTCTTGATCACGTACTAGCATCCCATTATAAAGTTGAGCTCTAGAATTATAGTAGTTAAAGAAATCTTGATTTAAATTTTCTTTACTGATTCGTTTTATGGATCCACCAGTATGGTTCATTCTATTCAGATCGGCCTTCGGAATTGTAATTTTTTTGTACTGTGAAAATACCTCCCAGCCGAACTTTCTATAGAAGTCTATTTGAAAAGGATGCAACATGGAAACCACTTGCCCCTTTTCCTTCATTTTCTCCAATGCATGACAAATAAGCTGACGAACCAAACCATGTCTGCGATACTCAGGATATGTTGCTACACTAGCTACCCCACCTAATGAAACAACTTGTCCTTGCACCCACACTTTTAGTGGAATAACATGTAGCTTTGCGACTAATTGATTTTCAACTCTTATACCAAAGATATCATGCATTTCATACTGTTTATAACGCTTCTCTCGATCTTCGGGTTTAACTTTATATTGAAAAGCATATTCTCCTAAAGAAATAACATCATCTAAATCTGAACGGTCCAGTAATTGAATCATTTGATAGCCTCCTTTTCTACTTTGTAATTCTACAATACCTTTGTAATTCCTTTATTTAATGCTTTGTCTAACTCATGGTATTTAGTAACACATCGTTTACTTACAATTACGTACTCTGTTATTATCGTCGTGTTACTAGACCATTCATTGATATATATTCAGAGATGGTTGGAACTGAGGGTGCTTGACTCCTGCGGGACATAGAGGGAATAGTGAGACCCGGGTTCCGTAAACCTTCCATTGAGGAGGCTCACTCCCGCCCCGCGGAAAGAAAGCATCTGGAGTGGAAAGCATCAGACTTTGTTAAAGTACAGTTGAGATGATAGCCTTTTTTCCAAAAAAAATAGCCCATTCAAAGAATGAGCTAAATAAGTAAATTAGAAGCCTAAGATGGCTTTTATCACTGATGTTGTTTCTCCACCGTGATAGATTACATATAGTAGTAAATATACTGCAACACCCGTAATGGCTGTAGAGAACCAAACTATACTAGTAACTGGGCCTAGCTTACGGTGTTTTGAGTAGTTCTTTTTGTAACCAGTCCATAAAGACATGATCCCTAGTACTGCGCCAACAGTAGCAAGTGTAATATGGAAAATTAAAAAGATTGTATAGTAGATTTTGATATCATCCGGTCCACCGAAAGCAGTGTTACCTATAAAAATCGTACGTGAAGCATATATGATAAAGAAAATAATCGCAAAAATTGCAGCTAGAAACATTGTTTTTTGATGCTGCTCAATTTTTCTTTGTGAAATCTGCCACCAACCAATTGCAACTGTAATTGCACTAAGAACGATGAAGGTTGTGCTTATTGTAGGTAAAACTGGAATATCCATGATTGTTTCCTCTCTATCTAATATCAATTTCTATTTGTGGTCATTCTGTTCCTATGAGCTCCGAACAAACCTCTGTTATAACTTTATGATACGACAAGATATTAATCAAGCTTAGATGCTTTTTTATTTACTAGTATGAGGATTAGGGTCATGCTGAGCAAGATTCGCCATATTGATTTGATCCATTGTAGCAGCATCTGCTTGGTCTTTTTTATACCAGTTAAAGAAAAGACTTGCTAGAACTACTCCAAAAACGATTTCTTGAACAATTTTCATTAAAACCCCACCAAGTTGTTGGTCGTTTATTAGAGACATTGAAGTAAATAACTCTGGACCTGATAAATTCAGACCACTTAGAGTATCTACAGGTACACATAAAGCTAATGCTTTAAGCCACATTGAAGGGTCATAATATGTTGCGTACAAAGGATTTTCAGCAAATATAATAAGTGCACAAGCTGGAGTTAACAGTACGGCACTACCTAAGATATATCCAATACGCTTTAATCCGTTGAACTCAGAAAAAGATTCAGTAGGATCTAGTAATGGCCACCACATAAATACAGCCAGAATAAATAAGATAACTGTAAACAATCCATGTAGGGTAGGGTCTGTTCTTGCTTGATCAAACACTAGTGGAATATGATAAATCGAAAATAAAATATTAAATGCTAAAAGTGATACTATAGGCTTTGTCATAAAAGAGAAAATCCCTTTTATTACCGGTACTTTTACAAGTGCTTTCCACACCCATTCCGGAATCCCTAGAATTATTAATGGTGTAAAAACTAAATACAATAGCGCCATTTGTGACATATGCACAGAAAACATCATAGTGCTAAGGATTTCTACAGGTGTACCTTTTATTGCGTATAGTAATAACATTGAAATTAGAAAGTAACTTGCTTCCTTAACTGTTAATGGTCTACTATATTCAAAACTATCTCTCCATTTGATCGTAATAAGGAAGTATACAACCGATATGAATACTAGAGATAGTAAGAAAAACGGACTCCACAATGCCATAAACCCAAAGATTTCTAGTGGCATTTTGTCACCTCTCTTCTACATTCTAATTACATTATACTGACAAAGTCCATGTACATCAATGTAAGCAAATGACAAGTTCATGAACAATAGCACATAAATGAAGATAGAGAATGAAAAAAGTCAGCCTATAAGGCTGACTTTCTTTGCAATAAACGATTAAATCCAAACAATCGTAACAAATGCTAATACTGTAATACCAGCAACTAATGCTCCCGAGTATAGGAATAACGCTGGTGCTTCATGACCTTTGTGACTCATATGCATGAAGTAGTACAATTGGAAAATCAATTGTACTACAGCAAGAAGGAGAATAAAAGGTACAATAAAGTACGGATTAAAATCTCCTGCTACAGCAACAAATGCTACTAATGTTAAGAAAATCATTAGCATGAATGATGTTACTTGCATACGCATGTCTTCAGCGTTTTTCCTACGACGATATTCGTAGTCTACGCTTGGGTTTCCTGAATTTGATTTTTCGTTCGCCATCAGTTTATCCCACCATTCCCATTAAATATACTACTGTAAAGATAAATACCCATACAACGTCAATAAAGTGCCAGTATAGACTTGCTACATAAAACTTAGGAGCATTGTAAAGGTTTAATCCTCTTTTTGCATTTCGAACCATTAGTGTAATAATCCAAAGGAGACCGAAAGCAACGTGTGCTCCGTGAAACCCTACAAGAGTATAAAACGCAGATCCGAATGCACTACTTGTAAACGTATGTCCATACTCATGAACATAATGATTAAACTCATAGATCTCTAATCCTAAGAATGCTAATCCTAAAAGTACCGTAATCAGTAACCATGCTTGCATTCTGTGGAAGTTATAGTTTTTCATATGATACATTGCATAAACACTTGTTAGAGAACTTGTTAAAAGTAGCATTGTCGCTACGAAAACAAGAGGTAAGTCATATAGATGTGCAGCAAGCGTGTGAGAGTCATTTGGTACTTTATCTTTGAGTGCTAAATAGGTCGCAAATAAGGACCCGAATAGTACCGTCTCTCCACCAAGGAAAAACCAGAATCCTAAAAATTTATTTTTAGCTTCAAGGGTTTGCTTTTCAGGCGAGGCTGGCCACGTTTTTGGTGTGAATTTTTCTTCAGCGTGCATTATGCCTTACCCCCTTTATCATCATCCATTAAATCCTCTTTATGAATATGATACCCATGATCATCAATTACTGAACGGAAGAACATTGAAATTAACGTAATACCCATTCCAATTACTAACACAGGTATTGCCCATGGCTCACCGTCAACTCGATACATCGCACCGAATGCAGCAACAAACAAACCAAAAGACATGATGAATGGAATGATTGAATTATTTGGCATGTGGATATCACCAATTGGCTCGGCAGGTGTTAAACCGTCTCTACCTTCCATTTTCTCTAACCAATAAGCATCTAATCCACGAATTAGTGGAGTTTGCTTAAAGTTATAGAATGGTGGTGGTGAAGGAATTGCCCATTCAATTGTACGTCCATCACCCCAAGGATCGTTTCCAACACGTACATTTTTAACTTGGGTCCTAATTATGTTAACTAATAACACTATGACAGCTATTGCCATGAATGCAGCACCGATTGAACTTACTAAGTTACCTACTTCAAGTCCTTGACCAGGTAAGAACTTCCAGATACGACGAGGCATACCCATTAAACCTAAGAAGTGCTGGATAAAGAACGTTAAATGGAAACCAATAAAGAATAACCAGAATGTAATTTTACCCATTGCTTCGTTAAGCATTGTTCCAAACATTTTTGGCCAGTAGTAGTGTGTACCAGCAAGTAAACCGTAAACAACTCCACCAACGATAACATAGTGGAAGTGAGCTACTACAAAGTAAGTATCATGGAATTGATAATCAGCTGGCGCAGCTGCGTTCATGATACCAGTTACTCCACCGATTACGAACGAAGGAATAAATGCCACTGCATATAACATAGGCGTTGTAAATGTAATACTTCCACCCCAGATTGTTAGTATCCAGTTGAATATTTTAATACCTGTCGGAACTGCGATTGCCATTGTTGCAACTGCGAAAATAGCGTTTGCAATTGGTCCCAAACCGACTGTAAACATATGGTGAGCCCAAACCATGAATCCTAAGAAACCGATTAGAACTGTTGCGAATACCATTGAAGAATATCCGAACAGACGCTTTCTAGAGAAATGTGGAAGAATCTCAGAGAAAATACCAAACGCAGGTAATACTAGGATATATACTTCAGGATGTCCAAAGATCCAGAAGAAGTGTTCCCAAATAATTGTATTACCACCTGCTGCAACATCAAAGAAATTTGAACCGAACATACGGTCAAACATCATTAAGAATAAACCTACTGTTAAAGCAGGGAATGCAAATAGAATAAGAGCAGATGCAACAAACGTAGACCAAGTGAATAATGGCATACGCATATATGTCATACCAGGTGCACGCATATTAATAATTGTAACAAGGAAGTTAATCCCTGCAATTAATGTACCTGCTCCCGAAATCTGAAGACCTAAAACGTAAAAATCGACCCCGTGTCCAGGAGAATGCAATGATAATGATGCGTAAGAAGTCCACCCTGCATCAGGTGCTCCTCCTAAGAACCAAGATAGGTTTAAGAATATTCCTCCAAAGAAGAATAACCAGAAACCTAGTGAGTTTAAAAATGGAAACGCAACGTCACGTGCACCAATTTGAAGCGGCACTACGGCGTTCATAAATGCAAACAACAATGGCATGGCTGCTAAGAAAATCATTGTTGTACCGTGCATTGTAAGTACTTCATTATAAAAGCCTGCACTAACAAAATCATTGTTAGGTACTGCAAGCTGTATGCGGATGATCATAGCTTCTAATCCACCCAATAGGAAGAAGAATCCACCTGAGATTAAATAGAGGATCCCAATCTTCTTATGGTCTACTGTTGTTAAGTAGTCCCAAAGAGTCGCACCGAAGCCTTTTTTCTGTGCATAGCTACTCACAATTAAACCTCCCTTTTACCCTAATAAATTACTCTTGTACTTTTAAACCCATTAAATATTCAGCAAGAGCATCAAGTTCTTGATCAGATAATGTATCATACGTACCAGTCATTGTATTTCCTGGCTTATACTTTTCCGGATCTTCAATCCAGTTTTTAAGTTCTTCCTCATTATGATCAAGGAATCCAGCAATACGAGTACGCTCACCAAAATTTGCTAGGTTTGGTGCAAGGCGTGCGGTTTCTGGACGAGCATCTTGTGCAGTAACAGCATGACAACCTAAACATTGTTGATTAAAAATTTCTTGTCCTTGTTGTGCCAAATCTGTTGTTGGTTGAGGTTCACCTGCATTTTGCATGTCACCAACCCATGCTGTAAATTCATCTTGCGAAAGGGCTTTTACTTTAAAGTCCATAATTGCATGTGAAGGACCACAAAGCTCCGCACACTTACCATAGAATACATTACCAGCTTCTTCTGCTTTTTCACTATCGAACTCAAGATAGAATTTGTTTACATTATCAACGTTAGTATCAATCTTTCCACCAGCAGCTGGAATCCAGAAAGAGTGCTTAACGTCTGAAGCTGTTACGTTAAAGTATACATTTTGATCAGTAGGAACTACTAGATCTTGGGAAGTGATGATTCCATGATCTGGATATTCAAATTCCCACCAATATAAGTTTGCACGAACGTTGACAACAACTGCTTCGCGGTTTCCTTCTTCGTCTTTCACTTCTGCGTCACTTACATCTGCAAGTTTAAAAGTAGCTGATACAGTTGGTACAGCAAGTATCAAAAGAAGGATAATTGGAATAACAGTCCACACGATTTCAAGTGTATGACTACCTTCAACTTGTTTTGGAATACTGTTGTCTCCCTTTTTACGACGGAAACGGATAACTGCAATTGCGTATACAATAGATACAACCACAATTACAATGACCATAATTAAAGTACTCAGGATCATTAGATCATATTGTGTCTGAGCTACTTCACCGGCAGGTTGTAGTGTTGATAAAAATGGTTCACCACAGCCAGAAAGTATGAGCGTCATCATAACTACAAGTGAAACGAGACGCCATTTAGTTAGCCTTGCTTTCATAGCTTAATCAAACCCCTCTTTCATGTAATGTACTTTTGTAAAACAAGGACTCTCGAAAATGTATATATGGATTTCTTTAATATAAGAAAGAATTCCCAAGCTTGTTTAAATTACAGTCACAATGACCATTGCTACAAAAAGTATTGTTAAATAATTTAAAGAGTAAACAAACATTAGTGTTGCCCACTTAATATCATCCTTCATTCTGAATCCAGCAATCCCTAGTACTAACCAACCAATATTAAAGGCTGTTGCTAGTACGAAAAAAAAGATTCCAAGATCAAGCAAGAAAAATGGTAGTGGTAGTAGAGTGATAATCCATCCTACTATATGACGCTTTGTAACAGCAAATCCTTTTACAACAGGAAGCATAGGAATGTTTGCTGCACGGTATTCCTCAACTCTTCTCATCGCAAGAGCGTAGAAATGTGGGAATTGCCAAATGAACATGAGTACGAACAATACCCAAGCCATAGTGCTAAGGTTTGCATCGACAGCAGCCCAACCAATTAGTGGTGGTACAGCTCCTGAGACACTACCAACAATTGTATTGCTCACATAACGGCGTTTTGACCACATCGTATATAGTCCAACATAGGTAACAATCCCAATAACCCCAATGATACCAGCAGTTATTGTAGTCATAAAGAGCATAATTGTACCTATGATTGTTAATATAATCCCGGTTACTAGTGCTCTAGAACCTGTGATTTTACCAGTTACAGTCGGGCGATCTTTTGTTCGCTCCATGAGATGATCAATATCTCTGTCATAGTAGTTATTAATACTACATGAGCCAGCAATAATTAGCGAGGAACCTATTAAAGTCAAAAACATAATATCAAGTGAACTTAGAAAATGTGTATTTGTAAAATGAAATGCTAACCACATTCCTGTAAATGTTGTAATTAGGTTCGAATTGACAATGCCTATTTTAATAAGCGCCAAGAAATCTTTCCATGCGGTAGTGCTTGGAAGATCTGCTTCTTTAATGTTTGTAATAACCCTGCTGTTTGACATGCTTCTCCCCCTCCTCTCAAATAAAAACAGAGGCATACTCACTCCTCTACTATATAGGAAAATAAAAACCATTTCTATATCCATTTAAAAAATCATAACAAAAGTATATTACGATTCTGAATATGGCTGTAGAGAATGGTAACGTAAAAATGCTATCATTATCTTATTAAACCATACATTCTTCTGTTTTTTCTTTACCTTTTCAGTTGATTTTTGACGAAATTGTGTCATGTTTATGACAAGACTATTTTGTTTTTCTGCCATAATGCTATGATAACATAAACTAGTTTTAAACGCTTTCATTAACAAAATTGATAGAACGAGGTTGCCATATAATTTGGAATGGAAATGAATTACTAGGATTGGAATTTAAAATTGTTAATAACATTGTAAAAACTGTAACAATTTATCGGTTGTCTTTTCAATTTTATTTCGGTATCATCTTAAAAGTATCATTATATTTTTATAGTATAAAAGTTTTAAGATGTTCTAAATATAAGAAGGTGTATAAATTGCATAAAGGATTAAAATGGTTATCTGTTCTAACAACACTTGGTATGCTTTTTGTCTTACTAGGTGGAGCATTAGTTACAAAGACTGAATCTGGTATGGGTTGCGGTCGTTCCTGGCCATTATGTCATGGAGAATTAATTCCTAGTAATATTACATTTGAACTAGTAGTAGAACTTGCTCATAGAGTAGTATCTGGTGGAGTGGGATTACTAGTATTAGCATTATCTATTTGGTCTTGGCGATCGATTGGTCATAAAAGAGAAACAAAATTCCTTTCTATTTTGTCTTTCTCATTTTTACTGCTCCAAGCACTAATTGGAGCAGCCGCTGTAATGTGGGGACAGAATGATTTTGTGTTAGCCATTCATTTTGGTATCTCCCTAATTTCTTTCGCTTCAGTCTTATTATTGACACTTCTTATTTTTGAAGTAGATCAAAAATTTGATGCACGAACAATTGTAATGAATAAAAGAATGAAATTTCACATTTTTGGTGTAACCATTTATAGTTATCTAGTTGTTTACACAGGTGCTCTAGTAAGACATACAAATGCTAGTTTAGTATGTCGAGATTGGCCATTATGTGTTAATGATAATCCTTCACTACCTACAAATATGTATGAATGGATTCAAATGGGGCATCGTACTGCTGCAGGATTAATTTTTATTTGGATTGCTTATATCACCTATATAGCTATAAAGCATCACAAACATCAAAAGGTTCTGTATTGGGGATGGATCATTGCGTTTACACTTGTTAGCCTTCAAGTTTTATCAGGTGCACTAGTTGTTCTAACAAGATTAAATCTAGCTCTTGCTTTAATTCATGCTCTAATCATCTCATGTTTATTCGGTCTTTTATGTTACTTTATTCTTCTGGCTTCACGAAGTCAAATTAAGAATTAAAAAGAGAACCTTTCTGGAATGACTTCCAGAAGGTTCTCTTTTTTGTACTTAGCTTATATTATTTGAGGGAAACGTCCCTTTTAGTACTCTAGAGTAAATTCATTTAGGTGTTATGACTTCTGAAGCTCTATTAAAAGATCTCCTGGTGATATAGCCTCTCCATCTTTAACATAAATTTCTTTTACAATTCCGGAGAATGGAGCTTGCACAGTTGTTTCCATTTTCATGGCTTCTGTAATTAGTAGATGATCTCCTCTTTCTACTTGCTCTCCTTTATTCGCAAGAACTTTAATTACTGTCCCTGGCATAGACGCTCCAATATGGCTTTCATTTTTCGAATCTGCTTTAACTTTTGTAGCTACAGTTGCTTTAACACTTTCGTCTTTAATGACAACCTCACGAGGTTGACCGTTTAATTCAAAATATACAACTCTTGTACCATCAGCTTGTGCCTCACCAATTGAAACTAATTTCACAATAAGTGTTTTACCAGTCTCAATTTCCACTTCGATTTCTTCACCTAGCCTCATTCCATATAAGAAGGTTGGTGTGTCAAGGACAGAGACATCTCCAAATTGTTCTACAGTTTTTATATAGTCCATATATACCTTTGGATACAATGCATAAGCTAATGCATCAAAGCTTGTAACTTGACGTCCAATTTCTTTAAATAAGGTTGCTTTTAGGCTTTCAAAATCAACATCATCGAGAAGTTCTCCTGGTCTAACTGTAAGTGGCTGTTTCCCCTTTAGGATAACTTGTTGTAGCTCTTTAGGGAACCCACCATAAGGTTGACCTAAATAGCCTTCAAATAGCTCAACGACTGAGTCTGGGAAATCAATAGATTCCCCTTTTTCTATAACATCATTCTCATCCAGATCGTTTTGGACCATAAATAGTGCCATATCCCCAACTACTTTAGAGGAAGGAGTTACTTTTACGATATCACCGAAAAGTTTATTCACTCTTGAATACATATCTTTCACTTCATCCCAGCGACTTCCAAGACCGACGGCTTTAGCTTGTTGTTGGAGGTTACTATATTGACCACCCGGCATTTCATGTTGATATACTTCAGAATGCGGCGACATCATGCCACTCTCAAAATCAACATAATATTTACGTACATCTTCCCAATAATGAGAAAGGGCTTCTAGCGATTCAACTTCAATTGAAGGTTTTCGATCTGTTCCCTGTAGAGCATAATATAGGGTACTTGCACTAGGTTGAGAAGTTAATCCTGACATCGAACTTAAAGCAGTGTCTACAATATCTACACCTGCTTCAACAGCCCTAGCATATGTGTAAATTCCATTACCGCTTGTATCGTGAGTATGAAGGTGAATCGGTAAATTAGTTGTTTCTTTCAATTCAGATATTAGACGATACGCTGACTGTGGCTTTAATAAACCTGCCATATCCTTAATAGCTAGAATATGTGCTCCTTGAGCTTCAAGTTCTTTAGCTATGTTCTTATAATACTGGATATCATACTTCGTTCTTGTCGGATCATCAATATCTCCCGTATAGCAAATAGAAGCTTCTGCAATCTTGCCTGTTTGACGAACAGCATCAATTGCCACTTCCATTCCTTTAACCCAGTTCAAACTATCAAAAATACGGAAAACGTCGATCCCTGCAAGTGCCGATTTTTCAACAAATTCTCGAATAACATTATCTGGGTAATTTTTGTACCCTACTGCGTTCGATCCACGTAGAAGCATTTGAAATAACACATTCGGGATTCGTTCTCTTAGTGTTAACAAACGATTCCATGGGTCTTCTTTTAAGAAGCGATAGGCTACATCGAAAGTTGCCCCACCCCACATTTCAAATGAGAATAGATTTGGTAGCAAATGAGCTGATGCCTCTGAAATAGTTTTTAAATCATTTGTACGCAATCTAGTAGCTAATAAAGATTGATGCGCATCACGGAACGTAGTGTCTGTTATTAATACTTCCTTCTGTTCTTTCAGCCATTTCACCAGACCATCGGCACCATGTTGATCTAGAATTTGTTTCGTACCGGAATTGATTGGTGCTGTAGAATCTACTGTCGGGATTCTTGGTTTATTAACAACCGGTTTCTTTCTTTTTTCTACACCTGGAAAACCATTTACGGTTACATTTCCAATATAGGTTAACATTTTTGTTCCGCGGTCTTTTCTTTTAGGGAAGATAAAAAGTTCAGGTGTTGTATCAATAAATGCTGTACTGTATTCCCCACTTAAAAAATTTTCATGCTTTACAACATTCTCTAGGAAAGGGATGTTCGTTTTAATTCCTCTTATACGAAACTCTTGAAGGTTCCGAACCATTTTTGAAGCAGCCTGTTCAAATGTTAAAGCCCATGTAGAAAGTTTTACAAGAAGCGAGTCGTAATAAGGTGTAATGACGGCACCTTGATATCCGTTTCCTGCATCTAACCTTACTCCAAATCCTCCACCAGAACGATAGGCCATGATCTTACCTGTATCTGGCATAAAGTTATTTAATGGATCTTCTGTTGTAACACGAGATTGGATTGCATATCCATTTGTATGGATTTCCTCTTGCACTGGAATCCCCACTACATCACTATGTAAAGAATGTCCTTGCGCTAATAAAATTTGTGTCTGAACGATGTCTACACCTGTAATCATTTCTGTAATGGTGTGTTCTACCTGAACACGTGGATTTACTTCAATGAAGTAAAATTCATCACCAGAAACTAAGTATTCTACTGTCCCAGCATTAATGTATTGTACATTATCCATTAATTGAACTGCTGATTGACAAATTCGTTCTCTTAAATCATCACTTAAAGAGACACTTGGAGCAATTTCAACAACCTTTTGGTGCCGTCTCTGAATAGAACAATCTCTTTCATATAAATGAATGATATTTCCTTGGTTGTCTCCTAGGATTTGAACCTCAATATGCTTAGGGTTTTCTATAAATTTTTCAACGTATACTTCATCATTTCCAAATGCAGCTTTAGCTTCTGATTTTGCTCTTTCATAAGCTTCTTTTAAGCTTTCCAGATTTCTAACGATTCTCATTCCACGGCCTCCGCCACCTAGAGCCGCTTTAATTATTATTGGAAAACCATGTGTTTTCCCAAATCCAATCACTTCTTCTAATGATGTAACAGGACCATCACTTCCAGGGATTACTGGAATATTGGCAAGTTGTGCTTGCTCTCTTGCCTTTACTTTATCTCCAAACATATCAAGATGCTTCGTCTGGGGCCCAATAAATGTAATCCCCTCTTCTTCACAACGTTTTGCAAAATTTATATTTTCTGATAGGAACCCATAACCTGGGTGAATCGCATCAACGTCAGCTTTTTTGGCGATGGCAATAATTCCTTCAATATCTAAATAGGCATCAATCGGTTTTTTACCTTCTCCAACTAAGTAGGCCTCATCTGCTTTGTATCGATGATATGATCCTAAATCCTCTTTTGAGTAAATAGCTACTGTGCGAATATTTAATTCTGTACATGCTCTGAATACACGAATGGCAATTTCTCCACGATTCGCAACAAGAACTTTCTGAAAGCTCATTTCATCCTCTCCCTCTTGTAAATCATGATTGATTTTTGATTTTTCTGACACATTTTTCTATTAGACTCTGCCATGAGTTCACATCTCCATCTTGAGTAGATTCATACACTTATCGGATTTAGTATCACCTATAAGTCATTTGAATCCTCGCTCAATTTATAAACGTTTTCACTTAACAGTGTCCAATAATTAAAAACAATAAAAGGGGCTGTCCCAGAAGATGGATCTGTATCTTAGGGTCAGTCCCTCTATTTACATTAACATATTTCACTAAAATGTACGAATATTATAAACCTTCTCATTATTAACATTCGACGTAGTATGACTATTTTCCTTCTTACTTTTATATTTTTCTTCGTATTTAACAAACATCGAGACATTTACTAAGAGTCCCATTGCTAATGATAGTACAAGTAAGGATGACCCCCCATAGCTAACAAATGGCAAAGGAACACCAGTTATCGGAATTAAGCCAGATACACCTCCGAGATTAATAAAGGCTTGAAGACCGATTAGACTAGATATCCCTATAGCTAACATTGAACCAAAAGGGTTTTTACACTTTACTCCAATATAAATTCCTTTTAACACAATATAGCTCAATCCGATTAGAACAAACAAAACTCCTAAAACACCTAGCTCTTCTGCAATGATGGCCATGATAAAATCTGTATGTGCTTCTGGTAAATAACCTAATTTTTGGACACTTTTCCCCAATCCCAAGCCTTTCACTCCACCTGAAGCTATAGCGTAATACGAGTTTACAAGCTGATATCCACTTGTTTGGATATAGTCAAATGGAGAAAGATAAGAGTTAATCCTACTTACTCGTACTTCCGAAAAAATCTCGTCCTTTAAGAAATAGATAAATGGAGAGAATACTATTAATACTCCCACTCCTACTCCTACTAGTTTTGCAAATGTCTTTAAGGTTATACCTGAACATACAATGATAATAAACCCAATAACCATAATAATCCCAGCAGTTCCATAATCAGGCTCGGTCATAACGAGTAGACAAATACCAATCAAGATTACAAGTGGTGGCATTATTCCCTTATTAAAACTATCGATGTAGTCTTGTTTTTTAGAATATACAGCTGACAAGTATATGATGACAGATAGTTTTGCAAATTCTGAAGGTTGTAGCTGGATAAATCCTAAGTTAATCCAACTTTGTGCGTTGTTTACCTCGTAACCAAACAAGTGAACGGAGAAGAGAAGCCCCACGATTCCCACTAACATTGTAATGAGAATCTTATTAATTTGAAATGCTTTATAAGGAAATATTGCCGCTAAAGTAAAGGCAATAAAACCAATGATAAGATTTTTTAATTGTTTCAAGTAAAAAAAGTTACTATTTACTTCATGGTTTTCAACGGCAGTGACCATACTTGCGCTATAGACCATTACAAGACCAAATAAACAGAGAAATAAATAAATAGCAATTAATGAATAATCGTAGGATCTAAATATTTTTTTAAACATAGTCTCTTCCTATCCCTTTTTATAAACAATTTCGATACGTTATTTAGAAAAACCTCTTATACTTAACAAAAAAACTCAAACAATAGGTAGCTTTTTTATTGTTTGAGTTGCTATAATTATTCTACTTTTTTGTAGATGCCTCATGCAGAGCAGATAACTCTCTTTCTAATGAGTCTATTAGCTCCTTACCATCCTTTTCATCCACAAGCTCCAGACGGACCGCAAATTCAATTTCACGTGATAATCCGAACATTTGGGTATCCAATACTTCCTCATAAAGAGGACATTGGGGCATCGTTAAATTATCCATTTGAACCTTAATAAGCTGTAAAATCTTTTCTGCGTCTGCCTTTAATAGTTCATAGGCTTTCTCTCGATGGTTAATAGTCGTATTAGACGCCACATTGATCCCCCCATTTCTTCCGGTCGAATAGCATTCTTATCTTAAAATTTTATCGTTAAAAAGGGGAAAATGCAAGGGTTATTAGTAACTAAAACGTCTTTGTTAGAAACTATTTACGTTGAATTCACACAATTTTAGAAAATACTCCAATCATATTTTTCACATAGCATTTCTAATAGCTTTATCCCGGCGATGCTGTTTCCAATTTCATTTAATGATGGACCATAAATACCGATTCCACATTTCCCCGGGACTGATCCCATGATCCCTCCAGAAACACCACTTTTTGCAGGTATTCCAACCTTTATGGCAAACTCTCCTGATGCGTTGTACATTCCACAAGTCACCATAAATGTTTTGCAAATACGTGCAATATTTTTCGGGATGTAGCATTCGCCTGTATTAGGGTCACATCCATCATTCGAAAATACAGCACCTACTCTAGCTAGATCCTTACAATTCATTTCTGTAGCACATTGACGAGTATAAAGTGCAAGTAAGTCCTCTATATCCCCTTGCACATATCCATACTGCTTCAAAAAGTAGCATAATGAACGATTTAAAAAGGCAGTTTCAAACTCAGAGTTTGAAACCGTTTGATTATACGAAATGGGACTTTTCGTAAGCTTGCCTACAAAAGAAGCAAACCTATTCCACTTATCTTCTAAATTCTTTCCAATAATTAAATTTGTTACAGCAAGTGCACCTGCATTAATCATGGGATTAAGCGGCTTGTTAGGCTTATTTGTTTCTAGTTTCGCAATGGAGTTAAAGGGATCACCTGTAGGCTCCATTCCAACCTTGGAAAATACCTGCTCTTCTCCATGTTCTATTAACACATATGCCAAAGCAATTACTTTGGAAATACTTTGTAATGTAAAAGGTTTTAAATAATCGCCTGCATAGTAAAACGATCCATCCAGAAAATAAATTGAGATTGCTAAATCATCAATGTTTTCCGTTCTAAGTGCCGGGATATAATCAATAAGCTTTCCATTCGTCGAGTATGGCCTTGCTTTTTCTACTAATTTCATTAGTTCCTCTTTATTCACTTGATCCAATGATTTTCCTCCTTAGCATTTCTATAAGTATTTTTAACGAGATGGTACAGAGATAAACGCCTAATGTGACAAGGAGTACCAGAAGAGATATACTAGTAACCGATGCTAGAATAAGGGGTGAAACGCATGGAAAGTATAATTCCTATTAAAGGGAAAGTGAAATTTTCTATTACACTTGATTCAGGTGTATGGATCTTTGATGATCGAAAAATAGATCTAACAACATACTTTGAGCAAGAAGCGGTAGAAGAGGATCAATTAGAAAAGTATATCGAGGAAACCTCAAAACATTGGTCACGCGAGATTCAAGAAGGTGCTACTTATCCACCTACATTGAAAACAGAAAAAAAATACGAAAAAGAAAAGGTTTTAACAGGTACATTTGGGATTCCGTTAAAGCCATTTCTTGAAAATGCAGAAATATTAGAAGGTGCTACATCTGTTATGATTGAAACAACAGAAGAACCTATAACTGTGTCTCTAGAGGACGCATGTAATATAGTTCTTGGATTTTCACTTAATGGAAAACCACTAAAAGAGGATGGTCCAATCCATGTCTACTATGGAGACGGTTCTAACAAAGAAAATCCTATCACGCACGTTAAAGGATTCAACATCATATAGGTCATAAAATAACGCCGGTTCTGTCACACTTGAACCGGCGTTTTCATATCTTATAATTGTGTTTGCATTATAGTAAGTCCGCTGCAAGCTGTGCAAGACCTGAACGTTCACCCTTTAATAGTCGTACATGTGCAGCCATCTTCTGTTCTTTAAACTTTTCAACCACATATGTTAGACCATTATTATACTCATCTAAATAAGGATGATCAATTTGAGCAGGATCCCCCATCAAAACAATCTTACTTCTCTCACCAACACGTGTTAAGATTGTTTTCACCTCATGCTTTGTTAAGTTCTGGGCTTCATCAATAATGATGAATTGGTCTGGAATACTTCTACCACGAATATAGGTTAATGCCTCTACTTCTATTGAACCTAGTCCAGCTAAAATATTATCAATTTCTCCAGGTTTTTTCACATTAAACAGAAATTCAAGATTATCATAAATTGGTTGCATCCACGGTCTAAGCTTTTCTTGTTTTTCGCCTGGTAAATAACCGATATCCTTTCCAACTGGTACAATTGGTCTTGCAACCAACAATTTATTATATTTTTTATCATCCTCTGTTTGAAGTAATCCCGCTGCAAGGGCTAGTAACGTTTTTCCTGTCCCTGCTTTTCCGACCATTGTCACTAGAGGAATATCTTCTCTTAATAGTAATTCTGTAGCCATTGTTTGCTGAACATTTCTAGGCTTTATTCCCCAAATATGCTCTTGATCATAGATTAGCTTCTTTACCTTTTTTCCACTTCCATCTATTACTCCTAATGCTGAAGCAGAACTTCCCAATGCATCTTTCATAATAAGAAATTGATTTGAATATAATCGTTCATTCGTAATATCGTTTAACTGAAGTTCACCATTTTCATAAAATTGGTCAAGCCATTCTCGCTGAATATAGAGTTCTAAAAACCCTGTGTATATGTCATTAACCTCAATGACTCTATCACTTAAAAAGTCCTCAGCTTGTAAGCCAAGCGCATCTGCTTTTACTCGAACTAGTGTATCTTTACTAACTAAGATAACTGCTTTCCCATTTTCTTTTGCCTGTTCTTCTAAGGAAAGATTTTTTGCTACTGCCAGTATTCGATTATCATTCGTTTTCTCAACAAAGATCTCTTGTAGCTGATGAAAGGATCGGTGGTTTAATTCAATTCGTAAGGTTCCACCATTGTAGAGAGGAATGCTTTCGTGAAGCTTTCCATCTTGCCTTAATTGATCGATAAGCTTTGATACTTGTCTTGCATTTCTACCTATTTCATCCATATATCGTTTTTTAGAATCAACCTCTTCTAGTACCACTGCTGGAATGACGACTTCATTATCCTGGAAAGAAAAAATCGCTTGTGGATCCTGTAACAAGACATTGGTATCTATTACATAAATTTTCTTCAAATCGATGCCTCCTGCTCCTAATTTCTATTACCATTGTATGTAGACCTATTACATTCAGTTAATCCCTGGAACCTACATTAGGACGGCCCGTTTTTAAAATATATGAATAAACGTATAAAGATAGAAGAATTTTACACAATAAGAAGTGATATTCATACTATCTAGGAGGTATTGCTAATGAAACGTTTCCTCTCAATAATGTCCATTATCCTTGTTATTACAGCATGTGGTAATAATATTAATCAGTATGGAAACAATGATACAGCTCAAAATAACGCCAATAATAATGAAGATTTGATTCGTGTTCGAGATAGTAATATTGAGCAAGTTAACAGAGAAGAAGGTCAAGAAATTTCTGAGCATTTAGCAGATCTTGCATCGAAAGTTCCAAATGTTAAAGATGCAACAGCAGTAGTACTTGGTAACTTTGCGTTTGTTGGAATTGACGTAGAAGAAAATGTAGAACGTTCACAAGTAGGTACAATTAAGTACACTGTCGCTGAGACACTAAAAGAAGATCCATATGGAGCGGAAGCAATTGTTGTTGCCGACCCTGATTTTTATGCGCGTCTCCAAGAAATTGGCGATGATATTGAAAATGGTCAGCCTATTCAAGGGATTATGAATGAACTATCAGATATCGCCGGTCGTTTGATTCCCGAAATACCGAAGACACTACAGAACACAAATCCCGAAGAAGTACCGGAACAACAGAAACAGCAATTAAACAAAGGTCAATCACAACAACTCGATCAACAACAACAAGACCAATCTCAAAATCATATGGATTAAGCTCTGTTAAAAAGGCTGTATCCACCTGATTTCTTTCAAAAACAGGTTTCAAAATAGAAAAGCCATGAAAATAAGCACAGTTCGCACTACGCTTTTTTCATGGCTTTTATCACTTGCTGATCTAGCCGCTCAGCTGCATGTTTATCATACGTTTTTTCATAAGAAGGCTCTGTTGCAATCTTTGAACCATAAAACATGACATCACGAACATCTTGAATGTGAATTTTAACTAGTGAAAGTTTCAAAGGGATACCTTCAAGATCATTAGAAACTAAAGACCCTTTGCCACTGATGGCATAAGTTGATTCGTTAGCAATAAGCGTGACGACAACAAGTGCATTCTTTTTTATATTTTCAATAACTCGAGATTTTTTCTCTACAGCAAAAAGTAAAGAAGACTCATTCTCTGCCACAATCCAAGATATTGCACATACATTTGGACCACCAGTTTCATAATCAATGGTAGACAATGTTACAAACCGTTCTGCTTGAAGGGTTTCAAATAAAGCAGGTGTTAACGTTGGTTCTACTCGATTTGCCATACAATCCCTCCTTATCCAAATTTATTATACTACAATGTGTTTTAAACAAAAAGTTAAAGCAAGAATAAGAGGCGGTTCCTTTTATTAAATGATATACTAGTTATGTAAGCGAGGTGATTTTTTTGAGAGTTAAGTGCTCTTTATGCGATAAAATTGAATCAATAAATGACGATACACTACAAGCAAAAAGACTGAGAAATCGTCCCATCCATACGTATATGTGCGAGGCATGCAATGAAAGAATTGCTGAACGTACGCAACAAAGGATGGATACTGGAAATTTCAAACTATATCGCTCTCCAAAGGTACAAGATGATTTCTAATAAATACATGGTCGGCACTTTAGTAGGTGTACTATCCGGATTATTATTAGGGTTTTTCTTGAAGTGGCTAGAAATACTTACTGATGAAAAGGTTTATACACTGTTATTAAATATTGACTTCATTCCTATTATTGGCACCATATCATGGCCAGAATGGATTGAGTTTGCCTTCCATTTATTCGTATCCATTGCAATCGGTCTCCTTTTTACTTTTCTAGCTGCTATACATAAAGTGCTCTTAAAGGTAAAAGGGATTTGGGGGCTTTCTTTCTTACTCACAATCCCCACTATTTTTCTTTTCTTCCCGTTATCGATAGTAGCGGTTAAAGAAGTCCCATCTGTTCATAACTATTTGGCCCTCTCTCTTTGGACTATAGGTCATATAGTGTATGCGGTCAGCCTTCCGATCATTTACAAACTTTTCAAATATCAACCAGCTGTCACTCATCAAAATCAAAATAAAAAAGGGTAGCCTAGAAGTGAAAGATCACAACTTAGGCACCCTTTTATTTTGTCTTATAAGTATAGACTCTAAGACGTTTGATTTCTTTGTTCGTTTCTTAAACGAATCTTATAGATAATAAGAATTAAGGCTGCAACGACTAAACCCTCCGCTACCGGTAGAAATATTCCTAAGAACGTTAAAATCGTACATCCAATAATTAAGAACAAGTATATTACTATGGATTTCATTACAGGAAGTTTTTTCGCAAAACCTAACTTATACACAAGTATAGACAATGCAATAATGGTTAGATATAGCAACCACATTCCTAGATCAGGATTTTCCTCTACCCGATACAGGGATGCGAAAAAGGATAAACGTTCCGTCACATCCATTTCGGTCCCCTCCTTTTTTTACTGTTCCATTTCAGCTAATTTTTGCTTCTTAGCTACTCTTTCACGCTCGTTTTTATCTAAAATCTTTTTACGAAGACGAATAGACTCAGGTGTAATTTCACAATACTCATCATCATTTAAATATTCAAGTGATTGCTCAAGAGACATAATACGTGGCTTTTTAATTGTAACAGTTTGATCCTTAGTAGCTGAACGTACGTTTGTCGCTTGTTTCATTTTCGTTAAGTTTACCGTAATATCATTTTCACGTGTATGCTCTCCAACAATCATACCAGCGTAGATTTCAGTACCTGGTTCAACGAAGATTGTTCCTCGGTCTTCTACTCCCATAATACCATATGTTGTTGCCTTGCCTGTTTCCATTGATACGATAACACCTTGGTGGCGTCCACCTACACGTCCTTTTTGCATAGGCTGATAGCTATCAAATGTATGGTTAATGATACCGAATCCACGAGTAATCGACATAAACTCAGTAGAGTATCCAATTAATCCACGTGCAGGAATTAAGAATACTAGACGAACTTGACCATTACCATTGTTGACCATATCTAGCATTTCACCTTTTCGTGTTCCAAGAGACTCAATAACTCCACCCATATATTCTTCTGGAATATCAATTTGAACTCTCTCAACTGGTTCACATTTCACTCCATCAATTTCTCTGATAATAACCTTTGGCTTTGAAACTTGAAGTTCATATCCTTCACGGCGCATGTTCTCAATTAAGATTGAAAGATGAAGCTCTCCACGTCCTGATACAATCCATGCATCCGGTGAGTCTGTTTCTTCAACTCGTAAACTAACGTCAGTTTGAAGTTGAGCTAGTAAGCGTTCTTCAATTTTTCTTGACGTTACATATTTCCCTTCACGACCAGCAAAAGGACTGTTGTTAACAGCGAATGTCATTTGAAGCGTCGGCTCATCAATACGTAATACTGGAAGTGGATCTTGCTGGTCAATTGGACAAACTGTTTCACCTACGTTAATGTCCTCCATACCAGAAACTGCAATCAAATCTCCCGCATGTGCTTCTTGAATTTCAACTCGTTTTAATCCTAAGAAACCAAATATTTTGGTAACACGGAAATTCTTAACTGTACCGTCTAATTTCATTAGAGATACTTGTTGACCTACCGTCATTGTTCCTCTAAATACACGTCCAATTCCAATTCTACCTACATAGTCGTTATAGTCTAGAAGTGCAACTTGGAACTGCAAACCTTCTTCACTATTATCAACAGGCGCAGGAATGTGCTCAATAATTGACTCATATAAGCATTGCATGTTCTCATCTTGGTTTGAAGGATCTGGATCAAGACTAGCTGTACCATTGATAGCAGAAGCATAGACAACAGGGAATTCAAGTTGTTCATCATTTGCATCTAATTCAATGAATAATTCTAATACTTCATCAATAACCTCTTCAGGTCTTGCAGAATCCTTGTCAATTTTATTAACTACTACGATTGGTGTTAATTTTTGCTCTAATGCTTTTTTTAGAACGAAACGAGTTTGTGGCATACATCCTTCATATGCATCAACAACAAGTAACACTCCATCTACCATTTTCATAATACGCTCAACTTCTCCACCGAAGTCAGCATGTCCAGGTGTATCAAGGATATTAATTTTTGAATCTTTATATTGAATCGCAGTATTTTTTGCTAAAATTGTAATACCACGTTCTCTTTCTAGGTCATTTGAATCCATCGCTCTTTCGTCGACTTGTTCGTTGGCACGGAATGTTCCAGATTGCTTTAATAGCTCATCTACTAGAGTTGTTTTACCGTGGTCAACGTGGGCAATAATGGCAATATTTCGTAAATCATTTCTTAGTTTCATTTTTCCACTCCTGAATATTAGGTCTTTGTCTAACCATTAAAAGGATTTCCTTCTCTTAACAACTAAATCATTATATCATATACAATATAGAAAACCCTATTAAAATTATGTAAAATGAGAGAAAACAGCTTTATTGCTACTCATTCCGCTAGAAACATACTAGCTATTTTCTAAAATGGTTACTGTTTTTTTCAATCCTATGTTACCTTACTTATAGAAAAATACAAAATTGTAGACGGAGGAAATTAATTATGAAGGATATAAAATGGATTTTTGTTATGTATGCACTATTAGCTGCACTATCAATAATGGGGATTGGAGTTGCGATTAGTTTTTCTAGTTTCTTGATTGCGTTTATTAGTATTGCGGCTTTATTCGTTGTAATGGGGTTTGGATTTAAAACGAAAAAGAAATATCGTGAAGAAGGAAAATTATAAGTAGACTCTATGAGAACAATGTTGCTGATGAACAGGTACTTTCCACTCCAGTGTGCATGTTTGCAACAGGCTGTTAAACCAAGCAGGATCGAAGCACCCTGTCGTTCCAAGCAGCTCAGTAATGTAGGTAGATAGTTCCATAAAGCATGATGATCGTCATCATAGATTGTTTACTGAATTTGTAAAAGCAGTGGGATTCCCACTGCTTTTATATTTATTAAACAAGCTTATGTAAGTATTTTTTCAGTATTAATTCATGTAATCCAGGTTTAGAGGCAAATATTGGGCTTTTTTCAAGAAGGTTTAATGGTTCACCTTTTAAATTGGTTACTGTTCCCCCGAGTTCTTCTATAATAACCTTTCCAGCTGCGATATCCCAGGGAGCTAATCGCATTGTAATGTATGCGTCTAATCTTCCAGAAGCTACGTAGGCCATCTCCAATGCTGCTGAACCATAGGATCTTGTTCCACGAACATCTTTTACAAGTGGTGCCAATATCTTAGGGTCAATCCGGTTATTTTCTGTGACCCAAGTCGCATTCAAAGCAATAATAGCGTCTTGAATCGTAACTGATGGTAAAGGTGAAAGTTTAATTTCATTCATAAACGCACCTTCACCTTTTTTGGCATGATACAATTCATCATGCACAATATCATAGATGTACCCAAGTATTCCTACCCCATCATGATAAATACCGATTGAGATAGCAAAATTTCTTTGTTGATGAATAAAGTTCATTGTGCCATCGATAGGGTCAATAATCCAAGTGGTACCATCTAAAGATTGAAGCTGATCTCCGTAGCCTTCCTCACCTAATATTTGATGATTTGGGTATTCTCTTCTAATTTTTCCAATAAAATACTGTTCTGTTTCTTTATCTATATTCGTTACAAGGTCATTACGGTTTGATTTTGTTTGTATCGTTAATTCTGTTTCAAAGGATTGCCGAATTTTAGTACCAGCTTCTTTAATCCAATGCTTAATATTATCATCGACTTCTTTCCAATTTGTCATATTTCTATCCTCCATTACTTTTAACGATATGATGGATGTATTCACAATGCTTTATGTATTCTCATTAATCGTGTTTCTCTTGTTTTATAGATTAAAGGATTACCCAGAACGATTCAAGTTTTGAGCCTATAGTCCGAATGAAACATCTAAAAAAGGATGCCTCACACTACAAAGTAATGAGACATCCTTTTCGTATTACTATTCTAAGACATCAACGGTTTCACAACGTATTATATGGCTTTCATTCTAACTAATTCTTCTCGAATCTTTGTTAATTTCTCTTTTGATTTCACCTGAAGTTCCTCATTTTTGTCTTGCATTGCCTCGAACAAAACAGCTAGTTCATAGTCCAGTTCAAGCCTCAGAACTGCTAATCGCTGTTGTCGAAGGTCTTTACTTTTGGAAGTGTTCATAACTTGCTTCATTGACAATACACTCCTTTCAGGTATAGTACTATCAAAATATTTAGATAATTGTTTATTACATTATATGAATAGGCTTTCATAATCGCAACTAAAATGTGCTTTCACCTACCCATTTTTTAACGATGTGTTCTTTTATAAAATCATTGCCAACCAATCAAGATATTTCATAAAAAATGTCGAGATATGCTAAAATAGGTGCAATCAGTTTTAATGAGGAGGAAGATTATGGCGTTTACTGGATTTACAGAAAAAGACTTTGACCTTTTTACAATAGACGGTCTCGACAATAGAATGGATGCTATAAAATCGATCGTTAGACCAAAGCTAGAATTATTAGGAGAGCAATTTGCTCCGACCTTAAGCACAATGACAGGTGATGAGATGTTCTTCCATGTCGCAAAGCATGCTAGAAGATCGGTTAACCCTCCTGATGATACTTGGGTTGCTTTTGCAAACAATAACCGTGGATATAAAAAACATCCACATTTCCAAATCGGTCTATGGGAGACACATGTGTTCATATGGTTTGCACTAATTTATGAAGCTCCAAATAAGGAGCAGTTCGGTAAAGCATTTGAAAAAAATATAAAACAGATTAGACAACAAATTCCTGGAGATTTTGTATGGTCCGGTGATCATACAAAACCTGGCGCTACAACATTTTCAGATATGACTGAAGAGGAGTTTAGTTTGTTAATTCAACGTTTACAAAATGTTAAAAAAGCTGAAATTCTTTGCGGTGTACATATTGACCGAGACACTGCGATAAAGATGAATGGCAATGAAACCATTAAAACCATCGAGAATACGTTTGAAACATTATTACCCCTTTACAAGATGGGGTAAACATTGACAGAAGGTAGTTAATTCTTACGTGTGCAATATAATGGCGAATGGTGGTAAATAACTAAATGAGAAGGACAATATGTGTATTCGATTCTTTGTTGGTTGAAAATAAAGAAGAAGGAATTGCAACAGGACATTTATTCCGTTAATTTTGAAAAAAACGAATTTATATGATGTTCTCGGACATCTATTCCGTTATTAACACAAGTATCGGACATTATCCTGAGATTATGAGGGAATAACGGAACAAATGTCCGCTTACTCATAGAAATTGATGATTTTAAGCAATATAACGCATTAAATGTCCGCTACGTATAAATAATGCTTTTATAACGCATGCAAAGTCACTTCCATGATAATAATCAGAATGAGCTTTTTCTTTGACTAAGCGTTCTTGCTTATACTATACAACCTATATACTGCTAGTAGTCATTCTAGCAGAACATACACCTATATAATTTTCCTCCATGTAAGTGAGCGATGTAACATGTATTGGTACCTATTTTTTGTTGGAAAATGCCTAGCATCATCGACTGTCGTAGACCAAAAATCTTATTCTATCTAAAAAAAACGAGAATATTTATAAAAAATACTCTCGTTTTTTTATTACATTTTTATTATTGATTCGTCTGAATCCTTCATTTTTTTTACAGCATGATAGGAACTATATCCACTTGATTCCTCAAATTCATTACAAATTTTCTTTTCTTCACTTTTACTTGGGACAATTTCTTTAAACCTTCTGTACGAATTCATTAATTCATCTCTTTGAACACCTTTTTCATATGCTTTTTCAATGGTCTGAAAAAAAGAAATAACATCAATAATTTCTTGCTTTGACCAATCTATTGAAAAGGGATATTGATAGTCCATTTTGTTCAACTCCTACTCTCTATCTACTTCTATTATGACCATTTTTGACGTATTGTTTCTCCTTCAAGAATCATACGTTTAAACAGCTCATCAACCGACGGGATATCTTGTATAAGACCCATAATTTGACCAGCCCAACCAAAGCCCTCTTCTAACTTTCCTTCTATGTAACGTTGGTTTGCCTCTCCACTTATATACTCCTTCATCTCTTCATAACCAGTACCATTTTTTTCAAGATCTAATATCTGTTCAGTCCAATTATTTGAAATTGCTCTTGCTGGAGCACCAAGTGAGCGTTTTATAATTACAGTATCATTTTCGTTCCCTTGAATCAATGCTTGCTTATAAGAATCGGACGCATGCACACATTCTTTTGTTGCTATAAAACGAGTGCCCATTTCAATCCCTTCTGCTCCCAAACTTAGAGCTGCCATCAACCCCCGGCCATCACCTATACCACCAGAAGCAATAACAGGTATGGATACAGCATTTACTACTTGTGGGATAAGAACAAATGTACCAATATCATCCTTCCCTAAATGTCCGCCTCCCTCCTGACCGACTACCATAACGGCGTCTGCACCAAGTTGTTCTGCTTTTATTGCCTGACGCTTTGCTGCAACAAGGACAAGCTTTTTAATATCCACATCTCTTAATTGTTCAAATAATGGTGTTGGATTTCCACCTGTAACGGAAACAACAGGAACTTCTTCCTCTATCGCGACCTGCACATGTTCCTGAAAAGGTCGACCGTGTTGTCCGATCGCAAAATTTACTCCAAACGGCTTTTCTGTTAGTTTTTTTACTCGTTGTATCTCTCCTCGTAGCTCTTCAGGATCTTTTATAGACATAGCTGTTATCTGACCTAGTCCTCCAGCATTTGAAACAGCTGCTGCTAGATTAGAGTAAGCCAGGTGCGCTAAGCCACCTTGAATAATCGGATATTCTATTTTTAATAGGTCTGTAATTCGTGTTTTCCAATTCATAATAATCCCCTCCTAAATGACTAATTCTCTTGAAAATTCATAAAATCCTTTCCATTTGAAAAAAATGATTAAAGAATAGGCATTTGTTACTTTGCATTCATTTTCTTAAATGCTATATTTGTTAATTGAAGCACTTGGAGAATTGTCTTGTACATAAAAACAATTTTCAGGTCTGAAGTAGAATAAAACCAACGTTTAGATAAGCGAATAATAAGGAAATTAATCTACTAAAACTACTAGAAATCATTATAAAGAGGTGTCGAATGAGTTGTCTCAAAAAGAAACGCCGTTATTTACCGGCATAGTTGAACACAGCAAAAAAAACCCAATACAATTTCATATCCCTGGTCATAAGAAGGGAGCTGGCATGGACCCGGAGTTTCGTAACTTTATTGGGGAAAATGCCTTGTCTATTGACCTTATCAACATTGGTCCATTAGATGACTTGCACCAGCCAAAAGGAATGATTAAGCAAGCCCAGGATTTAGCTGCAGAGGCTTTTGGAGCAGATTACACGTTTTTCTCTGTTCAAGGAACGAGCGGAGCTATTATTGCAATGGTTATGTCCGTTTGTGGACCAGGCGATAAAATTATTGTTCCTAGGAACGTTCATAAATCCGTAATGTCAGCTGTTGTCTTTTCAGGTGCTACTCCTATATTTATTCATCCAGAAGTGGATGAAAACCTAGGAATTTCTCATGGAATTACAACAGATGCTGTCAGCAAAGCATTAGAAAGGCATCCAGACGCCAAAGGGGTTCTTGTGATCAATCCAACCTACTTTGGGATTTCAGCTGATTTAAAGAAGATTGTTGAAATCGCACATTCGTATGATGTACCGGTACTAGTTGATGAAGCACACGGAGTTCATATACATTTTCATGACGAGTTGCCCTTATCTGCTATGCAGGCGGGTGCAGACCTTGCTGCAACAAGTGTTCACAAGCTTGGTGGATCGATGACTCAGAGTTCTATTCTAAATCTGAAGAGTAAATATGTTTCACATAAACGTGTTCAAACGATATTAAGCATGCTTACAACAACATCAACATCATACTTACTTCTTGCTTCACTAGATGTTGCAAGAAAACGTCTTGCAACAGAAGGAAAAGCTCTTATTGAAGAAACGATAAAACTTGCTCAAAGCATCAGAAAAAGGGTAAATAGCATCGAGGGTTTACATTGTGTTGGAGAAGAAATTTTAGGTACTAAGGCAACGTATGATTTCGATCCTACAAAGCTTATTATTTCGGTAAAGAGTCTAGGGATAACTGGTTTTGATGCGGAGAAATGGCTACGTGAGACCTATAACATAGAAGTTGAGATGTCAGATCTGTATAACATCCTTTGCATCATTACTCCTGGAGATACAGAGTATGAAGGAGATATGCTAATTAAAGCACTAGAGGAGCTTTCTCAACAACTACGCAAGCAACATAATATAACAGAAACCAAAGTTCTACTTCCGGATATTCCTGTTTTGTCTATTACACCAAGGGATGCGTTTTATGCTGATACCGAAGTCATTCCAATTGAACAATCAGTTGGGAGAATCATTGCGGAATTCATCATGGTTTATCCCCCTGGAATACCTATCTTTATTCCAGGTGAAATTATTACACAAGAAAACATTGATTATATCCAAACAAATATTGAAGCGGGGCTTCCTGTTCAAGGTCCGGAAGATTTTGATTTACGACATCTAAGGGTTGTAACAGAACATCGAGCAATTAGATAAAAAAAGGGTGTAGCCGTGTTTTCGCCTCGGCTACACCTTATTTATTCTTATTTATAGATTGCTTTTAAAAACAATCATTTAGTCATTTATTTCTTTATCTTGATCACAGCTACAACAGTTAGAAAATAAAACTGATACCTTTTCATCCTCAAAATGCTCAATTGTGTTTAAACATGATTGACAAATAATTGTACCCATTTTACTCTCCCCTTCACAATGTTTATTGAAAGCGCTTTAACCTCTTTGAATCTATAATAATATAACACATTTAATATATCAAGCCCAAATTGTATGACATAATTATTTTAATATGGGTAATTTCTTTTATAACCTGTAATATATGCAGAAGTATTTGTTCATTATGACTATATTTATAACAAAAAAGCTACACTCATAGAAATATGTGTGTAGCGTATAGCACCTTTATATAGTTGTTTGAATAAGCTCTGGATCTACAATTTCAAAGCCTTTTTTTCGTAAACCGTTTACGATATCCGATAAAGCCTCATTCGTCCAAGAACGGTCATGCATTAATAAATTTGCTCCATTATTTAAATAAGGAGTATTAACCATAATATCTGCCAATGCTTCTTTTGTTTGATACTTTGCTTCCCAATCATATCCGTATGTCCAATTCATTAAAATCATACCTTCTTGTGCAACAAGCTCCTTACTAAAATCGGTATTTTGTCCGAAAGGTGCACGAAAGAACTTCGGTTTTTCACCAATTACTTCTTCAACAATTTTATTAATTGAAAGGATCTCTTCCTTTTGTTCTTCTTGTGTTAAGTCCGGTAATGAACTATGAGAGTATGTGTGGTTTCCAATTAAGAAACCCATTTCGTGTATTTTTTTTACTATTTCCTTTTCTTCAGGTGTGTCTAGGAAATGTCCATTTACAAAGAAAATAGCAGGTGCTTTTAGTTCTTTTAGTGTTGTAGCCATTTGAAGTGCATGTTGATCAGGAGCATCATCGATTGTTAGCAAAACAACCTTTTCGTTTGCATCTGTTATCGGCTCAATTGACCAATTTGCCTCATTAACTTTGTATTGAGGTGTTTTTTCTACTACCATTTCCTCTTCAGTATTTGTCTCACCTTGTTCTACTGTTGGCTCTTCTTCTAGATTGTTGTTTTCTTCATTATTCTGATCACTTGTGCTTTTATCTACAGAATCCTTTACTTCGTCCGTTTGTTCATCCTTTGTTTTATCACCTGTAGACTGTGGGTCTTCATTTTGAACTTGTCCACATCCTGCAAGTAAAAATAGTGCTAATCCTGCTGTATAAAGTTTTTTCATGGAACTCACCCTTCTCATGTGCTTCCAATATCGTACCATATTTACCCGATTTTATGAATGGTCGTTTTGGATTAAAACAGAATCTTTATAGGTTTATGAATAGCCATTCAAACAAGTATCTACAAATATAAAAACTACTTAAACTTACTATTGTAATGATTGTTATCTCTTGTTTTGAATGAATGAATCGTTTTCCTATAACTAGTGCAAGATATAAGACGATAATGAACATAAGCCATTTATATTCAATATGATCTCTCCTAGATATCCATTCTGCGACAGTATAACCACTCCATAACATCATTTGAAGTAAGAAGACAATATATCGATACATGCAGACACCACCTCCCCCATCTAACTCGGTATCTGATAAGGTACTGGGTTTAGAGATTCCACCAAATTTTTTATTAGACATTAAGGTCAATTGAAATTAAAAGGATTTCATCGTCTAACTTAAGATGTATTCATTATATTCACTTAACTTGATTTTCATTATTACAGGTTATCATTTATGTAACAATTTCATGACGGGAAGCACGAATGATTTTTCTTATGATAAAATGTGACAAAAGCCAAGAAGATTAGTCATTTTTCTGTCAATTAGAAATGGGTTAAACAATCAAAATTAGTATAATGATTAAAATATAACGTTCCAGCAATACATTTGATGTAGAACAAAGAGGATGTGTACAAATTGAGTAGGAAGATGTTTTTGATAACTTTACTTATACATGCTGTATTTTTAGCTTCTTGCCAAGAACATTCAATGTCAAATAACGAAAATCTAATAAATCAAAAACAAGTTATTTTCTTTACTGATGAAAACCAAGTAGCAAAGGAAGCATCTTATTACGATGCGCTTATTGAGCTGAAAAGGGAATTTCCCGTTGCTTTTCAAGATTTACTTGTTATAACTCCTCAAACTGAAGATACTATACCCCTTTCAGATGTGAAGTATGCCTATCCGACCCTTATTGTAATGGAAGATAACGAAGTAGTTTGTATTATAGAGGGGCAAACAAACAAGGAAGAAATTATTCACCCTGTTTCAAAGGCACTTGAAAACTGGTAAAGCTCTCGTCTCCTTTACGTGAAGTATACATATAAAAAAGCCCAATCAAGATATCTTGATTGGGCTTTTTGTATTGAATTATTTTACAATATGGATTGGGCTTCCGATTGCAACTTCAGCTGCTTCCATAGAAATTTCACCTAATGTCGGGTGAGCATGGATTGTCATAGCAATATCTTCAGCAGTCATACCTGCTTCAATAGCTAATCCAATTTCTGCAATCATATCTGATGCACCTGACCCTACGATTTGACCACCGATAACTAATCCGTCTTCTTTACGCGTAATTAGCTTTAGGAATCCTTCTGTACTATTTAACGCTAATGCACGACCATTTGCTGCAAATGGGAATTTAGCTGCAATAACTTCAATTCCTTCTGCTTTCGCCTCAGCTTCAGTGTAACCAACAGAAGCTAACTCTGGATCTGTGAAGCATACCGCTGGAATTCCTAAGTAATCAATCTCAGCTGGTTCACCAGCAATTGCTTCAGCAGCAATTTTACCTTCATAAGATGCTTTATGAGCAAGTGGTGGACCCTCAACAATGTCACCAATCGCATAAATGTTTGAAACATTTGTACGGCATTGTTTATCGATGTTGATTAGGCCACGGTCTGTCATGTTGATTCCTACACCTTCAAGACCGATTTCATCAGTATTCGGACGACGACCAACTGTTACAAGAACATAATCTGCTTCAACAGTTTGTTGTTCACCTTTTACTTCATACTTAACGACAACACCATTGTCACTTTCTTCAACGCCTTTAGCCATTGCTTTTGTTACAATGTCAACACCTTTTTGTTTAAGTCCTTTTTTCACAATTGTTGTCATTTGCTTTTCAAATCCACTAAGGATGTCGTCAGCACCTTCTAAAATTGTTACTTTAGAACCTAAGTTTGCATATGCTGTTCCTAGCTCAGTACCAATATAGCCTCCACCAATTACAACCATGCTTGCTGGAATTTCACTTAACGCAAGTGCTCCAGTAGAATCTAAAACGCGTTTTGAGAATTTGAAGCTTGGAATTTCAATTGGACGAGATCCTGTAGCTAAAATACAGTTTTTGAATTTATACGTTTGAGCAGAGTTTTCATCCATAACACGAAGTGTGTTTTGGTCAACTAAGTATGCTTCACCACGAACAATCTCTACCTTGTTTCCTTTTAAAAGTCCTTCTACACCACCAGTAAGCTTTTTAACTACACCAGCTTTCCACTCTTGAACTTTATCAAAGTTAACTTTTACGTTTTCTGCAACAATTCCCATATCATCAGAATGTTGCGCTTGATGAAAACGGTGACCAGCAGTAATTAAAGCTTTTGATGGAATACAACCAACATTTAGACAAACTCCACCTAGATTTTCTTTTTCAACAATTGTTACTTTTTGACCTAATTGTGCTGCACGAATGGCTGCCACATATCCACCAGGTCCTGCCCCGATAACTATAGTATCAGTCTCGATTGGGAAATCTCCTACTACCATCGCATTACGCCTCCATTAATAAAAGTTCTGGATCATTCAACAAGCGCTTAATATGGTTAAGAGCATGTTGAGCAGTTGCTCCGTCGATCATTCGATGATCAAAGCTCAATGATAATGCTAACACAGGTGCGGCTACAATTTCACCATTTTTAACCACAGGTTTTTCTGCAATGCGTCCAACTCCTAAGATTGCTACCTCTGGATGGTTAATTACCGGCGTAAACCATTGTCCACCAGCTGAACCGATATTGGTAATTGTGCAAGAAGCACCTTTCATTTCATCTCCAGATAATTTACCTTCACGAGCTTTTGTAGCAAGCTCATTGATTTCATTTGAAATTGAGAACATTGATTTACGATCAGCATTTTTCACTACTGGAACAAGTAAACCTTTGTCTGTATCTGCAGCAATTCCAATGTTGAAATAGTGTTTATGGATAATTTCGCTAGTAGCATCATCTAAAGATGTATTTAGTGCAGGGTATTCACGAAGTGCACTCGTTAATGCTTTAACGATATAAGGTAAGAATGTTAACTTAACACCTTTATCAGCAGCAACTTCCTTGAACTTCTTGCGGTGAGCCCATAATTTTGTAACATCAACTTCATCCATTAATGTAACATGTGGTGCCGTATGTTTAGAATTTACCATTGCTTTTGCAATTGCTTTACGGATTCCACTCATTTTTTCACGAGTTTCTGGGAATTCACCTTCTGGAATCTTTTGAGCAGCAGCTGGTTGTGCTGTTTCTTCAACAGCTTTTTCTTTTGATGGTTGTGCTTCAACATCAGTAGCTTCTGAAGAAGTCTGCGCACCACCATTTCGGTATGCGTCAATATCTTCTTTTAACACTCGGCCATTCTTCCCACTTCCAGCAACCAGCTGAATGTCAACGCCTTTTTCACGTGCGTATTTACGAACAGATGGCATAGCGATTACGCGACGATTTGGATCAACATCGCCCTGTGGTTTTGATGCTTCTTTAGCAGGAGCTGTTTCTTCTGCTTTTACTTCTTCTTGCTTTGCAGGTTGAGCCTCTTCTTTTTTAGGAGCTTCTTTACCTTCTTCGTGGTCTCCTTTAAATTGAAGGTCCTCATAGCCTGGAGCATCAAGTTTAATTAAAACATCTCCTACTACAGCTACTGTTCCTTCATCAACTAGTAGTTCTTCAACCGTTCCAGCTACAGGAGAAGGAATTTCTACTACAGCTTTGTCATTCTGCACTTCACAAAGCACATCGTCTTCTTCTACTTTATCACCTGGTTTTACAAACCATTTGACTATTTCACCTTCATGAATACCTTCACCAATGTCTGGTAATCTGAATTCAAAAGACATGATTTCACCCTCCTAAAATATGTTCTTTTTATGGGAAAAAAGAAGGGAATAAAAACACCCTTCTGTTCATTTAATTAGAAACTTAGTACTTTCTTAGCAGTTTCGATTACATCTTTGTAATTCGGTAACCAAATAGGCTCTGCTTGAGAGAAAGAGTACACAGTATCAGGTGCAGCAACACGTAATACAGGAGCTTCTAAGCTTAAGATTGCACGGTCATTGATTTCAGCAACAACTTGTGCTGCAATCCCTGCTTGTTTTTGTGCTTCTTGGACAACAATTGCGCGGTTTGTCTTCTCTACAGAAGCAATAATTGTATCAATATCAAGTGGGCTGATTGTACGTAAATCTACGACTTCTACAGAATAGCCTTCTTTTTCAAGCTCTTCTGCAGCTTTTAATGATTCATGTACCATTGCACCGTACGTGATAATTGATAAATCTTTACCTTCACGCTTTACATCTGCTTTACCAATTTCAATTGTGTATTCTTCTTCAGGTACTTCACCACGGAATGAACGATAAAGCTTCATATGCTCTAAGAAAATAACTGGATCATTATCACGAATTGCTGAGATTAATAAACCTTTTGCATCATATGGAGTTGATGGAATAACAACTTTTAGTCCTGGTTGTTGTGCAACAAGACCTTCTAAGCTATCAGCGTGTAATTCAGGAGTATGTACTCCCCCACCAAATGGAGAACGGATTGTAATTGGTGCAGTATATCGACCACCTGAACGGTAACGCATACGAGCCATTTGACCACTTACAGAATCCATTACTTCATATACAAACCCAAAGAACTGAATTTCTGGTACAGGACGATAGCCTTCTAAAGCTAGACCAATTGCAAGTCCCCCAATTCCAGATTCAGCTAATGGAGTATCAAAAACACGGTCTTCTCCAAATTCTTTTTGAAGTCCTTCCGTCGCACGGAATACACCACCGTTAAGACCTACGTCTTCACCGAAAACAAGTACGTCTTCATTGTTGCGTAGTTCTGTGCGCAGTGCATCAGTGATTGCTTGAATCATTGTCATTTGCGCCATGGCTTACTTCGACTCCTTCTCTTTGTAAATTTCATATTGCTCTTTTAAGTTATGTGGAAGCTCCTCATACATAAACTCCATTAGGTCTGTAACTTTTTGCTTTGGAGTAGCATCCGCTTGTTTAATTGCTTCTTTAATATCTTCTTTTGCTTGTTCAATTACTTCGTTTTCTTTCTCTTCGTTCCATAAACCTTTGCCTTCTAAGAACTTACGGAAACGAACTAATGGATCTTTCTTTTCCCACTCAGTATCCATTTCAGAAGAACGGTAACGAGTTGGATCATCACCAGCCATTGTATGAGGACCATAACGATAGCAAAGTGTTTCAAGTAGTGTTGGGCCTTCTCCATTTACCGCACGATCACGAGCATCACGAGTAGCTGCATAAACAGCTAACGGATCCATACCATCAACTAAGATTCCTGGGATACCTGCAGAAACAGCTTTTTGGGCAATAGTTTTACCAGCTGTTTGCTTATCACGAGGTGTAGAAATAGCAAACTGGTTGTTTTGTACAACGAAGATAGCTGGGGCACCGTATGCACCTGCAAAGTTAATACCTTCATAGAAATCACCTTGTGAAGATCCACCGTCACCTGTATATGTAATGGCAACTGCTTTTTTACCACGTTTCTTTAACCCTAATGCAACACCTGCAGTTTGGATGTACTGAGCACCAATGATAATTTGTGGTGATAATACATTTACACCCTCAGGAGCTTGGTTTCCTTTAAAGTGACCACGTGAGAATAAGAATGCTTGATATAAAGGTAATCCGTGCCAAACAATTTGTGGAACATCACGGTAACCTGGTAAAATCCAGTCTTCTTTTTCAAGAGCAAATTGAGAAGCAATTTGTGAAGCTTCTTGTCCAGCTGTAGGAGCATAGAACCCTAAACGCCCTTGTCTGTTTAATGAAATTGATCTTTGATCAAGAATTCTTGTATATACCATACGACGCATTAACTCTTGTAATTGTTCGTCAGACAGTTCAGGCATAGCATCTTGATTTACGATTTCGCCTTCTTCATTTAAAATTTGAAACATTTCAAACTTTTCTTCGATCTGCTGAAGTGTAGCTTTTGGATCGAATTGTGCCTTCTTTTTAGAAGCCATTGAAGTCACCTATCCTTTCTCGAAATATATTTTTATTGTTTGCATACAAAATTAGGTTACCCAAAAACAGTTTTATCTACCACAAGAGACCTTTTCTAACATTATTTTTTCCACGTTTTCATAGAAAGAAAACCTTAAATTTAGAATCAGGATTAAACTGTATTAGTGTTAAACCATAAATGAGTAATACAATTCAAAGATTACGTTCTCTAGTTTACAATAGAAAAATTCATTCCGTCAACGAGAAAGTACTATAAATATTATAGAAACAGCGATTTTAGGCAAAAACACTATCTTACTGAATAAATAAACTGTATTAGTATCACAATCGTTCCTGTACTATAAAAACTCATACAAAAAATAATCTGTTATAGTACGTGTGTGACAGAAGACTCAAGCCTACTAAAGAATACTGTTATTCACAATCTAGAAAAACTTAGAGATAGTGGCGATTACTACGTTCATTCCCTTCTCCCCAAAAAAAGGTCCGTCCCTCAAAATAAAGGAACAGACCTTACTATTTACGTTATTCTTTTTCTTCAACTTCTAGTTCAGCTATTTCATAGAAATTTCGTTTTAAGTCATTATATTTACCGGTGATTGTATTGTACTCTTCATTTAGTGTGATGATTTCTTGATATACTTTATTAATTGTATCAATTTGGCCTTCAAGATCTTCCATCTTTAGATCTTCTTGTTTCATAAGCTCATACAGTTGTCGGTCAGAATCTAAAGCTTCAATGTATTTCGCAGTAAGCTTTTCATGAATAGCATAACGGTTTTCCATTTCTGTAACTAGCTCAGAGATAGGTTCACCTAATTGTTCATCCTCTTTAAGTTCAGAAACATACTTGTCCACTTTAGCAAATTCTGTTTTAGATTCTTCCATTACTTGTTTTTCGTTATTAATTAGTTCTCTTCTTTTTTCAACATTCTCAATTGCCTGATCAGCCACTTTTACTATTTGTTCAAATTCTTTCATTCCAAGGCCAATCATTTCATTAAAGTAGTCTTGTTCTTTTTTCTCAAGCTCCTGTAAGGGTTCTTGAATCTCTTTTAGTTTTGCTTCCTTCTGAACAGTAGACTCTAAAATTGTATAGATGTTTTCTTCAGGAGAAGTCCCCCCAAGACACCCACTTAAAACAAACACTGCTGCAATAAATACAAATATACTACGGAATTTCGACACGCCATAATCCCCCTTACGTTTAACATAATCTACTATATCGGTCTTAACTACATTTGACAATAGAGATTTGAATGTACTTCTTTATATCATCTCTATTAAAACTCTATTCAAATCTATTTGATATATTCCAAAAAATATACTCAAAACATAAAGAAAATATATTACAAGAGGTGTTCGTTATTAACTTTTTCATACTTGTTTGTTACTATAGAAAAAAGAGTTTGAAAACTTTTTCCAACTCCACATATACATAGTAAAAAACAAAGTATATGACATTAATAATAAACATTGGAGGCAACTTATGATTACGATGGAAGATATCGTCCGAGAAGGACATCCAGTGCTACGTCAAGTCGCAAGTGAAGTTTCTCTACCTCCTTCTAATGAAGATAAAGAGATAGTAAACAGCTTGCTTCAATATGTGAAAAATAGTCAAAATCCGGAATACGCCGACAAGTATGGTTTAAGACCTGGAATTGGTCTTGCTGCTCCACAAATCAATGTACCAAAACGGATGCTTGCTGTACACGTTAAAGATCCATCTGGGACTTTGTATAGTTATGCTCTTATAAACCCAAAAATCGTGAGCCACTCTGTAGAAAAAGCATACTTAACCTCTGGTGAAGGATGTTTGTCTGTAGATAGACAAGTGCCTGGGTTTGTGCCTAGATACGCGAGAGTAACTGTGAAAGGCTACAATGAGAATGGTGAAGAAGTTAAGCTACGCTTAAAAGGACTAGCCTCAATTGTATTTCAACATGAAATTGACCATCTAAATGGCGTTATGTTTTATGATCATATTGATCATGATAATCCATTCACACCAATAGAGAACGCTTTACCTATAGAAAGATAATAAAAATAATGTCTTCAGCACTTCAAATTCCTTAGCTAGGATGGTTTTTTTGACCACCCTAGCTAAAAGAACGAAACATTATCTTTGAACACACTACTATTATTTTTAAAATTAAAATTCATATTCAGATAAGCTTTAAATGCTTTAAACCATGAAAAATACCATCTTCATCTACGTTTTTGGTAACAAAATTTGCATGCTTTTTTAATGCTTCTACAGCATTCCCCATGACGACTCCTGTTCCGACCGTTTTAATCATTTCAAAATCATTAAGCCCATCACCAAAAGCGTAAACATCTTTCATCTCAAAACCTAATTTTTCAACCATACTTCTTATGCCCTCAGCCTTTGATCCACCCTTTGGAAGGATGTCCATTGAATACTGATGCCATCTTATAAACGTGAAATACTCTCCATATTTCTCTTGATAATAATCTTCATCATGTTTCTCACAAAATAATAATGACTGATAAATATCTCTTGTCTCGTAGAAAGAAGGATCATAAAGTGGATGTGGAAACTTTAAGCTTCCCATAGCTTCGGAAATAAAAGCATGATCCTTCCGATTTGCTTTCATCGTTTCATGATTTAAATGTACAACAGCATGATCTTTGTCTTCTGTATCTTCTAGGATTTCGTTTAATTGTTTTTGATTAAGTGAATTTGTATAAATGACATCTCCTTCAAAAACAACATATTGTCCATTGAATGAAACGTAAGAATCTATATTCAATTCTTCTCTAAGACTCTCATACATAAAAGGGGCTCTTCCTGTTGCAATAGCAACATATGTACCATTTTGTTGTAGCAATTGAATTGCTTCTTTAGTAGAGTCTGGTAAGTTTTTATCATGATCTAATAGTGTTCCATCTATATCAAAAAAGACAATCTTCTTCATCAAATAATCTCCCATCTTTATCTCATTTTCCCCCTAAACGTTACCCCTTCTTTTTCAGGATGTCAAAGGGGTTTTTCCTAGGATTATTAAATAAAACGCTTTCAGTTTCTCAACATAATAAGAATTCTTCCATATATCCCCATGTAAATAAATCTTCTAAATCCATATGCTACTAGAGATAAGATTCGTACGTTTGTGGTTAACGAATTTATACAGATGCGGAAATTGATAAAAAAGGAGTGAGTATATTGTTAAAGAATTTAAGGAAGAAACTAGTGAAACGTTGGAAAGATATGATGAAAAGGCGTTCAATTGCATAAAAAGATGTAATAAGTTGGAGGGGTAAAACCGTTCCAGCTTATTACACCTTTTTATTTTTGTAATGCTTTGTTTTAAAGCGAATTCCTACAATTTACACAAGTTGTAAAGTTAAACAATATTGTATTTTTTATGCGAAAACTTTCAATACACATGAGAATCCTATATAATGTTAAACATACATAACACTGTAAAAGTGTAAAAAAGCATTATTAGCAATCGTTAATAACTTTTTAATATATATGTTTAAAGTTAATTTTTGAACACGGATAGGAGAGAGAACATGATTTTCAAAGTATTTTATCAAGAGAATAAAGAACAGGTTCCGGTACGCGAGGAGACGAAAGCGATTTATATCGAAGCGGAAACTGAGAGAGAAGTACGCCAAAAACTAGCTGTTAAGAATCTAAACATTGAATTTATTCAAGAAGTAAAGGGCGCACATCTTGAGTATGAGAAAAATAATGAAAACTATAAGGTAGGACTATAAAAGACTATGAAATTTGTTAAAAATGACCAAACTGCTGTATTTGCCCTCGGCGGTTTAGGAGAAATCGGTAAAAACACATATGGCGTACAGTTTCAAGACGAAATCATCCTTATTGATGCAGGAATTAAATTTCCTGAAGATGAATTACTAGGCATTGATTATGTTATTCCAGATTACACGTATTTAGTAAAAAATGTCGATAAGATTAAAGGTCTCTTTATCACTCATGGACATGAGGATCATATTGGAGGCATTCCTTATTTACTAAGAGAAGTAAATATCCCTATTTACGGAGGAAAATTAGCACTAGGGTTGCTGAAAAACAAATTAGAAGAGCATGGATTGCTACGAGATGCAAAGCTGAATGTTATTCAAGAAGATGACATCATTAAATTCAGAAAAACATCCGTTACGTTCTTTAGAACTACACATAGCATTCCAGACTCTTATGGTGTTGTAGTTAAAACGCCACCTGGAAATGTTGTGCATACGGGAGACTTTAAGTTTGATTTTACCCCTGTCGGTGAGCCAGCAAATTTAACAAAAATGGCTGAAATCGGAAAAGAAGGCGTTCTATGCCTATTATCCGATAGTACAAATGCTGAAGTACCACATTTTACAATGTCAGAAAGACGTGTTGGAGAAAGTATTTCTGATATCTTTAGAAAAGTAGAAGGTCGCATTATTTTTGCTACATTTGCTTCTAACATACATCGTCTTCAGCAGGTTGTTGAATCTGCTGTCACTCACGGTAAAAAGGTTGCTGTCTTCGGAAGAAGTATGGAAGCTGCAATTACAATTGGATTGGATTTAGGATACATTCAAGCACCGAAGGAAACATTCATAGAACCTCAACAAATTAATCGATTGCCAGCTAACGAAGTTGCCATTCTATGTACAGGATCTCAAGGTGAGCCAATGGCAGCACTATCAAGAATTGCCAACGGTACTCATAGACAAATCCAAATTCAACCCGGAGATACTGTTGTATTCTCGTCATCCCCAATTCCTGGGAACACCATTAGTGTTAACCGTACAATCAATCAATTGTACCGTGCTGGAGCGGATGTTATTCACGGTTCATTAAACGACATCCATACATCAGGACATGGTGGACAAGAAGAACAAAAGCTAATGATTCGTTTAATGAAACCAAAGTTCTTTATGCCAATACACGGTGAATTCAGAATGCAAAGGATGCATGCACAGTTAGCAGTAGACTGTGGTGTGGAACCTGAAAATTGCTTTATCATGGACAATGGTGAGGTTCTAGCATTAAGTAATGATACTGGACAAGTTGCTGGCAAGATTCCTTCCGGAAATGTATATATTGATGGAAGTGGAATTGGTGATATCGGCAACATTGTACTTAGAGACCGTCGAATTCTATCTGAAGAAGGACTTGTTGTCGTCGTTGTTAGCATTGATATGAAGGAATTCAAAATATCTGCAGGTCCTGATTTAATATCAAGAGGATTTGTATATATGAGAGAATCTGGAGATCTAATTAATGAAGCACAGTCATTAATCTCTAAACACTTAAATAAAGTTCTTGAACGTAAAACATCACAATGGTCTGAAATTAAAAATGAAATCACTGATACCCTTGCTCCATTCCTTTACGAGAAGACAAAGCGTAGACCAATGATCCTCCCAATCATTATGGAGGTATAAAACAAAAAAACGAGCCATTTGGCTCGTTTTTTTGTTTTACAATACTTTTTTCTCGAAACGGGTAATATCAGTATCTGCACCTATAACAATCAGCAAATCTCCCTCTAATATCGCTTCGTTAGCTTGGGGTGAAACAATAATATCCCTCCCCCTTTTTATTGCAACAATATTAATACCAAATTTCGCTCGGATATCCAAATCAATTAGTGTGTTACCTGCCAAGTTTTCATTGGCAACAATTTCAACAATTGAGTGTTCATCTGACAACTCTAAATAGTCTAGAACATTATTTGATATTATATTGTGAGCAATTCTTTTCCCCATATCTCTTTCCGGGTGTACGACCTGATTTGCGCCAATTTTTCGTAGAACCTTTTCATGATAATCATTTTGTGCCTTTACAGTTATATTTTTTACACCAATTTCTTTTAACATAAGCGTTGTCAAAATACTAGATTGGATATCATCACCGATTGCCACAATAACATGATCAAAATTGCGAATGCCTAAGCTTTTTAATACTGACTCATCAGTTGAATCCGCAACAACAGCATGCGAGGCAATTGAAGCAAACTCATTTATTTTGTCTTCATCTTGGTCAATAGCCATTACTTCCATCCCTTGCTCAGATAGGGATCGTACGATGCTTCCACCAAAACGTCCCAGACCAATAACCACAAACTCTTTATTCAATAGATTCTCCTCCATCAAACTTCAATGTTAGTATTATTTTAGCATAGGGAGAACCCTTTTAACATCTTACACTACAAGTATACTATTTTTTTCCTTTTATATAATCCGCGTCAAACAAAAACAACCTCATTAATAAGATTAAAGAAGGAACGAGCAAAAACAGTCCTGCTATAAAAACAATAACTAACGCTTTCCCCATAGTTGGGTTGGTTACGGCAGTTTCAATTGTGATATACGGCTTAAGAATATAAGGCAAATGAGAGGAACCATATCCAAAAAACGCAAAGAAAAATTGAAGCATGACAAAGATAAAGGCTGTGCCAAACCTTTGCCTTTTATAAATTAAATAAGAAGCAAAAATAAAAAAGAGTAAGGAGAATCCAAATGTCCACCATATATCGATTGCCTTATTAAAGTGTTCTACATTATGTTCACGTAATGCTACAAAAACTAATAGACTTGCCACAATAGTAGGAGGACTCCAAATTAAAGCAAATCTCCTTAACGTTTCTCTTGAATCAATGTCTCCTGCACGGTCTGCATAATAGGTAAGAAATGTAGAACTAATAAATAATACCGATACAATAGATAATAAAACAACACTCCAAGAATATGGACTTTTAAAAAGTTCATCTGCAAGAAAGATTACATCTCCATTCACTTCCTTTAAAAATCCACCTTCTGAAATAGTCATGGCTGTAGACAATGATGCCGGGATTAACAGCCCAGTAGCACCATACAAGAACAAGAAGAAAAGATTATCCTTAGAGCCATAGTTTCCAAAAGCATAAAAAGCTCCCCTTATCGCTAAAAGAATAATAGCAATGCTACCTGGGATTAGTAGAGCCGTTCCATAATAATATGCAGCATCTGGAAAAAACCCTACTAAACCTACGAAAAAGAAAACAAAAAACACATTTGTAACTTCCCAAACAGGAGATAAATACCGGCTTATCAAATCATTTAGCGTATGCTTTTGATTATTCATTTTTGCATAGAAGGCAAAAAAACCTGCTCCAAAATCAATTGAAGCCACGATCAAATACCCATAAAGAAATAACCAAAGAACCGTAATTCCTAACAATTCAATAGACAAAACGTTTGCCTCCTTTTACACCTTTTCGAATCACTAAAGAAAATATAATGTTACTAAGTATGACACCACTTTTATTACCTATTGACTCATTGCTTCCTTATACTGATATCATTACCGGTTATCGTTTGCCAAAACGTTGCTCTAATTCGATTTCAGCTGGTTTATTTTTAAACATTTTCAACAACACTACTATACAAAAGATAGCTAAAATGATATATAATCCAACAAACAATAAGAGCGTAAGTCCAACTCCATCCGCTGTTGTTGCTGCTTCTGCAACCTTCATATACCCCCTTAAAATCCAGGGCTGACGACCAACTTCTGCATAGATCCAACCAAATTCAATTGCAAGCATCGATAACGGACCACTTGCAACAATTCCCCACAGCAGTGGTTTACTAAATGCAACACCCTTCTTCCACTTTGAAAAAACAACAAATAATCCCGTAATAAAGAGACTATAAAACCCAATAGATACCATTAAGTCAAACATATAATGGATCCATAAAGGTGGAATTTCATCCTTTGGAAATTCATTTAAGCCTGTCACTTCATAATTGAAGGAGCCTCCAGCTAAAAAGCTCAAAAAACCTGGTAATCTTATTTCATTTTCAATTTCATTCTCCTCATTTAATGTACCAAATAGGATCAAATCGGCATTATCCTCTGTTTCAAAATGCCATTCTCCTGCAGCAAGTTTTTCTGGTTGGTGTTCTGCGAGAAATTTCGCAGAGAAATCACCTGCTAATGCTGTTAATATCGCAAAGATAAATGCTGCGCTCATTGTTAAACGTAAGGCTTTACGATAATAAATACCTGTACGATTTTTCAATAGATAAAATGCAGTAATTGCAGCTAGTATAAGTGCAGACGTTAAATACGCTGAAGTTAATACATGAAAAACCTTTGTTGGAGTCGCCGGATTTAACATGGCTGCTATTGGATCAATATTCACTGCCTTTCCCATCACAAGGTCAAACCCTTGAGGTGTATTCATAAAGGCATTAACGGTAGTAATAAATAAGGCTGAAGCTGAAGAACCAATCATAATCGGTATCGTCAGGATCCAGTGAATCCATTTATTTTTAAAGCGATCCCATGTATACAAGTAGATTCCTAGAAAGATGGCTTCAAAGAAGAATGCAAACGTCTCCATAAATAAAGGAAGGGCAATAACTTGACCTGCTACCCTCATAAAGGTTGGCCATAATAGCGACAACTGAAGACCAATGGCTGTTCCTGTAACAACACCAACAGCAACCGTAATCGTAAAGCCTCTAGCCCACCTTCTAGCTAATAAAAGATATTGTTGATCATTGCGCTTAATCCCAATAAATTCTGCAATGGATATCATCACTGGAATTCCAACACCTATCGTTGCAAAGATAATGTGAAATGCAAGAGTAATAGATGTTAACATTCTACTTAATAGAACACTATCAAAATCCATATTCCCAACCTCCCAAAGTACATTACTTTCTATTTATTAACTCTTTTATGTATGTTTACCTTCTCGAACCTTGTACCTTTAATCATATGCTATAAGAATCAGGTTCTTTCATTATTTCTATACCGATTACGAGATAAGCACGTATACCCTCTATACTTCCACAAAACATAATCGGTAAAACTTGAAAATGAACATTCAATCGTTCGCTTGCTAAACAAAATGATATTTTTAGATAAGCAAGATTCATGTACTTTTCATTGAATGGTAGAAACGCTGTTATCTTCTTATGGGCACTTTTATTCCTAGGATGATAGCGAACCTCCAAACACAATGCCCTAGATTACTTGATTAAAAAAGTTACTAATTTTTTCAGAACATAAAAAAGACAATGAGAAACCCTTCTCATTGTCTTTCATTACATTATTAAATTACATAGCTTCAAGCATTTTAAATTGTGACTTAACTAACTGATAATACTCTCCCTTTTGATCCATAAGTTCGTCATGATTACCATGTTCGATAAGTTTTCCATGATCAAGAACGAAAATATTATCACTTTCTCGAATCGTAGATAGCCTGTGTGCAATAATAATCGCTGTTCTTCCATTTAAAAGACGTTTTAATGCAGATTGTATCTTCACTTCTGTTTCCGTATCAATAGATGCTGTTGCCTCATCCAAAATGATAATTCTCGGATCGGCAAGTAATGCTCGAGCAAAGGATAAAAGCTGTCTTTCACCTACAGACAGTATATTTCCTCGTTCTTCAACTTCTGTATTGAATCCATTAGGAAGCTTTTCAATAAAGTAGTCTGCTCCAATTGCTCTCGCAGCATCCATGACTTCTTCATCTGTTGCATCAGGTCTTCCGAAACGGATATTCTCCATAATAGTCCCTGAAAAAATAAAGGTGTCTTGCAGTACAACACTAATCTGATTACGTAAACTTGGAACCGTTACATCTCGAAGATCCACATCATCAATTAATACTTTACCTTTAGTTGGGTCATAAAAGCGGCTGATTAGGTTCGCTATTGTAGATTTACCTGAACCAGTATGGCCAACCAATGCAACAGTTTGACCTTCTTTCATAACAAGATTTATCCCCGCTAAGGCTTTCCTCTTTTCATCATATGAGAACTCAACATCTTTAAATTCAATTCGCCCCTGAATACGATCCAATTGCTTTGCATTATCTTTTTCATTAACAATTGGTTTCTCATCCAAAAACTCAAAAATACGTTCTGATGAGGCCATACCCATTAACAGTTGATTATAGACTTGACCAAGACGAGAAATTGGCTCCCAGAACATTCCTAGATAGAACGCAAAGGAAACAAATTCACCTAGATTTAAGCCATCTTGAATTAGACTAGCTCCATACCATATTAGTACAGCCGTCCCGATAGCATTCGTTAGCTCCACTAACGGTCTGAACATCGCATTTTTTCTAGTTGCAGTTTGCCATGCTGAAAATGTCTCTGTATTCACTCCATCGAAGAAAGACATGTTTTCTTTCTCTTGTGTAAAGGATTGTGTTACTCGAATTCCTTGAATACTCTCATTCAAGTGAGAATTAAGCTTTGATTGTTTTAAACGTACAAGCTGCCAAGAACGACGAATCTTTTTTCTTAAACTAGTGGATATAAAGAACATAATTGGAAGAATAACCATAACCGCTAATGTTAACTCTGGACTTAAGGTAAATAATATAATGATGATTCCAATTAATAGAATCATATCCATTAATAGATTAATAACTCCATTTGTAAACAATTCTTGAAGTGAGTTAATATCATTTAAAATCCGAACCAATATCGAGCCAGCAGATCGTTGATCAAAAAAGCGATGTGATAAGCCTTGAACATGTGAAAACAGATGCTTCCTTAAATCATAAATAACCCCTTGCCCTAATTGATTCATCCAACGAATTCGAAGCCTATTCGCAACATAATTGACAATGTAAAGGACAGCGATTCCAATTATTAGCTTTGTAAGTAGATTCATGTCTTTATTTACGATTGCTTTATCTAGTGTGTACACACCAATTAGGATCGGTATTACTAGCCGCACTCCAGTATTGATTAAAACCATGATAATGGAAAGAGGTAGTAAGCTTTTGGAGTATGGTTTTAAGTATGCTAACAATCTCCATAACTGCTTCCAGTTAAACGGTTTGTCGATAACTTGGTCTGTTGAATAATGAAATCGTTTCATTATTGCTTCTTGTACTTTCGTTTGTTTCTTCTCCATGCCATTCACCTACCCTTCCTGAGTTTGCAAGATTCTCTTTTGATCTTTGTATTGGATATTATAGATTCTTTGATAGATTCCTTGCTTATTCACGAGATCATCATGCACTCCTCGCTCCACAATCTTTCCATCTTCAAATACTAGAATCTCATCCGCATGCTTTAATGATGAAATTCGGTGTGCAATGATAAAGGTTGTTCGATCAGCCATAACTTCTTTTAATGCCTTTTGAATTCTGAACTCTGTTTCCATATCTACTGCACTAGTCGCATCATCCAAGATTAAAATACTTGGGTCGGTGCAGATAGCACGAGCAATTGAAATACGTTGTTTCTGGCCACCGGAAAGTCCAAGTCCTCTTTCGCCTAATCGTGTTTCATATCCATCAGGTAGTTCCATGATAAATTCATGTGCTTGTGCACTCTTTGCCGCTTCAATGATTTCTTCCATTGTAGCATCAGGACGCCCGTAGGATATGTTTGCTTTAATTGTTGAAGAGAATAAAAATGACTCTTGAAGAACAACGCCAACATTCTTTCGAAGTGTTTTTAACGAATAATCTGATATAGGTCTTGCATCTATCGAGATACTCCCTTTACCAGGTTCATAGAATCGGTTTAGAAGACTAACAACAGAAGTTTTACCAGAGCCAGTCGCACCAATTAGACCAATGACCTTACCAGGATACGCTTTAAAAGATACATCTTCTAAAGCAGGTTCATCATCCTTTGTGTATTTTAAGGTAACGTGATTAAACTCCACTTCACCTCTAAGTTTATCCATTACTAAAGCGTTCTCTTGATCTTCAATATCTTCTGGTTCCTCTAATATTTCTAATAAACGTTCACCAGAAGCTTTGGATTGTGAGAATTGATTAATAACGAATCCCAAATTCATAATTGGCCAAATGATGTACCAAACTAAACTATAGAATGCGACAAGTTCACCTGGTTGAAGTTGATTGTTGATAACTAAGTAACCACCATATGAAAGAAGTGCGACAACACTTAGATTTCCTAAAAACTCCATAAGAGGAAAATACTTCGCCCAAATATCAGATGTAAATAGATATTTAGATTTATAGTCTCCATTAGAAGCATTGAATTTATTTACTTGGAATTCCTCACGAGATAAAGATTTTACAGTATTAATACCACTAATATTCTCTTGTACATTCGTATTTAATTTACCGAATGACTTTCTAATCCCTCTAAATGCAGGGTGAACAGCTTTGTCAAACTTATACACAGTTACAGCTAAGAATGGAATTGTAGCCAATGTAACAAAAGTTAATGAAGGAGAATAATAATACATAACACCAAAACTTATTGTTATTAATAGTACAAATCGTATAAGCTCTGAAAAACCAAATGATAAGAAGAAACGAAATGCTTCTACATCGGCAGTTAGACGTGACATTAAATCTCCTGTCTTTGCGTTATCATAATAACGGAAAGGCAAATACTGAAGTTTTTCATAAAGCTCGTTTCTCAAACGGTATACAGATGTAATCCCAAACATATCACCAGTATATTGGTGAATATATGTTGCCACACCTTTAACAATCATAATGAGTACAAACCCAATCGCCAGATATGGAATTAAACCATAATCACCCTTCAGAACGACATCATCGATCGTAATCTGTAGTATCATGGGATATACAACGGTAATTCCAGTTACAAATAACAAGAAGATAACCGATGTAATAAAATAGGATTTGTACGGCCAGTAGAAGGCCTTTAATTTCTTAAACGTCTCCATATGTGTTTCCCCTCCCCTTATGCAAATAAGAACGTATAAATAAATATATCGAGTTTCGAAATAATTTTCCACCCTTTTACTAAAATTTTTTACTATTTTATGAATTTACTATCTAATTTAAAATATTCTGTAATATGTTTTGTTACTTTTTTCAGCATTACAAAAAAAGATCAGTCAATGACTGATCCCATCTAGAAATTATTCACTTTTCTCTAGTTCATCCAAAACACGATTCACTCGTTTTTCCAACATCTTCATTCCACTGCCACCTGCTTGAAAATGTCTAAGGTTACCATCTTTATCAAATACATAGTAGGCTGGCACATATTGATTTTCAAAAGCATCAGTAAGCTTATGTTCACTATCTACAAAGATTGGTTGTGTAATATCATGCTCTGCTGCTACACGCTTGATTTCATCTAAATTTAAATCATCTTCAGACCTAGGCATATGAACAGCCATAACATTTAACTTATCACGATATTGATCTCTAAACTCATTTACTTGTGGCATTGCTTCTTTACATAAATGACAGCTAATAGACCAAAAATGAATTAAAGTTGGCTTTTCACCGACTAAGTTTTCTTTTGTAAGTTCTCCATTTAACCATTCCGTTGCACCGGCTAATTCAGGCATTGGTTCACGTAATTTCATTATATAACCTCCTAGATTTAAAAGAATATTTCGTAGTATGTAGTAAAAGAGGACTAACTCAATAAGGAAAGTACCTTATCTGAGTCAGCCCTCTCATGAGTCAAAATTAAAGCGTTTTTTGACCTGGCTTCCAGTTTGCTGGGCATAGACCACCAGTTTGAAGTGCTTGAAGAACACGTAGAGTTTCTTCTACATCACGTCCAATATTGTTGTGGAATACAACTTGATATTGAAGCTCCCCTTCAGGGCTAATGATATATAAACCACGTAATGCTATACCTTCTTCTTCAATAAGAACACCATATTCACGAGAAACAGTATGGTTTGTATCTGCTGCTAGTGGATAACGTAGCTCGCCTAATCCGTTGTCTTTACGATCTGTGTTAATCCAAGCTAAGTGAGTATGAATTGTATCTGTAGAAACACCAATAACCTCTGCATCAAGATCTTCAAACTCATCATAACGGTCAGAGATTGCTGTGATTTCAGTAGGACATACAAATGTAAAATCCATTGGATAGAAGAATAATACTGTCCATTTGTCATTTTTCATATTTTCTTCTAATGACACTTTACCGAATTCTTTGTTAGCTAATACTGCTTCCATTTCAAAACGTGGAGCTTGTTTTCCAACCATACGTTCTGCCATAACAAAATCCCTCCAATATGTTTTAATCGAGAAAGACTCTATGTATTCTCAACCTTATAATATTTTCCATGGGCAATTATACTAGAATAGCTAATTTCAGTCAATGATACATAAGATAGGCACATTCAAATAGAAACACTTTACTACTTGATTATACCTATAAAAGTATTACCCCTTCTAAGTGGTTTTAATCATTTTCTACTATTTTTTAAAGGAATAATTTTAAATCTAGTTTCGCTACTCGGATCAATTTACTGAAGTGTTTGGACGGAAGTGTGGTTGATTCCTCCGATAATTACTTTGATAAGTGAGTACTTACCAACGCACCATGGAAGCTCACCACCCGCTCCGTTGAATGCAAAACTCTCGTGTGCACATAAAACGTGACTCGATATTCTTGAAGAGAACGAAGTTTAAACGTTTAAAAATAGGGAATATAGAAAAAGGTATTTTTGAAATCATAATAAAGTTATGTATATACTATAAAGGTCATAATTCTATTATGCATTTTTTATATAGAAAACGAGAGGATGATGAAAGTGAATTACATACTTGGCGTTAATGCCATCGGGAACCGAATCAAAGACATCGAATGGGAAGGACTTATAGTCACTCTCGGTATTGGTGCATTAAAACTAATTGGAATATATATAGCTTTCCTTATTATAAAAGCTACTGCAAACAAGATTATTGAAAGAATTTTCACGAGATACAAGGAGCGTCAGGATGTTTCAGAAGGTCGTGCCCAAACGTTACAAGGTTTAACCAAAAACATTATTGGCTACGCACTAATTTTTATTTTCTTTGTGACCGTTTTACAAATTTTCGGAATTGCTGTTACAGGAATATTAGCTGGTGCTGGAATCGTTGGTTTGGCTGTAGGTTTTGGAGCACAAGGATTAGTTAGTGATGTGGTTACTGGCTTCTTCATCTTACTAGAAAAACAAATTGATGTAGGAGATTATGTAACAACAGGTAGCTTTTCGGGGATCGTTGAAGAAGTAGGATTAAAAACAACCCAAATTCGCGGATTTGATGGAACACTAAATTATATTCCAAACCGTGAGATTTCTAGTCTGAGCAATCACTCACGTGGGAATATGCGCGCACTTGTAGATATTGGTATTTCTTATGATGACAATATTGATAAAGCTATTACAGTTCTTCAAGAAGCATGTGATAAGATTGCAACTGAGAATGACAATATTGTTGATGGTCCAAATGTTCTTGGAGTTCAAACGCTAGGTTCTTCCGATGTTGTTATTCGTATTATTGCAAAAACAAAAAATATGGAGCAATGGGCCGTTGAACGAAGCCTTCGTAAATCTCTGAAGGAAGCACTTGATGCAAACGGTATAGAAATTCCATTCCCCCATCAAGTTTATATAGAGAAAAAAGAACAAGCTTAAATAACCAGAAGAAGGATGAAGGCAAAAATAATAGTGCCCTCATCCTTTTTTTATTTGCCTCGTTTTCTTTTTGCTTGTAGTAATTGCTCCATATATTCTTTTTTACTTACCTCTCTTTTACTCTGTTGCTGTATATCTTTTTCTCGCTTCTGAATGGATGAGCTTTTAGGTGTAACTGATTGATTTTCTGTATCTCTTTGAATCTCTGGTAACTTCATGCTTATATCTTTTCTTAACTCTCTTCGATTGGCACCTTTAAAATCCTTCTTTCTTTTCAAGGTTTCCAATTGCTGACCTGTTTGTTCCTGCTGCTGTCTCATTCTAAAGAATTGTACGATACGTGAATAAATAAAAGAGCTACCAAATCTCCTAACTACAATATCTAAAAAGAATAATAGAAATCCAATCACCAATAATAGTGTTTGAATATCTTGCCTTTCTGAAGAAGGTAAAGGATGTTGTCTAAATACATTATTATCTAGGCTTACTTCCTTCCCTCCTGTTTCTTGAATAAGGTCTACAATTTTATTATGATTTGTACTACCAAAAGTAAATTCCTTTGAATAAGGAACTGAAAAACCTGTTTCATGACTTACTTTTGCGTTACCATCTGATTGTTCAATATTTAAATAATAAAGTCCGGAATCTAAGTTTTCCTCAAATTCAACTTCAAACGTACCCGGTGATAAAATACGTTCTGATGAGGGAATGATTGTCCCATCCTCAGAAATAACCGTTGTTGCAATCGGTAAAGGGTTATTTTCGTTATTTTTTATCGTCAAAGTTGTCTTTTTTCCACTTTCTTTATGTACTGAAATGGAATAAGGATTACCTTGTATGGTTGGAAGAGACTCCGTAACGAGTTTATTCATAAATTCTGGCCAATTATCCCAGAGTGGCCAGTCCCCTGACCATTGACCCGTTGTATCTGAAGTAAATGCATACGTTCGTCCTAACCCATATTGCCAAGAGGCTACTATTGGATCTTCTTTCTCACTCAGGATTGGTAAAGAAGCTGTCCCCTTAGGTGTTGTTGCAATATATGCATTCATTCTTGGTGTTCCATCAGTGAATAATTGTGACCATTCACTAGAATGAACGTTTGGATAAAAGGGGTTGTCTTCAATATACGTTCTAGTTGTCATAACGGTTTCCCTTGAGAGAATACTCGGGATAACACTCGCATCTACTACATCATAAAAGCGTCCATTTCCCCAAGTTGCCATACTTTCTAATAGGTAACGATCTGCTCCATTTCCAATCGCAACAGTTGAGATGGTTATGTTCTCATCTTTTCCATTTGAAATAAGAGTCTCATAGCTGCCTGATGTAGCGGATTGACCGTCTGTCAACAGAATAATATGTTTTCTTTTTAATTCTAAATCACTAAGTTTTTCGTAGGCGAGCTCCAATGAAGAATAAATCTCCGTACCACCACCAGGAGATATTGAGCGAATTTGATTTTCAACTTCTTCTTTATTCTTAATTGGCTCAGCTTGAACAATTTCCCATGGACGATCATCAAATGCAATAACTCCTAATGTATCCTCTTCTCTTAATAGTTGAACGGTTCTAGCAGCAGCCTCTTTAGCAAGTGTTAATTTCCCACCATCCATACTACCTGACCGATCAAGCACAATCATAAGTCCTAAAGAAGGAATTTCTTTCTTCCCTTTAATATCCATGTCTACTGGCAATAGGCGTTCAATTGGTGTTTTATAATACCCCCCTAAAGCGTAGCTATCTTCTCCCCCAAACATGATGAATCCTCTACCAAACTCTTTTACTGACTGTTCAATGAGCTTCATTTGCTTTTCAGTTATTGATGTTGCTGCCACATTATCAAAAAGTATCGTTTGATGTTGCAAATAATGTGTTAACGAGTTTGGTAACTGTTCTGGAGAAAATGCTTCTACTATAAAGCCGGCATTACTGAGAATCTCTTTTAATACAGATGGTTTTAAAGGATTCTCTACTAGCATTACTTTCGGAGGTCCGTCAGCACGTGAAATACTGTACATCTCATTGTTTTCACCATATGCATCATGTGAAGCAATAACCTCACCTTTAAACACAAGTAAGCCTGTATCTGAAATCGAATGCTCAAATTCAAGAAGATTTTCTCCCTCTTTTACTTCAATGTCTTTTTTTATTATCTCTTGATCGTTAAGGGATAGCCTTACTTGAATCCTTTTCTCGGTTGTACTATATACCATCATTTGAATGGTAGCTTTCTCACCTTCATAAACGAATGAAGAAATGGACATCTCTGATATTGAAACATCCTCTTTTACTTTACCGTTCATTTGTAGCCAATCAACTGAAATATTCCGTGACTTTAAAATAGGTAGGAGCTCTTTTGAATCTCCAATTGTTTCTTTACCATCAGACATGACAACAATTCTACCGTTTTCTTGATTGGCTAGAAGCTCTGTTGATAGGTAAAGAGCATCCTCTAAATTGGTTTCATCTATTTCCACAGCATTTGTCCACTCAGAGAACAATTCCTCACGAGTATCTAGTAATTTCTCTACACTCGTATCTTCTCCAAATGACAAAACACCAAATTGATCATTCTCCTTTTTGTTCTGATCAATTTGGTTTTTGACAAAAGAAAACATTCTATCTTCATTACCTGAGGCGGAAGCGGATTGATCCGCTAAGAACACTACGTTTTCTCCTTTAGAAGGCATCACAATGGAAGGAACACATAGAGCGAATATTAATAGAGACGTTGATAGAAAACGTAAACATAGAATCACAATCTTTTCCTGTTTTGATTGTTTAAACGTCCTTATAAAAAAAGTTAATAACACCACTAACGGAATATGCAAAAGTAGCCATAATGGTTCTTTAAGCTCTATGCCCACGACGAAACACCTCCAACTCAACAAAAAGCAATAAAATTGCCAATAAAATAAACCATTTTGAGATACTTAGTAAATTCGGTACTAAGGAGTTTTGTTTTTCCTCCCGTTCAATAGTAAAGGATTTTATATTCTCAATGCTTTTTTCCCTTTCATCTAATTGAACAGAAAAGTAAAGTGTTTCATCTTCCTTAACAGCTTGATAGGCACCTGGAGTACTTGGTGCAGTGAAGCTTTCAGATTCAAGCCAGCTTGATATATAAGTGCCACCTGTCGTATACAAATCCCATTTATCCTCAGATGTGGTATTAGCTTGGTTTAACCATCTTTGTTCATTCGGTTCAAAATAGCCTAAAAAATGAATCCCTTCCGTCAAATATGAGAATGTATTATATAGAAAAATAGGAAAGCTTGAGTGTAATGGCCAGTCAGAGTTCTCCATTTTAAAATTCATTGCTACAACGCTATTAGAACCATAAACTCCTTTTTGAATTAATGGAGTATCACTACTAGCTACCACTTCTAACCCTTGTAATATTTGTGGAGTACTCTCTGTAACATATATTTTTTCGACAGGAACATGACTTAAAAGTGGATCTTGAGACTTTTGTATTGTTTGCGTTAGTGGAGTGGCTGCTTCTTCCTGACTATTTGGGAGAATGAGAGCCGGATTATTTATGTGATCACCAAAATCTTCACTTGATAAAACCATAACACCTTGTACCTTTTTCCCTTCCTCCTTACTAACAGAGACGACATTGGCTCCAATTGCTTTAAAACCCTTTATTACAAAGGGATTGATTTTCCCTACAGCATATATTGTTTTATAATCTGTTTGATTGACTGCAACAATTTCATTATCAATGTTATAAGAATCTTCAAACTGTATTTCCCCAAGGTAAATGGGCTTTGAAGGTAATGAATCAATAGGTAGTACAATCTCCTCTCCAGATCCAACCTCTATTGATTGCTTAAAAAGTGTTTCTCCTTCAGAAGAAATAGAGAATAAGCCGCTTTGCTTTTGTTTTGTTTGATTTTCTACAACTGCCACAGCTTTTACAAGATCCCCCTCTGCTGCTATACCAAAGCTTTTTAGAGAGATGTTGTGTGCCTCTTGCTCTAGATTATGGACATGAACAGACACTTCTGGATCGAATTGTGACAACTGTTCTCTTGAAAATGAATCAGAATAGATATGAATCGTAGAGCTTGTACCTTTTGCTTTTGCCAATGCAAGACGAATGGCTTTCGTGAAATCTTCATGTTCATAACTCAACTTCAAACCTTCAAGCTTTGAATAAAACGCTCTAGACGGGGCTTCTTTATCTGCCAGTATAGTTGTTGATTCCCCAACAGTCATAACAGTGTATTTTTGATTCGAACGATTCATTAATTCATGAACCTGAGATTTTACGATTTCAAATCTACTCTGTTCATCAATCATATTTGACATTGAAGCAGATACATCAATAAGGATTATGACATTCTCATAGCTTTGGTCCTCTTCTAAATATGGCTTCATGAGTGCTACTATAATGAAAGCCAATATGACTATTTGGAGAAATAATAATAAATTTTTTTGTAGTTTCCGAAGCCAAGGAGAAGCCTGCCACTCCTGCATAACCTCATTCCAAAGTAGATTCGAAGAGACTGTTCGTTCCGCATATCTTTTCCGAAAAAAATACATTATGATTACAGCTATTATAAATAAGCTAAACCATAGAAACATTGGATTTACAAAGCCCATATGATCACCTCATGCTCAGCAAACCTCTTTCTTTAAAGGTTTGAAAGAATAATTGATTCATTGATTCTTGATCACTTACTTCGATAAATGTTCCGCCCCATCTCTCAGTTAACTTTTTAAGCTCTTCATTATGCTGTTGCAAGCGGAATTTATAACGAGAAATGGATTTTTGATCAATGGACACATTCACTTCATTAGAATATTCACTGTCAATCAACCTAAAGTCACCTAGTAATGATGGTGATCGTTCCTCAGAACTCAACAATTGTACAAAGTAGAAGAACCCTTTTTGTACAGAAATACGTTTTAGCGATTCATTTATTTCCTCTAGAGGTTGTAATCCATCAGAAATAATTATGGCTGCCTGACTATGATTGACAACATTCTTGTTTAGATTATAGAAAAAGTTATATTTCTCATTGGCGAATTCCTTATACTTAAGGTTCTGAATATCGTACATAATCGCCTTCGCCTCATTTGATCCTCGCTTTGAAAGCTTTTGACTTCTACTACCTTCAATATGTTGAAAAATAACACGGTCTTCATTTGATAAAATAAGAAAACAAAAGGCTGCTGCTAGTTGTCTGGCACGTACCCATTTACTCTCTTCTGTATACATAGAAGGTGAACCATCTAAATAAACAGCAATGGTCAGTTCACGTTCATCTAAAAAGCGTTTAACATAATGTTTATGGGTTCTCGCATATACATTCCAATCAATTTGTCTCACATCATCTCCAAGCTGATATTCTTGATAGTCTGAAAAGTCGAGAGATGATCCAAATTGATTTGATTGTCTCGACCCTTTATGCAGTCCTCTCATTTTTGTACCAATATGAAGCTTATGTTTTTTTAAATTTGATACAAAGGTTTGATTTAGCATTAGATTCACGAGTGAACACCTAATTCTTGCACTGTTTTAAGAATTTCATCAATAACACCATCTACTTTAATTTCTGTCGCCTCTCCTTCAAAATTTAAGACAATACGATGACGAAGGACAGGCTTGGCGACCTTTTTTAAATCTCCAATAGAAGCGTGAAACCTCCCGAGTGATAATGCTCTTGCTTTCGCCATTGAAATTAAGCTTTGTAAGCCACGTGGACCACTTCCATAAAGGACATATTTTTTTACTTGTTCATGTGCATATTCACTATTTGGATTTGTAGCGTCAATGATATTAACTGCTATATCAATCATTTCATCTGAAACGATAACCTCTTTTGCTAGCATTTGAATGGAGAGAAGTTGTTGAATTGACACTTGACTTTGTAATGCAATGTGTTCTGTTCCTGTTGTTCGCTTCACGATTTCTTTCAGCTCTTGTCTAGACGGGTATTGCACTAATAACTTACACATGAAACGGTCCATTTGAGCCTCTGGTAATGGATAGGTTCCTTCTAAATCAATAGGGTTTTGTGTAGCTAATACAAAGAAAGGGGGCTTTAGTGGCATCGTTTCCCCCATCACAGTAACTGTTTTTTCTCCCATTGCCTCTAAAAGAGCACTTTGTGTCTTAGGAGTAGCCCGATTAATTTCATCTGCTAATACGATATGGTTAAAGAGAGGACCGGGATGGAATGTGAATGGTTGGTCTGGAGTATTTTGAGATCGTATAACCATTGTACCCGTGATGTCTGTCGGCATAAGGTCAGGAGTAAACTGAATTCTTGCAAAGCTTAATGTCATTACATCAGCTATGGACCTGACAAGCATTGTTTTTCCAAGTCCAGGTAACCCCTCTAACAATACATGACCACCCGAAACAATTCCCCACAAAACATGATCTACGATATCTTCCTGGCCTACAATAAACCTACTTATCTCAGCCCTTACTGTTTGTAATAATTCTGTTGCCTCAGTAAACTGCTTTTCTTTTACTTCAATGTTCATTACGTTCACTCCTCAGCCGGGTCAATTTCTGTAAAATAACTTTCTACTATATTTTCTAAATCTGCTGGTAACGTTTGACGTTCATTACTTTTTCTATAGCTAGAATAATATTGATTATAAACCTCTTGATATTGACGGATCGTTCCACGTAAAATAGGTCCATTTGAAGGAAATTGAGTACCACTACTCCCTTCTCCAAGATTGCCATTATCACGTTCAATATTCTCACTACTTGATATTGTTTCAGGGATTGTAAGGAGTTCTCTACTTCCGGTTCCGACCCCTGCACCATTTCCACCTGCACCTGATGCTTGACCAGAGCCACCACCATTTGCTCCCTGCCCTGTTCCATTTCCAGAACCACTACCCGTTTGCCCATTACCACCTCCACTACCGTTTGACCCTTGACCTTGTCCTGGACTTTGCCCTTGACTATTGCCAGACGCATTTTGTGGAGCGCCATTAGAAGGAGACTGTTGGGACGGTTTAAAATTCTGACCTTGCTGCGATTGTGATGAGCTTTGATTAGCAGACTGCATAGCTAGCTGACTAGGTAGATCAATGTTTGCAGAATTCATACCTTGTTCCAGATTTTGTACTTCTTGTTGAACTACATTTTGAACCTCAGAAAGTTTTTGTAGTTCTTCAAGTTGTTTAATCATATTTTCCAAAGCTTCCTGGCTCATATTACTTGATATCTTTTGAGATCGTGTTTGATTGAGCATTTCAGTTAGTTTTCTTCGTTGTTCATCTGTTAGCTTTGAAAGCTCTTTGTTTAGTTCTTCATGATTTTTTTGTGAAATGGCATTGGCAATCTTATTTAATTTAGAATCGGTTAATTGTTTCTGAAGCTGAGATAGCCTATCATGTAATTTCATTTCTTCTCTTTTCTTTAAGTTTAGCTCTCTTTCTTTTTTCACTAGCTGCTCATATTGTTTTTCAACTTTTTTTTCTTTCACTATTTCTTTTAATGTTTTTTCGAGTTCCTCTTTTTTCATGGGATCCTTTTCTTCTTTTACAAGCTTCTGAAACTGTTTCACTGTTTTCTCCATCAATTCATCACGTTTTTCAATGTTCTCTGACGTTATCATTGAATCTGATGGATTTAAATAGAGGTATCCACTTCCGATCAATAAACAAACAGCAGGAACTAAGAATAGTGGATAAAACCATTTTTTCTTTCGATTGATCACTTGTAGATGAACCTTTTGCATATGTTTCACAGCGTCTTGAACAACTAACTGAGATACAAAGGAATCTTGACTACCGATAGAAAGAGCTGTAGATACTCTTTGCTCTGAAACAAATTGATCATAGACATTTGACGCATTGTGAAGGGTTGGCTTTGTTTTATAAAAGAATACGACCAGCCCTATTAGAGCGATTCCACAAGTGATAAACAAATAGCGTTCCCAGTATGGAAACACAAGGAACCAAGATAGAAAGATGAATAGGAATAGAAGGGCTCCTGTTAGAAGAAACAGGAGCTGAATGAAATAAGCAACTTTTCCAAACCACAATTGTCTTTTTACTTGCCGGAGCAGCCTATAAAATGAAGATTGGTCTTTCATTACATTTCATCCCTGCGTGATTTTTTTAATTTCATGCTTGGACGTAAAACCCTAATACTAATGACTAATGATAAAATTGCGATAACGGTATAGCTTATTAGATATGATATCCATAAAGGAAATTCAATTCCAGTACGTGTGTATATTTCCTCAATAGAGTTTGGTTCAAATTGACCAAAAATGACAATAGCAGGATTAAGCATGGCGAAATAATACGGAAACGGCGTCGTCTGTGATTGAATTCCTCCATATCCAAACTGTAAAGCTAGAATAAAGAAGAAAAAGGTTCCACCTATTAGAAATAATGTGGTGGCATATGTTGTTACCATAGAAATAATGGTTTTTCGAATTAATGTTGAAAAGAGAATACCAATGGACCCAAATGAAAACACAATAAATAAGCTAAATCCAAATATCAGTAAGACATCACTAGGAGAAACTCCACCAAATAAAAATACAAAACTATAGATTGGTAAGCTCGAAACAATAAGTAACAGTAAGAAAGAGACAGATGAAAATAACTTACTAAGTATAATACTAGTTGAGCTTTGTTCAGTAGTTAAAAGGATACTTAACGTTTGTCTTTCCCGTTCGCCACTAATAATTCCAGCGGTTAATCCAGGAGTTATGAATAGTACTAGTGCTAATTGTATGAAGGAGAGCATCATGAACATCACTCTGCTTTCTTCGGGTCTAAAATATCCAGTAGCTGAAAAACGTGTTTGCATATAGATAAATCCAATTACTACTATTCCAACAGCAAGTAAATAAGCGAGTAAACCCAAAAATGATTTGAAAGAACGAAAGCGGAGTTTAAATTCTTTATTGAGCATAGGATTTATAAATAATTGTCTCAAGATAATGTTACCCCCTTCGTTATTTCCATAAAGACATCCTCTAAATCTGTTTCCATTTCTTTAAAGCTTATAATCGGAATTTCATTAAGCACGGCTTTTCTAAGTAGTTCCGTCTGCTGTAAATCGTCACCTTTATATAAAAACTGAACTAGCTTCTGTTCTAAATCTACTTCAAGCTTTGAAACATTCGGATCATCCTCAAAAAAGTCTGAAGCACTTTCAACAGTTCCTCTGACTCTTACAACAATTAATTTTTCTGCTTGAAGCTGTAGCTGAATATCCTGAACAGAACCGTGTGCAACGAGCTGACCATTGTCTATCACTCCAATTTCATCACACATTTCTGCTAGTTCCGGCAAGATATGCGAAGAAATTAGAATCGTTTTTCCCATCTTTTTCAGTTCCTTCAAAATCTCCCGCATTTCAATTCTAGCCCTAGGATCTAATCCAGATGCCGGCTCATCTAAAATAAGTACCTCTGGATCATGAATAAGACACCTAGCCAAACATAACCGCTGTTTCATCCCCCTCGACAGTAAATCTACATAGGTATCTTTTTTATGCGTAAGATTTACAAGCTCAAGTAGCTGGGGAATAAGTTTTTTTCTATCTTCTGTAGAAATTTTGTAGCTAGCACCATAGAAATCAAGGTATTCTTCCGCTTTTAATTGATCATAAACACCAAAGAAGTCTGGCATATATCCAATTTGGCGACGTACTTTTTTGGGTTCACTACTAATGTTATAGCCATTTACATAGGCTGTTCCAGAAGTAGGAGCAAGTAATGTGGCTAATATGGAGAATGTTGTTGATTTTCCTGCACCATTTTGGCCAACAAATCCAAATACTGTTCCTTTATCAAGCTTTAAATTTAAATGATCTAGGGCCATAAATTGGCCATATTTTTTTGTTAAGTTTTGTATTTCTATCATTTTCGGACCTCTCCTTTCAGCACAATCCCTGGGATGCGGACAAAAGGATCTTGTGAGGAACCTTTTGACTGTTTTTCAAAATGGAACGTAATAACTCCTTCCGAAGAAACAAAATTTTGAAGCTCTTCCTTCATTTGAATGGCGTTCGTTCCCTCTTTAAATGGAACCTTTTCCCCTGTTGTCGTGTTTACAATTGAAAAAGATAGCGCCTCTGGTGTATACACTTGCATACTTAAACTAGTAAGGAGCGTTTTCTCCATATTCATTTGGTCAGGAAGGCTTAAAGTCATTTCGTATGTCCCATTTTCAAGAGCCATTTCTTCCATATGATATGGTTGGAATTTTTCAATTAACTGACCAGTCAAAGATTGAACGTCCAGTCTTAATTGATCATTGCGCAGTGTAAATTCTCCACTGTAGTTATTGGTAGCAGTCACGGGTTGGTATATCAACGCTAAACTATTTCTCTTTTCTTCCTTCCCTTTGATATCCACCGGGACAATTGAATCTGCTGTATATCCAAATAAGACAGGTAAGCTCTTTTGTTTACCATTTACAATCATTTGGTAAGCATTTTCTTGTAATCGATCTCTCTTTTGAATAGCAATATCAACATTCTGATTTGGAATATGATGAACTCCTGATACACTTCCACTTGGTGATGTTAAATAACTAGAAGCTAATTTCTGTTCGATATCGATTGATTCACCTTTCGGTAATTCTCCTAGACGGTACGTTCTAGTTCCGGACCAGATAAAAATGTCTGAAAAATCGTACTGAAAATTATTTGTTATCGTTCCCTTCAGCACCTCATTTTCAAACGTTAAGTTAGTATCGAAACTCCCTATATCTTTCAAATTGGTTCTACCAAAAAGTGTTCTTGTAGACCAATACTCGACATCTCGAAATGTTAATGATTGCTCCTCGGCATCAACAGCTTCTACTATATATTGATAGTAATCCTGTTGAGGTTGATTTACTCTCGGCAAGCTAGGATATAAGTCTGTTTGATTACGATCCGCTATAACCTCATAATTTCCACTAGTATTGGATAAAAGAGTTGCTGCCGTAATTCCCTTTGCGTTCTTATTATCATCTACTTCAAGTACTGAAAATTGATTAAGCTGAGGACTAGCAATTCGATCCTTTGCACCTGTTGTAAAGATACCTATTGATACCAGTATGGCAAGCCCTGGAATGATCCACCATGCTTGTTCTCTTTTATCAAATTTTCTAAGCACCAAGTACAAGATTGGAACAATCAAGATAAGATAAATGACTAGAATGATGACTAGTGTACTAATAGAAAACTGGGATGTAGGGAAAAGTTCATTCATTTCGGCAAATTCATAATATAAAGGCTCTAAATAACTCTGATAGCCTCTAGTTTGGTTCATATAATACGGTTCTGTCTTTAACAAGAGCCAATTAAACCACTCACTATATCCTTCCCAATCTGATAAAGGTGCGTCACCTAGTGAAAATGCCGTTTGCCATACCTCACCATGTCCATAAGCTTTTGATACAATCACTGGGATGGATTCATGACTTACTACAACTTCGGCACTGTCTGTTACCTCACCATAAAAAAGTGGTAATGTTGAGAATGTCACTTCCGAGCCATTGTTTACTTTAAACAGTTTAGAATTTGATAGTTTTCCTTCTGTTAACTGTTTCATTGGTACTATATTCGTTATTTGACCTAAGGATGTACTACTATCAGGTGAACCCCCAACAATAAGAATTCCCCCATTGCTAACCCATTCTGTTATAGCTTGCTGCTGACGGTCTTTAAGACTACTTATGTTAAATTCGTCTATTACAATATAATCAAAGATTTGTAGACCTATTGCATCTACTGGAACGGTATCTTTATTTAGTTCTAGCGTTTCTGTTCTTCCTGAATTCCCTGCTTTTAATAGTTTTAATTCCTTTAGACGATCTGGTTGCTCACTAAGAAATCCTATTGTGTGTTGATCAGCATATATGTAATTGGGATTTAACCGTTTATCACCTGTAAAATTAATCTCTTTCCCTGTTTTCCATGAATCCTGAAACAAATGAATCGTCTGTAGATTCATATTGTGCTGGAGATTATCGCTAAATCCAGGTAACGACAAGGAGTACTCTTTGGTTTCACCTTCTGGGATATCAATATGTATTGTTCTGGCTCCTCCAATGTTATATGAAGGAGAAAAATCAAAGACTAAATCACCACTAAAGTCTTCTCCTGTATTTGTAACGGTAATCGTTAAAGGAAATCCCCTTCCTTCTCGTACCTTACCATTTATCCCTTCGTCTACGTTTACCTTAATAGCTTGCTTTGCACTTATTGGGGATTGAACTGATAAAAACAAACAAAAAAAGATCATAAATAATACTGATAATTTCTTAAAAACATTCATTATGATGTATTCCTCCTTATCTCCTAATTATATAGACGTACATTCTCCTAAAAAGTTTCTATATAGATAGACGAATGATACTATTATTTCCACTACAATATCAGGTATAAAAATTTGAAAAAATTGGCATAATTGTATTTTCACACTTTTATTCTATCAATTCAATAAAAAATTCCATTTCGAAGAATGTAAAAAGAGCCTTTCCTGCACTCTTTTCAAAAAATGTAGCACCTAATAAGTGCTCAACTTTGAAAAAGATAGAGGTAAGGCCCTTTTTGGGGTTAATTCTTATTGATATTTATTATTGCTCTGTTGGAGCTGTTATACTAGTGAAATAATCAGAAAGTAAGTTTATCGCAAAATCGATAGCATTTTCGTTTGGGTTTAACATCGAATGATGTAATCCGTATGGTGAACCCACTCCTAACCAAAACATAAAACCTGGAATCTCATCTAAGATATAACCAAAGTCTTCTCCTGTCATTGCTTCCTTACAGATTACAAGGTTGGTATTACCATTTGATTGAAGAAATTGTATAAAATTCCTTGTCCACTTTTCATCATTATAAACTTGATAATAATTACTTCCATAATCAATGAATACATCACAATCATAACCAATCTTAATACTATCTACTATTGCCTCAATCCTCTTCTTCACAAGCAGCATTGACTCTGCAGATAGTGTTCTTATTGTGCCTTCAAGCCTTGCTCTTTCTGCAATGATGTTTTGAACGGTTCCTCCTTGCATTTTCCCTATCGTAACGACCGCACTATCTAATGGATCAACATTTCTAGAGACAATCGACTGAAGTTGCATAACTAAAGTGGATGCAGCAAGGATCATATCCTTTGTATGATGTGGATAGGCTGCATGACCACCTTTCCCTTTTAGATCGATAAATAATTCTGATGTATTGGCAAATAATAGACCTTCTTTAACAGCCACCGTACCTACTTCATATTCTGGGGCAATATGAAGAGCAAAAAAGACATCTGGCTTCCATTCTTGCATGATGTCACTCTCAAGCATTGGTTTTGCTCCACCAGGTCCTTCTTCAGCTGGCTGGAAAATAAACACAAAATGATCTTCTACCTTGTTGTGAACAAAATGAGTAAGCACTCCTAATGCTATACTCATATGAAAATCATGACCACATGCATGCATGTTCCCTTCATGAGTTGATTGATATTCTAGGCTTGTTTCTTCTGTAATCGGTAGCCCATCAATATCAGCTCGATAACCAATTGTTTTACTCGGATTCGTTCCTTTCACTTTTACAAACAATCCTGTTTTCCATTTTCGAATTTCCAATCGTTCTTGTGGAAGCGACTCAAGGTATTGAAGAAGATATGCTTGTGTTTTATATTCTTGATAACCAAGTTCTGGAATTTTATGCAATTCTCTTCTGATTTTGATATATTGATCTTTCATCGTTTAACCCCCTTATAACCTTAAACGTTTTCTTGACTATATTGTCCGTATTGACTTTTAATGACCTAACAAAAAAGGAACTGACTGACAAAGGGGGATCCTTTAACAATCAGTTCCGATCGACATGTTACAGTTGACGTAATTCTTGTTTGATTTCGGTTTTTGATTTTGTTTTCTCATCAATGTCTTTAATTTTTCTTGCAGGTGTTCCAGCTACTACTGTATACGGTGCTACGTCGTCTATAACAATTGCTCCGGCTGCAACAACAGCGCCTTTTCCTACAGTCACTCCTTCAAGAATAACCGCATTTGCACCAACAACAACATCATCTTCAACGATAACTGGCTTGGCAGATGGTGGCTCAATAACTCCAGCTAGGACCGTTCCAGCTCCGATGTGGCAGTTTTTACCAACCGTTGCACGTCCACCCATAACAACACCCATATCAATCATTGTACCTTCACCAATTACGGAACCAATGTTGATTAATGCACCCATCATAATAACCGCGTTGTCACCAATTTCAACCTGGTCACGGATCACTGCTCCTGGCTCAATACGTGCTTTAATATCTTTTGTATCCAATAGTGGGATTGCAGAATTACGACGATCGTTTTCGATCACATAATCTTCGATATCTGAGCTATGCTTTTCAAGCACTTCAGAAATTTCTTTCCACTCTCCAAAAACTGTTCCCGTGTTTCCAGTAATAAATGTTTTAGAAGAAGCACCAAAATCAATTCCTTCTAAATTCCCTTTAACATAAACCTTTACAGGTGTTGATTTTGTACTATTCTGGATAAAAGAGATAATTTCATTTGCGTCCATCATTTTCATTAGATAGTCCCCCTATAATATGTATTGAATATTCTATCAAACACTTTATCAAAATAAAGTGTAATAGACAAGTATCATCTCTTATCATTACCTTCTTTTTTTAAACAATCATTGACGACTTCAATAAACGCATCGACTTGCTTAAGTTTAAATGCGGACTCATACCCTAACAACCATGTATCGCGTTGAATAAGAGTACCTTGTTCATCGGTTAAAGGAACTTTATAGATGTTCTCCTCATCCCCATGAAGCGTAATCGATGGGAGAATGGCATACCCAATTCCATTCAGCGTCATTTGTTTGCATGTCTCTATTTGGTCAACGACAATTGTACGTTTTGGAGACGTTTGAAATTGTCGATGCCACCAGTCATGAATTTCTTGGTAATAGTTTGAATCACTTTTAAACTGTATAAATGGACGATCCGTTTTTAACATGTCTTCGATTGATTGGATTTCCTTATCTACTAAGTATAACGTATCTTGGAACAACTTAGATTTTGGTCCCTTCCAATCGGGATTCCCTCTAATGATGCCAATATGAACCTCATCATCATAAACAGCCTTAAGGATCTCACTACTCCAACCTGTTATTAAAGAAATTTTAGCATGTGGATATTTATCTACAAACCGTTTTAAAACCTTCGGTAACCAGTTTTGTCCTACAATTGATGCACAAGCAATCTTTAACGTACCATGTACTTCAGACTCTAATGATTGTATTTGCTCTTTTACCTGCTCCTCTTTTTGAAGTACTTCTTGAGCTAAGCGAATCACCATTTCTCCCGCTGGCGTTAAAGACAATCCTTTTTGGGAACGTAAAAAAAGCTTTGTTCCCCAATCCTTTTCAATATTTTGAAGCCTTTGTGATAAAGCAGGTTGTGAGACAAATAAGCGTTCAGCTGCTTTTCTCATATTCATTTCTTGTGCAAGAACATACAAAAGTTGAAATTCAGAGCTTCCCATAGCACAACTCCTACTCATAAGTTTTACTTATATTATATCGAAAAACAAAGTAAAATCCATTATCAAACCAGTTATACAGAATCCTTTCGTGGTAGATTCATAATAAAGATTAAACTTATCACAGCAAATACCAATACAGCTATATAAACCCAGTGTAAGGAATAGGTAAGGCTATCTTGTAATAATGTGAGCATTTCATTTGGAAGCTTATTTCGTTCACTCTCAGTTAGCAGAACGTTGATTGTATCAATTTCAACATCTTTATCCGAATGATTCGCAATATATCGTTGGATTCCACTATTTAATATTCCACCTAAAAATGCAGCTCCAATGGTATTTCCTAAGTTTCGCATAAACATATTTGTTGCTGTGGCAATTCCTCGAACCTTCCAATCAACTGTACTCTGAATGGAAACAATAAAGGACGTAGAAGTTAATCCCATTCCTACTCCAACAAAAAAGGAACCAAATGCAGCCCACAGTGGTGAATCTGAACCATCTAGTGTAATAAAAAAAATTGAACCAATAATGAGCGAGACTCCACCGATTAAAGAGGTTTTATAGTAGCCTATTTTCAACAATAAACGACCGGCAGTCGTTGCAGCAATCGGCCATCCAATTGACATTGCTGTAAGCGTAAATCCAGCAACTGTTGCACTTCTCTCCATTACACCTTGGACGAAGGCTGGTAGAAAACTTGAGATCCCAATGAGCATAACCCCTGTTGTTAAACTAACAATATTAGCGATAAAAATAGATTTTGATTTCCAGAGCTCAAAAGGCATCATGGGCTCTGCTTGCTTCCGTTCATAAAATACAAATGCAAGAAAAGCCATCACAGCAGTAGTAATCAATAAAATTGAAGCAAGAGAATTCCAAGAAATTGTAACTCCACCCTCTATTAAAATATACATAGCTGTTGATATTGAAACGGTTAATAATAGAGCTCCAATATAATCAATATCCGGTTTCTTCTTTTCAACCTTTTCATGTAAGAACAACCATACTCCAGCAATTGCTAAGATTCCTAGTGGAATGTTAATCCAAAATACATAACGCCAGCTCACAAACTCAACTAATATTCCTCCAATGGCTGGTCCACTAATGGCAGAGATTCCCCAGACACTTGATAAGTACCCTTGTATTTTAGCTCGTTCTTCCTTTGAATAGATATCTCCGACGATGGTAGTGGCTATGGGTAATACGGCTCCAGCACCTAAACCTTGTATAAACCGATAAAAGATTAGTTCACTCATTGAACCAGCAAATCCACATAAAATAGAACCAATCAGAAAAATTGATATTCCTATTGTGATGATCATTCTCCTACCAAATAAGTCAGACAGTTTCCCATATATTAAAACGGTTACAGCATTCATTAGTAGGTAGGATGAAAATACCCAGCTGTAACGAGAAAATCCTCCCAGATCACCTACAATTGCAGGCATTGCAGTTGAAACAATCGTCGCTTCAATGGCCCCCATAAACATAGCAAGCATGACAGACGCTAACACAAAAGGTCTATTTGTTTTTTTAGATTTTTTCATTTCAAGCTTTCCATCAGAATCAACAGACATTTGGTTCACCTTTCTTTACCTATATAATTCCTTACTTCATTATACAAGTACTTAGTCCGTTGCTTTCCGCTCCAGGTGCTTGCTTTCCGCGGGGCGGGCGGTGAGCCTCCTCGTCGCTCCGCTCCTGCGGGGTCTCACCTGACCCGCTATTCCCGCAGGAGTCAAGCACCTTCCGCTCCAATCAACTCAGAGGTTAAACATCTGAACTTAATAACTTGTATTTCTATGCTCTTATAATTTTCATAAAAAAAAGAGAAAAGGGCCGACAGAATGAATACCTCTATCTTCCCTCAATGTACTATGTATTTCCACATTCAACTGTAAATCATTTATATATTTCACGATTTAGCTGCTTTAATATCGACCTTCTTGTTACAATTCCCTCAAAATACTCTTCTTCGTTCACGACACATAAAAAAGGATGGTCCACTAACAAGGAAATGGCTTTCTTTAATGCTGTATCTGTCTTTACGATTGGAACAGTCGACTTCATTACTTCCTCAACCTTAATCGTTTCAAGCTTTTCAAACTCAAATCGTTCCAAGCCTAAAATCGAGTCCGTAATGGCACTAGAGCCAATCAACCCTTTAAAACGAAACTTTGAATCCAACACTGGAATGGAAGAATATCCACTCTTTGTTAAAAGTAACAGAGCATGCTCTAAAGAATTTCCACCTTGCACATGAGCAACCTTCTCAGATGGAATCATATATTCCATTATCGTAGCTTCTATGAATTCATTACTTAATATAACCATGTAAATCCCCTCATTCCCAAGATTAAACACAACATGTGTATTTTAACATATTTTCTAAATAAGCTTCTTGAAAAGAGCTTCAAACATGATAATTTATCATTCCATAAGTACAAAAAAAAGCTGTTTAAAAAAGACTACAAAACGTACGAGTAGACTTTTTAAACAGCTTTCTGATACTTTCATACAGCTTATAGAGCTTTAAACATGTTCTTGTAAAAGCTCATAAATTTCAATAGCAGTGATGTCGATATTATCAAAAGTAAATGAATTTTTCTTTTTATCATCAGTAAATACTTCAATCTCAAACATGTCTTGATGTTTGCTATATTTTACTTGACAAATTCTTTTTCCATTCACTTCAAAATAACGTTCTTGCTGTTCACCCGTTTCAGACTGCTCTTGTAACGTATTTAATCGTTGAATAATACCCAACAGTTTTGACATAGCAGGCACTCCTTTTGCACATTAATTAATCATTGCTTTATAAATAGCAAGACACTTTACATTTCATGATTTCCTCACTATTTTCTGCAATAACTCTCATTCTATCCTAGTTGTTCCGAAGTGTCTCGTATTTCCTACTAATTTTAACAAAAAAGTGAAATAACATCATGTTATGGAAAGTAAATTCTCTGTTATAATAAAACTATATTTTCTGAAAATAACGAAGGAGGGAATGGACTGTCTATTCAAAATCTTGGCTCAAGAATCACACTTATTGATTTATTCGATTTAGGCATACCAAATAGAACGGGTTCGTATATTATTCAGGATCAGAATGACGTTACGATTATCGAGACATCTGCAAGCCCTTCTATTCAGCACTTAAAAAACGGTCTTACCACGCTAGGAATAAGGCTTGAACAAGTAAAATTCATTATTGTAACACATGTTCATTTAGATCATTCAGGTGGTGTTGGGCTCTTTCTTCAGGAATGCCCTAATGCAAAAGTAGTTGTTCACCCAAAGGGCGGTCGCCATTTAGTTGAACCCGCTAAACTAGCTGCAGGAGCAAAGATGGTATATGGTGACAAATTTGACAAGCTGTTCTCACCCATTGTTCCAGTGCCCCTTGAACGAATTATCATGAAAAAACATAAAGAAACACTTAACATCAGTACACATACAACCCTTACATTTTATGATACTCCAGGTCATTCAAGACATCATTTTAGTATTTATGACCCTATCTCGAATGGGATTTTCACAGGTGATACAGCTGGTATCCAGTACGAATACCAAGATCAATATTTCTATTTACCTTCTACATCTCCAAATCATTTTGATCCTGAAGCCATGAAATCCTCAATGAATTTGTACAGTAGCCTTAATGTGGACCGTATATACTTTGGTCATTATGGAATGAGTGAAGATGTGGAGTATGCTCTAACAGAATCACGTAATTGGTTAGACGTATTCATAGAGGAATCACAAGCACTTTTTGTATTTTCTGATGGGTTTGAGAATAACACCAAGAGAATTTCCTCAAGACTATATCATTTAGTGGAGTCTGAATGGATAAGAGCTGGAGTTCATAGTACTTCAGACATTTTAATTCATGTTAAGTTAGACATTGAAGTATCAGCTATGGGTCTTGTCGACTTCTTATATAAGCAACAAGCTTAACGTTTTTCATACTTGTATCGTTGAGGTTCATTTAATACACTTGATGTACAGATACATAAAAAGAAGGTGAGCCTAAAATGAAAACGGTTATTCTTTATTCACAGCCTGATTGCCCTCCCTGTGAAATTGTTAAACGGTTCTTTCAAGAATACAATATCCCATTTTCAGAGAAAAACATTAAAGAAAATGCACTCTATAGAGAAGAGCTTATCAATAAACATAATTCCTTCTCTACCCCAACAATACTTATTGACTCGACTGTAGTGATTGGTCCTGAGTTCGAACATTTAAAACAACTTTTAGATATAGAGTCCTAAAATACACCGGCTCTAAAAAGAAAACGATAGGCATAAGCACGCCTATCGTTTTTGTCTTATACAAGCTGATGTGGCCTCTAACTATTTACTAATAATTCCTCTGGGATATCATAAGTAATTTCATTTACTTTCCACACACCGTTTTCTTTTACAAGAACAACTGCTTCTATGTTATTCTCAGAATAAAATGGCAGATCCCTATAATTCATTTCTTCCCATATATAGCATTCTTCATTAAGAAAGCCCATGTTCGTTTCATCACTATATTTAAAAAATGGGATATAATAGGAAGCAAAATCAGAGCCTAATGTTTGATAAAGATTTTCTTCTACTTCATGAACATTTTCCTTAATAAATGCTTCTGTAAATGACACTGTAAAGTATTCATTTAGAATTTCCTTGATCTCGTCTTGTGGTAAAGGATTCTTACTTAATAACACTTGTGCCTCAAATCCTTTCTCTACAATAGAAAGTGCTTCATGATGGTCAAAGGATGATACTTCAGCTTGTTCAACAAAAAATAATGATGAAAGGAAAAATGCAACAATTACGATTTTCTTCATTAGAATCATGTCATCTCCTTGACAATAAATGTTACACCCATTGTAGCAACGGAAAAATGTCGATAGTACATGAATCATTCGCAAATTCCTAACATGCATTGACATGAAATCCCTTATTATTCCTTCAAATAATTCCATTACGACAACACATTTTTCAAGATTTCTTTAAATGTACAAGCAATCTTACTAGTAGTTACCAGAAGTTGTTAAAAAAACTTTAAACTTAATTATAGGAAAAAAGCCTACCAAGTATATAATTGGTAGACTTTTCTATTTTATGAAATTTTCACTGCCCAGTAGATAATGAAAAGCGTTATAAGCAATGTTCCAACAAACATTGAAATAAAGATTGGGTTCCGTAAATATGGATGCTGCTCAACCTCATGAGGAATGTCTGTATCCAAATCATTTTTTAAGGCTTTTTGTTGTCGGCCAATCATTATTGTATATACTAGGGCAAAAATCGATATACCGATTACTAACAAGCACAAAATAATCATGTATATACTCATGAAAGATGCCACTCCTTTATAGCTTTTCTCATTCAGAGGGTATTCATAAAAGAAGGACCATGTTATTTGAACCCTCTTCTTTACGGATAATTTCCCCTTATATAAGATAAACTATTCAGGAATCAACTTAATATAGCAATCCATCTTGCTCATAAAGGAACTCATAGGAAAGATCCATAAATAAAAAATGCCGTTGTCCTAAAGGATAAGAAAATGTACGAATCAATTGACCTGTCTCGAGGTCACTATAAATATCTGACAACAACCCTTTTTTATCATTTCGCATTTTTATGATATTTTCTAAAAAATAGGGTCTCCAACTCCAGTTCTTGCCTACGTATTCTTTTTGTATTTCCCAAGTCTGCTCATTCCGAAATACATTACACGTTAATTGAAAACCATTTTCGTCACATATATATACGCGAAAATACTTGTTCCCCAGCTGTTTTGTTAGTTCAAATAAAAAAGTATTATAATCTTCTTCTTCTGCTTTTTTTGTCTTATTTATACTTTGCACAAGGTCTGCTTGAAGAATATCTGCTAAGGAATAAACTATCTCGAGATGCCTCTTTTCATATTTAATATAATTTTGACATTTTTCTTTTAGTTTTTCTCTAAGTATATCCGGGTCCAACAAATCTGGTTTAGGCTCTTCAAGATATATTCCCTGATAATAACGTCCACCATTTCTCCATGCAAAATGAAGCTGATAGTCCATTTCAATATTCTGAAATAATAAGGTAGCTCCAATCTTCCTAGCAAGTAGAGAAAGACTATATAACATGTCCTTAAATGATTGATTGGCAACATCATGTCTCAGCTTTTGTAAATCAACTTTTAAAATATCGGGAGCAAAATCACTTATTTGGTCCCAAGATGTATTTTGTCCCTTCACATTATCTATGGCAATTTTTATTCCATACGTTTTATAGTATTGTAAAAGCCTGACGATATCCGCAAAGTTCTCTGTGAGACCCTCTTCTGATATTTCTAACACAATTCGATTAAGCTCAAGCCCCATTTTTTCATAATTTTTTAGCATTTTTAAGAAGGATTCACCGTCATCGCTAAGAAGATGCTTTGCATCTCGATTAATAAAAATCAACGCATCATGTGAAGCACTTGTAATGATTTCATGAAGAGCAAACTTTGTTACAAGTTCATCTATCTCAATTTTATATTCATCCGGTATTTCTTCATCATGAAAAAAAGCTCCTAAACTAGCCACAGTGTTTTCCTCAATATATCTCCCAAGAATTTCATACCCGACTATTCTATGTTCATCAGCACTAAAAATCGGCTGAAAATATGCCGTTACATAATCTGGGTTTGACATAATCTCTAAAGCATCCACTGTTGACCACCATCCTTGAAAGAATTTGGATTATTATACCACATTCTAAACCAATACGTACTAAAAATCTTAATCTTTTCTTCAAGAACATCATAATAAAAACAGGTGACCATGTTGTCACCTGTTTACTAAAGTCAGTTCAACTGAGAATCACTTTAATATTAAAATGGATGTTGATTTAACCATTGTCCTCCGTCCATTGTAACGCATTCTCCATTTATGTAAGCCGCTTTGTCTGAAGACAGAAAATAGGCAAGTTCAGCAATTTCTTCTGGTGTTCCTAACCGTTTTAGTGGCACACTTTGTATTGTTCTCTTTGCAGCCTCTTCAGATTCCCAAAGTTTATCCGCACCACCGGTCCTCTCAATAGGTCCTGGTGCAATTGCATTTGATCGAATGCCATATTTTTGTCCCCATTCAACCGCTAATGTTCTGGTTAAGGATAATACACCTGCTTTAGCTGATGCAGAATGAGCAACGCCTGCACCTGCACCCCAAGCATATGTTGCTACCATATTCACGATGCTCCCTTTGATCCCCTTCTCAACCCAATAGTTTCCTACTGCATGTGTACAATAAAAAGTACCATTTAATACAATATCAATGACAGCCTTCCAGCCATTTGCTGATAGCTCCTCTACCGGACAAATAAAATTACCAGCTGCATTATTAATTAAAACATCAATGCGACCAAACTGCTTGATCGTGTATTCAACCATTGCTTTTGAATGTTCCGGTTCCCTTACATCCATTTGGAACGTTTCAAGTTTCCCACTAAGATTTTTGAATTCTTCTTTTACCTGAAGAAGCCTTTCTTCATTACGACCAGTAATAACAACATTGTTTCCTTCTTCAAGAAACTTCTTTGCCATAAACTTGCCCATTCCACTTGAACCACCTGTAATGATGACTGATTGCACCATGAAAAATCCTCCCTTTATATGTGAATGAATACTCACTCATATTTTATCATAAATTCGAATTTTAAGATAATTCAAAATTACTATTCAATCACTCTATTACTAAAAGAAGGATCGCAAATTTGTAATGTTATTAGCCATCACTGATTTTCAAACAAATTATACGTAAAAAGATGACTCCTAGGAGTCATCTTTATGAATCTTTCTCATTAACAAGAGCTTGATGAAGCTTTGTTAGTGCCTTGATAATCAACTTTTCTTTTCGAGATCCTTTATCCTCAACAGTAATACCATTATACTCTACAAACACTTTTCCGTATGATTTAGAAGTTTTAAATCCGTAAATATATATTTTAATCATACCATTAGAGCTTGGAAGTAAAAGCATTTCCATATTTGTATCGTGTCTCATATTGTTCATCTCCCTTTCTTATATAAATATCGTTAGAAAGCAACCTCAAGGAGATTCTATGAGCTTATCACACTGCTATAGTTTGTGTAAATGAATCTGCTAATTTATAATACGCACAGAAGCAGATTTCAATGCGTTTTAATGTAACAATTCAAGCTGTTTTTCAATATCTGAGGCACTCATTGGTTTACTAAAGTAAAAGCCTTGTGCCTTCTGACACCTTGCCTGCTGTAGGAATTGCACTTGACCTTCTTGCTCTACCCCTTCAGCTATAACCTCCAAACCAAGACTATGGGCAAGATGAATGATTGTCATAGTAATGGCTTCATCCTTTTTACTTTGCTGCAACTCTCGAACGAATGATTGATCAATTTTTAGAATATCAATTGGGAAGCTCTTTAAATAATTTAAGGAAGAATATCCCGTACCAAAATCATCAACAGATATATAGATCCCTAGATGCTTTAGCTTTAGAAGCATATTTAATGCTTGCTGCGTATCTTTCATCGCTCCTTCTGTCACTTCTATTTCAAGAGAAGTCGGAGGAATATTGTATTTTTCTAAATAATGTCCGATTGTTTCAATTAACTTGTCTTGGAGGAATTGCTTAGGAGATATATTGATTGCAACTCTAACATTAACATGTCCTTTATTTCTCCACACCGCAATTTGCTCACAAGCCTTTTCAATCACCCAATCACCAATCGGATTAATCAAGCCTGTTTCCTCAGCTAATGGAATAAACTGTGCAGGTGAAACGAAACCAAATTTTCTATTATTCCATCTCAATAGAGCTTCAAAGCTTTCTACTTTTCCAGTAGATAGATTTACCTGTGGTTGGTAGTGTAAAAAAAGCTCCTCTTTTTCAATAGCTCTTCTTAAATGCGCTTCCATCATAATATAATTTGGAAAGCGTAGCTCCATATGACTCTCGTAAAACCGATAATGATTTCTTCCTTTTTCCTTCACTTCAAATAAAGCTTGAAATGCTTTTTGGATAATAGATTCCGCATCGTATCCATCCTTCGGGAACCGACTAATTCCAATTGAAGGGCTGATATAAAACTCCTGGTCCTCATAGCAAAAAGGCTCTTTAAATTGCGCTAAAATTTTCTGCACAAATCTTTCAGTATTTGAGGAGGATTCATTTTCTAGTACATATATGAATTCATCTCCACCTTGTCTGTAGAGAAAACTTCTTGAATTTGTTAGCTTCTTTAAACGAGTTGTTATTCGCTTTAAAAACTCATCTCCACCTTGTAAACCAAACGTATCATTAATGATTTTAAATCGGTCTACATCAAGATAAATAACTGAAAACTCACCAGATTGTTTTTCCATTAAGGTAATCATTCTTGAAACATGCTCATCTAAAGCTTTTCGATTCCATAATCCTGTTAATTGGTCATGTAATGACATATGTAAAATGGTTTCATTCTGCTTATATTGTGTTGTAATATCCTTAACAATGGCATAAAATCCATCACATTTGCCGTTAACAAGGATAGGAATGGACTTTACTTGTGTAAAACATTCTTTACCATTAGTATCCAGAAGAGAACAAAAATCAATAGTCATTGATTGGCCATTAATGGTATCAGTGACTAATTTTTTTATGATGACTTCATTTTCTTTCGTAAACAACTTTTCAAAACCCACTTTTAATAATTTCTCTCTAGTATAGTGAGTGAGTTTTAGTGCTGCATCATTTGCCTCTATAATTTCTCCATGCACGTTCAGAACATAGATGGCGTCTAAATTATTATCTATTATCGCTTGATATCTCTCTTTAGCTGATTGTAATTGTTCTTTTTCATATATTAGGGGACTAATATCCCTTGTTACAGACACAACATATTGAATTGAATTGTTTTTATCTTCAATAGCTGTAACTATGGATTCATTTGTTAGCCTTTCCCCTTCCGGACAGATCAGTTCATCTTGGTATGTAATACTTTGCCCTTCCTCTAGCAGTCTAACATATTGATTATGTATGTTTGTAGCTTGTTGTTTTGGAAGAACCTCCATTAATGACTTTCCGACATAATCATTCTGTAGTCCTGCATATTTCTTTGCGGGCTCATTTGCAAACACATATCGGAAGGATGGACCTTCTTCTAGTCTCATAATAAACACCATGTCATTAATATGACTTTTGACAATATCGTAAAGAACATCTTTATTTATATCAATTTTAGTAGATTCATGGTCTTTTTTCTCTTTATCTTTTATAGGACCCATAATATAACCATTCCTTAATGACTAGATTCAAGTAGATAGCGCTTACTATATCTATTTTACAAGGAAAAGAGACATTTTCCTACACAACATTACAAAATAATTTAAATTCTCATCACTTTTTTGTGTTTTTAGAGTATTTGTAATTCCTAGGGCAACTAGTGTCCACAACAGAAAGATTGAGCTTAATAAGATTACAGCTGTGTAGCATCTAACTTCTATATGTGCAAAGAATTATTGTATTTTACGCAATAATACAGGCTCATTGCTCTTTTTAAACCATAAAATATGAATAGAGAAAGGAGGTTTTTTTGTGAATTATTATTATCCACACATGCCCTATCAACCAAATATGTATGTAAGGAATGGAGATGAGCGTTTCTTACCGTTCTTTGGACTTCCATTTTTAGCGGGGGGATTAGCTGGATTGGCTGTTGCACCATTCTTCTTTAACAGACCTTACTATCCGCCTTATCCACCATACCCGCCGTATTATCAGCCTTATGGTCCTACACCAGTGCCTTATGGAGGGTATGCTCAGTCCTATTCACCATATAACGTAACAGAAAATATAAATATTTATCCAAGTAAGTATTAATAAGAGGACATGATCTTGTCCTCTTTCAAAGACAAGCTGCCAGATTCCTAGTGTAGGAATGGCAGTTTGTTTTCTCTGTTTAAAAGCAAATCATTACTACTCAGCTAGCAATTATGGTAATATTTATCTATTGATAATGTAATCTTCAAAAGATTTGTATAATTAAACTTTTTTAGTAAAGGTTGTTGCTTTTGAACCGTATCAGTGGAAAAGAGCAAATCAAAACAAGCCTGTTGTAGCATGAGTTAAAAATAAGAAAAGCATAATGTAAACAGCAAGTGTAATGAAGTACATATCTTAATTCACTTACAAAGAAATATATTATATTACGGTTAGTGAAGAATTACAGGGTAACAACATACAAAAATTTATCGTGAGGAGAGTCAAAAATGAAAAGTGATGAATTACGTAGCATGCAAGCCCCTTTAAAAGCAAAATATCGCGAGGAACCTCAGGAGGCAATGCTTACATTGAAAGCTGAGGGGAATATTGGACAAGGTCTTACTTGTAGTGTGAAAACTGGAAAAGCTCTTGTGGAAGCTGGTCTACACCCAGCAACAGGGGGGAATGGTATGGCTGCATGCTCTGGAGATATGTTGCTTGAAGCTTTAGTTGCATGTGCTGGTGTAACGCTAAAAGCTGTAGCAACATCGCTTGAAATCGAGCTTAAAGGTGGAACAATCCGGGCAGAAGGAGATCTTGATTTCCGTGGTACACTGGGTGTATCAAAAGAAGCTCCTGTAGGTTTTTCTGATATTCGTTTATACTTCGATCTTGACACAGATGCTTCAGAGGAACAGCTTGCAACTTTATTGAAATTAACAGATCGTTATTGTGTTGTAAAACAAACCATTACCAATCCTACAACAATTGAGGTTATCCATAGTGCATCATAACTTATGAAAAGGGCTAAAGTGAGCAGAATCCCAACTCACTTTAGCCCTTTTTAGATTTATTCATTATTCTTCGTCATCCATTAACCGATAAGCGGATTGAAGCAGTTCTTGTTGTGAATGTATCCTCAGCTCTTGTTCACCTTGTATTCGATATTCATATTTTCCGGTAGAATTTTGGATTCGTGCTTTGACATTGTCTGAGAGCGTTAGGTGCATGATATTTTTCAATCGTTGCTTTAAATGCCCTTCGTAAATAGGAAATAAAATTTCAACCCTTTTTATCATATTCCTTGTCATCATATCTGCTGAAGAAAGGTACATCTTCTCTTCACCACCGTGATGAAAAAAATAGATCCGACTGTGCTCAAGGAAACGTCCTACAATACTTGTTACACGAATATTCTCACTGACCCCTTTTATGCCAGGCTTTAAACAGCAAATCCCTCTGATAATTAAATCTATATTCACCCCTGCACAGGATGCTTCATAGAACTTCATGATGAGATCCTTATCTGTAAGAGAATTCATCTTAGCAATGATTCGACCGGTTCCTTCTTTCTTTTGCCAGTGAATTTCCTGATCAATCAATTCGATAAATTTATCACGTATATCAAAAGGAGCTACTACAAGGTGGTGGAAAGTTGGTTTTTCTGTATATCCACTTAGGTAATTAAAGAAATTCGTTGCATCAATTCCGAATTTCTTTTTAGATGTGATAATTCCCATATCTGTGTAAAGCTTAGCTGTTTGATCATTGTAATTTCCTGTTCCTAGATGAACAAATCGTTCGATTCTTCCATTGAACTGTCGAACAACAAGTGTAATTTTACTATGAGTCTTTAAGAAGTTCATGCCATAGATAACATGGCAGCCTGCCTTCTCTAGCTCCTTCGCCCACTGAACATTATTCTCTTCATCAAAACGAGCTTTTAATTCAACAAGAACCGTTACTTGTTTCCCGTTTTCAGCCGCTGTTTTAAGCGCTTCAATAACAGGTGAATCTCCACTTACACGATATAAAGTCTGTTTAATGGCTAACACATTAGGATCATTAGCTGCATCTGCCACAAAATCGACAATCGGTACAAACGATTCATAAGGGTGATGAAAAAATAAATCTTGTTGAAGTGCTTTTTCAAATAAATTTTCACCAGGTTGTAAATCAATAGGTGGCTGTGGAAAGAATGCTTCAAAAGTTAAATGCTCCAATTTTGCTTTTAACTCACTAACAAATGGGAAAAAAAACGTTAAATCTAATGGACCATTAACTTTATATGCATCATCATGATGAATTTCGAGTTCTTCAAGTAAATATTGTAGAACATGATCGTCAATCAATCCCTCTTGAACTTCAAGACGAACAGCAGCTCCCCATTTTCTTTTTTTCAGTTCTTTTTCAATCTCGAGTAAAAGATCACGTGCCCCTTCTTCGTGTATGGTCATATCCGCATTTCTTGTGATTCTAAAAGGACAAACCGATTCCACATTAAATCCTCTGAAAATTTTCGTAATGCTATTCATAATCACGTCTTCTAAAAGAATATAAGTACTTTTGTCCCCTTTAGATGAAGGAATTCTTATAAAACGATCTAATACTGATGGCACTTGTACAATTGCAACTTTCTTTTGAATTTCATCATCATCTGCTGCTATAATTTTTTCTTCATCATGATTTAGAATGACCACAAGATTCAAGCTTTTATTTAATAGCATTGGAAATGGCCGATAGGCATCGACTGCCATTGGAGTCAATACAGGGAAGACTTGCTCTTCAAAGTACTTTTCAACAAACGCAGCTTGTTCATCATTTAAATCAGTACCTTTTAATATATGAATCCCCTCTGATTCAAGAGCGGGAAGAATATCTTGATTTACTGTTTCATATTGCATTTGCACAAGCTTATGATTTTCTTTCGAGATTGCTGACAGCTGTTCTTTAGGTGTTAACCCAGCTTTATTCTCAGGTTTGTTGAACCCTGCTTTTACTTGGTCCTTTAGCCCTGCTACACGTACCATAAAGAATTCATCCAGGTTTGAACTAAAGATTGCAAGAAACTTCATTTTCTCTAAAAGGGGGTTTTCATCATCCCAAGATTCTTGCAGTACCCGTTCATTAAAAGCTAACCAGCTTAACTCACGATTATTATAAAAATCAGGAGAATTAAAATCCAGACTTGTCATAAGTTTATCTCCTTTCTGGAATAGTAACATAGTCGTATTGCATTTTGACAAACAAGGAAATTAGCAAAATTTGTCGTACACTCCAACAATCCTATCAGATTGATAATACGTTTACGTAAAATATATGTTAAGTTTTAGTAAACATTAATCTAAATAGACAAAATTAATGACAACATCCTTCTTGATAGCTTTCTCGAGATGCTTCTTTTGTTTTTCCGCTTGATACCTTTCTGCCAATACCCCTTTACTACAAAGTGCATCAATGACGACTCTGCTTTGGCCGATACTTGAGATCTCCAATTTTTTCACAACATTTCTTTTTGTAGCATTTAAACTATAAACAAATTTTAATAGTGCTCCAAGATCCCGAATATTTTTAATTTCTTCCTTTGAAAACCAAGAAGAGAACGGCTCTAGAAATTGTTTTAATATCGACTTGTTTTTATACGAAGCAATACCTGCAATTTTCACTCGATCTCTATGAAAAAAACCATTAATAGCTCGATTTGCTAATATATAAAAAGTATGCTGACTAATGGAGTCAGAATCTATGTATTCACCAAGATAATAGAGGTATGCTCCGTATTTTAACAGCTGTAAGTCTCCCGCATTTTGTTCCCATAATTTATGTTTTACTAATTCTTCCCACATCATAGAGGCTAAGTACACCATATGTTGAGAATGTGTATGATCTATGTTGTAATCATAACCTAGTTCTCTCAGACTTAGCCCAATGACACTTTCCACTGTCATTTTCTTCATGTGCTTTCCGTTCAGTTCCTCAAGAATTAGTCCGTCACGTAGTCCTTTACGGCTAAACATAATATACGTACCATTAGAATACTGAAACAACTGGTAAAACACTTCAATTGCAGGAAGGATAATATCTGCTCGGTCTTTGGATAACCCCTCTACTTTTTCTAAATCATCAATTGATAAGGAATAGAGCTGTTCGCGAAGAGAGAAAATCTGTTCAGCAGTCATTGTATATTGATGAACGCCAGCAATTGGGTAATTCTCCTGGTGCTGGTTCACTTGGGCAACATTCCTCGCACTACCACCAATCATCACAATTGGCACAGCTCTATCTTTTAACCAATTAAGTGTTGATAACTGTTCATGAATAAAATGTTGTAGTTGAGACAGTTCCTCTTCATCCAGTCTTTGTCCCTTTATAAATTGCTGCTTTAAAGAAACAACTCCAAAAGGAAAACTGAAAGAATGCACAAGCTTCTTATTTTCAAAATAAGTTAACTCAGTACTACCCCCACCAATGTCAATCGTTATTCCCGTTTCAATAGGGGTAGTTTGAGCAACTGCATAGTAACCGTAAAATGCTTCATCTTCTTCAGATAATAGTTCAATTGAAATGTCTGTTTCTCTATGTATTTGTGCTATAATTTCATTTTGGTTTTGTGATTGTCTTATTGTAGCTGTGGCAACACATCTAATATCATGGATCCTATGGAATTCTAACACTTCTTTAAAGTTATTTAAGATCTTTAATAGAATATGAATTCCTTCTTCTCCTAGTATGTTGTCATTATTCAAATAAGTACGCAATCGCGCTACAGCCTTTACATTTTCAACCTCACGAAAACGGCCATCTTCAAAAAACTCATAAATAACTAACCTAACAGTATTTGATCCAATATCAATTACGGCTTTTTTGTTTTGCATGTTATCAATCCTTACTACACTTTACATTATTTAAAATGTTATTTTATCTATTATAATATAAATGAAATAAAAAGCTTTATCCCTTATTATAATTATAATATTTTGTTTATTCTGAACCTTTCCAATCATATGAAATAGCGTTATAATAGTTTTAACGTATTACTTTGAAAGGAGCATCTCATTTGAGTCAAAATCACCATAAACAAAAACCCCCATACACTTCTGTTATTTCAAAACTCTCTCAAGCAATATTTACAGTAAATCGACATGCTAAGACTGCTACGAACCCTAAGTATCTTTACCTCCTAAAAAAGAGAGCACTGCTACTTATGATAAAAGAAGGAAAGGCTTCTAAGGTTGGACTTCACTTTTCCAACAATCCGAAAAATAGTCAGCAGCAGTCGGATGTTCTTGTTTCATGTGGTGATTATACCTTTCATATTCCACCAACAAAGGAAGATTTTAAAGAACTTCCTCATCTCGGGCCTCTTAATACTACCTCTAGAAATCCAAAGTGTAGAATGAGTTTACAAGAAGCAAAGTCAGTTCTAGAAAACTACACTGGATTAAAAGAAAAACCTACTAGAGACTCTCAATCAAAAAAATATCAAAAACCAGTTTTCAAAAAGCTCGGTGATAGTTTTTTTTGATAGCATTACTTATCAATTGGCTGTTTTCATAACGATTGTTTCTTATAAATACCATTATAAATTTTATAGTGAAAAGGAGCCGAAGACACTCTACTCCTAAGTGAATAGGGAAAGATCAAGACTTGGTTCCCGTAACGACTATAGAACCGTCTATTCTGGTTCGAAACCAGCTTATCAATAAAAAAACCTAACACCTCTCTCAATGAGGCAGTTAGGTTTTATTTTTCACGTATAGATAAAGTCTAAACCTCTAGAAGCAAGAAACTACTAGAGTTTAAAGAATATGCTTGTCAATTTTAAGAACTAATTCTGCAATTTCTGGTTTACTCACCTGTTCATTTGCTCCAACCATTTCTCCTTTATGTCGCAAGTCTTTCGTAATAAGAGAAGAGAAGATAATAACAGGAAGTTTTCCTAAAGATTGATGTTCCTTTATACGTTTTGTAAGATGATGACCATCCATTTGAGGCATTTCAACATCAGAGATAACCATTTGAACTTGCTCTTCAATCGGTAGTCCTGTTTCTGCAAGACCTTCTAAGTATTCCAAAGCATCTGAACCATTTTCAAAAAATTCCACTTGATCATAGCCTGCCTCAGATAGAGTATCATGAAGTAGCTTTCTAAGAAGTGGTGAGTCTTCAGCTGCTACAATTTTCTTATTCGAGCGCTCACGTTTACCGAGTTTTTTCACTTGATTTACATTAATACCCGATTCAGGATTAATATCAACCATGATACTCTCAAAATCTAATAAGAGAATCATGTCCTCGTTTCTTTTAATAACCCCAATAATTTGAGAGCTTCCACCTCTATACATATCTGATGGCTTCTCAATTTGATTCCAAGAGATACGATGTATTTGAGTGACATTATCTACATTAAATACAACCTTTTGTTGATTAAATTCAGCAACTATATATTTAGATTGGGAGGACTCATTAGCTTGAAGACCTAATACTTTGGACATGTCCACAACAGGCAACACTTCTCCACGAAGCTGGATGATACCTTTGACAAATTTATGTGCATGAGGCACAACAGTAATAGGTGTTGGCTGAATAATTTCTTTTACCTTTATTACATTAATCCCAAATTTATTCTGTTGAACCTCGAACTCTACAATCTCAAGTTCATTTGTTCCGCTTTCAAGAAGTATCCCTTTATGTTCATTCATTGCATTACGCCCTTCCGTACTTGTTTTTTTCATTGTAGAATTAACAATTTGTAGTCATTTTATTCTATATATAAACTATATCGGTATTTATAATGATTTATTTAGTTATGAAATAGAAATAAATGATCTATTCGCCAACGGAACAGTATTGATCCCTTATCACTTATGCAAATATATTACTACTTTCTCTATCTTTATCACTAACTGTTTTCTTCAACTACCATTTTAATAATCGCACTTCCCATATAAAAACTTTTTACATTCATACACATATTACACTCCGTTCGCTTCATCCTAATAAAAGGAGGTGAACAAAATGGAAAAAGAAAATCAAACACAATCACAACCAGATTTCGATAAACTAAATGACAGAATTATTGCCCAGCATACTACGAGTCCCACTTTAGTAATTAAGACAAACTTAGATCCTAAAGACGCAACAGAGGAGAATCCTTATGTAAAGGATCATCAAAATACTACTTCTGACATTAAGGATTTTTTCTCTGATAAATAAAAAATTCCCTATTGCTGAGTATTTCCAATCATTTTTTTGTATTCATTGCATACTATAGGATTACGAGTCTTTTTTAAGGGGAACCCATTTTGGGTTCTCCTTTTTTTATCAAAGTAATGCGAGCTCAAAGTAAAGTAAAAAGCTACAGAAGAGTTAACTTTCTGTAGCTTTTTGCAAAATAGGTAAGGTGATATGAAAGGTTGTTCCATCCCTCTCTTTCCTTTCCACTTCAATCGTACCGAAATGATTTTCAATAAATTCAAAACAAACGAGAAGCCCCAAACATATTTCGTTTTCTTTTGTCGTAGTATCTCTTTTGTCATTCCTTATCCTTCAACATAATAAAGACATTTCTAGTGTTTGTGGAGATAATAATACTTGTAGAATAGCCTTAATAAAGGTTCGGTAAAATACCTCTTTTCCTAGTAATAGAATTAAAGGAATAAAAAAACTGATTCTAAATTGTAGTATTACAACAGAATCAGTTTTCAATTATTTTAATCTAAGTAGTCTCTTCCGTTTGCGAGCTCTTTTTTTCTTAACTCCAAAGTGTAACCAGCCAATCTTGACAAAAAAACCAAACATAGTAACTGCAATAAGGAACATCACAGCTAGTACAATATAATAGCCATAACGTTCATCAAGCTCTGGCATATGTTGAAAGTTCATGCCATAAAGCCCAACGATAAATGTTAAAGGCATAAATATAGTGGTTATAACCGTTAACGTCATCATAATATTATTCATTTTATCTGAATTCATCGAAAGGTAACTATCGCGAATATCTGAAGAAAAATCTCGATAAGATTCCAACATTTCGACGAGTTTCAAGAGATGATCGTATACATCTTGAAAATATAACTGTTGTTCTTTATAAGCATTTAATCTTCCAGAATTAATAATTCGATACATCAAATCCCTCATCGGTATCAACGATCGACGAAGCTTTGACATTGAGTGTCGGATATCAAACAGTTGATCCATTAATTCATTAATCATATCTCTATCGGTATCATCTTCTAATCTATTTAATTGATCTTCAATGCTATAGACTGGAATAAAATAATCATCTACAAGTTTATCGATAATTCCATGCATTACTGTAAAAGGAGTTAGTTCTTTACCTTCTTTTTTCACTCGATCCCACAAATTGTTCAGGTCACGCACCGAATGTCTATGAAAGGTGACAATAAACTGTGAATTCACAAACATATTTACCTCATGTGAGTCTAACGTATCATGATGAATGGCATGCAGGAGCACAAATATATAATGATCATAAAAGTCTAATTTAGGTCTTTGGCTAAACTCATCTAAACAGTCTTCAATCGCCAATGGATGAAATCGAAAAAAACTTTGTAGTACTTCAACTTCTTGCTCTGTTGGATTTTCAAAATCAACCCAATACCACTTTACACCTTTTTCTTTAACTCTTGCTAATGGCACATCTGTCATAATCTCATTATTTTCTAAAACGATACATGTTCGAATCATAAACAGTCTCCTAAAAATGAACTATTATTTGTTTTCCCTTTTAATATGATGTTAAAACCTATAGGAAGTGGTAAAATATGAAACAAACATAAGAGACCTCTTCTAATAGACATGTGATTTTACAGTTTATTTCTTTCATTATGTTGTCGTACTATAAGATTGAATAAAAAAGAAGGTGTACATAAGATGGAACATTTACTAAACGAACATGTAAAAGCAATTGAAATATCAGGGATCCGTAAATTCTTTAATATGGTGTCAGGCATCGACAATATGATTTCATTTACGATAGGGCAACCAGACTTCCCTACTCCAGAGCACATTAAAGAAGCTGCTAAAAGAGCTATAGATGAAGACTTTACTTCCTATACTCATAATGCTGGATATTTAGAGTTGCGAGAAGCCGCAACAAAGTTCATGATGGAAAAATATCAACTCATGTATAACCCACAAAATGAAGTAATCGTAACAACTGGTGCATCACAAGGTATTGACGTTACATTACGAACACTATTAGCCCCTGGTGATGAAGTCTTGCTACCAGGACCCATTTATCCAGGATATGAACCCATAATAAAGCAATGCGGGGCACACCCTATCCATATTGATACAACGAACAACAGGTTTAAACTTACAGCAGAATTAATTGAAGAATCTCTCACTGATAAAACGAAGTGTGTTATTCTTCCATATCCATCCAATCCAACAGGAGTAAGTTTGACAGATCATGAGCTTAAAGACATTGCTCAACTCTTAAAGGATAAAGAGGTCTTTGTGTTAGCTGATGAAATCTATAGTGAGCTCACTTATGATCGTAAACACTCCTCTATTGCAAAATATTTAAAAGATCAAACGATTGTCATTAATGGTTTATCAAAATCCCACTCTATGACTGGTTGGAGAATTGGATTGATTTTCGCTCCAGAATCCATTTGTAAACATATTCTTAAAGTACATCAATACAATGTTTCTTGTGCTACATCCATCTCTCAAAAAGCTGCTTTTGAGGCACTAACTGTTGGTATCAATGATGCTTTAGAAATGAGAGAACAATATAAAAAAAGAAGAGATTATGTATATCAACGTCTAACAACAATGGGATTTGTAGATGTCGTTCAACCAGATGGAGCTTTTTATTTCTTTGTTAAGGTCCCACCTGCTATTTCTTTAAACTCCTTTGATTTCTGTTTACAACTAGCTAAACAAGAGAAGGTTGCAGTAGTACCTGGGGATGCATTTTCTTCGTTTGGAGAGGGTTATTTCAGATTATCTTATGCTTGTAGTATGCAGCAATTAGAGGAAGGCCTTGACCGAGTACATCGTTTTATTAAATCTTTTTAAATTTGATTTTTCTACTTTGATAAAAAGTAGAAATGAGGCACTCTAATCAAAAAATTAGGAGTGCCTCATTTTGTTATAGTAAGGGTTAAGCTTGTCCTTTATATTTTCCGTTATTTTTAGCTGCTTTTTCTTTTTTGGCTTTTTCTTTGTGGATTTTGTTTGCATCAGTGCTTCCAAATTCGTGTGAGAATTCAGAGTCTATTTTTGCTGAGTCAAATCCCTTTTTGTTTTTTTGTTGTGGGTCATTCTTTTTTGTTCTTTTTGCCATAGGTATCCCTCCTTTTTTCCTCATTAATTTTCCCTTGGTGAAAATAAACTATTCAAAAATCGATAATTCACAGATTTAGTGCGTTCCTTCCCGCTCTAGGTGTTTGCTTTCCGTGAGGCAGGCGTTAGTCTAGTCTCTTTGCTCCTGCTGGGTCTCATCTGCCTTCATGTCCCATAGGAGTCAAACAGCTTCCGCTCGAACCCACTCTATTTCTGGTTACATAGGATAGTCAGGTTACAGACTCACAACAAAACGATCAATCAGAATAATCCGAACGAGTCTAACAAAAAAAAGACCCACAATCTCCGTGTGGGTCTAATAAAAAGGAAAAGGGGGATATAGAGAAATCTCCAATTTTATGCTTACATTTATCTTACCCAAAGTTACAGATAATCAAACCTAAAAATCTTATGAATTTATGAAAGGTCTTTAAAAAAGCGCTTACATATTCTATAATATTAGAAGGAAAAAGAAAAAGCTCACTTTAGAGTGCGATCTAAAATGAGCCTGTCTACATCACTGGTAAGAATCATTCTTGCCAGTGCACCTACATGTTCGTATATTTTTTTACAGTTTCAATAACACTTTCATTTGTATCCAGCTGTAAAACCTCTTGTGCCAAGCTTTCCATCTGTTTTTGGTCTAATAAACGTATTTGCGAACGTGCTTTAAGAATAGATGTAGCACTCATAGAGAATTCATCTAGTCCGAGTCCTAATAAAATCGGAATCGCAATCTCGTCTCCAGCCATTTCCCCACACATTCCTGCCCATTTTCCTTCTTTATGTGCAGCATCGATTACCATTTTCACTAAACGTAAAATAGCAGGGTTATATGGTTGATACAGATAAGAAACCTTTTCATTCATTCGGTCTGCTGCCATTGTGTACTGAATAAGATCATTTGTTCCGATTGAGAAGAAATCAACTTCTTTAGCAAAAACATCTGCAAGGACTGCAGTTGAAGGTATTTCAACCATAATACCAATCTCAATATGTTCGGATACAGAAGTTCCTTCGTTTTGTAGCTTTTGCTTTTCTTCTTCAAGAATAGCTTTTGCTTCTCTGAATTCTGTTAGGTTTGATATCATTGGGAACATAATTTTTAGGTTCCCGAAAGAGCTTGCGCGAAGCAATGCACGTAATTGTGTGCGGAAGATACTTTGTTCATCTAAACATAATCTAATTGCACGATATCCTAAGAAAGGATTCATTTCTTTTGGAAGGTTTAGATAAGGTAACTCTTTATCCCCACCGATGTCTAGTGTACGGACAACAACTGGTTTATCTCCCATACCTTGAAGAACTGCCTTGTATGAATTAAATTGCTCCTCTTCAGAAGGAAGTTCATCTCGTCCCATATAAAGGAACTCTGTACGGTATAAACCTACACCTTCACCGCCATTGTTTATTACACCCTCTAAGTCTTGTGGTGTTCCAATATTAGCAGCAAGTTCAACATGTTTACCATCTTTTGAAACAGTTTTCTCGTTAACAAGCTTTGCCCATTCAGCTTTTTGCTTCTCATAATCTAATGCCATTTGCTTGTATTGATCTAGCACTTCCTCTGTCGGGTTTATATGTATCTCCCCATTTAATCCATCAACAATGATTAAATCACCATTATTAATTGTTGAAGTGACTGTCTTTGTTCCAACTACTGCTGGGATTTCCATTGAACGTGCCATTATTGCAGAGTGGGACGTTCTTCCACCAATGTCAGTAGTGAAACCTTTTACATATTGTCGATTTAATTGCGCCGTATCAGAAGGAGTTAAGTCTTCAGCAATAATAATTACTTCTTCTGTAACCATACTAGGATTCGATACTTGAACACCTAATAAATGAGCAAGAACACGCTTTGTCACATCACGGATATCAGCTGCACGTTCTTTCATGTACTCATTATCCATTTGTTCAAACATCATGATAAACATATCTGCTGTTTCTTTTAGAGCGAACTCAGCATTTACTTTTTCTGTTTTTACTTTGTCTTCAATCGGTGAAAGTAGTTCTGGGTCACTTAATACTAATAGATGAGCTTCAAAAATCGCTGCTTTGTCTTCACCAAGATCTTCTCTTGCTTTGTCTTTAATTGCCTCTAGTTCTGACTTAGAAGTTTCTACTGCTTTATGAAAGCGCGAAACTTCTTCATCTACATTCTCAATTGTTCTTTTTTCAAAGCTAAGATCCGGTTCAACTAAGCGGTATGCTTTTGCAATGGCAATACCGTTTGATGCTGCTATTCCTTTTAATAATGAAGACATTATTCAGCTAACCCTTCATTCTTTAACGTTTCTTCTAAAGAATTTAATGCATCTTGCTCATCGCTACCTTCAGTAATAATCGTAATTTCAGCACCCTTACCTACACCTAAAGACATAACACCCATGATCGACTTTAAATTAACCTTTTTATCCTTGAATTGTAGAGATACTTCACTGTCAAACTTACTAGCAGCTTGTACTAATAAAGTTGCAGGGCGTGCATGAATACCCGTATCTGCAGTTACTGTAAATGTTTTTTGTTCCATGAAAATTCGACTCCTTTATTTTTCCTTTTTTTTAGGCAATAATAGACTGCTGTATATATTCATCACCTTATACAAGAGGCTACTATTCAATAAACTAGAATATCACGACAAAGTTCGATACACAATTAGAAAAGCCTATTTTTTTTAGTATTTGTTAAGAAGATATTCTTATGTAATCATTTTCACACTGAACTTTGACAAGAAATTCTAAAAATAGCTATCTTTTCGTGCTAATGATAAAAAGATAGCTGTAGAAAATGTTCTGATATGAGATTAATTCCTAAAAGTTAGTTGTTAATTTTAGCTTGTTGGTTTTGAAGACTATTATGACTTACTTTTGCTTTTATTATGGTACCCTTAAGTGTCGATTCTACATCCTCTGTGACTCCTGTATATACATTTACTAAGTCACAAATACACCTAGCAAGAAGTTCTGATGATTGTTTTAAGCTTTTTCCGTCATATTCTGAGTCTTCTTTTAGTAAATCCTCAATAATATCTAATGCAATACTTTTCACTCGAATAGCCTGTTCTGTTTTCTTGTCCATCGTCTGAGCTCCTTTCACGTTTTACCTATAATAAGTTTATGCTCAAAACGAAGGCATGAGAACGGCAATGCGGTATTCATTTATGCTTAACCGACTCAATTAAAAGGCTCTTACAACCTTTTAATTCTGACAAGAACTGTGTTATCTCCTTCTCATTAATCTCCTTATCTCCATACCGGACTTTTTCATACTGATTAAAAAAGAACTCTGAATCAATTGTCACACCAATTCGTTTAAACCAATCACGAAGTGTCTCATTGTTTCGTCTTGACTTATTGTACTTTTGAGCCAAAGCTTCTAATTCTTGAATCTGCTTTCTTACCTCTCCTACAGATTTAGAATACTTGACATGACCATATTGAGATCGATCTTTTGATGAACCTAGAGGATTCGTAAATCGCTTTATCAAAGAGCCTTGTTCTTGATTAAAGTCAAACCTTTTCCCCTTCTTACGAATTAAATAAATGATTAGACCGATTATAAGTATTAATAAAAACAAATATTTCAGCCATGGTATGGATATCGTTTCATAAAAAGCATTCTGATTCACCTTGTAATTTGGATCGACAGTTTCAAGCGGTTCACCGTTAGCCTTTTCCCAGACTTCTCCAAATTCTTCGGGTAAAATAGACATTAAGAAATCAAAAATAGGATTAACCAAGAACGAGAAAGCATAGAGAAAAATTCCCAGAATCCATTCGAATACATTTCGAACCATTGGTGATATAAATCCAATGAGACTCATTACACCCAAAAATAGTACGCTAAACATCATTACTTTTACATATTGATTTCTCTTTGATACAGTTCCAGTTTGAAGTTTACTTAATGATATTCTTTGAAACATTGTTCCAAAGGTTATAAAAAATAGTTCAAATATTAGAAGTGAAAACAATAGAGTTTGATTAGATCGATCTAGGATTCCTCCTACCATAAATGAAATGATAACAAGAAAAAATACTAACATCGTATATCCACTGTGAACCTCAAACACTTCGGCTTCATCATTAAAATAGTTTTTTAGTCTAAAAAAGAAAAAGAACAGTACTGGTAATGTTATCCACAAGTTAGTATCAAATATAAAGCTTCCTATCATAAAGGCTACTACTAATAGTAAAACTAATAATACAATCGACATCTCTTCTTTTTTCACTGCAAAGAAAAGAAATAATGACATCAGAAGTAACATGCCTAACAATAGGGGCAAATAACTCGTTATGAAAGTAGTTTGGGTTACTAATAGAGTCAAACAAGCGGATACAAATAGGGTATCTTGACATAATTTCAGTATATTTTTTATGGTGAAATTTGTTTTATAGGCTTGGTTTGATTCCATGGTAATAATACTCCCTGCTCATCTTTAATTTTTAAATGAATGACTTCAATCCCTTGTTTATTTAATTGTCCTAATATTTTCCGTTCCTCTTCAAAGGTATGACCAGATTGAATCAGTACAGCTGGCACCATCTGATGCATGGAGAGATATTGAAGGACGATAGGGAATGGAACAGTAAAGTCATCCTTTGATAAAGTAGCTAATAATTCTAATCCTTTTTGAAGCTGTTGATGTCCTGTTCCAACTGGTAAATAAAGAAATGGTGTTGCTCCAAGCGACCTTACATTTACTACTAATGAAAAGGGAATATTTTCTTTTACTGCTTTATGAAGAATAAATGTTGTATACTCCACCATTTTTTCTAGGTCGTGCGTGATTGAAAATCGGTCTGAAATATTTAATGCAATCATCCACTCCATCTTGGTAGACGGAACAAATAGTTTTGTTTGGAGCTCTTGTTTCCGCGCACTAGCCTTCCAATGGATGTCTTGAAAGCGATCACCACTCATATAGTCTCTTGTTCCAATCGTCTGAAAACGATCATGGAATAAAGAATTTGAGGTTACAAATTCCCCACTCGCAGTAGCTCGGTGCTCAATTGTATTAGATACTGCAACAGGCTTCGGAAACACCATCGTCCTGTCCTTTACCGGATCCTTATACTCTAGGATTACATCCCCACTTCCGAACAAGTGTGGTATAACAATTTGGATTCTAGAAATCCTTCCAATCCCTCGCTTTATACCTTTTACTGGAATTCTAACTTGGACATCCTCATCTTTTTGAATACTAAAAGGAACCTGAACCTCAATGGTTCCAGAATGGTAAGAATCTGTTTTCAACCCAATTGGTGCAACTGAATCTTTCATTGTAATTCTTAGTGTAGCACCAAAAATGGGCATACCCTCATTGCGAAAACGTAGTTTTAATTGACCTTCTTCATCCATGAGAAGTTTGAACTTATTCACTTCGTTTATAAATATTAATTTCTTACCAATGTTCTGAAAATACCAGGAATGAAGTTGAAAATATCCAATACTGATAACCATTAAAAGCACAATCATATAGTTGTTCATAACAAGAGCCGTAATTCCAACTGTAATGAATAGCATTAAAGCCATTGAATTATATCTTTCATCAACTACTTCTCTTGACCAATTCAATTCTAAACCCTCGATTCAACAGGAACGTCTATCTCTTCAATAACGTTCTCGATAATTTCCTCGTTTGTCCTTGTTAATGAAGCTTCGGCAGTTAAATGAATACGATGTGCCAGAACATATGGTGTTATCGTTCTTACATCTTCAGGGGTAATGTAATCACGGCCTTTTACATAAGCATGGCCTTGTGCAGCCTTTAAAAGTGCCAAGCTTGCCCTTGGACTTGCTCCAATAGCTATCTTTTCATTTTCTCTAGTGGAACGTGTAAGTGAAAGAATATACGTTTCAATATCATGAGATACATGAACACTTTTCACTTCCTGTGATAGTGCTTGAATTTGAGCTAAATCAAACACCTTATTCACTTCTTTCAGAGGATCCTTGCTTACAAATCTTTTTAAAATCGTTCTTTCATCTTCCATAGTTGGGTATGTAAATGGAATCTTCATTAAAAATCGGTCCAATTGTGCTGCCGGAAGTGGAAATGTACCTTGTTGTGACTCTACCGGATTTTGGGTTGCAATCGTCATAAATGGAGGAGGTAATGTAATGGTTTCTCCGTCAATCGTTATTTGCTTTTCTTCCATAACTTCTAACAAGCTTGCTTGAGTGCGGGGAGTTGCTCGATTTATTTCATCAGCCAATAATACATTTGTAACAATTGGCCCTGGACGAAGTTCAAACTCTTGAGATTTCGGATTAAAGTATTGAATTCCAGTCACATCACTTGGAAGTACGTCTGGAGTAAACTGCACTCTTTTGAAATCTGCTCGAATACAGTGAGAGAACGTTTTGGCCAAAAGTGTTTTCCCTGTTCCCGGAACACTTTCTAATAGAACATGTCCTCCTTGCAATAGAGAAATCATTAATAGTTCTGTTTCTGTTTCTTTTCCAACAAGAACCTTATTCATTTCTTCTTTAAGATTTTGTAGTAATGACATAGTTTTTCGTCTCCTTAATTTTGATGGTTATTGAATACCCACTTATTATGTTAGCAAGACATCCAACTTTTTTTCATTAGGTCGCACTTCTTTAAAATCACATTAAATAGAATCTTGAATACCCTTTTCCATCACTTACTATATCTATCATTCAAATAAAAATTATTCTAATTCTATCAAATATTCAAAAAAATGTAAAATCAACACAGTGATTTGAATTTTATTTAATATTGTTATAGATATATAGTAAGATAAATGTAAGATACGTTTGTATCAAATAATTTATATAGGTGAAGGAAATGCAATATAAAAGAGATGAATCATTTCGTTATATTTTTAATTCACCAATAGAAGGCACAATTAAAATTCTACTTGAAAAAAATGGTGAGCTTTTTCAGACAAAAACCGCTACTATTACGTTACTTGACTTAAGTCCAGGTGGACTAAAATTCCAAACAAACCTTGACTTACCAATAGAAAGAAAAGACTTCTCTCTTGAGATTCATTTTTCGTTAGTTCAAGATATGGATCTCATGATGCTAGGAAAGATCGTCTGGAAAAAAATTCAAGCCTCACATTATCTTTATGGTTTTGAGGCATTTGAAGATAAGCAAACTGAAGATGCGGTTATTACAGGTTTAAAGGCATACAGAAAGCAGTTGAATTCAGGAACAGATTAGTAGGAAATGTACCATAAATAAAGGATGTTTATTCTTTGCCTCCAGTAACGTATACTTTTGAGTTAAGTAGCGAGAGCATTGTATTAAGCACCCTTTTTCTATGATGAATATTTACAAATTCTTTAAATGAACTCATAGCTTCTCTAACATTTATTGACTAAGATGAGTTGTGTGGATTTAGTACTAAAATCCTTCAACTAAACTCTTTGGAGTGATGTATATGCTTTCATTTAAGATCATACTTTGTTTGCTTTACGTGTTCACTGTGGGCTATTTCAACATTGTCATGTTGCGAAAGGGCTAATGCATTGTTTACATATAGGATGTCATTACGATAAATAGATCATCTTTTTTGTCATACCACCATCAATCATAATATTTTCCCCATTAATGAAATTATTCTTTGAATCTGTTAAAAACAAACAAGCCCTAGCTATATCCTCAGGTAATCCCACTCTCTTAGATGGGTGCTGTACATGATCCTCTTTTCGAAGTGACTCATAATTTTCTGTTTCAATCCATCCAGGGCTAATAGAGTTCACCGTTATATGATGCTCACTAAACGTCATAGCTAGAGCATGTGTAATGGAAAAAATACCTCCTTTACTCGCTGAATAGGCTTCAGTATTTTCTTCTGACATAAAGGCACGCGTTGAGGCAATATTGACTATACTTCCACCGTCTTTTTTCATTAATTTTGCCGCCTCTCTTGATGTAAAAAATACACTACTCAAATTTGTTGCAATGATTTGATTCCAGTCTTCTTCAGTCACTTCCCAAATAGATTTAAAAGAAGATAAACCTGCATTATTCACGACAATATTTAGCCTTCCATAGTGATTTTCAATAAACTGAAATAACATTTGAATATCTGCTACTTTAGAAATGTCACAATGGTAAAAACATACATCATAACCAGCATTCTTCAACAATTCCTCTAGTTGTTTTCCCTTTTCAACATGAATATCAGAGAAAATAACAGTATCACCGTTTTCTAAAAAAGACTTTACAATAGCTTTACCAATACCGTTAGCCCCACCAGATACATATACTACTCTACTACTCATATTCAACCTCCTTATAATCAAAAAAAGTAAAAAGGCTCCACCACTAAGGTAAGCACTAGTATTTGAGAATGTATTGTATCCGTTAATAAAGAACACAATATTAGCCCAAATACTGTTATTTACCCTTTAGGAGAAACCCTACTATAACTATTCACATATAGACAATGGATTCATTTTCCAATTACATTTGGAGTGATTTGTTTGTTGATGAAGATTTAATAAAGCATCAAGCTCTTCACTCAATCTAACCGTATCTTCATTCGTTAATCCCTTATGAAGAGCTGCTTGGATCATTTCTAATCGTTTTCTCTCAATTTGATGAAGAATTTGAGTTCTACTTTTAGTTGACATCAACGATCACCCCTTTATGTATACTTTCATTTTACTATTTATTACCTATTTTTCCTAGAATGAATATGAAAAGAGTTACTTTTTTACAGACCACTCTTAACTTCTAGGTTCATCTACATAATAATATTCAACAGCCCCACCACGCTGTGCCACTCCTCTAAAATGCTTAAAATCTTCTTGTTGAACTAAAATGCTTCGAAACATTAAAAAGTCTTCTTTATTAATTTCTAGTTTTTCAATTTGTTGTGACCGTAATTTCTGAATGATTTCTATAGCTGTTTGTTCATCCATTATGTTTCCTCCATACTATTAGACGTTACAAATATTCTAACTGAATTTAATGCAAATATTAAATACATTCGCACTTTTTCTATATAAATCTACCAAAACCTCTTTACGTATTTCCTATTTTAGGTGAAAATAGATTTAATTGTTTGTAGATTATGGTAAAGGAGAGACTCCATGATGAAAAAAGCTGAAGTGGGGAATATCATTGAATTTAAAGAAGGACTGCAAGGGATTGTTGAAAAAGTAAATGAGAATTCCGTTATCGTAGACCTAACATATATGGAGAACTATCGTGATCTTGAATTGGAAGAAAAAACGGTTGTCAATCATAAAAATTATACGATCATTGAAAGTTAATTGTATGGACCACTAATGGAGTGGTCCTTTTCTTTTAACATCAATGTGATTGAGGCTTTACGTACACCTTCTTAAGGAGCTTCAGATGCACTGATTTAGATGACCCTATTTGTTAGTATCCTTTGCAAGTTCTTTAAAGGATTCGACTTTACCATGGGGTTTTTGGTCTTGTTTACGTACATTCCATTGTCTTTCTTTTTCATGTTTTGATTTCGTCACTGTAAAACCCTCCTTTCAGTATGTTAGGTTTGGCAAAATGCCTACTTTCTACTCAAATTATTAAATGCTGTTGTTGGGTCATGAACATTCACGTTATAATGATTGTAACCTTGTACATAAACTTTTGTCAGATTAGACGAAAAGAAAGAGTTACATCATGCATACTGTACAACTATTTTTTGAGGGGGTTTTTAAAAAATGAGAAAGCAATTATGGTGTAGTATATCCATTCTATTGATACTTGCAGGTTGTGGAACAGCAGAAACTACTGAAGAGTCAAATAGCAATACAGAAACAGAAATAAATCAAAACGAAATAAAGAGTGAACATGACTCTGAGGCATCAGGAGCTCATACTTCTGATGATACTCACGAGTCAGAACAAAAAGAAGCTGATACACCTGTAAACGACAGCCCACGAAATGAAGATCAAAGTATTTCATACACTATTGATGGACAAGCTCAAACCGAACTTGCAACTCTACAAACACAATCAAGCCAAAATTACTCAATGTATGTTTTACCTAATTATGAATTAACAGCTGAAGAACCTCATAAGGATATAGTATTCTTCAAAGAAAATGCTAGTGTTTTTATGCGAATTGAGATACTACCAATGGATACCAATGAACAAGACCTTGTAGAAAATACAAAAGCCCAACTTAAGGTCGTTTCTGAAGATATTCAAGAAACCAAAGATGATCCGGAATGGTTACAAACTGCAAAGGGATTCACTGTTTCAAATGGTGAAGACATTGTCACTTCCTATATCATAAACAATAATCATTCATTTCTTAAGTTATCTCTATATAACAAAACATCAGAAAACCACACAGATCCATTATTAAAAATGGCTGAAACAATTGTCATTTCTGAATAGTACTCGACTGAACTAGTCAGGGTTTTTAGAATGACTAACATCTAGTTCTCCAAGACATACTATGAACAAAAAAGGTGTCTCTACGTTTGTTGGTAGAGACACCTTTTTTATCTATTATTGATTATTGGTGGCTTAGTTGTAGGTTTAATAATAAGTAGTACAATAAAAATAATACTTAAATATCCAAATAATGGGTATAAATAAGAGAGTAACTGACCATATTCAAAGAAACTCAATAAGTAAATAAACAAGAAAATACCAATAAAAATGGAAAGTTCTCGGTTTCTCCAATAATTAGACAACTGTTTTTCTAATCCAAAAACTCCACCGATAACAGATGTAAAGATTTCACTATATATTATAAATACATAGATCATGTAAAATCCGGTTGCAACAGTCTTCATAACAATTGCCATTGGAATTTCATAATGGATAACATTCGGAATAGAAACCAATGTTAGGTGAATGGAGATTAATATAAGTGATAAAAACGCGCCTCCTAAATAACCACCATATTGGATTGTCTTGCGGTCCTTCAGTTCTCCAGCAATAGGAACCAACACTGCCTGGGCCATAGCTAAATTAAATGCTGTATAAGAGAATGGGGCTATGATTACTTTCCAAGTATCACTGGTTTCAGGAATCATTAAAAACCGTTCAATATAGCCTTCTCCCGTTATTGCTTGCAGCATAAGAATAACATTAAAAATAATCATAATCGGAACTACTACTGTATTTACAGCAAATAACCCCTTTGTTCCAATAAGCATAGTAATGAATCCCAGCACTATGGTTAGTAATACTCCAATCTGCTTAGGCAGTTGCAACTGTTCTTCAAAGACTGCACCTGCACCAGAGAGCATAACAGCCGTTACCCCCAAAAGCATGAGCATCATTAATATATTCATGAATTTTGAAAACCATTTACCAAATAAGTATTCATTAAATTGTTCATAAGACTTTGCCTTTATATCGTTAGCAACCAGCATAATCTTAGTCCCCATCGCAATAAATAAGTAACCACTCACTAGGATTGCTAGAAAGCCTATAAATCCAAACCGAGAGAAAAACTCGACAATTTCTTTTCCTGTCGCAAACCCAGCTCCTATAACGGTTCCCACATATACTGCTGCAATCTGAAAAGATCCCGCTAACCTTTTCAAATAATCACCTCTGCTTTCTTCATCTATTCTCAGAATATGTACAAGCACATTAAATCAGAAGTGAAATCTTAAAATCTTATTCAAAATGTGGAAATTTCATTTACTATCCTAGTAAGAAAAAAAACCTCCACACCCAAATATTGGATGATAGAGGTATCATTAGTAAGATAAGTCTTTTATTGATAGGCCAATTTGCTTTAATAAGCTAATGGCTGTTTCTTTTTCATCTACAGATAGTACAGACATTAACTCATGAATTCTATTTTCGTGCTCAGGAAAAATACGATCAATCAATTCTCGTCCTTCGTCTGTAATTTGTGCATATGTCACTCTTCTGTCATTCGGACATGCTGACCTTCTCAAGTATCCTTTTTTCTCTAGCTTGTCGACAACGTATGTTATACTGCCACTGGCCAAAAGGATTTTATCACCTATTTTTTGAAGAGGTTGATCTCCTTTATGATATAGAAGTTCGAGTACACCAAATTCAGTAGGATGAAGACCTTGCGCTTGAATATGCTGGTTTATTTCTTCATTTAATGCTTTAAAGGCTCTCGAAAGCACAATAAAGAGCTTTAATGATTGTTTCACTTCATTTTCATTTTCTTGGTTCATATTGATATTCAGTCCTTTATCAACTCATAATATCTCAGTTTCAAAATATTATACAAAGAAAGTGACTTCTCTGTCAAATGTTACTTATATACAATCTTCCAATTGTTATTAGTAGTTGCTTGTACAACTTTATGCTCAAGGAAGTAATTTGCGATGAGTTCTGACATATCAATTTGTATTTCTTTCACAACTGGTTTGCCTTTAAACATCGTGTACTCGCCTCCACCACCAGCACGATAGTTATTCATAACTACCTCATATTCGTCATCATCATGTATCGCTTTACCCTTGTAAAATACGTCCTCAATTCTTTTTCCGATAGGACGATCTACATGAATGGTATAGTTAATACCTTCCCACATATCATAATTGTAATGTTGAGGCTTAGGTGTAATAAATTCTGGGTTAATGTCTATTTCCCCATGTTGATTTACGATAAAATATGATGCCGAGCGTTCAAGAGCAGACCGAAGATCTTTGCCTGTAATCCGTAATACTCGCAAGGTATTCGGATATATATAGTTAGATACAATATCTCTCATTGTTACATCATTAGGGAATCCTTTAGCATTGTTATTAAAAAGAGCTGTATTAGAAATGTCCACATTTGCAGCATTCATTTGAACAATGTTAATAAATTCTATTGCTGGATGCTCCTCTAATCTTGCCAAAAATGAATCATAAATTTCCATGTTTCCTTCTATGGTTCCAATTGGCTGATCTAGCCAATTTTGAGTTTCATCTTCATAACTTGATGTCAATTCTACGATAGCACAATCTGTTTCTAATAGTTCGGCTGTTATAATTCGTCCTTCTTTTCTTGTTATGATCCATTGCTCATCTTCATATTGTAATTCGAGCTGGACCTCTGCAATTGCCTGTCCATTATAACCGGGTTGAACAATGATGACACCATTTAGTTGACTCGACAGCAACCGATGTTGATGACCTGTTAACAAGACATCTATCCCGTCAATCTCCATACACATACGATATGCCTGATTTTCACCCATGTCCTTCTCTATAAGTTCACCGGTATCTATATCTCTTTCAAAACCACCATGATAGGACACTACTAGGACGTCAGGTTTTTCAGTCTCACGAATATATTGAACCCATCTTTTTGTAGATTGAATCGCATCTTCAAAATATAATCCTTTAATATGAGCAGGGTTCTCCCAATTCGGTATATAATGTGTTGTAACACCTAATACAGCAACTTTTATACCGCTTTGGTATTTCTTTATCACATAAGGTGTTCCAAAATAGGTTTCCTTTGTAGCATGGTGAAGAATATTTGCAGATAGGAAAGGAAAATTGGCTTCACTTACAGCACTTTTAAGAACATCCAATCCATAATTAAATTCGTGATTCCCAATTACTGCGGCATCATATTCAAGGTAATTTAATACATGAATTAATGGATTAGGCTTATCCTCCATTTGTTTGACAAAATGGTATGTTAACGGTGTTCCTTGTATAATATCTCCATTATCAATAATGAATGTGTTTTTTTCTTTGTTCTTAATTTCTTTTATGTATGAGGATAATTTCGCCATACCAAGAGGAGCTGCGGCATTATTCCCATAATTGATTGGGAGTATGTTTCCATGAACATCGCTAGTTTCTAGAATTACAATCTTTTCCTTTCCATACGCTCTTGTCATACATGACCTCCAACAAGTGATATCGATATCATAGCATAAAAGACTTTCCATGAGTTAACAATCTCTGGGTATTCCAACCCTTTAACAGACTTTCCGGTGTACGTAAACAAATAAAAAGATGACTTATAACAGTTCCATCTGTTTGAAGTCATCTTCTTATATTTCTATCTATTACAGAGCTACCAGGAATGATGAATTCAACGTACACAGTAATGAATCTTGAAAATTCCCTCTAAGTAAATGAGTACTATAAACTTCCTACACAACAAGCTAATTGTATAGAAGCTCTAAAAAATAATAAATCGAACTCGTTATCCAAGATATTAGTTACTCTATAGATATTTCCCCTCCCTTTTACTCCGTGCAAACTATAACAGCCTAAAGCTAAAGTAATCAATTGTAAATACAAGTAATTACAATCATCATACTATACTCAAGTATCAAAATTGCTTCCTTGTAATAAAGCTGTTTTATTCATTATGTTTGTATTAGAGAAAATGCATAAGTTTTTTATACCTTTAAGAGAAGGTAACCCTGATGTAGGTTCACTAACTTTTGATTAAGAATATATGGTTTTATAGTTTGGAATGAATTTGTAGATAAGTGGATATGATGTTTTAAACGTACTAGGTTCATAGTGATAATTGGAGCATGAGATAGAAGAAATAACGTTTATGTTGGAGATTTTCATGATATTATAACTTGTTGATTTTAAAATTTCTTATTATTTCTTTGGATTGCTTATCCTCGTTTGTTAACAACTTTCAATTCCTTTTCACCAATAGTAGCTTTTCTACGTACGAGTAGCATATGATAGAGTGTTTTCTTTATTTTCCCACGTCTGGGATGCACCTTAATACTACGGCTATTTGTTTTTACACCTTCGTATCTATTTAACAGTTTATCAAGTTCCTGGCTACATAAAATAGTCTGTTCACTTGTCAAACCAAATTGTTGACCTAAATAGATCATTTCTGTTCTTTTCTGATCTATCTTTTTTAGTAGGTTTGATTGTTTTATTTCATTGTTCATTATTGCTTAACTCCTTTGAAACTAGTATCTTTCTTTACTCGAACTATCTTACTTGTGCATTATCCCAACAAAAGACATAAAAGTAAATAGAATCGCAAAACTAGACAAAACAAGTTTAAAAACTCGACATTTCAACAATTTTCGATGTATTTTTTATAGGTTTACATCTTAAAATAAGCATATAAAGTAAGAGCTATGTCCCCTTTCTTTCGATCCCCCTATATTATGCTACTACCTTTTGATTTTCCTCTATAAGAAAAACGGGTATAACCCCAAAAAAAAACAGAAAACATTTCAGTTTCCTGTTTAGTAACATGCTATACCGTTTGATAAAACTTTGTTGAAGCCCACATTTCTTTAGGATTCACCTCATAGACCCCATCTTCACGAAACATAAAATGATGGATAATAAACTCTCTTCTTATTGTAGCGAAATCTTCATGAAATTGTTGAATATAGTTATTAATCTCTTTTTCAGGGTATTTTACCCCAACACTTAACCCTTCTATTAAATACTCTAACGCAAGAAGCTTCTTTTTTTGTTGAGAAGGAATTGTTTTCATTTTCCCATCTTTTGTAAAGAAATTCGTTATTACCTTTTGTTTATCAAGAAGATAATCCTGTTTCATTGAGTCCTCCCCCTTTTCAGTTTCTGTTGCATACTGCAGTAGTACATTCGCATGATGCTTTAACACTTTCTTATTAAGGTGATAGTATATAGTGTTTTTATCTCTTCTAGAAAACACTATGGCACAATCCTTTAATTTGTTTAGATGATGCGAGATTGTAGGAGCCGTTAAACCTAATTTTCCAGCAATGGCACCAACGTGTAATGGACCAACACTTAATAAATTTATAATTTTCAATCGTGTTGGATCACCCATTGTTTTTAAAAAGGAAACTTGTTTACTTAGTTGCATGCTACACCACCTTTAATTTCGATATCCATCTAATTAGATTTTAATCTAATTAGATGGATAATTCAACCTAAACAATACAAAAATAAAAAGGATGACTCATAGAACGCAGAGTCATCCTTAATTAAATTCATTTAGGCAAATACAGATGAAAAATACTCCCCTTCCCTAACTCACTTTCAACCTCTATTCGACCTTTATGTTCACGAATAATATTAAAGCTCACCATAAGCCCTAGACCTGTTCCTCTTTCCTTCGTCGTATAAAAAGGTTCTCCAAGTCGCTTTAACTTATCTTTAGGAATTCCTGAGCCTTCATCTTCAATCATAATATGAACGGTATCTTCTGTTCCTTCAAGTACTCTTATTCTAATAAACCCACCTTTTTGCATAACTTCAATAGCATTTTTAATAATATTAATAAATACTTGTTTTAATTGGTTTGGTTCTGCTATGATTTCCGATAAACTTTCATCGTAATACTCATCAAATTGTACATTATGCATGACAGCCTGTGCTTGTAAAAGCTCTACAGTATCTCTCATAATTCGTTTTAAATTCGTTTGCTTATATTGTGTTGCTTGTGGTTTTGCTAAAATAAGAAACTCTGTAATAATCAATTCAATTCTTTGTAACTCTGATTTAATCACATTGAAATACATATGATGGTCTTCACCAACATTATTTTCTAAAAGTTGTATAAAGCCTTTTAGGGCTGTCATAGGATTACGAATTTCATGAGCAATGCCTGCAGCTAATTCACCAACAACACTTAATGTATCAGATTTCCTTAATTGCTCTTGCATGTCGATCTGTTCGGTAATATCTCGTATTACTGTTAGGTTTAAGTTCGATAACAAATTGTATTTAGACGAAAGTTCAATATATTGAATTCTATCTTCATCCAAAGGTACCTCACGTAATAGATTTGCTTGCCCTTCATCTTGAAGTGTTTGAATGTATTCCTTATAGGCACTTTCTTCTTCTTCTTTAATACCTAAAATTTCTCGAATGCCTTTACCAATCAGCTCATGTTTATTTAAATTTAATATTTTCCCTGCTACAGGGTTTGCATCAACGATTACATAGTTATGATTTGTTAACAGCATTCCGTCTAGTGTACCTTCAAAAATTTTCCGAAAACGCTCTTCACTTTCTCTTAATTCTTTTTCCATCTGATATCTTTCACTAACGTTTCGGAAAATGGTCATATTATATCCATCAACAGAATGGAGCTTAGATGTAAACTCAAGATGCTTTAGTTGATTGTTAGGCATTAAGAAAAGTACTTCGTCCCTTACATCGCCTCTTCTTTTTAGCTCTTCCATAATCAAATCAAATTTATGTAGCTCTAGTGGATAAACAAAATCCTTTACCTTTTTTGTTAGAATTTCAGATAGTGTGCATTCAAAGATCTTCAATGCAGATTGATTTGCCCGTAATACTCGTCCATCTTGGTCCCACAGAACGATTGCATCGATTGCCTCATCAAAGAGATCTTTGAATAGCTCTTCACTCCGTTTTAGCTGGATCTCCATTTGTCTTTTTTCAGTAACATCACGAAGCATGGCCATATGTAAATGATGGTGAACAAAAGGTGTTGTTGTAAAGTCAACGATCGATATCCCTTCACTATGTTGAATGGGAATTTCTCCACGGGCTTTTCGATTGGTATTTAATAAATCCTTTACCTTTTGAATTTTATAATGGAAATTTTCAGGAATAAATGATCGTATTGATTTCGTTAAGACTATTGATTTGTTTAACTTAACTTGATTACAAAATGCTTCGTTTGCATCTCTTATATTCCCATCATAATCAAATATGATTATTCCTTCTGCTGCTTGTTGAAATATGTTGGATAGCATGTGCAATGACATCTGTTCATTTCGTTCTTTCTCTTTTTGCTCCGTAATGTCTTTGAAATAAAGAAGAGTATGATTAGAGATTGGTGACGGTTTAAATGTCAACTCAACATGAAGGTGAACATTTGAAGCAATCGTCATAAGTGCTTCATCCTCGCAGGTGATACCTGAAGTTATAATAGACTTGTAGTGTGTTAAAATCGGTAAAGGAACGGATGAAAAAATCTGTTCAAACGCCCCCCCAATATATTCTGTTGCAACCACTTTAAGTAAACTGCATGCCGAATCATTAATATTCACCACAGTGAAGTCTTTATCTATTACTAGTAATGGAATTGGTGACGCTTCACATATGATCTCTTCTAGATCAGTAGTCTTTCTTAATGACTCTGCGTCCGCTTTATTAATACCTTGTGTCATACATACATCCCCCTCATTTCTTAAAAGCAACCATCTGCAATTTTCATGATGTTAGACGTTTTATTCGAGAAGATTAAACATTCATATATGTTAATAGAGTGCTCTGTTTTTGTTTATTCACTATTTTTTAAAATTAATGCTGGTCAGAGAATATTCATCACTATTTGTTTATAAATTTTTTTGATGGGTCAAAATAGTACTATTTAAAGTAAAAAAGCCTATCTTTATTATTATTCTCATCTCTTACCTAAAACCCTTTTTTATAGCTTGATAAATTTTGGAATTTAGACAGACATTGAGGTTTCTTGTCTACTCATATAAAATAGTGTAGCAAACATGTAAAAATATACTCTTATAGTGTATACCAATGAAGGAGTCAATTTAAATATGAAGAAAGTCGTAGTTAGTACTCTAAATGCTAAGTACATTCATACTAATTTAGCACTACGTTATTTAAAATCTTACGCAGAACCAGAACATGAAGTTGAAATCTGTGAGTATACCATTAAAGATCCTTCTATGAATATCGCAACAGATTTATATTCTAAGAACCCTAAAGTGATTGGTTTTAGTTGTTATATATGGAATATAGAAGAAACGATTAAAGTAATCGAGATTCTACGGAAGATCATGCCAGAGGTGGTTATTGTTTTAGGTGGTCCTGAAGTAACCTATGATGTTACTTATTGGCTTGACCGTTTAACAGATGTCGATTTTATTGTTATTGGAGAGGGAGAACAAACCTTCAAGCAGTTGCTTGATCAAATTAGTGGCGATCAAAATTGGGACGAGGTTCATGGTATCGGCTATCTTAAAGATGGCAAGCCCGTTATCAACCCGCAAAGAAATAAGCTTGATCTTCGAGAACTTCCTTCACCATTTCGATTCGGTGAAGATATGCCATTTTTATCTAAAAGGGTTACCTATATTGAGACCAGTCGTGGCTGTCCTTTCCGCTGTCAATTTTGCCTATCATCTATAGAAGTTGGCGTTCGTTACTTTGATCGAGAAAAAGTGAAAGAAGATATACGCTTTTTAATGAAAAACGGTGCGAAAACAATCAAATTTGTTGACCGTACATTCAATATCAGTAGAAGCTATGCAATGGAAATGTTTCAATTTCTTATAGACGAGCATGTGCCTGGCACGGTATTTCAATTTGAAATTACAGGCGACATTATGAGACCTGAGGTTATACAATTTTTAAATGATAATGCCCCTGCAGGACTTTTCCGATTTGAAATTGGTGTCCAATCAACAAACGATGAAACAAATGATCTAGTTATGAGAAAGCAAAACTGGGATAAACTGACTCGAACAGTAACCATGGTGAAAGATGGAGGGAAAATCGACCAGCATTTGGATCTTATTGCTGGACTTCCAGAAGAGGATTATAACTCTTTTAGAAAGACATTTAATGATGTTTTTGCTTTAAGACCAGAGGAGCTACAATTAGGATTCCTAAAAATGCTTAGAGGAACTGGTCTCCGAATTAGTGCAAATCAACATAAATATATATATATGAATCATTCACCATATGAAATTCTTGGAAACAATGTGTTATCATTTGAAGATATTATTCGGATTAAACAAGTTGAAGATGTGTTAGAAAAGTATTGGAATGACCATAGAATGGACCGAACAATTGAATTTTTAGTTGATCATTGCTTCGAAACACCCTTTGATTTCTTTCAACAATTTGGTGCTTATTGGGAACAGCAAGGTTGGTTAAGAATAGGGCATCAATTAGAAGACTTATTTAAACGACTTCACGAATTCCTAGTCTATACTTCAATTCCAAACCTTTCAAAAGTAGAATCTTTCATGAAATGGGATTATTTGAATAACCAACGCTATAAACCACGTAAGCCTTGGTGGTCACATGACTTAGAAAAAGAAACACGAGCTAGAATTTATAAATGGATTATGGAGAACCCATCACTTTTAGGTGATGAATTTGTTGCTCTAGGTCTAACTGAAAAAGATCTCTATAAACACACTGTTCTTGAAGAATTAGAACACTTTGATGAAGAAAAAGATTGTTTCGTACTTGCCTATTTTACGCCATCAACTGGAGAATCAACACTATTTACGATTAAGAAAGAATCTCTATTATTAGAAAATGTTAAGCCTTATTAAGGCTTAACATTTTTTTCTTTGTGAATATGTTCTTTCTCTTTTTTATTGTTTTTCATAGTTACATCATAGAGCTTACTTGCATTAAAATCTCCAAATTCAATCCCGTATTCTTCAGAATAACTTTCTTTATCTTTCATCATTTTTTCTCCCTTTACGACCCTGCTTTGAATTACGGTTTTTAGCTTTCATTGTATCTTCTCCATGAGCAAATTCTGCTGAGAATTCAGTTGTTTCATAGATATTTTCTTTCGGGGTTTTACTGTGTTTTACAGCTGCATCATACTCTGCTTTACGCTTTGCCATGTCACTCAACTCCTTTCATTATTAGGATGACCTTTTTGGTAAAATCCATTCGAGGCATTCTATAAGATGGTCCTATAAAATTTGTACAATCATAAAAAAAGGCCAAATTAAATTTGACCTTTACACACTACTACCCAATGATAATTCGTTCTTTTGGATAATGATATTTAGCAGATTTTTCTTTGCCGCCAATCATAAATAAAAACGATAAAATCCCTACACGGCCGATAAACATTAATATGATAATAATACATTTTCCAATGTTGGTTAAGTCAGGTGTTATTCCCATTGAAAGTCCACAGGTCCCAAAAGCAGAAGCTACCTCAAATATAATGGCTAAGGTATCATGATTTTCTGTTGCACTTAGAATAACCACTGCTGAAAAGCAAATGATGGTAGCCATCAATGTTACTACAAGCGATTTTATTATATCTTCTTCATGGATTTCTCGTTTAAACACTTTAATGCTTCTATTTCCTCTAGCAAAGTGAAATAAGAAAAGCAAATTGATTGCGAAGGTTGTTGTACGAATTCCTCCTCCAACTGAGCTAGGTGATGCTCCAATAAACATCAGTATGCTAAGTAGAAGCAATGTCGGTGTTGTAAATTCCGCAACATCCATCGTGGAAAGTCCACCACTCCTTGAAGATACAGACTGAAAGAATGCATAGAAGAACGATTCGTGCCAAGATTTATCCTTAAAGAAATGATTAAATTCAAAAATATAAATAAAGAGCGTTCCAAATACGAGTAAAGCAAGAAAAATCAGTGTGGTAATTTTCGTAAAAAGTGAAAATCTCCTAGTTCGTTTATCACGGTTCATAATAAAATCTTTTGTTTCAATTAGTACTGGAAACCCTATTGCACCTAATGTTATAAGCACTACATGAATAAATTGAACAAAATAATCATTAGCAAATGGCTTTAACGAAGCACCAGTTATATCAAATCCTCCATTTGTTGTTGCACTAATGGATGAGAATAAACCGTGAATAAAAGCCTCTTGCCATGTATCATAGTAATTTAAGAAGTAGACGCCCAGTATTAAGGCACCAATCAGCTCAATCATTATGATAATAAACAAAATTTGCTTTAGTAAATTGACGAGACCAGACAAGTTTGTTTGATTTTGGTCTGTCATTATTAGTTGACGCTCTTTCAGTCCGATCTTTTTGCCGAATAAAAGCCAAAAAAACGTTCCAACTGTCATAACGCCAACTCCGCCAAATTGCAAGACAAGCATTAAAATAAATATACCTGCAATACTAAACGTTTCAGAAGTATTTACAACTGTAAGTCCTGTTACACTTACTGCACTAACTGCTGTAAAAAGGCCATCAATAAAAGACCATTCTGCGCCTTCTTTTCGTGCAAACGGTAAACTTAACAATAGTGTAGATAAAGTTGCTGCAACAAGATAATAAGATACTATGGCTTGAGCAGGAGTTAAGAGTTTTAATTTTAATTTAAATTTGTACCACATAAAATAGATTGACCCCTTCATTAAACTTACTCTTCCTATCTTATCGGTTCAGTTGATGAAATAAAAGAGCAATTACAAGATTCCTTATCTTAATTCGAATTCTTTGTTATTATACGTAATGAAAAGGGAATTAAAATCTAATGCTTATTAATCAAATAGGCATCCTACTTTGCTTAGGCTAAAAAGAAATTATTGATCGTAATGAGATCTATTTTCTTATATATTAAGTTAACCTAACAGCGTGAAATATTTCCACTAATGTTTTTATCATAAGAGAACATAATAGTAGTACGGAAGGATAAATTCACACTTAGGAGGTTTTTCATATGTCTAGAAGTAATAAATTATTAGTTCCAGGAGTTGAACAATTCCTTGATCAGTATAAATACGAAATCGCTCAAGAGTTTGGTGTTCAATTAGGCTCTGACTCTGCTGCTCGCTCTAACGGATCTGTTGGTGGAGAAATCACAAAACGACTAGTAAAACAAGCTCAATCTCAATTATCTGGTGATAGAAAATAGAGAAAAGAGGATGTCTAAAGACATCCTCTTTTCTAATTTAATCATCTCTATTATCATGATTTCCTTTGTTATTACGATTTGATTTCGAATGATCTTCATCGTCATCTTTTCTTCTATCATTTTCATCTTCTTCATCTTCATCATTATCTCCGTCTTCGTCTTCGTCACTTTCATGACTATTTCGACGTCCTTTGTCTTTTTCCTTATCTTGTTCCTTATCATCATAGTTTTCTTTATTATTTGTACCTTTGTTATTGTTTGGTTTCAAATTGTTTGAATGATTATTGCTATTACCTTTATTTTCATTATCGTCTTTTATCTGAGTACCAACCAAAGAATTTTTATCAGAAGAGGGTGGTGTCTGTTTATTTTCTCCAACAAGCGTTGTATCGTTGTTTGTTTTTTTACTATCATCATTCTTTTTATCTGTTTGAACTTGGTTAGGAGGATTTTCTTCAATAGACGGAATCGTTGTTGCAACCTTCTCACCCGTTGAAAGGTTTTCTTTCTTTACAAGTTCATCTTGTTCTTCTTCTAACTTCGGTTCAGAAATACGTTTCTGCTCTTCTGCTTCTTTTTCTCTCGTAATAAGTGTCCCTACTGTCACTCCATGATCTAGTGCTTGTTTTCGTTGAACCTCTGATGCAACATAGTACGAAATAATAGGATCCTTATCACTAATTGCTGCTTTAGAGAGTTTTTCTACTGTATCGAGCATCGTTTTTTTTGAATTCTCAGAAGCTTCATTTGTAAACACAGAAGTAATACGAATAGTGTGTTTTTCTTCCAGATAACCAAGCTTTTCGCTATTTTCTATAATCATTATTGTAACAACATCAATAGGCTTCTTCTTCCAATCTGATAATTCATTTAGCAGCCGTTCTGCATCTTTGTTATACGCTTCAATGTCTACAACTTCTTGTTCCTGGTCAATGCTTAATTCAAAACTTGGATTAATATCGATTGAAACATAGGCGTATACCTCATCTTGAAATAGAAAAGATGGTAATAGGGTAAAGATAAGCAATAAAGCAATAGCATACGTAACGAGTGGCCTTACATGTAATTTAAAGCCTTTTAAGAACGATGAACGTACACTTTTTTCCGCTACAAAAGGTTGAAATGAATGCTCTACACCTACTGTATAATGATAATTTTCTATTTTCTTTCCTTTTAAGAATTCTCCTTCAGGAGTCATCATGATGAGGTGGTCATTATTTATTTCCATCACTATTCCTTTTTTCATACTTCTAACCGCCCTTTAAGGTAATCTTTTAAATAGTTGAAATCACCGATAAGAATTAGAACTAACGCAATAATGTATTTTCGGTTTCTCTCTAATGTTTTCCTACTTAGCCCAACTTCTTTTTCTAACTTCTTCAAAGGTAGTTTTTTCTTGTGCTGGAGATATTCACAAAAACCCTTATTCTCGGAAACTAGCTTTGCAACCTGAAGGGCATTTATTCTAGCATCTTTATGCTTAGGAGACTGCTCAACTAGATCTTGGAAAGTCAGGTTATACCCTTTTAACAACTCACTAAATGTTTTAATTTCTTCTTGCCGTTTTTGAATATCAAGTTGTTTTTCATACTCTTCAAGTGACATACTTTGATCGAGTATAGAGGTTTGACCCTCATCTTCATTTGACATATAGTCAAGCATTACATTGCTATGTTTTTGGTTTAAGCGAATATAATCAATCACTTTTCTCTTTATAATAACGTCTGCAAATGCAAGAAGTGATCCTCCACGTTCTAGATCAAACCTCATTATGGCATCATGAAATGCAATAAGACCAATGCTAAATTCATCGTCAGATTCACGTATATAACGTTTGCATACTGAAGAAACCGATCGTTTCACAAAAGGTTTATAATCCTCTAAAACATGATTTAATAAGGACTCATCCCCACTTTGGATTTCGGCTACTAGATCCTCTAACATATTTTTTTTCTTACGTGCAGTTAAGAATAACAATAAGCTTAGCATCGGTCTCACCTCATAGGTAATAAAAAAAAGAAGGCCAAAATGGTTCTCTGCCCCTATTCATTTTATACTCCTTTGATTCAACAATTCAATGGATAGATGAGGAAGGAGGACAAATATCATATAATTCAGGTAAAAATAACTATCTATTGCTACCTATTTGCTCTCCGATTTACCGATGTTTAATAAGATAATAGTACCTGATTAATCATCATTTTTCCGCGAATGTATTTGAAAAAGAGAACGACCCTGCTACTAATATTGCAAGAGACGTTTTTGTAATCATTGAGTGCTTCATTGTTTCTACCACCCATTTGTTATAATGTTCAGCGATCGCTTTCATTACAATACTTCGTGAGGAATGAAACCGTTTATGGGGGCTGAAAAAAATTTAATTAAAAAAGATGATTTCATTTTTACTTTTTTATGAGGAATCGTCATGAATTTGCTGTATAGAGTTTACCTTAAGAAAGAAGAACGACATGGCATGAAGATAAAAAAGACCCTTACCCCATAAGGTAAAGATCCTTAACACAAATTGAATGATATGAACGATATTATTGCCTACCTGGGGACGTTCCTTACGAGTAACCTATAAAATACATCTTCGTTATATTGCTTTTCTGAACCTTTTTATGATGAACTTTATTACCAAACCAATAAGTATACCAGGTATAACAAAAAGCATTGGAAGGAATATGGGGCCAATAAAAACACCATTAATGACAATTTCCGGGGAATACATAAGTCCTACTGTGACCGTGTATGCAGAAAATACAAATGGAAGAAACGCATACGGTTCTTCCTTAGTTTGAGCCATCTTATATGCATCCCACATTGCAAACATATATAAACATGGGTAAAACATGAGCCATTGATAATCAAGAACTTCTGCAGCCTGCCTCGTCTCCCCTAGAAAACTAAGCATGATTCCCTTATTAAAATTACTCATCATATTAATAAGGATTTCTAATAGTACAAATAAAATTCCTTTTACCCATGATCTAGCTAGCAATTGTGCAAAACCTGGAAGTGCAATACTCCAAAGTACAGCCTCTAATTTTGTTATAGACTTCATAATAAGTACACTCTACCTATCAGTAGGTAATCATGATTTCTATGTGCGTTTTTTATTACTTTAAGAAGATTAGTTGTAAACAGATGATTTTGAAACATTGTAATAACCTCATACCTTAAAACAAACCTTTTGAAAAATATTATATGTACCAATGAAATAAAACACATCTAAAGTCCCCCTACCCAACGGTCTTTACATGCTATTTTTTCCATAACTCATCAACTGTATTACAGAATTTTCTTTTAGCAAAATTTTCTAATGCTTTTTATTAATTTTGTAATAATCTTTTAAAACTTTCCCCCAATTTCTATTATCTCTAAAATAATTTTTGAACAGGCTTAACAGAATTGGGTATTTCCCTTTATAAGGAAACCACTGAAGCTCTGTTTTTTTATTACCTTTATCTACTGTAATAGATTTTTGATGACAGAAACTTGTCAATCCTTCTATACCATGATATCGTCCAATTCCGCTACTCTTTACACCACCAAATGGAAGATAATGATTTGCAACACTAGATATGACATCATTAATCACTACTGAACCTGATTCTAATTGTGAGGCGACTCTTTGAGCTAAAGATAGATCTCGACTCCACACACTTGCATTTAATCCATATTCAGAATCATTACAACGCTTTATTACCTCTTCTTCAGATTGAAATGCCATAACAGGAAGAATCGGACCAAAGGTTTCTTCCTTTATAATCTTCATCTCCTGCGTAACATTCGCGAGTACTGTTAAGGGAAGAAACATCGTTTGGTCCCATTTTTCAGGAGGATCTCCACAGATAAGCTTTGCTCCTTTTTCTAATGCATCTTGGATATGAGCTTTCACGATGTCTACCTGAGCTGGAAATGTCATTGAACCTAGATCAGAATCTTCTGTGTGTCCTCTCGTTATTGATGTAACTTCTTTTTGTAATTGTTCTATAAACTGGTTATATACGCTTTCATGTACATATAATCTTTCCGTGCTCATACAAACCTGACCACTGTTTGTAAAAGCACCCCAAGTGGCTCCTTTAACTGCTCTTTCTATGTTTGCATCTTCAAACACAATCATTGGATCTTTTCCCCCAAGCTCCAATGTTGTCGGAATCAATTTTTGTGCTGCAATCTCTCCAATTATTTTTCCAGTACGAACAGAGCCAGTAAAAAATATATAATCAGGGTTCCCGCTTGTCAGAGCAGCACCAATTTCTTTATCACCATGAGCAACCTGTACCACACCTTCTGGAAAGCCTGCTCTTTTAAATAATCTTTCTATGACCTCTCCTACTAACGGAGTGACTTCTGAAGGTTTTAAAATGACACAGTTTCCTCCAACAAGTGCACTAATCATTGGAATCATTGAAAGATTTAATGGGTAATTCCATGGAGAAATAATCAATACAACACCTCTAGGCATGAACTCAATATAGGATTTCTTACCTTTAAATAAAGTCGGTGTTTTGACCTTCTTTCTACTTAGTACTTCCTCTGCATGTTTTTCTAAGTGAAATATACCATCAACTGTTGGAATCACATCTGCTATTAGGGCCTCGGTTACTACTTTTCCTGTATTAGAAGATACCTGTCTCGAAATTTCATCTAATTCATCTGTCATAACCAAACGTAATTTTTTTAGATATGTTAGCCTTTTCTTAATTGAAAATTCCTTCCACACCTTGTAGCCTTTCTGGGCACTTTCGTAGATGTGATGAACCTCTTCTATTGTTGTAGATGGTATATCCTTTAACCATTCTCCTGTAGCAGGGTTAATTGCCTTTAGTAATTCTGATGGCATATAAAGCTCCCCTTTCTTTCATCACTTTTTAGGTTTATTTTAACTATCATTATATCAGCTAATAGAAGAATTATAAGTCATTAACTATCTTATATACTGTTTTGAACTCTCTAAAACCGAACGAATCGTATATGGAGCTATAGCCTTTTGGAGATGGATTAGAACGACACCATGATAAGCCTCTCCAAAGTAAAAAAGGGAACCGACTTGGCCCCCTTTTGTCACCCTAAATTAATCAAAATCTTTTACATGCTTTATTTTTCTTGTGCTTTTATCAAAATAGCTATATACAATTGGAATGATGTATATGGTTAAAAGTGTACTACTTACCAGTCCCCCGATAACAGCAATTGCCATCGGTTGGTTTATTTCAGTACCCTCCCCTATTCCTAAAGCTAATGGCAGTAGTCCTAGAATTGTTGTACATGCAGTCATTAAAATCGGTCTTGTTCGATCTAAGACAGATTGAACAATGGCTTCTACGCTTGAAATCCCTTGTGCTTTTCGCTGATTAATATAATCAACAATAACAATAGCATTATTCACAACAATACCTGCAAGAACAATAACACCAATAATTGCAGAAACACTAATTGGTGTCCTTGTTACAATAAGTCCTAATGCAACTCCTATGACCATCAGTGGAACCGTGAACATGATAACAAAAGGATACTTGAAGGACTCAAATTGAGCTGCCATTACAATATAAACAAGGACAATAGCTAGCACTAATGCCAGAACCATATCATCAATAGAATCCTCTAAAAGCTCGCGATCTCCACTGAAAGATATAACCGTTTCTGTTGGTAAATCAAGCTCTAAGATTTTATTATCAACAGCCTTTGAGATTGTACCAAGGTTTGTCTCGGCATTATAAGTAAGTGTCACCTGAACAGCATGCTGCTGATTGATTCGTTGTATACTAACAGGTCCATCTGAAATCGAAAAATCCACTACTTGATCCAATGTAATATATTGACCTTGACCGTTAGGAATTAAAAGGTTTTTCAACGAATCGAGGTTTTCTGTTATTGAGCGGTCATATTGTACAAATACAGAAACAACTTCTGCATCTGTGTCCACAATTTGGGTTGCAAGAACACCTCTTGTTACATCCTGAATGAGACTGCCTATTTGTGCAGGTGCTAAGCCTTGTTCTTGGGCTTTATCTCGGTTTACTCGTAACTGAACTTCCTTTACCTTTTCCATTTGATTCGTTGAAATATCAGAAACATGCTCTAAATCTTTTAAATCGTTATATAGCTTATCAACTGTTTCATTTAATCGATTTTTATTTGTATCACGAACATCAAAGGAAAGTGTCTGCGGACTTGTGCCTGATGTCGACTGTAGATTAAACGAAACTGTAGCTGTCTCATTTACAGCCGTAGAAGCCTCCTCAATATCACGTTTTATTTCATCAACGAAAGTGAAAATAGAGACCTCTCTTTCTTCTATTGATTTCATCTTAACGTAAATTTCAGCAATGTTTCGTCTACTAGAACCTCTGAATGATTCTTCTTGATTTGTCCCAATCAGGCTTACAAATACGTCTACTTCATCTTGTTTTTCTAATAATTGTTCTATTCTAGCTACAACCTTTTCTGTTTCTTCTAATGATGAACCATTCTCAAGTTTCACATTCATCGTAAAGAAACCCTCATCAGTTGGCGGGAGAAATTGTGTTCCGACTGTTGTAAGTCCAAAGCCACTTAGAATTAACACAATAGTCGTCACTATTAAAATCAACAATCTATTCCTTAGTGCCCATAGAATGGATTGCTTATATCTACGGTTTCCTTTTGACCTCCTCTTACTTGCTTCGACTTTTTTAGTTGGCGTTTTAAGCAATCTGCTTGCTAGCATTGGGATCACTGTTAGCGCAACAACTAATGAAGCAATAAGGCTAAATGAGATCGTTAAAGCAAACTCTGTAAATAGCTGACCTAATAATCCAGTGATAAAGACCACAGGTAAGAAAACAGCAACTGTCGTTAGAGTAGATGCCGTGATTGCAGCTCCAACTTCCTTTGCTCCCTCTCTTGCTGCTTCTTTAGGTGTCTTCCCCAAAGATAAATGGCGATAGATATTTTCAATAACGACGATTGCATTATCTACAAGCATTCCAATACCTAAAGCCAAAGCACCTAAGGTCATAATATTTAAAGCAAAGTCAGCAAAAAACATGAGAACGAACGTAACAATAACGGAATATGGAATTGCTACGCCGATAATTAGTGGACTTTTTATATTCCTTAGAAATAGAAATAAAACAAGCATCGCAAATGCACCACCAAGGATGAGTGCATTCGCTATATTCCCAATGGCGTTGGTAATATAATCACCTTGATCAAAAAGTATATCTGCTTCAATATTTTTATATTTTTCTCGTTCAAGCAAACGATCCAATTCTTCTTGAAAAGCCTTAGATACAGTAGCAGTGTTAGCATCAGATTGTTGTAAAACACTAAATAGAACGGCATTTTTCTGGTTTGCTCTCGTAATAGTATCTTGGTTTGTGTTTTGAAAATCAACTGTTGCTATATCAGATAATGTTACTTTTTCTTTCGTTTGCGGGTTTACAAACAAGACAAGCTCTCGAATTTCTTCAATTGACTGTAATTGCCCTATAACTCTTGTCGTTAAGGTTTGGTCACCCGTATTAATCGTATCACCTGGAGCAGTGATATTATTTGCTCGTAGAGTGTTCACAATTGTCGATTGATCTAGGCGGTACTTCTCTAATGACTCTTGATTGAGCTCTATATAAATTGCATCTGTTTCGGTACCTGTCACACTAACATTAGCTACTCCTTCAACCCTAGTCAGTTCTTGCTTCAAGTTTTCTGATAAGGATTGTAGGTTATTTCCTTCCCCAGTCTCCCTTAATGAAACTTGAATAATTGGAAATTGCGCAGGGTCAAATTTAAGGAATCTTGCTTTGTTTGCTCCTTCAGGTACTGGTGTTTGTTCAATTCTTTGTAGTACATCATTCTCTATCTCATCGATAGATGTACTCCATGAGAATTCAATTAGAATAAAATTTGATCCTTCCCTTGAAGTTGATTGAATACTTTTTAAACCAGGTAAAGTAGATAAGCTCTCTTCTAATGGTTTTGTCACTTTTTCAACAACTTCCGTAGGACTAGCACCTGGATAAGAGCTAACAACAACTCCTACTGGAGGATTTAGATCAGGTATTAACTTTAAAGGAATTCTTAGTAAAGAAACTCCACCCAAAATTAAGATGAGAAACATCGTCACCATTGTAAAAACTGGCCTTCGAATTGAAAAAGAACTTATCTTCAAATGAGTACCCCTTTCGTGAAAAAATTCAGTATGTTAGCTTAACTATATTGAGTTCTATGTTAACAAGCAATTTTAGAGCTTATTCAATATGCTTTCCATTCAATATTATAAGCTAATGACTAAATAAACAAAAACTGACAATCAAATGGATTGTCAGTTTTTACGCATATTCATTTTAACCATTAATAAGGAATTTCAAGCATCATATGCCAACTAATTCATTTAAATCAGGGATGGCAGCATGTAATGAAGGTTTTCCTATGTAGAACCCTTGTACATAATCAATTCCAATGTCCCTGCAGTATAGCAATTCTTCTTTTCTTTCAATTCCTTCTGCTAGTACCTTAATACCAAGATTATGAGATATATGACGAACTTTTTCAAGAAATGCTTGATTTTGCTCGTCATAATCACAGTTCTGAACATAAGAACGGTCTATTTTCACAATGTCTGGTTGAAGTAATTGCAGCATTTCTATTGTAGCAAAGCCTGAACCAACATCATCTAAAGCGACTTTCATCCCTTGCCTTTTATACGTTTCTAGAACCCTTTTTAAGTGTTCAACATCATCTATTTTTTCTGTTTCTACTACTTCAAACACTAAATCACTAGGATCAATCCCATACTTTTCTACTATTTGAAACGTATGACGAAGACAGAATTCAGGATTATAGATTGTAGAAGGAAGAAAATTAATAAAGCTTTTTACGCCAACCTCTATTTGCCCTAGTCGAGTAACAATAGCTGCTTGACGAGCTCTTTGATCTAAGAAAGAATGCAAACCAGTTTCATTGGCCACCTCAAAAAGTTTACCAGGATGAATTTGTTTACTTGGATCGGCTGATCGAAGTAATGACTCATATCCATAAATACTATTTTGCTTTAGGTCAATAATAGGCTGTAAATGACAGATAAAATTACCCTCTTGTATATACTCAACGGTTTCTCTTTGTCGAAATCTAGTAATGAGTTCCTTGAGATCAAACATACTCTCAATCGTAGAAGTTTGAGAAAGCCCCCCTTGCCACAATCCCTTAGAATAATTAATTTTAAGGCCATCTAATGCCATAAGGACATCATCAATACGGTCATATTCAATTGCATATAGTCCGTCTTCTATGGTTTCGAACCCATCTAACTCTGAGGAACAATTAGATTCTAGTCTTTTCATAAAAAAAGTCCCTTTTTCATAGAAAGGAGTTTTGATCCCACAACGGTCACATGTCGTTATCATTTTTACACCCCAACTTTTTTAATTCCATATATTCATATAATAAACATATACTATATACTATAATATATGAAATATTTCACTTTTCCTTATGCCAAATTATTCATTCACACCATTATATAAGAAAATGAAAAAGGCAACAATCTAGAATTACACTAGACTGAAGCCTAATCATTATAAAAGACTATATAATTTTATATTTGGGTTTTTCTCTTGAAACCATCTCATAGCAAAATCATTTTCAAATAAGAAAACGAATCGGTCATAACGGTCCTTTACTAATAAGCTTCTAGAGCTTGACATGGAATCTTTTATATCCTCTTCGTTTTCAATCCATCGAGCAATTTTTGAACCCATCGATTCCATAACCACATCTACGTTATATTCATTTTTCATCCTATGCTCAAAAACTTCTATTTGAAGCTGACCAACCGCTCCCAAAATAACATCTTCTGTAATCAACTTTCGGTAATATTGGATTGCACCTTCTTGAACAAGCTGAGTAATTCCTTTGTAAAAGTGTTTCTGCTTCATTACATTCTTAGCTGTTACACGAACAAAAATCTCTGGTGTAAATTGAGGAAGTTTTTCGTAATGATAGACTTGTTTGCCTCCAACTAATGTATCACCAATTTGATATGTTCCTGTATCATAGATCCCGATGATATCTCCACTTACTGCCTCATCTACCGTACTACGATCATCTGCTAGGAATTGAGTGGACTGAGATAATTTAATACTTTTCCCCGTACGAGGTAGCATCACATTCATACCTCTTTCAAATTTTCCAGAGCATATTCTTACGAAAGCAATTCGATCACGATGTGCTGGGTTCATGTTTGCTTGTATCTTAAATACAAAACCTGAGAATTCATCATTAGTAGGTTCAATTTGTCCGATATCTGCTTTTCTAGCATGTGGACTAGGAGCAAAGTTCAAATACGTTTCTAAAAAGGTTTGCACTCCAAAGTTCGTAAGAGCACTTCCAAAGAATACAGGTGTAAGTGATCCATCAGCTACCTTCTCTTTTGAGAAATCATTTCCTGCTTCATTTAAAAGCAAAATATCTTCAAGAGCCTGTTGATATACTGAACTTTCTTTCAAGGAGTGGTCTTCCTCTAATTCACCATCCTCATTTAGAGAAAGAAATCGTTGATCTTCATCGACTCTAAATTGTTCTATTCTGTTGTAATAGCGATCATAGATTCCGACAAATTCTTTTCCCATTCCGATTGGCCAATTCATTGGATATGATTGAATGCCAAGTACTTCTTCAAGTTCTTCAAGAAGCTCTAACGGTTCTTTACCTTGTCGATCTAATTTATTTATAAATGTAAAAATCGGGATTCCTCTCATTTTACACACTTTGAACAGCTTAAGTGTCTGGGCCTCTATCCCTTTAGCCGAATCAATAATCATGACAGCACTATCCACAGCCATTAAAGTACGATATGTGTCTTCACTAAAGTCTTGATGCCCAGGTGTATCCAATATATTCACTCGGAACCCTTCATAATCAAATGCCATAACGGACGATGTTACAGAAATTCCCCTTTGTTTTTCTATTTCCATCCAGTCTGATGTAGCAAATTTTCCTGATTTCTTCCCTTTTACGGTTCCAGCTGCACGAATTGCTCCACCGAAAAGCAATAACTGCTCCGTAAGGGTTGTTTTTCCTGCATCCGGGTGAGAAATAATAGCAAAGGTTCTTCTAGATAAAACTTCTTCACGAAAATCTTTTTTCATTTGTGTAATCCTTTCCTGTGTAAAAATCATAATCTCATCATATTCGTTCCCCTAGTACAATGCAATGAAGTTTTTCAATATACGCAGAAACTTTACCATTATGAACGGTATGAGATTGTTATGAATAGAAAAGATCCATTAAGTAAAAATGGATCTTATTTTAAATAAAACTCTCAAATTGTCCGTTTTCATAACATTAGGTGTTACAAAACCGACTAGTTACATGATTACATTTCATTAGTCCATTGAAGAATACGACTTGATAAAATTTCCGCTTCATTCTGGTCCATTTTCTTCACTAAAGATTGAAGTAGTTTCTCTCGAATATTTATATCCTCATATAAAAAAGAGATACTCCATTCTATATCTGGTAAAGAAACAATGAAAAATTCTTCTTTTTTATTCTCATAAATATAAACTTTTTGTTCTCCTGTTTCAGAAATACTTTTACGGATTTTCAAAACCCTTCCCTCCAAACAAATGCTAGAAAAATTGTATACAAATAAGAAAAGAACTTCAAGGTTTTCGTAAAACCTATTTGTATTTTTAGATTGATTTCATCAAAAATGTATATGTCATAAAAAGCTAAAAAACAGTGGACATTACACTGTTTTTTAGGCTCTTTATAATTAAACGACTGATTGTTTTGTCTCGGTATGATTGAGATTCGCTGTAAACACTTCATGCGTATCTAATACGACTTGATTTTTCCCATTTCGTTTCGCCATATATAGCCTTTGGTCAGCAAGCTTTATTAATTCCTCGGCCTGGGTCCCATTTTGATTGACTGCTTGACCAAAGCTCATTGTTATAGAATACATTTCTTCGTTAAGCTCTAAATGCGATAAGGCTGAGTAAAGCTCATTTAGAAAGGTCTGTACTTTATCCTTTGTAAGAACCGGTAGTAAAAACGCAAACTCTTCTCCACCATATCGAAAAGCTTTACCGGAATATTTATCTGAGAGAATAATAAACTGTTTTCCTACTTCCCTAATAACTTGATCCCCAACGAGATGTCCTTTTTCATCATTTATTTTCTTGAAATCATCTATATCCCCGAGTAAGAGATAAAAGGGCTCTAAATTAGAAATTTTGTTACGAATCTCATCTTGGAAATATCGATGGTTAAAAAGTCCTGAAAGGTAATCTTGATTTAACTGATAATGGTAGGCTTTCTTTTGAAAATACTGTGATCGTTCTCTCAACATAATCATGGCTCCAAATACCCCAAGAATCCATAAGAATAGTAAATTGAGACTAAAGGAAAATAATTCTTCAAAAGAGGAAGAATCTATTGTTACTAAAGCCATAATAGAGTAACCGATTGTGACACTTAAAGTTGAAAAAAGAGCACCTAACGATCTCCAATAGATCGTCGCATGCATCACCAATAAATATGATATCGGGAATAGAGGGCTATGTACTCCACCAGTCAGAGCCATAAGCCAGATAAGGGCTACATAATCAAAAACAATACCAGCCTTTAAAATCGTCTTGAGGTGTTTTTGATTTTGTTTTGCTTTATCGAGATAGATTTGTGTAATGGTCATATAAAAGATTCCACCAGCTAGCAGCAGAGGAAACAAGTCTTTATTATAAATAAGATTTGTTGAGAATGGTGGAACATAAAACATGCAGACTGCTAATAGGAGAAAGATCCATCTTAAATAGGAAAAGATCTTTTCTGTTTCGTAATCATCCAAATGGAGTGAAAGTTTCATTTTCTTCATTCTTTCTATATGTAAATACTTGTTTTAAATTTACCAAATATTCTAGGATTCGTCTATCCCTATAAGGTTTATATCGTATGAAACTGGGAAAAGTTCAACTAGACTACTAGAAAGGAGAATTAGGAAATGAATTCTTTATATACTGCCATTGTGACAGCTAGAAATGGACGAAATGGGGAAGTGGCTTCAGTTAATGGTTCGTTTCATGAAAATCTAAGAGTCCCCCAAGAGCTAGGAGGAAATGGTAAAAATGGAACAAACCCTGAGGAGCTCTTTGCTGCAGGGTATGCCGCTTGTTTTCAAAGTGCTCTACAATTAGTAATTGAGGAAGAACAACTATCGATAGAAGACACAGAAGTGACTGCACATGTTTCTTTAGGAAAGGATACTAGTGATGGATATTACAAATTAGCCATTACTCTTGATGTGAAAATTTTAGGAGTTGAGAAAGAAGAAGCATTTAGACTCATGGAGAAAGCACATACTGCATGTCCATATTCAAAAGCATTTTCAGGGGGAATTGAAGTTAAATTGAATCGTAAGTAATGGCATGGCTCCCTATAATGTGCTAGTCGGACGAATCAAACGGACACCAGTGTTCAAAATATAATAAATATAGTATATGACTGAGATTGTATAATTGAATTAACCTGTGTCCGTTTGCTAATGTTCAGGAAGACTAGATGATTGATCGTTTCAATTGTAATCTGATAATTCCCTCCTATTATTTAAGTACACTTAATCGATACAATATAAAAAAGCTGCTAAATAGCAGCTTATGAACGAAACTTTATTTTACTTTTCTCTATAGCAATTTCACGATCACTATGTGGGTATTTTTTATTTTCAATGATCTGGTAATCCTCGTGTCCTTTTCCAGCAAAAATAATAATATCCCCTGGCTCGCTAATTTCAATTGCATGCTCAACAGCCTTTTCTCGATCACCAATTAATGCATATTGGCTATGCTTCATTCCTTGCTCCAAGTCCTTTAAAATACTATCATATTCCTCATATCGGGGGTCATCGGTAGTCAAAATCACATAATCTGCAAGTGACGCCTTAGCAGCCATAGAAGGTCTCTTTGACTTGTCACGATTTCCACCAGTTCCCACTAAGAAAATAATGCGATTCTTCTTAAAAGGCATAACAGATTGAATCGCTTTCTCAATAGCATCTGCTGTATGAGCATAATCAATATAAATCGATAAAGGGGCTTGGACCTCCACTTTCTCCATACGCCCATTCACTGGAGGAATGTCGCGGATAATTGAAACAATTTCCTCTACATTTATCCCTCGAGCAAATATACAAGCAATAGCAGTCATAACATTGTATACATTAAATTGACCTAGTAGTTTTGTGTGTACCTCAAAGCTACCTTCGGGAGAATGTAATGTAAACGTTGTATGATCATTATAGAACTGGATATTCTCAGCTTTAAAATCTGCATTTGACTCAATTCCATAGCTAATTACTTCATGTGATGTCATACTACAATAACGGTGATACCAATCATCATCTTGGTTGAGTATGACATATTTCGGATCTGTTAGGTCTTGTCCAAGCTGTGAAAATAAAAGGCCTTTTGCATAACCATAATGCTCCATTGTTTGATGGTAGTCTAAATGATCATGACTTAAATTGGTGAACGCCACAATATCAAAATTCACTCCCCATAAACGACCAAGCGAAAGACCATGAGAGGAAACCTCTAGTACAAAGTTATCAATCCCCTTATCAATTGCTTGTTGAAGCATTTTTTGAGTCGTTAACGTATCACAGGTAGTGTTATCACTTTGAAAAAATTCCCCATCCAAATTAAATCCAATTGTACCAGATAACGCACACTTTTCATTTAATTTTTTCATAATGGCATAAATGAGATTTGAAACCGTTGTTTTCCCATTGGTTCCCGTTACGCCAAACACTTGAAGTTTATTTGAAGGATAATCATAAAATTTAGTGACGAGCTGTGCTAACGCTTTATATGTATCTTTAACGATAACAATTGTTGCATTCTCTGTAGAAATATCTAATTCTTTTTCAGAAACAATTACTGTAGCACCCTTATTTATAGCATCCTGAGCAAAATCATGTCCGTCAACGGTATAACCTCTAGTGCAAATAAACATACTACCGTTTTCTACTTTTCGTGAATCAACATGAATTGCCGAAATTTGTTCAGGAATTTCTCCAAATATCTTCTTAACTTTTAACGCCGATAACAGGTCGTTTGCATTCATTTAGATATCTCGCCTTTCTTCTATCCTATTCGCTCTTAAAAGCTCCATTACTCGTCGTAATGTTCCTTTGTTAGTAAACTCTTTTATTTTACCATTTATTATTAAAGATTAGAAATACCTTTTACATTACAATCTCCAATTCTTAACATTAAGTAATATTAATACGTTTTACTCTCGACTGCTCTCCATCTTATAGCGTTAAAACAAACTCTTATGGTAAAAGAAATTTCATATTGTTTTTTGATATAAAAAGGACCTCTAAAGAAGTTTGATTTCTTTAGAAGTCCCTTGTCATTATTCCATTACCATCTTAGATTGAACATAATGATACAAAAGTTTCTCAGTATTAAATAATGAAGTTTCATGTGTACGTTCATATGCATGTGATGCATCAATGCCTGCACCTATTAAGCCGTGTACGATATCATGTCCCGCACGAATAGCTGCTGAAGCATCTGACCCATAATAAGGATAAATATCCACTTTATATTCAATATTATTTTTCTCTGCTAGCTCAACTAAATGCTTACGAAGTCCTAAATGATAAGGACCGCTAGAATCTTTTGCACAAATGGATACTGTAAATTCATCGGAACGTTGTCCATCACCTAATGCTCCCATGTCTACTGCCAAATATTCTACTGTTTCAGGAGTTATATTTGAGTTCCCACCATATCCTATTTCTTCATTATTTGAAATTAAGAAATGTGTTGTATACGGTAACGTAATGTTTTCAGTTACGATATAATGAATTAGCTGTAACAGCATGCCTACACTTGCTTTATCATCTAAATGCCTTGATTTAATAAAACCATTTTCTGTTATTTCTGCACGAGGATCAAAGGAGACAAAATCTCCGACTTCAATACCAAGCTCCCTAACTTCCTCAGCACTATTTACTCGAGCATCAATTCGTACCTCAATATTTGTTTCATCACGTTTTGCTTCTCCAGCATTTTTATAAACATGAACTGATGTTTGATGCATTAGTATTGTCCCTGAAACACGCTTACCTGAAGCTGTCTCGATATGGCAATATTCACCCTCGACTGCATTCCAACGAAATCCACCAATCATTGATAAACGTAAACGTCCATCACTTTTGATTTCTTTTACCATTGCTCCTAATGTATCCACATGGGCCGTTAGCATCCGATGACTACTCGTATTTTCACCAGGTAGTGTGACAATAAGACCACCTTTTCGGTTTCGAGTCATTTCTACATTACGTTCAGATAAGTTTTCTTCAACAAACCTTATAATTTCCTCTGTATTTCCTGAAGGACTTGGAATTTCAACTAACGTTTTAATCAGTTCCATTGTTTTCTTTGTATTTGGATATGTACTCATATTCACTCCCCCTTTTGTTTACTTATTATATCGTGTTATTTCTTAAACTTACAATTACCTGCCTCCACCATTTACCGAAATACTTCACCCGGAACGTGAAAATAATTCCATAAAATGACGATGAATATAAAAGAAAGACCCCATGCAATTAATGGCTTCTTATAATGAATTGTTAGGATGGTAAACATGGCTATATTAAAAATAATAGAAGCCGTTATATCCCAACCATTATGATGGGTCATGCCCCCCATTTCTTTTGTTATTAATTCATTTACTGTAAAGAGTAATGTCCATAACCCGATATATACTATCTGATAAATGATTCTTTTCTTATACGGATAATTTCCAATATAAATTAATATCGTGCATGGATACTTAATAAGCATGATCAGTAAGACGATATGTGTGTGTGTCATTCCCTTTTCTGCATCTGGACCAATCGGCACATACTTCCACATAGGATATAGATCAGAAAGGAGATATTGATAAAGCAAATCACCGATAATGAAAAATAAGATTGTAGAATAATATTTTTTCCAGTCTTTCCACTTTCCCCACCTGTATGCAGCTAAGACATAAGCAATACCGTAAATAACATTCATCTGTATTCCATTCCTATCCTCATTCGTTATTACCTAATATTTACATACTCTTCACATTTTATTTGTTTAAAGCGACATGTGTTTGAGAACATTCTATTTCTATGAATATTTTTTCACATAATGAGAGAGAGTTAGCAATGGCCAAATAAGATGATAGCTGTGGTATCGAATGTAAAAATTCCCTGGAAGTCCAGCTCCGGTTGGATAGTTTGAATATCCACCTTCTTGTACCATATTATGTAAAGCTTCTATCCCTCTTTGTATCTCTGGTGTCGGTTTAGAGCATAGTGAAATAAGAGCATCTAAAGCCCATGCTGTTTGAGATGGAGTGCTTTTACCTAGTGGAACAAATTTCTTGTATTGGTCACTATAACAAGATTCTCCCCATCCTCCATCATCATTTTGGACTTCGATAAGCCATTTTCTTGCCTTTATTAAACTTGATTGTTTTTTTGAGATACCGACTGCACGCATTCCAGTTACCGCGGCCCATGTCCCATATAGATAACAGATTCCCCAACGTCCATACCAAGACCCATTAATCTCTTGCTCCATTTGTAACCAATTGATTGCTCTCTTAATTTTTGGATGATCCTTTGTGAATCCTGCATAGTTACCAAGAAACTCAAGCGTACGTCCTGTTAAATCTGCACTAGAAAAGTCAATACTTGCTGCTTCAGCACCGTCCATTGGAAATGAAGTTAGTATTTGCTTTGTCTTATTTGGTTCAAATGCTGGCCAACCACCATCTTTATTCTGCATTGCGAGCAACCAACGAACTCCTCGATCCCACGATTGTCTTATCGTTGTATCTGTAATGACTGTATTCGTAATGGCACGCAGAGCCGCTGTCGTATCGTCAATATCAGGGTGAATCGTATTCCCTTGAGAAAACCCCCACCCACCGGGTATAACTTTCGTTTGTTCAATAGCCCAGTCACCAAACTTATAGTGCTGTTGTTGTAGTAAATATGAAACGGAATTTTGTATTGTCATATCCTTGCTAGACATTCCTGCTTCTTGGATTGCATACGCAATTAAACTTGTATCCCAAATCGTAGAAGGCGAATTTTGAACATGCAGTCCACTTTCTGTTTCATAAATCATATTTCTCAATCCAACGTATGCTTTCAATATAATAGGGTCTGTTTTTTTATAGCCCATTGATAATAGAGCATAAATCATAAAGAAAGTTGAGCTAAAGTAGCTGTAATAAGTACCGTCAGCTTCAATCCGTTGAAGCATATATTGTAAAGCAACTTGTTGTGAATGTATTTGAATAGTAGAGGGAATGGAAGAGATTTGTTTTACCATATCTTTAATAAACAGAGGGACTACAATATCTCGAGTAGCAATTACTCGATTATTTGCAAGTTGTGTAATATCTGGAGTTATTTCATTTGTAACTGTATATTGTTTGTCTTTTAACAGCATCATTGGAGCTAGATGTATACGTGCATAGCTACTAAAATCCCAAAAACTGATAGGAAAACTCTTAGGGATCATTAAAAATTGTATTGGGATTGGAAAGAAATGATTCCAGTCATACTGTCCATGTGTTGCTAGCATAAATTTTGTTATTGAATGTACTTTCCCTAAGCCACCACTACGTACAATGAACTCCCTTGCTTTTTCTAGCCTCACATCATCTTTGCTTAGATGACCACTATATAATAAAGCAAAATAAGCTTCGACAGTTGCAGAGAGGTTTCCCTCATTCTCGTCTTGAAATAACTTCCAAGTCCCCTCCCTTGTCTGGAGAGCAAGTAAGCGTTTTGCTAGTTGCTTTATAAGTTCTTCATCTTTTATCTTAAGCGAACGAATTAATATAATCATATAAGCATCTGTCATAATACTATTTTCAAAGCAATATCGCCAGCTGCCATCCGATTTTTGACTGTCCTTTAGCTCAGATAAAATCTTCATTATTGATCCTTTCACTTCTCCTATCAAGGTAATCCCCCATTATCTTTTTTACAAACATATTCCAACAGTTTGAAGTTTAGAAATTAGATTTTTTGAACAAATCAATTTCATGATAAATGAATGATTTTTAGGATATACGTTTAATACCTTTTGAAGTACTTGAAACCAGATATATACCTTTCTCTCCGCTCCATTTTACTTTGTTCTAAAAAGGCGTTTATAGTAACATCTTTACGAAAAGAACAAATGAAAAAGATGTTTCTACAGTTACACAATACTTCATTTCCGTTCCATAACGGTTATGAAGCAGTTGTCCAACTTGAAACACCTTTTTCATTTTTGGCTTACTATAAGTGACCATGTAAGCTCTAACTTATTCTGTATAGTCATCTATTATTCTCTGAGGGAGTGGTAATGTTAACTTCATAACAGTACCTCCATTGGATGTTTTATGAATTGATATACTTCCCTTATGGTTCTCAAGAATTCTTTGAACAATCGTTAAACCTAAACCAGTTCCTTGTTCCTTAGAGCTTGTAAAAGGTTCAAAAATTGATGAAACTACCTCTTTAGGAATACCAGGACCATTATCCTCGATAAACACATAATACTCACATTTATCCAGACTAGAACTTGAGGTTATAGAGATATTCCCCTTACCTTTCATAGCCTCAACGCTATTGCGTATTAAGTTATGAAACACTTGCTTCATTTGTTTTGGATCCATACATAGAGCGGTGTGTTCTAGATTTATAAAAAAGTGAACATCTTGGTTCTCTATGGTCTGCTGTAATAGAGGGAGAATATCTTCGACTATGTCCTGTAAATAAACTTCCTCTACTATTGGTGCAGTCGGCTTTGAAAGCATGAGCATTTCTTCAATAATCGAATTAATTCGCTCTAGCTCCTTAAGTAATAATGGCAAGTGGAACTTTTCTCTTTCAACGCTAGTGAAACTCTTGTCCATTAAAGACATAAATCCATGAATAACTGCCAAAGGATTGCGGATTTCATGAGCTGCACCTGCAGAGATTTCTCCAACTAATGCAAGTTTTTCAGATTGCTGTATTCTTCTTTCAAGCTCAGACGTTTCCGTTATGTCAATAAAATAAAAAATACGACCAATTACTCTTAAATCTTGATTTAACAGCTCAGATTGGGATACTAATAACTGTTTCGTTTCTTCTTGAAGAGTAAAGGGAATTTTTACATTTTGATAGTTACCTCTAGAAGATAAAATTTTCCAAAACCTTTCATTTTCACTGAATTCATCTTTGCTAATAATGCTCTTTACATCATCCTTATCTACTTTAAGAAGAGTCATGGCTGATGTATTTAAATTCACTTCTACTATTTCATCATCTATCGTTATAACTCCGACTGGCAGAGAATTTAATATTTGTTCTCTATATGTCTTAGCCGTAAGGATTGTATTAAAGGAATCACTTAATTTTTGAGACATACTGTTAATGGATTGTGTTAGTTGTCTAATTTCCAATTGATTGGATTCAGGAATCGTGAGTCCGTATTGACCATTCGCTATAGCATCAACTCGTTGGATCATATTTTCCATCGGACTAGTAACCGAGCTGCTTATTTTAATAGATGCAATAATTGAAAGAATTAGGGCCATAATTGTTATAATTAACAGTAAGATTAATGAATGATGTATGATTGATGATATTCTGTTGGAATGATCTGTAAGTGAAGCATATGTTTGATCTTTAGCCTCACTAATTTCTTTCATTAACTGATGTAGTTGGGGTAGATAATAATTTGAAATATATCTTTTTGCTCCCTCATGATCATCGTTAATAAGGAATCCGTGAGTATTATTCATTATATGAAAATCTAACAAATCAAGCTTCAGCTTAATTGGTTCTAACTCTTTTGGAACTTCTCCTTGTTCAAGTAGAAGCCTATTATATTCATCTGTTTTATACGATTTATATGAATTGACAAAGTTACAACAAAATTCATTTGAAACAAAGCTTGTTACCATGTACTCTCTTACTTGTAATTCTTCTTGCCAATGAGTCAGCCAAACCATTTCGGGAATATTCTGATTTTTAATTTTTTTGCTTACCATATCCATATCATCAATTGATTGTACAAGAATCAAAGAAAAACCACTTAAAATCACAGTAATTAAGAGGAATATGGATAAGATCTTGCTTCGAAACGATAAGTGTTTTGTAAGCTTTCTCATACCATTTCCTCCTCCTTTAACGGTATGATTGCATCCTATTGAAACGTCCGTTCACCTTTGTCAAATTTCTTCATTTCAGACTTTATATATCGGATTTCTTCATTTGTAAACATAGGACCAAATGGTGAAAGTTCATAAACTCCATCCGAGCGGTTAAGCATTACTTTTCCAGAAGGAATTCCGTCATCACTAAAGAAATCCTCCATTATCGATACATACACTTCAGAGACATCATTTACAACAGATGTAAGCACAACATTTTTGGCCATATAAGATTGATTGTCTAAATAGCCAATAACCATGACTCCTTTTTCTTTTGCATAATGAATAACATCCTGATTATAGGAATTCCCTTTTGTATATACAACATCTACACCTTTTGCCAATAAATTATCTAATTGCTTGAGTGCTTTTGTTCCATCGTCCCGACTTCCAACAACTTCATAAAATAAAGTTGCTTCAGGCAGATAGAAAGAAAGAGCTAATCCAAACTCAGGATTCTTCTTACTTGTATCCGTTGGTTCTAGAATTCCTATTTTTTTTGTTTTTGTTTTCAATGAAGCTGCTAAAGCCGCAAAATACTCAATATCACCTTGATGAAAAGTGTAAACAGCTTGATTAGAGTATGTTGCCTCACCATGAACTGTAACAAATTTCACCTCTGGATAATTGGGTGAAACCTTTGTAAAAACATCGGAAAATTCTCTCCCATGTCCAATAATAATTGAAGCACCCTGCTCTATTTGTGATAAAACAGAGTCTTCCATAAGTTCTTCTGTATTTATTTCACTAAGTAATTCCACATTAGCTGGAAATTTTTCTAGAATTTTTAATTTACCTTTATAAGCTAAGCTCCCCCAACTCTGATCTGTAATAACATCAGACGTAAGAATAGCAACTTTTACCTCTTTGGTATCTCCTAATACTTCATTTTGTTGTAAGATCCCATTTGATTTGAATAGAAGGGTACATATGATAACAAAAGCAATTAATATCGTGATAAATATAATGGTCCGTGATTGATTCTGTTTTATGTTCTCCATCTTCCCACCCCTTCTATGAAACTCATAATAATGTAATTATATCAAATCGACACGCAAAAATACTACAAATAATATAATTAATCTACACATTTCGACATCGTTCGAACCCGATAAAGTTTTAACTTAATTTCTTATATCGATGTAAGCAGAATATTTTTTGTATCTATAGGCCATTACAAAGAAATGAATTTAACGTAATATGTCTTAATAAATTTCATTTATTTACAAATACTATATTGGTAAATAGGAATGCATTAGGGGGTAACCAATGAATAAAATGCCTATGACATCCATAACGAGTGGTATGGGAATTGAAGTTCTTCCTGACTTATACTGTGTTAATATTCAAATCGTGAATATTGCCATGATTGGCAACCCAAAGGAATCCGAAGAATTCGTATTAGTAGATGCAGGTATGCCAAAGACAGAAGAGATGATTATTCAGAAGGCTGAAGAACGTTTCGGTGAAGGATGTAAACTAAAAGGAATCATACTGACTCACGGCCATTTTGACCATGTCGGAGCATTAGAAGGACTATTAAAAAAATGGGATGTTCCAGTCTATGCTCACAAATTGGAAGAGCCATATCTAACTGGCAACAGTAGCTATCCTCCCCCGAATACGAAAGCAGATGAAGGGTTAGTTGCCAAAATGTCAAATATGTTCCCTAGACATGGCATTGATATCTCTGGAAATCTTACTGTATTACCGGAGGATGGTAACATTCCAATCCTCCCTGACTGGAAATACATCCATACTCCAGGGCATACTCCTGGTCACATTTCACTTTTCCGCGAACATGATAAAGCAATGATTTCAGGGGATGCTTTTATTACAGTAGAACAAGAAAAGCTATATGAAGTCCTTACACAAAAACAAGAAATGCACGGACCTCCTGCATATTTCACCACGGATTGGTACGCCGCATGGGATTCTGTTAAAAAGCTTTCTGCTCTAGAACCTGTTGTAGCCATTACTGGGCATGGTTTACCAATGGCAGATGATGAGCTCGTAACAAATTTAAAAAGACTTGCTGAAAACTTTGCTGATAATGAGATACCAGCAAATAAGAAATAAAATTATTACTACATTTAGGGGGGATTTTATGTTTAATGAACAGCAAACACATGAATTCATTCATCAACTATCTAGAATTGCTGATGCTCTTGAACGAGCATACCCTGCAGGACCTGAAGATGCTGATTCGAATGAAGAGGCAGGACCAAATCCTAAAGCATGGAAGGCTTATTCGGAGTATACTCGTGGCACAAAGCAAAAGTTATAACAAGTATGAACCGACTGTTTGTGTCGGTTCTTTTCAATTCACACTAGATAGAATACCCTTAGAAACACCAATTTTGTGCATATATCATGGATCAATCCCATACTTTATATTGGAATGTGAGAGTTCTAATATGAAAGGATGGATTACATTTGAGAAATCAACCAACAATGACCCCTTATGCTGGGACACCAATGAATGGATCTTATCAATATTCACCTTCTACACCTTATGGACCTACTTATGGTTATCTACCACAACAAGGCTTCAAACCTCCAATCATGACAAATAACAATCTGGGTTCAGGATATGGACCAGGACTTGTATATGGACCTTATCAAGTGGGCCCAACAGGGGGACCAGGATTTGGTTTCAATCCTACATCTCCATTCGTAACACCTGGTTATAATCAATATAGTGTTTATGGTCAACCTGCATTATATAATCAATCACTTAACAGTCCATACACTGCTCCAAACCCTTATCAATCATATGGTTATTCTCAAACTCCTTATCCGATAAATGTTACACCTTATGGTTTTTAAGCTATACTTTGTATCTAAAAGAAACGTGTATTCCTTCTTCATTTTAATCAAAGGTCCGTCCCTCAAGGGCGGACCTTTAGTTCTTTATATATATTGACAATTTCATCGAGCTTCATTCGAACTAGCCCGCTAGAAGATGGAGCAACAAAATCCGTAACATCTTCAATAACAGATTTTTCTTGTTTCCCCCATGGAACTTGTTTTTGTTTGGCAAACTGCTGATAGACACCTTTACCAACAAAGCAAGCAACTTTTGGTTTATAGTACTGAAGTTTTTCTTCCAGTATGATTCTGCCTTTTTCATACTCTTCCTTTGTTATTTCGGAAGCATCCTTTGTTGGTCGTGCAACGATGTTGGTTAACCCATACCCAAGTGTCAATAGGTCTCGATCTTTTTCAGTGGTATATAAACTAGGCGTTAAACCCGAATGATATAGAATTTTCCAGAATCGGTTAGTTGGGTTTGCAAAGTGATGTCCTGTTTCTCCTGACATCACACTAGGATTAAAACCAATGAATAGAATATCTAAGTTTTTTTCCAAGTGATCAGGTATTGGCTTCATGTACTCACCCTTTTCTCATTACTCTCGTTTTTTCTTAATCCAATATTACCCAATCTTGAAAAGAGAGCTCCAAACAGTGCTGCTAAAACTTGTTGAAAAAGCATCCCTATCACTACGGGAACAGCAACAGCTGATGGGAAATATTGGACTGCAATAACGGCTCCTGCACTTATATTTCTCATTCCACCAGTAAATAGTAACGTTACAATATTGATTCTTTCGAGTTTTAATATCACTCCAATAACCCAAGCACATACATACCCAAAAATTGCAATTACTAAAACAGTAAGTGCAATCCATAGTAACTTCCACGAGAAATCACGAAGATACGGTGCGACTGCTGCACTATTAATAGAAACAACAATTCCAATACCTATCTTAGTAAAAGGGGAAAGCCTTGGTCCCCACGATTCTTTAATGTTTCCCTTTGTTAGATGATTCAGAGTCATGCCAATTAGAGACGGAATTACTACCATAAGTAGCAGTCCATTCATAATACTCAAGATATCTAATTCCACTTTTTCTCCTACAATAAGAGAAAGGCTTGCAGGGACGATAAAAGGTGACAGTATTGTATCAATTAAGATAATTGATAGTGCTAATCCTATATTCCCTTTATGAATAGACACCCAAACAAAGCTCGTAATACCCGTTGGAATGACGGTAGCAAGAATAAGCCCTGTTACGGTAAGACGATCGTCTGAGAACATGAGGCTTCCCGCTCCAAACGCCCATACTGGCATAATAAAATGCAACACAAACATTGCAACAAGTAGCGGTAATGGATTTACAAATGCTTTTCTAATTGAAGAAAAGTTTGAACTAATACTTCCGGAAAAAGTCATAAAGGCGAAAACCCAAGGAACAATTGCAGAGTACCCTTTTAAAAAGCTTTCCAAAAGGACACCAAAAACGACAGCAGTGGGAGTAATAAAGGGCATTAGCTTCTCTAAAGACCGGTTTAGTGATTGAAGCATATTGAACTCCTTTACATATGTAATGGTTACGCGAAGAATAACTATGATTATATCAATAATTTCATATATTTATAATATAAAAGCCCCGGAATAAATTAGAGAAAGCCTGTTTTTTTACCAGTATATTTATACTATTTAAAAGAGCATGTGGTTAAGCACATGCTCTTTCCTTTAGGACTGAATTTTCATCATGATCAAAATCCTATTGACTAATACACTTACGAAGCTGCCAACAAAAGCACTACTTAGAATATCTAATGGATAATGTACACCTGTCCAAATCCTAGAAAAACCAGTCAGACAAGAAGCGAATAACAAAAGGAATCCTATCGTTTTTCTATACATTAACGTTGAAACAGCAACTGCAAAAGTGAGCAGTGTGTGTTTACTAGGAAACGCAGAATTTCTTTTTGAACGGATTAGGACATTTACATTCTGAAGCATGTACGGTCTTGGTTTAAAGTAGAACCAATTAACGACTGTTGTCAGGCATACATTCACAACGACTGAAATGGCAGAGTTGTAAACAATTTTTTTATACGGTTGTTTTTGAAACCACATGATGATTAGTACTAGGGCAAATATATATTTTATGTATCTTGAGATAAAAACAAAAAACTGGTCAACCTCTTTATTTCTTCCCGATAATCGATTAATTTCATGAAATAACATTCTATCCATAACAGTAACTCCCCATTTTATTTACTATTATGTTTCCCCTCAATCCACCTTACATGTAGGAAAATTTTCTCTTTTATTGTCAGAGATGTTAACCATCATCACTTTTGCCACCAAGATAAAAAAATAGTTGAAACCATTTCTTTTAACGATCGTCAAATAAATGGTTCAATAAATAATACCAAATATTGGAGGAACGAGTAATGAATAAGAAAATGATTTTACTTACAAGTATTAGCTTATTGTTGTTACAAGCACCCATGATGAATCCAGTGGAAGCATCTACTACAGAACAATCAATTATGAAGCAGAGCGAGGATCAAAACAACATATCAGCAGAAAAGGTTATCACCCTCGCGTCAAGATACGCAGAAGTTGCAAGTTATATTCAATCTGGAGGAAACTATCAAGAGGATGATTATCAAACATTTAATCATAACAACAAAACATATCGATATTTATCTAAGGATATTGATACAAAAATTGAAATCCTGCGTTATCTAAATAAAACATTCACATTAAAAGCCTCACTTGATTTTATTAAGCAAAGAGAGATTATTAAACATAATGGGAGACTCGCACAGCTCGAAGCAGATGGGGGTTCCTTATTAAATTGGCAGGAAGCAAAAACGGAATTCATTAAAACAAAAAATAATATTACTTTCTATCGCGTAATTGTACCAATTGGAGAAACTGAAGAGAAGGCTATGTACATCGCTTCTTTTAAATATCAACCAAAAAAAGGCTGGAGATTAGCAGACGAGCCCTACCTTGATTTAGATATTCCCTTTAACATAAACCCAGCATACTTGTTCTTTCATAATCTTTTACTAAATACAGAGAACGCGCAAGAGCAAATCATCGATGAAAATGTATTACATGCAGCTTCTTTTAAAAAGGGAATAAAAAAGGTTGAAGTTCGTTCATTAGAAGAAGTGAGTAAATCCGAAGCACAGGTTGAGTTTTCATGTGAGTTTTATGTTGAACTAGAAAAAGGGTACAAAGGAAATCTGAAACAAGGTACGAACAAGCTATATTTTCTTATTCAACAAACTAATGAACATGAATTTAAGATTGTAAGCTACTCTAAAGAGAGACAACTTAATCAGTAGTCTTACAATAGGAATAAATTGTTCCCCTTCATATAAGTATGAAAATAAATTTATTCTGCATAGTAAGTAGTAAAAGGATCGAGGAGATGTTTTATGAAGGGGATTAAACATCGAGTTATCAGCTATATGTTAGGGCTCATTATTTTATCTTTAGGAGTTTCTTTTACAATAAAATCAGAAGTGGGTACTGGCCCATGGGATGCTTTAAATGTTGGGTTATCCAAATTAATGTTCACCGTAGGGACATGGGTTGTCATTGTAGGGATTGTATTAATTGCCGTTAATGCACTCCTATTAAAAAGAAAACCTGATTTCTATGCTTTGATTACCATTTTTATTGTTGGATTTAGCATTGATATGTGGCTTTTATTATTTAAGGGTTTTTCTCCAGACTCATACCTGATGAGTTTTCTTATCTTTATAGTAGGGTTACTGCTTCTTTCATTTGGTATTTCTGTTTATTTGCAGGCAAAGTTTGCACCTGTACCGATTGATAATCTTATGATTGCGATTCATAAACGTTTTGGGTTAAGTATGGGTATTTCAAAGACTGTTGCTGAGATTATTGCGTTTATATTTGCTCTTGTTTTTAGGGGACCTGTTGGGATTGGGACGATACTTGTTACGGTTCTTATTGGTCCTCTTATACATCTTTTTTATCCTCGGGTTGAGAAGTTTATTACTCGGATTACTTGAACCTTGTTTAAAACGTCCTTTTAAGGGCGTTTTTTTATTTCATAAATGGGACTTATACGTTGTCCATTGCTTTCCGCTCCAGGAGCTTGCTTTCCGCGGGGCGGGAGTGAGCCTCCTCGCTTCGCTGTGGGGTCTCACTTTGCCCGCTATCTCCCGCAGGAGTCAAGCTCCTTCCGCTCCAATCAATTCTGTGCTTAAAACCATACAAGATAATAATTTCAAACTTGTCCATTTTTTAGAAAAAAACTGTTATCAAGTCCAGTTTGTGTCACGACTTTGTAAATTGATTGTTATATTCTGTCCTTTAATTTCCTTTTATGTGAGGGATTTTCTTTTTATGTGTTGAGGATTTTTTTTCCTAGAATACTTTTAAGCTATGAGTCTGTTATGATTTGAGAGGTTTTTAAGAGTAATAGAATTTTTTGGTAGATGAATAAGTATGTTACATCTAGTAACCTTTTTAGTAGAGCGAGAGACTACTAGGAGGTTATGAAATGAAAAAACTAAAGAAGATTGCAATTACAATGACGATGGCATTAGGGTTCATGGCATTACCAACTGTAGCAGACGCTGCATCGTATACAGTACAAAAAGGTGATTCTTTTTGGAGTATTGGTAAAAAATACGGAGTTTCTGTATTAAGCCTTCAAAAAGCAAATAATCGTACAAGTTCAGTTGTCTATGCTGGTGAAGCATTAACAATTCCATCAACAATCACTGCTGCTGATAAAGAGTTAATGGCAAAGCTTGTTCATGCTGAGGCAAAAGGTGAGCCTTATGCTGGTAAAGTAGCTGTTGCTACTGTTATTTTAAACCGTTTAGATCATCCTGATTTCCCAAACACAATAAGTGGAGTTGTCTATCAACGCTCAGCTAGCGGACATTATGCATTTACCCCAGTTCAAAGTGGTAGTATTAATGTAGCTGCGGATGCAGAGGCTAGAAAAGCCGTAAACGAAGCTCTTGCATTTAGAGGTCAAGGGAAAGGGTCATTATATTTTTATAATCCTAAAACAGCGAAAAGCACATGGATTTTATCAAGAGAGGTTACGATTTCAATTGGAAACCACCGCTTCGCAAAATAATAGGAATACCGCCATACACCGTTATTTATGGACTGTGTAGTGTGCAAAGAAAATGCTACCTTAGATAAATCCTAAGGTAGCATTTTCTTTAGCTTAATTTGTATACTCTTGCCTCATAAGGGCGTAGTGAGAAGCGATCTATTGATTCATCTTCATCTACATCATAGTTTCCAACAATAAGTTGTTTACTTGTAAATGTAATATGCGAAGGCATTTCAAATGTTGGGTGTTCACTTGAAAAGTTCAAAACAACTAAAAGCTTTTCATCTCCATATGTTCTTGTATAAGCATAAATCTGTTCATCATTTTCTAACAATACATCATAGTTTCCATATACAAGAATTGGTTGTTCCTTTCGCAATTGGATTAAGTGCTTATAGTAATGAAAAACAGAGTTCTCATCTTCCATCGCTGCTTTTGCATTAATTTCCTTATAGTTTGGATTAACACGAAGCCATGGCTCTCCAGTAGTGAAACCAGCATGCTCACTATCGTCCCATTGAATCGGTGTACGAGCATTATCTCTTCCTTTGACATAGATTGATTCCATGACTTTATTAACATCTTCGCCATTCTCTTCTACTTTTTCTTTATACATATTTAATGTTTCGATATCTTTATAATCTTCTATCGAAGAGAAACGAACATTGGTCATCCCTAACTCTTCACCTTGATAAATGTAAGGAGTTCCCTGTAATGTGTGAAGGAAGGTTGCTAGCATTTTTGCTGATTCAATTCGATATTCCTTATCGTTACCAAACCTTGATACCATTCTTGGCTGATCATGATTGTTCAGGTATAAGCTATTCCAACCAGTACCTTCTAGTCCTTTTTGCCATTTTGTAAAGTTATCTTTTAAATCCTTTAGTTTTAAAGGCCTTAGATCCCATTTTCCTCCAGGACCTGAGTCAAGGTCCACGTGTTCAAATTGAAACACCATATTTAGCTCTTCACGACTAGGATCTGTATATAATATCCCCTCATCTACTGTAACTCCTGGCATTTCTCCTACTGTCATCACATCATATTTTGACAGAACTTCTTTGTGCATTTCATGAAGGTAATCATGAATCTTAGGACCATTCATAAAATACTCTGCACCTGATACATACTTTTTCCCTTCAGGATTCGGTGCATCTGGAAAACCTGGTACTTTTGAAATGAAATTGATGACATCCATACGGAAACCATCGATTCCTTTATCAAGCCACCATGACATCATGTCATAGACTTCTTGACGTAGTGTTTCATTTTCCCAATTCAAATCGGGTTGTTTTTTACTAAATAAATGTAAGAAATACTCATCTGTTTGTTCATCATATTGCCACGCAGAACCACTAAATACTGATTCCCAGTTTGAAGGTTCGCGTCCATCCTTGCCAGGTCTCCAAATATAGTAATCACGATACTTGTTGTCTTTTGATTTTCTCGACTCCAAAAACCAATTATGTTCATCCGAAGAGTGATTTACAACTAAGTCCATGATTAATTTAATTCCACGCTCATGTAAACCAGCTAGGAGATCTTCCCAATCTTTCATTGTTCCAAATTCATCCATAATATTCTGGTAATCACTTATATCATAGCCATTATCATCATTTGGAGATTTATAAACAGGAGAAAGCCATACGACATCAATCCCTAGTTCTTTTAAGTAATCTAGCTTTTCTATAATTCCTGGGATGTCTCCTACTCCATCTCCGTTACTATCATTAAAGCTTCTTGGATATATTTGATAAACGATACTTTCTTTCCACCATGCTTTTTCCAATCCGCTCACTCCTAATGTGTATTTTATTTTTCACATGCAATTTCACTAATCCGATCAGGAGAGAAATATTTAAACTCTGATAAGATTCTAGGTAAACGTTTACGTAAAGACTAAAAAAATTATGAATATTTATATCTTCTTCACTGTACTTCTTTCTACGATATTATGAGGCATAATCCAACTTTCTGCACTGTCGTTATGCTCTAATATTTGGAATAGCATTTCGCAAGCAACTTCCCCCATCTGAAACAACGGTTGAGAAACTGTTGTCAAAGGTGGAATACACATTTCAGATACTTTTGTATTGTCATAGCCTATAATTGAAATATCTTTTGGAACATTCAACCCCATATTATATGCTGCTGATATAGCACCAACAGCCATTTCATCACTTGCTGCGAAAATTGCTGATACAGCAGGATCTCGCTTAATAAGTTTATGAAAGGCATTTACTCCATCTAGGAAAGAAAATCCATCAGCTAGTTCAATTCGGTAGTTTTCGTATATGGAATAATGTCTTAATGCCTCTAAAAACCCTTCAATTCTGGGTCTTCCGGCAATTGGATCTGCTTTTGGTCCGCTAATCATAGAGATTTGTTTATGTCCATTCTCAATCAAATACTCTGTTGCGCGAAATGCTGCCTGACGGTCATCCACTTTCACATAAGGAATTTTATGCTCAAAGCATTCTGTAGAAACTAATACGATTGGAATATTCATTTTTTTCACTTCATTGTAATATTCAGCAGTTAAGTATTCACTTACAAAAATAATCCCATCAATCCTTTTTTCATTAAGGAGCTGAAGATAGCGCATCGTTCTAATACCATTAGCTTCAGTGCGACAAATGATGACACTTGAATTTTCTTTGTGGGCAACACTTTCAACACCACTTAGGATTTCTGAAGACAGCATACTAGAGATATCTGGGACAAGCACTCCAATCGTTTGAGTACGTTTCTTAATTAATCCCCGTGCTACAGCATTGGGTTGATATCCAATCTCATCAATAATCCGAAGCACTCTATTTTTTGTTTCTTCTGAGTACCCACCTACATTATTTAACACTCTAGAAACAGTAGCAATTGATACATTTGCTTGTTTTGCAACATCTTTTATTGTATTTTTCATCATTACCTCCTTTACGTAAACGTTTACGTTACTCTAATACATAAAGTTATCACTCAGTGATTTCATTTTCAATATATTTTAATATTCAAATCTAACATGTTATAAATAAGATAAATTCTCATAAAGGACAGTTACCATTTTATGTACCAAACTAAAAAAGCCAGTAGATCTCTAAGTTGAGTATCTACTGGCTTTTATAAAAATGGTATGAGCAATGAGGGATTCGAACCCCCGACCCCCACCCTGTCAAAGCGTATTTATGCTTATTTCTGATTTAATATATATAAGGTATAACCTTTATTATCCGCAATTCAAGGATCTTGGAACCTTTTCACAATTTAAAATATAATAGGTTAAACCATATATATCGATTGGCACCGATTAGGCACCAAGTAATATATCTAAATTTCTACCTCTAATTGTTGGTATGACAAGCTAACAAAATTAATTGGAGGTAACAAATGTTTACATATTCTATGATGAATAGCGACCTTATTTGGACAAATAAAGGTATTGTTAGTGTAGGTGAATTAAAGGTAGGGGACGAATTTAGAAATATCAATGGAGATAAGTTTATTTTGTGTAACAAGAAAGAACATTTAAATGATTTGCATAAAATAGTTACATCTGAAGGATACAGACTTTACGGTTCAGGTTGTATGCCTTTGAAAGTTTTTAGTAATAAGAAGAATTGGAAAGATGGAACAATCATATACAGGAATCTAGATAAAATGAGGCTACGAGACAAGATTTATATTGATTTAGACAATGATTTATTTAATGAAAAACCCTCCATCTCTGGTGACATGACTATTTTAATTGGTAGCCTATTGGCTGATGGTACTTTTGGTTGTAGGGTCAATGGGCGTGGATACGCAACATGGTATTTTAATAAAAGTAGCAATCTTATTAACATCTACTACAATTCTTTCAAAAGGGAATTTCAATGTAAACCTCAACTTGCGAGTTACCCTAGTAGGAGCGACACAACATTAAGAACTGATAAACAATTAGTTATTAAAGAGCTTTTAAACGTTGGTCTTAAACCAGGGCCAGTGTATGTGAAAGAAATTCCTGAAATAATATTTAAGCAACCTAGAGAAAATATTATATTATTTCTAGCATCTTTTTTTGATGGTGATGGTCATATCCAGAAAAGCAATGGTATAGTAAGTTGTTTTTCTGTTAACCCCCAATTAATTAACCAGATTCAACAACTACTTTTATCATTAGGGATTAGAAGTCGAATACGATCTCAGAAAGGAAGCACTGGAAGAATTAAAGGTTTAGACGGTTACAGGATAGTACTTAGTAAAGCAGAATCATTTAAGTTTAACTCATCAATAAAACTTAAAGCCTCTGAAAAATCGTTCAATCAATTTAATTTTATGAATAAGCATATAGGAAATTCTTTTTATCAACTTCCCTATATTACTGTTAGTGAAGTATGTATCATTGAAAAACAAGAATGTTCTAAACTCTATTTAAAGCCAATCTAAGAATTAAGATTCAGCAAAAAGTTGGATGATATAACACCCTATCATCCAACTTAAACAAGTCTACTTTAATGATTATTTATTTGTTTCTTGTTTATTAGCATCTTTATTATTTTTTATTCTTGAAACAATTTGCTTAAAACCTGACTTTGAGCTAAATCCACTGAAAGTACCACCAGTTATCCAATCAGAACTACTTATTTCACTGACATTAATTATTTTTTCAAACTGATCTTTAGCTTTATTAATATCTCCTTCAGAGCTATCAATACATTCACTCATTAATAGGTGAATAGAATATGCACCTGTACCCTTTTGTAGATTATATTCTTTCTTGAATTTTGGAACGTATTTTGAGAAGCAATCCTCCCATTTAATTTCTATAACATCCCAAATAAAATTAACAATTTCAGAAGTCTCTTGTACTAGAGAGTTTAACATTTCATTGTCTACATCTTCTATTGAAATATCACGGTTCTCCAGAAAATTTTCAACTATTGGTATTAATGATTGACAAAAAGCATTGATACTAATAATCTTCCCCTTTATTTCAGGACTAACTTTAATCGAATCGTACCATAGGCTAAGATTATCTTTATTATTTAACATTAAAGCCGTTTTGGTTGTAATCGATTCAATTAGATCTTTCTTAGACTTATACATTTTAATTTTATCTCTCAGTGAATCTCTAAGCCTTATTGCTAAGTCAGTACTTACTTTTTTACCTTTACTATTAATATCAATAAAAGTATTTATCTCATATAATTCATCATTTTCGCTAATAGATAACACCGTAACTGGTATCTCCATATTCTCAAGTTCTTTATAACGCTCATAATTTACCTTTTGCAAATATTTAAACCCTTCAATCCTATGTTGCCCATCAACTAATCTAAGTCTATCTTTTATTTTTAGATAGCCATCTATATACTCACACTTATCCTCATTAATAGCAGATAGAATAGTTGGAGGCAGAATTGGATTATCTTCATTTATAAAGTACTTTGATATCTTTCTATAGTGATTAGGATCTAACGGCCTTTGGTATCCTTCTCCAGTTTCAGAATTAAAAATATTTACGAAAGTATATTGTACTAATTCCTTAACTGTTAGAGTTAGGAGATACATTTTCAAATTAAATTGACTAAATTTAATTGCGGGTTTACTAATCATTATTTTCCCCTCCTAACCTTTCACCTTGTAGTACCTTAAAAATAATTTCTGGTGCAATGAGTCCACCATTTACAAAATCTTCAATTTTCTCTTTGTGAAATATAATTGGCTGCCATTTTATTTCTTCGTTCATAATATTTTCTTTAATGTTGATTAAATAGGAGGCTTCGATATTATTTTCTTGACCTAAAATTATCAAACTAGATAACATGTCTGTAATATAATTTAATACTTCAATATTTCTTTCTTCAGGTAAAAGCTCTTCAATTGTTTCTTGATACGTTTGAATAAAATCACTAGTGAGTCTTACAACGTTCTCATGGCTAACTAGAAACTCTACCTTACCAATATATTCAAAAGACCTAACAATAGAAATTATTATTGATTTGATAAAGTAAGACGATGCGCCTTGAGAGTCATCAATCGAAATTTCTTCTATATATTTCCTTCTATACGAATCGACAATTCTTCCTGATAAATAAATTAATTCATCCGTATAGTCTGCCTTAGACTCAAGTTTAGAAAGTATACAGTAAAATATTCTCCAGAAGACATCCTCACTTTTAATAAGTTTATCTAAGGCAATGCATAACTCTTTTATCCCATCAGCATGCCCATTAAGCCTTGGCATAACAAGGTTTTTCTCATTCATTTCTAAGTCACTTTCAACTATTTCGAATTGTAAAGACTTAGTGATGTATTGACTAGCTCTCTCAAATATATTCCTTGAGTCTACTTCCTCATAGAAAAGGATATGGATTATTGAATCATATACCATTCTAAGATCTATTTTACAATCCATGCATATCTCAATTTTTTTATGAATATTTTTATGGAGAATCTTAGCAAGCATTTCTTTTACTTCCTTTAATTGCTTACTAGGGTCGTTAGTTTGTAAGTGATTCTGTATTACGCTCAATTGATTGTCAACATTCTTAAGTAATTTGTATGTAGAATTCATTATGTTATCATAAAAACTTGAATCTAAGAGGTAGTTATAATTCTTATAGATTAACATATGTTCTAATTCACCCCAGAACATATGTATTAAAGACTTTATTTGGATTTCAATATTAAACTCTTTTTGATTATGTAACCATTTACAACTAAATTTAAAAATTGGATTTTTATTCTTTTGTAAATCTGGTTTCTCTTTAAATTCAATATACAAGTTACATTCATCAGATTCTTCTATACAATAAAAACCACTGAAAACCTCTGATTTTTTATTAAATAACTTCCTGAGATCATTAACTAAAACTTGTTCATCATCATTTAGTAAACACACTAATCTTATCCCGATCAAATCTGGAAGTTTATTAATGAAATTAGAGGGGTTACTATTATATTCTTGGTAATAGTTCTTCCTAATGACCTTCTCCCTTAAACTATCTGAACTCTTTACCCTCCCCTGTATTATGATATTTTTTGAGGAAAGTGACCCAATTACTTTCTCTTTAATAAAATCATATATTATTTGTCTTTCTTCCTCTAGTTCATTTCTTCTAGAATCAAGTATAGAAACACTTTCTCCAATAAAAGAATTTAATTCTCTAATCACAACTATCCCTCCCCTTGAAATCGCTACACTATTCTATATAGCTATTTGAACCAAGTATGTTATTATGAAGCAATATAGATTTGACCGTTGTTATATTCAGTTATTTTCAAAATTTAATATTTAATTCTGAGAGCCCTGAATAAGAATCAACAAATCCCCTATTAACAGCTTCCCACAAATAAAAGCACACTATAGTGTATTCTGGCTCCCATTTTTCGGATTCTCGATGAACCGCATTTAATCCCTTCACTTTACCATCATATCCGTAAAGCCATTTAGTAGCCCTTTGAATGCTTACATCGCTTTGTGGTAGGACATCCGTCCTACCTAGAGCAAATATTAAGAACATCTCGGCAGTCCATATTCCAACACCTTTTATTTTAGTAAGACGTTTAATTACTTCATTGTTATCTAAATTATCCATCTCTAATAAATCGACCTCAGAGGAGATTGTTTTCTCACTAAGATCCTTAATATAAGTGACCTTTTGTTTTGAAATTCCAGAAGTTCTAAGAACATCTGTAGAGGCGCAAAGTATATTTTCAGGAGATATATCTTTATTAAGTACTTCTCCTAGTCTATTATTGATCGTTATAGCTGCCTTGATTCCAAGTAGTTGCCCCACAATAAATCTAACAAGAGTAGAAAACCTATCATCTTCTATAACAATAGCCAAATCACCGATTGTATCTACTAGTTCAGAAAAGGTGGGATCTTTACTACGTAAGTACTGTAATTTTTTATTATCGTTGTTCAATTCAAGTATTTTCATTTAATTTTCCCTTGTATTTTTATTATTCTTACTATTTGTTCATAGATTTACTCTTTTGTTAGTTCTTCTAATACATCATGCCACCTACTAAATACCTCTTTACCAAAGATTACTTCGTCTACAAGTCCTATATGTAGCATGTCAATTATTCTGCACAAATATGATTTTCCACCAACCCACCATGTTGTGTAAGCGTCAATAATGTAAAAATGTTTAATATCATTACTAATAAAGTTTGATATTTCGTTAATTTCATACCCATCCAATAATGTTTCATATACACCATCAGCAATTCTGCTTCCAAAGGAGGTAGTATTGTAGTACTCTTTGATTTCCCAAATGGCTTTTGGGTTATTAATTTTAGGATATGCTCCATCGAACCTCCTAGACAATGTTCCCTGCACATAATTGTTATTGTCTGTAATATATGTAAGTGATAAAGGATCATCATCAAAAAATACATCAACACCATAATTTAGACCATTTTTCATAGCATACTCTCTTAAAAAGCTTTCTGTGAGAATATTTACAATTCCAGTTAGATATGCATGAATCTTCTTATCCTTACTTTGCTTAATTAATGGAAGTTTACATGTATAGCTGTTTTGAATATAAATTTTATGTAATTGCTGAAACAATGTTTCTGCTTCTCTTATATCCATTAGTTGCCTCTTAACAAAATTATTAAGAATGTCTGCTCTGTAATGAATATATCCCATGACATCAAGTAACATATCACTGTCAATCTTAACATCTAATTTCTCTAGCTTTAATAATATTTCTTTTTCTGTTGGTTTTTTAACTTCGTTTGTTCCACGTTGTGAGTAGCCAACTTGTTGTGATATAATTCTTACATAACCCCAAAATTGTACTGATCTATAAAGAAAATCATTATTAGCTTTCATAACATCACTCCTTATGTTCTCCTTCTTCAATTTCTTCAAATAATGTTGACGCGTTTACCCCCAAACCTTTTGAAATTTTAATAATATTAATAAGTGAGATATTCCTTTCCCCTCGCTCGACCTCACTAATATAAGTTCTATGTAGTTCTGTTCTTGCCGCAAGTTCTTCTTGTGATATGCCGACCAAACGTCTATGGTATCTAATAGTTTTTCCGAATTTTTGTTTGATTGTATTTTCATTCATGGTTAATATTTTACATTTCTGCAGACTATATATCGACAGACTATAAGTGACATAATTGGACATAAAGTATATAATTTAGACAGGAAATGAATAAGAAGGATTGTGATTTATATGTCATCAATTGCTACAAAACTACCCCAACTATTAAAGTGGATTGGAAACAAACAGAGGTTTGCACAAGAAATTGTTGAGTATATGCCCGAAAAGATAGATACATATTTCGAGCCATTTCTTGGTAGTGGTGCTGTTCTCGGAGAACTGTCCAATATAAAATTTAATACGCTTACACCATCTACTACATATAACCAGGCAATTGCATCAGATGCCTTAAACGAATTAATTCAAATTTTTGAGTTTGTTAAAAAAGATCTAGATACAATAACTGATTACTACGACAGACACATAACAAACTATAACGATGATAAAGCTAATAGCTATTTAGAGATACGGGAGAGGTTTAATACCACTAGAAATCCATTAGATTTTTTACTACTAACTCGAACATGCTATAGTGGTATCATAAGGTTCAGAAAATCAGATGGATATATGAGCACTCCAGTTGGGCCACATAAACCAATCTCCCCTGAAGAATTTCGAAATAGGGCATTATATTGGCATCAAATTTTACAAGATACTATTTTCCTTAATACTGACTATAAACAAGCTATGAGAATGGCTGGTGAAGGAGATCTTGTATATTGTGATCCTCCCTATACCCACTCACAAACTATTATTTATGGCGCCCAAGGTTTTAAGATTGAGGAACTCTTTAAAGAAATTGAGGAATGTAAAAAGCGTGGAGCCAAAGTTATGTTATCCATTAATGGTAAAAGAAAATCAGGAAAAGAAGACATAGGAGTTATTCCACCAGAAGGTCTATTCGAGAGAGAGGCTCTTGTAAACTGCGGCATATCAATGATTAACCGTCTTCAAAGAGTAGGAAAAACTATGGATGAAGAAGAGGTATACGACAAGTTACTTTTAACTTGGTAACAATAAAGAAGAAAAAACTTGCTTACACATTGTAAGCAAGTTTTTATTTAAGCTCAACCAATTGGTTGACCGACTTCACCTTAATTATAATCTATTTCTTTCAAATAATAAATAATTTAAGTCAAAGTATTATCGGCTTAATTAAATTGATAATTTGTTACGCCCTTTATCCAATAAAAATTCTATAAACCAACTGAGTTTCTTATAAGGAACTTCAATTTTTGCTTAGTAGTAGGATAAAAATTATCATCTTTAAAGAAAATCATTCCATACTTTAATCCAATGTTCTCAATCTTCATAAATAAATAATCAATACTATTACATTTACTGAGGGCTTTGCTAATATTCACGTTAGAATATGCATCAGTTTTAACTCTATCATAGAAGAATAGGTTGTTCTTAGTAGCATATTCTTGTTGAAGGAATAGTAGAATTGATAACTTCTCAAAACAATACTTCATTGTTACTTCATTAAACTTAAAATTAGCATCTATTTTATCACCTAACAATCCAGAACTAAAATAACTGAAATCCTCACTAATAAAATCATAAGCGTATGATATTATAGTATCTTCAAAATGTGATACGAGTAACTTTATTAGATGTCCTGTTAGGTTATACTTACCTATTTCAATTGTCTTTAAGATCGCTAATAACATTGAAATAGCGGTATACCTTTTGAGTTCTTCGACGTTACTTGGTTCTTTAAATCTATTGTTTTGTAATGATTCATGAAGTTTTGAAATATCAACTTCCTCCAACAAATTATCTTCATTTACTATATTATCCTTTTGTTTTTGTTTGTTCTTACTATTAATAATTTTTATAGATGTAGTTTGTATTAGATTTAGAAGATCAATATCATTTTTTTCAATAGCATTAATTAAAAGAGCTTTTAAGATAACAAATATGTCAGTATTGTTTATATATTCATCAGTATTTGCAATTAAAATTAAATGATCTAATGAATTATTAAGATCTTTATCAGCTTCATCCAATGCCAAAAGAAGTTCGTATGAACTTATAAGAAATTCATTAACCATATCCTGATATAATTTATCAAACTCGTCTTTCCCACCCCCTGAACTAAACGCAAAACCTTTAGGAGATAAGAAAAAAAAGTTTTTAAGAGCATTCTTCTGATGATCTATTAAATGTTTTTTACTTAATTTTATTATTAAATTTATTTGACACCTTAACATGGTTTTATAAAAAGTAAGGTATTGTACTTTATAGCATCTTAATAGGTATGAGTACCGCTCCTCATTTGCAAGTTTGTAAATCAGAATTTCCTGATGGACATAATGTAACAATTTTTCTACTTCACTTACACTTTTACTGTAAAACTCTAACATGCTATTATCAATACTTTGCTCTAAAATTTGGAAGACACTTTCAGTTGTTAAGTTTATATCTTCAAATTTTGTATCTCGATAATTACGTAAATATTTAAATCTCGATGAGAAACTTAATTCAAAGGCCATCTTTCTAATTTGTTTAATATTTAGCTTTAATGACTTAGATGAATCCAATCTTAACCACAAATTTCTAATAAGATTAGTCCCCAGTAGAAGTGACAAAAAGAAAAACAAAAAGCTTATAATTAATTGGTTTAAGTAAATAATAGTAATGTCAAGATTAGTAGGCTTACTTGACTGTTCCATTAATAACATTACGTTTGAATTAAGCTTTGTTGTAAAAGATATTGTTACTAGAGAAGATATAATAAATATTATTAGCTTCTGGTTAACGTCCTTTTGCCTAACAGCCGATGAAGCATTTAATTTTCTTTCCCTATATGTAAAAATATAAAAAGTAATACTTAATGGTAATAAGACAGAAATAAAACGTGAGATAAAAGATGTGAGACTTACTGTAACACTATCATCTGGGTTAACAAACCCTAATATTGAGTATAAAGTTGAGATTTGACTTATATCTATCATTAGGTTTTTCACTAGGAAATTGTAAAATGCTATAAATAGTATGAGGCCGAATAACGCTCTAAACATTACTATTACTTTGTTCTCAATTAAAAATACTGATAAGAATAATTGTTTAAAGTAATAGAAGCTCATTATTGAAAACTTTACTAAAGAACCAATAATTTTAATTAAACTACTGTAAAAACGTTCGTATCTACCGAAAATCCCCTCTATTAGGTCCAAAATTTCCTTGTAAACAAAAGTGCACCCAAGAATTAAACCACAAATTATTGACAGGATACTAAGCATTTTTTACCACCTATAATAAAAGTCTGATATGGTTAATCAGACTTTTTTTTATATCTTTCTATAAAATAACTTTTTATATTATCAATTCGAACTTCATTAGTTGATGGTTCAAACGGCAATAACCCTTCTCTAGCCGATTTCCAAGGCATTTCTTTATGCGTCATATTCTCTAATTCTTTGCCTGAATACTGAGAGAAATTTTCCCATACGAAATTTAAAACCTTTTTAGTTTTTCTATCAAGTAACTCTAATTTTGTTTCAAGATTCAAAGGAGTTATTTCAGAACCTTCAAAATGTTTATATTTCCTATAAACCTTAGGGACAACTGGACCATGTACCCAAGCCTCAATTCTATCCCTAAATAGAGGTTGGTCTGTAACAAGCAAATGAAAGCCTTGTGAGTAGTATAAAAGTTTTTGTAATTTTAAAGGATCAACACTTTTAGATGTATTTGGTTCACTCATAGCTATAAAATATTTTGCTATTTCATCAGCTTTGTACATACCTTCACCTCCTCTTTTATTAAATTATAACTTAAACACTTCTCATTTGGAATAATAAACAATATAGCGTAACAAAGAACAATCTTATACTAAGAATCTGATATCTAATATTAATTTAATATGTTCTTTTACTATTCAAAGTTTTAACTTTTATTCTTGGTTATGAGTAACTGTAAAATGTACCTTCTTTTAAATATAAATCAGGAAGGTTGTAGATTTTAGTAAACCGCAACACTATTTGTAATTTCTTTTACAGGGGTAAGATGAGGATACTACGATATTAATAGCAACTTAGCTTTTTTATAGGTACTGGGGGGTAATTATTAATTAAGGACTTTAACCCCTCCTCTAGCGCATTTTATAACACAATGGAGGTTTTACTAAACCACTCATAAGAGTTATTATGAGTTATTTCTACCTCCTACTCTACATACTTATCAGTAGCAATTATCTCTATCTCATTCATAACTTTTAGTAATCTAGACATTAATTCATCCTTAATTATATGTTGATCTTTAGTAACAGACATTGTAAGTTCAGCTAAGGATGCTAAAACTCTATATAAATCTGCCTTAGTTGAAAGGAAACTTTCAATTCTCATACAATTACACCCCACTTTAAAACCCCTGAGAATTATTAAGAAATTTGTTTCACTAAGAAATAATAACTATTCAGTCTAATTAAACCTATGATACCTATACTCATCTCTACATATTCAAGAATAATATGGTTTATGAAGGTGCGCCTAGGAAACCGCAACAAGCATCACTAATATTTAGAAATTATTAGAACGAACCCTCCCACTTTTTTATATTCTCTTAATTTTTCATCCAATAGATCGTATAGAGTTATTGAGGATAAAAAAGGAGGAAAAAACATGAAGGATTTTTTGGATAGAATGATTAACAGACCCTTCACTAGGTTTGGGTTAGATTATAATTTTCAACATGAAGGAAAGTTTGTAATTATCCCCGATATGCTTAGGAGGTGTAAGTTTTTATCGTCATCTGAGAAAGAGGTTCTATACGAACTAATTTCTTGGGCATCAACATCTTCTTTCTATATAAATGGGTGGTGTAAGGTTACTGAAATCCAAATTAGTAATCATACAGGATTAGCACTTAGCACAGTTAAAAAGGTTGTAAGGGATTTAGCAGAAAAAGGTTTCATCATTAAAATTCAAGACTTTGATATGAGGAATAAATATCATCTCATAACTTTTGATAAGAATCCATGGATAATTCTTAGTGAAATCCTTTATGAGATTCAAAGTCAAGCTGACTTCTACTACAATAAGTCTTTAATAAAAAACGAGGACAGTAGAAGCGATATAGGTTTATTTAGAAAGAATTGGATGCGAAGTGTTAATGAATTTTCTAAAAATCCAGAGTTTTATAGAGGATATATAGAAAAGGTTAATTCATTATTAGTTAAACAAGATGACGATGATTGTAATGATATCAAGGAGATAATAAAAGAGATCAAAAGTGAGGTTCATAACATACTTGGAGAGATTTTCTTGACGTATTTTGAATAAAGTCTTTAATCTCATCTGTACCATGTGGGTTATTTTATAGACCATATGGTACTTTTTAAATCTTAAATTTCAGGATTGGTATATAAAATAGACTTATTAGGTCTATTTAAAATCCCCTATTATATATCATTATGTACAATAAATATATATTATATACATGCTTACGTCACCCTAGAAGGGTGACCGTGAATAATTCTAGATTATTGGTAGATACAGCTACCTTATTGCGACTAGTTTATACTGTTACTATTCAATTTACATCTTTCAACCTTAAGTTTTATTTAGGTTCTTCGTATATATAAGTGTACACACTTATTCAAAGGAAGGAAACTAAACATATGGTTACTATTAAAATGATAAATAGTATAATATATATCAGAGCTTGTCATATCCAACTTAGAGGACAAATCTTGTTAGGAGGTTGTCATCTTTGGGATATGTAAAAAAAGAAGGTTCTAGCTGGTATTTCTCTACAGATGTTGGTAAAGACCCTATCACAGGTAAGCGCAAGAGGAAAAAACAACGTGGATTTAAAACCAAAAGGGAAGCTGAGAAGGCTCTCGCTCTAATTGAGGCAGAAGTATATAAAGGAACTTATTCTGAACCATCAAATGAGCACCTTAGTGTACATCTCAGTAACTGGTATATGGTCAAAAAGAATAGCGTTGGTTTTCAAACGGCTGAAACCTATAAAGGTTATATAAAGAATAGAATAGTGCCTTATATAGGTCACTATCAGTTATCAAAATTAACAGCCTCTGTTCTTCAAAACTATGTTAATGAGTTAAAAGAAGAGGGTTTATCTAGTGCAACTATTAAAAAGATATACAATATCTTAAAAGGAGCACTGGATCATGCAGTTAACATGGATCTGTTACCAGTAAACCACATTACAAAAATTCAATTGCCCAAGATAATAAAAAATGATTTAAAGGTATGGGATACTTCTCAGCTTCAATTATTTTTAGAGCATATTAAAGGTGAGAGACTATACCCTGCATTCTATCTTGCAATAACAACTGGTATGCGCAAAGGCGAATTTTTAGGCGTTCGGTGGAAAGATATAGATTTTCAAAATGGAATAGTATATGTACGGCAAACATTGTCCAAGGATGGAAAACGCTTAATACCTGGAGCGAAAACTGAGGCAAGTATAAGAAGTATTAAATTAACGAGAGAGTGTATTGAAGTATTATTACAACATAAACCTATAGTAGAAAACGAAAAGCTATCTCTAGGAATAGAATATGTAGATGAAGATCTTGTTAACTGTACTTCTAAAGGAACACCAATTAACCCTAATAACTTTAGTAGAACTTTCTTAAGGTTAATTAAAGAATCTGGATTACCAAGAATACGCGTACACGATCTAAGGCATTCGCATGCAACTATGCTTATAGCTGGGGGAGTTAACGCTAAAGTGATTTCAGAAAGATTAGGTCATAGCAATATTAAGGTTACTTTAGATACTTACTCCCATGTCCTGCCTAGTATGCAAGAGGAGGCTGCTAATCGTATTGATGAACTATTATCAAAAGAGTAGCATTGGCACCAGAATGGCACCAGAGACTATATATAGTAAATTCAGCAACAAATAAAATAGCCTTAAAATCCTTTCATATCAAGGTTTTAAGGCTATATCAGGGTATGAGCAATGAGGGATTCGAACCCCCGACCCCCACCCTGTCAAGGTGGTGTTCTCCCACTGAACTAATTGCTCGCGTATAAATAGTTTAGACAAGGAATATTATATATCGTTTTGAGAAGTTTGTAAATGATTTGTAGAAATTATACCTTTTATAACAGTAACTTATGAGATATAGCTAGTTGTCTTTGGACTCTTTTTGCTTATGGCTAATATGTTTTGTACTCTAAATGTGCGTACTCTTTTCCGAAGAAAACAGTATGCAACAACATAATCGAACTTTTGTTCTTTTACAATAATTGTTCTTTTTGTACATTTCTGATTTGAATCCATATAGATGATATCAATTGGAGATTGTTCTGAAGCAGAGCGTTGTAAAAGGGATAACATCTTTATCACTCCGATCTTAAATATTTGTTTGTTCATCATTATAACCGAACGAATGTTCTGTATTCAAGTATATGTGTAACTGAAATGATTTATTCTCATCTTTTTGTTCTTCTAGTATTGACGCTTTAAGAAATTCTACCATTTCACAGAGAGCTTTTAATATTGAGTAATTTCTCCATTCATAATACACTTACATTATCTTAAAAGAGTTATTTTAAAAAAAGAGAGGTTTTACACAATGTTGGAACATCTAAATAGTAAAGAAATGAGCGACAAGGAAATTTTACAAACTCTTATTTTTGCAGCCCCTATCTTTCAAAAGCTTGCTAAAGAAGACTTTATGATTGATATATGTGATAAGGAACGATGGTTAGCACACTTTCCTGGTGATAAGGTAGATGTACAAATTGAAATAGGTGGGCAGGTACCAAAGGATGATGTAGTCATTCAAAGTGCACTTAAAGGAAAACCAGCTAGTGGAAGACCTCCTTTTGATGTCTACGGAGTTCACTTTTTCGGGAAAACCATGCCTATTTATAATGGAAGAAATGAAGTGATTGGAGCACTCGGGATCGGCTATAACATCGAGGAAATTGTCGCAATTGAAGAGACGATTTTTGAACTTGAAAGGCTACTACAGGAGGTAAATGATTATACTTCAGATATTGAAAGCTCAGCACAAATCTTAAAAAACTCCAATTCAGAATTAATTCAAAATACGGATCATGTAAAAGAAAATACTATTCAAATCACCTCCATTGTAGAGATGATAAAAAAAGTTTCTGGTCAAACAAATATTTTAGGCCTAAATGCTTCTATTGAGGCCGCACGTGCTGGTCAACATGGTAAAGGTTTCTCTGTCGTTGCAAATGAGGTCCGAAAGCTTTCAGATGAAACAGACGAAGCATCAAGCAAAATTGCAACGTATACGAAAAATATTAGCAAAAGTGTAAATACTCTTATTGAATCATTAAATACAGTTAATGATATGGCTGTTGGTAATGCCAAAACAGTTGCAAACTTCTCAAAGGTAAGCAATGACTTAACATCAATTAGCCAAAGACTTACTTCTTCAGTAAAGAAAATTCTTAGCTAATTTCCTTTTTGAGCATACAGATATGATATTTCAAAAAAGAGGCACTCTTTGCTTTGCTACTCTCCTACTTTCATCATTTAAGAATGTAGGGACTAGACGCAAAGAATGCCTCTTTATTATTTTTTAAACATCTTAGACACTAGCCTTTAGTTTGTTCCCATCTTTTCTTCCAAGTACAAACTGTAAAGCGAGCATGACTACAAATAAGATTAGCCCCACAATATCCGTAATTCCTTCAGGATAAATCAGCATCAATCCAGCTGCAACACATAGAAGTCGTTCAATTGGAGTAACTTTTCTGTACCAATAGCCAATCATTCCTGCACCAATTGCCATCATCCCAGTAACAGCTGTAAATACAACCCATATTAAACGAGGTAATGTAGTATCAATCATTAACAATTCCGGTGATAATACAAACATGTACGGAATGATAAATGCTGCAATAGCGAGCTTAGCAGAATTAAATCCTGTTCGTATCGGTTCTCCGCCAGAAACTCCTGCTGCTGCAAATGCCGCAAGCGCTACTGGTGGGGTAATATCAGCAATAATTCCAAAATAAAACACAAATAAATGTGCTGATAATTCTGGTGCACCGAGCAATATTATTGCAGGTGCTGCTATTGTTGAGGTAATAACATAGTTGGCTGTTGTTGGTGAACCCATCCCTAAAATAATGGAGGTGATCATTGTAAACACAAGTGTTAGCAAAAGTTTACCGTTAGGAGAATCGGTAAGATCCGCTGCAAGATCAACAAGTCCATTAGCAAGTGTTAAACCAAGACCTGTTTTTGTTACAACACCGACAATAATACCCGCACATGCGGTTGCTGCAGCTACAGAAAGAGCTGTTCGAGCACCATCTACTAATGCATCTACAGCATCTTTAAAACTAATTCTTGTTTCTTTTCGAATGGCACTTACAAGAATAGTAACGACGATGGACCATAATGCTGCACGCATAACACTCATTCCAGAAAACAAAAGAATAATGACTGTCAAGATTGGTAGTAAAAGATAGATTTTTTTCAGAACTTCCTTACGATTTGGCATTTCTTCATCTGTTAAGCCTCTTAACCCTATTCGTTTTGCTTCAAAATGAGTCATAATCCAAATTCCCGTAAAGTATAAGATCGCAGGGATTGCTGCTGCTTTCGCAATTTCCCAATAGGAAACTCCACCAATAAATTCAACCATTAAAAAGGCTGCTGCACCCATAATTGGTGGCATTAATTGACCACCCGTTGAAGCTGCTGCTTCAACTCCACCAGCAAACTCTTTACGATACCCAAGCTTTTTCATCATAGGAATGGTAAACGACCCTGAAGTAACAACATTAGCTACCGAGCTTCCACTTATGGTACCTTGCAAAGCACTAGAAAAAATCGCAACCTTCGCTGGTCCACCAGTTCGTTTCCCAGCAATAGCAACGGCTAAATCATTGAAATATTGACCGACACCTGTCTTTACAAGAAAAGCCCCGAATAGCAAGAACAAGAAAATGAAGGTTGCAGAAACATATAAAGGTGTCCCTAAAATCCCCTCACCTGTAAAGAACATTGTTTTAACTATTGCTTCTAGATCATACCCTCGATGAACTAAGAATCCCGGCATGCTTCTGCCGAAATACATGTAGAGTAAGAATACTGATGCAATAACCGTAATGGGCAAACCTACAGCACGGCGAGTTGCTTCTAATACAAGAACAACTGCTAGAATACCGACGATAAAATCACTTGTTGTCATAATTCCGACTCTACTTACAATTTCTTGTTGCATTATTGGCCAGTATAAACCAACAACAATTGAACCTATTGCCAAAAGAATATCATACCAAGCAACCTTATCCTTCCGAGAATGCTTTTTACTCGCAGGAAATAAGATAAAAATTAGCGAAAGTGCAAAGCCTAGATGAATGGAAAGCAAAAGCTGTCTCGGGATAAATTGAAAAATTGAAGCTGTAAGTTGGAATAATGAAAAAGCTAATAATCCTAAGAATACAATCCATTTAACTGGACCTATATGAAACGTTCTGGTCGCAGATTCAGGATCGTATTTCTCCAGTAATTCTTTTTGCTGATCTGCACTTAATGATTCAAATTGGTCTTGACCCTTATCCATCAAGTGTCACTCCTTTCCAGATCTTGTATAGTGATAGTTTTTGAACTTGGATTTTTATTAGAGTTCCTTCTCTGAAAAAGTGAGTCATTTCGTATTTTTTTCCACCTAGAACAATACGATGATTAGCCGCCACTTGCCCAACGCGCAAATAAATCTCTGGGAAAATTCTGTGCATATTGCTAATCATATATTTACCATCTTCTGTTTGCGAAAATCTCTCATTTCCGGTAGAATTTCCAGGCATTCCAATACTAGTATCTTCATACGTTAATGAGGTTTGCTCAATTTCCTTATCAGTTGTAATTCTATACGTCTCTAATACATCTGATAAATGAATAGAGTGTGTATAAAGAATAGAGAATTCTGCTCCCTCTTGAGTTATAGGGATCAAAACAGATTCACCGTTTTCTTCAACAGGATAAAAGACAACATAGGCACGAATAGGAATAAAAATGAATGCCAACAAAACACTAATAGCTATTACAGATTTAAAAACAAATTTCGTTTTCATTCATCTACTCCTATCCTGCTCGTTTAAAGAACATGTCGCGAATCATTAAACCTCTTACTCATTGCTTATATTTTCTTACATACAAGTGCAGGGAATTCACATTTTTCCGCGGACAAACATCTGAGCTCCTTCATGCTATCATCGCACACTGCAGGATTATCAAATCATTTGTTTTTCCGCAGGATTCTAGTAAATTCCCTGCACGCTTTTTGTTTTATAAAACTTGGTTATTTACGCCTTAAGAAACACTACTTATTTATTCTACAGAAATACCCTTTTCATCAAAGTATTTCTTTGCTCCAGGATGAAGTTCTATCCCCATTCCTTGTAGAGCATTTTCAGCACTAATAAATTCACCTTTGGCATGTTGAATTTGATCAGTATTTTCAAAGAGTGCTTTTGTCACATCATAAATAATGTCCTCAGAAATTTCAGCGCGAGTTACAAGCATTGCACGAACAGCTACAGTCTCGATCTCATTATCAACATTACTATACGTACCCGCTTTAATTAAATCTTTAGCGTAGTAAGGGTATTTCTCGATTAGTTCATCCGCTTTATCAGATGAAACAGGAACAATTGTAATATCTTTAGTAGCTGCTAACCCTTCTACTGCTCCCGTAGGTGTCCCTGATGTAATAAATGCTGCATCAATCGTACCATCTTGAATGCCTGTAGTAGAATCATCAAAAGATAAATTACGAACGTTAAGATCGTCTAGTGATAATCCATGAACTTCTAATATTTGTGTAGCATTTAATAAAGTACCAGAACCAGCTTCTCCAACTGAAACAACTTTACCTGCTAAATCTTCAACAGAGGTAATGCCAGAATCTTTTGTTGTTACAATTTGGATTGTTTCAGGATACAAAGTTCCTATACCACGAGCATTTTCTACTTTATTATCAGCAAACATCTCTTTACCTTCTGTTGCATAAGAAGCAATATCTGTCTGAGTAAAGGCAATTTCAATGTTGCCTTCCTTAATTGTAGCCATGTTTTCTGCCGATGCTCCTGAAGTTTCAGCAGTAGATTTAATATCTGTTTCGTCTTGAATGATACTTGCGAATGTACCACCTAATGGGTAGTATGTACCACCCGTCCCACCAGTAGCAATCCCAATGAAGTCTAGCTCTTCTTCTCCCCCGCCTGATCCTGAACCTTCAGATTCTGAATTAGTTCCACACGCTGCTAGAATCATAGAAAGAACAAGAATGACGATGGCACTAATTGATACGTTACGTTTTTTCATGCTTCTCACATCCCCCTTAAAATAGTAAACTCAAACTAATATTAGCATAAAATGTAATAATTCTGTCAATTATTTTACATTTTATACAATTTTTTCACTACTTCTTCAACTTTACCCGCTATGTTTTGTGTACTAGAATATTCCATTCATGGCTCTTGCTGGCTCTTAGACATGTTATTTTATCTATTGATATGTATTCAGAAGATTGTCTTCTTATTAACAAAAAATTTATGTTTTTTACAAATTAAAATGTTATATAAAAACATATAGAAAACTATAACAGACCATCCTCATAAAAAACGATTCCACTTTATTGTAATAGAAGAGTTACAAAATTCTTTTGCAAAGCTGAATTTCGCTCTTTTTGGATATAACAAAGAGTCGAGATACCGAAATTCAAGGCTCACTGCCCTCCACGGAAAGCAAGCCCCTGGAACGGAAAGCAGCAGGGGCAGACTAAATAATCTCTCAATATAAAATAGATCTTCTAAAAATAGTAACTACAAACGTACACAAGGAAAATTTTTAGGGAATATGATACAATCTTTTTGTAACTGGTTAACAAGATTTGGAGGTATGTGCATGGCTACTTCAAGAGGAACTGTAAATGAGTTAAGCCTATTTAGTAATGAATTGAATGAAGAAATTAAAATGCTGGTCTACCTTCCAGCTAATTATTCTACACTCTATAAATATTCACTTCTTATCGCTCAAGATGGGAAGGATTACTTTCAGCTTGGGAGAATCCCCCGGGTAGCAGATGAGCTTCTCGATCAAAAGGAAATTGAAAATACAATTATCGTCGGTATTCCCTATCAAGACGTACAAGATCGACGAAGGAAATATCATCCCGAAGGAGAGCAAAATGATAAGTATATACGATTTTTAGCACACGAACTTGCTCCCTTCCTAGATCAAACGTATCCTACTTACCATATGGGAATGGGACGAGCGTTAATAGGAGATTCTTTAGCAGCGACCGTTTCCTTAATGACTGCGCTAAAATATCCAAACACGTTCGGAAAAGTAATCTTACAGTCCCCTTACGTTGATGAAAAGGTCTTAAAAGCTGTAGAAAATTTCAATGACCCTCAACTTTTATCGATTTATCACATAATTGGTAAAGGTGAAACGGAAGTAAAAACGACAGATGGACAGGTGAAGGACTTTCTTCAGCCAAACCGTCAGTTGCATGAATTATTCCAACGTCTTCAGTATCATTCTTTTTATGAAGAATTTGAAGGAGAACACACTTGGAAATATTGGCAGCCTGATTTAAAACGCGCCTTAAAAATGATGCTCACGTTATAGTCTCATTCATTGAAAGCTGTTTTTTTGGGTATAGTAAAAGAGGGTTGAGCCAAATAGTCAGAACGTCAGAACGTTCAATCCTTACATATTTCTAATCACCTTGTCATACTATATTAAATTTTTAAAAAATTTGCTATAATATACCTTACTTAGCTTATTTTACGTAATAGTCTACATCTGAATAGAGGAGGTACTAGATATGAATTATGGTATCGTCATTTTTCCATCAAAAAAACTTCAGGACTTAGCAAACTCTTATAGAAAGCGCTATGATCCACACTATGCTCTTATTCCACCACATCTTACACTAAAGAATGTTTTTACTGCTGATGATAATGAAATTCAAAAGATTGCAGAAAGTCTATCAAAAATTGCAACAAAATATGCACCATTTAAACTACGTACTTATAAAGTGAGCTCCTTTCAGCCAGTGAATAACGTTATCTATCTTAAAGTAGATCCAACTCCTGAATTAGAGGGACTCCATCAAGATCTACATTCTGCTGAGTTTTTAAATGATGAGCCGGAATATGCCTTTGTTCCACATATTACAATCGCTCAAAGACTATCGAATGACGAACATTCTGATGTATTTGGCTCATTACGCATGATGGGTGTGGAACATGAGGAAACCGTTGATCGCTTCCACCTTCTATATCAACTAGAAAATGGTTCATGGACTGTCTATGAAACATTCCGTCTAGGAAAGGACTGCTAATAGTGGAAGTCCTCATAGTAAATACTCAGCAACAGTTAGAAGATGCTTATCATATTCGAAAAGTTGTTTTTGTTGAAGAACAAAATGTCCCATTAGAAGAGGAAATCGATCAATTTGAAGATAGCTCGACCCACTTTGTACTTTATGATGAAACCACACCGGTTGGAGCAGGAAGGTTTAGAGTGCTCGATGGTGTTGGTAAGGTCGAACGGATTTGTGTCTTAAAGGATGTACGTGGCAAAGGCTCAGGAAAAATGCTAATGAATGCCATTGAAGAATATGCTGAAAAACAAGAAATTAAGACATTAAAATTAAATGCTCAAACACATGCTATTCCTTTTTACGAAGGTCTTGGATACCAGGTTGCATCTGATGAATTCTTGGATGCGGGAATTCCTCATAAAACGATGATTAAAGAACTATAGATGATTTAAACGAACCTATATAATAGGTTCGTTTTTTCTTTTACGAATAACTCATTATGTATATGGAAATAATGGCTAGAGTTAAATTTAATACGTTTTGAGAATATGCTACACGTTAGAGGAGTAGAGGGAATGAATTTTTCTGCCATTGCACTTGAATTGGTTGTTGGCTATTTTGCCTTAATGTTACTTACGAAATTCCTTGGAAAAACACAAATTACACAAATCACAGCTTTTGACTTTATATCTGCATTAATTCTTGGCGAATTAGTGGGAAATTCATTATATGATGGGGAAACGGGCATAGGACATATTTTGTTTGCGATTGGTATCTGGGGTGGATTAATATTTTTCACAGAGAAGCTTACACAAAAGTCTCGTTTCTTTCGAAAACTCTTTGAGGGTTCTCCTTCTATAATCATAAATAAAGGAGAGATTGATTATAAGGAGTTGAAGAAAAATCATTTAGATTTAAATCAGCTTCAGCATTTATTGCGGGCAAAGGATATTTTTTCAGTTAGAGAATGCCATTATGCCCTCATTGAAACAGACGGATCGCTTAGCGTTATTAAAAAAGCTCCTTACAGCCAAGTAACAAAGCAGGATCTAGATATCACAACAAATGATTCTAAACTGCCAATATCAGTAATATTAGATGGGCAAATTGCACCAACAAACTTAGAGATATTAGGTAAGAATGTTGCATGGTTATTAAAAGAGATTCGAAAACAAGGCTTCCAATCACCAAAAGAAGTATTATATGCAGAATGGCAAGAAGATGAAAGCCTTTTTATACAAGGATATAATCAAGGTTCTCGTGTCACATCCTAGCTTTAAGGATAATCTCATTTTGAATCATTTCCATTGCAATTTGTTCTGTTTCTACAAGGTATCGAATATAGGCAGAATAGGTTGTTCGAAACAAAAGCCATTGTCCTATATTCTTTGCACTAATACTATATTCTTCTAAAAACTTTTTAAATAGTACATGAAATTCTAAAGATTCAACCGTTCTAATTTGATACTCAAGACTCTGAAGTAGCTTCCTATGTGTCAATATATTTTGTTTTACTGTTGATTTAAAGTCATCTTCATAATACCCATGCCCTGGTAGCGCACCTAAAAGCTCTAATTCTAGGAGTTTATCTAAAGTTCCTAATGTTTCAAACAAGTCTGTTATATAGGGGATTCCATGTTTCTCTAACGTCTCAACCCCAAAATAACTATCCGCTGCGTATAGAATCCCATCAAACTCTATTCCTATTTGATTATAGGAATGTCCTGGCAATGAATGAATCTTTAATTGAAAAGGACCAACATGTAATGTTTCTTCATTAATTTCACTGTCCACTTCAACTGCTTGTCCCTCTAAAAATTTGTTTCTTAATTCCAGAAGTGGGTTTGCACCATTCCATAAGTAAATAGGTTCTAGAATAGAATTCTCAATAATTGCCTTTTCAAGCTTAGATGCATACATCGGAATGTTCCTTTTTTCTTTCAAATAGTTTGCCCCACCAAAATGGTCAGCATGTGCATGTGTTATGATGCAATAGTCTAATGAAAGCCCATTTGAGTCTAAGATTTTCAACACTTTTTTTATTGAAGATTCATCAATACCTGTATCTATTAAAAGGCCTTTTCCTTTGTAAGAGATGTAACCAATATTAACAGCAGCATGAAAATAATGACAATGCTCCGTAATTCTTTTAAACTCCATCGATACCGCCTCTTTCTTCTTTAAGCATATTCGTTAACATATTTTCCTTTTCCTGTTATATCTGCAACCATTCGATGAGCATCAGAATGTGCAGTAGATTGGAAACCCCGTTGATTCTGCGAAAGCTTTTCGTGTTCTCGATTCTCTGAAGTTAGCTTTGTTATGGAATGGACTGGCACAAATCCATATGAATGAGGTCTTACTTTCATTTCTCTTTCTTGATATTGTTTATACTCATAATGTGGTAGAGGTAAAATATATCCCATTGTATATTCCTCCTTTTCTTTTCTTTATTCCCTTTATGGTTTAAGAAAAAACATGATACGAGTGTGACTATGACCTCGGTCTAAAAGAAAAATGATATAAGACTTCGTATAGGAAGAGTAGAAAATTCGTTTATATTATCTTCTTGAACGTAATACTGAATTCCTTCATTATCTGTAGTATAAAAAAAAGAACTCACATTAAAGGTACGTTTTCCGATTCCTTTACATGCAAGTTCTTTTTTACATCTACTTATTTCTTTTTGTTTAGCATATTTGAAATTGTTCCAAAATCTAATTGCTTGCCATCGTTTACAATTGACTTGATAATTTTATCTTCCATTTCTTTATTAACTGGCTTATTAGCAATTCTTGAAACCTTTTTAATGACACTGCGTACTGTTTTTTCATCTTTGAAGTTTGCGTTTTGTAATGAGTTTGCAAGTTCTAGTACTTCATTCATGTTAACGCCAGTCTTTTGTTCAATATTCTTGAAAAAATTATTATTCATAAAGTCTCACGCCTCCTTTAACCTATTTTCATACTATGAAGGGACATTTGGATTCGTGAATTATTTTTCGGATATTAATGATATCGTTTAGTAATCATCTAACATTTACCTTGACCGTTGCTTTGCACTCCAGTTGCTTGCTTTCCGCGGGGCGAGCGTTGAGCCTCCTCGTCACTTCGCTCCTGCGGGGTCTCAACTGGCTCGCTATTCCCGCAGGAGTCAAGCAACTTCCGTTCCAATCAACTTAGTATTAATTTAAAGAATTGCTCTTTATCAAGTTCTTACAGAAATAAATCTTTATTTAAGTAAGATAAATTTTATCGTTATTCATTTATAAATGTTCAAATATTTAGCCATTATAGACATCTTAAAGAGTAAAAAATATCATATCCCTTGAGCAGATATTGCTTTAGTAAGTTTTTATAATATCTTTTTTATAGTACGGAGTTGCTTGGAGCGAAAGGGTGCTTGACTCCTGCGGGACATAGCGGGAATAGTGAGACCCCACAGCGAAGCGAGGAGGCTCACTCCCGCCCCGCGGAAAGCAAGCACCCTGTAGCGGAGAGCAACGGTCTTAGTAATTAGAAGAGCAAAGTTCACACAAAAAGAAAAAGCCTGTTGTGCTCAGACTTTTTCAAGATCCTATATTAGCAAAAGCTTGCGCCAACAATGATTAACAAGATAAATAGAACAACGATTAATACGAATGTTGAACCGTATCCACCGCCATAACCGCCGTAGCCGTAACCGCCATATCCATATCCATAACCGTAAGGCATGAGTATCACCTCTCTTTACCCTTATTCCCTACAATATATGTAATAAGAGTCTAGATGGTATAGGCTTATAGCCTTTGCTTAGGAGACCAATCATATAAATCAAATGTTAGATTTCCATCCTTATCTAACTGAGCCAAGAAGATTTCTTTTATTTTCAAACCTCTTTTTGTGATTTCTTCAGATAGCCATTCTTTAGAGTAGCCAAGCGTCTCTAAAACACTTTCCATAATGACTCCGTCGTTTATTATAGTTTGTGGAACTGTTGCTTTTTTCTCGACTCCAAAGAAATCCTCACGAGTTAAAGGTTGTTTTTCTTTTTTTAATAAAACGCTTAAATCTCCATTTGAATCAAGAGAAGCATATTCAATGTCTTCAATTCTGAAGATGCTTTTCTTATGTAATTGTTCAATTAGTTCATCAATGGAATATTTTTCTTTTTTCATTGCCTTTTCATTTAGTTTTCCATTATCAATAAATACTGTTGGTTTTCCTTCAACGAAGTGGCGGAATCGAATGCTTTTTAATGAAATAAGTGAAAAAAGAAAAGGCACCATGAACCATAACAAAATGCTCATTAATCCTTCTATTAGCTTTAGCTCTAGGTCCATTGATAATGTACCGGCAATACTTCCAATTGTTATTCCTGTAATATATTCAAAAAATGATAACTTTGAAAGCTGCTTTTTTCCAAGCAGCTTTGTGATTGTAAACAATGCCAGTAAAATAAAAATACTACGCAGACCGACTTGGAAGTATTCTGGGTTATCCAAGAGGCACCCCCTTACCCTTTAGGTTTGAATAAAAGAGCACCAATAAATCCGAATACAATCGCAGCTGATATACCGGAGCTTGTTACTTCAAACATTCCCGTTAAAACACCGATAACACCGTGCTGTTCAGCTTCGTTCATCGCTCCCTGTACAAGTGAATTCCCAAAGCTTGTGATTGGGATTGTCGCTCCAGCACCAGCAAAGTCAATTAATGGTTCATACAGTCCAAAACCAGATATTATTGCACCTAATACAACAAATAAACTCAATGTATGTCCAGGTGTTAATCTTACGACATCAAATAAAAGTTGACCAGCAACACAAAATAATCCGCCAACTACAAATGCCCAAAAAAACATTGCTAACATGCCTATTCCTCCAATACATTTACCGTTTGTATAATTTCAGTGTGTGCGTAAAACAAAATTATGATTTGAAGATTTTTTAGGAAATCCGGTATTGATTACGAACAATACCGGAATTCTCATGACAATTATTTATTTTCAATTGACACTGCATGTGCAATACATGGAATAGTATCTCCTTGTTGAAATGATAGTGGAGAAAGTAGCGCGCCTGTGGCTACCATTAATACACGATTATAGGTTCCTTTTTTCATTTCGTTTAGAATATGACCGTATGTAACGGTCGCTGAACATGCTGGTCCACTCGCACCTGATTGAACCGGTTGATCTTCACCATATATGAGCAAACCACAATCTAAAAACTTTTCTTCTGGAACGTTATATCCTTTTTGACTAAGCAAATCTAATGTTGTGGCTCTACCTATTTTCGCTAGGTCGCCTGATAAAATAAGATCATAATAAGAAGGATCCCGATCTAAGTCTTGGAAGTGTCCAACAATTGTATCTGCTGCTGCAGGAGCCATAGCACCTCCCATATTAAATGGATCCTTTAAGCCAAGATCATTTACTTTTCCAATAGTTGCGGATGTTACTCTCGGTTGTGGTTCATTAGAAGAACTATTCCCTACTACTGCAAATCCAGCTCCTGTTACTGTCCACTGTGCTGTTGGTGGCTTTTGACCTCCATACTCTGTTGGATAACGAAATTGCTTCTCGACTGCAGAATTATGACTCGATGCCCCCGTTACAACATAATTTGCACCACCATAATTTACAAGAAATGCCGAAAGAGCAAGACCTTCCATTGATGTAGAGCACGCACCAAATAAACCAAAATAAGGAATTGCGTTTGTTCGTGCCGCAAAACTGGAAGGGGTTATCTGATTGATTAGATCTCCGGCAAGGAAAAACTGGACATCACTTGCTTGTATTTGATTTTTTTCTAATGCTATTTGAACAGCATCTTCTATTAATGTTCGATGTGCTTTTTCATAGGTTTTTTGACCCATCCATAGGTCATCATAGAACTGATCAAAGTCTTCTTTAAGTCGCCCTTTTTTCTCAAAAGGTCCTCCTACTACTCCTGTTGATAATATTGCTGGCTGGTTGGCAAACATCCATGATCTTGATCCTTGTAGCATTAAATAACCCCCCATTGCATAAGTAGAGTTTTTATTAGAGCTACAACAAAAGCTGAAAAAACACCAAATAAGATTACACTACCTGCTAACTTAAACATATTTCCTCCAACACCTAAGACAAATCCTTCAGTTCTATGTTCAATAGCGGCAGAGATCACTGAGTTACCGAAACCAGTAACTGGGACTGCACTTCCGGCTCCTGCAAATTGCCCGATATGATCATATACTCCAAAGCCCGTTAAAAGCATAGAAAGAAAAATCATTGTCGCAACGGTAGGGTTTCCAGCTGTTTGTTCGGTGAAATTAAAGTAATAAATATAGAAATATGAGATTGCTTGGCCAATCGTACAAATGATACCTCCTACGAAGAAGGCTTTAATACAGTTTTTAAATACGGGACGCTTCGTCTCATGTTTCTTCTCAACTTTATCGTACTTCTTTTGTTCTGGAGTCTTCGTTGCCTTTCCCACGATGATCAACCTTCCTTATGTTTTCTCTTTATGAAGCTTTAATATATCTTGAAACTCTTTCTCTGCTTTTTTCTTTGATATTGTTCCTCTATCCATCTTCTCTCTTAATCGGACGGTTTCTAAAAAGATCTTATAGTCACTAGATAGTACAAAATTTTCATCAGGATATTTTTCTTCTAATTGTTTTTCCATATCCTTTTCGATCTTCTTCATATGAAACCTCTCAAGATGTTTTACCTTGTACGTCACTAATATGTCTTCTTTACCTTCTATAACTGCGACATCATAAAGTTCTTCTTTCTCAGCAATATGCCGCTTGACTGCATGTCCAATGCTATCGGTCTCCGGATTGTTCATTAACTCAACAGGACTTGGGTCTGTTGTTTTAAGAAGTGCTAACTTACTGTCATGTCCGTCCTCTGTATTAGCACATGCTGATAAAACAAAGCTGAATAAAAGAACATAGAGATTAGGAACTATAAGCTTCTTCATAAACCATGCCTCTTTCCAAATAAATTCTTTAACTATTTTTCACAGTTATTGGTTTTTTATGATAAAAAAAGAGCAGTTGTATAATGGTAAAACTTTTCCATTAACAACCGCTCTTCTTTTTAAATGATTTTGCAAAAATAGAATTTGCGTTCATATTCTCATCAAACTTACTTCTTTTTATATGCTGATTTCCCACAACCGCAGCCTTTTTTCTTTTTTGGAGCAGCAGCCGACTGAACCATCTTTTTCCCAGTTGACTGTTTTTTTGATCCTGGAGTAATCTTCTTCATTTCCTCATTCCTCCTGTTACAATATCTTGCATAATAGTGTATGAATCAAACGTAATGCTTGTTTGTATCGAATGCCTATATTGCTCATAATTACGTCCTATTCTATAATCAACCTTTGGATAATGGCTTCAAAAAGTGCAGCAACACCAGCAATGGCAAGAATCGTTATAATTGGACCAAAGATAAACGGGATGAAGATATACCCTATATAAAGAATGATTGATGCCCAAATACCACTACACCAATAACAACTCAACAGTTCCCCAAAAAACCCCTTAATTCCCCCCTTTTTAGGTACTAAGTAAACTTCTTCTTCCCCTATCTCATTCACTTCAACTATTTCATCAAAAAAAGGAGATCTAATGAATTCTGTTATCTTGTCAAAAACAAGTAAATGGGTTAGACGGAAGACTGCTAAGCAAAGGATGAAAAATTGCAACACTGTAAATTCAAAATTCATGATGTACATCTTCCTCTCTTCAACAAAGCGCCCAATTTCCTATAATCGGGCGTCTGTCCGTTACTGAATGACCTACCTTGCAATATGTTAGTACTGTAAGCTAATTAATTAAAAACAAGGAGGAACTTATTTATGGGTTGCGGACATGATGGAAAAACAAATTGCGTGTGTGAAGTAGTAAATGCGATATTAGACATTCAGGATAATGCTGAGGACAATTGTTTTGAGTGCCCAAATAACTGCTTTTTACAACCACTAGGATCTCTAGTAAGCCCGGTGCAGAATCAACCAAATACTCGTGTATTTACTCTAACTTTAAAAAATGGTGAACTTTTCAAAGCATTCTTCAAAGATGTTATCGACTTTGACGGAGACGAAATTGAAACAGATGATAACTACAACCACTACAAAAAGAATTTCTCACCATTCTTCCGTGTAGAAGAAATTTTTGACAACTGCTGCGCTACTTTAAGCGTACTAGCAAAAGTTTGGGATGGAGACGAGTGGACATTCGTTAAAACGTCTAGCTGTATCACTGTAGACTTAAAATGCTTCTGTGCAGTACAATGTATCGAAGATGTATATGTTGACTTAATCTGTGACTAATCACAGGCAAAAAAGGAGCCAGTCGGAAACCCGGCTGGCTTTTTTCATAACATTTGAAAAATTACCCTTAATGTAAGCCGATAATCGTTATTGCTTTTATCGAGTTTTTCTTAAGGACAATGTTTTCTTCTTGAAATGTTTTAATTTCAATATCATGTTTGTTATTAGTCAATAATACACCCTTATACTTTCTTTCATCTGTTACAAACTCACAGGGAAATGGAGGTCTACCCATAATGTAATGAGCCAAATACTCGGTCTTTTCTTCAATTGTTTTTTCTTTAAAAGGTTTTACCTTTTTCAATCCTGATGTAGATACTTGACGGACTGGGTTAAGATTTTCCATTTCATCTGTACGTGTTTCTTTTCCTTCAGCTTTGTCTTTTATTTCATTTTCTTCTTTATTTAATGGCGTGAAATTTAGATCATTTGAAAGGGCTCCAAGTTCCAATTCATGCTTTGCTTTTGGCTTCTTTGATTTCTTATTACTTTCTTGTTGTCCATTTGTTATAGGTTCTTTCTCAACAACTTCCTTCTTTTTATCAAGCCGAGAATTAAAACGTTCCTGCATTATAGGCTTAGGCTTTTGCACTGTTTTTGGCTGATATAGATAAAGAAGCGGATCTACTTTCTTTCTTTTCTTGTCACTCATGCTGACACCTCCAAAGATTTCTCCACTTTATATGTATGCGAAAAGAATCAATGGGTTTCTAACCAGATTGGAATACATAAAAAAAAGTGCTAATGGTGGCATAACCATCCATTAACACTTTATTACAGATTAACCTAAGATATGATAACCAGAATCAACATGAAGGTTTTCCCCAGTAATTCCTCTTGCCATGTTACTAAACAAGAATACTGCTGTATCTCCAACTTCTTCTTGAGTTGTGTTACGACGAAGCGGTGCGCGTTCTTCAATCTCTTTTAAAATACTATTGAAGTCACTAACCCCTTTGGCAGAAAGGGTACGAATTGGACCTGCTGAAATCGCGTTCACACGAATATTATGCTTACCTAGATCATTAGCTAAATATTTCACACTTGCTTCTAAGGATGCTTTAGCAACCCCCATAATATTGTAGTTCGGAAGGACACGCTCTCCTCCTATATATGTCATCGCAATAATACTTCCACCATCATTCATAATCTCTTTAGCCTCTTTACATACTGCTGTTAAAGAATAGGAGCTAATATTGTGAGCTAATAAGAAACCTTCTCTTGTTGTGTTCATAAAGTCGCCTTCTAGCTCTTCTTTATTGGCAAATGCAATACAGTGCGCCAATCCATCAATATTCCCTACTTCATTATGAATGGTAGAGAAGCATTTCGCGATCTCATGATCATTTGTTATATCACATGGAAGCACAAGAGAATGTTCCCCACCTTCTAAAGTCTGAACAAGATCACGAACATTTTTCTCCAAACGTTCACCTGCATATGTAAAAATTAAACGAGCTCCCGCATGATGTAACGAACGAGCAATACCCCATGCAATACTACGTTTATTTGCTACACCCATTACAACATATGTTTTGCCTTCTAATGAAAGACCCATTAATAAATCCTCCTACTATTACATGTTATTAGTACCTGATACTAATTTTACATGATTTATACTAAAAAGGAAAGAACCTTACGAGAATAACTTCTTTTTACACTGTTCAATTTGATGGATATGTCTTTCTTCATGTTTACCAAGCATCTCAAACACTTGCCAAATGGGCATAATACCAAATCGATGGTGATTCATCATTTTCCCCTCAAGGTCAGCACTTGTGTATTTCTTTAGAAATGAATCTGTCAGTGTTCTAGATTTACTTAATGCATTCATTACTTGTTTTTTAGTTCTAAAATCCGAAGGTGGCTCAATAGGGGCTATCATCTTCTTGGTAGGATCTTCAAATATACTTAGGTCTACGAGTGCCCCTTCTTCTGCTTCTGGATTCTCTGCAGATTCCATCGCCAAAGTCATAAACCTTGTTTCGGCTGCCGCAAGATGTAATGCTATTTGAGCAATACTCCATTCGTTTTTACTTGGTTTTTGATTTAACTTTTCATCTGTTAACACAAGTAAGCTTTTCAAAAGACTTGTACGTATATCCGAAATTTTGTTATCCCACATATATTTGCCCGCTCCTTCATTAACAGTATTTTCCTTTCATTATACCTTGTCATTGGCTATTTTGAAAAGAATGACTATTGTCAATCTAAAATCGTACATACAAAAAAAAGACTGAACATGAACTACGTTACAAACATAGTCATATCCAGCCTTGTAATTAACAATATTCACAGAACTCAATTTCACGTTTAAGCTCATCAACATACTCTTTTGAACCAGTAACAATAAGACGGTCATTAATATGAAGCTCGGTATCACCATGTGGGACAATAGAATCTTTTCCACGGAAGATACGAACAAAAATAACGTCTCCAGTAAACGGGAATTTACGCAATGTCATTCCTTCGAATTGACCATTTAACATACGAATTTCATACAGTGATGTTTCTTGATTCGTTAATATATTTATCACTGACGGTGATTCAATCAGTGCGCGTAATAAAGCTGTTGTTGAAAGCAATACAGAGAAGACTTCAATCCCTTGTTCACGTAGAGATTCCTCCAAATCCGGACTTTCAATACGTACAATAACACGGTCTACTCCTTTTTCCTTTGCTGATACTGCTAATGTTGCATTTGTCTCATCGTCCCCTGTTGAGATGACAATAATATCCGCTTGAAAAATATCATCCTTCTCAAGAGTTTCGACTTCATAATTATCAATTTCTACAACATTAAAGACTGAATCTGCAATCGTTCGATCAGACTTATCCTGTTTTGTATGATATAGAATTGGCTCATAAAGCGCCGATTTTAATTCACGGGATACAGGTAGTGTGAACTGATTTGCTCCAATAAACGCCACACGTAATTGTGTCTCTTCTGCACTTTCTCTAGGAAATAGCTTTTTAAACACAATAGGTGTAATTACACAGGAAATAACAGCTACTAGTATGAGCGTCCCACTCATTTGAGCGGAGATAATTTCCATTCGTTCAGCAATCTTCGCTGCCGCAATGACTAAAGAAAGTGTTGAAGTTAATAAAAATGCCGAAGCAATCGTCGTTTTATTATCATACCAGATTCTTAATAAATAGACAGGCACTAGTTTTGAAATTAACAGTGCTACTAAAAGAAGTGGTATAAGTGCAATCATTTTAGGATCACTCAGTAATGACCATAAATCCAATTCTACTCCAATCATAACGAAGAAAATTGGAATTAGGAATCCATATCCAAAGGAATCTAACTTGTGAACCATCTCTTGGTTTGGACCAAGTAAAGATACTAGAACACCTGCAAGGAAGGCACCTAAAATATTTTCAGCACCTACAGATTCTGATAGTGCAACTAAAAGAATAATTAAGGTGAATACAGCACGAGTTCCAATTTGGATTGTACCCGTTGATAGACTTTTTATAAACGTGTTGTTTTGAACCCGTTTCGCAATAAAGTACAGCAATACCCCTGCGGCAAATAGGATTAACAGAAGCCACATATTCCCGTGACCTTCTCCATATAGCGAAACAAAAACTGCTAACAAAATCATTGTTACTAAATCAGCAATAACCGCTACTAGAAGAATAATCTGACCAATGCCACTTTTCATTATATTGGCTTCTTTTAATGTAGGTACAACTACGCCTAATGAAATCGTTGAAATAATTAAAGTCATTAGAAACGCATTTTCTATTAAGCCAATTAATACAAAGATATAAGACAAACCAAACGAAACAATGAATATACCGATAAAAATTATGGTTGATATAAATAGTCGATTGGGTTCCTCTTTACCACTCTTGAGAATTTCTTTTTTCTTTTTCCCACCTGAAAATGCAGAAAAATCAATTTCTAATCCACTTAAAAACATTAAGAAAATGAAGCCTAAAGTAGATAATGTTTCAAGCCAAACATCTTGTTCTACAATGTCGAAACCACTTTTTCCGATAATAAGACCTACAATGATTTCAGCAATAACTACCGGAATAAAGTTTAGTTTAAACCTGTGTAAAAATATTGGTGTTAAAAAAGCAAAGACAATGACAATTACAAGGGATGTAACCGACGCACCATGTTCCATGTTCTCTTCCCCCTTTTATATTAAATAATTCATAAATAATGTGGCCAATCCGAAGTATATTAAAATACTTATAATATCGTTAATGGTCGTAATAAATGGCCCTGATGCAACAGCTGGATCTACCTTTAGCTTGTGCATAAGCAAAGGAACTAATGTACCAGCCAATGTAGCGACAAAGAGTGAAACCAAAACAGATACCCCTACCAATACACCTAGGAAAAACATCTCTTTCCATACATAGACGATGATTGTGACTACAATTCCGCAGCTCGTCCCGGTAATTAGACCTGTACCCGCTTCACGTACTATTAGCTTCCAAATGGTATCATTTTCAATATCTCCCGTTGCGATTCCTCTAACAGCGACTGCTAATGCTTGTGTCCCAGTATTTCCAGCCATTCCGGCAATAAGGGGAATAAATACCGCTAATATTGCTACTTTATCTAAAGTTTCCTCAAAGCGACCAATAAGGCTGGCAGTAAACATACCTAAGAATAATAAAGCTATGAGCCAAGGCAGTCTTTTCTTTGCAGCTGTTAAAGGATTTCGGTCAACGGAATCAAGATCCGCAACCCCCGCTAATTTCGAGTAATCATCAGAAGCTTCTTCTTCCATAACATCTATAATATCATCAACTGTAATAATTCCAAGTAAATGGTCTTGAAAGTCTACCACAGGAAGTGCTAAGAAATCATAGTCCTTCATTTTTCTCGCGACGGATTCCTGATCTTCACTCACAGAAACAGACATAACACGGTCATTCATAATCTCATCAATCATCGTTTCATCATTGCTTATAATTAAGTCCCTAAGTGAGATAACACCTACTAATTTCTTATCATCATCTATTACATATAAATAATAGATTGTTTCAGCGTCAGGTGCTTCATTTTTAAGAATATACATAGCAGAGCGAACCGTCTGATTGGCAGAAATAGAGACAAACTCTGTTGTCATAATACTTCCCGCTGTATATTCCTCATAGTGAAGGAGCTCTTTAATTTCTTTAGCCGATTCATCATCCATAATCGTTAAGTAGCTTACTACCTGTTCTTTATCTAACTCATTCAAGACGTCAACAGCATCGTCTGCATACATATTTGATAACATTTCCGCTGCATATATTGGAGACATCTCGGCTAGCAGATCTTGATAATTTTCATCCTCTATATCAAGACTTTCAAATAACTCTGCCATTTCTTCTGGAGAAAGATATTGATATAACCTATTTCTTAACTCATCATCTAACTTTGAGTAGAACCTTGCCTTGTCGTATGAAAGAAGATCAATAAATTCATTTCTAAACAATTCAAGATTTCCTTCTTGAAGGGCTTGAATGAGAAGCTCTTCATCAATAAAATCTTTATCTCTTTCGTTATTAACTTCTGACATTCGGCACCCTCCTTTCAAATGTATTATCGTGTAGTCGTTACTATACTAGCAAAAGATGACTAAATTGTCTCCCCTAAAAACTGTCACACCCTAAACATTAATGTACAACACAAGGGTGAAAAGAAGAGAGTACTAAAATCGAAGGAAATTATGCTACAGTCCTATTTTCTTTCTTTTAGATTAAATGAAAATTGGTTACTATAAAAATACTTATTAAAATAGGTGGAGGGATTGTGTTGCAGGTTGATATCATTGGAGATATCCACGGATGTTACGATGAATTTGTTCAGTTAACAAATCAGTTGGGGTATACATGGGAAAATGGATATCCTCTTCATCCAGAGGGTCGTGTCATTGGCTTAGTCGGTGACCTTACAGATCGAGGTCCAAATTCATTAAAGGTTATAGAAGTTGTCTGGAGCTTATATAAAAATCACAAGGTCTACTATGTGCCTGGTAATCATTGCAATAAACTGTACCGATACTTTCTAGGAAACAAAGTTCAACTAACACATGGGCTAGAAACAACTGTAGAGGAATACTCGGCTCTACCACATCAAAAAAAAGAGGAAATAAAGAGTAAGTTCATTGAGTTGTATGAACAATCACCATTATATAGGATATTAGATCACAATAAACTTGTCATTGCTCATGCCGGAATCAACGAAGAGTTGATTGGGAAGCACAATAAAAAAGTAAAAACCTTTGTATTATACGGTGATATAACTGGTGAAACAAACAAGGATGGGACTCCTGTTCGCAACGATTGGGCTCAAGAATACAAAGGGAAGGCTTTGATTGTATATGGACATACACCTGTAAAAGAACCAAGAATTGTCAACAACACAATAAATATTGATACAGGAGCTGTTTTTGGAGGCAAATTAACTGCAGTACGATACCCTTCTATGGAGATTGTTAGTGTATCCTCTTCACTCGTATATGTTGAAGAAAAATTTAGAAGCTTTACGTAACATTACGATGTCATCTCACAAATAATTTTAGCGGATAACATCGTAACATTATAATTCCAGTAATTGCTGCAAATCATTAGGGAGTGACGACGTAAATTGAAACCACTCCTCCTTAATTGGATGAAAAAACGCAAGTGAACAACAATGCAATGCTTGTCGATCAATAAATTGACGACTCCCTCCATATAGATCATCCCCAACCAAAGGGTGATCTATATGTGACATATGAACACGAATTTGGTGTGTTCTGCCTGTTTCTAAAGTAAGTGAAAGATGAGCGTACTCTCTAAACTGTTCTAACACCTGAAAACGTGTACAGGCATATTGACCGTCTTCGCGTACTTCCCGCTCAATTATACTTGTATCTTTTCTACCGATCGGAAATTCTACAGTGTCGGTTTGCTTTACAAATACACCCTCAGCAAATGCTTCATACATCCTTTTCACCATTCTTTGTTGCTGCTGTAACCCAAATAGATGATGAATGTATCTGTTTTTGGCAACTAGTACAAGACCCGATGTATCGCGATCGAGCCTTGTAACAATATGAACGGTGGAAGGAATCTCGTTTTTTTCATAGTATGCTGTAATTCCATTAGCAAGGCTTCTACGTGGATGCTCTCTAGATGGAATTGTATTCATTCCAGCTGGCTTTTCAATGACAAGAACATAATCATCCTCATATACAATACAAAGTGTCATATCATCAGGTAACATCCCATCACTTCGTCGTTCAATAGGAAAATCAACCGTCAATACATCACCAGACTTTAGTCTTTCTTTTACATTTACTTGGTTCCCATTTAATGTAATGGTTCCACCTTCAAACTTAACATTAATCAATGTTCTTCGAGAAATATGATGCTTAGATAGAAATTCTCGAATGAACATCCCTTCCCATTCCTTTGTGATCATCCATTGTAAAGAAAAAGGTTTCATAAAATGTTCTCTCGGTCCTTTGCTGTAAAATTCCAAAATGTCATGATTCGTTTGATATTATTCTTGACCCACAAACGAATCATGAACTCTCTTCCAAAACGGAAAAGGTCTAAAACGAGCAAATCGTATTTTCTCATTCGCAACACGGTATTGAATGGATTTTACATCCTTGTGTAATAACGTTAAATGATCAATGGTCACCATGAAGTCTGGTCCATTAACTGGCTTCAACATACATGTATGGTGGTCAGGCAATATTAATGGGGATCCAATCGTTCTAAAAACACGATTATTAATTGAAGCCATTTCAGCTAGTTGAATCGCTGGAATTGATGGATGGATAATCGCTCCCCCAAGTGCCTTATTATAAGCAGTACTCCCCGAAGGAGTTGAAAGGCATAAGCCATCTCCTCTGAAACGTTCAAAATGCTGTCCTCGAATCTCTACATCCATCACAAGCGTTCCCTCAACGCTCTTGACAGTAGATTCATTTAAAGCTAAGTAACGTGTTTCTTTACCACCATGCTGATAGCGAATAATCGTTTCAAGCAGTGGGTATTCAATAACTTGATAAGGTGTTTTTGCTATAGCAATTACGAGCTTTTCAATTTCTTCTGGAACCCAATCTGCATAAAAACCTAAATGCCCTGTATGCACACCTACAAATGCAGTTTTTGAAAGCCTAGAGCTGTAACGATGAAACGCATATAATAAAGTACCATCCCCACCTACAGAAATAACAATATCTGGTTGGTCCTCATCATATATAAGATCAAAATCTTGTAAATAAGAACGCATTTTATGCATTAATGTATTGGAATTTGAATCACCTTTGGAAGTAATCGCAAACTTCATCTTATACACCCTTTTTCATTTACTTTTTTATACAGCCCTTAAATTTTTATGCTTATGTAGTGAATAACCATGACGTACAATACCATTCTCACTCGATACATCCACATGAATAGGCACTAATTTTCGATTCTTATTTTCTGTTTGTTTTTTTATGCTTTTCTTTTTTTTGCGTGAAAAATGCTTGTGCTTCTGTGATTTCTTCACGGATAAGTGACATTTCTTCATCTAGTCTGAAAGCAGCTTCTGCAGCTCGTTGTAGACGCACACGGATCTCCTCCGGAAATTGTCCCCTATATTTATAATTTAAGGAATGTTCAATCGTTGCCCAAAAATTCATTGCCAATGTCCGAATCTGTATTTCAGCTAAAATCTTCTTCTCACCATGTATTGTTTGAACAGGATACTCAATTACAACATGATAGGAACGGTATCCACTATGTTTTTTATGTGAGATGTAATCTCTTTCTTCTATGACTCGAAAATCATTACGTACTCTTAATCGATCAACTACTACATGAATATCATCAACAAATTGACACATGATGCGCATTCCCGCTATATCCTGCATCTCTGTTTCAATTTCTTCTAAGCGTATATTTTTATGATTTGCTTTATCTAAAATACTAGCAATTGGTTTTACTCTTCCAGTAACAAATTCTATAGGAGAGTGAGCATCGAGTAATTCAAATTCTGCTCTCATACTTTTTAATTTTATCTTTAATTCATCAACAGCTTGTTTATATGGACCTAGAAATTGATCCCAATGATTCATTATGTTCACCTCTCAAAGGAACACTGCAACTACTATTTAATAAATACAGATTCTACTTTACTAACCATTTCCTCACCGTAATTTCCATTTCCCTCAATATTAGAAATGAGATAATCAAGCTCATCATAAAAATGTTTTAGCTCTAAGTGATTTTCATTATTTTTAAGATATACTTTATCCTTATTTGTTAAAAGTTCCTTTAATGAAGTCCATGTCGATTCTTCTAAATAAACATACACATATTCTTCACTGTCTTCTAATAAATAAACAAATGCAAAAGCTTCTGAATCTGCAATTAATTGACCAACCTCTTGAAGAGTGTCAATTGAATCCAACGTATGTAGATATAATGTTCCATTTGTTAATTCAGTTTCATTAATATGTATTTTCTTTCTCATCAAACTGTTCATCCTTCCTATACCACAGTACGAATCTATTTTAACACAAGTCTGTATCATTCATCTAAAGATTGAAGTTAACACCCGAAGAAGCGATAATAATATTGGTGATAAAGCAAATAGGAGTGAATCAAATGGCAAAAGAATTAGAAATCGAATTTAAAAATTTACTAACGGAAGAAGAGTTTTCAGCTTTACAGCACCATTTTAAAATAGCCTCTTCTTCCTTCCAAAGTCAGGATAATCATTATTTTGATACTTCAGATTTTGCACTAAAAGAAAATGGAGTAGCATTGAGAATTCGACACAAAAACAATCAGTATACCCTAACACTAAAAGCACCTGTTGAGAAAGGGATACTAGAAACAAATCAACCGATAACAGAGATAGAAGCTCAACGCTTTTTACATAGTAGTGAATTCCCAGTTGGTGAGGTTTTTGACGAATTTACCGCAATGAATCTACCTACCAAAAGTTTACAACATTTCGGTACATTGTCTACAGACCGCGCTGAGACTGAGTTTGAGAATGGGTTGCTTGTTTTTGATAGAAGTTCCTATTTAAATAAAGTAGATTTTGAGCTAGAATATGAAGTATCTGATTATGAAAAGGGTAAAGAACTATTCCACAGCTTATTAACTGAAATGGAGATACCCTTACGAAAAACAGAAAACAAAATAAAAAGATTTTATAATGAACGAGTTAAAGGTTCACAAATATAGATCCTAAGGAGAACAGATATGAACATTCAACAAATGAAGTTAATATTTGAACTACAAGCACTAGAAGGCTTTTCTTCTAGCAAATCAGATTCTTCTTTGAATACGGGAATGTTTCAGAACTTATTAAACGAAGCATTATTGAGCGCTTCCTCACAAACATCTACCAGCCAATCACTTGGCAGCATTCAGAAACTACTTGATATGAAACAAGTCTATTCAAGTACAAGTAATCTACCACCAGTCTCAACAATAGCTCCTCAATACAATCAGAAAAGCTTTAAAGCTCCATCTGAACTTGAAGATATTATTGCTAGAGCGGCTGATAAATACAACGTACCTGTTAACTTAATCAAGTCTGTCATTAAGCAAGAGTCCAATTTTAACTCAAACGCAGTCAGCCATGCTGGTGCATCAGGTCTAATGCAGTTAATGCCTAGTACAGCAAGAGGACTAGGTGTTACGAACATCTTTGATCCTGAACAAAATATTATGGGCGGTACCAAATACCTAAGCCAAATGCTTAACCGTTACGATGGTGATATAAAGTTAGCCCTAGCAGCGTACAACGCTGGTCCAGGAAATGTAGACAAATACAATGGAATTCCACCTTTTAAAGAAACAACGAACTATGTACGTAAAGTAATGGATAGCTACTATGCTTAATAAAACAATTTTTTTTAGATAAAGACTATTGAATACTATTATTCGGTAGTCTTTTTTTGTAGTTCTATATCTTTTTTAATTTTAAGGACGTTGCTTTCCGAAGAGCGGGAGTCAAACACCTGGAGCGGAAATCAACTCAGTATAAGTAATAGTGTTTATTTTCTTGATTTATCAAATTCATTTTTCTAATTTCCTCATGAAGATAATAAAAGTCTACTAAGGCTGCTCTTTAATTGTAAGTTTTTACATTAAGTATCCCCTTCTAATTGGAAACAATATATAGTGAAAAAAACAGAAATATTTTTAACTGTTAGATGATGGAAAGTCTATTTGTTTGAGTTATTAATAATCACTTGCTAAAATAAAACATACAATCTTAGGAAAAAAGGAGTCATATATATGGTCGAGAAACCACTTACGCCCTTTGAACTTATTGGCGAGCAAAAACTCTCGATACTTATAGATACTTTTTATAGTAGAGTTCAAAAGCATCCTTTGTTGGCACCCATTTTTCCGGATGATTTAACGGAAACAGCTAGAAAACAAAAGCAGTTTCTTACTCAATATTTAGGGGGACCCCCTCTATATACGGAAGAACATGGTCATCCAATGCTGCGAGCACGTCACCTACCTTTTGAAATTACAGAGCAAAGAGCCAAAGCATGGCTTTCTTGTATGCATGAAGCAATGGATGAGGTAGAACTAGAGAGTTCTATTCGAGAGGATTTTTTTCATAGGCTTGTTTTGACAGCACATCACATGGTAAATACAAAAGAAACAGATCCAAAAAGCGAACTAGGTGAATCCTTTGAATACTGAACTAGATATGAATAAATTAAGTGAACTTAGCCCTGAGAAAAAACCTTTGGAAATTTATATATTTATAGATCCTTTATGTCCTGAGTGCTGGGCATTAGAACCTATTTTAAAAAAGCTCTATATTGAGTATGGTCAATATTTTCGAGTTCGACATGTATTAAGTGGGCGTTTGGCTACATTAAATACAGGAACAAAAAAAAGAAAAGAAGATTTAGCTCAAATGTGGGAAAAAACTGCGAGTCGTTCCGGAATGTCTTGTGATGGAAATCTTTGGCTCGAAAACCCAATAGAGTCACCTTTTCTTGCATCAATTGCCATTAAGGCCGCAGAATTACAAGGTAAATTTTCGGGTCAGCAGTTTCTTAGGAAGCTTCAGGAAATTCTTTTCCTTGAAAAAAAGGATATATCGGAACTAGAAGTTCTAAAAGAATGTGCATTAAGAGCGAACTTAGATATAGAAGAATTTATTCAAGATATTCATTCAACTCCTGCATCAAAAGCCTTTCAATGCGATCTAAAGATTACTTCTGAAATGGATGTTGAAGAAATTCCTTCACTTGTTTTCTTTAACGAAAATATTGAAGATGAAGGATTGAAGGTTACAGGCGTGTATCCATATAGTGTCTATGTTCACATACTTGAAGAAATGCTTTCACGCAAACCTACTCCACAACGTCTGCCAAGTATTGAACAATTCCTTCGACATTATAGCTTTGTTGCTACAAAGGAGATTTCAGTCGTTTATGAAATGACGATTGATCAGGTAGAAAAAGAAATGAAGAAATGGGTCCTCCAACAAAAAGTAGAGCGAATTCCAGTAAAACATGGAACATTCTGGCGTTACATGGAAGCTTAATTATTCCGAAATAATACCTTACCTTATAAACATGCGAAAAGCCGATGTCATTTGACATCGGCTTTTCATACGAACAAAGGGGATGGGAGAAATTTTTCACGGTCAAACAAAGGGGTATATGTTTGTTTGTGATCAACTTCACAGTGCTAATATACCATGCTGTTACTTGTATTTGCAAGTTGTATGTTTGTTATTTCACAAAAATGTCAAAATAGACAATCAGCATAATGTGGACAGCTAGAACATATACTTCAACAAAAGACACGAAACAGGAGCGATCGATATGGGACGGATAAAGTTCCTTATTTTAGCAGCATTAGTAGTGATAAGTTTCTTTCTAAACGTCTTAGGTTTAATGGGTTTAATACCAATTTATATTACATCACCAATCTTATTTATCTCTTTATTCCTATTTATTTTCACCTTAACAAATCATAAACGTTTTAGAGGTTTTAAATCTAAAGGATAACGAAAAAAGGACTGATGAATTCTCATCAGTCCTTTCCTATTATTTATTTTGAAAGTTTTTCTAGTAATGCTTCCATTTCATCTAACTTTTCTTCAAATACTTTGCATGCATCCTCTATAGGCTTTGTAGTCGTCATATCAACCCCAGCCTTTTTAAGAACCTCAATAGGGAAATCAGAGCTTCCTGCTTTTAAGAATTCTAAGTATCTTTCAACAGCTACATCACCTTCATCAAGTATTTGTTTACTTAATGCCGTCGCTGCACTGAATCCTGTAGCATATTGGTATACATAGTAATTGTAATAGAAATGAGGGATTCTGGCCCATTCTAAACCAATCTCATCATCAATAACAATATCTTCTTTACCAAAGTACTTCTCATTTAATGCATAGTATTCTTTTGTTAACATATCTGCAGTCAATGCTTCTCCATCCTGCGCCTTCTTATGAATAAGATGTTCAAATTCTGCAAACATCGTTTGACGGAAAACAGTTCCTCTAAAGCCTTCTAAATAATGATTTAGTAAGTATAGACGCTTCATTTCATCATCAATTGTATTTAGTAGATAATCATTTAACAATGCCTCATTACACGTTGACGCAACCTCTGCAACAAAGATGGAATAATGTCCATACGTGTGGGGTTGAGCTTTTCTTGTATAATAGCTATGAACACTATGGCCAAATTCATGAGCTAATGTAAACAAATTATTAACATTATCTTGCCAGTTCATTAAAATATATGGATTTGTCCCATATGCACCCGATGAATATGCACCACTACGTTTTCCTTTATTCTCAACAACATCCACCCAACGGTTTTCAAAGCCTTCTTTTAAGATATTGGAGTACTCTTCACCTAAAGGCTTTAATCCATTTAATATATAGTCTCTTGCTTCCTCATAACTTACTTCCATTTTTACATCTTTCACTAGTGGAGTGTATAGATCATACATATGCAATTCATCTACACCTAAAACTTTTTTGCGTAACTTCACATATCTATGAAGAAGGTGCAAGTGATCATTTATTGTGTTTACAAGATTATCATACACTTGTTCAGGAATGTTATTTGCAGATAGTGCAGCATGTCTCGCTGAATCATACTGACGAATCTTTGCATTAAAGTTATCTTTCTTAACTGTGCCACCTAGTGTTGAGGAGAACGTATTTTTAAACTTGCCATATGTCTTGTATACCGCTTTAAATGCGTCCTCACGTACTCTTTTATCACTACTTTCTAAGAAGCGAATATAGCGGCCATGTGTGATTTCTACGTCCTCACCATTTTCATCCTGAATACTCGGGAATTCCAAATCTGCGTTATTTAACATACCAAACGTGTTACTTGCTGCTCCAAATACCTCTGAAGCTTGCGCAAGTAATGACTCTTGTTCTGCCGAAAGGACATGTGGACGTTGTAGGTTTACTTCTTTTAAAAGCTGCTTATACTGTTTTAGCCTTTCATTACCTTCTATAAACTCGGCAAGCTTCGTCTCATCAATTGCTAATATTTCAGGGACAACATATGCAAAAGCACTTGATAATTGCGTATAAAGTGTTTTTGCACGATCGTCTAGACCTTGATAATGAGAATTCGTCGTATCTTGATCGTACCTCATATGGGAATATGTATACAACTTACCCATTCTTTCCATAATCTCATCCTGAAAAGCAAGTGCTTGATATAATGTTTCAGAACTGTCACCTAGTTTGCCCTGAAAATCTGATGCTTTTGAAATAAGCTGTTGGATTTCTTTATACTCTCTTTCCCACTCTGTATCATTTGGAAAGATATCTTCAAGTCTCCATGTTAATTCTTCAGACACTTCATTTCGATTAGGTAATCGTTTCACTGTTGTATTATTTGACATAAAAATCCTCCATTCCTTTATAGCAAAATACCATATAACTAACATTCTCTCTTAAACACGAAATTCCTGCAAATATTAGGTAAGTGAGTGAAAAGTGAACATTCATTCTAATGTACGTTATATGAATTGAGCTAAGCATTATTTAATATATGCCTGTTCCTATAAAAAAAATCACTGGAATGATGCATGAATTTTGTATGATTGTTTATTTGTTCCCATTCTTTTAAAAGAATATAAGATTGATTCCCGGTTGATTCTACTATTCCAATTTTCATAAGAAGTTTTAAATAGTTTCGTAAAACCCACTTCAAATCCTGATGCTCAACAAATGGCAAAGAACGAATCATTATACTCCCTTGCTTCACACGTAATTGAAACGATTTTAGTAAAGTAGAAAATGCTATTTTCTCTCCTTTTTTTAGTTTTTTAAGGTTGTCAAACCAAACGTAATACTGCCATTCAATGGGATGTGTTTGAATTTGAATCATACCTTTTACAGGTAAACCAATAAATAAAGGTAAATAAATTGGATAATCATAACTAGAATACACAGTAGTGAGGAAAGAATCTCGAATATTATGATTAAAACCAACTCTATTGCTTATCCACCTCTCACGGTAATTCAACCATGATTTTAAGGTTAGTTCTCTAGGCTTTGAAATTTTTGAGATATGAAATGGTAATGTGAGTTTGGAAAGGTTAATGTGGACTAATGAAGTCAAAAACATACGAGAAGATAGAGGAATAAGATTTGTGTAGAAGGAAATATAATCGTTCAATGGGTTAAAGAATGGAATATAGAAGCCCAACTGGGAGTGATGGCGAGTAAAGTGAAGTTGAAATGAAGATAATCTGGTAACTGAAGTGATGGGATGAATCTTAGGTGGATTACCTAAAATCCATATAGAATTAATTTTTAAAGAGCGATAGCCATTCGTTCGATGTGTAATCTCTTCGAGTGGTATAGAAGAACATTGATATTCTACTGCGTATCTTTGGTCTTTTGTATGTACATAGACATCAACTACTTGATTAATCTCACTAAGATAGTACTCTAATTGTGTTTGTTCTTCATGAAATTTAATCGTTTCATATAATATTTTCTTACCATTAAGATGCTCAGCACTTTCCCCTCCTTTTGTTATTTTACATGCTACATCAGGTAAATGAGAGAAATGCGGAATCTTTTTCTTGCCAATCTTTAAGATTACCCGAGTATTGCACACAGGACAAAGAAATTTAGTTCCATATTCTTGTTTACATTTTTTCAACTCCTCTATTGTTTTACCTAAAGTCGTAAATGAATGATTTAATTCTGTTTTTGCATGTAACATAAAACACCTCCATATCAATGATTCAACTTCTTGTCATTACTTTCCTTCCTAATCTGAAACGTTTTTTAAATTTTCTTCAAAAAGACTTCGTTCTAAATGAAGTAATGAGTTGCTCAAAAATACCTTCTGCTGAAGTATTGAGAATAGCTACATATACTATTAGTATACAAACCTTGAAAAAGAAAAAAGCCATCCCTATTAAGCCTCTACATGGATGTAGATACAACGTAAGGGATAACTTTTCTATTATAATAAAGGGGATAAAAGCCTGGATGTAGACTCCAATATCCGATAACCAAAATGCCTTTGCTTAAATTCCTCAATAGTAATTTCTTTCGATACAGTTAAATCTTGTTTGTATGATTCTATTAAGGTTTGAGTGCTTTTTGTTTGATATAGAAAAGCATTCACTTCAAAATTTAAATGAAAGCTTCTCATATCCATATTTGATGTACCAATTGAGGCGAACTCATCATCAACAATAATAATCTTACTGTGCATAAAACCTTTTTCATATTGAAAAATTCGTACACCTGCTTCAAGCATATCAGGGAAGTATGACCTCGAAGCATGAAAGACAATTCGTTTATCCGGTCGGTGAGGAACAAGAAGTTTTACTTCAACTCCACTTAATGCTGCAATCTTTAAAGCAGAGAAAATATCTTCATCTGGAATAAAGTAAGGTGAAGCGATCCAAACCCTTTTTTGTGCATTTGTAATCATTGAGAAAAAGATATTTTTAAGAACACTCCATTCATTATCCGGACCTCCGGCAATCATTTGAACACCACCATCATTCAGCTCTGTCAACAGCTCGGGTGTTAAATAACCAGGGGTTAAAAAGTTATCGTTTGTCATATAATACCAATCTTGAAGAAATATGAGCTGTAATGTACGGACTGCTTCCCCTTTTACAAATAAGTGCGTGTCTCTCCAATAACCAAAATAGTCATTTTTCCCTAAGTATTCATCACCTATATTTAATCCACCGACAAAGCCAATATTGCCGTCAATTACAATAATTTTTCGATGATTACGGAAATTAAATTTATTATTCAAAACAGGAATCCTTACAGGGCCAAAAGGTACCATCTCAACACCTGCGTTTTTTAGATCTTGAATATATTGTTTAGATAATTGCCAAGAGCCAACAGCATCATAAAGAAAGCGTACACGAACACCATCATTAGCTTTTTGAATCAATATGTCTTTAATTTGCTTTCCGAGATCGTCATGTCTAACAATATAATATTCAAGATGAATATGATGCTTTGCTGTTTGTAGCCATTTTAGTATTTCTTTAAACGTTCTTTCCCCATCAATAAGTACTTCGGTTTCTGTTGAAAAGGAAATAGCACTATTTCCGATCCTTTGAGCAAGATGCACATGCTTCTCATGGTTTGTTGACAGTGAATGTAGCGATGTTACATTAGAGCTTGGTTCGAACTTTCGATAAGATTCTTTGTCTAATATGTATTTCTTTTGATAATTTTTTTCTTTTCTGTAATTCCTACCGAACAGTAAATAAAATATAAACCCTAAAAATGGGAAAGCACCTAGTACAACTAACCATGTCAATGTTTGAGTTGGATGTCTATTTTCAAGGAAAATGACAAAGCCAATTATAATAACTAGTAACGTAAATAAAATACTTATGTATTTAACCATTCCCCAGAACTGTTGGTCAATATAAAGAAAATAAAACAAAACGAACACTGAAACAAATAGTATGACCCTTACCGTATTTTTCATAGGAACTAGCACCTTTCGTACATAAAGAATAGTGTTAAAACTAAAAATACCGATTTCAAATAGAAACCGGTAGGCAATAAACGGTTAGCATACGCAACCTTAAAAGTACGTGACAATGGTACTAAAGACATCTTCGTCAATGATAATCTTACCATATTCTTGAAGTCTATGAATGGTAAGGCGAGACTCATCTCCATATTCTAGGATAATGCTAAGGATGTTATCAATTTCCTCTTCAGTAAATTCTTCTTCCGAAAACTCAACATATAAGTAGTACTTATTCTCATAACTAATAAGTTGATTTTTAATATCATGTAAACCAAAAGAACTCATACGATGAGATAACGAAATAAGATCTTCAAATTGATTAAATTTCAAAGTGAAATCTAAAGAAACCTGTGCATCCTCATCTTCTTCTGACTTAATTTGAAAATGATGATCTAACAATTCCTCAATACGCTCATCTACTGGAAGGTCTTTCAATTTATCATCTGGAATTGGAAGCTCAAAGCGTTGACCGTCTTTTGAAACTTGTGCTCTTGTTACAAGAACCTCTAAACCTTTATCTAGTGCTTGAACTTGTATCCATAAAGGACCTTCAATTGTGAAGTCTTCTTCTTGATGAACCTCATCCATCATTTCCCAAAAAAGTTCTTCACTTCGTTCACGGTTATACCATATTTCTTCACGGTCAAATCCTCTGTCTTCAATATCAATGTAAGAAATATAGAATTTAACAGTGTTCTCATTAATGCGTTCAATATCCATTCTACATCTCTCCCTTCTAGCATTTTGTTAGTGAAGGGAATACACCCTCTGAGCAAATGCCCTGAATGCTGGTGGTGAATAGTAATTAATGATGTGCTGGTTTGTACCTTGTACTTTTATTTTATGATAAAGCACGTCACAATGGAATTGTTATAATACCCATTTTATGCTCTCACTTACTAAAATCTTCATGTTTTCGTCATTTTAGCGAAAAACAACAAAAAATTCAAGTAAAAGAATTGGGTAGTACCATTGTATATAAACGTTACTGCATCAAATTCTGATTAAGTGAATTTTTAAAAAATCTCGTATATAAACAAATGTCCTTCATGCATGGCTGCAAGAAGGACGCTTATACTAGTTCACCATTTTTTGAGCTTCAAGAAGTTGGAAAGTACGAACTTTTCTTGGTAAGAAGCGTCGTATTTCATCTTCATTATAACCAACCTGGAGTCTTTTTTCATCTAGGATAATTGGACGTCTAAGAAGTCCAGGATTTTTTTGTATTAGCTCAAATAGGTCTTGTAATGGTAGAGTATCTAATTCAACATTAAGTTTTTGGAATGTTTTAGAACGAGTCGAAATGATCTCATCTGTTCCATCTTCAGTCATTCTAAGAATCTCTTTAATTTCTTCAATACTTAATGGTTCTGAAAAAACATTTCTTTCTGTATATGGAATTTCGTGCTCTTCTAACCAAGCCTTTGCCTTACGACAAGATGTACAACTAGGTGAAGTGAATAATGTTACCACGAACCATTCACACTCCCTCATAATATATTTAATATAGGATTATTATTTGATTACTTTAAATTGTAATAACTTTAAAGAAGAAATATCTATTATGTATTATACATGAAATAATGCTTGTTGAACATAGTTTTAAACAAATTGTCAAATTTGAAATAAACATCTTGTGAATATAAAGATACAGTGAATTATTGCATTTACATAATGACTATCTTTACTAAATTTTCATCTGTATATTATCTACCCAATCACTTAAAAGATAAACCTAAAAACAAAATAAAATTTTCAATTAGAAGAACCTTATTGGGAATAAGGTTCTTCCCGTTTTATATATCCTTTAACATGTCCTTCTCTTGTTTTTCTTGAATTTGTAGAACTTCTTCTACAGGTTGATAGGATTGACCATAAAATTCCTCATCCTTAAAAGTATGAATGACTTCATAGGTTTTTTTCATTGCTTCAAATATTATTTCTTCTGATTCATTGTGAGGAGCCCAATATAGAATTTCCATCTTATTTACTTCATTTGTTGCAAGTGAGCGCCTCTCGTAACCAATCTTTGCTGCATGTTCAAAGCCTTCACGTTTATAGAAACGAAGTCTTTTCTCTGTATCTGAATCCTCATAATCAACTGGTTCTACTTCTAGAATAATCGGTTTATCTTTTTGTTTTAATTTTTCAATTACCTTATGACCTAGCCCTTGTCCTCTTGATTCCTTAGAAACAAATAAATAATCAATAAAGATAAACTTATCTAATTCTGCATACATTAACACATGATATTGACCTTCATCCTTATGATAAATGTCTCCTCTTTCTTTTAATAACGTTTCCATATGTTCCTTTGATTTCATTTCTTCGATTGGAAAATACTTGTTTAGCTTTTCATACCAATGCATCGATCTACTCCTTATCTGTTTTTTCTGATGTCCTTTCAGTTATTTTTAACGTAATATGGATTGATTATGTCTTGGATAAACCTGTTAAATAGAATTCTAATAAATGAGGGTTTTGTGGACTTTATAAAATACTCATACTAATACATAATTCCTATACCCAATCTATTCCTTGGTAAAACATTTTTCCATCTAATATTGGAATAGTGATAAACAAATTGATTATACCTTCTATATATACTACTTTTAAATGATGCATCATGTGTGTACATTGTTGATATCATACTCATTAAAGTAAGAAAAAAGAAAGCTGACAAAATGTCAGCTTTCTTTTATGGAGTGTAATCTACTCCTTCAGTATAAGAGTTACCTGCATCCCAAAGTAAGAATTCATTCACTCCATTATCATTTAATGCTTTAATTTGTGCTTCAATTTCGGCTTTTCCGTAAACCTTGTAATTGCCACTTCCTAGCCATGAAGCAGTGAAGTCTTGAAGCCATGGTCTAGAAATTGGTGGTGAATCAAGCTCATTAAGCTTTGTTTTCTCAACTTTAATATATTCTTCGATAAGTCGATAAGGCTCTAAATCAGGCTTTGCAATACCGAAGTATGGCGTCCAGTGACTTGGATAGATCATTGATGAGATCACATCAACATGCTCAGATATTTTCGAGAAATTCTGTCCAATACCTGGTGCTTCAGGAAGTGTAGCAGTGTAACCAAAGATATCAACTGATACTTTTACACCATAGGGTTCCAATTGTTCTTTTGCATAGGCAACAAAATCAGTAACTGCTTGAACACGTTTTTGAACGTTATCTACATTATCATCTTTGTATTCACCTGTGGAGTATATAAGCTCATCGTCTCTTCGCTCAAAGCCTTCAGGGAATCGCACATAATCAAATTGAATCTCTTGAAAGCCCATTTTAGCAGCTTCAATAGCAATTCCTACATTATAATCCCAAACCTCTTTTACAAAAGGGTTAACAAATGATTCATTTCTTCCGTTCTTCCATACCTGGTTTCCTTCTTTAAAGGACCATTCTGGCTTATTGTTAGACAATACAGAGTCTTTAAAAACAACTACACGAGCAATCGGATATATTTGTTTTTCCTCCATAGTCTTTAGTAATGCTTTCGGATCTTTAATATAAGGACGGCCAATATCCTTATATGGAGATCCCTCTTCAGGAACATACGTAACATTTCCCCAATCGTCTTTTACATCAATAACCATCGCATTTAAATCCGTATTTTCCAATAAGGAAGTAAGCTTGTTAAAACGCTCTCCTCCTGCAGAGTGACCAGTAACATAGATACCTCGAATCGCATCAGGATATTCAAAAGTAAGTCCTGAATCAAATACAAACCTTGCTACCTTGTCAGGTAACGCAATCGTGTTCATACCCATCTCTCTTAGTTCATGCTTTTGCCATTCTGTTGAAATATCGTCTTCTGCTGAAATTGCAGCAGGTAAAATGCTACACATAACAGCTAAGCTTATCGCGACTTTTTTTAATCCCTTCAAGTTCAATCTCTCCTCTATGATTCATTTTCTCGTCTCTGTTTATAATCATATTGTACCAAGGAAATTTGATGAAAGAAATGAGAAATTTCGCTGATGATGTCGAAAACCTGCGAGACATCATCCCTTACTTCTTTATTATCTTTATGAACTTGTTTTTTAAAAAAGACGATTTTTTCGGAGAAGAATATATATGTCCTTACCATTTATCATCCCATATACGTCAATAAATATCTGTATAGATAAGAAAAAAGACTAATCCAATATCCGGATTAGTCTTTTTTAAGATTTATTGCTTATATTGAGACTTATACTGTTGAAACTCTTTTTCAGAACAGTATACAAAGTGTCCTGGAGCAACTTCACGCATTTCAACATTGTCATCATCTGTATAGTTGTGTACAGATGGATTATATTCTTTTCTTCTTCTTGTGCGCTCATAGTCTGGGTCTGGAAGAGGAATTGCAGAAAGTAATGATTGTGTATAAGGATGTAATGGATTCTTATACAGCGCATCACTTGGAGCTAACTCTACTAGTTTACCAAAATACATTACACCAATACGATCACTGATGTATTTAACCATCGAAAGGTCATGCGCAATAAATAAGTACGTTAAACCTTTTTCTTTTTGTAATTCTTTCATAAGGTTTACGACCTGTGCTTGGATAGAAACATCAAGAGCTGAAATCGGCTCATCGGCAATGATGAATTCTGGATCTACTGCTAATGCACGAGCAATACCGATACGTTGTCGCTGACCACCAGAGAATTCATGAGGATAACGTCCCGCATGATCTTTATTTAATCCAACTGTTTCGAGTAGTTCATGAACCTTGTTCGTTCTCTCTTGTTTACTTGAAGCTAAACCATGAATATCCAGACCTTCTGCAATGATATCCTCAACTTTAAGACGAGGATTTAACGATGCATATGGATCTTGGAAAATCATTTGCATTTTTCTGTTAAATTTCTTTAACTCTGATCTTGACTTACGCCCGTGAACATCCTCACCGTTATATAGAACTTGACCGTCTGTTGCATCGTAAAGGCGGATGATCGTTCTACCTGTTGTAGATTTACCACAACCTGATTCTCCTACAAGACCTAGTGTTTCACCTTTATAAATATCAAATGTAATCCCGTCTACTGCTTTAACCATATTTGGTTTACCAGGATTAAAATGTTGCTTTAAGTTTTTAATTTCAAGTAACTTTTCTGCCATTAGACACGAACCTCCTCAACTAAAACTGGCTCCTCATAGTTTGAAGGCATTTTTCTTTGACGAAGCTTCACTATTTCTGGTGGCTCAACTTTAGGTGCATTAGGGTGAAGCAACCAAGATCTAACAAAGTGTGTATCTGATACTTTGTAAGTTGGTGGTTCTTGTTCAAAGTCAATTTTCATTGCATATTCACTACGAAGTGCAAATGCATCCCCTTTAGGAGGATTCAGTAAATCTGGTGGTGTACCAGGAATTGCAACTAATTTTGATTCATTCGTTGCTTCAAGTGAAGGCATTGAACCTAGTAGCCCCCAAGTATATGGATGACGAGGATCATAGAAAATTTCATCTACTGTACCTGTTTCCACAATTTGACCGCCATACATTACTGCAACACGATCTGCAACATTCGCTACAACACCTAAGTCATGAGTAATAAAGATAATAGATGTTTCAATTTTATTTTGTAAATCCTTCATCAATTCAAGGATTTGAGCTTGAATGGTAACGTCAAGAGCTGTCGTCGGTTCATCAGCAATTAAAATTTTCGGATTACAAGCCAATGCAATCGCTATTACCACACGTTGACGTTGTCCACCTGAGAATTGGTGAGGATATTGTTTAAAGCGGGTTTCTGGACTTGGAAGCCCTACAAGCTTTAACAATTCAATCGCTCGTTTTTTCGCATCTGCTTTACTCATATTTTGGTGCTTAATTAATGGCTCCATAATTTGGTTTCCAATAGTCATTGTAGGATTCAATGACGTCATCGGATCTTGGAAAATCATAGAAATATCTTTTCCGCGAATCTTTTGCATTTCTTTCTCAGATATCTTTGCTAGATCTTTGCCTTCGAAAAGCATTTCACCATTTTTTATAAATCCAGGTGGATCTGGAATTAAGCGCATAACTGCTTTTGTTGTTACAGACTTTCCTGAACCTGATTCTCCAACAATTGCTAACGTTTCCCCTTTATCTAAATGAAAATCGACACCTCGAACAGCCTGAACTTCTCCCCCATGCGTTATGAAGGAGACTTGTAGGTCTTTAACTTCTAATATTTTGTTAGACATCATTACTCCCCCTTCCATTATTTACGCATTTTAGGATCTAATGCATCACGTAATCCGTCAGCCATTAAGTTAAAGCTTAAGATTAGTAAAGAAATAACAACTGATGGAATTAACATCATATGAGGATACGTTTGAATAGACTTGTATCCATCATTCACCAATGAACCTAATGATGCTTGTGGTGGACGAATTCCTAAACCGATAAAGCTTAAGAATGCTTCTGTATATATAGCACCTGGAACTGTAAACATTGTTGTAATAATAACAGGACCCATTACATTAGGTAATAAATGTTTAAAAATCAATCTGTTGTTTGTCGCCCCAAGGGTTTTAGAAGCTAAAACGAATTCACGTGATTTTAGTCCAAGAATCTGTCCACGAACAATACGTGCCATTGTTACCCAACCGGTTATAACCATCGCGAGAGTTATGGTGAAAATACCAGGCTCAAAAATAAGAATAAAGATAATCACGACAATTAAGTTTGGAATTCCTACTAAAATTTCAATAATACGTTGCATGAAGTCATCGACTCTTCCACCGTAGAAACCAGAGATTCCTCCGTATGCAATACCAATTAAAAAGTCAATTACAGCAGCAAGTACACCAATATAAAGTGAAATTTTAGTACCTTGCCAAGTACGTGTCCATAGGTCACGTCCTAAGTCATCTGTACCGAACCAATATTGTTCTCCTTCAATACCACGCGCCTCATACATGTCAAAGCCGTCTCTATCTTTCCCAGTAAACGGTAACCATTCAACACCTGAAAGCGCCTCAATTTTTGGAGGTAATTTAGCATGTCGGATATTTTGTTCTTTGTAGGTATATTTGTTCATTGATGGACCAATTAAAGACATGATTGTTAGAAGAATGATAATCACTAATCCAACAATTGCCCCTTTGTTTTTAGCTAAGCGAATCCAAGCATCCTGCCAAAAGCTTAGACTTGGTTTTTCAATTTTTTCAGCAGCAGACTCACTAGCTTTCTGGGGCTGGAAGTTATCAGAATTAAGCTGCTCAAGTTCTCTTTTTGTATAGTTTGCCATTATTTCTTCCCTCCAGCCAGACGTATACGTGGATCAATTACGCCGTAAAGAATATCAACAATAAAGATTACAAATATAAATAAAGCACTAAAGAATAGTGTAGTACCCATAATTACTGTGTAATCACTTGTATCAATAGAACGAACAAACTGCTCTCCCAAACCAGGAACAGCGAATATCTTCTCAATTACTAGTGAACCAGTCATTATGTTTACTACCATTGGACCAAGAATTGTAATAATAGGAATAGCAGCATTACGTACAGCATGCTTGAATACTGTTCCTGTTTTCGAAATCCCTTTAGCTTTAGCTAAAAGAATATAATCAGAACCAAGTACTTCTAGCATTTCAGTACGCATAAAACGAGCCATAGTCGCAATAACACCTACAGCAAGTGATAAAGATGGAAGAATGGTATGTTTATACTCCCCCCAAAGTGCAACAGGTAACCATTGTAATTCTACTCCTACATAATATTGTAGTAATCCAGCAAAAACGAATGATGGAATGGAAATCCCTAGTACAGCTATTAATGTCGAGCCATAATCGACCCATGTATTATGTCTTAATGCTGCAATTATACCAAGGGCTATTCCAATAATAGAACCAAAAAGAATAGCTTGAAAACCAAGTAGAGCCGATGGCCCAATTCGATCACCAATCAGTTGTGTTACAGGTCTATTATCATATTGGAATGATAACCCTAAATCCCCTTGAACTAAATTACCAATATACGTTATATATTGAACAGGTAGAGGATCGTTTAGACCATATTTTTCTAGGATAATCTGTTCTTGTTCAGGAGTTAGTTTTTCTGCGTTCTGAAGTGGAGATCCTGGTAGGAGCTTCATTAGAAAGAAAGTCGCAGTTGCAATGATAAGCAAAGTGATGATCATATAAACGATACGTTGAATTGTATATTTGATCATTCTTTAGCCCCCCTTTTCTTTATATTTTTTTAGCTACATTACCTAATTATATAGATTTTCGACAAATTTTCAATAAATTTTTGATTTTACCAAATTCTTTTCAAAAAATGTAAACGAATTCATTTGGAATTTTCTCTCTTTTCATAATTTTATTGAAAATTCCGAAAATCAGTGGAAAAGGAGAGTGTATGCCAATGCATACACTCTCCTTTTTAAGGTTGTTTCATTGAGCAGTACTATTATAAATTACTCAATGGAAGCCCATTTGTAGCTGTTATCAGCACCGAATGAGTGACGTAATACATTTTTCACGTATGGACGCTCTAGGTACGAAGAACCACGTTGGTACATTGGGCTGATCGCTTGATCTTCAAATAGGATTTTCTCTGCTTCTAATAATGCATCCCAACGAGCTTGTAGATCGCCTAAAAGTTCACCTTTAGCTTGCTCTACTAGTTTGTCATACTCAGGGTTAGAATATGCCATTTGGTTGTGAGCACCATCAGTTACGAACATATCAACGAATGTCATTGGATCTGGATAATCTGGACCCCAACCTGCGAATGAGAAGTCATAATCTCCAGCAGATTCTAGGTCAAGTTTTTGAGCGAATGGTTGTTGAGAAATTGTTACAGTTAAACCTGGTAGATTTGTTTCTAACTGTTCTTTTAAGAACTCACCGATTTTACGAGAGCTTTCAGAATCATAGTTTAATAGCTCTAACTCAAATGTGTCTTTTCCAAGTTCTTCTTTAGCTTTTGCCCAGAATTCGCCAGCAGCAGCAGGATCAAATGAACCGAATGTTCCATTTGTATCACGGTAATCGTTACCGTCTGGACCTGTTACGAAGTTATCTGGTACTAAGAAGTAAGCTGGTGTAGAACCATTGTTCATTAATACATCAACCATACCTTGCTTGTCATAAGCTGCATCGATTGCTTTACGTGCATTTACGTTAGCAAGTACTTCGTTCTTTTGGTTTAAACGTAAGAAGTATACTGCAGTATCAGCAAGTGTTTTGAAGTTTTCGTCAGACTTATATTTGTCAACGAATTCAGCAGATAAACCAGTGATATCAGCTTTTTCAGTTTCATATAGGTTTACAGCAGTAGCTGTATCTTTAACAATATTGAAGTTGATTTCTTCAAGCTTTACAGTTGCAGCATCCCAGTAGCTTTCGTTTTTCTTAAGCTGGAAGCTTTGCTCATGTTTCCAATCAGCTAATGTGAATGGACCATTATAGATCGTTGTATTCGCTTCTAAACCATACTGATCACCTTGTTCAGTGATGTATGCTTCATTTTGCGGATAGAAAGTAGCGAAAGATAAAAGTGCATTAAAGTAAGGAACTTGAGTTTCTAATTGTACTTCTAGAGTTTTCTCGTCAAGTGCTTTAACACCTAACTCGTCAACTGGTAATTCACCAGCATTAACTTTTGCTGCATTTTTGATATCGTACATGATATAAGCATATTCAGCACCAGTTTCTGGGTTAAGAGCTTTTTTCCATGCATATTCGAAATCGTTTGCAGTTACAGCTGTACCGTTTGACCATTGTGCGTCACGGATTTTGAATGTATAAGTTTTACCATCTTCAGAAACAGTTGGCTCTTCAGCCGCCATTCCAAGAACTGCTTCGTCATTTTCACCTAAACGGTAAAGACCTTCGAAAACGTTATTCATAACGTTAAATGATACAGAGTCAGTTGCTAGAGTAGAATCCATTGAAGGGATCTCTGAAGTTTCAAGCAAGTTAAGAACCTGTGCTCTTGCCGGCTCTTCTGTTTGTTCTTCTGTACCCTCGTTATTGTCGTTGTTACTAGAATCTCCATCTGAGTTAGCGTTATCGCTTCCGCCGCCACAAGCAGCTAAGAAAGTAGATAGCGCTAGAAGAAGAACTAGTAGGAATGAGAATTTTTTCTTCATTCTGAAATTGACCTCCTTGAAATGATTTAATTTTTTTAATCTTCTAATTTTCTGAAGATTTGATTTTATTATATCCTATACAGAAATTATTGCAATATTAATTTAACAATTTTTTTAATATTTTTTCAGATTACTAGAAGAATGTTGATTTAATAAGCTCTAACACCCTATTTTGACTAACTTTTTTCTATTACAGATGTTACAAATGTAAATTAACTAAGAATTCTTTATCTTTAGAATAGACTAACTCCATACTTTTTACGTTATATTTATGTGTTTTAATGCATTATTACTATTTTTCCCCATTAAGATCTTTATTATATTAATAGAACTTTTCTATTTTTACATTAAGATTACTTTGTTTCTTTGTATTTTTTTTAAAAAAATCCTTTTATTAATTACATGTTCTTCTATTCATTTCTGTATATATATAAATGTTACAATTGAAATTATTAAAAATTTTACTGTATACTCTCCTTATGACTTTGTTTACGAATCTTGTTATATGAAAGGAATGGAATATCCTTTTTAGCAACGAGTAAATAAACTAAATAACTTCCCTGGAGTGAAAAATGAAAAAACAAACTTCTATCATCATACTTTTAGCAGCGATCTTTCTTGTCCCACTAATTAACAGTTTTTTTAGTCCAACAGACTTTGCCTTACAGTTCATTAACACGTTTTTTATGATTGGATTGTTTTATTTAGCTTGTGGCGCTTTCTTATTTGTTGTTGAAAAAGGCTTCTTTAATGGAATCATTTATTCAATGAAACGACTAAGACGAAGCACGATGAAAGGTAAACTACTTTCACAATTTGATGATATAGATAAAACGGATGAAATTTATATTGAATATGAAAAAAATCGTCGAACAAGTTTAACGAAACCATTCCTATATATAGGAATATTGTCAGTTATGACATCCTTTATCATTAGCTATCTTTTCTATACTTGAAAAAGCAATTTGAATCCTATATAATCTCTTGTAACTAAATCAAATACGAAAGCGTTGATAAAGAGTAGTACATTCGTGAACAGATTTCTAGAGAGTTTGTGGTTGGTGTAAACAAACATTCTGGCGAATGGAATGGACTTTGGAGCTTTATAAATGAACAGGCTTAGTAGTTTATAACGTTGTCCTCACGTTACAGAGGTTCCATGTTCACATGGTCTGAGTGGCTCATCTTATGAGCACTTAGGGTGGCACCGCGGATTCAAAACCCATTCGTCCCTAAATTCACATTTTGGACGAATGGGTTTTTTTGTCTTTATATTTACTTACATTAGGAGGAAGAAGGAAAAATGAAAACGATATTTAGTGGGATTCAACCAAGTGGAACGATCACTCTTGGTAACTATATAGGAGCACTTAGACAGTTTACTGAACTTCAGGATGAATATAACTGTTATTTCTGTATTGTAGACCAACATGCCATTACCGTTCCCCAAGATAAACAAGAGCTTAGAAAAAATATCAAGAGCCTTGCAGCTCTGTATATTGCAAGTGGTATTAACCCAGAGAAATCTACGCTGTTTATACAATCTGAAGTACCTGCGCACGCCCAAGCAGGTTGGATTCTTCAATGTAACACATATATAGGAGAGCTTGAGAGAATGACGCAATTTAAGGATAAGTCTGATGGCAAGGATGCTGTATCTGCTGGTCTTCTAACATATCCACCATTAATGGCAGCTGATATTCTCTTATACGGTACCGATTTAGTTCCTGTTGGAGAGGATCAAAAGCAACACTTAGAATTAACAAGAGATATCGCTGAGCGTTTCAATAATCGTTATAATGATATCTTCACAATACCTGAGGTACGAATTCCTAAGGTTGGAGCTAGAATTATGAGCCTTCAGGATCCTGTTAAGAAAATGAGTAAATCAGATCAAAATCAGAAGGCTTTCATTACATTATTAGATGAACCGAAACAAATCGAGAAGAAAATCAAGAGTGCTGTTACCGATTCTGAAGGAATTGTAAAATACGACAAAGAAAATAAGCCTGGAATCTCTAACCTATTATCTATTTATTCAATTCTTGAAGGTACTCCTATTCAACAATTGGAGGAACGTTATGAAGGTAAAGGGTACGGTGACTTTAAAGGGGACCTTGCAAATATTGTTGTAAATGCTATTAAACCAATCCAAGACAGATATTATGAGCTTATTGATTCAAAAGATTTAGATGACATTTTGGATAAAGGTGCAGACAAAGCAAACTATACAGCAAGCAAAATGTTAACTAAAATGGAACGTGCAGTAGGATTAGGTAGAAAAAGACGGTAAGATTTCATTATGCTTTTTAATATAGTTGAGTTATAATCTCACTGCTTACGGACCCTGAAGTCTTTAACTCATAGATAAAGACTTCAGGCTCCATTTGGTTAGACTTCAAAGCATGAAATCTACTAAAGACTTATAAGATAATTCTAAAAGGGACAAGCAAAAAAGCTTGTCCCTTTTCCATACGACTAATTTACTTTTGGCCTATGCTCCATCTCCCAAAGTTTCTCAAAGAAAGGTTGTCCTTTAATCAGGCGGGAACATAGTAATGAATGTTTTTCTGTCCACCCATCCTTTAAATCACGGTAGAGCATTTCCCATAGTTCTTCAAAATCTAATCCCTGAATCGTTTCATATTTATCCGGTGCCCATTCAGTGTACCAATAGCGAACTTCTGAAGTATTCTTAGCTGTATATAATTGATCCATCGCCATGAATAACAGTTGTTTTAACTGTCTTTCTTTTCTCGTCAATCCACTCATCATAACCGGACTAGGCGATAAAATATGATAGTCTTTTTGATCTTTAACATCTGGTCTGAAGCTGTAGTGAGTATCTTTATGATCTTCCACCATTTCATAAACCAATTGCTCTTGTCTTGGGATTAAACGACTTTTCCGAATAGGTATTGAATATCCAATTGTGTCTACAGCTAAGATGCCTGTTCCATCTGTAACAATAAAGCAATAATCTAATTGGATTCTCTCGTGATTCTTTCTTAAATAGGCTTTCTGATAAATGTCATCCAGTAACTGTTGTGGCAGCTCTGAAAGGTCGTTTTCAATGTAATGAAATAACGTAGAATTCACCTTAATTAGTGGTACTTGGTCAAGCAGTTCGATGACATCATCTTTTCTCCATTCATGAAAGTGACAGACATTATATCCATTTTCTTCACCTTCAAACCAGTTAACCCATACATCATGAAGATATAACATGATTGACCCCTCGCTTCAATCTATATTTGTCATTCAGTATAGGCATTTTAGTGTAAATTTATTCCTTAATAGGAAAAGCAATTAGAGTGGAGGGCTATTTTTTCTATTTTTTGGACTATAGATAGCGATCGTGATGATGATAATGCCAACAATGAATAAATAACACTCTACCTTCGTTGAAACAAAATATAAATATCCCGTAAATGACAAACCAGTCGTTAATAGGTTTAGATAAATAATTAGACTAACGCCACCTGCTACTGCTAGTCCAAATCCAATAAACATAATAAATAGTCTTAGCACGATACCTTCTTCCTTTACAATCAGATTCTATGAAAATCTCCTGGAGCTCGTCCTAACATACTATATTGTATGAAAGAAATAGAAGGATATGACTGAGTTAGCCTATGGTAAACTCTGTATGAGGACCAAAAAAAATAGAGCTATTATAAATAGCTCAAAACCATTCATCTTATAAAGCAGCTACAAAAACTCTGAAGATTCTCTGCAAAGCATTTGTATTGTATGTTCTCCGGAGTTTTTACTATATTGGTTCACCAAATGATATCCGATTGCATATCCCAGCATTTGCGGATAGTTTCCTTTCCCTTTTAAGATTTGATCATGCCTTGGGTTGTCTTGACCTAATGTAAGCTCATCTATTACTAGTCGTTTCCAAAATTCTTCTAACTGTTCATCACTATAGGAATGAACCCATTTAGAGAGATACTCTTCACCGCAATATTCTTTCACTGCATATTCTGCCAAACCCTCAAAGATAATGGAATCGAGAAGCGTGTAATGCTTCTTTTTTTTAAGATGCTTCATCCTCGTACAATGATGATACTCATGTACAAAAACGGACTCCCACTCTTTTTCATCTTCTTCAGGAGAAATAAAAAAGAAAATTTTATCCTTAAACGACACTCCTGATTTACTTATATTCTTTGAAAAAATTCCAAAATTCTGTTGGACTGGGAAAATATAAATGGGTACACTTGGTCCATTCCATTTCACTTGATACTTCTTTTCATACTTCGCAAAGGTATTCCACGCTTTTTTTTCAACTAGTTCAGTGTATATGTTCTCTGTTATTCTTGAAGGTCTATACATTCCATGACTTTGTAAATACTCATAAAAGGACATCTTCTCTTGATCAGGTATATCCATCCTCGAAAAAAACTTTATCGGGGCATCGAAGTCTTCTTTTAACCATTTATCTGTCGGTGCAATTGGCAATTGTAGTCCGCTCCCTTACAATATAATCACTGTATTATATGTAAGCAATTTGTTTAGATGTGACCTTATGTCCATAAAAAAACTGACCGTACGTGTTTATACTCACGTTACGGTCAGGTTATATATAACTTATTGATACTTTTTAAATACTAACGTTGCATTATGACCACCAAATCCTAAGGAATTACTCATCGCATAGGATATTTGTTTGTGACGTGCTTCATTCGCCACATAGTCTAAATCACACTCTGGATCTGGTGTTTCTAAATTAATTGTAGGCGGAAGAATGCCTTCTTTTAACGCCAGCACGGAGAAGATTGCTTCTACGCCACCAGCAGCACCTAGTAGATGTCCAGTCATCGATTTTGTTGAACTTACAGCAAGCTTGTATGCATGGTCCTTAAAGACTTCCTTTACAGCCATTGTCTCATACTTATCATTATAGGGTGTACTTGTACCATGCGCATTAATATAGTCTACCTCTTCAGGATTTACGCCACCGTCTTCTAATGCCATCATCATCGCCCGCGCTCCACCTTCACCTGCTGGAGCTGGACTTGTTATATGATAGGCATCACCAGTAGAGCCATAGCCTACGATTTCTGCATAGATCGTTGCTCCACGCTGTAATGCGTGTTCAAGTTCTTCAATTACAACAATTCCTGCACCTTCACCCATTACAAATCCATCACGATTCGCATCAAACGGTCTTGAAGCACTAGAAGGATCCGGATTAGTTGATAGTGCTGTATTAGAGCAGAACCCCGCCATTGACATTCTTGTAATAGGCGCTTCAGCTCCACCCGTAATCATGGCATCTGCATCTCCACGTTGAATAACCTTAAAGGCATCACCGATAGAATTCGTTCCTGTCGCACACGCTGTTACAGTACATGAGTTTACGCCTTTTGCTCCGAGTAAGATTGAAACTTGTCCTGTAGCCATATCAGGGATAATCATTGGTACGAAGAATGGACTTACACGACGGTATCCTCTTTTTTGGAACATTTCAAATTGATTTTCGAATGTTTCCATTCCTCCAATCCCAGAACCAATCCAAACTCCAACGCGGTGAGCATTAGATTCATTGATGTCTAGCTTTGAATCTTTAATTGCCATCATGGAAGCTGCAACAGCATAATGTGTAAAGCGGTCCATCTTTCGTGCTTCTTTCTTTTCTACATATTGTTCTATATCAAAGTCCTTAACCTCTGCTACTACTTTGGCTGGATAGTCATCTGGATTTAGTCTAGTTAATGGGCCAACCCCTGATTTACCTTCAACGATATTATTCCATGTTGTTTGTACATCATTTCCTAGTGGGCTTACAGCTCCAAGTCCTGTTACTACTACACGTTTATTTCCCACAAATCCCAACTCCTTTGCTTGACTCAATGTTTATAAAAGTTTAATTCTAGTCAAAACGGTTTGAATAAAATTGGTAAAGTTAACGTCCCCAACGCATGCAAATAGCACCCCAGGTTAAACCACCACCAAAACCGACCATTACAAGAACATCATTATCCTTCACTCTACCTTCTTCAATATCCTCTACTAATGAAATCGGGATAGAAGCTGCGGATGTATTACCATATTTATGTACGGTTTTAGACATTTTTTCGATTGGTAAATCTAATCGTTGTCTAGCTGACTCCATAATACGAATATTCGCTTGATGAGGAATAAGAAAATCTACATCCTCTTTTTTCAATCCAGCTTTTTCAATAACACTTTCGCTTGATTCACCCATTTGTCTAACTGCGAACTTAAAGACTTCTCTTCCATTCATATAAATATGATCATTCTCATTCTGGTAAAGATGTCCACCACCTGAACCGTCAGATCCTAGTTCAAAAGAAAGAATTCCCTTTCCTTCTGAAACTGGGCCCATGACAACAGCACCAGCAGCATCACCAAATAGGACAGCAGTATTACGGTCTTCCCAGTTTGTAATTTTGGATAGCTTCTCTACTCCTACAATAAGAATATGCTTATAGGCATTATTTTCAATAAATTGCTTTGCTGTAATCATACCATACATAAAACCCGCACAAGCAGCACTTACATCCATTGCAGCCGCTCTTTTCGCCCCTAGTTTTTCTTGAATCATACACGAAACACTAGGGAAGGGTTGATCAGGGGTAACGGTTGCAACAAGAATTAAATCTAAATCCTCGGCTGTAATCCCTGCATTTTCAATCGCCTTCGTTGCAGCTTCAAAAGCCATATCAGATGTATCCACATCGTCTGTAGCAATTCGTCTTTCTTCAATGCCTGTTCTTGTACGAATCCATTCATCAGAAGTATCCATTCTTTTTTCTAAATCCAGGTTCGTAATAATTTTTTCTGGCAAATAACGACCAATTCCAATTACACCTGCGTTCATCGGAATCCCTTCTTTCTATTTTATCTTTTATTCTGTTACCTATATGGGTGATGGGTAGGAACCCACCCTCCTCTTTGACGAACGAATACTCTAACAAGAGCACTTTCTATAACTTATTATCAATTATTATGACTTGGTACTAATTTTAACGAATTTCTTCTATCCCTGCAATATTTTTTAATTATTGTTCTGAGGCATATACATTCGTCTATCCTAACATAGCCCTTTTTACATACTGTAATTAGTAGAGGAAAGGAGGCAGTGACATGTCAGAACAAAAGAACAGTCATCCATTTGACAAAATGATGTTTGGAAACCGTCTGCAAAAAACAGACGATGAAGAAACCTTATCGCAAGCTGAATTAGAGGATGATGAGGCTATTGAAAGTGTATCAGAGGAAGGAGAACCTTCCATTGATTTTATTAAAATAATGGAGCATGTTGAAACTTTAATGGGATCCGTCTCTGAATTGAAACCACTCTATAAAAAAGTCATGCCTTTTATTGATAAGTTTAAACAATCTTAAAGATTCCGTTAATCTATACATTCTCTCATGTAAACAACTTTTTCTTTCCCACAGTAAATTATTCTTGAATCAAGTTAAACTTTGTACTATTGAAGTGGGAAACACTCTAAGTTTTCCTCTAGCATGGGAAAACGCAAAAATAAAAAGGAGATTCTTTCTTCTTTATCAACGAAGTACGTTGCAAAGAGAAAGTCCTCCTTTTTTTATTATGTTCTATTTTTTATGTATTCGTTTCATTCTTACCTAACTCATAGGCTTCATTCATAACTTTTGTGAATAACTCCATAAATGGTGGTAGCATATCCATTGTAAATTCAATGCCAGATTGCTCTAATTTCATTTTCGCCTCTGGTAAGTACTTCATGGCAATTTGCATAAACTGTTGCGTTTTATCTTCGTTCATCGTTTTACTCTACTCCTTTATTTGGCAATTTACCTGTATTGATATAGTCCTGAACATAGCCTTCCATCTCTTTTTGGAATTCTTTTGGAACAACAGGACTATATTTCCCCATTGTAATCACTCCATCTTGAAAGTCAAATGTAAGGTTACCAGATTCTAGTTTTCCTAGGGCTAAACGCCTTGCTACAACTGAATATAGCTTGTCTGCATGCTGAACCGTACTCGTAAGAACTGTAGATTCACCTAAATCAGATTGATCCGAGACAAATCCAATAGCAAAAAGTCCTTTTTCTTTAAGCTTTTCTATCAGAACGACACTATAACTATCGCCTGCTGGATATACAACATCAACATTTTCTTCTAATAGTTCGTCTAGTAGTTCCACTGCTAATGCAGTGTCGTTCCAATCATTTGTATACTTAACCAAAACATTTGATTGATTATCTTGAAATGTTGCACCATCGATAAATCCCTGAATTTCAGGCTGCCAATCAAATGAAGCAACCATTCCTAATACTTTCGTACTAGATTGATTTGCTGCTACCATTCCCGCAAAATACCCCATTGCATAAGCTTCAAATTGTAGACTTGTAGTATTTGCTTCAGTTGCATCCCCATTAAAGCTTACAAAATGAATGTCAGGAAAGTCTCCTGCTAATTCATTAAAAATGTGTGAGTATTCACTACCATGTCCGAAAATGAGATTCACATCATTCTCACTATACTCTTGTACCGCAGCAATAATTTTTTCTTGTGTGTCCATGCTCTCTTTATAAAATACGTCTACATCATATTCTGATTGTATTTTTAGTAAGCCTTTATAGCCCTTTGTTCCCCACACTTGATCATTTATTGTTTCAGGTACAAGCAAACCAACTTTTTTCATTTGATTTGTCTGCTTTGAAGAGGCACAACCTGCCATCGTTCCTAATAAGAAAATAATAATGAATATAAATCCAATATGTCTAATCATTTTTGCATCAACTCCTCCTGAGCCGATGAGACGTAGAGAGAACATTACCTATTATCTAGGATTCATTCTACATTTTACCCTTTAACTAGACATAGTGAAAAGAAAAACTTAAACAAGTAATAAATTTCCACTAGAAATTATGTTTCCGCTGTTCCGCAAGTATTTTCTTATAGGACTTAGAGGGAGCAATTTTCACCTTTTCTGTTGCTATGATGTTCTTTTGACTTTCTTCTGTGGGTATTTGCACATCTTCTTTAAGACATTTCATGGCATTTAGCCAACTTTTTTCTTCAACGGATTGTAGTAGAATACTTCCTGATTTATGACAGTTTACTATATAGTCTGCAGCATCACGAACATAGAGAAGGTCATTAGAATCATCAACATATTCCACAACATCAAACGACAGGTTCGTATCTTGCAATAATTGAGAAGCCAAGAAGCAATTCGGTTGGTACGGTCCAATTAGGGTTGGGATATAAATCGTTGTTACTTTTATATTTCTACATCTTTTTGAATCTATGGGGAGGTTTTGTACATATTGCTCTGTACAGGTTGCGACTAGTTGTATAACATGAACCTCGGTATGAGTGTCAACACCTTTAACTATCCGAGTAATGTTATCTAGACACGCAATACTCCCCCCATCAATTTCATCATAATAGGGAATAAATATTCGTACTTGATCTGAGATTTCCTCATTCCATTCATCTAACGGTATATACTTAATATTTGCATTACGTCCCACTTCAAGCCATTTATCTTGTACTTTGTTAAAATCATCTATTGCTAAAACTTCAACCCCTTGTTCTAGTAGTGCCCTACAAATTTCAAACCCTAGGAACCGTTGTGAAGCAAAAACAATAGCTTCTTTCATTTTTTCACCTTCCATAAAAATTCGTTTTATAGTTGTGTTTCATGCTTAGTAAAATAGGAAATAAACTTATTTCCTAGGGTGTTTCTCTTTTCAGGTATAACGTAAAATAAATCTGTCGCTTTCTCTTTTTCTATCCTTGCTTGATATACTTCCTTGATTAATGAGAATTGATTTTTATATCTGCTTAATGATGTCCATTGCACAATATAAATGGGTGCCTCTATTTCTTTAAATACTTGATCATCATTTATTTGATGCTTTAAGAAAAATTCACAATCGCCTTCTTGTATATCAAAAGAAACCGATACTTCTTTTAATAGTTTTTTGAAAAAAAATTTCTGTTCCTTTTCTTGTAAGTAGTGAGTATACAACGATACACATGGAGAGAAAAGTACAATTGAACGAACTTCGTTTTCCATCATTGGATATAAATTTTTAAGAACTAGTGCTCCCATACCTTCAGCTAAAATATGAATTTTGCCATTAATTATTTCACTTCTTTTTACATATTGATATAACCTTTTCGCTAATTGAACAGAAGCTTCACTTCCCCAATTGGCTCCATACAGATTAGAATAGAGAACAAGGTATCCACTAGACGTTAACTGCTCCACTATCTGTCTTTTTCCTTCCTGTTGAAGCCAAAAACTATTCTTTTGATCGACATAGTGATCATGATCACCTAATATCATTACAGCAAACCCATTAGGACGTTCAGGGTAATGTACGATACACCATTCGTCTCCTAATTGAAATTTACGATGCTTCATTAGGAATTCTCCTTTTTTCATTATTAAAATTTTCTCTAAATGGTAAAAACTTTGTTGAATTTTTATATTATTAATGTAAAATAACGCTCTTTTCGTTCGGTTAATGATTGATCTTTACCTTTCATGAATCATGTTCCGATAAACATAATCAATCATAATATGTTATGTAATAGATTTTGTTTTGTAAGGGGATTAGCCTAGTTTCGGTTCTTTTTTGATAGGGGTTACAATTTTATTTATTAATTATATAACCTGTGGTAAGATAAAAAGGATGAACTGGTAGTTATCATCTTTTACATAGATGAGAAATAAATTTAGAGGTGATTTAATATGAGATTCTTTTTTACTTTTTTCTGGATTTTCTTATTATCTGAAATGGTAACATACGTAGTGAGTTCAATGAACCAAGCTGCATTCCACTTTGAAACTGGACTAATTGTTGCAGTAGTTGCTACCATTTTGGTATTCGCTATCACACTTGTTATCCCTGCTAATACTGCTGAAAAACATTAAGGAATTATTGAGAGGATGATTTTAAAAATCATCCTTTTCTCATATATATGTCTAAAGTATGTACATAATTAGGAGAAAGACAAAAAAGGTTCTATACCTAAATGTCTTTCTCCTCTTTTTGTAGTCAGAATTTCTTATTGGTCATTCATTGATTTAACATCAATAACAAACTCTTCATCTTGAATATCTATTGCGATTTCACTATTTGCGGGTATTGTATTTGCAACAATCTCCCTTGCTAGCTTTGTCTCAATATGTCTTTGAAGATATCTCTTTAACGGCCTAGCACCATAAATAGGATCATAAGCTGCATGAGCAATAAAACTCTTTGCACGATCCGTTATGACAACAGTCATCTGTTGTTCTGCTAACCTCTCCTGCAGTTGTTGTAATAGTTTATCAACGATTCCTTTTATGTTATCAATACTGAGTGGTTTAAATAAAATAATGTCATCAATACGATTTAAAAACTCTGGCCGAAATGCTTGACGAAGCTGCAATAGAACAAGCTCCTTTGTTTCTGGAGTGATATTCCCGTCCCCTTGTGCGTTGTCAATCAAATGTGAGGACCCTATATTTGACGTCATAATAATGACAGTATTTCTACAATCAATTGTTCTACCTTGTGAGTCTGTGATTCGACCATCATCAAGCATTTGTAGTAGAATATTAAAAACATCAGGATGTGCTTTTTCAATTTCATCAAGTAAAATTACGGAATAAGGTTTCCTTCTAATAGCCTCTGTTAATTGACCACCTTCTTCATAGCCAATATAACCTGGAGGGGCCCCAACTAAACGAGAAACTGCATGTTTTTCCATATACTCTGACATATCAATTCGAATCATTTGTTCTTCATGATCAAATAAAGCTTGTGCAAGCGTTTTGGCTAATTCCGTTTTCCCAACACCCGTTGGTCCAAGAAAGACAAACGATCCGATTGGGCGGTGTGGATCCTTTATACCTGCTCTCGCTCGAAGAACCGCATCACTTACGAGTTCAACCGCTTCCTGTTGTCCTATAACTCGTTCCTGCAGTATATTCTCTAATCTTAGAAGCTTTTCTCTTTCCCCTTCTACTAATTTTGTAACAGGGATTCCCGTCCATCTTGCTACGATTGAAGAAATTTCCTCCTCTGTTACTTCCTCACGTATTAATCTTCCCTCTCTATTGGAAGACATGTTCATTTCAAGCTGTAAAAGTTCCTTCTCTACAGCAGGAATTTTTCCGTGGCGTAATTCAGCTGCTTTTTCAAGATTGTATTCGCTTTCCGCTTTTTCCAATCCGTGACGGAGCGTTTCTAGCTCCTCCCGTTTTTCTTGTACCTCTAGTAACCCTTGTTTCTCCAATTGCCACTTTTCTTTCATTGAATTGGCTTTTCTTTTTCGTTCAACTAATTCTAATTGAAGCTGCTCTAATCTGCTTTGACTCGTAGTATCCTTTTCTTTTTTTAGTGCTGCTTCTTCAATTTCAAGTTGCATCACACGTCTTGTTACTTCATCTAATTCAGTGGGCATTGAGTCAATTTCTGTACGTATCATGGCACATGCTTCATCAACTAAATCAATGGCTTTATCCGGGAGAAAACGATCAGATATATATCGATCTGAAAGAGTAGCTGCGGCGACTAATGCTTGGTCATGAATATTTACACCATGATGAATTTCAAATCTCTCTTTTAACCCCCTAAGAATTGAAATCGTATCTTCAATATTGGGTTCCTGTACCAACACTTGTTGAAATCGTCGCTCTAAAGCGGGATCTTTTTCAATATATTTTCGGTATTCATCTAAAGTCGTTGCTCCAATACAATGAAGCTCTCCTCTAGCAAGCATTGGCTTTAGGATATTTCCAGCATCCATCGCTCCTTCGGTTTTTCCCGCTCCAACAATCGTGTGTATTTCATCTATAAATAAGATAATTCTTCCTTCACTTTTTTTGACTTCTTGAAGAACAGCTTTTAAACGCTCCTCAAATTCTCCTCGGAACTTAGCACCTGCGATTAAAGAGCTCATATCTAACTCAAAAACTGTTTTATCTTTAAGTCCTTCAGGAACATCCTTTCTAACAATCCTTTGAGCAAGACCCTCAACAATAGCCGTCTTCCCTACACCAGGTTCTCCAATTAAGACTGGGTTATTTTTGGTTTTCCTAGATAAAATTCTTATAACATGACGGATTTCACTATCTCGACCGATAACAGGATCCATTTTTCCATTTTTCACTTGAGCAACTAGGTCACGACCGTACTTTTTTAAGGCTTCATATTTTATTTCTGGATTTGGTGTTGTCACGTGTTCTCCACCTCTGATCTCGTCTATTTTACTTTTTATAGTAGATTCCGATATCCCTTTACTCTTTATATAACGTGTAACTGCATGATTTTTAAGTTTGAATATTGCTAGAACGATATGCTCGACTGACATGAAATCATCATTCATCTTTGTCATTAACTCTTCAGCATATTGGAATAAAGTATGCGTATCTGAAGACAGGTGTTGCCCATAACGAATGTTCTCTCCAATTACGGAGGGCATTTCATCTAACTTACTTGTTAAAAATTGATTAAATCCGTTTATATCTAAGCCTACTCTTTCTAAAATAGTCCCTAGAATTGTTTCCTGTAAATGTAACAGTGCACTACACAGATGAAAAACTGAAATATCGGTATGATTTCGTTCCTTGCAGATGCTTTGCGATGATGCTAATCCTTCTTGAAGTGAATACGTCATTTGTTCAGCATTCAATGAACTTCACCTGACCTTTTTTGACCTATTATAATCGTTTTTTTACTATTATGTAAGTAATATCCTGTTAAAAAGACTAAACATGACTTGTGGGCTATCAGAAGTTTTGAAGCGTAGGCGACGATCATCACCTGATCTCTTCAGGACATTGAAATATGTATTGTGGCCTTGTGACTTCTATAGCGAATTCACTTGCTGATTGAAAGTAAAATCATACGTATTTTATTCAGCCACTATGGCTATTCATTCGCTTAGATGAATGATGTTCACCGTTTACAAATGACTCTACTTTTAACAAAAGCCTCCATTCGCGACAAAGCAAATTGGTAGAGGACATTTATTCCTTTATTTCACTAAATATCGTTCTTTTTTAAGTGCTAATGGACATTTATTCCGTTATAATCAATTTTCAGTAAAAGAATGGCCTTAATTCAGTCAAATAGAGGAACAGATGTCCGTTTAAAGCCCAAATTCTTTGTATTAAGCTAAATTAACGGAATAAATGTCCGCATGCCCCATGTCATAAAGCTGCTCCTATATAGTACATTACATAATAAAATAGCAGCCCCTTTTTGGACTGCTATTTTCCAAGACGATACTATCTAACAATAAGCGACTGATTTTAAAAACCCTACCTAATAATTGAGTTTTTCACTAGGTCAATAAGCATGCGCTAGTCTCGTCAATGGAATTTATTTAAACTTTGGCATGTAAGTCCAGTGTCTGTTATGATTTGAATTTTCTGGAAAGCGATCTCCTGCTTTAAGCTTTATCTTCTTCGGATTCATAACACCACTACCTGTTTCACCTATCTCTATATATATTCCATTGTTTGGAGCTTTTTCTCCACCTCGGAAATGTCTAGGTTGTCCCATTATAAACTCCTCCTTTATAGCTATAGGTTCTCTTTTATTTTTTCTTTCATCTTCTTTGTTCATTCATTATTGTTAATGGAAATATGTAGTCTTCATTAGAAATTATTTATATGCTGGAAAACCTCTTTACAGTCTTTACCTATATAGTGTTAAATAAGAAATTAGGGAAAAAATAAAGTTGGAGGACTTTTTTTATGAATGATGTTACCTTGCAAGATTTGCTCATCTACTTATTTTTAGGCGTGTTTCAAGGAGTTACAGAACCAATTCCCATCTCATCTAGCGGACATTTACAATTAGCTCAACATTTCCTAGGAATTCATAATCCAAGTTTAACGTTTGAGGTACTTGTGAATACAGCTTCATTGTTTGCGGTGTTAATCATCTATCGAAAAGACTTAACAAGACTTATTGTAAATGGTCTCCGGTTTTTTAATACGAAAACACCTGAAACCAAACGGGACTTTAATTTTATTGTTTACCTGATCATTGGAACAATACCAGCAGGTGTTATCGGGATATTATTTGACGATGAAATTGAAAAACTATCCTCAGTAAAAACGGTAGCAATTACTCTTATTATTACAGGAATTGCATTATGGCTCATACGCAATCTCCGAGGCAGAAAATTTGATGGTGATTTATCTGGTAAAGATGCCATTATTATTGGACTAGCTCAAGCTGTTGCGCTGATTCCCGGAATCAGTCGCTCAGGTGCTACTATTGTTGCTGCTATGGGAAGAGGGTTAAATCAAGAAACCGCCCTCCGTTATTCGTTTCTTTTATACATCCCGGTAAGTGTCGGCGTTATGGTCTTTGGAATTGAAGACTTACTTACTGGTGATATCGGTTCAATGTGGCTTCCATATTTAGTTGCATTTATTGGTTCTTTAATTGCTTCTTATTTCTCACTCAAGTGGTTTATGAATATTATGGCAAGAGGCAATTTAAAATATTTTGCTATTTATTGCTTTATCGCTGGAGCAGCAGTATTACTATTCGCCTAATTGGTAACATATATCAGTAAAGCTAGTTCTAAACTGATAGTATATTGACTAATTTATACAGAAAGCTGAAAATGGTATAAAATGCGTTATAAGGTGTGATGACATGGAGCATCCGAATAAAATACCTGAGGAAATTATTGATTTGTTTCATACGAATCCTCTAGTAAAAAAAATTCCAAAAGGACAATTCCTTTTTCAAGAAGGTACTAGTTCTAAGGAAGTGTTTTATCTTAAACAGGGTACGATCCAAATAAGTAAAGTCATTCCTGATGGAAGAGAATTAACATTAAGGCTTAGTTCTCCTGGTGATGTTATTGGAGAAGTAACATTATTCTGTAAAGAATCCACTTATATGCTTAGTGGTAAGGCATTAGAAGATGTAGTCGTGTATACAATCTCAAAAGAAGAGTTTGAAAGTAAGCTCTCACAACAACCGGAATTAGTGTTAGGTTGGTTACAATGGGTTCAATTACAGAATCAAAAAAATCAAACAAAGTTCCGTGATTTACTTCTTCATGGAAAAAAAGGAGCTGTCTTTTCGACCTTAATTCGGTTAACAAACAGCTATGGCAAGAAAGTAGATAATGGAATATTTATTGACTTGACGTTAACAAATCAGGAGATCGCAAATTTTTGCGGAACATCTAGAGAAGTCGTTAATCGTTTACTCAATGAGTTAAAAAAAGAAGAGGTTCTATCAATTGATAAGGGACAGTTAATAATTCACAATCTCCAATATCTTAAAGATGAAATAAATTGTGAGAATTGCCCAATTGAAATATGTAGAATTGATTAGGCCTCACGAATTTCACAAAAATGGTGACTCATAAAAAGGATATCCTTTTAACGAGTCACCATTTTTTTAGCGTATCCCTAGCGCAATTTTAGCATAACGTGACATTTTATCTTTACTCCACGGTGGATTCCAAACAATATTCACTTCAGTTTCTTTAACTTCAGGAAGGTCTTGAGTTGCCGCTTTAACTTGGTCCACAATTGTTCCTGCTAACGGACACCCCATTGAAGTTAATGTCATTTCAACCTCACATACACCTTCGTCATTTAAATCTACGTCATAAACCAAACCTAAATTTACAATGTCTATACCAAGCTCTGGATCCACTACTTGTTCTAGTGCACCCATAATGCTATCTTTTAAATCTTGATCCATCTTCATCACTCCATTCTACTCTTTTATTATTCATAATCTTAACAGATTATCCAAGGGAATAAAAATGATTAAGCCTCTAGCAAATGGGTTTCAAACCATTGAACGAATGCGCGTACACCTTCCCTAGTCACCTTATGATCTGCTACCTCATCTGTTACAAATTGAAGTTGATGCGATAGATTTACTTCTTCATACACATGTAAAACATCTTGATAAAAATTAAAGGCCAAACCATACGGAACTACTGGATCTTTCTTACCATGCCAGAAAAGCAACGGACGAGTTTTAAGATTTTGCGGACTCATAGATAGATCATATTCCTCAAGGGTTGTTAAAATAGATCTTAATTCTGATTCAGAAAATGTTTCATCTAGGCCTTGATCTTTAAAATACTCAATTTGTCCTGAAGCAAATTGAACATATGCTGGAGACCCCATTAATGAAACAGCACTATGAATCCAGTTGTACTTTTTCAACGCCCCTAACGTAACAATAGCGCCCATTGATGTTCCTGCTACTCCGATTCTCTCTCGCTTAGACCAACCCTTATCAAGTAAATATGATTTTATTGTATCCAATTCCTGAATGCTCATTATGACGATATTCCATAATTGAAGTCTTTGATTATTTTCCGTTATTTCTTCCTGTCTCTCACCATGATATAAACAATCTGGTAACATCACACGAATTCCCTTTTCCGCAAGGTAATAGGCATAATGCAAATTGTGTTCTTTTGCACTGGTTATTCCATGAATAAATATAACCGTTGGTAGCTCCTCATGTAGGAGGTTATCTTTTACTATGTGTAAAACTGGAATGCTATTGATGTATTCTTTCTTAACTGTAATGTTCATTAAAATACTCCTTTCAAAAACCCAACACTACCAATAATATCCTTTTTCTATTAAAATGTATAATCATTACCATCACAATCAAAGAATTAATGACTCGTTACTGGACTTATAATTTTTAAACAAGCTAAACTAGAGTTATGTTTACGCTTTTTTCTCTTACTTTGTTGCTTTTAAATTTAACTTATACTTTCAGTAACATGTTCGTTCCATTGCGCTTTAAACACTTGTTTTCCACGTGGAGGAAGTCAAGTGTCTTCCGCTCCATTACACTATGAAATTTTCATTGATAAGCAAAATCTTTTGAAAATAACCTGTGATTAATTAAAAGATAGGAGTTTTTAAAAATGAGTATGAAAGAAAAACACCTTATAGTTCTTGACTTAGACGGTACCCTACTTACTGATGAGAAAAAAGTATCTTCACAGACCAAAGATGTTCTATTCAAACTAAAAGACCTTGGTCACGAGGTTATGATTGCTACAGGTCGTCCTTACCGCGCAAGTGAAATGTATTATAATGAACTGCAGTTACAATCCCCTATAGTCAATTTCAATGGTGCCTTTGTACATCATCCTATGAAAGCAAACTGGGGCTCTTTTCATGAACCTCTTGACTTAAACATTGCGAAGGATATTGTTGAGGCATGTCATGATTTTACATTCCATAACATTATTGCAGAAATCACTGATGATGTGTTTTTCCACTATCATGACGAAAAGCTTATTGATGTCTTCTCATTTGGAGAACCTCAGATTACAACAGGGGACTTACGGAAAGTACTACCAGACCATCCTACCGCAATGCTTATACACGCAGAAGAGGAGCATGTTGCTGAAATAAGACGCCATCTCGACGATGTTCATGCCGAAGTTATTGATCACCGTAGATGGGCTGCACCATGGCATGTTATTGAGATTGTGAAATCTGGCTTAAGCAAAGCTGTTGGGATTGACAGAGTTGCGCAATATTACAATATACCCAAGGAACGAATTATCGCTTTTGGTGATGAAGATAATGACTTAGAAATGATTGAATATGCTGGAACAGGGGTTGCAATGGGTAATGCCATAAGCCAACTAAAAAGTATCGCAAACGAAATAACAGATACAAACGAGAAAGACGGCATCGGTGTGTTTTTAAAAGATTATTTTAGAATTTAATTGGAAACGATGGCAAATATTCTTCCTTTTAAACCGTTCATATTAAACCATACTAATGAATGGACGCACGTAAGCGTCTTTTAAAAGCTCGTAAAAGGGGTGTTCGTGAATGGGTAGAAGCAGAAGCAGTAAGTCTAGACGTTTTACTCAACAAGGCAAAATTGCAGTAGCACAGCATGATCAGCGTATTCCTTATCATTTAACATATGCTGAAGCAGAAGAGCAAAAGCTTGCAAAAGTAGAGGAGTCTTCCTTAGGGGGAATTGAATAATGGCAAATCCATTATATCAGCAAGCTCGAGAATCTGTGCAACAAGCAAAAGAGGCTTCTGCACAAGGTCAAGGAGCAGAACTCCAAACCGCTGTAAGCAAGGCGAAAAATGCCTTGTCATCCGCTTACGCTAACTCAACCACTGCCGAACAAGCACAACTTCGACAAATGCAAAACGAGCTAAATCAGATATAATAAATAGGGACGGACCTTTCAGGTCCGTCCCTATCTTATATTTATAAGCTGCTCATTAATAATCTTTCCGTCTTTTTCATCTCGTTCGTAAAGTTTTAGGATTAAACTTCGGTTAGAGGCGTGATCCTTCAAATTGATGATAATTTTAAATGGTGTCCAATTCGGTGCTTCCTTGTTTACTTTTTGTAGTGTTTCTTGGATAAGGATATTGTGACCATCCTCTAGAGAATAATAAAAACTTCCAAGCTTTACTTTTGCTTCCCCGGTAATTGTATATTCTGACTCACACTTTTTCACTTGAACATGACGAAATGCTGTACCATTTACAGGTTTATCATTCAATGTTAAGCTATTTTCACTAATAAATGTAGCATGAGCATTTAGCTGAGGGAAAATGGTTGTAAGACCAAATGAAATTAACAGTGCACATAATAATCTCAAAAGCGTAATTCCCCTTCCATGATGTTTTTTTATAGTATGAGTCGAATGAATATGATTTACTCTCTTCTGAAAAAACCAAAGATTCCTGTCGTTTGAACAATATTTGTAAAGGCATTGGGATCAACATCTTTTATTACACGCTCTAGTTCAAACAGCTCATATCTTGTAATCACAATAATCATCATTTCTTTTTGCTCTCCTGAGAAAGCCCCTTTTGCAGGTACTGTTGTAATTCCACGTACAAGTTTTGAATGGATGGCGTGTTTTAGTTCATCTGCTTTCTTCGTAACAATCATCGCGGTTAGCTTTTCATGACGTGTATGAATAGCATCAATTACCCTTGTAGATGCGTATAAAGTAACAAGTGTATATAATGCTTTTTCCCATCCGTATAAGTAACCAGCTGTTACAATAATCACTGCATTCATTATAAAGAAATACGTACCTACAGGCTTATCCTTCATTCTCGAAAGAATCATTGCAACAATGTCCATACCACCTGTCGAGGCTCCCCATTTAAGGGTTATTCCGACACCAACTGCAGCGATTACACCCCCAAAAACAGCATTTAATAAAATGTCTCCTGATTGTGCTTCAATTGGAATAACTTCTAGAAAGAAGGACATAAAAAATACAGAGATAAAACTATAAATGGTAAATGATTTCCCAACTTTTAACCATCCTAAAATAGTTACGGGGATATTTAATACAAATAATAGAATTCCCGTTGACAAGCTTAAAGGTGTAAGATCACTAATAATATCTGATAGTAGCTGGGCAATTCCGGTAAATCCACTTGCATAAACATTAGCTGGTATTAAAAAGAAATTCATTGCAATTGCATTTAACAAAGCACCAATAATGACAATAACAAGTTTTTTTGTCTCTAACCAAAGAACTTCTTTTTTCATAAACTCCCTCCCAATAAAATAGCCATTTGGATTTATTATCCTATTCATTCTTTTTATTTATCCTAAAAACATGAGGTTAACACTAAAAATTTGTGATTTAATAAGAATATGGCTAGACTATTAAGTAAACAAATAATTTCTATAAAGGGGGGCATCCCATGAGCTTCCAAGTTTTTGCAGACAGCGCTTCAGATTTACCTTCAAGCTTTTACAACAAAGAAAATGTAACATTATTCCCATTAAAAGTACTTATAGATAACCAAGAATATGAGGATCTTATCACAATTAATCCCAAAGAAGTATTTGAAAAAATACGTCAAGGCCATGTGCCGAAAACATCACAGGTATCACCTGAGAAATTTCAAACAGTCTTCACTGAGCTAGCACAGAAAAAAGAAAAAGGACTATATATTGCCTTTTCTTCTGAATTAAGCGGTACATATCGCACTGCTGTTATGATTCGAGATCAAGTAAGAGAAGAATATCCAGATCTAGATCTGACTATTATTGATTCCAAGTGTGCTTCATTAGGTTGTGGTCTTGTTGTCAAGATGGCAGTTGAGGCCATGGAAAATGGAGAATCTCCTGAAAACATTATCCAACAAGCAGAGAAAGATTGTCAGAACATGGAGCATTTATTCACTGTTGAGGATCTTGAATATCTTGCACGCGGTGGACGTCTATCAAAAGCATCAGCATTCTTCGGTAGCCTATTGAACATTAAACCGTTGCTTCATGTAGAAGACGGAAAGCTTGTTCCAATTGAAAAACTACGTGGAAGAAAGAAAGTCCTAAAGAGAATCATTGAAGTCATGAAGGAACGTGGTACCAACCTATCAGAACAAGTGATTGCAATAAGTCATGGTGATGACGAAGAGTCTGCACAAGAAATGAAAACATTGATTGAAGAACATTTCAAGCCAAAAGAAGTGTATATTAATATGATTGGTGCTGCTGTAGGTTCCCATTCAGGGCCAGGTACACTTGCTATTTTCTTTTTAAATGCTTCAAGATCGTAAAGGTCTTAAACAAATTAAGATACAATACCTAAAACCATTATCGTGACCCTTGATTTTTGGATAAAACACTCCTATTAGGAAAAAATACAATAGAAGTCTTGTAAAGGCACCACGCCTTTTCATTCAAGTACTGATAAAGGAGTGTTTCTTTAATGCCAAAAACATCTGATAATGATAAAAAGGCTCAAGATAATCAAGCTTTACATCATGAAAAGAACATGATTCGCGAAAAAAACCGTAAAGCTGGAAAACATCAATACTCTAAGAAAACAGATCATCTATAAAAATAGGTTGAACATCTTCACGAGTCGAACGGTTAGGTTACCCCTGAATCCGTTCGACTCTTTTTAATACCTCATCATTTAGAGAATTCACAATTTGCAAGTTTTTTTCATGTTCGTATATACTGAAATAAGTATGGGAAATAGGAGGATGTATTGTGGCACAAGAAAATTCATTTGATATTGTATCAAAGGTTGACTATTCTGAAGTATCGAATGCGATTCAAATTGCATTAAAAGAAATTCAGAATCGTTATGACTTTAAAGGAAGCAAGAGTGATATTAAGCTCGAAAAGGAAACACTTGTATTAAGTTCAGATGACGAATACAAATTAGATCAAGTAAAGGATGTATTAATAAGCAAACTTATTAAGCGACAAGTTCCAATAAAGAATTTGGACTATAGTAAAGTTGAGGGTGCTTCTGGTGGAACGGTACGTCAACGTGCAAATCTTATTCAAGGAATTGATAAAGACAACGCCAAAATTATTAATACTCTAATAAAAAACTCAAAATTAAAAGTGAAAAGCCAGATCCAAGAAGATCAGATTCGTGTTAGCGGGAAAAGTAGAGATGATCTACAACAAGTTATGCAAATGGTACGCGAGGCTGATTTAACTGTTGAAGTTCAATTTGTTAACTACCGTTAATCATACATAGAGTAACAACTCGGAATAAAAGATTTGAATGACTGTCGAATGGGTACAATAATACTCGTTCGACTTTTTTATTTGGAGTGATGAAAATGAGTAAGAAAATCGTCATAATCGGTGGGGTAGCTGGTGGGGCAACAACTGCTTCACAAATTAGAAAATTAGATAAAGAGGCTAACATTGTTCTATTTGAAAAAAGTTCCTATACTTCATTCGGAGCTTGTGGCATGCCCTTCTATATCGGGGAAGTCTTTGATGATAGAGAAAAATTATTTGCAGCTACCCCACAAGAACTCGCAAGTCGTCTAAATATTACGATTCAAATTCAACATGAAGTGACTAGGATCAATAGAGAAGTCAAAACGGTCACTGTGAGGAATTTACATACATCACAAACCTTTGAAGAAGCATATGACAAATTAGTCCTTGCACCAGGTGCATATGCAACAATACCGACAATTAATGGCCTAGACAGCTTGCCATATTTCACACTACGACATATTGATGAAATGGACCAAATTAAAGATTATATCGAGCATCATCGACCAAGTAAATGTGTCATTATTGGTGGTGGTTATGTTGGTCTTGAAATGGCTGAAAACTTGAAGAATCTTTCCATTGATTCAACGATTATTGAGCGCTCTGAACATATATTAGGAATTATTGACGAAGACTTCGCTTATAAAGTTCAATGTCACCTAATTGAAAAACATATTGGTGTTCTAACAGGTGAAGCTGTAAGTAAAATATCCAATCGTCATATTGTTTTAAAGAGCGGAAAAGAAATAGAAACTGATTTTATTATTGTTGCAACTGGAATCAAACCGATTACGAAGCTTGCTACTGAAGCTAACCTTACATTAGGGGAAACAGGTGGGATTAAAACCAACTCTTATATGCAAACAGATGATCCATCTATATATGCACTTGGGGATGCAGCAGAGACATTTAGTTTTATTACCAATAAGCCTAAACAAGTCCCTCTTTCATGGCCAGCGCACCGACAGGCCTATATCATTGCTAGACACATAACAGAGGAACAACCCATTGCCTTTAAAGGCTTACTAGGTACTACTATTGCAAAGGTTTTTGATATGACAGTAGCAACCACTGGTTTGAATGAAAGAACGTTAAACGAACAAAATATTACGTTTAAAACGGTCTACCATGAAGGTGGTTCACATGCTGGATACTATCCAAATTCAAGTAAGGTTTATTTAAAAGCACATTTTTGTCCTAATAGTGCAAAAATATATGGTGCACAAATCGTTGGTGGAGATGGTGTAGACAAACGAATTGATGTGTTAGCTACAGCCATTTACGGGGGTATTAAAATTAATGATTTACAGGAAATTGAGACATGCTATTCCCCTCCCTTTTCATCTCCAAAGGACTTGGTAAACATTTTAGGATATAAAGCTGAAGGGATTCTAACATCCAAACAAACCTAAATGGGCTATTTGATACATTCAATACTAGGAGTGATAACATGACAAACCAACAAAAACAGAAACAAACATTTCCCCCACAACATCAAAATCATCAGCCAGGAACTACACAAGAAATGAATCCAGTTCCACAACATACCGATGACAAGTACAAGGGTAGTGGTAAACTTCAAGGAAAAGTCGCCATTATTACTGGAGGAGATAGTGGAATTGGCCGTTCCGTTGCATGGTATTATGCTACAGAGGGTGCAAATGTAGTTATTCCTTATTTAGAAGAACATGAAGATGCTCAAGTTAGTAAGACATTAGTGGAAAATGCAGGCGGAAAATGTCTTCTTCTCTCTGGAGATTTAGGGAACACTTCGTTTTGTGAAGAAGTAATCGAAAAGACTATTCAAGAATTCGGCAGCATTGATATCCTTGTAAATAATGCAGCAGAGCAGCATCCACAAAAAAGTCTCTTAGACATTACAACTGAACAACTTGAAAAAACCTTTCGAACAAATATATTTTCGTTCTTTTATCTAACAAAAGCTGCTTTGCCTCATTTGAAGAAAGGATCTTCAATTGTTAACACTGCTTCAATAACGGCATATAAAGGGCATAAGGAGTTGCTTGACTACTCAGCCACTAAAGGAGCCATCGTAAGCTTTACACGTTCCTTGTCAGAAAACCTTGCTCCTGATGGGATACGTGTAAATGGTGTTGCACCAGGGCCCATTTGGACTCCTCTAATCCCATCAACTTTTTCTGCAGACCAGGTTTCAACATTTGGTGCTAATACACCATTAGGAAGAGCCGGACAACCTTATGAGTTAGGTCCAGCTTATGTCTATTTAGCAAGTGATGACTCTAGCTATGTGACTGGTCAAATTATTCACATTAACGGAGGAACCATTGTAAACGGATAAGACCAAAAGGAAAAACCTACTCGTAGATCATGTCCTTAGACATCATTTACGAGTAGGTTTAATTGTAGTTAAGATCAATGATATATGTGTTGAACAATACCCGTTGCTTTCCGCGGGGCGGGCGGTAATCCTCCTTGTCCTCCGTTACAAGCGACTCAGTGCTAATAACTGTTTGTTTATTTCTGCAATCTAATATACTTAAAAACAAAATACAGGTTATTTTTTAGGAGAGAGCGTTTCTTGAGCCATTGTTTTAATTTTCTTATTTGATGCATTATATTGACTACATGAGAACCGCTTCACCATATTATGATTCACGATAATGCGTTTTACAGGTTCTTTTGGATTTTCAATTTTTTGAATAAGGCTTTTGGAAGCCTCATAGCCTAAATCAAAAATATTAATATCTACCGTCGTTAATGGTGGTCTTGACATCTCTGCAAGCATAATATTATTAAAGCTAACGATCGAGATATCATCTGGCACTGAAATTCCCATTTCATCAAGAGTATTTAATACACCCAATGCCATAAGATCATCTGCTACCACCAATGCTGTCGGGGGATCGTTTACTTGCATCAGCTCATTGATTGCTTCCCTTCCACCTTCACGTAGAAACTCTTCATGAATTACATACTCATTTCGTAATTCAATTCCCGAGTCCCTCAACGCTTTTTCATAGCCAAGAAGTCGTTCAACGGTTACAACAAGATCTAAGTCTCCACCAATGAATCCTATTCGATCATGCCCAAGCCCTAATAAATAATTGGTCACCTCAACCGTAGCACGGAAATTATCATTGTCTACATGTGTGATTTCTTCTGTATATTTGAATGGTTTACCGATCAGAACAAATGGAAAATTTCTTTCCTTCAGATACATGATAACCCGGTCCTCAACTTTTGAATACAGAAGAACAATTCCATCCACTCTTCCACCTTGAACCATTTGTACGACCCCTTCATAAATCTCATCTTCAGATTGTCCGGTCGTCATTTGAAGAGCGAAATGCTTTTCGTGAGCACCTTCACTTAATCCCCTTAGTACCATGGGGAAGAATGGATTTTGTGAGAAGGTTTCAGTTGATTCTGGTAACACCAACCCAAGAACTTGAGTTGTCTGATTGGCTAAACTTCTCGCTATAAAGTTTGGGTGGTATCCTAATTGATCCATTGCCTCTCGTACGCGTCTCTTTGTTTTTTCACTAATTCTAGGGTTGTTTGCAATAACACGTGAAACGGTTGAAGGAGCTACATCTGCCAGCTTTGCTACATCTTTTATTGTTACAGCCATATTAATCTTAATCCTCCTCTCTCTAGAGCAAAGGATCTCTCTATTATGAAAGTTCTTTTTCATATTCTGTATCTTCATACATTTAAGATATTATAAAAAATGAGAATCATTTTTTAACCAAAACATTTTGGAAGAACCCTTTATATAAAGGGTTCCATTAAAAAGACAGGGTATTCATTTGTATTCATTCCCACATTCACTCTACTGTTTCGTCTTTTTTCTGCCACGTTTCCATGCAATATAAATAAATCCAACAAACAATATATAAACTGCTGAAAGTGCTGCAATAAAGGCATAATTCAAACCAGACTTATCCTTTAGCTCATATATTTCAGCTTCTTCCCGGTCAATAATGATTGTATACTTACCATTACTGCTTCTAACTAGGTCAGCTGTAAGATATCCTTTAAGCTCTTTGTCATCCTCTAATACACTAGCATCTAAGACAACTTCTTGAGATTTTGAAGTATTATTCATCGCAACAACGACAGTTTGATCCTTATACTCACGCTTAAAAATGCCCATTCCACCTTCAACGAAAAGTGGTGTTACGGTACCTCTTGTTAAAGCAGGTAACTCCTGACGTAGTGATCCTATTTCACTGATGTATTCTATTAACTCTTTATCTGCACGGAAATCCATTAATCGACGATTGTCAGGGTCTTCACCACCGTCAATTGCAATTTCAGAACCATAATAAACAATTGGGATCCCTGGTGTTGTATACATATAAGTAAGTGCTAGCTTCCATCTAGTACCTGGGAATACTTTATTTTGCACTAGTAATCGCGTGAAGCGAGTCATATCATGATTATCGATAAAACTTCCCATTAAGTAAGGATCCTCATAGAAAGATTCATTATATTTAAAGAAATTAAACAAGCGTTCCATCGACTGATCTGGTTTTTGAAAAACGTTTCTCATTTCTTCTGCTTGAGGAAAATTAACAAATCCATCAATCCCAATCCCATTATATTTCGCAATATTCTGAGGGTCACGGTCAAAAATTTCACCTATAATATAAAAATCATCTTTTACGGATTTTACCTCTTCATTAAATTCATCCCAAAACTCTTGTGGAACATGCCTAACGGTATCTAATCTGTATCCATCGACATCCGTCTCTTCAATCCACCATTTAGCAGCATCAATTAAGTACTCTCGCACCTCTGGGTTCTCTGTATTTAAATCAGGTAAATCATAAAGCCATGCGTTTTGCAGGCTTTCTTCATCATTAAAGTTCATTGGTTGCTTTTCGTGAAACCAATCCTTTTTCTCAGGATCATTCACCCATTGATGGTCCGGTCCAACATGGTTTACTACAAAGTCAAGAATGATTTTAATGTCACGTTTATGGGCTTCATCGACGAGTCTTTTAAAATCATCAATGGAACCAAAATGTTCATCAGTACTATAAAAATCAGTAATCCAATAGCCGTGATATCCAAGATCTTGATTATCAAATATAGGTGTCATCCAAATCGTCGTGAACCCCATATCCTTTATATAATCTAACTTATCAATAATTCCTTGAAAGTCTCCACCTTGATAAGCTTTCGGATCTTTTATATTTACATCTAAATCATTGGATGTATCCCCGTTGTTAAAACGGTCCACCATTAGAAAATAAATGGTTTCATCCTGCCACTTACGTTCTTCTTTTTCAACTGCACCCACCGGAAGGGAGTAAAAAAGAAGAAACGGAACTAAAACGAGAGATAGTACTCTTTTCATCTCCGCTCCTCCTTATGCATAAAGTTTTTCATTACATTATGAGTAAGACACTTCACAAAATACTTGCATGAAGTAGTTTTCGCGAAGTGTCTGCAAAGACTATAAAATGTGTCTTCACATTATATAGTCTAACCTATTTAAGATTATCCTTTTGTACCTCCAGCAGTCAAACCTGATACAAAGTATTTCTGGAACATTAAGAACAATAGTGCAATTGGAACTGCAATTAATACAGATCCAGCTGCAAAAGTTGTAAATTCTGCTCCAAACTGCTTTGCTACCATATCATATAGAGCTACAGGAAGTGTAAACTTTTCTTCAGTCCTTAATAGAATACTTGCAAGAATAAAATCGGCAAATGGTGCTATAAACGAGAATAATGCTACTACTGCAATAATTGGTTTCGCTAATGGCATGACAATCTGAATGAAGATACGAAGATGCCCTGCTCCATCCATTCGTGCAGATTCATCTAACTCTTTTGGAATCGTGTCTAAGTAGCCCTTCATCAACCACGTATTCATTGGTATTTGACCACCCACATACACGAGGATTAACCCAAGGTGTGTATCTAAAAGGCCCGTTAAAAGTGCTAAAACGAAAATAGCAATTAAAGCTGCAAAGTTTGGAATCATTTGTAAAATTAAGAATGTCATTAGCCCATTTTTTCTTCCGGTAAATCGATAGCGAGAAAATGCATATGCCGTTAAGCTAACCATCACAACAGTTAATGCCATCGTAGACAAACTAACTTTTAATGAATTCCAGTACCAAATCAAATAGTTACTTTGTTCTAAATCAAACAGTTCTTTATAGTGAGCAAGTGTCGCATTCTTAGGAATAATTGAAGAACCAGACAAGCTTTGTCCTGGATTAAATGAAGATCCTATAATCCATGCGACAGGATATAAAATAATTGCAAACATAATCGCAATTATGACGTATGAAATGGTTAATCGTATGATTTTTTGCTGTTTAATATTATTCATTACATCATATCCTCTTCTTGGAATGATTTCGTTCTTCTAAACTGCCAAATCGCAACAGTTATAACGATAATAGATAATAATAACGTAATGGCTGCAGCTTTTGAATATTGTGCAGAGGTCATCGTTAAGCTATAGATCCATGAAATTAAAATATCCGTTCCTCCTGCATTTTGACCCGTTAATGCAGGTCCGCCACCATTGAATAAGTAGATTACATTAAAGTTATTAAAGTTGAATGTATATTGCGTAATCATGATCGGTGCTGTAGCAAATAGAACTAATGGAAGTGTAATACTTCTAAACTTTTGATAAGCAGTTGCACCATCAACTGTAGCTGCTTCATACAATTCATCAGGAATGGATTGTAAAACTCCCGTTGTCATCGCAAAGATGAATGGGAATCCTAACCATGTTTGAATGAAAATTAATGCAAGTCTAGTGTATAATGCCTCAGTCATCCAAGGTAAGCCCTCTTCAAGACCGAATAACCCCATTAGAATATCTCGGTTTATTGCTCCAAATGATTCATTAAACATTCCCGCAAACACGAGTATGGATACAAAGGCTGGAATTGCCCAAGGTAAAATAAATACTGTACGAATTATTGCTTTACCTTTTAAATCCTTTTGATTCACAATAATTGCAAGAATTACACCAAGGCCTACTTGTAAGGTGGTTGCACCAAATGTCCAAACTAATGTCCAAGCTAGTACCCCAAAAAAGGTTTCTCTCCAGATATCAATTCTGAAGATATCAACAAAATTTGTAATACCAACCCAATCAACTAGTTTTGCTGGTGGTGAATGATACAAATCATAGTTCGTAAATGCTAAAAGAACGACGAAAATGATGGGGAAAATAACAACAAAAACAAGTAGTAAAAATCCAGGTGACATAATTAAATAAGGGAAACCAGAATCAACTACATTACGATATTGTTCCCGTACTGTATTTAATTGTTGACCTAAATCTCGTTTCTGACCATTTTTAAATGCGTCTCGCAAATTAAAAATGTAGAATCCGATTCCAAATAATAATATGATAATGGCTAAGATTCCATAAACCATCAAGAAGATGGAATGGTCTCCATAAGATACATCTTCTCCTAATGTAACAATTCCCCATAATCCAAGGTTAATAAGGTCCATAAACACATAAATGAATGCGGCACTCATAATGAGGAAGAAACCGCCTTTTAGAAATTGTTTGTTATAGAGCTGTCCTAATCCTGGGATAAGGGAAAGGGCAAGTGCTGTTTTTCTATGGTTTGATTGATAGGATTGTTCCGTAGCTTCCATCCTATATTCCCCTTTCTTATGAACAAATTAATAAGCTTCAAAAGCTTTTTGAAAAAGAAAGAAGTTTTCTTTCTCAAAAAGGGTTTGAATTATTAAAATGAAATGGATAGCAGTACCCCTTAAGGAGTACCGCTATACATTCACTTATTAGTTAGAGTGATTTGCTTCAATGTTTTGTGAGATTTGATCTACAGCTGCATCTAATGCTGCTTTAGGCTCTTGTTTGCCTGTAACAACTGTTTGTAGAGAATCTGCCATCGGCCCCCAAACCTCACCCATCTCTGGGATATTAGGCATTGGAACAGCATATTGAGATTGCTCTGCTACAGCTTTTGCACCTTCATTTTCAGCGATAGCTGGATCATCAACTAAAGAAACGTTTGTTGGTACTTCAAAAGTTTGTTCGAAACGTAGTTTAGCATACTCGTCTTGAGTAATAAATTCCACAAACTTTTGTGCCCACTCTTTATTTTTGGAGTATCCAGAAACATGCCACCCTTTAACACCCATGAACGTTTTCATTGGTTCACCATTTGGAAGCTTAGGCATAGCAGTTACTCCAATGTCAATACCTGCATCTTTGTAACTTTGGAATGACCATGGTCCATTCATAACAGCTGCAACTTTACCTTCATTAAATAAGCCGTCTAATGCAGAACCACCATTTTCACCGATGATCCCATTCGGGAACAGGCCTTCTTCATACCATTTTTGGATATATTCTGTTCCTTCAACAGCACCTTCATTATTTAAACCAAGGTCTTGAGGATTTAAAGCTCCACCATCTTCAGCAAATACATAACCGCCGTATCCACCAATTGGTGCATATGCAAAGTAGAAGTTATCCCATAAAGCTAAGAAACCGTAGTTCCCATCTTTTGTGAAGTCTTTTGCAAATGAATTCACTTCATCCATCGTAGCTGGTGCCGTTTCCATTAGCGCTTTATTATAGATAAATACTGGTGTTTCAGAAGACTTTGGAAGTCCATAAAGGTTACCATCATAGTTTTGTGCTAGAATTGAAGATTCAGAGAAACGATCTAGTACTTCTTGATCTACATTTAACTCAGCAATGTGTCCTGCTAAAGCAAGCTCACCGATTTGATCATGTGGTAATGTTAAAACATCAGGACCTGTACCAGCTGGTCCGTCAAGACGAATTTGCTCTTTCATTTTTGTTGCCATTTCAACTTCTTTTACTTCAATTGCAATACCATGCTCTTCTTCGAATGCTTTACCTACTTCATCTAACCAACCTGATTTATCATTGTCTTCCCATACTACTAACTTCTCTGGCTTGTTAGCGTCATCCGTTGTAGCATCAGTGTTGTTATTTTCCGCATTATTGTTTGTAGACTCTTCTCTATTTGGTCCACAAGCTGCTAATGCTCCTAATACAAGCATGACTACCATTAATAGTGATAGTGATTTCTTCATTATGACCCCTCCTAATAGTTAAAGAAAATTCAAAGTTGAACAAACGTTTGCACAACTGGTAAAAAAAAACGAAAAGATATCGCTTACATTCATTTGTGAAAACGATTGCACAACCTAATTCTATTATAGTAGTTTCTATTCAATTTACAATACTTTTTTGAAATTTTTTTAGGCAACCCCCTACAAATCGTTTCTCTTAATGCGAAATAAGTCTTAGTGTTGACAATGAATTTCAATTGAAATAACCTTTTAAAGAGTGATTAAAAGGAGGAGTTTTATGTTATTAGAAGCTGTTTACCATAGACCAAAGGATAACTATGCATACGCTTGCACTAACAACGAATTACATATACAAATTCGCACCAAAAAAAATGATGTTTCCAATGTTACCATCATTCTTGGAGATCCTTATCATTGGGAGGATGGTACTTGGATGAACACACAAGAAGAAATGGTTCAAAAAGGTTCTGACCGTCTCTTTGATTATTGGATTACAAAAGTAAAGCCTCCATATAAGCGTTTGCGTTATGGATTCCTTCTTAAAAATCAAGATGAACAAGCTTTTTTAGGAGATAAAGGTTTTTACGACACTCCTCCTTCTGATATAGGTGAGTACTTTTGTTTTCCATTCATAAACAACATTGATATTTTCAGAGCACCAGAATGGGTTAAAAATACGGTCTGGTATCAAATCTTCCCGGAACGTTTTGCAAATGGAAATACAGATAATGATCCTGAAGGTGTATTAGAATGGGGAAGTGAAGACCCAACACCAGAAAACTTCTTTGGTGGAGACTTAGAAGGTGTTACGAAGAACATCCCCTATTTAAAGGATTTAGGGATATCTGGGATTTATTTCACACCAATCTTTAAGGCATATTCTAATCACAAATACGATACGATTGACTATATGGAATTAGATCCACAATTTGGAACAAAAGAAGATTTAAAAAATCTTATAAAAGTTTGTCATGAACATGGAATTAAAGTGATGCTTGATGCTGTATTCAATCATAGTGGATTCTATTTCCCTCAATTTCAGGACGTACTAGAAAAAGGCGAACAGTCTATTTATAAAGACTGGTTTCATATTCGTGAATTTCCTTTACAAACAGAACCACTACCGAATTATGATACATTTGCTTTCACCCCTAATATGCCAAAGCTTAACACTGAGAATGAAGAGGTTAAAAACTATTTACTAGATGTTGGTCGCTACTGGGTCGAAGAATTTAATATTGATGGGTGGAGATTAGACGTTGCGAATGAAATTGACCATCAATTTTGGAGAGAATTTCGACATGAGGTTAAATCCATTAAACCTGACCTTTATATATTAGGAGAAATCTGGCATGATTCGATGCCATGGCTTCGTGGAGACCAATTTGATGCGGTTATGAATTATCCTTTCACTACAAATATATTGAAGCTTTTTGCAAAGAAATCAATTTCAGCAAGAGAATTTGTAGAAGAAATGACACGTGTTATCCATATGTACCCACAGCCAGTTAATGAAGTGATGTTTAACCTTGTTGGTAGCCACGATACTCCACGAATCCTAACAGAGTGCGAAGAAGATCTTTCACGAGTTAAGCAAATCTTTGCGTTCATGCTGAGTTACACGGGAACTCCTTGTATCTACTATGGTGATGAAATTGGAATGTCTGGTGGTCAAGACCCAGGCTGTCGTGAATGTTTTAAGTGGGAAAAAGATGGTCAAAATACGGAACTTTTCGAGTTTATTCAAAAATTGATACGTATTAGAAAAGAAAACACACTACTAGCAAACGAAGGAACGTTAACTTTTCTTCCTACTCATCTTCATGATGGTTGTTTAGCCTTTACAAAATCAAACGGTCAGGATACAATACTATTCATTCAAAACACTTTAGAAGAAAAAACACTGTATCCTCTTCCTTTTGATCTGAAAGGAAGAACAATCATGGATTTATGGAATAATAAAGAATTTGCTGCAGATAGTGATGATTTACAAATTGAGGTCGAAGCCTCTGGGTTTACAATGATTAAATTTTAATCTGTTCATATCCTATAGGAAAGGACCAATCTTGTTTTAAGGTTGCGTCCTCTCTTTTTTGTTAACCTTGCAAAACACGATTGGACCCTAATGAAGGAGCGCAAAGAAAATGACAAAAACGCAAAAGAAAATGACACTATTTGCTCTTACCTGGCCTATATTTATTGAAATTTTATTACATATGTTAATGGGTAATGCTGACACATTAATGCTTAGTCAATATTCCGATGACTCCGTTGCAGCTGTTGGTGTATCAAATCAAATACTGTCTTTAGTCATTGTCATGTTCGGATTTATCGCTACCGGAACCGCCATTCTAGTCGCTCAGCATCTTGGTGCACGAGAAAACCAAACAGCTGGAGAAATTTCTATTGTTTCCCTGGCTATAAATCTAGGATTTGGGCTTATTTTAAGTGTTGTCCTACTATTTTTTAGTGAACCCATTCTAAAGAGCATGGATCTGTCGAATGAAATATTACACGAAGCATCCTCTTACTTAAAAATTGTTGGTGGGTTTGCTTTTATTCAAGCCCTTATTATGACTGCAGGTGCCATCTTGCGAAGCTATGGTCATACAAAGGATGCCATGTATATTACAATTGGAATGAACATCCTAAATGTTATCGGAAACTACATTTTTATTTTCGGGCCATTTGGACTCCCAATCTTAGGTGTTGAAGGTGTTGCGATTTCAACTACTGTTAGTAGATTAATAGGATTTATTGTTTCCGTCATTGTTCTATGGAAGCGAGTCCCTTCTGCCCTTCCAATAAAGAAACTGTTTTCACTTCCTATTCAACACATTAAGAATCTACTACGAATTGGGATTCCATCAGCAGGTGAACAGCTATCGTATAACGGCTCACAAATGGTTATAACTTATATGATTGCAACCCTTGGTACAGAGGCATTGACCACAAAGGTATATGCACAGAATCTAATGATGTTTGTTCTTTTATTTAGCGTAGCGATTAGTCAAGGGACCCAGATTCTCATTGGCCATATGATTGGTGCAAAGCAGTATGAAGATGCTTACGAACGATGTATCAAGAGCTTAAAAATTGCTATGGTGATATCTGTGGGTATGGCTATCGTATTTTCGGTAGCTGCTGAGCCTTTACTTGGGATATTTACTGATAATGAGGAGATTATTGCTCTTGGTAAAAAGTTAATCTATTTAACGATTCTTCTTGAGCCAGGTAGGTGCTTTAATCTGGTTGTGATTAATGCTCTTCGTGCAACTGGTGATGTGAAGTTTCCTGTTTATATGGGGATTCTTTCTATGTGGGGAGTTAGTGTGACGCTTTCTTATATTTTAGGGATTCATTTTGGTCTTGGGTTAATTGGGATTTGGTTGTCGTTTGTGGCTGACGAGTGGCTTAGGGGAGTTATTATGCTTAAGCGTTGGCGTTCTAAGGCTTGGATTAAGAAGAGTTTTGTTGATACTAAGGCGGTTTCATAGAATTAAGATATATACTCAGATTCAAGTTGTGAAATAACAAACAACACTTGAATAACCTAGACCGTTGCTTTCCGCTCCAGGTGCTTGCTTTCCGCGGGGCGGGAGTCAAGCACCTTCCGCTCCAAGCAACTCTGTGTTTTTACAATTGTTTCTGTTTCCCCAAAGCTATTAGCAACAAATAATTAAAAAAGAACCAAACTCAATTAAAGAGACTGGTTCTTTTTATTATATTTAATAAACCATTTTATTAGGAGTATATCTACTTTTAGCTGTGGAAATTTTTATAACAACTCTTTAAAAGGTTGCTTTATAAGTTCCTACAACAACTTCTTCATGATCTTATTTTTCTCATCTTGCGTTACGTAGTTTCTTTTTTTGAATACGTTGTAATGGTTTTTTCGTATTTCTTTTAGGATGGCTCTGTAGAGTAGGGCTGCTCCTTTTACTGGTGTTCTTGAGTAGAGTGGGTATAGGTCTATGGTGGTTAGTGCTTTTTCGTAATAACTTTCGGCTAAGGTGGCCATTTCCTCCCATATTGCTACAAACGAAGAATTGATTTCACCCTGAATTAGTGCATGAACAGAATAATGATGTTTTTTTATCAACTCATCCGGGATATAGATTCTCCCTCTCTCTAGGTCCTCACCAATATCTCGCAAAATATTAGTGAGTTGCATGGCATAACCAAGGTGAATCGCATCTTCCCTAAGTTTCTGTTCATTTTCCGGGGCAATTACAGGGAGTAACATTAAACCGACAGAACTTGCTACATGATAAGAGTATGTTAAAATCTCATTCATAGAATGATACTGCTTTTCTTTAATATCCATTTCTTGCCCGGTTATCATATCCTTAAAGGCATGAATGTTCATTGTATAGCGGTTGAATACATCCTGTAATGCTATCCACATGAAATGATTGCTCGGAAGCTGTCCCTGTAAGAACGTATCAAATTCCTTTTTAAATAGATCTAGTTGCTCCTTGGGGTTTTGGCTCTCATCTACAATATCATCAACAGTACGACAAAACGTATAAATGGCCCAAACGGCATTTTTCTGAGGTTTTGGAAGGATGGAGAATGCACGATAAAATGTCTTTGAATGTTCCTTTATCACTCCCTCACATAGTTCGTATGCTCTCGAAATGTTCATGTAACGTCACTTCCCCTCTTTTTTCATATAACTGAAATTCATCTTTAAAGACTTCCACTAAGTTTTTGGCACCTTGCATAACAATTGGGATTCCACCCCCTGGGTGTATGGACGCACCTACAGCAAAAATATTGCGTTGTTTATAGGGTTGTACTTGTGTTCTAAATGGACCCGATTGAAATAATGATGGTGCAACACCAAAACTTCCACCAGAATATAATCCTTCAATTTCTGCATCAAGTGGGGTTCGGGACTCTATCCACTTGATTCGAGATTTAATATGTTCAAACCCGTCTCGTTCCATTTTATCAAGGATTTTCTTTTGCAAAACTTGTTTTTCCTCTTCCCAATTAATATTCATATTTGCTGGCACTGGTACTAGAACATAAAGACTGCTATGACCGTCTGGTGCTAATGATTCATCAATTATGGAAGGATTAAACACATAGTAAGAAGGATTTTCCGGAATATGCTTTTCCTTAAAGATTGCTTTCATATTTCTTTCAAAATCGTCATTTAAGTAAAACTGATGTATTTCTTTATTTTCATACTTTCCCTCAATTCCGATATACAGTAAGAAACAACCTGAAGAGGGTGTGTGCCGTTTCTTTTTCTTCGAAACGACAAGCTTATCAGAGATTGGAAAATCACCATTTAAAATGACAGCATCCACCTCAACTTCACGATTGTGGACATGAATATGAGTTGCTTTCGTATCATCCGAAATAACCTTAGTTACTGGGCTATTCTTTTTAATTTTCACGTCATACTGTTTACAAGCTTCTTCCAGTTGTTCTACTAAACTAGCATATCCACCTTTAAGATAATAAATTCCATGCTTATGCTCACTATAGGATACCAGACTATAAATAGCTGGAGTTGTATATGGATTCCCTCCAATATATAGGGTTTGTAAGCCATATACTTGACGTAGCTTTTCATGTGTAAAGTATTGTTTTAGGTTTGACATCACATTTCGATAAGCTTTCAATTTTAGTAATGAACTAGCTGTTGCACGATTTAGATAATCTTTTTTCTTTAGAAACGATTGTTCTAATATTTGTGGTTTCCCAATCTCAAACCGTTCACTCATATCAGCCATAAATTTTATAAATCCATTACCGTCACCCGGGAATACTCGGTTAATCTCTTCGACTTGCTGTGACAAATCCGAGTATTTAGTAAATGATTTTCCATTTTCGAAATGAATTCTATATAAAGGATCACATTGATATAAGTCTAGTAAATCCTTTTGGATACCTGCTTCTTCTAGTATTGAAACTATTATTTCTGGAAGCAGAATGATTGTTGGACCCTGATCAATTTTGAACCCCTCTTTTTCAAAGAAGGTTAATCGTCCTCCAATTTTTGAATCCTTTTCGTAGATCGTAACGTCAACGCCATATTGAGATAATAATAGTGCCGATACTAAACCTCCAACACCACCACCGACAATTGCTACCTTCATAATGCTTTCTCCTTACTATTGTTGACGATAAGAGGTGACACTTGCTGCTGCTTTGACATTAGCATATTTGTTGTGATTCGGGCAGATTCCAAGATAGTGGGTAGTCCACTGCCTGGATGCGTGCCTCCCCCTACTAGCCATGTACTCTCTAATTCTTCAAATTTATTATGAGGTCTTAATGCCATCATCTGTGTTAATTGATGTCCAAGGTTAAACGTAGCCCCTTCGTAGACATTAAAATCTGTTTCCCATTGCTGAGGACTGATTACTTTTTCAAATACAATATGCTCACGTAATCCTTTAAAGCCCGTTTTCCTTTCAACTGTTTCCAATACAAGATTTTTAAAGCTTTCTGCATGATCCTCCCAGTTAATCTTACTCATATTATTCGGTACGGGAGCTAGAATATAAAGTGCAGACTGTCCCTCCGGAGCTAAAGTTGGATCCGTTACAGATGCATTTTGGATATAGATTGAAGGATCATCTGGTAAGTCCAAGGATTTCGTTATTTCTTCTACATTTTTTTTATAATCTTCAGCAAAGCAAATGGTATGATGTGGTAATTCATCATAACGTTGATCAATTCCTAAGTAGATCATAAAGGTCGAGCAGGAGTATTTTTTCTTTTTTAAATTTGCCTTACTATATTTCTTTAAAACTCCATCTTCAACCAAGTGTGTCATAGCATGAGCAAAATCACCGTTAATGATCACTTCATCAAAAGCAAGCTTCTGATTCCCTTCAAGAATGACACCCTTCACTTTATTTGTTTCTTCTATCCAAAGCTTCTCTATTGGTGTACTTAAATGAACCTTTCCACCATGCTCCAATAGAACCTTATACATCGCTTTAGATAACTGGTTCACTCCACCAATAGGATGAAAAATTCCATATTCATGTTCCATAAATGACAGTATCGAAAAGGCTCCTGGGCATTCCCAAGGTGACATTCCCAGATATTTTGATTGAAACGTAAAGGCTAATCGTAACTCATGTTCTGTAAAATATTGCGAAAGAACCTCATACAAGCTTTTTCCTAATGAGAGTTGAGGTAATGCTCGCAGAACTTTCCAGCTAATATATTGATAATATTGATCCATTGGGCTTTGTAGTATTGGTTTTAGTCGTTCCATCTTTTTACGAGTATCCTTCATAAATTGAAGGTATCCTTCACCATTACCTGGAAAGTGTTTCTCAATTTCGGCGACCATTCTCTCTGGATTTCTGTAAACATTTACGCGTTTATTTAAATAGATTAGTTCATACATTAATGGAAGTTCTTTTAAGTCAACATAATCTTGAAACCTTCTACCTGCAGCTTCAAATAATTCCTCAGCAATTTCAGGCATGCTTAGAAATGTTGGCCCTATATCAAATGTAAATCCGTTAGATTGGATTGACCCGTTTCGTCCACCGACAAATGATTGTTTTTCAAAAACCTCCACATCATATCCTTTACTCGAAAGTACCATCGCTGATGCCAATCCACCTGGTCCAGCACCGATGACAGCAATTTTTTTAGTCATCGCAATTGCCTCCTGATCCATCTTTTAATTGTACATTTATTATACAATACATATACAAATGTAGTATACTTTCATTTTGTTTTGTAAACAACTTTTAATACTTATCGTTATGACAGAGCATATGATTAATCTATTATTTATAATTCTATTTAAGTCGTATAAAACCCAAAAGAAGCAAAGTACCGCTTTGGCACTTTGCTTCTTTTTCTTTCTTACTATGACTCTACTATATTTACTTGATAATCTTCGAACCAAACATGAATTTGAGCTAAATGCGCTAATAATTGTGGACCTGTCATTAATTGACCAAACCATGGTACCTTGAAACCAGATCCTCCTGTTTCTACAATATGGTTCAGCTTTTGTTTATCAAATAGCTCATATAATACACTTGATTTGTTTTGTAGAATGTCATGAACCCAATCGGTTACAAGCTTTGTATACATTGGGTGATGCGTTTTCGGATAAGGTGCTTTCTTTCGATAAAGTACTTCATTTGGTAATACTCCCTCTAATGCTTTTCGGAGTATCCCCTTCTCCCTACCTTCATGCATTTTCATATCCCAAGGAATATTCCATACATATTCCACTAAGCGGTGATCCGCAAATGGTACACGAACTTCTAAGCTTGCACCCATACTCATACGATCTTTTCGGTCTAATAGTGTTGTCATGAACCATAAAAGGTTTAAGTAGAATAATTGTCTTCTTTTTGTTTCAACTTGATTCTCCCCATCTAGAAGTGGGGTTTCTTTCACCGTTTCGTTATATTTAGATAATACATATTCTTCTAGATTTAATTTTTCTCGCCATTCTGATTTTAAGAGAGATTGCCTTTCTGATGTAGAACGCATCCATGGGAATCCTTCTCTTTCAAAATCCTCTTTACGATGAAACCATGGATATCCTCCAAAAATCTCATCTGCACATTCACCTGATAGGCCTACAGTAAAGTCCTTTTTTATTTCTCTACAGAACCATAGTAATGAAGAATCAACATCTGCCATTCCTGGTAAGTCTCTTACATGAACGGATTCCTCTAAATAGTTTCGTAAATCTTGTTGTGTGATGACAGATCGATGATGGACTGTACCGAAGTCTTTAGACATTTTATCTATATAAAAGCCATCAGAGTCAGGCTGAAACTCGTTCTTTTTGAAGTACTTCTCATTTTCTTCATAATCGATCGAATACGTATGAAGAGCACCCTTCCCATCCTCTTTAAACTTATTAGCTGCAATAGCTGTGATTGCACTAGAATCAAGGCCACCAGAAAGGAAGGTAGATAGAGGTACATCTGACACAAGCTGTCTTTCAATTGCGTCTTGGACTAAATATCTAACATTTGAAACTGTGTCTTGAAAGCTATCCTTATGTTCTTCACTTTTGACATTCCAATATCTCCAGATTTTTAATCCTTCTTTTGAGAAGATAAGGCTATGTGCAGGGCGTAATTCTTTTACATCCTTGTATACCCCTGTTCCTGGAGAACGTGAAGGTCCTAATCCTAATACTTCTGCAAGTCCTTGACGATTAACAACTGCATCAACAGATGGATGTGCTAATAAGGCCTTTAATTCTGATCCAAAAATAATTCCTTCTTCTCTTTCAGCATAAAAAAGTGGCTTTACTCCCATTCTATCTCGCCCAATAAATACGTGTTCTTTATGTTGATCCCATACTGCAAAGGCAAAGATACCATTAAGATGCTCGACGCATTCTTCTCTCCACTCAATATATGCCGTTAAAAGGACTTCTGTATCTGAATGACCTTTAAATGAGTATCCTCTTGATAATAATACTTTTCTTAGATCCTCTGTATTGTACAGCTCTCCGTTATAACAAATCGTATACAGATATCCATTATGTTCTATAGTCATTGGCTGCTTTCCGCCATCAGGATCCACAACAACAAGTCGCTTATGACCAAAGACTACATGCTGGTCTGCCCAAATGTTCGTATCGTCCGGTCCTCTTTTCGCTAACGTTTCTGTCATTTTTTTGACTATTTCTTGTTCTCCTAGAAGGTTCTTCCTATAATGAATCCAACCAGTGATGCCACACATTGGTGCATCCTCCCTTTCTTATTAAAAATCTGGGCTCTAACGACGCATGATTTATCCTATGCATTTATAAAAAAAAGGTTAATCGTCTAATCACAATTTGCATGAATGAAATATGATAAATATGATAAGAAATGATGCTAAGGAGGAAGACAATATGAGCAACTTACACCGACTAAACATTCTAAAGCATCAAGACCGGTCTTTTACTGAAGGTACTGTTATTAACGATGATGAAGCCTGGATTTTTGTTGAAATGGAAATAGATGATGAAGGAGAATGCGACTTAGATTTTTACACACAATCAGAAGCAGAGGTATTTAGAGAGAACAGATGGATCAAAGGCATCCTCATTGGGGATGGAACTCTCCAAACGAGTTTTGATCAAATTCACTTACTGAATGGAGAAACGCTAAGAATAAAAAAATCAATTTTATTTTCTTTTGAAAAGCTTTTAGAGGAATTAAAGGAAGATGTCTTTATTCAATTTATTACGACACTAAACTCAAATGGATATTCTATCTATGACTGTATTTATTGCCACAACCATCTTGCATTTCTTGACAATCAAAAGGTGAAACAAGGTGTCAATTTCATTGCATTTGATAATGGTGATCAAGTATGTATGGTCCAACACCATTTTACTTACTATAAGAAGAATCGAGATCGCTTTGAGTTTACCCTAAGTACAGGAAAACGAGTAATCATTGAGAATCTGTTCTCATAATATGGAAACAATCCATTTAAAGAAGCAAAACAGTACCTTTCCATCAGGGATTGTACAGTGTTTCATATTGTATTTTTATGTTATTAGCGCTATTACATTCCAAACTATGTTGTAACGCACATGCTATTTTTTACTGATACCACCAGACAATGCTATATGCTACTAGATATCAAAAACTACGTAATAATGAAAAAACCATGGAATCACTTTTCATTCCATGGTTTTTTGTTTGCCCCTAGATCTTTCGCTGGGCTATCATATCTTGCTTTTTTCAATTGAATAAGGAGATGATGTAAGCCATGTGTTCATATCCTCTTCAGGCATTGGGCGCTCAATAAAGTAACCTTGAGCGCAATCACAACCAAGCTGTGCTAATAATTCTAATTGGTCTTCCGTTTCAACCCCCTCTGCAACGACCTTCATGCTTAATCCTTTCGCCATCATTGAAACAGATTGAACAATTGCAATATCTGGTGTATAGTCATTCATATTTTGTACGAAGGATCGATCAATTTTCAAAATATGAAGAGGCAGATGCTTTAGGTAGCTAAGAGAACTATAGCCTGTTCCAAAATCATCAATTGCTAGCTTTACACCTATTTCAGATAGCTTGTTCATTATCTCAATCGTATGAGAGGAGTGTTGAATCATCACTGTTTCAGTTAATTCTAAACAAAGATTATTAGCAGGTAGACCCGATATGTTCAGAGCTTTCTCTACATCCTGAACAAAATTTGGTTGTTGAAACTGATTGGCAGAAACATTTACAGAAACATAAACGTCACCATAGCCTTCATCAACCCATTGTTTTTGCCTTATGCAGGCTTGTATTAAAATCCATTGTCCAATATCGATAATAAGTCCCGTTTCCTCCGCTAAAGGGATAAAATCTCCTGGGGAAACAATTCCCCATTGTGGATGTGCCCAACGAATTAAAACCTCACAGCCCTGTATTTTACGACTTTTCACATCAATAATTGGTTGATACGTTAAAAACAACTCATTACGCTCTATCGCTTTACGCAAAAAACTTTCCATTTCTACTTTTCTAATAGTCTCTATATTCATTTCAGTAGAGTAGTAAACAACACTATTTCCACCTTGCTCTTTTGCCTTATTTAGAGCAGTATCAGCATTTCTGAGAAGATCATTAACCTCTAATGCATCTTGAGGATATAAACCGACTCCAATACTTGCAGTAATAAAAAACTCTTTTCCTTGATATATAAAAGGAAGCTGAATTTCATTTAAGATACTATTTGATATTTTTTCAACAGAATTTACAGTAATTTGTTTGGTTAGTAAGATTGTAAATTTATCACCATCAAATCTACCTAAATAAGCACCTGTTGGTAAAAGCTCTCTCAATCTTTGTGCTAGCTCATTTAGTAAGCTATCGCCTACAGAATGTCCCAATGTATCATTTACAACTTTAAAACGATCCAAATCCATAAATAATACTGCTACTGACCGTTTCTTTTTCTTTGCTCTTTGAAGCATTTCTTCTGTAATTTCACGAAACTTCATCTTATTCGGTAATCCTGTTTCAATATCATAATAAGCTAGCTGTGTGATTTTCTGCTCGAATTTTCTTTCCTTTGTAATATTTCTGCCAATTCCAAATAGCCCAACTGCTTGATTATTAATAGTAATCGGGACATTTTTCATTTGAAAAAGTTGTACCTCTCCGCTTTTCGAAGGAATTTCAAGATCATAATATTGAGCCATTCCTTCAAGTGCTCGATAAAAATGACGACGTACTCTTGGAATATCTTGCTCAAAGATAAAGTTCAATGCGAGCTTGCCAATTACTTCTTCAGGTGTAAAACCAAACGTTTTGTCAAACGATGGATTAATCGTTGTGAAACGGCCTTTTAAGTCTGTGGAATAGACAAAGTCTGTATTATTCTCAAAAAGGGACCGGTAATATTCCTCAGAAATTTGTATATTATGTGCCAGAGCCTGGATATCATTAGCTGATGCATTTATTAAATGGGTCAAGGACATCAACACACTTACTTCTGGTGATACCTCATATTTAAATGATAAATTATCAAGTGGTCTTAGATTTTTAGTTTCTGATAATCCTAAATAAGACAAGGAGTGTGCGAATAGCTGTGTTTCGTTTCTTTTTCCATGTCCTATTTCACCATAAGTAAACCAGCCAGAAATTGGTGAAATTTGCTGAAGCATCTGCAACTCTTGTTTCGTAAATTCTGAAATATAGCGTTCACGAGCAACACAGTTATAGACAAAATGGGTTTCAACAGGATTCCTCTTTAAAAAATTCAATTCTTTTACTGATGATTCCATTAATTTATCTATATTTGCAAAAGCAAAGGTTATTTTCTCACCCTTTTCAATAGGACGACTAAGCTCAACCGCACCGTTTTTCATAACATTTACTACATAAAGGGCTTCTTTGTTAAAATTTCTTTCAACTAAGAAAGGAAATTCCACACCGGAATCGGGAAGCTTTGAAACAAAGCTTGAGCCTAAATATTCTTCAAATATTGTTAATGGTTTCTTTCCATTAATTTCATATAAATGTTTTCCCGATGCCTTCGTGACCGTGAAGGCCTGTCCAATTTCTTGCCATTGTTCATTGACAAAAGTATGTACATGTAATGCTTCTCCACTTAGAGATGCTGCCACTATACCTGAATAAGAGAGCTCATCATTGGTAAAAACAATCGATCGCTTCTGATTAGAGGTATCCGTTGCAAGTCCGCCTACTACACGAATAGATTGTTTTGCTTCATTCATTCCTTCTAGAAAAGAAGATAAATCTAAATCTAAATGACTGGCAAAAAGAATGACCGCCTTCGTTTCAAACGAAGCTAGTTTTGATAGTAATAACTGACCCTGTTCATAAGGATTATGTACTTCATTAACATCAACTAAACTTGCTTTTACTTCTGTTTGATCAAATATGGTAAAGCTAATAATAGGATTCAATGTTATTTTGCCATCGATTATTTGTCCATTTGAATTTGATCCAATAATCGTAGCATTTGGAAGTTGTGTTACGAGGTTTTTTCTGAGAGTAAGGATTGCTTCTTCACTAGATGTCCCCACAAATGCTTGAATTAAGAGTGACGGATACAAATTCAGTTCATGCTGTCTAATAAAAATCTCTAAGCTTTGCTCACTTTCATAAGCAAGATGAAAGGTTCTAACCACGCTGATTCACACCCACTCTTATCTAGATATTACTTCAAAAATACCATACTTACCTATCTTTGAGTATACTTTTTTCAAAATTCCCATAATAAAAAGCCACTACAGGATGTGTAGTGACTCTTATCGATTTCACCAAATTCTTTTAAGCAAATGGATGCCATCCTAATGGTAGGCGTAACCCAAGATAGACTACAGCTAGAATCGCAATAACTAACTGAATCCAGAAAACTGTCGTATTCTTTTCTTTGTTTAGTCTTACTAGAATCATTTCAAACATCGCAATTACCCATAGCCCTACTAGCGTTTTAATACCGTAAAAAGCAGGATCAAGCGATTGGTGCTTCCAGAATAATAACGCACCTGTAAGGATAATTAACAGATAGAATAATCTAAGAATCATATGTACAATTTTCATTGCCTTTTTATTACCTGCATTATGTAAGCCTAATGCAACTAAGAACAAAATGAGTGCAATCACCCATGTTGTAATATGAGCATGTGTCGTATCAAACATGTTAGCTCCTCCTTCTATTTAGTACAAAGTACGAATTTATCTTACCATAGCTTATTCATAGAATAAAAGCCGTAATACGTTAACGAACCAAGTTTTTTAATATCCCTACTTGCTCAACTACAATCTCAATCTCATCACCAGACTTCAAGAAACGAGGAGGATTGAATCCTTTTCCTACTCCAGCAGGAGTACCTGTTGCAATAATATCACCAGCTTCTAAGGTCATCCCTTGAGATAATGTTGAAATAATTGTTGGAATCGAGAAAATCATTTGCGAAGTATCTGAACTCTGACGTACCTCACCATTTACTTTTGTTTCAATGTTCAACTGTTGAGGATTAGAAACCATTTCCTTTGTCACAATGTAAGGACCAATCGGACAGAAGGTATCTAGACTTTTTCCAATAAAGAATTGTTTGTGTTTCTTTTGAAGATCACGTGCCGTAACATCATTTAGAATGGTATAACCAAAAATATAATCTAGTGCATCTTGTTCATCAATTTGGTATCCATTCCTCCCCATTATTATGGCTAGCTCACCTTCGTAGTCTAGTTGATTCGTTAGGGTTTCATGGGAGTTTATTTGATCTTGATGCCCAATAACGGATGTAGGTGCTTTCGTGAAGATCATGATATGTTCCGGAATATCTGCTTCACTACCCATTTCAATTGCATGTTCTCGATAGTTTTTCCCAACACACATGATGTTTTTTCTTGGTTTTGGGATTGGAGCTAGGAACTCTATTTCGCTTATAGCAAGCACGTGTTCTTCGTTTTGATCCGGTAGGTCATTTAGACAAGTTCGTACGTTTTCTAGAAATTGTTCTCCTTCTTCGATGCCTTCTAGTAATGTTTTTGGGAGTAGTTTGCCAGAATAGATTCTGTCATTGATTGAGCTTAGGTTCCATATGGAGTTTTCATTTTCTGATAGGATGCCATATGAATTTTGGTTATTTGTTTTAAATGAAACAAATTTCATTATTTATCCCCCATTTATAATAGTCATAGATTTCAACTGTGTCCGTTACTTTTCGCTCCAGGGTGCTTGCTTTACACGGGGCGGGAGTTGAGCCCTCCTAGGGAAGGTTCCGTTCCAGTGGGTACGGAACCCAGGTCTCAACTTTCCCGCAGTTCCCGTAGGAGTCAAGCACCCTTCCTCTACAAGTAACTACTTGCTAAAAACATAACTCTCACCTACATAAAGCTGTACATAACATCCAAGTTTGAGTACCTACTAAATTTAAGGATCTGATTCTATTTGGACTTATTCAAACTTAGTGTTTTAAGAAACAACTTTGCCTTTTACCGCTTTTCTTCCGTATGTTAATAGTCTCCATACTTTTTCTACTGGGCCGTGTTTGAATTTCATGAACCAGATTTCTGCTAGGATGATTTGGATTAGGAAGATTCCGACTGCTAGTAGAGTTCCTGTGGTTAGTGAGATTCTACCATAGAGTCCTAATCCGTATGAATAAAAAATGAGTGTTCCGATTATTGATTGTGTTAAATAAATTGTGAGTGACATTTTTCCTGCTGCTGCCAGAGGCTTTGTTATTTTTCTAATCCATGAGTACTCCATTACTAACGCTACAATGATTGCATAAGAAGCAGCAAGGAATGGACCACCTAAGCTGTCTTGGATGTAGGATGTTGCTATATTAGCTTCCAGTAATACTGGCAAACTCTTAAGTAATAAGCCGACAAGGAATACAGTTAAAACAATAATTCCCCACTTCACCCTTTTATGCTTCACCTTCTCTAGAAATTGAAGTTTTCCAGCTCCAGCTCCAATGCATATCATTGAAAAAATGGATATAAATAAAAATGGTAGATTCCCTGGTCCATTTACGGCATACCAATCCTCAAGACGCTGTGTAAAGATATCTGAGAATGTCCCACCACTATATGCGGCAATAGAATCTCTCACTCCATTAATATTTGTATAAATATCAACTCCTCCTGGATCTACTAGTGATGTCAGGGTAAGTAAAACAGACAAAAAGCCGGTAGGTATGATAAAGAGAAGAATTCCTATTAATAGTAGAATTCTACCTGAAAATCTCATAAATAAAAGTAGAAAAAGCCCAAAAATCGCATAGTTTATTAGAATATCTCCTGACCATATAAGAAAGGCATGGATACATCCAATTACTAGTAAAACAAGTAGTCTTCTAAAGGCTACAGAATAAAATGGTGCACCTCGTTCTAACGCTCTTTTTTGTTGGATTGCTAATCCATAACCGAACATCATGGCAAACAATGGATAGACACTAGCTTGCACAAAAATATCAATCCAAGGATACAACGCTCGATCTGAAGGGATTTCCCACCACGTAAAGCCATCCATATATAGAAACGGCGAATGAAAAGCAATCATATTAATAATAAAAATTCCGAGTAATGAGAATCCTCTCATTACATCTAATGATTGAATACGGTCCGTTGAAGAAACCGGTCCAAGAAATGACATAGTACTCCTCCTAAAATATCTCGATAGCTTTATTTTACAATTAATTTGTAAAATAGGCGATAATCACAGATTTTCATAATATACATAGAATAAACCATCAAATCTAAGTCCAAAGGTGTGTAGGCATAATGCCAGCAATTGTAGGTGCAGTTCAGGTGATAAGTGTCGGGTCAAGCGGTGTATTTAACATCGGTGACGTCTTTTATATGCAACCTATTTCAACAGCGAAAACGTTCGCAGGTGCCGGATCCTTTATTACAGGAGATGGAATCTCCGTATACAATGAGAATTCCTATACGAATACCATTGACGATGACTTGATGGATCAAGGAATAAACTTCAACTTATGAGTGTGATGCTATGAAATTATATGTACAGCAATCTATTCAAATTGGCATGATAAAGATTGGCGGTATGTCAAATTCATCTGTATTTCAGATTGGAACAGCTGGACAGATAAACCCGAATTCCTATCTCTATAACACAGGTGGGTTCGTTGAACAAGCACCAGAAGCAATAAAGAACGGTGGAACAATTGGTGGTCCACAACCAGGTTTTGGTGCAACCGAACAGTTGGTTCCTATCAGTCCTACTTCATAACTTTCAATTTTATCGACCAAAAGAGGTGAATCTGATGCAGCATTTTTATGCCACGACCCAGCAATTATATCAATATATCTCATCTTTGAACAAAAAGGTCGTAGCTCTCGAAAAAAAAATTAATTTATTACACCAAGAACTAAACGAACTAAAAAATAAGCCCTCAGTAAATGTAGAACGAATTGAATATAAATTTGATCAGCTAAAGGTTGAAACACTAGAGGGTACATTAAATATTGGTCTAAACCCTAGTGATTTAAACGGCATAGAGGATCTAGCCATACCTCAGAGCGGAAAGACCTTACCAAAAAGCTTCATTCCATATCGTGAAGAAATCATTCAATCATTACGTCATTACATTGATCATGAAGTACCTACTGTCATAGGAGATCATGAAATCCAGCTTCAAAGAACACTTGATTCTTCCTACTACAAAGCAATCCAAGAAGATATCAAGAGACAGCTCCCTGAGCGTGTGGAGTTTTATATGACAACAATCCCTATTCAAAATGGAGAAGATGAAAAGTCTCTTCAAAAGTGGAAGGAAAAAGTGATTTCAACATTAAGAAAAGACATTGAAGGCGCTATTTTCACCTTTATGTCTAAGTCACCAGAAGAAATGAAAGGAGCGAATGCACATGAACATCCAAGTGATCAATCGTGAAGTGATAGTGGATTCTATTGAGGTTGGAGGGGTTGCAAGCTCTTCTCTATTTCTTATCGGTGATGCAGAGGTCATTCAGCTAGCATCAGCCTTTGATACACCACCAGAATCATTAATTATCGGACCATTTGTCCCGCTTACACCGAAAGGATAACGAATGCCAATCCCTCGTTATTCAATGGTAAATAATATTCGGATGACGACAATTGCCTTTAGTTCGGTTTTTGAAATCGGGGATTCTAATGCCATTACTGGATACTCGAGAGTTTTTGCTGTTCAACGAGAAACTGAATTATTTTATGCAAGTGAAGGGCACTTTACTGACCCAGTGTTTGTTAATCCAATCCCACTACCTCCTATAAATCCAAATATTTCTTTAGATAGAATAAACATAAGCCCATTTATTAAAGTGAACAATGTTGACATTAAGGGGGCTTCTGCCTCATCTGTAGTTCATATCGGGAATACAAAAAATGTTTATATGGAGGCAAGAGTTAAAAACATTAGACAGCTTGAGAATCATGAGGTTGCCGATTCATGAGAACCTTTCCCTTCATTTATCATAGGCTATTATATGAGATAATATCTTGATAAAAAGGATGTTTACCATGCCCTCTATTACAGGTCCTGTTAGCATATTAAATGTCGGTGGCGGAACTGTTCAATTTGGAGACACCGCAATCATTTCCCCAAAATCTGGTTCAAAGACAACTGCTGGATCCGGCGGTTTCAATACTGGACCTTTCCAAATCACCTATAATGTTTTTAGCGCCAATACAACGTTTGATTGTAATGTTGTAGATCAGCCAATTACTGGGAATAATTAGATTTTAATGGATAAGTCGGCCTAGAGTGGCTGACTTTTTTGTTCATGAGGTTTTCGTTTGAAGTCTTTGGCAAGTCATAGTATGTCGAAATGGAGCTTTGGTTCTATCTACCTTTACTACGTCGTTCATTGGATTTTTTTGTCTTTATTAGCTTACTAGACGGTTGTTTGCGAATCCATTTAATAAATTTATGTATTTTTTCATCTTGTTTAAGGTCTGATATTGTATTTAATCTTGCTGCTAGTTCTGCGTTTGTATATAGTGAATGAATTTGTTTATGGCATGGAATACAAAGCTTCGCTGTTGGTAGGAATGTTCCTCCCATTTCTTTTGGAGTTAAATGGTGGATGGTTACTTCTACATCTTCTCTTTGACAAAGCTCACAGTTACCTCGTTCTTTTTTGGGCATCCTTCTCACCTCTTTGCTTGTTTATTATATGTTGTTTTTAGGAGGTTTACTAAGAGTTTGGTATGCTTTTGAAATTATGTAGCCGATTAAGGGGACCGTTTCTTTCCGCTACAGGTGTTTGCTTTCCGCGGGGCGGGAGTGAGCCTCCTCGCTGCGCTTGCGGGGTCTCACTTTGCCCGCTACTTCCCGCAGGAGTCAAACACCTTCCGCTACAATCCACTATGTAATAGGAGGTGATATATTTCTAATACCTTCTTACTAGTCATAAGAGAAAAAGTTTAGCTTTCCACTAATCAATAAATAAGAAAAACCGGGCAAAAACCGCCCGGTCCTTTTTTGTCTAGAGAATATCCGATAGTTTGTACTCTATTCCATGTACTCCTTTATAGTATTCAGGGTACATTTCGCCCCCACATTTCTCACATGCAAACATAGGAGGTGTTGTAGGATCTCCACCATCCATTAAGTCAAAATCTCTTACTACATTGATAGGTATTTCTTCCTTTTCATGACACTCTAAACAAACAAAGCTGACGCTCTGTTTTTTGGTTTGGTTTGGATTCTTTTTCTTTTTTCCCTTTTTGCGGGTTTTTGATACTGGTGAGATTGTTAATCACCCTTTCTAAATAGGCTCTAGTCGTTGGGCATAAAGCTACCTTTATCTCTAATCTACCATCTTCTAGGCAGACTTCTCCCTTGTATTCATAGTAGCACTCACACTTCGGACAAACCAGAGGGTCCTTTTTACCACTGGCTATTATTCTTTCACGCCACGTCTGACGACGTAAGGTCTTCTTCACCTTAACTACCCAACGTCTCGCTGTTTGTTGCCAATTGCTTAACAGCTTTTTACACAGTTTCTTTGACCTTCTAGAATACATTCCATAATGGCGAATGGTTTTAAATTGCTCATCTGGAATATGACGAATTAAACGTGAAATAAATTCTTCCACACTTACGGTTTCTGTTTTATCTTTTCCATCTGTTTTGTCCTTGTATTTAAACGTAACATTTTGACCATCATATGCCTCAATCCGATTAATTCCAATTGCGGGTCGACGAATATAACGTCCAATATAACGAAGTTGTTCTTTAATTTTGCCTCTCTGTTTCGGAGCATACACATAGAAGCCTTCCCCATTATTGGTGAACGCCTTTTGGAGTCTTGGTTGAATTCTTTTTTTCTCTTTCTGAGAAACTCCGTTTCTAATTAATTTTAATACAACTGTCTGCCATTGCTTTCGAAGCATCGCAAATGGCAAAAAATCATACTGCTTCCATTCCCCTTTTTCAGTTAATCCCCCCATCGTCACTAACATATGAACATGAGGATTAAAATTGACTCTCGAACCAAAAGTGTGTAGTCCTGAAATAATCCCAGGAGTTACTTTCGCCTTCTTCTGAAAGAAGTCTATTAATAATTTGGATGCCGCATCCATTAGATCTTTCAGAAGATGTCTGTGAAGTAGGAAAATATCTCGCAACCCTTCATCAATTGTAAAAATCACATGTCGGTGATTGACCTGTAATACATCTTCCGTCAGTAATCTACTCCATTCCTCGCTTTCTCCAACAGAACATGTTGTACAAAAACGCCCCTTACATCTATAAGGAACATGTCGGACATCATGACAACCTTCACAAACAAATAACTTGAACCCATTTTTCGGATTTCCACAGTCACGAAATTTCTCTACTTCTTTAATAACAATAGAACGGATTTTTTTCCCATTTTTAATTTTAAATTGTTCCCAATGTTGATTTTCATCAAAGAAAATACGTCTAAGAATATTTGTCTCCATACATGAAAAATACCACAGCATCAAGGTCTGTGGTAGTCCAAAATTTTATACTTTCTTATCTTTTAAAAAAACCACCAGATTAACTTAAGTCAATCTAGTGGGATATAGTGTAGTAATTGTTATTAAGCAAATGAAATCGTGTGAGATCCGTCAAAGAAGTATAGGTGTTTTTCGGTGATTGGTTCTTTCCAAATTTCTTCTACGGCATTAGAGTATAGTTCAATCTGAACTTGATACCTCTTTTCAAGTATTGGCTTCGCCTCTTCAAAGCCGCCTTTGTATCGGTCATATATTCCGTCTGTCTTATAGTCCAGTAGGACAAGGCCTTGGGCATCTCGGAACATACAGTCGATCACACCTTGTACAAGAATTGTATTTTCTTCATCATCCGCTGCTTCAGGGTCAAGTTGACTTGCAGGTACTGATAAACTGAAAGGAATTTCTCTTTGCACAAAGGATGCATGTAAAACCCTTTGCCCTAAAGGAGAAGTGAAGAATGATGTAATCGACTCTACATCAATGGCTTGTTTTTGTTCCTCTGATAATATTTCTTTTCGAACTAGTTCTTCACAAAGTTGTTCAATATCGGTTGCAGTTGGAGTATGCTCAAGTGACACATGCTGCATCACAGTATGCATAGCAGTACCTTTTTCAGCAGGGGAAAGTTCCTTTGACTGCATGAACTTAGGTCTTTTGAAGATTGGTTTTTGCATTCTATGGATAAGCTCGGTGCTTGTTGCTTCGTCTCTTATCTCAAACATACGCTTCAACTCTGACACAGACTGCTTCGAACGCTGCTTTGTAGCAGATTGATACTCATACTTCCAGTTCAGTCTTTCTATGACTTCCTCGTGTACTTCTGAAACTGCTCCGACAGGCTTTCCTTCCATAACATTCGCTTTCCAATCCTCATGATCGGCTTCAGTTTCTTCCTCCTGTTGCTCGAATTCTGATTTGTGTAGAAGGTTGATTTTCCAACAAGAAGGATGATTCGTAATTTCTTCTGGTACTGAAGAATGTATGGACATTGCTTCACCTCGTAAAGGATGACAATGACTGTGCCTCATCAACGATGGACCAATCCAATCTAAATAACATGTAGCTTCTGCTCGCACATAATTTTCAAGAAGCCAGTCGGTATGCTGTGTTGTTTGCTCCCATTTTTGTATAGATTTTTCAATCTCTTTTACAGTTCCAACGAGGTAAAGCTTTTCTTTCGCTCTTGTTAAAGCAACATATAAAACACGCATTTCCTCAGAGATACTTTCTAGACGCTTTTTACGCTTGAATGCAAGCTGTGGAAGCGATGGATAACTGATTCTCTTATCTGGGTCTGTGTATTTAGTTGCAAAGCCTAAGTCCTTATCTAATAGATACGCCTGATTTAAATCCATTAGATTAAACTTCTTGGACAATCCAGCAACAAAAACTATTGGAAACTCTAACCCTTTACTTGAATGGATGGTCATGAGCCGAACAACATCTTCTTGTTCACTTAGTGCACGAGCTGCACCTAGGTCATCTCCTCGATCTCTCATTCGATCGATAAAGCGGATAAACCGGAATAACCCTCGAAATGAAGTCGATTCGTATTGACGTGCACGGTCATAAAGCGCCCTTAGATTGGCTTGCCTTTGCTTTCCTCCCGTAATACCACCTACAAAATCGTAATATCCTGTATCACGATATAATTCCCAAATTAGGTCTGAAACAGCTCCTTGTCTCGCTCTTGTTCTCCAATTTTGCATCAGACTCATAAAGCGTGAAGCTTTTTCAAACACTTCTTCTTGAAAAGCATTTCCTGGCTTCTTTTCTAAAAAATTTTGAAGTGCTTCATAGAAATTTCCAGATTTTGAATGAATACGTATTGATGCTAAAGCTTCCTCATCCAGGTTTACAATGGGCGAACGCAACACGGAAACAAGCGGAATATCTTGATATGGGTTGTCAATAATCTTTAAAAGAGATAGCATGATCGCAACCTCTGTTGCATCAAAATACCCTGTGGAAAGATTGGCATAAATCGGAATACCTTGTTTTTTGAATTCATCCATAATGGTAGCAGCCCAAGGCATTGAACGAAGCAAAATCACAATGTCCTTATACTCTAGTGGTCGTTCTGTTTTTGTTTTTGCATCATATACTGGAGTCCGTTCTTCAATTAATTCTTTAACCTTTGCAGCCATATAGCGGGCTTCTAGGACAGAGCTTTCAAGATCTTCTTTTGAAAACTGATCTGATTGCTCTTCTTCACTACCCTCTACAACAGGTGCGGAGCCTTCCTGATCAATTAATGTTACTTCTATAGGGAACTCCTTATCTTCTTGGTAAGGCGCCCCTTTTACAAGCTCCGCTTCACGACTATATTCAATTTCTCCAACTTGAACACCCATAATCTGCTTAAATAAATAATTCGTACCTTCTAATACTTCATTTCGACTACGGAAGTTTTGCGATAAATCAATTCTCATCCCAGTTCCATCTGGATTTGATTGAAATCGGTTATATTTACTTAAAAACAAGTTAGGTTCTGCTAAACGGAAACGATAAATCGATTGTTTAACGTCACCAACCATGAACATATTCCCATTCTCTTCATAGTCCTGTGTGACAAGTTTTAATAATGATTCCTGAACCATGTTTGTATCCTGATATTCATCCACTAAAACCTCTTTAAATCGCTCTCTATATTGCATTGCAGCCGGAGAAGGTAGTAACTCTTGGTCTGATTGGGCTAGAATTTCTAGACAGTAATGTTCTAAGTCAGAGAAATCGACAAGGCCCTTTTCAGTTTTCATTTGTTTAAACCTCTCTCCGAAAACTATTACAAGTGAAACGAGAGAAGAGATAAGATCCTTCATGTTTCGAATGTCGTGAAGAAACGATTCTGGCTTTCGAGAGAAGAGCTCTTTACCTAGTTTTTCAATCATGTCTTTTCCCTTATCACGGAATTTTTTTGATTGATCAACAAGTTCTTTTTCGTAATCTTTTCCTCTGCAGGTTGTTAATTTCGTATAAGCCACTTTTTGGAACGCATTATATAAAGCCTCCCAAGAATGGTCACTTGCTTGTAACAACATATCTACTTGAGCAAGGTCATCAATAAAGTTTTCTGCACGTGGAGCAGGTCCACCTGGAACCTTTGTCAAATGTAACGCATGTTGAAATTGTGCTTTAGCTCCCTCTAGCTTTAAGCGAATATCTAGTAATAATGCCTCCATAAACGGCAGCTCTTCAATTGTTTGATGATCTTTAATATCATACATCTCAATCAGACTGTTCAACCATTTGTTTGGATTAGGATGTGACGTTGAAAACTCATGTAGCTTACGAATCATTTCTTGTAGAGCCATATCACTTCGATCTGATGTAAAACTATCTACTAAACGATAAAATAAATCATTGTCTTCCTTTCCATACTCTTCTTCAAACAAGTCATCTAATACTTCATCACGAAGTAGATCCCCTTCTGTTTTATCAGCAATACGAAAGCCCGGATCTAAATCAATCAGATAATAATATTTTCTAACAACCTCTAAACAGAAAGAATGAAGTGTCGAAATCGATGCTTTATTTAGTAAACTAAGCTGTGTTCGCAAATGGGTGGAGGTTGGGTCCTGTTCGATTGCTTTCTCTATTGCTTGACCAATACGATGTCTCATTTCCGCTGCTGAAGCATTTGTGAATGTAACAATTAACAGCTCATCTACATTTATTGGATTCGTTTTTGCGATAATTTTTTGAATGATTCGTTCTACAAGAACAGCTGTTTTCCCAGATCCTGCAGCAGCTGCAACGAGCGTATCCTGCCCCGTTGCCCAAATGGCTTTCCATTGATCATCTGTCCAAATAGCGTCCTCTGGTTTTGTGGGAATATTACTTAGCATCATTTCCCTCCTCTCTCATTTTCTCAAATAATGCATCTGGCTTTTCTACTATAATGTTGCGATATTCGTTTTCTACTAACGATTGATCAAACTGACAAACTGGCTTATATGAACAAAATTGACACGGAGTTCGATCCTTGAGCTTATATGGTGAGATATCCGTTGCACCAGAAGTAATGGCATCTCCGGCATGTTCATATAAATGTCTTACTCGTTTACTCATTAAGTGAAATTGTTCCTGTGTAGCAACTTTGGATCTGGAGGAAAGGTTTCCATCTTGTTTGATTCCCGCTGCAATGATATCAGAAGAACCAGAGTCAAGTGTTTGATCCATCAAACGGACGATATCCGTATCACCTAGAACAAGTCCCTTCATTTTAAAGCTTTTAAAAATTTCATTTTCTATCTCATCTAAGGTTAGAATTTTTGTACTATTGATCATTGGATTATGAACATGGAAATATAAGATCCCTGCTGGAAATGCTTGTTTCCCAACTAATTTTTGGGAATTCATTAGAACAATATCCAAGTATGTTAACATTTGAAGCGCTAACCCATGATACACTTCGTTTATATCTAAATCTCTTGTACTAGATTTATAATCTACTACACGTAAATAAACACCTTTGGAATCTTCCGCTTTATCTACTCGGTCAATTCTACCTTGAAGCTCCATCTTGGTTCCGTTCTTCAAAGTGAATTGAAATGGTGGCAACGTACCGTTTGGTCCAAATCCTAATTCAACACCAATGGGTGCAAATCCACTAGCCTTTGCGTGTTCACTTAAAATTAACGATGTTCGACTAATAATTTTCTCCAATTTTTTTGTTATATAGTGGTACCGATTCGAGCTTAATAAAATTTGATGTTGGAGCTTTGGAGCCAGTGCTTTCACTGCATCTTTTGATAATTGAATACACTGGGCCTTCGTTAAATCAGACCAAGTCATATTTAATTCCTGCACTTTATCGGAAATCCACTTCAAAGCAGCATGAAACATTTCTCCAATATCTGGTGCTTCTAAGCGGAACATTTCACGTTCACGTAATTTTAATCCATGACTTGCAAAATGTGAGAACGGACAACCATGGAAAAGCTCCATTCGAGAAACACTTGCTAGAATGTGTTCGCCGTATAAATCTCTACTAGTATCTTCAGATAGTTTCACTGCACGATTTTCATAGAATAAGCTTGATAGTACATGTTTTGCTCTACTTCTCCAACCTTCTTGTGTCACATAGAAATTATAGACATCCCACCATAAGTCGTAGATTGGATACTGTCTTTTCTTTAACTGCAGTTGGGACGTTAGATAGGACATAGAGACACTTGGGTGACTTACAAATTCTAACTGTTCTTGTTCAGACAGCTCTGAAGGGTCATTTACAAATAGTTTTAAAGGTACTTTGGGAAACAGCTCTTTCATTCTCTTTATATAGAGAGAAGGTAGTAAAGCTTTTCCTTCCTCATTGGCTATTGGGTAAGAAATATACAAATGCTCACTCGGTGTCGTAAATGCTTTATAAGCAAGGAATTCCTCATCTAAAAGCTTTGTTCTACTTGTTGCTCCAATATTCATTCCCATTTGGAGCAACCGTTCTCGATCTTCTTCTGAAAAGACACCTTCGTCTGTTAACTTTGCTGGCAGTATGCCATCATTTACTCCAATAACAAAAGCTGCCTTAATGTCGGATAAACGTGATTTTTCAAGGTCCGCAACAAGCACTTGATCCACTGCTGGCGGTACTAATGAGAATTTCATAGACTCCATACCTGCATCCAATATTGAAGAATATTTCTTCAAATCTAGTTCTTCTTCTCCAAGCATTTCAACAAATTGATCAAGTAGATCCATTACTGCAGCCCATGCCTGATCATGCTCCCTCGCTAGAAGTAAGTCTCCTCTTTCTTCAGCTTGTAATCTTAAACGTTCAAGCTTTGCAGGGATGTCAAGCTCTTCAAGGTAAAGATATAATGCTTCACAATATTCACAACCCGTCTTCTGCTTCTTTAACCTTCTCGCTAATCGTAAAATTGGAGCGGATATAAACAATCGAAGCTCATTTATCTCTTTCTCTATCGCCTTTTCGCGATCAGTTTGAGGGACATCTGCATGCTCTAATCCTCTAAATCTTCTATATTTCCAACGATCCTTTTTCAACCAGCGATCTCCCTGGACTCCGTAAGCTAGAACATAGTTTTCTAGGCGGTCCATTTGTTCCCGTAAGGACTGAGGATGTTTATTATAAGGAAAAAGAAGATCTGTTTTTACAGCACGAAATACAGGCTCATATCTCCACTTGCTATTAATAATTTCAAAAGTAGAACGAATCAATTCGATTAAAGGATGATTCAGCATTGTCCTCTTTTGATCTAAGAAAAACGGTATGTCAAAATCATAAAAAACGGTATCCATAATATCTCGATAATCTTGGACATTACGGACAAGAATCGCAATATCTTTATAGCGATAGTCTTTTGTTCGTGCTAGTGATCGGATTTCTCTCGCAATTCCCTCAACTTCTGCTCTTCTGTTAGCTGATTCCATGATGGATATATTCGTAGTATCTTGGAATGCTGGAATTGGTCGGGTATCAAAATAGGACTCGAGATGTTTTAAGCCTCTATCATAAAAACGAATGGGTTGGTTAAAATGCACATCTTCTCCTCGTTCTACATTTGATCGTTTGATTAGATCTGAAATCTTTGTATAAGTCTCTTCTGTCATTCTAAATAAACTTAAATCATCTTGTTGACCTATGTTACGTTTTTCTCCATCTACTGTTAAAGCAATAGACACGTTATATCCATGACGTATTAACTGATCAATAATGATATATTCTTGAGGAGTGAAACTATGGAATCCGTCAATATAGATCTCTGTCGCTGCCATGGATGGGGATTCTTTAATGTTCTCTGCTAACAGTTTAAAATAATCCTCTGAATCAATGTACTTTCCTACAAGTGTTTCTTCAAATTTAGAATAAATCAGCTCTAAATCATGAAGCTTGTCCTCTAAAACCTTTGAGTGACTTCCCCCTGTTAAATTACCTTGAAAATCTACTAATTCTGATGGACTTACACAATATCGCTTAAATTCTGTTAGCATCGTCTCAACATGTCCGACAAAGCCTGTCTTATCTGCTGCTTTTGTGAAGATCTTCAATTGGTCTTTATTGTCTTCAATAATCTTACGAATCAGCATATTTAATCCGCTACTTGTTAAATGGTAACGATTCATACCGCCAGTTTCCTGTAGAATTTTCCATGCTAATCGTGTGAAGCTAAATACTTGTGCTCTGATCATTCCTTTTAAGGTAGATGTATTGATTAATTTATATTCGGAAGTAAAGGACATTTGGTCTGGAACGATGTAGATAATAGGGTTACCGTTTGGTTTTTCTTCAAGCTTTTGTTGAATTTCGTTTACGATGAAACTCGTTTTTCCTGTACCGGCTCTTCCTAGTAAAAAACGAACGGACATGGTGTCACTCCTTTGTCTTATTAGTAATTCTATGTTTACGCTGGATTTATAATTGAACTTCAATTCTTTAATTAGGTATTTTTGTACAGAGTTGCTTGGAGCGGAAGGTGCTTGACTCCTGCGGGATTAGCGGGACAGGTTGAATGCTAGCATTCAACCCTGGTGAGACCAAGGTTCCGTACCAACTTGAACGGAACCCCACAGCGCAGCGATGTCTAGCTACGGCTCGCAAGGACTAGTGGATTTCACAAACCTCCTACGATAAGTCAACATCGGTTCACTACGTTCACCGTGTTTCCTTTATCTCGTGCGGTTCGCTCCAATCCATACGTCCTCAAGCGCTCGCTTCCGCTTTTCGTTGAGGAGGCTCACCGCCCGCCCCGCACAAAGCAAGCACCTGGAGTGGAAAGCAACGTTCACGTCCAACGCAGATTTTCCTTATTTATTCACTTTTTCATATAGCCTTATTATAATACATTCAGTCAAAAGCTTCGCCTAATGTGTTTATTCTTTTTCGGATAAAAAATGGAAATATAGGAGAGTGGACATTCATTCTAACATAGGCTAGGTGTAGGTAGGTGATTTATATGGAAAGCAGTTCTTGGAAGATACAGTGGCTTCTAATTGTTATGGGCATTATGGTAGCTAGTAACATTTATACATTTATACCAATCTACCAAAATATTGCTACATCTATCAGCATTGAAGTACACGAGGTTGTGATTGCCGGAAGTATGTTTACTTTTTTTTACGCATGTGGACTTTTGATTTTTGCCAATTTGGCTGACCGTTACGGTAGGAAGCACGTAATTATATTCGGTATGGCTGCTTCTTCTATTGCCACACTGTTCGTCAGTTTTTCGGAAAGCTTCGAGCTCCTTGCTCTTTCACGAGGACTTCAAGGCTTTTTCTTGGGAAGCTTTGCACCAGTTGCTTTTGCCTATATTTATGATTTGTATGAAGGGAAAAAGCGTACATTATTATTATCTTTAATAAATTCTGGTTTTCTTCTAGCTGGAATACTTGGCCAAATAACCAGTGATGTCATTACTGGTGTCACCCGCTGGGAAATGGTTTTTATTGTTTTTGCTGTTGTATATGGTGTACTTTTTTTATTTGGAGCAAATGTCCTTCCTAAGCCAACCCGGTCAAGTACGGTCAAAAACCACAATGTCATCAAAGGGCTTTTATGTCTTTTTTTTCATAAGAAACTGTTTTTTTGCTATTTGATTGTGTTTACAATACTTGCTTCATTTGTTGGATATTATGATAGTTTGACTAGATCGTTACAAGATGACCCTACGTTTTTATTAGTGATTAGAATGGTCGGATTACTTGGTGCCATATTGTCTGTTTTTACAGGTCGATTCATAGAAAAGGTAGGTAAACAATCTACATTATTTATTGGTATTACTTTAGGCATTATTGGAGTAAGTCTTTTACTAGTGCCTCACAACGCCTACAGTTCATTCTTTTATATTAGTTCTTCCATTATTTTTGTCTCTTCTATTTCTTTGTTAATTCCGACGATTATTACAATTATAGGAGATATAAGTGGAGATGAGCGTGGGAAAGCATTAAGTCTCTATTCCTTTATTCTCTTAGGTGGTGCCTCATTTGCACCATTACTCGTCATGAATGTTTCTTTCGTCAAATCCATGATTATTATTTTAATCTGCTTTCTTATTGACGCCTTACTTGCAGCTTATTTACTTAAAGACCTTCATAACAAAACTCAAGCACGTAAGACAGGGACGGACCTTTAGAAATATCCACCCCTTAACTCCACACTTTCATTCTTTCTTTCAAACTTGAAGTATGTAATTCTAGTTGAATTCCATTTGGATCAAGGAAATTAATGGCCCAGCCCGTGCCTCTTTTAATCGGGCCCCTTACAATTTTAACGTCTCTGGTCTGAAGCTTCTCAACAGCCTTATGAAAATCTTCTTCACTTATAGAAAAGGCAACATGATCTACTCCAATTGTTTCTAACTCTCCTGTAGAATACTGTGGTCTTTCCTGAAGGCAAATCCATGCAGACCCCCATTGTAAATAAGCATCTTTATTCCCTACATGTATAACATCCATTTCTAATGTCTTTTCATAAAATTCTAGTGATTCATTTAGATTTTTAATATTAAGAGTTAGGTGATTAAACCCTATTACATTCATAAGAACCCCTCCAAAATATGTAAAATATAACTCTATTATAAGGAAAGTTGTGTGTTGTGAATAGATGTTTACCTATTCACGTTAATGGGGAAGTAATAGAGTAAACAAAGGAGGCGATTAAAGGTGACCTGGAATATGCAAGATTATCCTAGTTCGATGAAGAATTTAGAAACACCTATTAAAAAGAAAGCAATTGATATCTCAAACCGATTACTAGAAGAAGGCTATGATGAAGGTAGAGCCATATCAATTGGAATTGCTCAAGCTGAAAAGTGGGTAGAAGCTGCACCCCCTCCACAGCATCTTGTTCCACATCCGGATGGCTGGGCAATTAAAGCTGAGCATGGGGATAAAGCAAGTTTTGTATTTGAGAATAAAGCAGATGCCTTAACGAAGGCTAAGGAGATTGCACATAATCAGGAGACACAGTTAATCATTCATAAAGAAGATGGTGAAATTGAACAGCAATTAAATTTTGGATAAGTGGACAGAGCGTTTTTTTATAGAACGGTTATGTTTTGAAAACTACCAAGGGACTGTATCCTTCAGGTAAGGATGCAGTCCCTATTGTTATCTTTGATATTGTAATATTAAAGCTTGTTTATTCATTTTCCCAATATCCGTTTTCGGAATTTCCGACACAAAAATAATATTTTTTGGTACCTTATACTTTCCAAATCGTTTTAGACAATGCTCCAGAATTGCATCTGCTGTTATATCAAAACCACTTTTCCTCACAATTACTGCTGTTACGATTTCACCCCATTTAGAGTCTGGTAATCCGACAACAGCACATTCTTCTACAGATTCTTTTTCACATATCCAATGCTCGAGCTCTTGAGGATATATATTTTCTCCACCTGAGATAATCATTTCTTTCTTTCGGCCAACAATATAATAGTCCCCATTATGATCATATTTAGCAAGATCTCCTGTATGAAGCCAACCGTCTTGTAGAGCCTTATCTGTTTCATGAGGATTGTTCCAGTATTGCTTAAAGAGATGTTCTCCTTTCAACAACAGTTCTCCTACTTCGCCTACTCTTGCTTCTTTACCGTTCTCTTTTATTATTTTCACTTTATTAAACATCATCGCTTTACCTACAGATCCTCTTTTATTCTGAGCATGAACTGGGTGAATGTAAAAATTATTAGGTCCTGCTTCTGTTAATCCATACCCTTCTTTAAACGAAATTTCTTTTTCTCTAAAATAGTCATAGATATCATATGGGCACGGTGCTCCCCCAGAAAGAAACACTTTCATTGTAGGAAAATGGGTGTTTTGAAATACGGCCTCATGAATGAGGACATGGTACATGGTTGGAACTAATAAAAGAATGGTACATCCATATTCATTTATATAATGTGTAGCAGAAATCGGGTCAAATTGTTTGGAGATCACAACAGTTCCACCAATCATTAATAAAGGTAAAGATAAGGCATTCAGCCCTCCTGTGTGAAATGTAGGTAAATAAGTAATCGTTTTGTCCTCTTCGTTAAGATTCCAGCTTACTATTGTATTCCATGCATTCACATTCATAGATAGATGACTTAAAATAGCTCCTTTTGGTTTTCCTGTTGTTCCACCAGTATAGATAATAGTCCAAGGATCTTTTGAATCAATTTCTGTTTCTATTAGAAGTTGTTCAGGCACGGTAGCTACATTAGTAGTTTGAAAGAAGCTAGTATTCCACTTTTGTTTCAGTCCTTTTTCTAACTCTTGAAAATTGGAATGAAGGAAAACAAACTTCGGCGAACAATCTTCCAGAATATACTCAATTTCAGCCGAAGATAACCGCCAATTTATCGGCACAAAAATCGCCCCAATTTTTCCACATGCAAATAGTATTTCAAAGCACTTTTCTGTGTTTATAGAAATAAATGCTACTCTGTCTCCTTTTTGAACACCATTAAGATGCAAATAATTCGCCCATTTAGAGGAGCTTTCTTCTAATTCTTTATATGTAAGTGTCATATTTTCTTCTGCATTGATTAAGGCGATTCGATCTGGAGAGATCAATGATCGATTTTGGAGCCAATCTGTTATCCCTCTCATGGTTTCTCCTCCTTAGTTACTCGATATTGGTATGTTACTAAGGAGGAGTTACAGATAAGTTACAGAACGAATTTCATCTATTCTATTCTTGGCTCTAGCACTCTAAGAACATCGTGTTCATTCATCCCTGTTCTCAAATCAGGTCTATATAAAATCTCTATTAATCTCCTGTCAGCATCACTTAGATTCATTACTCCTGTATTATTAATGGGGTAAAGTATACTCGATTGATCATCTTGAAAGTGGTTGTAGAGTCCTAATGCATGAACCAATTCGTGCAGAATCGTTGTTTTTCTTTCTTGATGATTTGTATTTGTTCCAATAACAATATCGCCACTCTAAACGCATCATTTCGTGAAATAAGGTCTTTTGTGGCCTTTAGGCAAAATCCTCATTTCCATTCTGGGTCACGGGACCTCTGACCCACATAACCCACAAAAAAAGCTAATTGGCACTACCACCAATTAGCTTTTACGAATCCTATTCGATTGCTTCTAAGAACACGGATGCTCCCATTCCACCACCTACACATAGGGAAGCAATCCCTTTATGAAGTCCCCTTCTATGTAGTTCATGAATAAGTGAAACAACAATTCTAGAACCTGTACATCCTACTGGGTGTCCAATACTGATCCCACTTCCATTTACATTTACCTTCTCACGATCTAAGTGTAATTCTTTTTCAACTGCCAGATATTGTGCAGCAAATGCTTCATTGATCTCCATTAAATCTACTTCTTGTAGACCCCAGGCATTTTTTTCTAAGGCCTTTTGAATCGCAGGAACTGGTCCTCTTCCCATCAATTTCGGATCGACACCGGCTACTGAATATTGAACAATTCTTGCTAATGGCTTAAGACCTCTTCTTTTTGCCTCTTCCTCTGACATTAAAATAAGGGCTGCTGCACCATCATTAATACTCGATGCATTCCCAGCTGTTACAGTTCCGTTACTGCGAAAAGCCGGTTTTAAGGATGCCAGTTTTTCTAACGTTAGTTGTTTTCGTGGATTTTCATCCTCTGAAATGATTCGCTCTTCTTTTCTATTTTTTACAGTGATTGGGACAATTTGAGATTCAAAATAACCATTTTCAATTGCATTAATTGCACGAGTATGACTTAATAAGGCGATTTCATCTTGTTCTTCACGTGTAATGTGATGTAGATCTGCCAGATTTTCGGCCGTTTCCCCCATCAAAATTCCATGAATTGGATCCTCGAGTGCCTCCCAAACCGTATCTCGAATCTCGCCATGTTGCATTCTTTGTCCAAAACGGTGCTGTTTCAGGACATAAGGGCTTGAACTCATTGCTTCTACTCCACCTGCTAAGACAACCTCAGATAAGCCCGTTTGAATTTGCATGACCCCAGATAAGATCGCTTGCATGCCACTCGCACATTGTCTTTGAATGGTATAGCCCGTTGTTGTATCATCAAATCCTGCTAATAATGCAGATGTTCTTGCTGTATTCGGCTGATCTGTTCGTTGTATACAATGTCCTAAAATCACTTCATCAATGTCACCAGATCCTAATTGGCTTTGCTTTGCGACTTCCTTCATAACAGGTACGACTAAGTCTGTTGGTAATAGATCCTTAAATACCCCTCCAAACGTACCAACAGGTGTCCTTAAAGCAGATGTAATGACGACGTTTCTCATGACCCTTTCAATCCTTTCTATGATATAGGTCAAAGTGAAAAAAATTTAATGTTACATCATAATTCCGCCATCAACGTGAAGAACCGTTCCATTTACATAATTGGATTCATCACTCGCAAGGTACAGATAAGCATTTGCAATGTCCTCTGGTTTTCCAAGCCTTTGAAGAGGAATAACCGACTTCATTTGCTCAATGACTTTTTCTGGAACCTTTGCTACCATACCTGTCTCAGTAAAGCCTGGCGCAACAGCATTGACATTGATCCCTTTTCGTCCGAGCTCTTTTGCCCACGTCTTCGTCATTCCTACAATAGCCGCTTTCGCTGCAGCATAATTGGTTTGCCCAACATTTCCATACACACCACTTACAGATGACGTACTAATGATTTTTCCCCCACCGTTTTCAACTAAATAAGGAACAACTGCTTGTGTACAATTAAAAACTCCTGTAAGGTTTACATTCAGTACACTTTGAAAATCTTCCTGAGACATTTTATGTAGCATAGCATCCCGTGTAATCCCAGCATTGTTAATTAAAATATCTACCTTACCAAATCGGTCTAATGTTGATTGAACCATTCTGTCAACACTCTCACGGTTTGATACATCTACTTTCACAAAAATAGCATCTCCTTGATCTCGAAGTGATGCCGCTTTCTCCTCACCTGACACCTCATCAAAATCAGCTAACACCACTTTAGAGCCTTCTTCAATAAATCTCTTTGCCGCTGCAAAACCAATTCCATTTGCTGCTCCTGTAATAATCGCTACTTTATCTTTTAAACGCATTTGCACGTCCTCCTATTCTTCTAAAAAACTTGTAATCTTTTGTACGAGTTGAGTTACATCATCAATTACAGGTGAATGTCCACAATCAACTAGGGTTTCTAATCGTGCATTCGTCCCGATATCCTCAATAATTTCTTCAGCCATTCTGCTTGATACAACATAATCACGATCACCTTGTAAAACAAGCACAGGAACTGAAATCTTTTTAGCAAGGTCCGTCCCTTCTACTAATCCGTTATGTTGATTACTAATATTAAAGATGTTAAGTGCCTGGTAGACATCTGCTAGGTTTCTTTGTGTACGCATATCATCAACATACTCTTCATATAAAGCATGATTTGGTTGGTTATGTGTATATATAAGTGCGTTCCATATTGCTTTCAGTACGTCTCGATTATTCGTATTATAAGCAGTCTGAACAGCTACTGTTTTTCCGGGATCGTTCTCTACTTCTTCAATGGTCTCTAATCGTTTATTTACATTTGGCAATCCATCTTCTCCCGTTGCAAAAAAGGGATATCCTCTAGTAGATGCGGACGACTGTAGAATGAGCTTTCGACAAAGACCAGGATAGTCGGCTACAAACTGCATCCCTACAGCTCCACCAGTTGACCAGCCAACAAGGTCAACATTCTTTAACCCTAACTCTCTTGTCCATAGATAAAGGTCATCCGAAAAGTCTTTAATACCGTTTATTCGTTGGTTGTAACTCGACTCTCCGAATCCTCTTAAATCAACCGCATAGACTTTATATTTAGCGTCCATCTCATCAATAACCAAATCCCAATGCTTAGAGGACGTCATATTTCCATGAACAAATACAATTGGATGGCTTCCTCCTTCTCTTTCACGATACGCAAGGATTTCACCATTTGATAGCTTCACTCTATTCAGTGCTACTGAAACATTAGCCATTCTTAACACCCCTTTAAGAATTAATGATTTCCCCACACAATAGTTGTCGCTCCCCACGCATAACCTATTCCAGCACTAACTAAAACAACCAAGTCTCCCTCGGTTAGCTTTCCGCTTTGTTGAGCAAGCTCTAAAGATAGTATTTGATCAAACTGACCAATATGACCGTAATTTTCTAAATAAATAGAATTCTCTTCCGACAAGCCGAGTTCCTTTAGAACATATTGATGTGCAGAGCGCTTCATATGAAGCATAGCAACATATTTAATATCCTCTACTTTGTAGCCACTTTGATAGACAGACTCTTGAATCACTTTCAAAAAGTTATCCATTGACTTCTGTTCGAGTCTCTTCTTCATTCCTTCAGGATCATGAACATCTAAACGATATAGACTTTTATCAAAATTCGCGTCGGTTACAAGACATTTCGTTCCGCCTACAGGAACGACAACATCCTCAGAAAACGTTCCATCTGTACGCAATGAGGTTTCTAGAACAATGTTTTTCTTAAGTCCCTTCTGTAAAATCATTGCACCCCCACCTGCTGCTAAATTAAACATAAAGCGGGTTCTTGGATTCTGATAATCGATAAAATCACTATTCCGATATCCTCCAGCTAATAGTATTGTGTTGATACTTGGATCTGATAGCATAAGGCTTTTTGCGAGTTTGGTAGCCATAATGGCCGTTCCACAACGAAGAGCAACATCAAAGGACCACGCATGTACCGCTCCTATTGATTCTTGTAGTTTAATAGCAGCAGTCCATAACGGGTACTCCTTATGTTCTTCCCCGATATAGATGACGACATCGATTTTCTTTGGATCAAGCTCTGCTTTTTCCAATGCCCTTCTTGCTGCTTTTATCCCCATTTCACATGTATGATCATCTATTCCTGGAACCGTTTTCTTTTTGATTCCCATCTTGTTTTCGACAACATCAATAGGAAGTCCTGCTTGATGTGCAATTTCTTCGCCTGTCATAACCTCATCTGGAAGGTACATCGCTGTACTTAACACCCCGATTTGCATGAGAGAAGGTCACCCCTTTTTGATTTGCTAGCCTGCAATATTCTGATTCTCTTCTTTTTTAGCACGTGCTTTTTTAAACCGTTTTGTTCCCCATTGACGAATCGTTCCAACAATACCTGCAGGGAAGAACATAACAACAAGAATATACAAAATCCCAAAGAAAATAATCCATCTCTCAAAAATAGGGTACGTTTTTGCTAATTCTGTTAACCAGTGGTGAGCAAACTCAATTAGACCTGCTCCAACAATTGGACCCACTAGTGTCCCAACACCACCGATAATTGTCATTAATAACGCATCCAACGTCATATCCATCGTAAACACACTCGTATTTACAAACCGTAACGAAACACCATATAATGACCCTGCAAAGCTTGCTAAAACACCGGCAATGACACTCGCAATAATCTTATAATCTAGCACTTTATATCCTAGTGACTCCGCCCTTTGTTCATTTTCTCTTATCGCAACAAGCACTTTTCCAGTGGGGGAATTTGTGAATCGTTTAAGTAAGAAGAAAATAAGAAGCATAGCCCCAAAGCAAATGAAGTAAAACAAAAGTCGATCCTTAAAAATCTCAGGAGTTCGGAACGTAAACCCATCATTCCCCATCGTTAGGGATCTCCATTTCTCTGCACCTACTAGGAATAATCCTGCAAAAGCTAAGGTAAGCATGGCATAGAAATGATTTTTCAAGCGAAGTGTTAACAATCCAACAATATAGCTTACTAATCCTGCTATAATTGCTGCTACCAAAATAGCAAGCAGGTAGTACATCATTGTTGGTTCAAATCGATCTAGAAAAATCCCAGTTGAATATGCTCCAATTCCGAAAAACATCGCATGTCCGAAAGAAACAATTCCGGTATATCCTAAAAGGATGTCATAACTCATGGCAAAAATGGAAAAGATAAATATTTGTGTAAACATAATAAGTAGACTTCTAGAGTCATATACAAATGGAAAAATGACTAACGCTGCAATGACAAGCCCCCAAAATAGTGTACTCTTCTTAAGATTCATCATCTCACCCCTTTACTGTAAATAACCCTTGCGGTCTAAAAATGAGTACAATAGCCATCAGAAGCATGTTCACTGCTAAGGATAACTCTGGTACGTAGTACGTCATGAAAGAACCGGATAAACCAACAAGTATTGCTGCAAAAAGAGAACCTGGAAAACTCCCCATTCCACCAATAACAACAACGATAAAAGCTAAGATTGCAAATTCCATTCCCATTTCGGCGTAGACAACACCAGAATATGGTGCAAGCAGAACACCACCCAGTGCTGCTAAGGCAGAACCAGCCATGAATACATACATAAAAACACGCTTTATATTAATTCCAAACGCTTGAACCATTTCTTTGTTAATCACACCTGCACGAACAATTAGACCTATTCTTGTGCGCTTTAAAATCAGTTGAACAATAGCAAAAACTAAGAAACCAACAAGAATAATAAAGGCACGATATTTTATAATAATTACCTTACCTAGCTCCCAACTCCCAGCTAAATAGGCTGGTGTTTGTATGGCTAGCTGATTAGGACCAAATACCACTTTTAACAATTCCGATAAAACGAGCATAAAACCTAAAGTAATCAGAATTTGCTGTACATGGTTTCCATAAACCGGTTGAATGATAAATTTCTCTGTTAATGCCCCTAATAGCAAACCTGTCAAAATAGCACCACCTACAGCGAGTAAGAAACTATTTGTAGCGGTAAAAATCCAGACACCACTAAATGCCCCCCATGCAAAGAGTCCTCCATGTGCAAAATTCAATACATCCATGAGTCCAAAAATAAGAGTTAAGCCCGCGGCCAATAAAAAAATCAACATTCCTGTAGCTAATCCATTAATCGTTAAATTTAAAAAGAGGTCCATTGTAATCCTCCTATGCAATTCCTAAATATTTTTTCTTCATTTGTTCGTTTTCAACTAGATCGTTCATTCTGCCATTTTCAACCGTGACACCGTCATCAAGAATATAGAAGGAATCTCCTATTCGACTTGCCATAATAAAGTTTTGTTCTACGAGAAGAATCGTTGTCATTTGCTTCATTTCCAATATCGATTCCATCACCTTCTCGACAACAATAGGTGCTAACCCTTTACTTGGCTCATCAATTAATATTAATTCATTATTATTTAAGTAAGCTCTAGCAATTGAAAGCATCTGTTTTTGTCCACCACTTAAATTTCCACCTTGCTTTTTCCAGAACTTTTTCAGATCCGGAAATAAATCAAGAATCCATGCCATTCTGTCTTTTGTTTCACCATCCTGTTTTTTCATTGCTACCTTCATGTTTTCTTCAACCGTTAGTTCACCAAAGATTCCTTGATCCTCTGGAACATATCCGATCCCTTTATTGGATACTTCATACGTAGGTAAGTGCTGAATTTCATTTCCTTTAAAAATCACGTTACCTTCAGCTGCTGGAGTAAGACCCATGATTGTACGCAAACTTGTCGTTTTCCCCGCTCCATTTCGTCCTAATAAAACGGTTACTTCTCCTCTTTGAACCTCAAAGGAAACTCCTTGTAGGATGTGATATTGGCCGATATACGTTTGAATATTTTCGACTTTAAGCAGAGTGTCCATCATACAAGCCTCCTAAATATGCAGTTTGAACCTGTTCATTATTCATAATTTCCTTTGGAGAATCGTCAGCTAGTAATGTTCCATTGAACATCACCATAATGGAATCTGATAAATCCATGATTAAATCCATCTTGTGTTCAATAAGAAGTATGGTTCTATTACCTTCCAATTTAATGGACTTAATGACTTCAAGAATGGTTGGTACTTCTTCTAGTGACATTCCTGCAGTTGGTTCATCTAATAAAAGTAACTCAGTATTTAAAGCTAGGAGCATGGCTATTTCTAATTTTCTTTTTTCTCCATGAGCAAGATTACTAGCTAATGAATCTCTTTTTTTCGCAAGCAGTACAATTTCTAGTAGCTCTTCAGCCTGCTTCGACAGATTTTTATAAAAGTTGATTGAACGGAACATGTTATAACGAATTCCTTCCTTTGACTGAACCGCTAATCGTACATTTTCTAATACCGTTAGATTGGGAAAAATATTTGAAATTTGAAAGGAACGTCCAATCCCTAACCTTGCACGTTTCGTAGGAGAATAATGCGTTATCTTTTGCTCTTTAAAATATACATCTCCCTCAGATGGTTTCAATTGGCCGCTTAATAAATTAAAAAGTGTCGTTTTACCAGCTCCATTTGGTCCAATGATTGATTTGAATTCTTTTTCTTGTACAGTAAAATTCATACCATCTACCGCTTTATGACCGCCAAATTTAATACCAAGGTTTTTTGTTTCTAATATGTTTGACATACTTCTTTCACCACCTGTAATGTTTTAATGAAAGAATGAACCTCGGTTATAACCGAAGTTCATTCAAAATAAATTTAGTTTCGAATTGGAGGAGCTGTTTCTTCTGGTGTTAACTCACGAATAAGCTCTGGTACTGGGTAATCAACACCGTCTTTTTTCACTAAGCGAATGGCATACAAAGACTGCAATGCTTGGTGATCCTCAGGTCTAAATGTCATGGTGCCTTTTGGTGTTTCAAAGCTCATACCTTCCATTGTTTCAATAAGTTTTTCAGAATCCGTATCTCCCTCTGTTTTCTTCAGAGCTTCTACAATTGAAATGGCTGCACTCATACCACCAGGCGTAAATAAGTCTGGCACAGCACCATCATAGCGAGCCTTATGCTCTTCTACTAACCAATCATTCACTTCATTTTTTGGTAAGTCATGATAGTAAACTGTGAATCCTTCCATACCTATAAGTGGTGCCATCGTTGAAAGTGCTGCAATATCAGGAGCTCCTGTCGAAATCTTGATTCCGTTATCTTGAAGCTTCATATCAGCAATTTGATTCCATGGAGAATTCGCTCCAGCCCAGATAACAAATAGATAATCTGGTTTTGCTTCAATAATCTTTTGGATATTTGATGTGAAATCAGTAGCTGCTGGATCCGCATATTCTTCTAGAACAATCTCAGCACCTAAGTCAATTGCAGCATCCTTAAAAGCAGCTACCCCGTCACGTCCAAATGAATAATCTGGTGCTAATGTTGCAATTTTCACACCTTCATCCGCAATTGCTGCTGCTCCAGCAACTGCATCTTGAGAGGAGTTACGAGCTGTTCTAAAAATATACTTATTAAATTCAGACCCTGTAATACTATCTGCCACAGCCGGTTCAACAACCATAATCTTTTCATATTCTTCTGCCAAAGGAAGTACAGCAAGTGTGTCCCCTGAGCTTGATGATCCTACTAGAAAGTCAACCTCATCTTCCTCTAAAAGCTTCGTTGCTTTTTGAACGGAAACTTCTGGTTTTGTTTCAGTATCTTCAAATACCACTTCAATTTTACGTCCGTTTACTTCCATTGTTCCGTCTGTTGCATATTCAAGACCCAATTCAAAACCTGCCTGAGTTTGTTTTCCATAGGTCTCGAGTGCACCTGTTAGTGAGGCAAGCACTCCAATTTTTATTGGATCTGTGTTTGCACCATTTTCTTCTGTTGTACCGTCAGTGCCAGAATTTGTTTCGTCTGTTTCACCGCCAGAACTTTCAGAACTACAAGCAGTTGTTAAGATAAGAATGAATGTAAGCAATACCATAAATGCTGACCACTTAAATGATCGTTTCACTTTGATTTCCCCCTTTATTCGTTCCAAAGCCATGGAAAAGCTTTGATATCATCGTAATCCCCATGAGTTACAAACCAGTTACAAGACGACCAATATTCTTTAAGGATCGTGAAGTATATCATCCAACTGAAAAATCCTGCTTCATCAATTACTATAATTCCAGTATTTACCTATTGAATACTCCACTAAAACCATGGAATAATTTTTAGATACTCATAATAGAGGTTTCAGCTTCTATTAGAAATCGATATAATAGGACTATTAGAAGAATCATTGGGGGCTGTCTTCCTTGGGAGTTTATCAACAATTTCAGAAAACTATTTTAAAAAACTATGTTTTAGGATCGATGATTGCAGTATTTGGAGTCGGTTCTATCTTTATATTTCAAACATTAGAGCTACAGCAAAATGAATGGATGTATATGTTAGCCATAATCCTCCTATCTATTACAAGTATGTTTAGTACAGAGTTCTTTGTATTTTCCAAGCATATGGCACCTATTAAAAGAATCTATCAAAAAGACTGGCATACGTTAGAAGAATTAGAAATAGCTTATTCACAAGTAGAGCGATTTCCACTTTTAACAGTAAAACGAATTATGCTTCCACATTTTTTAGGCCTTGCAATTCCAGCGTCTACTCTATTTTTAATCTTTCATTCCTTTGAATTTATTACGACACCCGTTCATTACGTGTGGTACGCATGGGTCGGTGCATTTCTCGTTGCGTTACTTCATGCACTTATTGAATTCTTTTTAACGTTCCAAGCCATTCGACCATTATTAATCGATCTATATGAAAAAGGACAACAGCAGCACAAGGTTGAACTTTCCTCTTACTCATCGTTGTACATTAGTCTTAAACGAAAGCTACTAGCGGGCTCGTTATTTTTAGCATTGTTCCCTATTCTGCTATTTTCAATGGCATCACATATTAGACTATCAATATCGGATTCAGAAATATTAGCAGATTATTGGAAATGGTCTGGGTTGTTAATCACTGTTATTACGTTGTTAGCCTTTTATGGTACCGTCGTAATCTTTAAAAACATTGAAGTTCCCGTTAAGCAATTAAAGGAAAGCTTTCAAAATGTAGAAAAAGGGAACCTTACTTTTATTAGCAATACGTATTCTGATGAGTTCTCGCACTTATTTTCTGGATTTAATCATATGGTTAGTGCCATTCAGCAACGAGATGAAGCGAACCAAAAATTACTCGAGCAATTTTTTGCTGTCGTAGCTGGAACCTTAGATGCTCGTGACCCTTACACCGCCGGTCACTCTAAACGGGTAGCAGCGTATTCTGTGCTAATCGCAAAACAAATGAATTGGTCTTCAAAAGAAATTGACATGCTACGAAAATCGGCACTACTTCATGATATCGGGAAAATAGGAGTCCGAGATGCCGTTCTTTTAAAGGATGGGAAATTATCAGATGAAGAGTTTGCTCAAATAAAACAGCACCCTGTAATCGGTGCTAATATTTTAAAAGGTGTTGATTTAGGCGAGGATTTGCTCCCCATTCTCCCAGGAGTCGAACATCATCACGAACGTTATGATGGAAAAGGGTATCCTGCGCAACTTTCTGGTGAAGATATTCCTGTTCTCGGACGTTTGATTGCTGTTGCGGATGCATATGATGCTATGACGTCTGACCGTCCGTATCGCAAAGGAATGCCTCAAGAAAAAGCTTTGTCCATTCTCGAGGATGGGATGGGGACCCAATGGGACCCTGTTTTTACAAAAGCATTTCTTTCTGTAATGAGAGGAAACAAAGTGATGGTTCATGCTTAAATAAATAAATAAATAAAAAGAAGCTCTTCCTATAGACTTTGATTCTACAGGAAGAGCTTCTTTTTACGCGTCATAATAATGAACGTTCTTGGATTCCATAATTAATTCATACATTTGCATCGTAGCTGCCATCGGTGACACATCAAGCTCATCTCTCAGTAACTGCTTGCATTTTCTAAACCATTTAATGGCTTGAGGACGATTATTTTTTTGATAATAGCTAAACATAATGATTCGATATGCCTCTTCCCATAAAGAGTCGTTCTCTAGAATTCTAGTACAATAGTTTATTGCAGCATCAAACTGTTTATTCTTAATTGAGATTTGAGCTAATTTTTCCATCCCTCTTAAGAATAGATGGTTTAAGTGCTCTCGTTCTTTTTCCGTCCATAGTTTCCCTTTTCGATCTGGCAGAAACTCACCTTTATAATATGATAATCCTCTTTCAAGATATAGACGAGCTTGTTCTAATTCCTTTTCTGTCAATCCTTCTGTCACCCAATCACGGAAAAGAAGAGCATCGTATTCAATAACGGCACCGGGATTTAGACGATATCCTTCATTTACTCTTTGAATAAAATACGATTTCGCCCGTGATTTTCTTTGTGGTTCTAAAGCATTATTTAAGGCATTTAATGCAACCTTGAAGTCTCGATCACCGCTTTCTTCATCTGGCCACATTTCTAAAATAATCTCCTCTTTTGGTAATATTTTATCTCGGTTCATGAGGAAAAATTGAAAAAGCTCCTTGGCTTTTTCTCGTTGCCATGCTTTATCTACTACAGGGTGATCTCCTAGATAAACTGAAAACACTCCTAATGTTTTTACTTTTAACGTAAAACCAGGGTGGGAGGTTATTTCATCATACCCAAGCTTTGATAATATATCTAAGCAAAAGGAAGTATGTACGCCCTCTTGATATGCCTTAACTAATAGAGGTATCAACGATTGTAGATCTTTTGGTCCAAAAGTGGTTAACTTCGAAAACACAAACTCGTATTGACCAATTTGTACTTCATTTAGACAGGATTTAAATGACGTTTTGAATGATTCCTCTTCGTCTAGTTGAAATGCAACCATTGAGTTCCATAGTTCTGTAAGCATGTAACCATATTGATCACCACATGATTTAAATTGCTCTTTGGACAATTCTAGATTTTTTTTAGCTTCAGGAAATCTATGTTGATAATAATCGGTAATGGCCATACACAAACGAATAAGGGAGCCAAGCCATAAGTCCTCTACTTTATCCGTTTCATGTAGTGCTTCCATAGATAACTCAATCGATTTCCGGTAATTTCCTAGACGACCATATAAGATTGAAAGTCCCATTAATGGCTCTGCTTTTCCTCTGGATACATTGATTTCATTCATAAGGTCTAATGATGTTTCATAACATTTCTCTGCAAGCTGCCAATCATAGCCTTCAATGAGCTGTACAGCATGACCCATACGAATCCACCCACATGCCTCAACAAAAGGAGATTTATTTTTAATCCCTTGTTGAATACCGAATTGTGCAAGTGCTTTTGCTTTTGGACCATTCCCCATAAACGCTTCAATTAATGAGAGGAGCAGTTCGGTTTCCCGATGAGATTGTGGAAGGTGTTCCTCATTTTCTCTCCCTTCGAGTACCTTTTTGGCATCTGCAAGCTTCCCCGTTCTAAGCAGCATTCTTGACTCAAGATTCCCTTCATTCAAATCAATATTCTCTTGTTTACCTTTATGATACCAGCGCTGTGCTTTGGATGCCTTCCCAGAGTTTACTAGATTCTCAGCCGTCAGGAAGTATAATCTGGTTTTGTCCTGAATATAACTTCCTTCCACTTTTTCTAACGCTTGAATAGCTCTAAAAAGATAGCGTTCTGCTCTGCCAGGCTGAATCGTATCCAAGTAGATTCGACCAATTCCTTCATATGCCTTACTTATCATATAATATTCTTGTTGCTGACTTGCCTTCTCAATGACTTTAATAAAGCACTTTTCAGCTTTTTCATAAAAGGAACGATATCGAAAGAATTCACCTTGATAGAACCACAACGGATAAAACTGATTCATAGTATCCTCATCTAATTCCTTAAGATGCTCATTAAGACCCTCTAAGTGGCCGTGCTTTAGCATGTAAGGTGCTTGTTTCAATAAAATCGAAGCAACTGCCTGTGTATGTTCATTTTTCTTATAGTGATAAATCGCTTGCTCCCATTGTCCATTTGCTTCAAAATAATATGCTGCTCTCTCATGTAATCGTTTAAATAGGATGGGATCATCCTCTTTTAGCTTCTTTTCTAGAAAGGATTGAAATAATGAGTGAAGTCTATAATGATTAGAATCTTTCATTTCTTGTAAAAGTGTATTTTTGTGTGAAAGCTGTTTAAGCATTATTTCTGAACCTGGTACATCAAACAGCTCATCACATGCCAATGGAGTAATTTCTTCCAGGATTGATATTTGTTTTAGAAATTGTTGTACAACAGGTGATTGCTTCAAAAACACTTCAAGTGCTAAATAGTGAAAAAGCTCATCTAACGAAGCATACTGGTCATTAAAATCAATCACTTCTTCTTGCTGCATTTGATGATAAATCATACTAATTGCAATAACCCAGCCTTCGGTTAAAGAGTAGACAGTATCGATTGTGGATTCAGGAATCATTCTTTCATGAAAATTCGTTAATAGGATCTCTGTTTCTTCTTTCGTAAAACACAAATCCTTTTCAGTCATTTCCAATAGATCATTGGCTACTTTTAATTGCAGTAAGCTCTTCCAATTTGGCTTAGCCCTTGAAAGGATGACAAAATGAATATGGGAGGGAAGGTACTCAATGACCTTTTCTAGCCATTGATTAATTAAAAAAGAATGATCAACTAAATGGTAATCATCAATGATAATGAGAAAGTCTTCTTTTACTAACATACATTCATTAATGAAAATGGCATAAAGACGGTAGAGGTCTTCTTCTCGAATGTATTGGTCCATATCAGCCATCGTTTGAAGGATTTCTTTACCAAAATGGTCGAACTTTCTTTTTATGGAATGTACGATATATGTAATGAATGGAATAATGTCATCGTCTTTTTGTGTAATGGAATACCAGCAATAATTTTGTTTAAAGTCTTGGAGATATTGGGAAATCGCTGTACTTTTGCCAAAACCAGCACCAGAGTGAATAAATGTTAATTTGTGTGATGATAGCGTTTTCATTTTTCTCATTAGTGATGGTCTTCTAATATAGGATTCCTTAATTGCGGGCGGTACAAACTTTGTTTCGACGATTGAGATATAGGATTTCAATTGGACACCTCTAGCGTTCGAATTTTTATAATATTTTAACATATTTCTTTTGAAATAGCAGTTGGATTTTTTTACAGTATGATTTTGTTTACTTTTGCTTCTTTAAAAAAAGAGTTAATCGTTTATATCAGTCCGTTGCTTTCCGCAGAGTAGGAGGCGAATCTCTTATGGAAGGTTTCGGTCCAGTGGGTACGGAACCCGGGTCTCAACATTCCCGCCATTTCCCGCAGGAGTCAAGCCCCTTCCTCCAAGCAACTCAGTAGTTTAACATATGAAATATTTAGAAGATTGTCCATCACCATATATTATTAATGAAGAGATATTCTCTATTTAGGAGATAACATAAAAATAGACGAAGCATTTTAGCCTCGTCTGTTTTAGAAGTTAACGCCCCATTTATTCAGTGGCCAGTATCTTAGGTTTACTTTTCCTACTACGTCTTCTTGATCAATGAATCCAATATGTCGACTGTCTAGGCTTCCTCTTCGGTTGTCACCCATTACGAAAAGCTTTCCTTCTGGTACGACTTCTGCTTTTTCTTCTGTCAACTCTTCTAAATTAAAATCACCTGTTAGGTTATTCCCTTGGAATTGCTTTTTATATTCTTCAAGGTAAGGCTCTTCAAAGTACTCGCCATTAATAAATAATTGGTCATTTTTGTACTCGACTTGATCTCCTGGTAGTCCAATTACGCGCTTTACATAATCTTCATCTTCATTCGCATGAAATACAATAACGTCAAAGCGGTTGATTTCCCCAATGTTATACCCAATTTTATTTACTACCAGCTTATTATCATCTTGTAATGTCGGCATCATGGATTCACCTTCCACTACGTAATTCGAAAACAAAAAAGTTCGAATGATTAAAAAGATCACTAGACCAATGCCAAGTGCCTTTATCCATTCTAGGCCTTCCTTTTTTATCTCTTCCCTCAATCTTATTCCTCCTGCTCTCTATGATTCGTGTTGGTGGTCACGTTCAATCTTTTTATTTAGGTAGTACTCAACCCTCTTACCTATTAGCCATAGTACAAAAATCACTGCAACTACAATGGCTGTCCGATATGGTTGTGTGATTAATGACTTGATATCATATCCTATGAAACTTATCGTAAAGATCATCACTAGCTTTCCAGTAAGAACAGCTAACATATATTGCACCATTTTTATTCTAGATAGTCCAGCAACAATATTAATAATCGCTGAGGGTGTAAACGGAAAACAAAGCAATAAAAACAAAGGGCCAAAACCGTGTCGATCTACCCATGCCGTTAATCGTTGTACTTGTTTCCTTTCCCTTAAAAACCTAAAAACCTTTGCATTTCCATACCTTCTAACTATGTAAAAAACGAGCATAGCTCCTAATGAAGCACCCAGCCATGAAAACAAGAATCCCCACCATAGTCCAAAAGCATTTGCATTTGCCATAACAAAAACAAATAACGGCAAGAAAGGAAGAAAAGCCTCTAGCATCGGGAGAATAATTCCTGGTAAAGGGCCAAACGCTCTGTATTGGTCAATTAGGTTCATAATATTTTCTAGTGTAAACCATTCTTTAATCTGCGAAAAGTCCATGTATTGTTTCCCCTTAATCGACAATGAACAGTCAGAATCAAAATTATTACGTTCATCATATCACATTCAGTTATTTTTCCCTATTAAAAGAATGAGATACTTGTTTTTCAGGAGTGCATTTATGTACAAAGCTTTCATTTGTAATAGGCCGTCTAAAAGATGCGAAGGCGAGGGAATCACATAATCAGCGGTCACATCTTTGCATCTTTTTGCCGCTAACATACTTTTTTTGATTTCAGATGTTCGCTTTTTCTCGGAATTCCCTACACCTTATGTCTCTTCTGCTAAACTGATCGCCTCATGACGTTAGCACTTCCTACAAACAGCCTAGCCAGAATGACTTTATCTCGATGCGTCTAACACTTACTCTAAATGGTCGTTAAACCATGTCACAATGGATTCAAGTCTAGCAATACGCAATGAAGGCTTGCCTGAACGTGATAAATTATGATTGGACTCTGGGAAGCGTATAAATTTTGTTTTTTTCTTCTGTCGGCTTAGGGCAATATATAACTGTTCTGCTTGTTCTATTGGGCAGCGATAATCCTTTTCGCTATGTAAAATTAATAGCGGTGTCGTCACGTTGTCAACATATGCTATTGGAGAGTGCTTCCAGAGTGTATCAACATCATGTAAATCCGCAAGCATCTGCCATTCAGAAAAATAATATCCAATATCACTTACACCATAGAAGCTAATCCAATTACTAATAGACCTTTGAGTAACAGCTGCTTTAAAACGGTCTGTATGTGCTACAATCCAATTTGTCATAAAGCCCCCGTAACTTCCACCTGTTACACCTAAACGTGTTTCGTCAACAAACGAAAAATGCTGTATTGCATAATCAACAGCATCCATGATGTCGTGATAATCATTCCCTCCATAATCACCTCTAACAGCATTCACAAATTGTTGACCATAGCCATGACTTCCTCGTGGATTTATGTATAATACAGCATATCCGTTTGCCGCTAAGGCTTGGAACTCATGAAAGAATGTATTCCCGTACATTGTATGAGGACCACCATGAATCTCAACTACAAGTGGGTACTTTTCTCCCTCTTGAAAGCCTATAGGTTTCATCATCCAACCATGAACCGTCATGCCTTCTCGCCCATCGAATTGAAATGATTCTGGCGAAGAGAGGCTTCTTGAATCAATAAACCGTTTATTAACGTCTGTTTTCTGCTTTAACTCACCTGTCGGAACATGCAGGTGATATAACTCTCCTGGCTTGGTTGACGTACTAAGTGACAATAAAACTTCTTGTGATTCAGAGTGTAGATCAAAACCGTATATATGCTGTTCCTCACTAAGTAATGCCGGGTACATCGCACCATCTGTGTTTCCGTAATACAGCACAGTATTCCCCTGATCTGATGCTAAGAAATAGAAGCTGTAATGATCCTTTGACCAAACAACGCCTCTATCTGTCACACCTTGTAGATAGTCAACATTTGTATAGTCTCCAATAGGAAGATCCATTTCCTCTGTTAAACAATGAAGGCTTTTCGTTGCAAAATGATATAAATAGATTTTTCCTTGAGTAGCATTTTTATATTCTTGTTCGTTTCCAATTAAGGCTAGATATTCTCCATTTGGAGACCATGTTACTTTTGCGAAAAATCCTACACCGTTAGTAAGCTTTTCAATCTTTGTCGATTTCACGTCCAATAAAAACACATCTGATTGAAAGGAAAAGTCAAGATCATCTGAATCATCACCAGTATACGTAAGCTTTGAACCATCAGGTGACCATGCTTGGAGCTCATAGTTCATTTCAGTATTTGTTACTTTCTCAACTTCGTTTGTATATAAATCAACGATAAAGATTTGTTTATAGCGATTGTCTAAGAATCCAAGTTCATCGGACTTATACTTCATTTTTTCAACAACTAGTGGTTTTATTTCCTCTGATACTTCCTTTGGTGTTGCAAAGTCTTCATCCTTCTCTAACATTGACGTAAAGGCTACTTTGCTTCCACATGGTGACCAAATTGGGTTACTCACTCCATACGGGAGATCTGTTATTTTCTTTGCCTCCCCACCATTACGATTCATAACATAAATCTGACTTTTCCCGGTTCTGTTCGACAAAAATAATAGCTTTGAACCATCAGGTGACCACCTCGGTGAAGTTGCTCTATACTCCCCAAATGTCCATTGCTGACGTTCTCCTGTATCTATATCAAGATGAAAGATATTGGATATGTAATCATTCTTCTCTTTACTTATCGTTGTTTCAACATAAATAGCTTCCTTCCCATCTGTTGATACTCTAGGATCTGAGACAGAAGTTAATTCATATAAATCTTCTATTTGTATACCTTTAACACTATCCATTATGTAACACACCCTTTTAAAGTTCTTTATTGTACCTTTCGACGCATCACCTATTCATCCCTTCTTTCATCTTGTTAGATGAAAGAGGGTGTAAAGGTCTCGACAGGCTCTTTTATGTCTTTGTATTTTCACCGATTCATTTCGTATACCTATAAATACTTTTACTATATGACCTCAATCTCTTGGATAAAATAGGTATTTCACATTCATACTAACTATATCCAATAAAAAAACTTTTTATCGTTCGTCAGCTTTTGCTATTGAAAAGATTTAGCAAGGTGATAAAATAAAATACGAACACATGTTCTAATTTAATTTAAAAAGGAGTATCATCATGACGAGAATACCTGAAGAAGATCGGGATATCTTTGAACAAGCAATCTATTTACCTATGGTGTTAACAGTATTAAATCAAGATTTACTGATTTTTGGGAAGAGCCCTTTTAAATTAAAAAAACCTTATGAAGAACTTGTCGAAGAAACGATGAAGGTCATTCAAGCAGAACTTGCACAGGTAAAAAGGTACATGAAGAAAAATGGTATGAAGGTCGAGCGTTTGCAAACAGATGATGCCTTTACAATGTATATGTTTCTATATAAAGGCTACGAGGAGCATCATAATTACTTTAACCCGAGATTACGAAACCGGGTGGAGGAATTATTGCGTCATTTTTTATATCAACGATTTTACACAAGAAATGCAAATGCCTCGAAAGAAGCGTGAATGTACCCTCTTCACGCTTCTACTTTAAAACGAATTGTTTACCATCCTAATGGAAGCTTGAAAAGGCTGTGCTTCTGATACCATTGATTCTTGAGGTTTATATCGACTTTCCATCTCATGAATGCGTTGGGATAAGACATACTGTAATCTAGAAGTTCTCATAAGTTGCGTTTCAAACGAGCTATTTGAAATGGGGAGCATGTAGGATTTCCGATTTGTAAATGTTACAACCGTTTCTCCATTAGTAGAGGAATGATGAGAATGAATATGTTTGTGAGACAGCCAAAAGCATTCCTGCTTGGTCGGTGAGGTTGTAGGGAAAAGATAAATGGATGTATGTGGATCGACAATTATAGGTGCTTTGTAATAGATACCAGTAAGTTGCTTAGTACCTTCTTTACGACCTTCATAAGAGGAACCAAAGTATTCACAGCTTTTCTTAACAATTTCAAAAGGTCTAAACGGAGAAAGTAACGTGTGATCTAGTTCAAAAATCTTTGTGAATATCTTACTTCCATACTCAATTGGCTGAAGCATCATTGTTTGAGGATTTACTTCATATTCTTCTATTAATCTTGATTTATCGACCATTTTTTCGCCTCCTTTAGCATTTTCCCTCAAATCATAACACATTTACCATATTATGTCTCTGTTAAAATCTAAAAATTGGAATTTAGTACTATGTAGATTTTTCATTCTACTTCCACTCCATCCTCCAACTACATTGGAAATTCAGATATACTAATACCCTAAAATATTTTCTGAATATTTAATATTTTCAGTTGATTTATTTTGTATCTTTACATATAATAATAAAAAGACATTAGAGGTGATCGTATTGGAAAAGAAGAATACGTATACAGAATTGATGAAGTCGTGTGCGATGACCCGAAAGAAAGCTAATGAACGAAGTGTTTTGGATATCTATATTGAAATGGTAATTTGTGAAAGTTTATGGATGAACCAGAAAGAAAAGCTTATAGAAGAGATCAATCAGTCACTTGATGAACGAAATCAAACAAAGTTTATTAAACTGTCTAATAAACTAAAGCAGCTTAATTTACAATATGGAACATAATCTATATCTACTACTTTTCACAGCATATAAACAGGGACGAATTCTTGAATTCGTCCCTTTCAGATTGTCGACAAAAAGCATCGAGACTTCGCTGCTTTTTGTCTTTTTTATTTATTTTGGAGGGGAAATTGCAGCTGTTTTATAGGCTGCATCAGCTTCAACGATTGGATCAACACTTGGACGCCGAATATAGGTTTTCAACCATGGCATAGATGATAGAGAACTCAATAGCTGACTCAAACTTACGTACTAAATGATCATCAGGAACGAATTGATCAATCGTAGCATTTCTAATTGTTCACGTTCATTGGATTGGTTTTTAGTCATCATGGTACGTCACCTCAATAAATGATTGCAGGTTACTTAGTTGATTGGAGTGAAGGGTGACGACTCCTGGGGGAAAGCGGGATAGTCGAGACCCTGGACTGAGCGTAGCGAGGGAAGGGGCTCGGCCCCGCCCGCGGAAAGCGTTCGCCCGTAGCGTAAATCAACGGTTACCTAGAGTATAACTTTATTTAAATAAAAAAAGACTGTAGGCAACCTCGAAATTTTCAAGTTTTTCTACAGTCTGAAAGGGACGAATTCTTGAATTCGTCCCTTTTACTTATTCCTCCGACTGATTTTCGATACTCGGACTTTCCTTCTCACCTAGATCATATTCTTCAAGCATGATTAAACGCTCTAGCATTGTAGGATGACCGTAACGGAAAATCTTTACGAGTAATGGTGGATTAACTTGACTAAGCCCAACTTTAGATAACTTTTGAAAGGCTGTAATAGCAGCTTCCTTATCCTCAGTAAGCTCGATTGCATATCGATCTGCACGAGTCTCTTGATACCTCGAAATAAAGTTCGATAATGGACTTACTGCAAACATTAGCATCGATGTAATTAATAAAAACAATGGTAATGAGCTAATGGATGCAGGTGATGTGATATTGAAAAGCTTTCCATGGCGATTCGCAATTCGATTCATTAGTTTTGCTGCAATTAGTAAACCAAAGAACGATAATAGTAAGTAAATCCCAATACCTATATAGATGTGCTTTTCAACATAATGTGCCATTTCATGGGCCATAACAAATAAAATTTCATCATCAGTTAATTGCTCTAGCGTCGTGTCCCACAAAACAATCCTTGAATTACTCCCTACCCCTGTTACATACGCGTTCAGAGCATTTGTTTTTTCAGACATATTCACTTCAAATACATGCTCTGCTGGTATATGCGCCCGATCTGCTAAGTCTAGAATCTTCGCTTCAAGCTCTTTATCCTTTAATGTGTAGAAATCATTATATAAAGGATCAATTACAACAGGCTGAATAAACATCAAAAAGATTGTAAAGGGAACAGATAAAGCCCACGCAGCCAGCCACCATCTTTTCGGAAACTTCCTGATTAAATAGTAAAGTACACCAACAATAATAAACATCGTTACGTAATTCACCCAAAAATCAGTAAGCTCATCTTTCATCCAAGCACTAAACGTCTGGGTTGAGATATTATACAAGGTTGACAGATTGTATGAAATAAACTGCAACGGAAAAATGGCAATAAAAGAAACCAACGATAACCAAAATAAGTATATTGCTGTTTGAAGAATTCGTATCTTCGTCGTCTTTTTTGCCCAATTCTCAAATGCTCTTGAAACACCAAAAATTAAAATCAAGAAATAAAAAAGCCATTCGTATGGAGTTGAAAGGAAGAATAACAAATTACGTATCGTAGAATATTCCTCACTTAACATTAACTCACGTTGATTCATAAATGTTTCTGGATCTGCACTACTTCCTTTAAAGAGCTCCGGTAGTGATGTATCAGCTAAATAAAACAGATATAAGTATAAAGATAAGCCCAAAAGTAAATAGGCGAAGACTGATCGAAAAGCCCATTTTCGTAGCATGCTGCTTCCTCCCTTTTGTTTCTTCTATACTATATGTAATGACTTGTCCCTTCATTTAGAACATTTATTATGAACATTCTTCTTATTCTCACAATGATTGCCTCTAAACCCTTCAATACAAAAAAAGAGTAAATCAAAAGATATGAACACTCATCTCTCATATAGTATATCTTAAACAGATTGACTATTGAATGGAGAGACTTGCGCTTCTTTTGAATACTCTTTTTCGTCCTATTTGATTACATAAAAAGAACTGAATATAACGATAGGACCCCAATAGATCCTAACACAACAATAATAACATTCGCCCCGATAAAAGCTAATAAAAAGGCTGCAACTGTCCCAACTACCCCGAAAAGGATATTATCTTCACGAATAAGTAAGATTTTTGGAAAAATTAAAGCACCTAAAACAGCAAAAGGAACGTTCTTTAACACGCCTTGCAAAAATGGAGAAAGCTCTTTTCCCCTAAAGACGATAAATGGTACCATTCTTGGAATATATGTTACAATCGCCATTCCAATAATCATTAAAAGAATTGTACTATCCATTTACTTTCGCCTCTCTTCCTTTGATTTGCGTTATCAGCTCTACTAATAAAGCAGAAGAAAGAGTTGCAATAACAATTGCCCATCCTTCAGAAATTGATGTCGTAAAAAGTAACGCACTATTTAAAGCACCTGCTATTAGTGCAAGATAGAGTACTTTTATACTTTTTTTCATAGAAGGCATAAGCAATCCTACAAACATTGCATATAACGCAATAGCCATACTGGCTTGTAAAAATGGTGGGAGAATCTGCCCAATGATATATCCTACACCAGAATTAATAACCCAGCTAGCATAGGAGATTAGAATTACACCAAACACATAAGATGTTTTGACTATTCCATTCTGTACAGAAATAACCGTAAAGGTTTCATCTGTAATTCCAAAAGAATAAACAATCTTTTTCCAAGGATGATCATCTTCAATTTTCTCGCTTAATGATGTAGACATTAAAAAGTGACGAATATTTACAATTAATGTTGTTAGAATGATTTCAAATGCTCCTGTACCTAATGTTAATAGACTTAGAGAAATATATTGTGATGCACCAGCAAACACGAGTAAACTCATCATAACGGTTTCAAACAAAGACAATCCTGTTGTCCGAGCAAGTAAACCAAAAGTAAGAGCTACCGGGAAATATCCAACTGCAATACTAATACCCGCTTGTAAGCCTTGCCGGAAAAAACTTACCTTTTTTGACTGAATTAATGCCTCCAAGTGCTCCCCATCCTTTATAATAAAAATATCACTTTAAAATAAAACATTTTGAAGAATAAACTCCAGGATATTATACTCATTTTCATTATGAGCACAGAATAAGATCAACGCTAGTTTACTATATTATACATTTGTAAGTTATAACATACAAGAGAGGGTTTCCAAATAATGAAGGATATTCCAATACAAGTAGGAGAAAATATTAGAAAAATCCGCAAGGCTCGTGAATATAGTTTAGAGCAGGTATCGGAGTTAAGCGGAGTTAGTAAAGCGATGATCGGCCAAATTGAACGAGGTGAATCCAATCCAACAGTTGCAGTCCTGTGGAAGATTGCGAATGGATTAAAGGTGTCCTTTTCTTCCCTATTAGAACGAAATTCACCTCAGGTGTCGATTATTCGTCTAGAGGAAGTACAGGCTGTCTACGAAGATGATGGCCGATATATTGTATATCCGATCTTTCCATTTGACCCTACAAAAAAATGGGAGAGCTATAGAGTCGAGCTACATCCGAACTGCTCATATGAAAACGAAGGACATCCACCAGGTGTTGAGGAGTACATTACAATTATTTCAGGGAGCTTAGAAATGGTTGTAGACAATGAATCCTATATATTGACTGAAGGGGATTCCATACGTTTCGCTGCAAACAGAACACACCATTATATCAATCACTCTGAGGGAATTACGATTTGCCAAATGATGATCTATTATGGTGCTGATTAATTTAAAAAGGCGTAGCTTTGAATAAAAGCTACGTCCTTGTTTTATCTATTTACCTTTGAAATTTGGTTTTCGTTTCTCACCGAACGCAATTAATGCTTCGACCCGATCCTCTGTAGGGATTGTAAGCTCATATGCCTTGCGCTCAATTTGCAAACCTGTTTGAAGATCTGCGTTCATCCCATTCTTAATTGCAAATTTTGCCTGCTGAAGAGCAATCGGACCATTTTGTAACATCGTTTGAGCAAATTCATGCACTACTTCTTTAAACAAACTTCTTTCAACTACTTTATTAAGCATTCCATATTCTAACGCTACTGTTGACGGAAGACGCTTTGCTGTTAAAATGAGCTCTAACGCCTTTGATTCACCAATTAATCTTGGAAGACGCTGCGTGCCACCTGCTCCTGGAATAATGGCTAAGCTTGTTTCTGTTAATCCCATTAATGTGTCATCCACTGCGATTCTGAAATCACATGCTAACGCAAGCTCCATTCCCCCACCGAAGGCATATCCATTAATAGCTGCTATTGTTGGTTGTGGAAGCATTGAGACCATTTGGAATACCTCACCAATTTTATAGATATTCCGTTTTACTTGTTCTTCTGTCAATGTTTTACGTTCCTTTAAATCTGCTCCAACACTAAATGCCTTTTCTCCTGCTCCCGTAAAAATAACCACACGTACATCTGGATTAATCCGGAGAGCTTCGACAACTTGTTGCAATTCTATTAATGTATCATAATTAAAGGCATTCATCGCATCCTCGCGATCTATCGTTACTGTTGCTAAATGTCCTCTTTGTTCTAGAATGATGGATTCCATATGCTAAACCTCCCTTTGTCTATTCATATATTTCAACAAATAACGTAAAAATCCTTTTTAAGAATCTATTACAGTACATTTACAAAGAGAAGTTTAATAAAGGTAGATTAGAAAATCCTACAATAGAAAAAGAGGGGGTCTCATAAGGGGAATACCGAAACCTTAACTACTAGAATCCCGCAAAATGAATTGCTTTTCCTGTAATCAAGGAATTCCCATTATGAAAACTCCCTCTTATTTTATGATTGTAAAACTTTCTCTTTAAGTGCTCGTCTTAGAATTTTTCCGGTTGTATTCTTTGGTAGCTCTTCAAGAAATTCAATAGATTTAGGTAGTTTATATTTTGCAAGATGCTCCTGGCAATAAGCAAGAAGTTCATTTTCTGTTAGTTCCTCATTCTTTTTAACGACAAAACATTTTACGGCTTCACCTAGGTTAGGATCCGGTACCCCTAGTACTGCTACTTCAACAACCTCAGGGTGCTCGTATAATACTTCTTCTACTTCCCGTGGATAAACATTGTACCCTCCGACGATAATCATGTCTTTCTTTCTATCGACAATGTAGATGTAGCCATCCTCATCCTGCTTTGCTAGATCACCTGTGTACAGCCATTCATCACGAATCGTTGCAGCGGTTTCTTCAGGCATTTTGTAATACCCCTTCATAACATTCGGCCCTTTTACAACAAGCTCTCCAACCTGACCAACTGGGACCTCTTCTCCTAGCTCATTTACCACTTTGTTTTCAACATTTAATATGGATGTCCCGATAGATCCTGCTTTTCGTGGACGATCTAACGGATTGAATGTTGTTACAGGAGAAGCTTCTGATAATCCGTATCCTTCTGAAACAACTACATTAAATTTTTGTTCGAAATTCTTTAATAGTGCAACAGGTAAGGATGCACCTCCAGAGATACAAAGTCGTAATGAAGAAAGATCCTCTGGATTTCCTTCAGGATATTGATATAGGAAATTGTACATTGTTGGAACTCCTGCAAAAACAGTTGGCTCGTATTTCTTTGCTAATTCAAAAATCTCGGCTGGGCTAAATCTAGGTACAATTAATAGTGTTGCACCATTAAGAAGTGGTGCATTTAGAGCAACAGTTAAACAGAAAACATGGAACATTGGCAAGGTTGTCACAACCCTGTCATCTCCACTCATTTTCAAATATGCTCCTACGTCACTTGCATTTGAATACAAGTTACGGTGTGTAAGCATAGCACCTTTTGGCTTACCAGTAGTACCCGATGTGTAGAGAATAATGGCTACATCATCTTCATTCAAATCAGGCCCATTATAGCCAGATTCACCGCTCGTAAGTAATTGTGTAAACGATTTCAATTTGCTGTATACAGATAGTTGAGTTGGATCTAATCCTTTCGCTCTCTCATCCCCAGATTCGCAAACAATATAATGCTCAACATTCGGTAACAGATTATGCATTTTTTCTGCAAGTGGAACTAGAAGATCTAATGAGACAATAACCTTAACATCACCATTTTTCACAATATAACCAATTTCATCAGGTGTGTAAATTGGATTTATTGGGATGATTTTTGCCCCTAGTCGTAGTGCTCCATAGAGTGCAATAACAAAGTGCGGTGAATTCCCCAATATAAGTGCAACATGATCCCCTTTTTTGACTCCAAGCTTTTCTAAGCCACTCGCAAAGCGATTAACAGCTTCATTCAGTTCCCCGTAAGTGCTTCCCTTGTCCATAAAGTAATACGCTGTTTTTGACCCAAATTGCTTTGAAATCTCATCTAACCGTGAAGATAAATTCATACTTTCCCCCCTGACTAGCACTTATGAATGAATACTCATTCACTATAGCTATATTAAAATAAGTTTTCAAAATATATTTTAAATAAAAAAAATTAGAAATTCAAGTAAAACATAATAGGGACGGACCTATAAAAAGGTCCGTCCCTCATGAATCAGTAGACAAGGTTGATGAATTCTTCTTTTGTTATGTTGCCAAAGTAATGCTGTATGTTAATATCTTCAAGGGCTTTTTCGATTTCTGCCTTTTCGTATCTTATCGATGTTAGACGGTTTTCGATTTCTGTTACGTCCCCAACACCAAAGAAGTCACCAAAGATTTTACAATTCTCAAGGATGCCTTTATTCACCTCTAGGCGTACATCAATTTGTCCTATAGGGAAACGGTGTGAGTGTTGTAGATTAAATCTTGGGGATTTCCCGTAGTTCCAGTCCCAATTTTGGTAACGTTCTTTTGATAATTGATGGATATTCTCCCAGTCTTGTTCTGTCAGTTTATACTCTTGCACATCTTGTCCATCAAAAATATATTCTAATAAAATGGAACGAAATTCTTCAGTCGTCATTTTCTCAGCAAGAAACTCCGAGATATTTGCTACACGACTTCGTATCGATTTAATCCCTTTTGATTCAATTTTATCCTTCCTTACTTTTAATGCAGATACGACACTTTCAATTTCAGAATCGAATAAAAGGGTTCCATGACTAAACATTCTCCCTTTCGTTGAAAACTGTGCATTCCCTGATATCTTTCGGCCTTCAGCAATAAGATCATTACGCCCACTTAATTCTGCTTGTATACCCAATTTATGTAGTGCTTTTACAACAGGCTCTGTAAACTTTCTGAAATTATGAAAGCTATCCCCATCATCCTTTGTAATAAAACTAAAATTCAAGTTTCCTAAGTCATGATACACAGCACCTCCACCTGATAAACGGCGAACAACATGTATACCATTTTTTTCAACATAATCTGTGTTAATCTCTTCAATCGTGTTTTGATTTTTCCCAATAATAATGGATGGTTCATTAATATAAAATAGTAGATACGATTCTTCTTCTACATTTAAGTGTTTTAACGCATACTCCTCTATGGCAAGATTTATTCTTGGATCTGCAATCCCATTGTTGTCAATAAATAACATTCACAATTCCTCCTAAAGTTGTAATACTAAGTCTTTACTTGCTAACATAACTTGTCCGCTAAATTCAGCTTCTGCCTCTTTTTTTAAATCTTCTATATCCCCAAAGTGAGGCAGATGAGTGAGGACAAGCTTTGCTACATTTGCTTGTCTTGCCAGTCTACCTGCTTCTACGCTTGTCATATGCCCAGCAGCCGTTGCATCCATCCCACCATAAAGATTAGATTCACAAAGTAATAGGTCGGCATCCTTTGAAAAAAGGATAAATTCTTCTAAATATGATGTATCTGCTGTATATACTAGAACCTTATCGCCAGCCTGTATTCTCATAGCATAGCATGGAACTGGATGCTTTGTTTTTAAGAACGTTATCGTAAACGGTCCTACTTCCAAAGATTGTTTCGGATTATATGCAACCCCCTCCATTAGATCCTTATATTGGAGAGATTGAAACCCTTGTGCGTCTTCCGTATGTGCATAAACCGGGAGTGTTTGCACATTATTACCTATTACACGCTGTATTAACAGTGCGTGTTGAAGAACACCGATATCCGCAATATGGTCTGGATGATAATGAGATAGAATACAAGCATCGAGATCCTGAACCTGTATATGTGATTGTAAAAAGGAAAGTACACCACTACCACAATCAATGAGTATACAAAAACCTTCATGTTCTACTAAATATCCTGAGCTTGCTTCATTCGCTTTTGGATAGCCTCCCCAATGCCCGATAACAGTTAGTTTCATGATTTCCCTCCTGATAATTAAAATCAGTCGTAATTACAATACTATCATACATACTTTTGCCCATTTTTTCATTTTTTCCGATTTAATTTTAAAATTTATTGACCAAACAACCTCTGTTATAATACAATATACTATAATAAGAATACAGTTATATAACACAGTATTCGATGAGGAACATTAAATTTACGGAGGGTGATGTACATGTTAGCAAATGTAGTTGACTTTTTTAGAAATTTACCACCGAAAGAATGTGCTCAGTGCGGAAACAAGATAGATGAACAGCATGAATGCTATGGAATTTATTGCGAGAAATGTAACGTTGATTTTGAATATTAAATACTAAAAAAGCAGGGATAAGAATTATACATTCTCATCCCTGCTTTTTTTGTTCTTTAGAAAGCATGATCATTTTACTTGTTTAAATAACCAAGAACATTTGAAACAGCTTTCTCTCCTTGGTCAATGCAATCTGGGAGACCAAGTCCCTCAAATGAGCTTCCGGCAATAAATATCCCCGGAAGCTGATGTTCGACATTCTTAATCATTTCCTCATAGCGCTGTTTATGTCCCACGGTATATTGCGGCATTGCATCCTTCCAGCGGGACACGATTGTAAATTCAGGACTCATTGAAATATCCATGATCTTTTTTAAGTCTTCGAGTACAATTTGTTCGATTTGCTCATCAGATAAATCAACAATAGCCTCATCACCGGCTCTTCCAACATAACAACGTAAAAGCACTTTACCTTTTGGAGTTGAATGCTCCCACTTCTTATGCGTCCATGTACAAGCCGTAATCGTATAATCACTATTCCTAGAAACAACAAAACCTGTTCCATCAATATCCTGCTTAATTGCCTTTTCATCAAATCCCATTGCAACAGTTGCAACAGAAGTTGATGGCATTTCTTTTAAGTGCTCGAAAAAGTCATAGTGTGAAAACATTGATTGAACTGCTTGGTGAGGTGTTGTTACAATAACACTATCTGTCTTCATGACTTCTCCATTATTTAATTGGAGAATATAAGAAGAATCACCATCACTTTGAACAATGCTATCAATTTTTACACCTTTGATTACAGAATTAGGGTCTAGTTTTGATTCAATCCGATCTACAAATGATTGTAGGCCTGACTTTATCGTTAAGAAAACCCCTTTTTTCTTCTCTGGTTCATTTCCATTTTTTTGTGGCTTAGGAGTTGTTTTTTTCATTCCTAAAATTAGACTCCTATGCTTCTGTTCGACCTGGTGAAACTGTGGAAACGTTGCTTTTAAGCTTAATTTATCAATATCTCCCGCATAGATACCTGACAGAAGTGGTTCAATTAAGTTCTCAACAACCTCATTTCCTAGCCTTCTTCTAAAGAACTGTCCTAATGATTGATCACCTTTGACGTTTGAACGAGGAAGAACAAAATCTGCAGCAGCTCTCATTTTTCCTTGAAGTGAAAAAAGACCTGTTGTAACAAAGGGACCCATTTGTGTTGGGATTCCCATTACTGAACCACCTGGCATTGGATGAAGCTCATTATCTACTAGTACATATGATTTCCCTGTTGAATTGTTTACGAGTTGATTCTCTAATCCAACTTCACTGGCTAAACGAGCCGCACTAGTCTTCCTAGCCAAAAACGAGTCAGGTCCTCTTTCAATTACATAGCCGTTTTCAGTTACCGTTTGAATCTTCCCTCCAAGACGGTGACTTGCTTCAATAAGAATGACATCTATCGGTAGATTTTTTTCTTTAATTTCTTTTTGTAGGTAATAGATAGCTGTTAGGCCTGTGATCCCTCCACCTATTACAACCACTTTTTTATTTTGATTTTGTTCGGTCAACGTCATCGCCTTCTTTTATTATTTCTTTTTTCACTATTTCACGTACGTTTTAGTAGTCTAGTTTCTAATGAAGGAAAGGACTGAGTAGCCATCAGTCCTTTCGTTTTTATAACAAACCGCATCTACGAGAAAAACTCATTTCTGCGATTATTATTTATACAATCACACTTAACACATAAAAAGAGTTTATTTCCCTAAGTGTTTAAGAACAACTGTTGATAGTGCATCTATAAATTCTTCTTTTGCATTCGGCATTTCTGGTCTATAATAGCTAGCTCCTATCTCATCTGTAACAACTTTACACTCATAATCATTATCATAAAGTACTTCTAAATGATCTGCTACAAATCCTACAGGAATATAAACAAACGTCTGATAACCCTTGCTCTCGTGAAGTTCTCTTGTTAAATCCTGAACATCTGGACCTAGCCAAGGATCTGGTGTGTTCCCTTCACTTTGCCAGCCGACAGCATAATCAGTAATTCCTGCTGCCTCTGCGATAAGTTTTGCTGTTTCTTCAAGCTGATTTGGATATGGATCTCCAGATTGTAAAATCTTTTCTGGCAAGCTATGCGCAGAAACAATTAGGACTGCCTTACCTCGTTCTTCTTCAGTCATGGATGCATATGTTTGTTTTACTTGTTTCACCCAATAATCGATAAATTTCGGTTCATCATACCAGCTCTCTACAGAAGTAATATGTGGACCGCCAAATGTTTCAGCTGTTTCTTTCGCACGACCATTGTAAGATTTCACACTAAATGTGGAGAAGTGCGGCGCTAAAACGATTGATACCGCTTCTTCAATACCGTCCTTATGCATCTGCTCAACAGCATCCTCTACAAATGGCTCAATATGTTTTAGGCCTAAATACATTTTAAACTCAACGTCATCTTGTACGCTATTTAGCTTTGATTCTAACTTTTCAGCTTGTTCTAGCGTAATCTTAGCAAGCGGCGAAATCCCACCAATTGCTTCATATCTATCTCTTAAATCTTCTAGCATTTCTGGTGCAGGTTTGCGACCATGTCTAATATGAGTATAATAACGTTCTAAATCTTCTTCCTTATAAGGAGTTCCGTATGCCATAACGAGCAATCCCATTTTCTTTTTCGTCAATTTTACCACCTCATTTAATAAATCATACAACCATATATTTTGCCATGTTTATTCTGGAATGCCAAAATCAAACACTCTTCTAGGAATTTTTCGAGCTATACTCATGTATGAATGCTGTTAATTTCTTTAATGTTTCTGGATTTACAGACGGGAACACTCCATGACCCAAGTTAAAGATGTAGCCTGGCTGCGCCATTCCTTGGTCTAGAATTGCTTTAGTACGTTCTTCAATTACTTCCCAAGGTGCTAGTAAAATTGCAGGATCAAGATTACCCATTACGGTCTTTGTAATACCGTTTGCACGTGCTTCAGAAATAGGAAGTCTCCAATCTAATCCGACAACATCTAAAGAAAGATCATGCCATTCCTGTGAAAGATGACTTGCTCCAACACCAAACATAATTAAAGGAATGTTCTCTTTCTTTAATTCTGAAAATATTTTTTCCATTGTTGGTTTAATAAATGTTCTATAATCTTGAACATTTAAAGCTCCCACCCATGAATCAAAAATCTGAAATGCTTTTGCACCTGCTTTGATTTGTGCTTTTGCATATGTAATGGTCATATCAGAAAGCTTCTCCATTAAGGTAAACCAAGCTTTTGGTTCTGAGTACATGAATGCTTTTGTTTTATTGTAATTTTTTGAAGGGCCACCTTCAATCATATAGCTTGCTAATGTAAATGGTGCACCGGCAAAACCAATTAGTGGTACTGTTAATTGTTCTTGAGTCAATAATCGAATCGTCTCAAGTACATATGGTACATCCTCTTCTGGGTGAATTTCTCCCAGTCTTTCTACATCTGCTAAAGAGCGAATAGGATTATCAATTACCGGCCCAATACCAGACTTGATTTCTACATCTACCCCAATTGCAGGTAATGGAGACATAATATCTTTGTAAAGTATTGCAGCATCAACATTATATTGTTCAACTGGTAATCTTGTCACATAAGCACAAAGCTCAGGTTGATGAGTAATTTCAAATAAGGAATACTTCTCTTTTATTTCACGATATTCGGGTTGAGACCTCCCCGCCTGTCTCATATACCATACAGGTACGTAATCTGTTTTTTCTCCTTTTGCTGCACGTAAAAAGGTATCATTAAAATTTTTCATACCGTTACTTTTCCACCTTCCAACAAAGTTCAATAATCTCATTGTATAATAAAATCTTTTTTATCAAAAATTTTTTACATTTTTCTTTCTAACACGTTCCTTTATGTACGTAACTCAATATAGACCTTTTGTTGTAAAAAGTATAGTTTCTCCTCTGAAATGTCATAAATTTGCCTCTTTTATTTATTCACATTTCCTTCAAAAAATTGTTGTAACTTTAGATATAAATGGTTTTACAATCCGATTACATTTCTATCATTTCCAACCACCTCAGAAATAAATAAATGGATGTGCTCATAAAAAGCATGTTAAATGAGAAAACAAATAGGGAAGCGTATAATAGAAGTATAAATTTTATTGAGGTGATGAAATTGAATATTTACTTGACAATAGGTACATACGAATTCTTAAAATCCATTCGTAAAAAATATGAAAATGAACAAATGGTTCTTTTTGAAAATGAAGAGCATGCATTACTTCTTCACGAAACAAGTGGGAAAAGTCTTTTTGAAACTCCAAGAAGTTTTGAAATTTTTGATCAATCAGGAGACATCCAAGATAGGGGCTTTGCCGTTTTTAATAATATCCCTGTTTCAGATGAAGGAAAGCCTGTCTTTGAATATCGTTTTAAGAATCGAGCTGGAAAAATCGAAGAAGTCCCAGGGTTTATTGCGATTAGAGTATTACGACCAACCAATTCAGATACGTATGTAGTGTTTACGTTATGGGAAGATGAATCTTCATTTATTCAATGGCAAGAATCCAAACAATATGCAGAGGCACACAAAAAACGCGGAACAGCAGAAGGAATTGATACACAGACAAACATTTTCTCTGGTCCTTCATATGTAACAAAGTATTCCGTTCCAGAGGAGGAATAATATTCAAGATAGTCTTAGTATTAAAATAGTGATTTTGTAATTGAATTAAGACGGATTCATTGCGAATTCGTCTTTTTAGTGGTTCCATCTTAAAATTCTATTAACGGGTACCTTGCTTTCTTCTCCAGGCAGCTCAGTAGTTTCACCAGAAAATATTTTTCAAAACAAACATTCTCGCACATCAACATTATTCCACTACATATCCTTATACATTAGCAACGATAACAAAATATTCATATCCTCTTGGCTATCACGTATAATTTAAAGTACTGCACGTGTTGAGATAGGTAAAAGCTTCGCAATTGCAATTGATGATATGCCGCTGCTTTTATTATCGAGCTAGATTATTACAATTAAAGGAGTGGATCATGAATGGATCATCAAAAGCCATGTTTGCTTTTAATTGATTTTCAAGAAGGATTTCATGACCCTAGTTGGGGGAAACGAAATAATCCCCACTTGGAAGAAAATGCTCTATCGATATTAGAAAAATGGAGAGAATTGAGCTGGCCCATTATTCACATTCAGCATGCTTCACCAGACATGAATTCCCCACTACATCCAAGCTCCCCTGGCCACGACTTCATGTATGGCTTTGCACCATTATCAAACGAAAAGATGATAACAAAAAATGTAAATAGTGCATTTATCGGGACTGAATTGGATTTGTTTTTAACAAAGGAGAGAATTGAGTCCCTTTGTATTATTGGACTTACAACAAACCACTGTGTATCAACTACAACAAGAATGGCTGCAAATCTTGGTTATGATGTAACACTTATTTCTGATGCAACAGCTTGCTTTGAACGATACTCATTTGATAAATCCTTATATTCAGCTGAAGCCATCCATACATTTTCATTGTTAAACCTACATCAGGAATTTGCTAGAATCCTATCAACTGATGAAATTCACGAGGAAATCCAACAAGTAATTCAATCTATCATGCGTAGGAATTGACCAAAACTAAGAAAAAGCTGACATTCAAAGTCAGCTTTTTCTTAGTTTTGAAGAATATTTCTATTAATCTTTTTGAATAATAATTCCATTACGGTTTGCATATATTGCTGCTTGAGTACGATCAGCTACGTCCAATTTACTTAAGATATTACTAACATGTGTTTTTACTGTTTTAATCCCTATAAATAGTTCTTCAGAAATTTCTTGGTTTGTCATTCCTTCTCCTAAGCATTTTAAAACGTCTAACTCTCTTTCAGTTAGTTCCTCATGTGGTTTACGTTCTTTCGGACGAAATCGATTCATCATTTTGTCCGCAACCTTTGAGGCAATAATGGATTCTCCTTTTATTGCCTTATATACAGCTGATGTTACTTCCTCTGCAGTAGATGTTTTAAGAAGGTAACTATGAGCTCCAGCTTCAATAGCTGGGAACACCATTTCATCATCATAATAACTTGTAAGGATAATAATTTTACAAGTTGGTAGAAGCTTTAAAATTTCGGCAGTTGCTTCAATCCCATTTCCCTGCTCCATTAGTAGATCCATCAATATGACATCTGGCTTATATAATGTAGAAAGTTGAACAGCATCTTTTCCACTGGATGCCTCCCCAACAAATTCAATTCCCTCTTCTGTTAACAAGTACGTTTTCATTCCTAGACGGACCATTTCATGATCATCCACAATCATTACCTTGACTTTATCCAACCTCATTTGCTCCTTTCTCTCTAACTTGCAGCGGTACTCTTATATTGATATACGTTCCTTCTCCTTCCTTAGAACGTATCTGAAAAACTCCTCCAATTTCCTCTGTTCGCTCACGCATGGTTTGAAGTCCATATGAGGTCATTTTTTCTTGTTCTAACGAGAAGCCTCTTCCATTGTCACCTATATAAATCATTAAATAGCGCTCTTTCTTTTCTGTGTTCAACTTTACTTCAGATGCATCGGCATGCCTTAATATATTTGAAAGTCCTTCTTGAATAATTCGAAATAAGTGTGTTTCCGTTCCTTTCGATAATCCAACAAGTCCATCTAAATCAGCCTCAATTGTGATATGTGTTTTTTCCTTTAATTCATAAATCAATTGCTGTAGACCCTCAAATAATGATTCTCCTTTTAAATCAATGGGACGCAAGTGAAGAAGCAGGGCCCGCATCTCTCCCTGTGCTTTTGCAGCAATCTCTGCTACTTGCTTTACAATGGGGGCCGTCTTTTCTCTATCCCTATCTATCGTTTTAATTGCTGCAGAAGAAAGCATGTTTAATGCGAATAGCTGTTGACTAACTGAATCATGAAGGTCCCTTGCTAAACGATGCCGTTCTTCCATTACTGCTGCTTGTTGTGCTTGTTCTGCTAATTCGGATCGTTCATCAGCTAAGCGTTGTAGTGACTTCACTTGTTCTTCTATATAGAATGCAAGTCCATTTAATTCTTCAGAGAGGAATCCGATTTCATCCTCTTCATCCCTCTCTACTCGTGCTGAGAAATTCCCACTTCTAAGCACAGAGACAAAGGTTGAAAGATCGTCTAGTCTTCCTTTTAATAAATAACTTGAGCGTACACCAAAATATAAGCTTAATAGTAATAAAACTCCAAATAACAAGATCGTAATGTAGATTGATATACGTAACGAAATCAAAGGGTTTGGGGTAATGATAAGATACAATTGAATGCTGACAAAAAATAATAAAGTCCCTAACACTGTCATCATTAAATAGCTTTTAAATAACCAAACTTTAATACTTGATGCTTTCGTCATCTCTCTCCCCTCTCCCTTACACTCGATTAATTCTTATTGAACCAATTTTCATTTCAATCGTCATTTTAATTTTTTTTGTAGCTGTTTCATAATCAGGGGACCGGTAAAAGAGATCTGAACCAAGTTCTGATGACTTTTGATCAAATAATTTGATGTCTCCTACTTTTACTTTCACATTAATTTCAACAGGTACATTTTCCGGAACTAACACTTTGCAATCTCCGACCCATCCCTTTACGATTACAGGAGTTTCCCCTTCCGGTATATAAGCTTTACTAAAATCAAACAAGTAATCACCAATAGCGTTATAAAGGTTCATAGATTCTAGTGGCCAATTCGGTTCTTTAAACTTCATATCGCCCACTAAAGATCCTTTATAAGTTTGGTTAAACTTTCTCCCTTTCTGATCATTATACTTATACCTATCCTTCTCTTCTTCCGATGGTGAAGTTACGTTATAATCGGGTTTCTGATCAGTAGGATCATCAGTAGAAAAATGTATTCTTACCTTGTGCCCTTTGAAAATTCCTTTAATAGCAAAACTAATAATCAATATCGGCCATAACTTCCACCACTGTTGATAGCTAAACTCAATAATGTTAAACCGATCAAACAAAAGTAATAAACCATAAGAAAAAAGAAATAATCCGAACAACAACTTACTTAAACTCTTCTTCATAAAGCAGTCTATTAACCAACGAAGTCCTATAAAAACAAATGCTACTGGAATTAATTCGACAAGAAGCTGTTTTATTTCCAAGGAAATGACACCTAGATTCATTAATAGTAAAATGATTCCCACTATTAGGAGAAACCCTGATAGTAGCCATTGTTTATTACTCTTATATTTCATATTCGCACCACCCTAATGGTTTATAAATTCGTCTTATATTAAGAAATTCCTTGTTATATTTAGAATATACAAGTTCAAACAAGTTCAAGAGGTGCAGACGTAGGAATTCTTCTCCGTCCCTAGACGGAAATAATAAGGTCCGTCCCTCTTTGAGACAGACCTGTTACGATTATTTCCTATTTCCAATCTCGGGGTGCTTTTTCGTATAAGAAGAGACAAAGCACAAAGAATGCATAGCCAATTAAGAAACCAGCTAGAACATCCGATGGAAAATGTGCCTTTTCGACGATTCTACTTAGTCCAGTGAGAAGGGCAAGCAAAGTTGCACCTAGGTAGAAAGCTATTTTGATGTGATGATTTTTAAATTCTTTAGATAAATAATAAGCCACTACAAGTAAAAAGATTAGTCCTACCATTGCATGACCACTTGGAAAACTATAGCCATCTTCTCCATGTAAAAAGGGAGGTCGCGGCCTTTCTTCAAACCCTTTCAACCATTGATTCATTACATTTCCCCCACCAACTGCAACTACAACAGTAAGAATCCCAACATAATCCTTCTTTTTCCACCATAAAAATAATATTAAGAGTATACTAGTAATACCGATTACGAGCTCAGTCCCAATGACAGTAAACGGAACAATAGCTGTAGCAGGTTCAAACCAACCAAATAGTACTTCGTCAAATGTTTCAACTCTATTGGTATGAACAAGGAAAAATACATATAAAAATAGAATAAAAGATACAATGCCACTAAAATAAATAACCCTATTCACTTCTTCACTTCCTTATGAGTAATCAATCTAATGTGTTGTGAATTTTGTAATAGTAATTGGAGGAATATGATGGTAATGGAAAAATTATATCAAAAATTAGATCGTCAGTGGGATGAAATGGTTAAAATCCGTCGTCACTTTCACCAAAATCCTGAGCTTTCCTTTAAAGAGGTTCAAACAGCTCAATACATTATCAATTACTACAACGAACTGGGTATTGAGGTTCGCAGTAACGTAGGTGGTAACGGTATTGTTGCTAAAATATACGGTAGCCACCCTGGGAAAACAGTAGCCCTTCGTGCAGATTTTGATGCACTTCCTATTCATGACTTAAAGGATGTACCTTACCGTTCAAAAGTACCTGGTGTCATGCATGCATGTGGGCATGATGGCCATACAGCAACGTTACTAGTTTTAGCTAAAACGTTGTATGAATTAAAGGATGAGCTTCATGGTAATGTCGTTCTTATCCACCAGCATGCAGAAGAATATTCACCAGGAGGAGCAAAACCGATGATTGAGGATGGATGCTTAGAAGGAGTGGATGTTATATTTGGAACCCATCTTTGGGCCACAGAACCACTCGGTTCCATTCACTATCGTGTTGGACCTATTATGGCTGCAGCAGATCGTTTTGAAATCACGATTAAAGGGGCTGGTGGACACGGAGCACAGCCACATAAAACAAAGGATTCAATTGTGGTAGGTGCTCAACTCGTGACTGAACTCCAGCAAATTGTAAGTCGTAGAGTTAACCCAATTGAGCCTGCTGTTGTTTCTGTCGGCTCGTTTGTTGCAGAAAATGCTTTTAACGTTATCGCAGATCAAGCAAAATTAATTGGAACTGTAAGGACATTTAATGAAGATGTTCGTGACCTAATTGAAAATGAAATTGAAAGAATTGTTAAAGGAGTTTGTTATTCAACAGATTGTGACTATGAATATGTTTTTGACAGAGGATATCCTGCAGTGGTCAATCATTTAGAGGAGACAAACTTTTTACAAGCCCACACTAGCCAAGTTCCAGGTGTAACGAGTATAGACGAAATTGAGATGCAGATGGGCGGAGAAGATTTTGCTTACTACTTACAGCATGTTAAAGGAACATTCTTCTTTACTGGGGCAAAACAAGAAGGGATAGATAAACCTTTCCCGCACCATCATCCTAGATTTGACTTTAATGAAAAAGCGATGCTTATTGCTGCTAAAACTCTAGCAACTGCAACGATCCATTATCAATTGCAGAATAAAAAATAGTAGTTCGTTCCATTATTACCACTAATTGTCCCTTTCTCTTCTATACAGCATAGTGTAATATAGTTGATGTAGCCAATACGTAACTGTGAAATGTGTCAGGTCCGGAAGGAAGCAGCACTAAGCAGTTCTTCGTATGTGGCACACTACATACTTCCTTTAAAAGTCTAGGGGGTGTCTCATTGAGCCACCCTCTTTTTCTATACTAGACCACCAACATCTCAGCTTATATTTTCTTGAAGCTCTACCGTTGATTTCAATTCTTCATTCTTAATTTCTATGAAATATTCCTTAAACACATATTCTTTACCACCTTGTTTTTCATACCAATCTTCAACACGTTTAACATGAGCTTCATCACTTCGAACATTCTTCTCTATTTTCAGATAATCTTCATAACTGTCATATTCCCAAATAGCAAATATCTCAACCGTCCCATTAGTATTATCCTTCATCCATCGACCAACGAAACGAGAACCGTATTTTAGTTGATTTGGAAGGTTTATGTTGTTAAATAGTTTATTAAAAGCCTCTACAAAGCCACTCTTTACAATATAATATTTTCTCCGATAAAACATAAAAACGCCCCTTTGTTTTGAATTCTTTAACGCAAATTTATTCCCCAACCTTCGCTACAACAACGGTAACACCTTGAGCTCTAACTTTATCAAGTTTCTCTTCTATTACTTCTTCATCAGTAATAATCATATCTAGTTTCGTTATAGGGTACATACCTGCAAATAGGTCGACTCCAAACTTTGTATGTTCAATAAGTGTAATAATAGACTTTGAATTATCAAAAACGGTTTTATGAAAGACTGCTACTTCTGGTGTTGCTGTGCTTAATCCTTTTGCCGATAATCCCCCCGCTGTTGCAAAACATCGATCAATCGTGAATTGACGTGCAAATTCATTTGCTAGTGCATCTGTAATATTACCTGACTCTTTCACAAGACCACCTACTAAATAGGTTTGAACATTCTCCATACTTCTTAAGTAGTAAGCAACCTCAACTGAATTTGTTACAACAGTGAACGAAATATCCCTTGGTAGGTATTTAAGAAGAACATACTGAATGGCGGCACCACCAATAAATAAAGTCTCATTCTCCTTTATAAAGGAAGCTGCAAGTTTTGCAATTGCATTTTGATAGACGTTTCCTTCTCCATAGCGTTTGTCTGGAGATAGTGGTAACTGTCGTGCATGTGGAATAGGTATAGCTCCACCATGTGTTCTTTTCAATAACCCTTGCTCCTCCATAATGGATAAATCACGTCGAATGGAATCAATAGATACGTTATATTGTTCTGCTAATTCCTTTGCTAGAATTCTTCCCTCTTTCTCAACTCGTTTTAAAATTTCTTCTCTTCTTTCTTCCGAAAACATCTGATCCCCCACCCTTCATTCATGTTTATTCATGATAATACAAATAATAATTCTATTTCTTTCGCGTTTCAAAGGTATTATCCCATTTTTACTCCCGTTTCGTCAACTACCATTTCCGTTTTATGCTTTTTTATCACAAAAGTAATTCTGTTTCTTTCATGCTTTCAATATTCATTATCCACTAAAGAATAGATTCCCATCCTATCAACCACACATACATACAAAAATAAAAAAAGCCCTATAATAGAGCTTCACGATAAATAAAATCTAAATTCTTTGTTTTTCACACCATCTGTAGAGTAATTTCTCTCATAAAAGAATACTTCCTCCTCTGACATTACGATTACTGCAGAACTTCTTGTACCGTATTGATCACTAGAAATATACATAGAAGAAAGAAGCTTTTCCCATTCATATGAGATACCTGTGTTCGGAAGTAGGTGATCCGGTGCAGGGTCGGCATCCTGAAGCATTTCAAAAAGACTATCTATTTCAATACGATCCGATTGAAGAATAGTATTTAAACGTTCTTTTCCTTTGTTTACTTTCGGCCATTCTGTATTTAAAAGATGATTACTTACTCCGTATAGTCCTGGTTGAAGCTTTTCTCGTTGATCCGTTATATTTGAATAATAATATAAGTCATGTTGATTCCCGACAAGCAGGTTAAAGCCTGGATAAGAACTTCGTTGTTCTGACACTTCTTGAATATACTCATCTGCTTCTGTAGCTCCACTTAGAAAATTAGCGACCAACTTTCCACGAGATTGTTTCCCTACAAGACTCTCCTTAGGATCTCTATAATTCGTCAAAGCCGCAAACCGACCTGATTTCGCAACACCCATCCAGGTACCTTTTTTAACTAAATCTCTTCCTGCAAGAATTGTAGGTTCATCCTCCCAAAAGCTCGCTGGTGCAGTTGCTCGGTTATAAAATTCGTCTCGATTTGCAGCAACAATTAATGGATATTTCGGATGTTGCTTATATGAAAATAAAATTAAGCACATCTCTTTATCACCTCTCTATCAATATGCTTCACTTCATATTCTGGGTTCCAAAGCTCTTAGTGTTCTCTACTTCCATTTTCTTAAAATAATGCAAAGAATATAAACAAAGAGGTTGATTAAGAAAGATGAAAAACCAATCCTATCCTACACAATCTTATATTTGTGACGTAAATAGGAAACTTACTTTCTCTTCTTAAACAACCTCTTATGTATTATTTATCTAGTATGTACGTCTTAATGGCATGTGCAACACCATGCTCATTATTGGTCAATGTAACGACATCTGCTAGTTCTTTTACCGTTGGATCAGCATTCCCCATTGCAATGGAGAGACCAGCTACCTCTAACATTGGAACATCATTGAAATTGTCCCCAATTGCTACAGTATCCTCTATTGGAATTTGGAAATATTCAGCCATGACTTTTACTCCATTTCCTTTATGTCCGTTTACATCCATAATCTCAATATTATAGGTACCTGATGTAGTGATAGAAATTCCCGGAATTTCTTTTAGCTTAGCCATTAGTTCGTTCTTTCCTTCTATTGTAGGAATAAAGAATTTCTGAATCGCTAGGTCGTCTTGAGAAAGAAGATCCTCAATAGTGTTAAATACTTTAACAGACTCAGTCTCTTTTGGCTGTTCTGTCATAAACTTGTATTCTTGCGATGTTAAATGTTCTTTAATTTGCTCATTGCGTTCTAATGTCGCAATCATTCTTTCACTCCAAGTAGACGCAACAAAGATTCCCTTGCTTGTATATACTTTAAACGGATATTTACGGTCATTTAATAATGAAGAGACAGTTCTAATATTTTCAGAATCCAAAGATACCTGACTTAAAAGCTTTCCATCAGCAATGACCATTGTGCCATTACTTCCTGCAACAGGACACTTTAGGGGCGTTTTCTCAATAACATTTTTAATATCTTCCGGAGCACGTCCCGAGCAAATCATAACAATATGTCCTGCTTTTTGAGCCTGTTGAATAACTTCAATATTCTCCTGTGAGATTTCTATCTTTGAGGATAACAAAGTCCCATCCAGATCTATAGCAATCAATTTTCTCATATTATTGTCTCCTTTATGTATCTTAAGTAATTCGTACTCCATTATGCCACATTTTAATCGTGAACAAAATTACTAGGACTTTCCACCATTAAAAAGAAGGAGTATACTGCCTATAGAAAAAGTAAGGAGGAATTTATATGGTCCGCATCGGTATCATAGGTACAAATTGGATAACGGAACGTTTTTTAGAAGCAGCGAGCAAAGTTGATGGTTTTGAATTAAACGCTATCTACTCACGTACAGAAGAAAAAGCAAAGACCTTTGCAAATAAGTATGATGTAAAGTATACATACACAGATTTAGAGCAATTTGCAGGAAGTGATCAGATTGACGCAGTCTATATTGCAAGCCCAAATTCTCTTCATGCTGAACAAGCAATTCTTTGTATGCAGCAAGGCAAGCATGTTCTTTGCGAGAAACCAATGTCATCTAATTCCATGGAAGCCAGAAGTATGATTGAAGTAGCAAAAAATAATAATGTCGTACTAATGGAAGCACTAAAAACAACACTAGTTCCTAATTTTAAAGCAATTGAAGAAAACTTACATAAGATTGGGAAGATAAGAAGGTTTTTTGCTAGTTACTGTCAATATTCATCTAGATATGACCAGTACAAAGAAGGAACTATTTTAAATGCATTTAAACCAGAATTTTCAAATGGCTCTTTAATGGATATTGGCATATATTGTATATATCCAGCAATACGATTATTTGGTGAACCAAAGTCGATTAAGGCTACTAGTTATATGCTAGAATCAGGGGTCGATGGCTCTGGAAGCCTTTTACTTTCGTATGATCAGATGGATGCTGTTATTATGTATTCAAAAATAACGAACTCCTACCTTCCCTCAGAAATTCAAGGTGAGAATGGGAGTATCATCATTGACAAAATGAATACTCCTGAAAATGTAAAAATCCATTATAAGGATGGAACAGTAGAAGATATTTCTAGACCACAAGTAGAGAATAGTATGTATTACGAAGCAAAAGAATTTGTGGAACTAATTCATGACAATAGACTTGAATCTGAGGTCAATTCGATGCATACTAGTCTGCTCACTGCTGTTACACTTGAAGAAGTACGAAAGCAAATAGGACTCGTGTATCCTGCTGATCAACTCAACAAATAATACATTACGTCCACCTATGCTTGTAATATAGCTAGTCTATTATTCTGAATTTGCATAACAAGTCTGGAACCGATAAAAAAAGGATGTTCCTGAATTATTTCAAGAGCATCCTTCAACGAACTAGCACAATTTCCCTTTATACTTTTAACACTCATTAAAATAACGAATTCTGTAAGCGTATTTTGCCACTTCCCCCAATTGATCGAGTAGCTTAAAGTTTGCAAACGCACCAACAACTGCTCCTACCCCAGGAACAAGCTGTAGTAATTTGATTAAATCTATAAAATCACGATATTCCTGCTGAAATACTCTCCAGTCCATTTCAACGAGGCGCTCCTTCTGGACACTCCAATTTTCTATAATAAATAGCACGTCTTTTCTATGTTCATCACTCGAAAATGCTAATTGAAACACATATAGCATAAATAACCGCTCTTCATAGGATTTTTCATCATATCCATGAATAGAGGCACACTCACTAAGAAACTTCATTTTAATTGAAAGAAGCAATGGAAAATCAGCTAAACCTAGTACAAACCCACCAGCTCCAGTACCTGCTCCCTCAACCATCGCTGCTTTTCTGTACATTCGAAGTTTCTCACTCATTTGCTTTTCTCTTTCAAGGATATTATCAGAACACTCAACCTGATCTGTTTTAATCCATTCATTCCCTTTTAAAGTCATTTCAACCATTCTCTTAATGCTCTCGGTTACAATACTATGTGCCTTATCAGGAATCATTGCATTCATTTTAACTTGTGCTTTTTTAGCATAACGATTGAACATAGACGACTTTTTTATATATTTTCTTTTCCAGAGCTCTGTATCTGCTTTAATTTCATCACGATTCATCTCAAACCATTCCTTTTTCCGATATACTCCTATTACGAATGGTACTGCACTACGGTTTCATTATACATATCGCTCTTCAAGTTTTTTTAGCCGCTTTGGCATATAAAACTGACTAAAGGCTAATGAAAAAGAAAGACCTGCTAGTAGAGTAATAACACCCTCAAGCCACATTCCTTTAATAAATATCGGTAGCGAGAATACAATGGCTTGAAACAGTAAGCAACGGGTTACAACCCATTGAAAAGAGCTAGCACGGATTTCCTTTGAAACAGGATAAATCAAGACCCATAGTTTAAAATCAAACCTCTTATACATCGGTAGAACTTGAAATCCTGTTAGGTACATGAACAACAAAGCGATAAATACATGTAACACAAGTGAATCACTAAATGAAATCATAACAAGACTAATGATTGTCAATCTACTGAACAAACCAAAGTACTCACTGGTTCGAAGCAACGCTCTTATATAAAGGAACTTATAGGTTTGATCTTGTCGATAAGGGATTAAATTAATAAGTATATCTAGCCACTTTCTTCTGCTTACCCGTCCCTTTAATTTTGGAACATCTGTAAACATATTCGCAATTCGATAAAACGCTAGCATTCTCTGTTCCTCAAGACTAATTAAGAGATCCCATTTCAATGTCTTTTTCTTAGTAACACCATAAAAATATAAACCATATAGAACCATAAGAATTCCAATGATCAGAAGGAACGTATACAGCCCCTCTTGAAATAAGAAATAAAGAAAAACTCCGTTTATGACAAGGCGTATTAGGAAGTCAATTCTATGTGCTTCTCTTTCTTGATATTTCAATAGGTACCATCTAACATATAAATTCCAGATTTTCATCAGTAATAATACTGCTAGCAGTATAAAAAAATCATTAAATTCAGCATTAGTAACCTTTACATACATTGGCATTAGAGCAGCCAATACCAATACAAGTAGATAGGACTGAAATAAGAAGCTCACCCATATCCCCTTGTGAAAATAGCCAGTCATTCTACTCTCTAATGGAAGTAAGAAAACACCATCTGCTTCCCTTAGAAATGTGTAAACAGGACTAATAGTCAGAACAAACATTAAAATTACAGCCATTATGAAGGGGGCTGGGAAATTCGGTTGTAATGTATCAACCCACTGATTATAGGTAAAAGCTCCACCACCAAGGGCAAAAATTAGCACAAATAATAGATGATCATTAAACATATATCGTAAGTATTTTCGTAATTCTGTACTGTACTCTGTTACGCGTGTTTTCCATAGCTCCTGTACATTCTTCATTACACTGTTTCTTCCTTTGTTAACTGTATATAGATATCATCTAGTGTAGCACCAGGCATATTAAACTCTTGTTGAAGCTCCCCTATGGTGCCTTTTGCACGAATCTCCCCTTCATGGAGGATAATGAAGGAATCACAATATCTCTCTGCGGTCGCAAGGATATGGGTAGACATTAAAATTCCGGCACCATCTTCTTTCATTTCTTGCATCCAGTTTAATAAAGATTGAATTGCAAGAGGATCCAAACCAACAAAAGGTTCATCAATTATGTATAGGCTTGGTTCAATTAGAAATGCACACATAATCATGACCTTTTGCTTCATTCCTTTTGAAAAGTGTGCTGGGAACCATTTTAGTTTTTTCTCCATTCGGAATGCTTTTAACAAACGGGGGATACGATTTGTGAAATCTTCCTCACTAACACCATAAGCCATAGCAGTTAGCTTTAAATGCTCCTCTAGTGTCAATTCATCATATAAAATCGGAGTTTCTGGAATATACGCAAACTGCTTGCGGTACTCATCCGGGTTTGTTTTTAATTGTTTTTGATTAATTTGGATCAATCCTTTTTGGGGCTCCATTAAACCAATAATATGTTTAATTGTTGTACTTTTACCAGCACCATTTAAGCCGATAAGACCAACAATTTCATTCGGATTTATTGTAAACGAAATATCCTTTAAGACAGGCTTTCGTGTATACCCACCTACTAAATGTTCTACTTTCAATAATGACAATTGAATACGTCCTCTCCACATTATATTTTCATTTATTTTATCAAATCTTTTAGCAAAACTCATGTTAAGCATATGTACCTTATATCTCATTCTTTCTTTATGACGTTAATTCCTTTAATTTTAATTAGCAAATATTAAATCCAAGTTCAGATGAAATAACTAATTTATTCCTTTTCATTTTTTTTACATAACATTTACGAAAGTGTGCATCATAATAATCGAAGGGGCAAGACAATAGAAAAACGGGGTGGTTGTTAAAGACCAGGAACCGATTTCACTAAGATCGTCTACTTTAGTGAATGACACACACCATATTTCAAAAACTTGAAAACGGGGTGTTTGTTGCAGATAAAGACCGAATTACCCAAGAGTTAAGTGCTTAAAGCAATTAATGATAAGGGGATGGTCACATTGAACAAAGTCATTCTTGAATCTTTAGGAATTTCACACACATCTTTATAAAACAGATGGGGTGGTTGTTAAAGAGAAGTATCTGAAGTAACTGACGTATCGATAAATGGTTTTCTAGTCCCCCCTTCACGGAGGCAGGATCACACGATTCCTGCCTCTTTTTTGTGTATTTTCAGGTTGAAAAAAGTTTGTTTTACATAACGATTACAAGCCACCCAATTATTCCCATTAAATCTTTTTACATAAGATTTGCGATTCTGAGCATGATAATTTATGAAGGGGCAAGGCAATAGAAAAACGGGGTGGTTGTTAAAGGCCAGTATCCGATTTCACTAAGATCGTCTACTTTAGTGAATGACACACACCATATTTCAAAAACTTGAAAACGGGGTGTTTGTTGCAGATAAAGACCGAATTACCCAAGAGTTAAATGCTTAAAGCAATTAATGATAAGGGGATGGTCATATTGAACAAAGTCATTCTTGAATCTTTAGGAATTTCACACACATCTATATAAATAAGATGGGGTGGTTGTTAAAGAGAAGTATCTGAAGTAAAAGACGTATCAAGGTATTCCTATTAAGTCCCCCTTCGAGAGAGGCAGGATCATACGATTCCTGTCTCTTTTCCATTCTTTTCATAATAGTCCTTAATGTGTTAAAATACGAAAAAAACGAAAAGGTGGATGAGCTAAATGCATGATTGCATTTTCTGTAAAATTATTAATGGGGACATACCAAGTGCAAAAGTATATGAGGATGAACATGTCTACGCGTTTCTTGATATTAGTCAGGTTACAAAAGGTCATACATTGGTCATTCCAAAAGTACATAAAGAAAATATTTTTGACCTTACAACCGAAGTTGCAAGCCAGCTGTTTTCTGCTGTACCCAAAATAGCTAATGCTATAAAAGCTGAGTATTCTCCTGCAGGACTTAATATCCTTAATAACAACGGAGAAGAAGCGGGTCAGACCGTTTTCCACTATCACCTTCATCTATTGCCACGCTACGGAAAAGGAGATGGATTTGGAGCTGTATGGAAGTCCCATCAAGATCAATATTCATCAGAAGATCTTCAAAATATTTCAAAGGCAATCTCACAGCATCTATAAAATAACCTTCAAGAAGTTTCTTTAAGAAGTTCCTTTATTAGGGAATATACTTAGAAACTTCTTTTTTAATAAGTTTTTCTTTACACAACATCTAGTCGTTATGTTACTATATATATAACTTCTCGCTATCGGCAAGAGTGCACGATAGGGGAAGAAAAAGTTAGTTTAGACGAGGAGAGATTAGAAATGAATACAAAAACGTTGGTATTCCTATCATTATTAGTGGGGATTGGTGCTGTTCTGCATACGGTAATTCCAAGTGTTTTCTTAGGAATGAAGCCGGATATGATGCTCACAATGATGTTTTTAGGAATTATTTTATTTCCAAACAAGAAAAATGTCCTATTAATTGGACTATTAACCGGAGTTATTTCAGGTTTAACAACACAATTTCCTGGTGGCTTCCTACCGAATTTAATTGACAAACCGATTACAGCATTTGTATTTTATGGTTTATTCTTGTTAACTCAAAAGATTACACGCAATTTTATTGGAGCTTCAGTCCTTACAGCAATTGGAACAATCGTTTCTGGAATTGCATTCTTATCTGCAGCTTCTATCATTGTAGGCTTACCTGGTCCATTTATGGCACTATTTGCAGCCGTTGTTCTACCAGCAACACTGGTAAATTCAATTGCGATGTTTATTGTTTATCCAATCATTACAGCCATTTTATCGCGAACAAATGTTATTGAACCTTCTGTAAATAAAGGCTTAAGTTCATAAATTATCATGCTAAAAGGGACTGAGATTACTCAGTCCCTTTTTTTATCAAAAATATAATATATATCTATTTACGCTCCCGTTAATTTACTAACCAAAATAACACTCCAAGTATTAGACAGAATGCTCCCGAAGAAGCTAATACTCCCGCTCTTTTTCTTAGAACTTTCTTTGGTGGATACATACCCGGTTTATGGGTAGCAAGAAAGTAATGAATCATACCTAAAAACAAAACACCACTTAAAGCAAAAAACCCAAAAATAATTCCGTCCATTCTTTCTTCCCCTTCCCCAATTAAACACCTATCCTTACCTAAACATATGCTATTTTTTCAAACTATATGAATTGATGTGTTAATAAGTCAGAAAAAGGGAAAAGAAAATAAATGTAGAACATTAATAGATAATGAAGTTTTTTATTTAAACAGTAAAGTACGAAAAATATAAAATGAGGTGAATGAAATGAAATTGAAATCACTTGTTATCGGTATGGTCGTTGGTGGTGTTGTCGGTGCAACGTCAACCCTATTATCTACTCCTGCTTCTGGTAGAGAGGTTCGCAACCAATTGAAGGAATCAAAAGACCAATGGAGGAATGTAATAGAGGAATTGAAAACAAATGTAACGGACCTAAAGAATTCCCTTCAACATCTATCAGCTGAAGGAAAAGATACCGTCTCGAAACTATCGGCTGATCTTAAAGTAACAATACAACAATGGAAGGAACAAACAGAACCACATAGTAAACGTATACAAGAAGAGCTAGATCTCATACAAAATACTCTTTCACAGCTTGAAACTTCGATTAATAATAAACAAAATCCGTCTGAATAAGATAATATTATTTTCAGTTTAAAAGTAATAAAACATAAATAAAAACAAAATCCGCTTCTAATACACCACTATTTTCATATTAAAAGTGTAGCAAAAGAAGCGGATTTCCTATATTTTTATCTCTGTTTCAAAAAATTTTGTAAATTTAGCCTTTATTAATTTTTATTTTATTGGCATAATAATAGATAAGTACTTTCTCAGAAAATTCTCATTATATGCAATTTTATATGATTTATTCGAAGTGGGTGAATGGGATGGAAGATCAACAATTTTCAATGAAAGAAGCGATTGTTTTTAGCCAGAGGATGGCACAGCTTAGTAAGGCACTTTGGAAAGCAATAGAAAAGGATTGGCAACAATGGATTAAACCTTATGATCTTAATATCAATGAACATCATATTTTATGGATTTCTTACCATTTAAAAGGGGCCTCTATATCCGATGTTGCCAAGTTTGGAGTCATGCACGTTTCAACAGCTTTTAATTTTTCTAAGAAGCTTGAAGAGAGAGGGTACCTCATCTTTTCAAAAAAAGAAAATGATAAACGAAACACCTACATTAAACTAACAGATCAAGGTGAAAGTGTACTTTTAGAACTCATGAAAAATTATCAGCCAGAACAGCATGCTATTTTCAAGGGGGTAACACCTTTAAGGGAACTATATGGTAAATTCCCTGAGATGATCGAAATGATGACAGTCGTAAAGAACATTTATGGCAGCGATTTTATGGACATATTTGAAAAATCGTTTAAAAATATTGAAAATGGCTTTCAAGAGGATGACAGCAAATTAAAAGAACTTTTTATAGAGGATGAAGAAGAACTAGCTTAAAGATTCTTTTTAAGCTGCTTCATTAAATCCGGAAAAATATTCTGGCTAATACAACAGCTTAATACTTCTCTAATATCCAAGGCGGGATGCAAGGACTTTTTAAATTCATTAAAAAGTGGAGTGTAAAAAACAAACTCCCCTTCTTCCGCTTTTTGTTTTGCCCATTTTTCATGCAAACCTTCACACAATTGGAAAAACTCCTCTACTTCCCTTTTAGATAGCCCTGTTCTCATAACTAAAGCATGAAAAGGCTTTTTATTCTCATCGACCATTTCTACCAGCAGTGATTGATAGTATTCTAATCGTTCTAATCGTTTAATAAACTCTTCCATGGTATCACCAACAACTTTCATTTCGTTACAAATAACTTCTCTATTTTCAACACGTTTCCTTCTTTTTCGAATGATTTTTCAATTGTTATTTGTGTATCCTATCTTCGTACATTTTTAATAAAAAATCAACGCTAAAATACCTATTGATTTTTTCAAATAAACGTCGTAAAGTATGGGAAGCAATATCATTCTGTCTTCTTTGGAGGCGCTTTTTTTATGCACTGCTGGAAAACCATTAACTTAGAAAAAAACATCGGATATGATCGCGTATTTTTAATGAGTTTTTTTATTATGATGATTGTATTCTCTGTCATTTATGTACCTGTAAACCTATTATTCTCACAAAATCTTTATGACAATCATTTTATTTTATTTATCATCGGGATCGTCAGTTTATATCCTTTGCATAAACTGTTTCATTTCCTACCAATATTAAGTTATTTGAAACATGTAAAGTATACATGGAGAAGAAGGCTAGGGTTTATCCCACTTTTTTCAATTTGTGTTCACATACCGATACCCAAATATCGATTTATTACAGCATTGATTTTCCCATTTGTCGTCATAAATTCATTATTATTATTAGGTTGTGCATATTTTCCGCACTATGCTCATTACTTTACCATCCTTTTAGCTTATCATTCCGGAATTTGTGCTACAGACTTTATATATACGAAGTATTTACTAACTTCGCCTAGACATGCCATGATTGAAGAAAATGATGAGGGATATGAAATTCTTATTACTCAATAAGATTGGGTTGGAACATATTAACACTTTCCAATCGTTTTACCAACCCTTTCCCTACCATTTCCCTCAAATTTTTGGTATTGTATACTATAGGGAGATAGCAGGGAGGGGTTAATATGATCTCCATTTTCTTAATCTTTTCAGTATGTATTCTATTTTTCATTAATACAATGACGAATACCCTTTGTGTACAAAAAGAAATCCCAGAAGAGAGACAACCAAAGGTCTTTCGTACTATCAATATATTAATCACGATTTTACTCGTATCGTCTTATATTGAAATTCTCTATACATAAAGCAAAAAGGAGACCACTGGCCTCCTTTTTGCTTTATATTTTATAGGTAAGATGCACCTATGATAATTAAAAGAATGAATAACACTACAATCAACGCAAATCCACCGTTATAACCGTAAGACATGTAATGTGCCTCCTTTTATTGATTATATTTCCATGAAGGGGAGGAAATTTTATCCCCCCCACCTTACTTTACTAGCTATTTGATCTCAGGTGAGTTCAAATTATAGCCAAGCTGCACCAACAATGATTAACAAGATGAACAATACAACGATTAACGCGAAACCTCCGCCGTATGCGTGACCCATAATTCCCACCTCCTTTTGAAGCGTTAATTTATACTATTCAAGTACTTTGCCATTCGTTTAGGCATTTGTCTTATTTTTTATAAATTCTTTGTCATTAGCAAACGTAAGCTGCACCTACGATAATAAGAAGAATGAACAGCACAACGATTAAAGCAAATCCACCACTGTATCCTGCACTCATGTTAAATACCTCCTTTTCTCTATTCGTTATATCTTATGTATGATGTGTAAGGATGGGTGAGCATTTGCCCATTTTTGGGAATATTTATTATTAAAATGTTTTTGTTAAAAGGTAAATTGTGTTATAGTATGGTTTGTAGATTTTTAGACAAGCCTTCTAGAATACATATGTAGGAGTTGTTCACATGAAAAAATGGATTATTGGTGTTTCTCTAGCTGCAGGTGTAGTGGCCCTAGCTGGATGTAACAACGACGGTGGAAACAGTGAAGTTGTTGTTAAAACAGGTGCTGGAGATGTTACAAAAGAAGAGTTATACACGGAAATGAAAGAGAAATTCACTCCACAAATGGAGCAGGCGCTTCAGGAGCTCGTTTATACAAAAGTACTTTCTGAGAAATATGAAGTAACAGATGAAGAAGTAGATGAGAAATTAAATGAGGCTAAAGATCAATTAGGTGCTCAATTTGAAATGTTCTTATCTCAATACAATCTGGACGAAGAATCTTTTAAGGAATACTTAAAGCTTCAATTACTTCAAGAAAAAGCTGCTATTTCAGATGTTGAAGTGACAGAGGATGAGTTAAAGGAATACTACGAGAACTGGAAGCCTGAGATTAAAGTACGTCATATTTTAGTAGAAGATGAAAGCACTGCAAAAGATATTAAGAAGCAGCTTGAAGAAGGAAAGAAATTTGAAGATTTAGCAACAGAATTCTCTACTGATACTGGGTCTGCTCAAAATGGTGGAAGCCTTGGCTGGGTAGACTACCAAGGACGACAAGGATTTGTTCCTGAGTTCTCAGAAGCTTTAGATACTCTAGAGCCTGGAGTCATTAGTGAGCCAATAAAAACACAATACGGCTTCCATATCATTGAGATTGAAGAAGCAAAAGAGAAAAAGCCATTTGATGAAATGAAGGAAGAGCTTGAAAAAGAACTAAAGCTCACCCAAGTAGACCAAGCTAAAATTCAAGAAGCTTTAAAAAGAGAAATTGAAGAAGCAGATATTGATATTCAAGATGAAGATTTAAGTAAAGCATTTGATCTAATTCTAAATCCACCAGAGGCACCAGAAGCTGGTGAAACTCCAGCCCCAGAGGTAGAAACTGAAACTGAGGCTGATACAACAGAAGAATAATGGTAAGAAAAGAACCAAAGAATTTTCTTTGGTTCTTTTTTTGTATAGACTTTTAAGGCATAATTTTATATACGTGACTCCCCTTTACTACCATTGCTTCCTCATCCTTAATTCTTTCAACTTTCTCCTCCGTTTCTTTTTCAAACAGATCAAGTCTTTCTTCAAGAGAAGTTTCATGTGGAAACAAGTCTTCTCGGTTTGAATGTGGCATAATTGGAAATGAAAAAGCTCCTAATCCATTTATATTATCAAGAACAATGCCTTCTTCAATTAAAGGTGTCAAGTATCGAACGATTTTAATGTGCGGTCCTAATACTAATGCACCTGCACTAGTTCCTACTATTACAGTATCAGTATCCACACTTTTCATAATCATATTGTCAGCACCTGACTTTTTCAAATGATACAACAAGTAAAATGGATTTCCCCCAGCAAGATAAATAACATCATACTTCTCTAAGTTTTTAGCTGGATCGTCTTCAATATCAATACAAGTAACTTCTTTTGCTCCAAACTCAATAAATTGGTCTTTTGCTTGCACAACCCTTGGATGACTTTTTTTCTCCTTAACTGCAGCAGTTGGTATGATAGCTACTCTGCATTGATCGATTGGTTTAATCAATAGAGAAAAAAATGCTCGTTCAATTTCTTGATTACATATCCCCTTTGAAGTAAGTAATATTCTTTTCATCTTTCCCCCTAGATTTTTATATTTTGTTAGTACTATTATAATTATTTTCCAAGCTTATGTGGGTCCATTTTTTTCAAAGAATATCCTTAACTACTCTAACGTTACCGAAGCTAGTAAAATGGGCTCTAAAATTATATCCGTTCATAATTCCATCGTAATAAGGAGAAGATATTACTAGATCTTGAATAGAAAGGAGCGTTAAGTATGGAACATCTTACACTCTACATTGAAGCAGATTCTCATGTGAGTATTCAAGAAATCGAGTCTTTATTAAATAATATTGAGGGTATTGAACGAGCGTTAGTGGATGTATCTGATGGTGAGGTTAAAATTGATTATGCACCAGACCAGGTGTCATATGACTCTATTGTTCAAAGACTAGAACAGCAAGGACTAACAATAAAACAATGAACGGAGATGCTCACTTGAATAATGAACAGCAGCTTACGAACATATTACTTACAATGATTGAAGAAGATCAAATTCCATTATCCATTTCTGAAGACGTGCACCATATTTTATCCATGTTACAGAATGGTGAAACCAAAATAACAGATCTAAATTATGAGGACCCGATTCTCGACAAAACCATTCAAGAAGCAAAAGCAAAATTGCAAAATACATAACAAAAAGCTTGGGTTCTTCCCAAGCTTTTTCTATCTTTTTAGCTATCTTATGTAATAGGAAGATTAATTTCTATATCTGTTCCGACATTTACTTTACTCGAAATTCTGAACTCTCCTCCATGTGTCTCTACAATCCTCATTGTCGTCATCATTCCTAATCCTGTTCCCTTCTCCTTTGTTGTATAGAATGGTAGACCAACTTCATCTAAAAACTCCTCTGGTATTCCACACCCAGTGTCTCTTACTTGGATGCAAACCTTATTTTCACGATGTTTCACTTGAACGACTAACTCTCCACCATTTGGCATTGACTCTATTGCATTTTTAATTACATTTATAAGTACTTGTTTAATTTGGTTACCGATACATTTAAATGGTGGAATTGTATCAACATCTGTTACAACCTCTACGTTGTTCATTAATGCCTGTGAACCCAACAATACTAATACATGCTCTGTAATCTCTTTCACATTTTCATAATTGAAACGATGTGCCTGTGGTTTAGCATGCAGCAACAATTCACCAGTGATACTTTCAATCCTAGATATTTCATCCGTCATAATATCAAAATATGCTGGTACCTCTGTACCAGTGGATTTCATAAGTTGAAGAAAGCCTTTAAGTGAGGTTAATGGATTTCTTATTTCATGAGCTATAGAAGCAGACAATTCACCAACGACCGAGAGTTTTTCTGAGCGAATAAGCATTTCCTCTGCTTGTTTTTGCTTCGTGATGTCTTTGGCAATTCCATATACCCCAACAATCTTTTCATTAACAATGATTGGAATATTGGCAACACACACATGTACAACATGACCATTTTTATGAAGTGCCTTTGTTTCATAGTTTTGTGTTTCACCATTAGCTGCTTTATTAAAGTGAGCATTTGTTATTTCCAAACTATCCTCACTTACTAGAGGGATATAAGAGAGTTTCTTATATTCTTCTTCTGAGTAACCAAGTAACTCTTCCATCCCTTTATTTACACTTAAATAATTCCCTTCGAGATCAAAAGAAAATACTGCATCTGGGTGGTGTTCAAAGAGTGACTTGTAATGCTGTTCACTTTGCAATACAGCTTCCTTCTTTTCAGTTATATCTTGGAAAAAAACCGATAAGCCATTTGGAGATGGATATGCTCTCACATCAAACCACGTACGTAACGGTGGAAAATAGGAGTCAAATGTAACAGGCACTTGCTGTTTAATTGCATGATTGTACATTTCGTAAAAAGGTAATTCAATTGCTTCGGGAAATTCATCCCAAACATTTTTCCCTACTAATCCTTCACGGTTTCGAAACAATAGTTTTGTAGCCTCTTCATTAACATAAGTAAAATTCCATGCATAATCCAATGCAAAAAATCCGTCTGTTATTCTATCTAGTATATCGAGTGCATTCAGTTCTTCAACATTCATTCTTCGGACCTCTTTCTCGTTAGCATACTCTACTTTCCAGACAAACTATTTCTTTACTTAATTCGTGAAATGATGCAGAGTTCCTTTTTATTTTTATTGTTTAATTCTATAAACACCTTCTGAGATTGTTCGTTCAAAATAAAAAACATATAGGCATCTGCACCTATATGTTTAGTATAATCTAGTATATCATGCCATAAACTGTTTTTTCTTTTCTTTTTCCTGCTCCATCCGCTCAATATAGATATTTCCTTCTTTTTCAATCCATTCATCTTCCATTTCTTTCTCTTCCTTTGCTGCCTTTACCGTCATAAAGGCACTAACAAAAATCCCTACAACAACGAAGTACATCCAAATTGGTAGTGACATCTGCTCCATCTCCTCCTAAGTTTGTGCTACTTACTAAAATCTATATGCAAGACTAGTGAAAAAGATTACGATATCTATTAATTTTATAGTTTGATTTGTTTCACTGAAAACGTTTTTACATTATAGACAAAAAAAGAAGACAGTATATAAACTGTCCCCTCCTATACTACTTATTTATGAAACGTAGGTTTGTAAAATGAACGGTTATCCAGAGGGAAAATTCTTTCAGAAAATTCACCCGGATTGACTCGAGATAATGCTCGATCTAACATATTCATTTTAGCATCAATATTGTCAATATAGTGGAGAATCTCTGCCTCCCGAATCATTGGAGGCTTAGGGCTTCCCCATTCTGCTTTTCCGTGATGAGATAATACTAGGTGTTGAAGAACCATGACTTCTTCTCCGTTTATCCCTAACTCATCCGCAGCTTTCCCAATTTCATTAACCATTATTGAAATATGTCCAATTAAATTACCTTCAACTGTATATGTTGTCGATGTAGGTCCCGATAGTTCTACTACCTTCCCAAGATCATGCAAGATAATTCCGGAATATAACAGATCTCGATCTAAAGAAGGATACAAGTTGGCAATGGCTTTGGCTAAATCTAGCATCGACACAACATGATAGGCCAATCCAGAAACAAATTCATGATGGTTTTTTGTTGCAGCTGGATACTCTAAAAATGGTGCTTGATATTTTTTTAATAGATGTCTAGTAATTCTTTGTATATTTGGGTTTTGCATTTCAAATATATATTGAGTAATTTTACTCGTCATTTCTTCAACACTAACGGGTGCAGTTTCTAAGAAATCTGACTTTGTCACACCATCACTTATATTTGCTAAGCGTATTTGTCTAATTTTAAGTTGGTTTTTCCCGCGATAGCTTTGGATTTCTCCAGCCACTTTAACAATCGTTTCCGGCTGATAGTTTCGTTCATCTTCTTCATTCGCATCCCATAGCTTAGCTTCGATTTCTCCACTTTTGTCTTGAAAAATCAAGGTTAAAAATGGTTTTCCTGTATTTGTAGTACCCTTTGTCATATGTTTAATGAAAAGAAATACTTCAACCGTTTCACCCACACCGTAATGTGTGACACCACTCATTTCAAAACCCCTCCGTTTCTATGAATCTTTTATTGTCAGTATACCATATTTTTCGTTGGAAAAAGTGCAGCAACACTTACATGTAATGGGTAATTTAGCTATTTAAAAACGCCCATTCCACCAAAATAGAAGAAATGAGCATAGGCTAAATTAGTTTACAGCAACGCTTTTCAGCAAATCTGTTTCTAAGTTAAGAAATCCACTTTGTTTAAATGCTGTAGCAATATGCTCATGACAAGTAAAGAATAGAAATTGCTGATCCTTGAATTCTGTTTCAAGTAATTGTATGAATGATGTGGCTCTCTCAATATCAAAGTTAACAAGTCCATCGTCGATTATGATCGGGAGCGGAAAACGCTTCTTCATAAACCGAACTAAGGCCAATCGAAACGAGAGGTACAATTGCTCTTTTGTCCCTTGGCTTAGCTCATTTGATTTGAAGAGTTGTCCATTCTTGTCTCGTACTTGGATTTCATTCTCTTCATATACAAAGATACTTGTATATCTTTCACGAGTTAGAATTGAAAAGTAATACTCTGCATTTTTGATAACTGTCGGTAGTCGGTCCCGCTTATAATGTTCAATAGTTTTTTGTAAGCTTTTTTGTGCTATAGCAAAAGTTGCCCATCTCTTCGCCAAGGCATTTAGCTCTTCTTTCTTTTCATAATAACGATATAGCTGCTTTGTGTATTCAGTACCTTCCTCAAGGCGATCCATCTTGTACTGTATTTCAGCTAAATGCTCTTGATTGTTTTTTAGCTTGTTCTTATACTCCTGTAGAGATTGCTGGAGCTGATGTAATTGCAATTGGATTTCTGACTTCTCTTCGTACTTTTCGCCTAGAAACAGAATTCTTTCCCCCAGTTGCTGGTAGAGTAGCAGAACACGATCCTTTACAGTAACATATTGTTCGTGCGCCTTACCATATGATAAAAAGGCTTCGTCATCCACAACCTCTACACTTTCTTTTAGGTTCTTTATATCTCTTAAAATTGAATTAAGATTTGTAGTATTTTGCTGTATGGTCTCTTCTACTTCAGATAATTCCACTACATACTGACTATAAGCAAGCTGATTTTCTTTATGCTTATATAAAATATCCTTGATCCTAATAACTGTTTCACTAATTGATGTATAGGTTACATCTACACTCTCTACTAAAAGCTTACAGTCTGCTTGAAATTCTTCCAACTTTTCCTCAAAAAAGACTTTTTCATTGTGAAGCTGTTTGTACTGTTCACATTTTTTTATTAAATCTTTTATTTTTCTGTATGCTTCATCAAGCATAGTCCAGTGAAGATTTCTCGGTAGGTTTAAACTATTAAGTACTTGTATAATCTTAAAGCTAGATTGGTTTAAAGACGAATCTAATGATTCCCGTTCCTTACTGATTTCCCCACAAATTTCATTTGCTTCTTCAATTTTTACGATCCAATGCTTCCACTCTTCTCTGAGCCGAACTTGTTCTTCAAATGTATTTTCAATATGAACAAATTCCCTTTCACGTTCTGCTTCGTCTACAAAATCACTTTGAATAGAAGCAACTTCTTGCCTCAATGATTGAATTAGTGAATGGTTTTTATTTTGTCTATTTCGTAAAAACTGAAAGATACTCAAGATTGCAGTAACACATCCTATAATACTCAAAAACCAATCTCTTTGGAGCATGCCCCACACCCCTACAGAAATTGACAGTGTAAAAAAAAGTACCGGTATTAGAGATGAAGAAGATTTTTGTCCTTCCAGTATACGAATTTGATTCGTTAACCATTCTATCTTCTCTGACTTTTTTTGCTGTTCTTCCAGCTGCTTTTTCTTTTTCACGAGAGACTGGAATTCCCCTTCTTCGAGTAGTTCTCTCTCTACTCCACTACACTTTTCTTCTAGCTTCTGAAGTTTGACTATCTCAATTTTTTCAGACTTTCGTACTTGTTCTACCTGATGCTCTAATTGTAAGCGCTGATCAAGTAATGTTTTAACCTCTTCTGATTTCACCATACTAGTATCAATTGATATGATATCTTCATAGGATTTTATTGAAAGATCAAGCTCTCTGATTGAATCATTTATTTGCTCCTCTGTGTGAGAGAGTCTCCGTGAAATATCTGCTAAACGCTCTTGCCAACTTACAACATGAGAATAATTAGAGACAAGTGATTCTAGAGTAGAATACTTATCCACGATGAGCGAATTAGGGGTAAACGCATTACACTTCTCTTTCAAGCTTTGATGCTTTTTTTGTAACGTTTCTAACCCCAACTGACAATTATTTCTACGTTCTATAAGCGTTTTATAACGATTCAACCCATTCGAAGGAAATGATTCATATTCTTTTAATCGTTCTAGCTTTTCTTTTAGTACATAATATTCCTGGTATAGATCCCATGCCTGAACGAGCTCTTTATGTTGTATTAGATTCTCTTCAAGCTTCTCCAAATTGCCTTCTAACTGCTTGTTTTCAGCAATAATCCTCTGTTTGTCATCTTGAAGGGGCTTATACTCTTGATTTTTGTCCTTTGCCACCTTCAATGCCTTTTCTTCAACTCTTAATTCATGGATAAGCTGGTTGATTTCAGGTTTTTTACCCGATTTCTTAAAAAGTTGAGATTGCTCTTTTTCCCATGTATCTTCTAAAGCAAGTAGCGTATCAGCTCCTGTAGAGCCAGCACTGAACAAAAAGCGGTTTAAATCTTCCTCACGGATACGGTGTATGTCCTGAAGGCCGTTTAAGTTGAAGGAAAATATATTCTCGAAAGTAAGCCGATCCATCCCATTCAACAAGGTAGTCAAGTACTCTTCCCCTTCAATTCTTCCATCATGAAACATCACCGTTACATCTCCAGTAGCTTTCCCCTTGACTCTTTCAACGATAACTTCCCCATCAGATCCTTCTAGTTCCATTACCAATTTCCCACCGTACTTAGAATGATTCTTAGGCTCATAACGAGAAATAGATTGTTGTTTAGTTGGAAAACCAAACAACATACTATGGATAAATGACATAAGAGTAGTCTTACCAGCTTCATTTTGACCATATAATACTTGATGATTGTTTATATGAATCGTTACGTTTTCAAGCTTCCCGTAGCCATATATATGTAACTCTACAATTTTCAAAATATCACCTTACTTTTTTGATAAAATTAGTCTTTTAACACTACCTATAATTTCTTGTTGATCTGCTTCTGATAGACGGTCAAGATAGCGCATCCCTTGTGGATGTTCAAACAGGTCCTGCAAAGCTTCTCTCCATTCATTTTGTTGAAAGCTTTGTAATGTTGATAAGTACGTCTCAACAAATTCATGATTCATATATTCTTCTTCATTACTCTCTACTAGAGTTAGCTTATGAATCCATACAAAAGAAGTCTTATGCTCCTCATCTGCTTGAAGTGCTTCAAGTAATTCACCACTATTAATTTTGAATAGAATCTCTTTATCTAAATGGTGATAATTGTCTAAACTAATTTCTAGTAATATCCCTTTTTTCTCTTGTCTAAATGAATCCATGCATTCCAATAAGGTATCATACACTTCGCTAAAATCATTTGCCGAGTCAAGCACTACTCTTGTATTCTCCCAAATAACGTCACTTGTGTGTAAAAACTGCATGTGTACGCTTTCGCCGTCCAGAGTAACTTCATAACAACCTTTCATTCCGACTTCTTTACGATGTCGTCCTTGGATATTCCCAGGATATACGATTGCTGGATGTTCATGTACTATTTGTCGTGCGTGTATATGACCTAAGGCCCAATAATTATAGTTTTTAGAGATAAGGTCTTGCTTGGTAAAGGGAGCATATACACTATGAGAAGATTCTACACTTCCCTCACTTCCATGTAACAACCCTATTGTATAGCCTTCTCTAATCTGATTGATTGGATATTCTTCGATCTTACGTTCTGTTACGTTTCTAGTTGGATAACTAAAGCCAACTAGCCTTACTTCTGTTCCGTCAACTAATCTATGATATTTCGTCTCCACCTCTGTATGAAACACATGAACATTTGAAGGCATTGTGATCCCGAGCCAACTACTGTTTATATAGTCATGATTGCCATGTATGATATAGACGGTAATCCCAACACGATCGAGCCTATCAAATAGATTCTTTAATTTTGCTTGCGCTTTAATACTGCGATTTTCTTCATCATATAAATCACCACTTATGATGACAAAGTCCACGCATCTTTCAATTGCATGATTTACTATTATTTCAAACGCTGTAAATGTACTTTGAAGTATTCTATTAAATATAGTTTCCGGCAGATGCCTTAGTCCTATAAATGGACTATCTAGATGTAAATCTGCTGCATGAATAAATGTTACTTTGATAAGATCACTTCCCAAATAAACGAATATACGTTCTATTCTATTATAGACTATTTTACAAGAATATATCACTCATTAACAGGATCTTTATGCTGCAACGTCTTGTTTAATAGGTCAACACAGGGAAATATTAGTAATACTAAAGTACAGAAGGCTAGTAATGAACACATTAGGGATTATCCAATTCTTTAACAAGGGGCCCCACCCAAATTTAAAATTAAGGTACTTACACAAAAAAGCTGACTTGCTTATTTGCAAGTCAGCTTTCCAAGCTTTATTTTTTCGTTAATTGGATTGCTTTTCTAATGTCTTTAAATGAATTTGATTTACCATACATTAGAACACCACCTCGGTACACTTTTGCTCCAAATACTGCAAGTATAACAATAGATATCACAAGGATAAGGATACCGATAATCGGTTCAATTGCCGAGATGTTTAGCATTCCTACTCTTAAGAACATAACCATTGGAGTAAAAAATGGAATGTATGATGAAACCGTAATAAAAGAGGATTCTGGGTTGCCTAACCCAAACATTGCAATAAAGAATCCTATCATAATTAAGAAGGTCATTGGCATAATCATTTGTTGCACATCTTCAATTCTACTTACAACAGATCCAAGAAGTGCTGCAAGTGTCGCATACAAGAAATAACCTAGAACAAAGAAAAGAATAGCATATACGATAATCGAAATGGATAGATTACCAAATCCAAAGGCATCAAAAAATCCACCCACTAGTTCTTCTTGGTTTCGTATAATTGCAAAATAACCTACTAGGAATAGGATGGTCATTTGCGTTAAACCAACTAATCCAATACCAATAATCTTAGCAAACATTTGTTTAACAGGAGAAACACTCGAGATAAGAATCTCCATCACACGAGAAGCTTTCTCTGTGGCTACCTCCATTGCGATCATACTTGCATACATGATTACAGAGAAGTAAATAAAAAACAAAATAACATATACAATTCCTCTCGCCTGACTTAGCTCCTCCTCTGTTTTGGAACCTTCAACTAAAGCCTCTTTTGTAAAAGATACCGGAGAATTAAGTGCTGTAAGCTCTTCTGGTGTTAAATCAAGCATCGTTGCCGCTAATGTTGACTTAATATTTTGAAGTGCTACTTGTAAATCTGAAGGAATAGCCGTTGCTGAAAGGGATTGAGACTTATAAGTAGCTTCTGGTAATCCATCCGAATCTGTAGATAAAAGTAACATTCCCTCATAGATTCCTTCTTGCACATCTGATTCTAATGTTTCAACTGTCTTCTTTGATCGTTCAAGCTTGATATCTTCGTTTACGAGTGAAATTTGTTCACTTAGAGGCTCGTATAACATCCCACTTTCATCAATGACTGCAATCTTATCCTGACTGTCTTCACCTTTAAACAAGTCTATAATCTGTTGCATATTTGCTAATACAAGAATACCAGCAGCAACAATTAACGTTGTTATAATAAAAGACTTAGCTCGTAACTTTGAAAAATAGGAATGCGATAACATAATCCAAAAATTACTCATAGGAAGTTCCCACCTTTTCAATAAATATATCATGAAGAGAAGGCTCTTCTAACTCAAACTTTCTTACAAAGCCCTTCGCTACAACCTCCTTGAATACTTCCTCAGCAATTTCTTCCGATTCAACTTGTAGATGAACTCCTTCTGCTGTTTCTCTTAGTTTTAATACACCTGAAATGGATTGAAGGAACCTTAAATCAAAATCAGCATGAATGGCAATATTCTTCTTGCCGAAGGATCTTTTGATTTTCTTTAATTGTCCATGAACCACTGGTTGTCCTTTATGCATAATACAAAGATTCTCACATAATTCTTCTACATGCTCCATGCGGTGACTCGAGAAAACAATTGTTGTCCCATTATTACGGATATCTTTAACAGCATCCTTTAACAACTCAACATTCACTGGATCTAATCCACTAAAGGGCTCATCTAGAATTAACAATTTAGGTTTATGAATAACAGAAGCAATAAATTGTATTTTTTGTTGATTTCCTTTGGAAAGCTCTTCTACCTTTTTATTTTTATAATCAGGTACTTTAAATCTCTCTAACCAGTAATCCAACTCTTTTAGAATATCATTTTTACTCATACCGCGAAGACGAGCCAAATACACAATTTGCTCACTGACCTTCATTTTTGGATAAAGACCACGTTCTTCAGGAAGATAGCCGATTTCTGAACTTGTAGAATAATTAATGTTGCGTCCATTCCAAGTAATTTCTCCCTCAGTCTGATCAAGTAAACCTAATATCATCCTGAATGTTGTTGTTTTCCCTGCACCATTTCCACCTAAGAAACCAAACATTTCTTTCTCTGGTATTTCAAGTGAAATATTATTAACAGCAGTAAAAGAACCAAACTGCTTTGTAACGTTTTTCAATACTAGTCCCACGGTGCATTCCACCTCTCATTCCTCTATTTATGTACTTATACGATTTTAACGAAAATTAGTTTCACTTACTATTCTTTTTTTGTTAAATTTTGGACCTTGTTCGTTTTTCATCGTGTATTTATCTTGAAACACTATAATACATATAAAAAAGAGATTTAATACGTTTCAGACTTTCCAAACAGAGAAAGTTATGTAAAAATAATAGTAACTATCAGAATATTTTCATAAAGGGGTATAAACAGATGAAGATTTATAAATTAACCGTTTTTGATAAAAGTGGGGAAATGCTATTAAATGATTCCGTAGAGGCACAAAGTGATCAGGAAGCAAAGGAGAAAGCTGAAAAAATCCTTTCTGAAAAAGAATATTTGAATCATACACATCGTTGTACTTCACCTACTGGGAAGCTTGTTTTATTTCATGTATAAGCGAAAAGGATGAGCCTTTAGCTGGTGAGAAAACGAAATTAATGATTAAGTGGCGTACCATTCACATCGTGAGCGGTACGCTATTTTATAAGATGGGCAGAAAGTATAAGAAGTGTTAATGTATTTCCATCGGACATTTATTCCGTTATTTAGGCAAAAAGGTGGGCTTTAAGATGGTTCACGGACATCTATTCCGTTATTCATTGAAAAACTAACTGCTTTCCTTTAATGAACCTTAGATAACGGAACAAATGTCCTCACACTCCCAAAAAACCTTGCATTTTTCCAAAATAGCGTACTTAATGTCCGGTCCTAACAACAATTTTATCTTGCATTAGTTGAATTGAAAAATAGAACAAAACGCTTGGAGCTCGATCCAAGCGTTTTGTTCTGTTCATTACTTGCTACAAATCCTTGTTCATCGGTTATAGATTATTTCCCTTTAAATGAAGGCTTACGTTTTTCAATAAACGCTTGGATTCCTTCTCTATGGTCCTCGGTACTTCTCATTAACGTTTGCCCTTGTTTTTCAAGCTCTAACACTTTTATAAGTCTTTCTTTATTACTCTCAACATAAATTTCTTTTGTTTTTAGCATTGCTAGTATCGGCTTTTGAAGACAACCTTCTTCAAAGCGGTCCAACGATTCTCTTAGCTTACCTGTTGAAGTAACCTCATCGACTAACCCTTTCATTAACGCTTCTTGCCCCTCCATGATTTTTCCGTTCCAAATCAATTTTTTACTGTCAACAGTACCGATTCGTTCTTGAAGTAAAAAATGACTACCTCCATCAGGAATTAATCCAATTCCGATAAAGTTCATGGCAAGCTTACTACTTTCCTCACAAATGATGTAATCAGAAGCCAGTGCTAATCCAAAGCCTAAGCCTGCTGCAGCACCATGTATTCCAGTTACCACTAATTTCGGCATCGTATAAAGGGTGACAACAAGCTCTGAAATGGAGTCCATGATTGTAAGAAAATTCTCCTCAGTGGCTTCTGAAAGCATTGTTTTTATATCACCACCTGCTGAAAATCCTTTTCCTTCTCCTGTTAATTCAATAATTAATACTGATGGATCCTTTTTTAATTTCTGTAAGACTTCTAATAATTCGTTCAATAATGTCGTATCCAATGCATTTAGAGCTTTTGGCCGATTTAATTGGACTTTGGCAATTTTCCCATCAATATGTAATTGAACTGTCTCAAACGTCTGTGAAAGTGACATGTGTAAACCCTCCCCTTTCCTTTAGAATACCTTATTTTATTGTTGAGAAAAACCTATATTTTAGAATATTTCAAATTATTTACTACCTATTACTTATGTATCTTGTAGGTTTCTTTTCCTCAATAGGATTGTAAGTGGAATTTATTACGTTACTAGCGATAGAACACTCAACCCTTATCTTATCATTCAAGAATAGGTAAAGTTATTTCATATCCTAGTATTTAAGTAAATTCCACTACATTATTTATTTTTTGCATTATGCTACAGCTACGAGCCGTCCTATATCTACACTTCTTTCATATTTTCTTGAATTTGTTCACGAAGTGCCCGTTTTAAGAATTTCCCTACTGACGTTTTTGGAATTTCATCTAAGAATAGAATATCGTCTGGCAACCACCATTTTGCAAATTGTGGTCTGAGAAATTCATAGATTTCTTGTTTGTCTAACTTGCCTTTTGCTTGTTCTTTTACTACAACACATGCAATTGGACGTTCCTGCCATTGCTCATGAGGGACAGCAACAACTGCTGCTTCAAAGATCTCTTCATGTGCCATAAGTGCATTCTCAATGTCAACAGAAGAAATCCACTCTCCTCCAGATTTAATTAAATCTTTCGTTCTGTCGACAATTTTGATGTAGCCCTCTTCGTCAATCGTCACAACATCCCCGGTATATAGCCAGCCATCTCGGAAGCTATCTTGTGTTCGTTCATCCTTATAGTATTCAGAAGCAATCCATGGCCCTCTTAATGCAAGCTCTCCCATTTCTTGACCGTCCCATTTAACCTCACCGTCCTTGCCGATGATCTTCATTTCAAGACCTGGGACAAGTAAGCCTTGTTTCGCTTTAATATTTAACTGTTCTTCATAATCCTCTGTTTCTAAGTAACTTTTTGTGACTGACACTACTGCTAAAGGACTCGTCTCAGTCATACCATAGGCATGCATAAATGGAATATTATATTTTTGTTCGAATGTTTTGATCATGCCTCTTGGTGCAGCTGAACCACCGCAGAGTAAATAACGCACTGTTGATAAATCATATGTGTTAGACTCTAATTCGTTTAAAAGACCTAACCAGATAGTTGGTACCCCAGCCGAAACGGTTACCTTCTCTGATTCCATGAGCTCAGCAAGAATTTTCGGTGTAAAATACGGTCCAGGAAGAACTTGAGTTGTACCAAACCAAACAGCTGCAAATGGTAATCCCCAAGCATTTACATGAAACATCGGGACAACGGGTAAGGCAACATCACGTTCACTGATTCCAGTAGTATCCGTTAACCCTAATGAAAGACTGTGCAATACCGTTCCTCTATGAGAATAGACAACTCCTTTTGGATTCCCTGTAGTAGCACTTGTGTAACACATTCCAGCTGGGGCATTTTCGTCCAGGTCATCACGAAACGCAAAACTAGGATCGCCTTCTTTTAATAACGTTTCATAGTGATAAACAGGATGTAAAGATGTTTCAGGTAAGGTATCAGAATCTGTCATGATTATGTAGGCTTTAACGGAGTTTAATTCGTGTTGAATTTTTTCAATTAGAGGTACAACATCTGAATCTATAAGTAGAATCTGATCTTCAGCATTATTAATAATGTAAGAAACATGCTGGGGGGATAAACGAATATTAATAGTGTGTAGAACAGCACCACTACATGGAATGGCAAAATACGCCTCTAAATGGCGATGGTGATTCCAAGCTAGTGTTCCGATTTTATCACCTTCTTGCATCCCTAGCTTAGTAAGTGCACTTGCTAATCTACGAGTTCTTTGTCCCCATTCTTTATAGGTAAAGCGTTGAATACCTGATTCTGTTCTTGAGATAACTTGTTTCTGAGGGAAATATTTTTCCGCTCTCTCAATCATTTGAGTTAGCAATAGAGGGGTTTGCATCATCATTATCGCTCTCCTTTTGTAAACGTTTTCAATTCCAACCAATAAAATAGTTGTCATTCATTATATTCATCGTCACAATTGAAAATCCCTCTTTTATTTTTGAAAATTCAGTTTATTAAAACCATACCACCACTTATTACTTCCTTTTAGGGACTGTAAAAAGCAGTGGTACTAGAAATTTATTAGCTAGGATCAACCTCATCAAATGAAAGAGTGGTTACATGCGTGTACTCACCTGTAGTTACTTCCTTTGTTGAGGCTTTCTGTTCCAACTCTTCACTGTCATCCATCCCTGGTGCATATTTTGGATCCTCTTTGCGTTTCATTTTTATTCACACTCCTTTCGTTTCTCTTTTACTTTGCCCATAAGTTCGAAATCGTTCCCTTTACCTTTTGTTAAAAAGAACAAATTAGGCTCCTAAACAGTCTCTATTTGAACTTGTACATATAGTAGTAGAACAAGGACGTAAATTAGGGGGACGAATATGGTAACACACTATAGGAGAAATAGACCTCGTACAGGAAGATGTGTTTTTCCAGGGTATCGCTGGTGCGGTCCTGGTTGTAGTGGACCAGGATCTCCGATTAATGATGTTGATGCATGCTGTAAACGGCATGATCAATGTATTGAACGATATGGTAGCTCTTGCGAATGTGATCGAATGTTTTTAGATTGTTTGCAATCAAAGTTAGATTCTCGCACCAAAAAGGGAAGACATGCACGTCTAATGTATCAGGTGATTCGATTACGTTATAACTTATCTTGTAACAGACTATAATGTTCATTATGGCTTCACTTTCAATAAAGAAATTCGTTTTTAAAATTTAATGTGTTGTCTGTGTTTTTTATAGCAATTCAGAATAAGGGCATATCAAAAAGAGGTGCTTTACATGAATCATGAAAGCAACCTCTTTATTAAACAAATTTACCGATTCTGAAAATATACTTGTAAAGCATTTACGATTTCTTGGTCCTGACCTTTTGCGTTAATTAGATAATGATCACCCTCTTGATAAGCTGAGAAATCATTATAGCCACTTTGTTTTAGAAAATCATCAATATCTGATAATTGTTCTCCCTGATTCTGAAGTGTTTTATGCCCAATAAGTTTATTATTTACAAAAACTTCATATCGATCATGTTCAAGCTTTGTGTCATCAAAAACAAATAACTCATCATTTCTGTTAATTAAAGATCTACCATCAGAATCTGACATACGGTTACCTCCAAAAGTCTTATTTACTTTTAGAATTTGCGAATGCCAGTATTTTATCACATTTGTTTTTAGATCAGTATTTTATGAACTTACCATCTTACCCCCATTAACATGAATTACCTGACCCGTTACGTATCTAGAGTCATTAGAAGCTAAATACACATAGGCCGGAGCAAGCTCAAATGGCTGACCAGGACGTTCCATTGGAGTATCTGTTCCAAAGGTTTTCACCTTTTCTGCAGAAAAACTTGAAGGAATTAACGGTGTCCAGATTGGCCCAGGTGCAACAGCATTTACTCTGATATCCTTATCTGCTAGGTTCTGAGAGAGCGCACGTGTAAAGCCAACTATTGCTCCTTTTGTTGCTGTATAATCAATAAGCTCCTTATGTCCTTCATAGGCTACAACTGAAGCTGTATTAATAATGGATGATCCTTTTCTCATATAAGGAAGTGCTGCTTTTGTTAAGTAAAAGAATGCATAAATGTTTGTTTTAAAGGTTTTATCCCATTGTTCAATTGAAATATCTAGTAGGCTTTTTTGTGTATATTGGACACCATGGTTATTTACCAACACATCGATTCTTCCGAACTGTCTTATCGTTTCTTGGATGACATATTGACTATGCTTCGGATCTGCCAAATCACCTACGATTAATAGGCATTTACATCCTAGCTCCTCAATACGTTTCTTTGTTCGTAATGCATCCTGCGTCTCATAATCCTTATAATACGGAATAACAATATGTGCTCCCTCTTTCGCAAATGCAATAGCTGTTGCTGCGCCAATTCCACTGTCCCCACCTGTAATAATTGCTACCTTCCCGTTCAGTTTCTGACTTCCTTTATAGTTTGGATTTTCTATAATCGGAGCTGGCACCATTAAAGACTCTACTCCTGGATGGAAGTTCTGATGCTGAGGCGGAAAAGGAATCGGCTGTTGTACTTGTTTCATTTCTACACCATAGTAAGGATACATAGGATATTGGTCTTTCATATATAACCCTCCATTTATCGTTGCTTTTATGTCAAAATCTTTAGGTAAATGTCTATTCACCATATTCAAAGAAGTACCTAGATGTGTATGTAGAAATAAAAAACACGCAGATTAAAAAATCTACATGTTTTGTATACAGCCCTTATAATCGACTTGTAAGTTTGTATTTATTTAATTAAGTAGGTGGAAAACCTCTTCAATCGGAACTGCTAGTCCGAGTGATTCTTTACCACTACCGATCTCAGGAATGGTCTTCGCATACACAACACCGATCACTTTACCTTGTTCATCAATGACAGGGCTCCCACTATTTCCTTTGTGAATAGGTGCTGTTATTCTCATTGTGGCATCACTAGTAGAAATCTCACCTTCCATTACGACTTGACTATAGGCAAGCGGATTTCCGATTACATAAATATGGTTTCCTTCTGACCATGAGTTATCTTCTTGTAGGTCTAGATGTGGCAAAGATTCAGCATCTATATCTAGCAATGCAATATCTAGCTCTGGATCTTGTTCAATCACTTCAGCAGAATAAATCTCACCATTTGGAAAAACGACGGCTATAGTAGGAATATGCTCAATTACATGATAATTGGTAATGATTGTGCCATCTGGAGATATATTAAAACCGGTTCCCTTACTATTCGTTCCTTGAATGGTCACAACAGCTTCTTTATAATCCTGTATATTTTCTATTTGAGAAAGTTCATTTGACTTTTCTAGAAATTCAAAAGAAGGTAGATTAAAAATCTTGACCCATACCCCTAATCCACTAAGAACTAAACCAACTACAATAAAAAATGAAACAATTCTCCCAACAACTGCTTTCTTTTTCTTTCTGTTTTCTGATGCTATTGTATCTTCCTCAGTAAATAAAAAATCTTCTAATGGGGGTTCATCATGATCATGATTTACTTCATTTCCTTTTGTTTGTTCCTCACCAGGAGAATTATGATCAGTTTGATCGTCTTCATGATTGTGTACCATCTTAGGCCCCCTTTTTTCTTACGCAATGGTTTGGCTTATTAAATGTGCAACCTCAATAAAATACTGTTTCTCATGTGGAACAAAGTCTTTTAATCCTATTTCTTTCTTAAGGGCACTCTTCTTTCCTAGCGAGTTAATAGAATACCCTTCTACCTTTAATGTATCATGATTCCCCAGGAGCATGTTAATAAATTCATCTAAGTCTGCTTCTACAATACCTGACACCTCTTCTGGCTGAAGCTTAAAATCCTCAACGGCCCCATCAAACTCATAAGAAAAGATGTAGGAGTGCTCCTTATCAATAAATCCTTCTGTTACAATACAGTTTTTAACAACTCCTAAGAACTGCAAGTCTTTATAGTCTAAGGAAAGTCCAATCTCCTCTTTAATTTCGCGTACTCCGTCTTCCATTGTTTCATTCATCAAAATATGTCCTGCAGCGGTAATGTCAAATAGATTGGGAAAATCTTTTTTTCTATCACTTCTTAATTGCAAATAAATTCGTGGATTCGAAGTGGATGTACTTATTACCCAGCAGTGAAATGTTTCATGCCATAGACCTTTATTATGTACCTCAACACGTGCTGCCTCACCAATATGTTGTCTTTGTCCATCAAATACTTTTAACATCTCATGTTCCATATTTTCTCCTTATTTATCCAGTGGAAATTAGTTGAGCTCTCATTATGATAGATTAACTTATCTAATAAACCAGACCTTTGAAATTTCTCCTCCGCTCTCTTCATACATAGCAACTGCTTCTACTTCAATACCATTCGCTCTACCTGTAACCCATTCATGGTCAATGACTATGTTTTGATACGCTATTCTAGAACGTAACTCAGCATGCTGATTCGGGTTATGATTAAATAGCTTTGTATAAACCTCTCGCATGTTATCAATCCCTGTATAAATGATATTATTTGAAGGGAATTCCATCACGATCACATCGTTACTGTAGACGTCGAGAAATGCTTCAATATTCTTATTATTGTATGCATCTAATTGCTTTTGGGCTAATTCTATTGCGACTGTACTCATTTCAAGTTTCCTTCTTTCTTTGAGGTTATATTTATTACATTATATCAAGCCTATACTATGATTATAATCTTACTATAAGAGCAGCTGTTCACAATAGAGGATACATACTACATTTACTCACAGAAAATATTGATTTAATCTATGTAATTACCACAACTAATTAGTTGTTGAAAATATAATAGGTAACTTACTAAACGATTGATAAAACGAGGAGTTAACGGAAACAGAATCAAATGATGCAAATATTAAATGCCTCCGTTAACTCTCTGATTACTGTGTGAAATTAAATTGACCAGTGATCACTTACGAACGCAACCGCCTTCCACTCTCCATGAGCGTCCATCTCAAATACAATGTATAGGCTACTCCAGTCCATATGGTTGTTTTCTGAAGTACCATCTAAGTAAAACTCTACAACATGAGATTCTGGAAATGTTTCTTTTATGTTTGGAGATGTGTTCCCTCTTTGCTTTATATTATCTACTGTAATTTCATCTGCGTTTATAAAGTTCTCATATCTTTTGAAGTATTCCTTAGGTGTTGAAATCATTGGCTTCCCACTGCCATCATGATATCCCCAGGTATATTCATTCTTATTTTGAAGTACGTTGGCTACTTCTTGCTTTTTTAGAACAATCGCATCTTGATCAATATATATGTGTGGTGAAATAAGGAGTCCTTTCTCGGGATGGACGTAAGTTGAGACGTTCTCCATCTCTCCTTTAGAAAGAGCGTTGACAATTTCCTGCCCCTTTTCCTTAATAACCGTAGTTATGTGCTCTTGATTATCAAACATATTTGTTACTTGTTTCGCCTCTGGGTCAACCTTAAACCAACCCCTTGTTGCATTGTGGGTTGTACCATCATTTTCGATAACATCATACACATGAATGATAAATTGGCCATCTTTCTTATGATCAAATGCTACTTTTGTTTCGGTTCCGATTTCTATATTCGCTTCTCTTCGAACTAGCTCTTCAGCTTCTTCTTTAGTAAACCCTATCTCATCACTTTTAACACGATTAACCACCCAGTTATTTTCCGAATAAGTTAGTTCAAAAGTAAATTCTTTATGACCATAAAGCTCACTTTGTCTTTCTTGAATAACATGGTACGTTGAATCATTGATGTTTTCAAATTGAAAGGGCTGTGTTTCATCAAACCAAATTGGAGCTTCTGTTGCAATTATTTTTAAGTTACCTGACTCTTCTTTAAAATACTGATTTACATACGCTTCTGCAAGGTCAGTAGACATAATTGATTTATAATGATTTACGATTTCTTTTTTCGATTCAAAGTCTTGAACATCACCATTTGCACTAGTCTCGACCATGAATGTCTCTTTATACTTTTGCAAAATATCTATTGCCTTCTCTTCCGGTAACTGTCTTTCAGAATCATCTGGACTAGGTTTTTCTTGCTGATTATGTGTTTCATCTTGTTCTTGAGATTGAGTATGTTCATTGTTGTTATTACTAGTCTCATTTGAAGTCTCTTCCCCATTAGAGCACCCTATCATTGTGTAAACAATGATGAAAAAAAGCAGAAATTTTTTCAAGCTATCCAATGTACAACCACTCCTTACTACCTTCTTATTTTTCCTTTTCACTCAATAGCTCTTCCTGAAACATGAGATCGCTTATACTATGACTTACTAAGATGAAGCATTATAATAAAATAGATGATTTTTCTCGAAATGCGAGGGTCCATTGCCTTCGAATTTGGTCAATATAAGATTCGAATAGCAAAAAAATTTTTAGGTGGGGGAAGATTATGAAGTGCCTTCGTTATTGGCTTTTAGATGTATTTACAGAGCAACCCTTTGGAGGAAATCAATTAGCTGTATTCACTGATGAAGTCCTCCTTCCAACAGAAACAATGCAAACGATTGCTAAAGAGCTGAATTTATCAGAGACTGTTTTTGTTTTACCAGGTTCCACTCCGAGTAGTAAACGGTTAAGAATCTTTACGCCTAACACTGAGCTTCCAATGGCGGGACATCCAACAATTGGTACAGCTTATTTACTTGCGGCAAAAGGTATGATTCCAGTGAGTCCTGGCAGCAATCACTATATATTTGAAGAAAATGTCGGTAATATTGAAGTCCTTATAAATCAAATAGATGGCAAGATTACAACTACTGAGATGATACAACCGATCCCGACCTTTTATGAGCCTTACTCGAATCCAGAAAAAATTGCAGAGCTGCTCTCATTGGATATTGAAGATATTGACAACAGATATCCTATCCAAACCGTATCAGCAGGTGTACCATTCTTATACATTCCAGTAAGGACATTACATGCTATGAACAACATTCAATTACGATTAGACATTTGGAAGGATGAATTCTCCAAGCTTGAAGAAACAAGCCATATTTTTGCCTTTACTTTAGAGACTACACATAAAGAGAGCCATGTACATTCAAGAATGTTTGCACCAGCCATGGGGATTTCTGAAGACCCCGCTACAGGTAGTGCAAGTGGACCTCTAGGGTGTTATATAGTTACGTATGGATTAATAGAGGGCAATCAAGGTCATTACCACATGATTAGTGAACAAGGCATTCAGATGAACCGACCTAGTTTTATATCCATAAAGATACAGAAAAAACATGAGATGTTTCATAAAGTTTCTATTGGAGGGGCATCAATTATTGTAGGAACAGGTGAGTTGTATCTTTAACTATAGGACTACTTTTAGTGTACAAGCAACAAACTTTATAGATATGAGGTTTTATTGAACTCTCTTACTAGGAATGTTTAGTAAAAATCATCGGACATTTGTTCCGTTAATATCCGTAAAAACAATGATTATGAGGTGCTGGCGGACATTTGTTCCGTTATTTAGCAAGACTGGAGCAAATTCATAGTAATGTAGGTTAAATAGCGGAATAAATGTCCACAAAACCCTCAAAATGAGAGCATTCTGTTAAAATAAAGGAATAAATGTCCGCGAAGAAATAATATTGATATTGTCAAAACTCCATAATCCAAAAAAGGTCATAATAAAACGGATGTCCGTTTGCCTCACCACATTTTTATTTCAACTATATATTGTACACCTTTAAGATGAACCATTTACATTTAGGTCTAAGATTGTTTTTTTATTTGTTATTGAGTATCTTTCCTTTGATTGATATCCTAGTTATAGTAGAATCACTTCATCTAGCCTTGTTCCAGCGGAGGATATCGCCTTGCTCACATTAATTAAGACACTATTAGTAAATATAACAATACTTTTTTCGTTCACTTTTAATGCCAATTTATTTTTCCCTTTTTCATATAAGCAATCGACTTCTCTTAAGCAAAAGATCACCTATGGTTTTTTTGGAGCATTTGGTGCTCTATTTTGCATGCTTTATCCTATTGAAACATTAGGTACAACCCATTTCGACCTTAGAATGATTGCCATCCTCATAACCACATTATATGCAGGTTTTTTTCCAGGGACGATTGTGCTAATGAGTGTTTCCATTAGCCGCTTTATCATATCAGGACCTTATGCTGATGTCGGTATAGCCGTAAATCTACTAGCTTTTGTGACTGCATTAGTATTTAGAAAATCATTCTTAAAAACAAAATACAAGTTTTCATTAAGCGCCTTAATTTTACTAATCTATTCAACCCTATATATCTTAGTGATTGATTATACCGTGTCATTTTTGGACTTGAAATTTTACATTATCTACTTCTCCATTTTTTGTTTTACCTTTATTGCTTTAGTATTTATTATTGAGAGTTTGATTCGAACGAATAAACAAATTGAAGAGATGGTCTACCTAGATAAGCTGAATATGGTTGGACAAATGGCTGCATCATTTGCACATGAAATCCGAAATCCACTTGCAACTGTAAGAGGCTTTATTCAACACCTTAGTACGGGTACAAACGATGAACAGCTTAAAAAATTCTCTCCGTTAATTCTTGATGAACTGGATCGTACAAATAAAATTATTACGAACTATCTAAATGTAGCAAAACCGGAGAAATTTCAGTTATCAATCATCAATTTGAACAACATTATATTTGATTCGGTTGAACTTTTACGACCATTAGCTTCATACTCGAACACTACGATTAGTTTTAAAGAAGAAAAATCATACTTTATTAAAGGTGACGAGCAATACCTAAAACAAGCTCTAATGAATGTAATCAAAAATGGAATAGAATCAATACATGAACAGGGACAAATCAACATTGAATTACAGCCTGATACTTCTAAAAACTTGATTCACATTATTGTAACAGACACCGGTAAAGGGATGGCCATTGAGCAGCTAGAAAAGATTGGTTTGCCTTTTTATACGACGAAAACAAAGGGTACAGGATTAGGAAGTATGGTTACGAACAAAATTGTAAGGGAAATGAATGGTACCATAGAATATAAAAGTGAGCCTGATAAGGGTACAGCTGTAAAAATATCATTGCCCCTTACAAAAGCATCAATGAAATAACGAATTAACGAATTGACTCAACATAAATAGAAAGGTACCTTCTGTTCTGGAGGTACCTTTCTATTTATAATTATGTTAAAGGAAAAATTCCTTCTTCTGCTCATATTCACTTCTCAACATTGAATACACAACTGTATCATGATATTCCTTTCCATCAAAGTCCGTTTGACGGAGAACTCCATCCTTATGAAAGCCACAACGTTCCAACAGCTTTTGTGATCCTTGATTTGAGGAAAAGATGTCCCCAACTAATCTGTTTAGGTTTAACTCCTCAAAACAGTATGGTATGATACTCCTTAAAATTTCCGTCATAACCCCTTTTTGCTGATAGTCCTTTTTTATTGTCGTTCCCATTTCGGCTTTCCGATGCCACATGTTTAACTTATGTAAGCGAAAGAAACCGATGATTTCACCTGTTTCCCTATGAGTCACAACCCAAGGAATCTCTTTCTCATTTTGGAACCCTTGAAGATGAGCTTGAAGTTTTTCTTCCATTTTTTCTAATTCCGTAACCGGATGTGGCGTAATATACTTCATTGTATCTTTGTCCTTCATAAACAAAAATAACTGTTTCGCATCCTCTATCATAGGTTCCCTTAGAATATAATGTTCTGTTTCTAGTAACGGTATTTGAACCAAGTTCATCATTTGTATCCCCCCATTAGATTATAGAAATTATAACCCTTTTTATTTTACAGAATATTTTAAATTAATTTAAGTAGTTTGTTTCAATAAAAAAAGCTGTTTGACAATTGGAGTACAGTAACATGTTGTCAAACAGCTAATATATTTAGTTTGAAAATAGTTCCTCAAGTATATCAATTTTCTTATCTGTGTACTCTTTAAAAGACATATTATAGGCTAAAGGTTCCTTCGGATTGGCAAACTGAGTAATCTTACCTGTTCTGCGATCAATGAATTTACTTGCAGCACCACAGCCAATTCCAATTATGGTTTGAACCTCTTCCATAATAATAATATTGTAAATGCTATCCTGTCCTTCTAGTGCATAGCCAACATTTTCAAGGTTTCCAAGAATGTTTTTCATACGGTACAGATAATAAGGTGTATATCCATTTTCCTTCGTCCAAGTTTCAGCAAGTTCCATCATATTCTCAACTTCTTCACGATCAGCTACTTTATACTTCTCTTTGTTCTTTGTCATCTCAGACGCTCTTTTAAAAGATAATGTATGGACCGTCAGTGATTCCGGCATTAGCTTTTCTGTTTCATCTAACGTATGTTGGAATTCAGGTACACCCTCACCTGGAAGTCCGATGATTAAATCCATATTAATATTCTTCATCCCCATATTACGTGCAAGATGAAATTTTTCTATGGTTTCTTCAACAGTATGATGTCTTCCAATGGCTTTTAGCGTTTCTTGTGTATAGGATTGTGGATTTATTGAAATTCGGTCAATGTTCCATTTTTTTAGTACTTCCAACTTTTCAGGAGTGATTGTATCCGGTCTTCCTGCCTCAACCGTTACTTCACGCACATTTGCGACATCAGGAAAAGACTGATACATCTCTTCATAAAGAGCATCCATCTCCTCAGCAGTAATCGCTGTTGGCGTTCCCCCACCATAGTAAATCGTTGTGATCTTTATCCCTTTTTGCTTTAACCACTTTCCGATTTCTTGTATTTCATAATGTAATCCAGCTAAGAAATTATCGACTCGTCCTTGTTTGCCAAGAATCGCATAGGCAGGGAATGTACAATAGGCACACTTTGTAGGGCAAAAAGGAATTCCGATATAGATACTTACCTCATCTTGCAAATTGTACAAATCTGGCACAACCGAAAGCTGACGATCGACTATTCGTTGCATCAATTCGATTTTTTCATCTGTAATTAAATAGTTATCTCGTAAGTACTGATGTGCTTCCTCAAGTGGTGTACCCATTTTCATTTGATTATGAAGGAGCTTAGTAGGACGAACACCTGTTAAGAACCCCCATTTTTGTCGCATTCCTGTGTAGTCTTGTAACACGCTCAAGTAAACATGAGACACAACGAGCTTTACTTGCTTAAACTGCTCTTTTTCATTATTGAATGCGAGCCATTCCTTTTGAAAAGTAGCATAAAATGACTGATTGGTGTGCTTCACTTGTAAATGAGCGGAAGCTTGTGCTACTGTTTCTGTTTCAATCGAAAATGTAATCTCAATATCGGGCTCTTCTACCCGTGTTAAAGAGACTGTAGGATGCTCAAAAAATAGATTCGCTATATTTTGTAATGGTTTTATAAAGCGGCTATCATTAATGCCGTTACATTGTATATTCAAAATTAATCACCTTTCTACATAACTATAAGCCATTTAAGTGTACAGAATGATATCATTACGGTCAACAAATCCCTTTGTGTTCTTATTGGTGTTATTTTCCTTAATTCAGAAAGGACTGACCCATTAGGATCAGTCCTTTCTAAAAAAATTTTTTTAGGTTGTTAGTCTAACTTAATAAGAATTTGCTTTTAAATTGATCAGTAGCTTTGCGCTCCAGGGTGCTTGCTTTCCGCGGGTCGCTACATGCACCTATAATTCAAGCCTTGCAAACATTAGCTCTTATAACAGCCCTCGTCACTTTGTTCCTGTGGGGTTCCGTCCAGTAGGTACGGAACCTTGCTCCGCCTTTCCTATTTCCCGTAAGAGTCGAGTGACTTCCGCTTCATTCCATTCCTTCATAAAAATATATGTAAATTTAATACATTAATCAAAGACAAAAACAAAAACCCGAACTATTAGTGAATCTTTTAAATTTCACCTATAGTTCGGGGGTATCATAAACTTGTGACCTAATCACTCTATAATAAATGTCAGGATTAAGAAAGTTTCATTCAAAAATTAAGTCTCAAAGTGTTATTAGTACTTAGTTGTTTGGAGCGGAAGATGCTTGACTCCTGCGGGACATAGCGGGAATAGTGAGACCCCACAGCGAAGCGAGGAGGCTCACTCCCGCCCCGCGGAAAGCAAGCATCTGGAGCGGAAAACAACGAACCCATTTAATAACAACGTTAATTTAATGAACCAATAAAAGAAGAATAAATTATGACTTAATAATGTTCATTTTCTTCAAGAATTCGATTGGTTGTTGTTTTCTGAAAAATTCGTGCACAAAGTAGGCAACTCCATTTTGTTCTTGTGAACGTGTTACCCAATCTGCTGCCGCTTTGACTTCAGCAGATGAATTTCTCATTGCTACTCCTAAACCACAGCAGTTAAAGGCATCTATATCATCCACACCAGAACCAATCATAACAATTTGTTCTTTTGAAATTCCAAGTTTCTCAGCTACTAACAGTAAACCTCGAAGCTTTGATACACCTCGTCGAACAATGGCGTACGTTAAATCTCCTGTCTTGATACAATCTACTTCGTTATACATTGCTCTTAATGCTTCAATCGCATCACTTGCTTCTTGCTTGGAGAAAAACTCAACAGTCATAAGTGGAGATTCTTCCGGGTTCTCTAATAAGTAATCACTTAATACATTGACATATTGCTTGCTATAGACAAAACGGGATTCTCTAGACCATGTCATCCTTCCAAGTAAGGTTTGATTTGGATTCGTCTTATTCATAACGGAATATTCTTCATGAACAAGGCCTATTCGTGCAGTAAAACTTTCGAGAAATTGAACTAAGTCGTATGTTAGTTCTTTATCCAAGCGACTTACTTGAATTGGATCTTCCTCTTCCTTCCCGATATAAGCCCCATGATGTGTGACTAAATGTTCTTCAATATCTAAAGCTCTTGCCACCTTAGTAGCTGAAGGAAAACTCCTACCAGATACGAGCGTAACATAAACTCCTTTTTCTCGAACGTAGTCAAGGGCTTCCTTTGTCTCTCTAGAAATACGTCCGCCATTGCCCACAATCGTTCCATCAATATTTAAAGCTAACAATCTATAAATCATTGGTGTGTTCCCCCCTAATAGTTGTCATACCCGTTTGTATACTCTTATGAGAGGAATTGTACAAATATGACAAGGATTAAGGATACGCAGGGATAATTACTACGACTCTATATTTGCCGTTTTAAGTGGTTAAAGTATGTATCATTTAGAGGGAATATTTCTAGTTAAGTGAGTAAATTGCACTCAAAATATCTAAACAAAAACAAAAGAGGATGCCCCAAAGTTGCATCACAATCCCAGAAAGATACTTAAACACTAAGTATCAAAGGTTCCATGATGGTTCTTTTGAGACATCCACTCTTTGCTTGTACTTCTAAGTATTATTGCATAGAACCATATAGCTCTTCTAATGGCTTCATAATGACTTTGTTCAGTTCATTAATGACCATGCTCATGCGTTGTTCTGCTTCCATAAGCTTTGAGATGGTTGCGTGCTGTTGAACAAGTTGAGCTGTTTTTTGAGCTTGTTCTACTTCTTCTTGTGTAATTTGTTCACCATTCATTTGTTTTTGCTGTAAAGTCACTTGAATGTTTCTAAAGTTATCGAACATTTTCTTTGCTGATTCATCTGCATTTACTTCATCGTAGACTTTCTTTAATTCAAGAAATTCATCGCTCTCACGTAATGCTTTTTCTAACTCGTTTGCGTAATCGTATAAGTTTACTCCCAAAATAGAAACCTCCTAAATGTACTTGACACTCCCCCACTATAACAAACTATGTATGGGAATTCTAGGATGTTCCCTTAATTCGGGGAATTCTTACCCCATGAATAGGATGACGGCACCTTGAACGAGCCCGATGATTCCGCCAAGCAAGGCACCAAGGTACGTAATCATTTTAAATTCTCTCCGCGAAATATCAAGCACCATTTTTTCAACACGGTCAATTGAAAAGGATTCTACCTGGTCTCGAACAATTTCTTTCAAGTGAAGCTTTTTCATAATGTTTTCGATTTGCTTTGACAAAAGTACTGTCCCTTTATGAATCCACGAAGGTAATAACACCTCGGTTACATAAACCTCATATCGACCAATAACATCGCTTAGTGATTTTGAAAGCAATTCTGGGACATCAAGTGCTTGTTTAGCAACATTTTGAATCGTGTTAATCATCTTTTCTTCTGAAATATAATCAAAAAGCTCTTCTACCTTTCTTTCTTTAAGCTTTGTCCATTCTTTTTGAATCAGCTTTTGTAGTATTTCCTTTGTTCCATCATGCTTAAGAAACTTAATTAATTCTGGTTGGACCTTATCTACAATGGATTGATTCCCCAAGAACATACCTAAAAGGTTTCCGAGAGTTCCACGATTCTTCAGAAAATCATCAATCATAATCTTAATTTTTGTACGTCCTTCTTCACTAGCAAAATAATCTTCTGCTTTATCTGTAATCCACTGAACAACCACTGGGATTTGTTGATCTATTTTCTCCTGCAAGTCACTTGGGATGACATCATGAAATGACTTTTCTTTATATCGCTCTTTTGTTTCTAGCACTTTCCCTTCTATCCATATGTCTAAATGTTTATGAATAAAGGCTGTTGATAACGGGATCTGAAGCTTGCTTAACCATTCTTCAATTGATTCTTCTGAGCGGAATAATGGCTTCGTACCATCTTGTGCCCACGTTATCACTTCTGATTGAAACTCATCATTCAGTAATTTTTTTTGTAAACTGTCTGCTGTTAAAAGGTGGTCAACTACCATATTCCCTAACTGATTGGCAAGTTCTCCCCTTCTTTTCGGAATTAACCCTGGGGTAAAAGGTACTTTCCATTTTCCAATGTAATACGCTCTATATGGTCGAAACAGCATCTTAATTGCTAAGGAGTTCGTGACCCCACCTATTGCAGCTCCAATAATAATCATAAAAAGAATTAATAATAGTGCTTCTTGCATAACATCACTTCCTTTGTTTTCAGCCTGTGAACATCTTTTTATTGTTTTACATACAATGCCTATATCAACAATAGCCCAATTAAATATTATAAAGATATTTATTTAGGTTGTGCAAATGAGGGATTGCCATGCTTCTAATTTGTAATTGTTATGTCAAACCACTTTCAAGTAAAGAAGAACAAATATTGTATCTCCGAAAGGATCTTTATCAACATATTGTAAAGAATTCTAAAGATAATCTAATTGTAAAAATAGGTGCAAATGAAAGAAAACTAAAGATACAACCTCTCTATGATGATGAATTCGACATTATACTGGAATGGCATGATGACGTCTTAATGGATTTGAAAGAGTATTTTCTTTTTTTATACGATGAGATCAACCAAAAGATTCACATTGGCCCAATCATTACAATGATTATGAATATTCCAGAAGGCACTGATTTGAAGTTGAATGCTTATCTTCCTTTTAGTTATGAGATGGCTACTTTCTGTCGGAAGCATGGAGGATTGTTCTCCATTATGCCAGTAGCTTCCTTTTTAAAGGGTGAAACATCTGCCTTTGTATATAACGAAGAAAAAAACAATTGGGTACTACAACCAATCCCAGCACCAAACTTCATATATAACCGTATTCATTCTAGAAAAATTGAAGGATCCCAGCACTTTAAAAATGCTTGCCTATCTTGGAAGGAGCAAGGAAGCTCAATCTATAATGAATCCTTCTTATCCAAGTATGATATATATCAAGTGTTAAAGGAGCATCCTTCATTAAAAAATCATTTACCAGATACTTCATTTGGCCTTCAATTGTTAGAAGAAATGCTTCAAGAACATAATGATTTGTTTATTAAGTACGATCACGGAAGCCAAGGAAGACGATTGATTCGAGTATTTATTCAGGAAGATCAAACATTCCACCTACAACAAAATTCCTTTTCGAAAAAACCTCAGTACACATATCAAAACTATAAAGAACTAGAAAAACAGATCCATGCTTGGTGTAAAACAAGAGATTACATTGTACAAGAGACCATTCCATTGGTTGATTTTGACGGAAAAAAACTTGATTTTCGTTTTTTATGTCACCTTAGTAAAGAAGACTGGTCCATTTCCTCTATTGTAGCAAGAGTGGCAGCAAACAACCAATTTGTATCTAACGTTGATCAAGGAGGAGAAATGAAAAAACCATTATCGGTTCTTTCTCACTTGTTTTCTGAACATGAGGCAAAACAAATTATGAACGATATGAGGAAATTAGCTGCACTTACTTGTAGTGAAATATCCACTTCATATTCTGGAGGCTTTGCAGAGCTTGGTATTGACATCGGAGTTGATATAAACGGAAAACCTTGGATTATTGAAGTGAATTCAAAACCTTCAAAACAGAACTATTTATCTAAAACAGCAATACGTCCTTCAGTAAAAGCTTTAATTCGCTTTTTTTATCAAAATTGGGTTGAAAGGGGCAAAGAATGATGAATCAGACACTAGGTATTATGACCTTAACCCCTGAAACGGAGAAATCCTATCATGATGAAATTGCAAGAAGAGGAAGCATCTATGCTCTTGATGTCTGTATGTTTTCACCGATTTCTATTGATTTATTTCATGATACCGTTGTTGGTTTTCATTTTAATCCAACATCAGAGCAATGGGAAAAAGACACCTTCCCACTTCCTACTTACATTTATGATCGTACATTTTATAGAAAAGATTCTGTATCTCTTGAAGCAAAGAAAATTGTTCAGCAGTTAAAGAACAAGCGGAATATTGAATTCCTAGGATACGGATTGCCAAACAAATGGAGGATTTACAATACTTTAAAAGACCACCCAAGGCTCTCTTCTTTTATTGTTGAAACACATCTAGTTGAAAACGGAAAACATGCATTGTCTATCTTAAATGAACATCTTGATATCATATTAAAGCCGTTTGATGGTGCTCATGGTTTTTCTGTCTATAATATTCTATTAGACTCCTCATCTAACACGATAACAGTTAAAACAACCAAGAAAAAAAGACTCATACAATCTGAATTTCATGACTATGAAACCTTTATTTCCTTTATTGATCACCTATTACAATCACAGACGTTTATCGCTCAAAAACGTTTGAAAAATCTCACCTCTGATGAGAAACCATTTGACCTTCGTGCTTTTCTGCAAAAAGATGAAAACGGAAAGTGGATTGTCATTCAAAAAGGGATACGAGAAGGGGATAAACAAGGCATTTTAACGAACATTAGTGCAGGTGCTAGTCTACACAACTATGAAGAGTGGAAGAAGAGACATCGTCATCTACCATGGAATCAGCTTGAGCATCAACTACGGAATATTTTCAATCATCTTCCAACCGCATTAGAATCTTCCTTTGCTCCATTATTTGAAATGGGACTCGACATCATTATGGATCAAAATGATTCAATATGGATTTTAGATATGAACTCAAAACCGGGAAGAAAAATGGTACAAATACTCAATCCGACGAAACTGGATGAGCTATATGCTGCACCGTTAAAATATGTCCATTATCTACAATCTTTCTCACTACCAACAGCTTCAAGGAGGGATTCTAAATGATTAAACCTCTAAAGGTTGAAACGTTTGAACACCAGGAACCGATTATCTACTTGCCTCCTTCTTTGAAAGAAGGCATGCTTTACTCCATACAAACGGTCATTTTAGGGTCAAAGCAGTGTCATGCAAAATGCAAACCACATCCTAATGGGAGAAATATTATTTCGATAAGCTCTTCTTTAGCAGATGAACTCTTAATCCCAAAAGATATTGAAAAGTTGTTTGTATTTACACTCGATGAACAGCTTTTTTTAGGTCCACTGATTGGCATATTCACATCAGGCTTCTCACCTTTTCAGGTAAAACCAATTGGTGAACGATCTCATTTCTTTTCTAAGCTACTTTCCGTACAGTCATCTTTAGGCGTCATTTCTTTTGTATTTGGTGAAAAGGATATTGATTGGGAGAGTGGAACAGTTGAAGGTTTATTCTACACCAAACAAAAATGGGAACGAAGGATTGTACCTTTGCCAAATGTTATTTATGATCGGCTCCCAAATCGAAGAAGTGAAAAACGAAAAACCTATCAATCAATAAAAGAAAAACTACAAAAGGAATATGGAATACCTTGGTATAATCCTGGATTTTTTAATAAGTTAGATGTTTTTGAACGACTTGAATCTGATGAGCTTGCACATCCCTATCTTCCAGAAACACATGCATTTCAATCTTTTGAACAACTAGAACGAATGATTGCAACGCATGGTTATCTATATATAAAGCCTAAGAACGGAAGCCTTGGGAATGGGATTCATCGTATTACCTACAATCGCACAACGGATTCCTATTATTGTCGCTTCAGGGATTCCGAAGACCAAAATAGATTATTGAGATTCCCGACCCTTGAATTATTAGTAAATACACTTTTTAAAAATGGAAAATTAGATCGAATGATTTTACAGCAAGGAATCTCTTTACTTTCTGTTGACCAAAGGCCCATAGATTTTCGTGTGCATACAAACAAAAATGAAGATGGCGAATGGCAAGTAAGTGCAATAGCAGCAAAGATTGCAGGAAACGGCAGTGTTACAACCCATGTAAAAAGTGGTGGAGAAGTAAAAAGTCTAACTGAATTATTTGAGGATCCTACTGAAAGAAAACAATACGAAGAGGCATTAAAATCAGCAGCCCTAGATTTATCGCAATCTATTGAACGAAATATGGAAGGGTATATTGGTGAAATTGGGTTTGACCTCGGCATTGATCACGCTGGATCTGTTTGGATGTTCGAAGCGAACTCCAAACCTGGACGATCCATTTTCTCGAATCCTCAACTTCGTTCATTTGATTATTTAACTAGGAAACTGTCATTGTCCTTTGGAATCTACCTTACTAAGATGATTGCGGAAGAGGATAAGGGGCTAGTTCGATGAAGCTGTACTATAACTCTACAAAAAAGCAATTTTATATAAACGAGAATGCAATTGTGACTGTACCTTTTGGACGAAATTCATTCTTATTATCAAAAAAAATTGGCGCTAGCGATACAGAATTTATCCTTGACTCCACTCAACGTCTTGACCATATTCCACTTATAGGAATCTTAGCAAGCAAAAAAGCAAGTGGCGTATATAAAGGGAATTTCAAACTTTTTACTACTATACAAGAACACCTTCAAACGAAGGGAGCCTTCAGCTTTGTATTTGCACCAGATGATGTTCACGTAGATGGAGTTGAAGGAATCTGTTTTAATAAGGAAAGTGGCAAATGGTTGAAGTGCTTTTTCCCACTTCCTAGTCTTATCTACAATCGTGTTCCAAGTCGCCAGGATGAAGCTAGTGACCTTTATCAAAGATTTTTCAATGATATTAAAGAAAAGGGTACTCCCTTTTTCAATCCTCATTTTTTTCACAAATGGGAAATTCATAACGTTCTTAAAAAAAGTAAAACGCTCCTACCCTTACTACCTGAAACCGAACAGATTACGGATAAAGAAAGATTTGTTGATTTTCTACAACAGCATAAGAAAATCTACGTTAAACCTTCTCTTTCCTCTCAAGGAAAAGGGATTCGCTTGATTGAGCTAGATAACAGTGGAAAAATATGCTGTAAAAGCACTCGCAAAATTGAAAAATATTCTTCCATAGAACGCTTCCTCTCAAACTATTCCTCATGGTTTGATGAAGGAGAATGGATTATCCAGAAATCCATTGAATGTGAAACTCATAAAGGCAGCCGTTTCGATTACCGAGTACTAGTACAGCATTCAGGAGAAACATATAAGATTACTGGAGTTGGTATCCGTCTTTCACAACGTCAAGATGTGACAACACATGTACCAGCAGGCGGAAAAATAATCTCTATCAATGAAGTTTCATCAAAAGGTTTGAACACAGACCTTCAAGCTATAAGTGAAGAATGTGGACGTATTTTATCAAAGGATTTTGGCTACATTGGAGAATTTTCCATTGATTTAGCACCTAGAGTGGAGGGTGGATTTGTTCTTTTTGAAGTGAATTCTAAGCCAATGAGTTTTGACGAACAAACGATCGAAGAAAAACGAGTAAAACAGTTAATTCAAACCTTTCTACACCTATCAAATCAAAATCTAAAAGGCTGAGTAAGAAAATCAGCCTTTTAGATTATTTTAGTGCATTATAGATAGTGGAGAATCGAGTACTATGTTCCATTTCATCTGTCATGGCAATAAACACCGGTTGATAGGCTTGTCTATTAGGAATCTCAAACAGCATGTCACGGTAAAATTCCGCTGCATCTAATTCAGATTTCAATGCCATTACTATTCCTTCTTTAAAGGTCGTAAATGAGACTGTTTCTTTTTTGTGATGATAATAACTACCAAAAATCAAATAGTGAAGATATTGAAACATTTCATAATGCTCTTTCTCATCTTTTTTGCTATGTTCAATAAATTCTTTGTACAAAGGATTGTTCGTCTTTTCTAATAATTCTTTATAAAAGTGATGGGCCGTCCATTCATCCGCAATAGACTTTTGTAATTTTAATGAAAATGCAGTCATCGTTTCTCCCCCTCTATCAATTACTACATCCTATTAATAGAAAGAGAAAAATATGTAAAAATCATAAGTCTTTTATCAAATGATTATTGCGTATACAATATAACTAGAGGTGATAGTATGATACAACATTTCCAATACAAAAGTCTTTTTGCAAATAAAGAGTTACCCGGCTGGAGTATATCCTTTTACTATAAGGGTGAAAAGATTAATGGAATCTACCATAAGAATGGTAAAATTGAGTGGAATCAAAAACCATCAATAGACGTACATGAAGAGGAATTACTAACAAAGCAAATACATGAGTTGATGCTATTTCATGTATATGAGTAAACTCCGTAATTTCTGAATACATAACCGTGATCCTATCCACAATACTCAATAGGAGGCGATGGATATGACACGAGAACACAAAAGAAAATTTAAAAGCGATGTAGATTATGAAGGAAAAAGCAAAGCGGCACTTGACGTCGATCGCTATATCAACGAGGGCCTTTCAGGTGGCTCCGTTCATATGAGAGATGCAGAACATACAAATATCGAAGAAGCCCATGACTTTCCTAAAGAAGATCCACCACAGTAACAACTTCATGGAAATATAGTTTGTTACAGAACACATTTTACTTTTTGAAAATTTGTCCTTAAAATAGGCCGTAGTTTGCCCCTCTAGGTACTTATTTCCCCTGGAGAATAGGCTTCTACCCTATCGCGATTCCTTTCAATTCAAATAAAGCTACTTTACAAATCGCAAATAGAATATAAAAAAGAGGTCATTCTAATTTAGGTAATGTCTCACCTATTAGTTTGCCTCTTTTTTTATATCCTTTTAATTATTGATATACTTTCTAAAAATATCACCAAAATCTTTTTCATGATATTTTTCTTTAATCGATGTAAGCCATTCAAAGCCATACTCTGTTAATTCCTTATATTGTGCCGCTAAATCTGTGTCCACTTGTCTAGCATTATGAAGAACCGTTACAGCTTTATCTAAACTCTCTTTTGCCATATCTTGAATCTTCTCATTCTCATACGTTATCTCAGAAATTCGTAGTAGGGCTTTATAAAGATCCTTAAGTGGTTCAATTTGTTCCTTATGGACATCAATGTCAAATGGTATTTCTCCCAAAGTAAATTTAATTTCAACATCCATATCAATTTTACCAGCTGTTTCAAGTAATACATTACGAATTTTATGCTGTGAATAAGGAAATCTCTTTAGTGTACGCTTTGATGAAGTTGCACTCTCACCATCAACATGAATTAATGCTAAATTTGTAAAGCAATACTCATCAGACTTGGTTTTAATTAAGAAGAATATTTTTTCATCATCTTCATGCATTACATAATCGTCAGCATCTGTCTTATCATAATCAGATGGACCAATAATTTTCCCGATATCCGACAAACCTAATGCATCCGCAGCAATCTTCTTAAACATACTACCTTCCCCTTTTTAAAAAAAATTCTAAATACTAACTACAATTCCATCAATATTTTACCATATTTAGTATTGTTTCGACTGTATTTTTATTAAAAATCGAGCACTATAAGTAAGTTAGTGTTTCTATGCAAAAGAACCCAAATTGAGGTTGTAAAACAATGTGAGTATTGAAATCACAAACTAGATTCATAAAAACAAAAAGCCCTTACTATAGGTATTAAATGATATAATTTTAAGAACCAAATTTTTGAATACAAGTAGAACTTTTCATACAATAAGGACAAGTTAATAGAACTTAATCCTAATAATAGTTAGAGTGAGGGAAAAAAATGCTAAAATCCTTGCTAAAAAAATACCAAAATGCCATTTACCAGGAGCTTTCTCCCGTTCAAGTAGATAATGATTTTTTCTGGTTTACAACACAAGATGAAAATGAATACTTAGGAATTCCAAAAAATGAACTCAATGAAGCTGAGCACTCCTTACTTGTCTGTTTATTTAAAGAAGTAACAATGAATGAGCATTTATTTCAGCCGCATCCTGAAAGCGTAAAATGGTTTGATTATTTGTATCGAGGTTCAGAGACTCTTCCTAATGAAGAACATAGGGATTTTCGTAGTATCCACTTTTCCCTTGAAGGAGAAATTGATCTCGTTGCACTTTCAGAAGCAATGCAACATTTGTTTGCTAATGATTGTATTATTATTTTTAAAAATCATTTTTCTGGAGTTGTTCTTGAAAATTTATCTAGCTCGTTAACTTCTAAAGAAGAACTACTTTCTGCAGCAAAAGTAATCGAGGCAGACTTCTATGTATCCCCTTCCTTCTTTATTGGCCAATCTCGAACTGTAAACAATGAATTTTCAAGTGGGTTTCATGAGGAAGAGAAGATGTTTCTTTTCGCAAAGGAACAGTTTCAAGCTAAGAGAATATTTTCTATTGAGTCCATTTCCTCCTACTATATAGTGCAGTTTGCACCAAAGGAGCTTAGGGATAGCCTCTTTGGTAGCATATTCTCCGTGTTTTCAGAAGACGAAATTGTATTAAAAACAATAAAAACCTTCCTAGAAAACCAGTTAAATACAAGTCAAACCGCAAAAGAATTGTACATGCATCGTAATAGTGTACAATATCGAATTGATCGATTTATGGAGAAAACAAAGATTGATCTAAAATCATTTGAAGGATCTTTATTTGTCTATTTTGCATGCTTAGAGTATGAATCTAGCAGGGTGCATAAAAAACAGAGTTAAAGTTTGTGCACGTTAACCATTTCTTTCTGTATCCGCTTTCTATACAATAAGTTTAGAAATGAAAACGTTTTAAATTTATAGGAGGTCTTTTCAATGGCAGAGTTAAAATTACAGAATATATATAAGATTTATGATAATAAAGTAACCGCAGTGAAAGATTTCAACCTAGACATCCAAGATAAAGAATTTATCGTATTTGTTGGACCATCTGGTTGTGGTAAGTCAACAACGTTACGTATGGTTGCTGGTCTTGAAGAAATTTCAAAGGGTGACTTCTTTATCGATGGTCAACGTGTAAATGACGTTGCGCCAAAAGATCGCGATATTGCGATGGTATTCCAAAACTATGCATTATATCCACATATGAGTGTTTATGATAATATGGCATTTGGTCTTAAACTTCGTAAGTTTGATAAAGCTGAAATTGATCGTCGTGTTAAAGAAGCTGCAGCAATCTTAGGCCTTGATGCATTACTAGACCGTAAGCCTAAAGCATTATCTGGTGGACAACGTCAACGTGTTGCTTTAGGACGTGCCATTGTACGTGACGCTAAAGTTTTCTTAATGGATGAGCCGTTATCAAACTTAGATGCAAAACTTCGTGTTCAAATGCGTGCTGAAATTGCAAAGCTTCATCAACGTCTTCAAACAACAACAATCTATGTAACACATGACCAAACTGAAGCAATGACAATGGCAACTCGTATCGTTATTATGAAGGATGGAGTTATTCAGCAAGTTGGTTCTCCAAAAGAAGTATATGATAAGCCAGAAAATATCTTCGTAGGTGGGTTCATTGGTTCACCAGCTATGAACTTCTTCAATGGAACACTTGAAGATGGCGTATTTAAATTAGGTAATCTAAGCTTAAATGTACCAGAAGGAAAAATGAAAACATTACGTGACCAAGGCTATGTCGGAAAAGAAGTTGCTCTTGGGGTAAGACCTGAAGATATTCATGATGAGCCAATCTTCATTGAGTCTGCTCAGGGTTCTAAAATCAATGTTACGATCGAGGTTGCTGAGCTACTTGGTGCTGAAACAATGCTATATTCATCATTAGATGGACAGGAATTTGTTGCACGTGTTGATTCTCGCTCTGACCTTAAGGCAGGTCAATCTGTAGAGCTTGCATTAGATATGAACAAAGCACATTTCTTTGACCTTGAAACAGAATTACGAATTCGCTAACCTAATCCCCCTTTCCTTAATATAGAGAAGAGTGCCCCGGTATTAATACCGGGGCACTCTTATTTCATTCGTATAGTAATCTTTATATTAGAATTCAGTAAATTGAATAGTTTTTCCTTCTTCATTACCACAATTCACACATAAGAATAAATGAAGACACTCATCTGAACAGCTGCTGTTTGGGACTCCATCTGCTAATTTGATTTGTTCTATATCCATATATGCACTGTAGTCATCATAGTAATCATAATATCTTCCTTGATCCATTGTATCAAAACCACATTTAGAACAATTCCCTCTATGTTCAATGATACCATTGCATAATGCACATGCTTTCATGCATTATCACCACTACTTTCTTTCATTATTTTGTTATAATCTTATATTTTTCGAAAGCAGTTTTATTATGTAATCATATTCTTGGTACTTTTAATGGAAGAAATTTCTTTGCTTCTTTTTGTATATTTCTTTTAAAAACATCCACAATAGTTAGTGCAGAGGCAAGAAAGAAATTCAAACAGCTCATAAGGCAAAAGAATTTCTCAAGCCTCAAAAAAGAAATAAAAAATTAAATTAAATTTCTTGTATAAAAAAAAATAACTGAAACATACTACTTAATGACAACGCAACAAAGAAACAATTCTTACACGGTGGGTTACACCATTTAAGATGGTCGCAATAATCGATTGCGCGCTGGTGCAATTCCAGCTAACCCAAAAAAAAATTACAACAAGGAGATGACAGAACATGGCACAATCTTCTAACAGCAACAATTCAAACCAATTAGTAGCACCTGGAGCACAACAAGCAATTGACCAAATGAAGTATGAAATCGCTTCTGAATTTGGTGTAAATCTTGGACCAGATGCAACATCTCGCGCTAACGGTTCAGTTGGTGGAGAAATCACGAAACGTTTAGTTCAGATGGCTGAACAACAAATCGGTGGATACACTCAACAATAATGAAAATTAAATATTAATGGCTTGAGCCCCTGATACTCTATCAGGGGCTCTTCTATTTATTTTATATTACTTTTAGCTCCTTACACCATACCTGCAGGATTAATCCACTCATCATACTTCTCTTCTGTTAAATACCCTGTTTGAATTGCAGCTTCCTTTAGAGTTAGATTCTCCTTATGTGCAAGCTTCGCAATTTCTGCTGCCTTTTCATAGCCGATATGTGGATTCAGTGCTGTAACGAGCATTAATGAATTTTCAACAAACCTTTCGATCACCTCTAGATTTGCTTCTATTCCTACTACACATTTTGCATTAAATGACTGGATTCCATCTGCTAATAATCGAATTGATTGTAAAACATTATAAACAATTACAGGTTTAAATACATTCAATTCAAAATTCCCTTGACTTGCAGCAAACCCAATCGTTGCATCATTTCCAAATACTTGTGCAGAAACCATTGTTATTGCTTCACTTTGAGTTGGATTCACTTTACCTGGCATAATAGAGCTACCAGGTTCGTTTGCTGGGATTGTGATTTCTCCAATTCCACTTCTTGGTCCACTCGCTAGCCATCTTACATCATTTGCAATCTTCATAATATCTGATGCTATTGCTTTTAATGCCCCATGGACATATACCAATTCATCATGGGCTGTTAATGCATGAAATTTATTTTCTGAAGATACAAAAGGATATCCTGTTTGCTTTTGCAATTGTTCAGCGACTTTTTCCCCAAAAGTAGGGTCAGCATTAATACCAGTACCTACTGCAGTTCCTCCGATAGCTAAATTTAGAATATGCATTTTACTCTCTTCTACCATAGAAAGAGAACGCTCTATCATGGTTCTCCAACCACTAATTTCCTGCCCAAGAGTTAAGGGTGTTGCATCCTGCAAGTGTGTTCGACCGATCTTGATAATATCTGAAAATGCTTCTTCTTTAGTACGAAGTGTCTCAACAAATGTCTTTAATACTGGAACTAAAGAGGAGACAATTTCATGATATACCGCAATGTGCATAGCCGTCGGAAAAGTATCATTGGAGCTTTGTGACATATTTACATCATCATTAGGATGCACCTTTTCTTCAGAGTTTTTTTCAGCTAAATAGGCATTTGCCCGATTGGCAACAACTTCATTTACATTCATATTCGATTGAGTTCCACTACCAGTTTGCCATACAACGAGTGGAAAATGATCATCATACTTCCCTGAAATAATATCTTCACATGCTTTTACAATGGCTTCTGACTTATTTTGTGATATCGTTCCAAGTGAATGATTTACAATGGCAGCTGCTTTTTTGAGTTGAGCAAACGCATATGTAACTTCTATCGGCATTTTTTCATGACTAATTTTAAAGTTTTCTTTACTTCTTTGTGTCTGGGCACCCCAATAACGATCTGTGGGAACCTTGATTTCACCAAGAGTATCCTTTTCAATTCTGTAGTCCACCAAATCATCTCCTTTTACGCGTTATTATCATCTTTACCACCATTAGATACGTATTAACCTACTTTCAATTAAATTCTGTTAAATATTTTTTATTAATGACATTTTTATAAAAGAAACAGATCATTGTAAGGTGTTAGCTACTTCCATTAATGCGCTGAAGACAGTTATTAGAACTGAATAAATCATACTGAATTACATATACAAAAACGCTTGGTTAGTGCAACCAAGCGTTACTTTAATATACTTAACTGTTTGACCTAAGTACTCTAGAATGCACTTAACAACATTGCTGATTAGGAATAGAAGCAAGTAATCCGAGCGGACATTTATTCCGTTATATTGATAAAAAGACGAATATATGGGATGTCTACGGACATTTATTCCGTTATTATATAAAATCACCGTTGATTTCATCCTATTCTCTCTAAATAGCGGAACAAATGTCCTCAAAATCATCTAAATATGCGTTTATTTCAATAATAGCGTACTAAATGTCCGCATCACCCGCACCAAGTTAAACGTTACCCACTTATTGAATTAAGCTCAGAAATTGTTTTGTTCTCTCATTTGTAGGTTGGTCAAAAATCCGGCTTGGGTCTCCTTCTTCTACGATTTTTCCCTGATCCATAAATATAACTTTATCTGCTACTTCTTTAGCAAAACGCATTTCATGTGTGACAACAACCATCGTCATGCCTTCTTCTGCTAAGTTCTTCATCACCTTTAACACTTCACCGACTAATTCTGGATCTAAAGCAGAGGTAGGCTCATCAAATAACATGACTTTTGGTTCAATAGCAAGTGCACGAGCTATACCAACACGCTGTTGTTGACCACCAGAAAGTTGAAATGGATAGAAGTCTAACTTGTCACCTAAGCCTACCTTTTGTAGCAAACGAATCGCTTTGTCTTTTACTTCAGTCTTAGATTTTTTTTGAACAATCGTTGGGCCTTCCATAACATTTTCTAAAGCTGTTTTATGAGGAAATAAATTATAGCCCTGAAACACCATTCCTGTTTGCCTTCTTAGTTGTAGTAGTTCTTTTTTATTTGATTTCTTAGTAAAATCAAGTGAAACATTATCTATACGAATGGAGCCTTCATTTGGAATCTCTAATGCATTTAAGCAACGAAGAAATGTTGTTTTACCTGAACCCGAGGGACCAATTAAAACAACCACTTCCCCCTTCTTTACAGTTACATCCATTCCTTTTAATACTTCTAATTCACCAAAACGTTTGTGCAATCGATTAATCGTGATCATACTGGCACTAACCTCCTTTCGTTTATTTCGCAATATACCGATCAAGTCTTGATTCTATTCGATCCTGTACAATCGTTAACAGAAAACACATGATCCAATATAGGAATGCTGCCTCCATATATAAAAGAAGAAATTCATACGTAGTTGCGGCAATTTCTTGTGCTTTGCGAAATAACTCAGCTACTAATATTAGTGAAGCAAGTGAAGTATCTTTCACAAGACTAATAAAGGAGTTAGAAAGTGGAGGAATAGATACCCTTGCTGCCTGCGGAAGAATAATTCTCTTCATTGCTTGCCAATACGTCATCCCTATTGAATATCCAGCCTCCCACTGCCCTTTTGGAATAGATTGAATCGCAGCTCTGACAATTTCAGATGCATATGCCCCTACATTAAGAGAGAAAGCAATAACTGCTGATGGAAATGGGTCAAACTTTAACCCTAGGTTTGGTAGCCCATAAAAGATAATGAATAATTGAACAAGCAAAGGTGTACCTCTAATAGCTGAAACATATACCCTTGCAATACCTCTTAAAATCATAGGACCGGAAATTCGTGCCATTGCGGTTAAAACAGCTAGTATCATCCCAATGATAAACGAACAGATTGTTAGAGGAATTGTATAATACAAAGCTCCCTTTACCATTGGGAGTAGGGAGCTTTGTAAAAGTGATAGTAACTTTTCAGGATCTTGAAAAATACTAGTTAGGAGATACATCTTCTCCGAACCATTTCTCTGAGATTTCTAAATACGTTCCATCTTCCATCATTTCCTCTAACGCTTTATTTACTGCTTCTACTAGCTCTTCATTCCCTTTACGGAACATTAAGCCACTTACAGATGCATCCTCTGCTTCAGCAGCAATTTTGATATTTGCTCCTTTTTGTTTATTTAAATAATCTAGAATTGATAGCTTATCATTCACTGTAACATCAACACGCTCTTGTTCTACTAACTGGATTGCTTGAGCTAATCCTTCTACAGGAGTAATTGTTGCTCCATTTTGCTCAGCAATATCTTTGTAGTTACTCGTTAAGGATTGAGCAGAATTAAGACCTTGAAGATCTTCAAATCCTTTGACATCATTATTATCTTTCAATACAACCACAACGGCACTTGATTGAATATAAGGGCTTGAGAAGTCATACTTTTCCTGACGATCCTCACGAATTCCTACTTGATTTGCTATCATATCAAAGCGTTCTGAATTTAACCCTTCGAACATTGCATCCCATTGAGTTTCCTTAAATTCAGCCTCTACTCCAAGTCTACTAGCAACTTCACGAGCAATCTCAACATCAAATCCAGTTAACTCTCCGCTATCATCATGAAACGTAAAAGGAGGATATGTTCCCTCAGTTCCAATTAATAGCTTGCCTTCTTCCTTAACTTTGTCAAATAAAGATGCTGTTTCTTCAGTAGCACCTTCCGTATTACTTTCATTATTTTCAGTTCCTTCACCGCAAGCAGCCAGAACAATTGAAAATGCTACTAATAACATAAATAATAATTTCTTCTTCATCGTTAAACCCCCATTAAATTTATCGGATTAATTTTCTTTCTACGAAGGACATCATAATTTGAGACAATATCTTTTGTCAACATAACTGCTTTAAGATAAAAAAAGATTAAATAGTTTTTCTTTTCAATATTGTTTTTGTCTAAAAATTTTCGAGAACACCTATTGTAAGAGAACAGCAATTATGAAAATTTTCATTTATTTAAGCTAATTTTTAGGACGTGAAGGTTAAAAAGGATACAATATTCATAGATATTATGTTCCAAAAGGAGGAATTGTATGAGGATTGCACTACTAGGAGGCACAGGAAGAGTGGGTTCCGTTGTTCTACCTCATTTACTTGAAAACGGTTACTCCGTAAACCTACTTGTTCGCGATTCATCAAGCCTTGAAGAGTCAAGACGGCAACATATTATTAGTGGAGATGCTTGTAATGAAAATGATATTGATAGGACTTTAAAAGGATGCCAAGCAGTCATCAGCTGTCTCGGTACAGATAAATCTGATGTTATTTCTCGAAGCATGCCACTAGTTTTGAAATCAATGAGAAAACATAGTATTTCAAGAATTATCACTGTAGGAACTGCAGGTATTCTACAGGCTCGTTCTGCAGACCACCTCTATCGTTTCCAAACCGATGAATCTAAAAGAAAGAGCACAAAGGCTGCAGAAGATCATTTAAAAGCATATCTTATGCTAAAATCATCAACATTTGATTGGACCATTGTCTGCCCAACCTATTTACCTGACGGTGAAAGATTGGGACATTACAGAACGGAGAAAGACCTATTACCACTTAACGGCAAGAGCATTTCCATCTATGATACGGGCGATTATATTTATAAGCTATTGCATTCTAAAACGAATGACTTCAATAAGTGTCGAGTGGGTATCTGTTACTAAAAAAAAGGATGAGTGCTCCTCATCCTTTTTTATACCTTTCGCAGCTTTTCTGCCTGTGCAACTTTCATTAGATAGTATTGTTCTTCTCTAAACATATGGTCCGCCATAAGCGCTGAAAAACTCCCTAGCACTTTCACATCCATCTCCATTTCCTCTAATTCCTCAAGAAATCCTTGAAAAAGCTGAATTTCTAACTCCACTTCTTTGTTGAAGCGTGCTAGAGCAGGAAAATGTTTAAGATTTGTACGTAAAAAGCCTGCCATTTCAACCGCTTTCAAGTAAAATTCATTAAATTGTTTTTCAAACATCATACTCTTCTGTTTTACATCTCGTTCGGATAAATCCATTGATCCTGCAATCGCACCTGCATGTCCTGAAGCATCTAATAACCATAGGAGGTGATGATGCAGTTCATGAAAGACTGGTGGTAGCTTCTCCTTTTGTAGGTAAGCCAATACTTTCATATATTCTTCAATCTCGTTCACCATGTGATTCACAAAAGTCGGACCTAAATTTATCTTAATCGTTCCTTTCAGCATTCGTTCAATAATAGTCAATTTGTATTCACGGAACGAATAAACAATCGGTTCCATTTCCTTACTAAATGATACTAACTCGTCAGTAGTAAATGATGGAATCTTTGTTAAATAACCTACAAAAGTGTCTTTAAAAGCAGTTACTTTTTTTAAATCCTCTTTTTCCGTATGTTGAAGTGCACCTTCAATAAAAATTGAATGATCTCGTAATACCTCTAACCAAAATTCATGTTCATATAATGCTTTCTCTTTATAATGATCCACTACCTTTCCCCCTCAAATATGTCATCATCTCATCCTACTCTTAAACAAGCTTGGCTTATGTCAATATTTTCTATATAAGTCATGACATTTTAGAAATGGGGAATACTAGCCTTACATTATAGTTGGGGGAGTTTTATGAACGAAATGTTCCATAATCTAGACGATGTGCAGAAAAAGCATATTGAAAATGAAATTCGTGCAATGACGTTCACAAAAAATTTTCGTTCAGCCACTGCGGAAGAATGGTATGTTTTCTTACCAAGCTATAAGGACCCGTTATCAGGTGGCGCTGTTGGAAAAGTAATCATTCACTACAACCTTTATGGTAATAAAGATGTGTTTATTAACACGACAGTTGTATACGATGATCCAGCGTTACATAAAAAGGAAGCTTCTCCACTTATCTACTATTTATCTGAAGAAATTATTAATCGTTTAGTTGGTTATGCTGACACCTTATTATCAGTACATGCCGGCTTGAATTCCTATCAGGCTGAGTTTTTAGCGGAGGATTAACACTTAATTTCCAATTTTAAAGGAGGATAATAATGGACAATACAATGATCCACTCTATTCAAAGCTATTCTATTCCATATAAGCAGGAGAAGGACCTAGATTCAATTGTACAAGCAATTGGTGATGCTAAGATTGTCTTACTAGGTGAAGCTTCTCATGGAACTTCAGAGTTCTATACGGTTCGGGCTGAATTGTCTAAACGCCTTATAGAGGAAAAAGGTTTTACTATTATAACGGTTGAAGGAGACTGGCCAGCTAGCCAGGCGGTCAATAGCTATATAAAGGGCTATGATCATCAAACTAGTTCAAAGGAAGTGTTAGAATCCTATAAGCGATGGCCGACATGGATGTGGGCAAATGAAGAAATTGTTGAGTTTATTACATGGTTGAAACAATTTAATGAAGGGATGTCTTCAAGTTCAGAACAGGTTGGTTTTTATGGACTTGATGTGTACAGTCTATGGGAATCAATGGAGGAAGTACTTCATTATTTGAAAGAAACAAATTCACCTGAATTAGAGCTAGCCCAAAAGGCATTTTCTTGTTTTGAGCCTTTTGGAGAGGATTCTCAGCAATACGCTATTTCAGCAGGATTACTATCAGATGATTGCACGAAGGAAGTTGTAAATCTTTTAACTTCTATCCGTAAAAAGAAGCATGAATATGAGCATTTTGAAGAGGAGCTTAGTCTAAACTTAGAAATGAATGCCCTAGTTTTGAAAAATGCTGAACATTACTATAAAACGATGGTCGTAGATGATCATGGATCTTGGAATATTCGCGATGAACATATGGTAGAGGTTCTACAGTCTGTTATGAACTATTATGGTGAAAAGGCAAAAGTCATTGTTTGGGAGCATAATACCCACGTTGGAGATGCTCGTGCTACAGATATGGCGGAAGAAGGAATGGTCAATGTCGGACAGCTTGTACGTGAACAACATAACGAGGAAGATGTTTACATTGTAGGTTTTGGTACAAACAGAGGACGTGTTATTGCTTCTTCTGGTTGGGGACAAAATATCGAAGAAATGGTTGTTCCAAAAGCAGTTAAAGGTAGCTGGGAGCATCTATTACATCAGGCAGGACCTTATAATCAAATTCTATTATTTGACGATGAAAACCGAGCTCTATTTAACAATACAATTGGGCACCGAGCAATCGGTGTTGTCTATAATCCTCGTTATGAGCAATACGGTAACTATGTTCCTACAAAAGTGTCGGAACGTTATGATGCTTTTATTTATATTGAAGAAACAACGGCTTTAAAGCCCCTTCAATTAAGAGAAGTTTTACTATAGATCACTTATCTAATCACTTTTTACGGGCTGCTCTCCTGAATTACTGAGATAGCTAGGTATCATAATATGCTATCTCAGTAACTTTAAAGACTTCTTACACACTTAATTTTCTTCTTTAAATGTAATCTCTCCTACTCCTGTTTCTGCCATAATGTTAATCATTACATCGGCCTCTTCATACAACTCATTAACATAGACTCCATCTCCTTGAGAGATCAGCCCTTCGTAGTTTGAGCTCCCTACACCTTCTTCGGATTTTACTTTCACGCCAACACCTTTCGGAAGAATAACTGTAGTTTCTCCTACCCCTGTTTCCAGAGTCACATCAAAGCTTTCCTTCCATTCTCCACTTAAATCAACATCAATATCCCCTACTCCTGCATTTACAGATAACTCCGACAGCTGTAATCCACTAAGAGTTAAGTTAGTATCTGTTGCACCTGAATTTACTTCTAATCTAATGGGAACTTCATCATTCAACTGTAAATCCCAAACGTTCTTTTCATTATTACGCCCAAAATACACATTTATTTTTTTCTCTTGTTCTACTAAAATTTCACCAGTATCACCATCTAAATCATATGAAAGCTCTGGTTTAAACTTCTTGTCTGTATATTCAATTTCTCCAGTAATCCATTCATCTGAGCCTCCAGTAATATTCATTTCACCTACTCCTAAGTTGAGCTCTACTTCGAGCTCCTTTGCCTTATCCTTTTCTACTATTATTTCTTCACTTAAAGTATCATCGTTACCTAGAACTGTAAACGTACCACAGCCAGTTACTAAAAATAGTACCGTTCCTAAAACAGCACCAACCATTAATTGTTTTTTCATTTTTGTTTCCTCCAGTGATAAATTATTTATACTCTTATCTTACTGAAGGAGTATACTTTCCAAAACGCACTACAGAATTAACTTTGTATCGGTCTGGAGATGTAGATAAACAAGCTCACCGTATCATTCCTTTTTATAAAAAAACATGACTGTTGAATGATTAGAAGACAAAATCTCTTAATCATTTGAAACAGTCATGTTATTAAGGTTGGTTGGTAGCCAAAATCATTATCCAGCTTTTTCTGTATTTGTTCCTTGCTGAAGTTGATACATCTGATAGTAACGTCCTCTTCGCTCCATGAGTTCATCATGATTTCCTCTTTCAACAATTTCGCCACGATCCAATACTAAAATTTGATTAGCGTTTTTTATTGTTGATAAACGATGTGCAATAATAAACGTCGTTCTACCTTTTTTCAAGACTTCCATGGCATTTTGAATTATTGCCTCTGTTTCAGTATCAATGCTTGATGTTGCCTCATCCAGTATAAGAATAGCCGGATCAAAAGCAAGTGCTCGCGCAAACGATATTAACTGACGCTGACCTGATGACAACGTGCTTCCCTTTTCAATAACAGGCTCATCATATCCGTTCTCTAAATTCTTGAAAACCGTTTCTGCTCCAACAGCTTTTAATGCTTCCTCAACCTTATCTCTTGATATTTTCGGATCATCTAAACTTACATTAGAAGCTATTGTTCCTGTAAAGAGATATGGATCTTGCAGTACGATACCCATATGCTCTCGAATCGTTTGATAAGGGATTTCTTTAATATCCTTACCATCAATCGTGATGTTCCCTTCATTACAATCATAGAAACGGAACAATAGATTCATAATCGAACTCTTACCTGATCCAGTGTGACCAACAAGGGCAACTGTTTCTCCTTGGTTTGCTGAAAAGGTAATATCCTTAAGGACATATTCATTTTCTTTGTAGCCAAAGAAAACAGAATCAAAAGTAACATTACCGGTATAACGCTCCATTCTCTGGTCCGCTACATCTGTCCCGTTCTGATCTAATAGCCTAAAAACTCGTTCACCCGCTACCAGTGCTTGCTCTAAGTTTGCTAATTGATTTACAATCCCCGTAATTGGTTGGAATAAACGGTTAATGTAATCTACAAAGGCATAAAGCACGCCAAGAGATATAACAGTTCCTACCCCAAGTGAAGCTCCGCCGAAGTACCATATAAATGCTACAAACGTAATATTTCTTAGAACACCTACTAAGTTATGAGATGTAAAAGAATTTAAACTTAATAACTTATTTTGATAGCGAAAATGCGTATCATTTAATTCTTCAAATTCTTCCCTTGTTTTCTTCTCACGACGGAATGCCTGAATAATATTCATTCCTTGTATTGATTCATTAATCATGGCATTTATGTCACTAACCTTTGAGCGAATCACGTGGTTGTATTGACTAGCATATCTTCTATATAAAATCGTCCAGATAACAAGTATCGGTATCAAAATTAAACAGATTGCTGCGAGCTTTGCATCTAGAATAAATAAAGCAATATAAATCCCAGTAATGTAGATAACACTTGTGAAGAATGTAGAAAGTACTGTGACATATAGTTCACGAATCGCTTCTGTATCATTCGTAATCCTTGCAACAACTTTCCCAGCAGGTAAATTATCAAAATAACGAATAGGTAGACTTTGGATATGCTGAAACACATCGTTTCGCATTTTTTGAATAATTCGGTTTGCTGACTTTTGAAGGTAAAATCGTTGACCATATTGGAAAAAGGATGCAAGAACTAGCAAACCAAAATAAAACGAAATCAATTTCACTAACCTCGGAATTTCCGGATTATAAAAATCTAAAAGCTGCTCTCCTGAAAGCTTTGTTGCAGGAAAGCTTTGTTGCTCTCCTTTTCTTGTAATGGTTAATTCTCCACTCTGAACAGAACGCGTTCCATCTATACCAACTGATTGTGGAATAAAATAAAATTCTCTACCTACTTGAAGAATTCGAACTTCCTTCCCTTTTTGTTCAGAATCTGAGAAATACTCCGCTCTTTTATACCATGATCCTTCATAGAAAACTGCATCCTTACCTTCTGTAGTTTCATACCAAGCTGTTTCAATTCCTAATATATGGTCATCAATCATTTTTTTAGCAATAAAAGGACCTGCTAACTCTGCTGCAACCGAAACGGTTAACATTAACAGAGCTGCAATAATAATTTTTTTATAAAGTAACGCATAATCAACTAATCGTTTTCCGACCTTCATGCTCCCACCTCCTGTAGGGAAGGGTCTTCCACTTGCTGACGGTCGTATTGTTTCTTGTACCAGCCATTATTCGCAAGTAATTGTTCGTGAGTTCCTTCCTCTGCAATCTTTCCGTCATCTAATACGATAATCCAATTGGCATGCTCAACACCCGATAATCGATGTGTTGTGATGAGGGTCGTTTTTCCATGACGTTCTCTTTGTATATTCTCGATAATCTTTGCTTCTGTTTTTGCATCCACAGCAGACAAAGAATCATCTAATATAAGAATTTCTGGATTTTTAATTAATGCTCTGGCAATCGATATACGCTGTTTTTGACCACCCGATAAGGCAACCCCTTTTTCCCCAACTAGCGTCTCGAGACCATCTGGCAGCATTTCTAAATCCTTTTTAAAATCCGCAAGAACAATCGCTTCTTGTAGGTCTGCCTCTGTTGCATCCTCTCGACCAAACAAGATATTCTCTCTTACCGTTCTTGAAAACAAGACATGGTCTTGTGGAACATATCCAATCCAATCACGAACAGAATCTGTCGTCATCTCTTCGATTGGAACGCCACCAATTGCAAGAGTCCCTTCTCCTTTTGGATATTCTCTTAGGAGTTGTTTAATAAAGGTCGTCTTACCGCTTCCTGTTTTCCCAACAATCCCAAGTGTGTCACCCTTATTCAGTTCAATGCTAATCTTTGAAAGGTTATGAACCTTAGAAGAAGGGTATTGAAATGTTAGCTCTCCAAAGTGAATAGCATCAGGAGTATCGACTTGCTTTGGAACAGTAGGATTTGTGACATCCTGTTTGTAAGAAAGGGTTTCTAGAACACGGTCAAGAGATGCATTTCCTCTTTGCATAACGTTGATCAACTCACCTATAGCAAACATAGGCCAAATCAGCATACCTAGATACACATTAAACGACACAAGCTCTCCGAGAGTAATCTCTTGATGAAATACTAGATAAGCACCATAACCCAAGCCTATTAAGTAACTCATACCGACTAGAACTTTAATGGTTGGGTCAAAGAGTGAATCAATTTTAGCAACCTTGATATTTTTCTGATATACATCTTCTGTCATGTTCGCAAAACGATTCTCGTCAGCTCGTTCTTGAACATATGCACGTATGACACGAACACCAGCTACTGATTCTAGAACTTTATCATTTAAATCACCAAAAGAGTCCTGCGCCTCAGTAAAACGTTTGTGAATTTTAGCACCGTATACTTTTATTAAGACTGCCATGATTGGCAAAGGTAAGATTGCTGCTAGCGTAAGCTTCCAGCTGACTAGAAATCCCATTGTCACTAATATTGTAAGCATGAAAATACTCGAATCTACTAATGTCAAAATTCCGAATCCTGCTGTATTTGATATCGCCTTTAAATCATTAGTTGCTCTTGCCATTAAGTCTCCTGTTCTATTCTTCTCAAAGAACGTTGGCGTCATTTTCACTAAATGATTCATAAAGTTTGAGCGAAGCTTTCGTTCAATTAAGAAAGCCCCTCCGAATAGTTGAGACAACCAAATATATGTGATGATATAGGACACAACCATAATGACGACTAGAATCCATAAATAATCGAATAGGATGTCTGTACTCATTTTGCCTAAATGAATATCGTCAATGGCATCCCCCACTATTTTAGGTGGGATCACATCTAACACACCCACAATAATTAATAAGCTAATCGCAATCGTATAGCGTTTCCAATTCTCTTTAAAAAACCAACTTAATTTCTTTAATACACTAAACATTTCGTTTCCTCCCTTATCTGGTTGTCTGTAACTAGCCGCCTTCTGTCTCGACCAATACAATCATCATTTTTCTTTGTGTTCTGTTCATCTTGCATTCCTCCTAAATTTGTTTTATATGTGAATAGAGTCTATGCTCTATAACCACCACCCAATAAAAAAAGAGACCACATAAAGACAACATTCCTGTTCCCACTTAAAAAGAGGGTTCAATGCCTTTACTTGGTCTCATTTAGACACAAAAAGGCACAGGTTTACATACGTAACCTGTGCCTCCTTAAATTATAGAGAGGAGTTTACTTACTTCAGGTTACGTGATGATGGTAATGAAATTGCTGCAATTCTGTTTCTTAGTACTGTGTTTGTCATAACAATCATCACGTTCCCCTCCTTCTCTTTACGTTTTTATTAATTAGTAAAATTTTCTAATTTACTTACTTACCTTACTATAGGACTGTATCTTGTGTCAATTTTAATTTTTCAAAAAGTTTTTAATTTTTTCCGATAGTACTGTGATTTGAGAATGTCCTTTATCATAGTCCGTTGCTCTCCGCTCCAGATGCTTGCTTTCCGCGGGGCGGGAGTGAGCCTCCTCGCTTCGCTGTGGGGTCTCACTTTGCCCGCTATGTCCCGCTGGAGTCAAGCATCTTCCGCTCCGAGCAACTCAGTGCATAAGATATAAAAAATAAAAACTACTATAGGACCAAACAAAAGTGTCAAAGTCATGTACATATATATTGCGATAGTCTATTCCTTACATTTCTTCATGACAAGACCAATGCCTCATATTTCTTTTATTATTCAACGACAACGGCTGTTCCGTAGGCGATGATCTCCGAGGCGTTTTGCATTACGGCTGATGTTTCGAATCGTACGGTTACGATTGCGTTTGCTCCGAGTTTGTTTGCTTCGTTGATCATTCTGTTGATCGCACTTTGTCTTGCTTCTTCCATTAGTTCGCTGTATTCAGAGATTTCTCCACCGATGATGGTTTTTAGTCCTGCGACGATATCTTTTCCGATGTGCTTTGCTTGAACAGTGCTTCCTCTTACAAACCCTTTTAATTCTTTAATTTCTTTACCTGGTACTGTTTCCGTTGTTACGATAATCATTGTGAATCCTCCCTTATTATTTTTTTAAAATTTTCCGTGCGAATAATAAATAAAATAAGATTGGCATTGGACATTGAATTAAGCCCCAAATTCCCCAAAACCAATAATTATGACCTCTTTTTCTTGCATCCGTGAACAGAAAAATACTCTGTACTAATAACAACACGATGACGAGTGGTAATATAATAAGTTCTTCTTTCGTCATACATTATTCACCTGCTTCAAATACTTTACGCCTCCTAAAAGGATCGCAACAATAAATACTACAGCCTGAATAACTAGAAATATAGTAGGTACTTGAATCATTGTGATTGCAAGAAGGGTCAGGATAATACAAGCTACTCCAATAAATATGAATAAATCTCGTTTAAATCGTTCTCGGTTTTCTTGCTGTTTCTCTAGTACAAACTGCTCAAACCATTGCTGAGATGGAGCTTCTTCGTCTATATTTTGATCAATGGCTTCAAAGCCTTTACCTAGAAGCTCGTTAAGCTGATCATCATCCATTAATTCCAAGGAATCATTTGACTTTGGTTCTTTTGGCATCGACTTTCAACTCCTTTCTCAGCTCCTGAATGCCGTAAAACACTCTGGACTTCACTGTTCCTTCTGGTAAGCGAACCAGGACTCCAATTTCCTCATAAGAATAGCCATAATAATGCTTTAAGACGATAGGCAGTCGAATCTCATCATCAAGCTTTGATAATGCATCAAGGACATCATTCCATTCCTCATTGCGACTCTCTACCTGCCATTTTAATTTACGGCTCATTTCTTCAGCTTGAAATTTTATTTCGTTTTTCTTCTTTCGTTGTTGATCAATGTATCGGTTTGTTGCAATGGTAATAAGCCAGGAGGAGAATTTTGCTTTGCCGTTATATTGGTGGATTTTTTCTACACATTTTGCCATTGTATCCTGTGCTAATTCTTCTGCAATATCACGATTCATCGTGACTTTAATTAAATATTTTATAAGAAAAGGGTAATGTTCTTTAAACAAAAAAGCAAAAGCTTCATGATCACCTTTTTTTGCTTTTTTTATCCAATCCTTTTCAGTCATGACAATCCTCTCTCCCAAGTCTAATAAGCTTCTGTTGAGATTTTCTTATTAGCCTTCTATTGATATGACGAACATCATTTAATTTCGTTCAAAAATTTTTATAAAAAATATGATGACATAGGAAAAAGCTGAGAATGCTTCTAAGATTAGCATTCTCAGCTCATAGGACATTATCCTAAAGGAATCAAACACTTTTAACCTCTGAAACAGTCTCAACTTACTAGCTAGACAGTTTTCTCTATAGCTTGAACGATTTCCACTTCTTCATTTTTGATAAATCTAGGTAGAATGATGCTATAAAAAACTCCTACAAATAAAATGCATCCTCCTACAACCCAATAAAGCATTTCAACCTTAATCATTGAGGGAAAGCTCACTGCAATCAATCCTAATGTTATGGTTTGAGATAGCATCATAAGTGGACTTATCCATCCTTGTACTCGCCCCATCATCTTAGGATCAATAATACTTGGCATCCAACCACCTATTGCAATGTTTACGAAGGGTAACCCTAGAGCTGCAAAGAAGATTACCGAAAGAAATAACCATGTTGTAGATGCAAAGGAAGCAGCAATGATAAAGATTCCGGTGAATACAAGACCAGCAACAATCAGTTGATGAAATTTAAATTTCTGTGTAAGAACAGATGCGATAACACTTCCAATAAGTACACCTGCTCCAAACACGATCCCTAATAGTATGGAATATTCTTCGTATGTTTCCGGAGCTAGCTTATACTTTAAAATAAATATCGGCATAACACTAAATCCACCATTTACAATCCCAAAAACAAAGAACCCACCGATAAGTGATAACAATAATTTACTACTTAATATATATTTCATTCCTAAGGAAAAATCCTTTATTACAAACTTAAAGTTTAAATCCTTTAACGTATGATGACCATTTGGAAGACGAACCTCTTCTGGTATCACACATCTCTTAATAAGAATGGCACTAATAATAAAAGATACGAGATCAACTAGAACGGCACCGTAGATTCCTGCACTCCAATACACAAGAATCGCAATCCCATTCCCCACTAACATAAAGAGACTCATTACCATTTGGTTTAAGCCTGCTGAAGTTGCATAATCATCCTTTGAAAGGACTCCTTGTAAGATAGCAGATTCAGCCGGAAAGAAGAATTTTTGAACACCACTTCGGAGAAAAAGTACTGCAAATATAAGTGGCATCCACCCTAAATAGATTGCACCTAGCAAACAAACTGTTAGTACGGCACTAATCGTGTCACAATGATAGGCAACCTTTTGACGATCCATACGATCAGCGATCACTCCTACGATAAAGAACACGGCAAGTGTAGGCAATGAATACATCATTTCCGTCAGAGTTGCATATGCAGGCTGCTCTGAAAACCGATCTAATAAATAAAACATAAATGCCGTTAAACCGATAATACTTCCCATTTGCGATGTAACATTTGCAAAAAACAATTTTACAAATACAGGTTTTTGAAAGATTTCTTTGAATTTCTTCATAAAACGTTCTCCCATCCATTCATTTTATTGATGATGGTTTTATCTTAAGCCATTATTCTTATCTTCTTTAGAGTCTAATGATGGTTTTCATCTCAGCCCTAAGTCGGATATTGACTAAGCAATTCAAAGAACCTTACAGATGTGAGGAAATAATAGAAGTAATCGTATTCTCCATTTCATTCCATGAGTCCTGAGTTCGTTCAATAATATAGGCTTTCTCTCCAAATGATTGACAAATAGACTTCTCAAGGGCAACTCTGGATTTAAGCAAATAAACGACCCCATCTACATCGTTCGTTAAATCATGGTTCTTACCAAAATTCTGCTGTGTATAATAATGTGCTACAAAGGTGAACCACTCATTTGACCTCTGGGTTCTTACAAACTGGAGAGAACTACGGATATCTCTAGGTAATATGTATAGAACAATAGGATTATATTTCTCTATCATGCGAAATAACTCTATAATAAACCGTTTAATTTCAGAAGCTGAAACATCAAACTTTGCCTGTAGCATCGTCAGAGGATTTTGTAGCAGACAGCAATCCATTATAAATACGTCTTCTGTAGACTCCAGTGTTTTTGAAAACTGTGCCCATTTATATAAAATAAGCTTCTGATAAACCGTAACGTCTTGTTCATAGACATCATGTTTGGATATATACTCAAACTGTCTCTCATCGATTGTTTCATTATTTAGCAGAGCTTTATAGTGAATCAGGATACCATCTTCCACTTCCTCTAAGTATAAAGCTTCAATTGTTGTCGTTAATTTAGTAAGAAGTACCTCAAATGCTTCATGCGAAAAAAATGCTACTCCTTCATAATCTGCGGGTTGAAATAAATCTCCTTCGTAAAAAGTCTTAACGTTCGAAAGTTGCTTTTGTATCATTTTTGATACTGTTTCTAATGCTGTTGTTTTTCCAGCACCCGGAATACCTTCTATAAAAATACATCTCGAATTCATTTCTATCATCACCTTCCTAATATATATTACCCAAAAAATTCCATCCGTCTAGTCTTTTTTTTTCTTCACTCGTTGTTAACAAAAAAGTAAGCATTAAATAAATTCTGGATACAAAAATCTATAAAAAAAACTGCACTATAATAATTCTTCAGTGTCTCAATGACTGTTTTTTTAAAACTATGATTAGAAGGCAATATTCGGGGGTATATACAACATTAAATAGACGAAAAGGTGATGATATCCATGTTTAATCATATTGTGTTAGCTTACGATCATACAGACGGAAGTAAAAGAGCTTTGAATAAAGTGATCAAACTAAAGAATGTTTCACCAGAAAGTAAACTGACGATCATTCATGTTGGTGCTCAAGAAGATTTAGACAGAACATCTCTGAATGTCGCTCCAACAACCCCTACACCTGATAATATGTTTGTTGGTTATGGTCCGTCTATAACGAAAAATCAATCGGATGATCAATCAAACATTGTACCTGAAAGAGACAACGATTCCATCACTCTTTCAGAGGTAAAACAAACTTTGCATTCCTACCAAATACAAGCCAATTATGTTGAATTACATGGAAGAAATGAAGCGGAGAAAATCCATATGTATGCTGAAGAACATGAGGCAGACCTCATTGTAGTAGGTACAAATAATAAAAGTAAATTAGAAAAATGGGTGTTGGGTAGTACAAGCGAAAAAGTTACGAAAGAAAGCTCCAAAAATGTACTCGTTGTAAAAGAATAATAGCTTATCAATATAGAGGACAGGCTTGGATTTCTTATCCCAAGCCTGTTTTTCGTTTTATAGTTAAATATAGTCTAAATGTGATACTGTTCTTTCATTTACTTCTTCCCCAGTATTCAGAGTAGACTTTGGTTCTAACAATAGTACATGCACTTCTTCCTCCGCAATCGGTAAATGCTCTACTCCTTTTGGAACAATCAGAAACTCTCCCTCATTGACCAGTACATCGCGATCTCTAAATCGTATGATTAATTCCCCTTTAATCACTAGAAACATTTCATCTTCATTCTCATGAGTATGCCAAAGAAATTCACCTTTTAACTTAGCAAACTTCACTTGCATATCATTAATTTCACCTGCCACTTTTGGACTCCAATACTCCTGAAATAAATCAAATTTCTCTTTAATATTTACTTTATCCATCTACTCATATCCTTTCTTCACTAAAATTGCAATCCAAAAAAATTCAACTCTATGATTCCATAATATCCTTTTACAAGCTGTAACACATTATCATTTGTTTATACAGTAAAGTACCGATACGATTAAAGGGAAATTAAAAGAGGAAAGGATAAGAAGAAATGAGCAAGGATCGCATTATTGTTCTTTTTCGAGAGGATTTACGCCTTCATGACCATCCTGCATTATACGAGGCCACAAAAACTGGAGAGGTCATTCCTTTATATATATTTGATGATCACAATGCATTAGGAGGAGTTGGTGAAGCAAAAAAAATGGTGGATCCATCAATCCCTTCTTACACTAAAAAAAGACCTAATCAATATGGGTGGTACGTTGTTTTTTGATAGAGGGACTTATGAAGAAGTCCTTATGAATTGGATTAATAAGTATGATGCCACAGCTGTTTATTGGAATCGCAACTATGACCCTATAAAATATCATAAGGATAGACGATTAGCTGAACTCTTACACGAGCAAGGAATTATAGTTAAAACATTTGAAGGTACATTACTACTAGAACCTTGGCGTATCAAAAAAGAAGATGGTAGCCCATATAAAGTATTTACGCCTTATTATAAAGCTCATCGTAAGGAATCAGTCCCTCCTCCGATCCCTAGAATTAAAGAGATCTCTGTTTTCCGTAGTAGTGAAATATTAGGGTTATACCTAGATGAATTGGGGCTTCTTCCGAAAATCCAATGGACAAGTCGTTTGGAAGAAAAGTGGCTAGCTGGAGAATATGAAGGATTCCGAAAACTTCAAGCCTTTGTTAAAAACCATCTGAAGAGTTATACACACAATCGAGATTATCCAAGCATAGATGCACATTCTTCACTATCTCCCTATTTAGCAGTTGGTTCATTATCTATTAGAAGCGTCTATCATTTTGTTATACAACAAGCTGAATCAGTAGCAGAGCCTTTTATCAGGCAATTAATTTGGCGAGACTTTTCTTACTCTGTGTTATTACATTTTCCTGAAAGCATTCAAAACCCTCTCCAAGCGAAGTTTACGAAATTTCAGTGGCTTGAAAATCAAGATACCTTTTCAGCATGGACAAAAGGTCTTACAGGATATCCAATTGTAGATGCAGGTATGAGAGAGCTATGGGAAACTGGTTTCATGCACAATCGGGTACGAATGATTGTTGCATCTTTTTTAACAAAACATTTATTACTATCGTGGCAAAAAGGTGCCTACTGGTTTTGGGACACATTAATTGATGCTGATATCGCAAACAATACAATGGGGTGGCAGTGGGTAGCTGGAACAGGTTTAGACTCTGCTCCTTACTTTAGAATTTTCAACCCTACTCTTCAAGGTGAAAAATTTGATTCAAATGGGGAATATATTAAAAAGTGGGTACCTGAACTTCAGATGCTGCCAAATCAATATATTCATGAGCCTGATAAAGCCCCGAAAGAAGTGCTTCTTCAAGCAGGAATCATATTAGGAGAAAACTATCCCTATCCAATTGTTGATCATAAAGCTTCTAGAATTAGAGCACTTGAGAGATACCAACAGATAAAATAAACATTGCGCTCAATACTTTGGGCCCACCTATTATTAATAAAAGGAGGGCTCAACTATCACTATAGACTCTCTACTATTATTTACTTTCTTTTATAGCCTTCCATTCTTCTACAAGCATTCCATAAACAGCATGATCAACATAATGGTCATACAACCATTCCGCCTGCCTGATCTTTCCTTCATATTGAAAGCCTAATCGTTCAGGAATTGCTCTACTTTTTTTATTGAATTCAGCTGCTCGGATATCAACCCGATTAAATTCTAATGTTTCAAATGCATATTGAGTGAGTGCCTCTGCAACACTTGTTACAATACCATTTCCTTGAAACTCCTGGCCAAGCCAATATCCAATATAAGCTATTTTATTTGACCAATCTAGTGAATTGAAACTAGCTACCCCTACGATGCTTTCTTTATATATTATTGCTGTTGTAATACTTCTTTGAGAAGCATACCCTTCCATTGCACCCTTTATCCAAGCTTCTGTATCCTGTTGGTTTTGAGTCCAATCTAACCACGGAAGCCACTGGCGTAAATGAGAGCGATTAGAGTTAGTAAGTTCAAATATTCTTTCTGCATCCTTCATTTCAACTAATTTTAGTGAAAGTGATTCATTAATTGTGTAAGTAAACATTAGTCGACTCCCTTAAAAATTTGATTTTCTATAGGTTCGACACAAATAGGTAATATCCTTTTATAATATAATTTTTTCTAAAAATGAAGATGAATCAATTTCGTTTTAGTAACACACGATAATCATAAGGAGGCTTGATAGTATGAAGAAAAAAAATGAAGAGACATTTAAGCAAAGTTATGAATCTGACGGCAAAATGAGTAAGGCTAAGAAGAGTAAAGATGATATTCAACGTATGAAAGAAGCTGAGTTTTTTAATATAACACCTGAAAGTGAGTAAAAGTGAAAGAGGTTGGGAAATAAGTATTTGAGCTAATCATAAACCCGAACAATCAGGAGATATCTAACGGATATTTTGCTGAATTGTTCGGGTCTTTATTTACTGTTTTTTAACATGCTTTACCATTTCACTCGCTGTTTTTAAAGACTTAGTGGAATGTAGCGGAAGACACTCGACTCCTACGGGATCAGAGGAAAGGCTGAGACCAAGGTGACGTACCCACTGGAACGGAACCCCGCAGGCGAAGCGGTGTCTAGCTCCGGCTCGCAGGGACTAGTGGATTTCACAAAAAAGAGGAAGGTATCGTTCCAGTAGGTACGATACCCAGATAAGTCAACATCGGCTCACTATGTTCGCCGTGTTTCCTTTATCTCGTGCGGTTCGCTCCAATCCATACGTCCCTAACCGCTCACCTCCGCCTTTCTGAGAGGAGGCTCAGGTTCCTCCCCGTGGAAAGCGAGTGTCTGTAGCGCAATGGAACGAACTTTTATATTGGTTAATACTGATTAATAGATACGGGTACTATGTTGAGTATAATATAAATATTGTTCGTCTTTAAGGGTGGATTAGTATTATGTCCCAGGTTCTTTTGCTTATTTAAAAGTCCGTTGCTTTCAGCTCCAAGCAACTCTGTGGATTAACAAATTTTTAAAATGAAAGAAATCATTTTCATTATAAGCACCTTATTATTTAAGTAAAGTACTCCAATTTTGCATTCGGGAAGAATTTGTCTTTATAAGCAAATAAGTGATCCTTCAATGCCTCTTCTTCGTCTTTTTGGTAGATGTATTTTCCAATACCATACCTACCCCACTTGTATCGTCTTTTTTCCTCATCTAATTCCAATTTCGTCATTGGGTAATTTTTTTCAATGACTTTCTTTGCTGGTTTCGTAAAGCGATGCTGAATAAATTCAAACGTTAGATCCTTTTTTGCTTCTTCTGGTAGCTCTGCTTCTAAGCGTTCAAACATCGTTTTATAGCCCTCTTCCCAGCCTTCATGAATATAGATTGGAGCCACAATGAACCCTAGTGGATAACCTGCTCTGGCAACTTTTCCAGCAGCTTCTAAACGTTTTGCAAGGGGAGAAGTTCCTGGTTCAAAGTTTTTAATTACATAATCTGCATTGATACTAAAACGGAAACGTGTTTTTCCATTATGCTCCGCATCTAACAAATGATCAACATGATGAAATTTCGTTACAAAACGAAGCTTTCCGTGTTCAGATTTGCCAAAATGTTCGATTGCTCTTTTTAATGTATGAGTTAAATGGTCAATTCCAACAATATCAGACGTACATGCTGCTTCAAATCGGGTAATCTCTGGTGCACGTTCTGCAATATACTTATCAGCTTGTTCAAATATTTCGTCCACATTTACGTATGTACGAATATAGGGTTTACTCCCCATAGTTGTTTGTAAGTAACAATAATGACAATGGCCCATGCATCCAGTTGCAAATGGAATTGCATACTCTGCAGATGGCTTTGATGTATCAAATTTTAGAGTTTTTCTTACTCCAACGACTAGAGTAGACTTCGCAACACGATACTTTTGAAAGTGGTTTTCTCCTGGTAAATTACGGACTTGATTATGAGAAGTAGTATAACGAATCTCAACATCCATTTTTTCGAATTTCTCTTTCAACTCTTGGCCTAGAGGATAATCTAAAGCAGCTGGTTCAAAATAGACTAATTGCGGAACGAATGGTTTTATCAAAGGATACTCCTCCTTTCGTTATACTTCTCCAAAATAATGTTGATACGCTTGTTCCGCTTCTGCTTCTGATCGGTATACAGCCATTTCTTCTGTTAAAGGATAGTATGTGTCATAAAGAAATACTGCGAGCTGTGAAGGGTTTTCTGGATCATTGACAACCGCTGCTTCTTGTACATTTGCCACACTTTGTGTATGAGGATTACGGTACATAACATAGACAACATCTCCTGCATGATAGGAAGAATACTCATTTTGATTAATTTCCATTTTAAAATCACCTTTCTCCTATTTATTCTTGCTATCATTTTTTACTTAACTAAAGTCTTTTATGAAGAAATCAAAATGGTAAAACCTTCATAATAAACGGATAAAAAAAACTCCTCGTCCCAATGACGAAGAGGTCAGTATTAAAAGTAGAAATACTTAGTGTTATTAAATAGCTGTTGATAGCATTGCTCTATAGAGATTTTCTTAATATCTGCTATTGCTCTTATTGATGTATGAATCATTGAAGGGTGTGTCATTTTTTGAGAAAATGGGCCTTCAAACCCCCATGGTCCGTCAGTCTCCACCATAAGTTGTTCTAGTGGATAATTACGAACAATTTGAATAATTTCTCGTTCATAAAGAACATCAGGTGTAATCGAAATATAGTAGCCGTTTCGCATCATTCTTTCGAGCGTAAATGGATCCCCTTTAAACCAATGAAAATGAGCATTCTTCATATTGTATTCTTCTAGGATGTTACAGACTAGAGCAGCATCTTCATAAATACTATGAAGAATAATTGGTTTATCTAACTTTTTTGCCAATTTTATAAATTGCTCGAGAACCTCTATATACGCTTCATAAGGAAGAGTATGATCTTCTTGCTTTTTATAGTATGGTAAACCTACTTCTCCAATCGCAATCATTTCATTATGATGTTCAATAATAAACGAAAACAGCTTTTCCAATTCCTGATCAGATAGAATCTCTTGTTCTGGATGAAACCCAAACGCGGGATGAATAAAGTCAAATTCCCTAGATAATTCTAAATTCTGTTTACTCGATTCTAGATGGAATGATACAGTTATCAAACCACTTATAGTATGATCAAGACTTTTAAGTAGCTTCTGCCTTTGTTTATCACTATAAAGATCGAGATGAATATGAGAATCTATAATTTGATTAAACATTGGACGATAACTCCCTATAGACTTCTTTCTTCCACTTAAGAAATTCTTCTGTTAAGAGTAGCTCCTTTTTCCTTGGACGTTCAAAAGGTATCTGAAATTCTTTTTTTACTCTTGCGGGTCTTTTCGAAAGGACAACTACTCGATCTGATAGAAATAGGGCTTCTTCAATATTATGTGTAACAAATAAAACCGAGCTACGGTCTTCCTCCCAAATGGACAATAACCACTCCTGCATATCAAGCCTTGTAAACTCATCTAATGCAGAAAACGGCTCATCTAAACATAATAACGATTGTGGGCTTAGTAATGCACGAACAAAAGCAACTCGCTGTTTCATCCCCCCAGAAAGTTCATGTGGGAAAGCATTCTCAAAGCCTTGTAAGCCGACTCGTTCAATCATGTTTCTTGCTTCTTCCTTATTTGCTTTCCCTTGGAGCTCTTGACCTACAACGACATTATCAAGAACCGTTCTCCATGGAAGTAAGGATGGGCTTTGTGGCATATAAGAAATCGATCCTCTTTTACCAATGATACTTTTTTCATCCAATAGTATGTCTCCGTTATCCGGAGTTAATAAACCTCCAATTAAATGAAACAGCGTACTTTTCCCACTTCCAGATGGACCAAGTATAGAGACAAATTCTCCATCCTTTATATCAAAAGACAGATTTTCTAAGACCTGATTGTCACCAAATGATTTCGTTAAGTGATGAATACGAATCGTTGTCATTTAACGCTCCTCCTTCTTTTGCCATCTAATCACTCTTCGCTCAATAAGAAGAATAAGAGAAAAGAAGGCGAGGCTTAAAATCATAATTGTAAAAATCGCCACAAAGACACGGTCCGTTCGAAAGGACGAGGAGGCTAAGGTCATAAATACGCCAATACCAGCCTTAGCACCAAGCCACTCTGAAATGACTGCTCCCATAACACTATAAGTAGCTGATATTTTTAATCCTGAAAAAATGGAAGGAAATGAATGTGGCCATTCTAGCTTCCAGAAAATTTGCGAACGAGTTGCACCTGCCATTTTCATATAATGTATAAGCTCTTTGTTCGTTTGGCGAAAGCCATCCAAAGCAGAAACAGCAACAGGAAAGAAGCAAATGAGTATAATAACAAGAATCTTTGGTAATAAGCCAAAACCAAACCAAATGACAAGTAGCGGAGCAAGTACAATAATTGGTATGTTCTGAGATAAAATCAGTAGCGGATAGATGGATTCTCGTACTTTCGGTAGAAGATGAAGGATCATTGCCACAATAAGTCCAAAGCTACATCCAATAGTAAAGCCAATAAGTGTTAATGAAATTGTGGACTGTACATGCTCTAAAAAGCTTTCAGAAACAACCCGGGCCTCTAACCAAATTTGTGAAGGTGCAGGAAGTAGCCAGTCTGGAATATCAGCAAGCCTTGTACTGGCTTCCCAAATGATAAACAAGAGGATGATGACCAGCGCAGGTCTCCATCCTCTGTGTAACCATTTACTCATGACGGTATTTCTCCGTTAATGTATTCATAGAGATCCCATCAGGCTGATAAAGCACCTTAATCTGTGAAATTACGTTCATGCTACCCAGCTCAATCATCCGTTTATTCATTTTTTCAACAATGGAGAAGAGCTCAGACAGCTCCCCTTCCATCGTTGTTTCAAGTGGATGAACCTCGTATTTCACCCCTGATTGATCAATAATTGAAATTGCTTCATCTACTAACGGGATGACACTTTCACCATTTTTTGTTTTCGGTAAAATTTGAATACTGACTAAAGAATTCTCCATTTTCACGTCACCCTCTTATTCTGGTAAAAATTCGTTTGTAAAAGCTTTTTCAGCTTCTAGCTCGCTATCTAATAGACCGTTTTCAAACATCCATTCAGAATAGTTTTCCCAAACTTCAGCTTTTTGCTCTCCCCATTTTGATGCATCATCCTGATACTTCGGAGATAACCACTCCTGACTTGCTTTGACAAGCTCTGCATCTAGATCAGGAACCTCTTGGATTAGAATATCTGCCGCGTCAGCAGGGTTATCAATAGCAAATTGATACCCTTTAGATACCGCAGCCATAAAAGACTTAATTGTATCAGGATTATTAGAAATCATGTCTTCATTAGTAGTGATAACCGGCGTATAGTAATCAAGCTTCTCAGAGTAATCTGTTAGGTAAATCATATTCAGCTCTTCATCGCGTAATTCTGCTTCTACACCAGTCCAAGCATAATAAATCCAAGCAAAATCAATGTCGCGATTAACAGCTGTAAAGAAATCGGAATCACCCATATTTACAAAATCCACTTTCTCTACATCTGCCCCTTCATTCTTCATTAAGGATTCAATCACCGCTTGCTCGACAGGGGATCCCCATCCACCATACGTTTTCCCTTCAAAATCCTTTGGTGTTTCAATTCCTTTGTCCACTGGTGAGGCAAATCCTGAAGTATTATGTTGAATAATTGCTCCTATAGAAACAATAGGTACACCTTGAACTCGTGCCTGTGTTAAGCTTTCCTGAGCACTAATTCCAAACTCAGCTTTCCCTGACGCAACAAGCTGATCTGCACCAGCTTCTCCTGGTAGTAGGATCTCAACATCCAATCCTTCTTCTTCAAAATAACCTTTTTCTTTCGCCACATAGATACCCGTATGGTTGGTATTAGGTGTCCAATCAAGAACAATTGAGACTTTTTCTAATTCAGCCGTTTCTTCTCCAGCTTCTTCGTTTCCTTCATTATTTTCATTTCCACATGCAGTAAGAACAACTAGCAATAATGCAGATAAGATTGTTAAAAACTTTTTCATTTGTATATTCCCCCTAATGATTTAGTAAACGTTTGATCGTGTCGCGAATATAGGGTGAAGATACTGTTAGGGTAATCTATTTCTCTTTCTATACTCCTATCAATACCCTCTTTTTACAATAAAAAAACGCCTAGGGTATAAGCCCAGGGCGCATATAATCAAACAGAATAACCGTTTGAGAATATGTTCCCTACGCTGGTCTCAACCAGTTCAGGTTCAAAGGGTCAGTACCTAAAGGATACAATCTCAACCAGCAACACTGGTCCCCCTACAATTCTCGCATATGATCGTTAACGTTTTTGTTTACTCAATAACTTACTTTGCCACACATTTAGTGATATTTCAAGCTTTTCATTCTAATAAAGCTTTCATAGATGAAAAGCAAACAGACGATCTTCCAAAAATAGTGTTCTAATAGATCCTTCAAGTATCGTACGCTCATATGCTTGTGCTAATTCAATGAATCCTTGTTCATGGTAGAAACGGCTATAAAGCACTAATAAAATGATAATTAAAGCTGGTACTAGCTTTCTCTCTATAGCTGTAAGCGGTAGCTCTCTCTCATATTGTTTTAAAAAAATGTGAATGTTCCTAAGTGACATTGTAATGGTTTCTTTCCATAGTATCGCTTCTCGGACGATAGCAACAATAAAATAGCAAATATCATACACTCTTGGTCCAATTTTCATCTCATCAAAATCAAGAATGCACGATACCTTTTTATGATGAACAAGCAAATTTTTCGGATGAAAGTCACGATGGATCAGGTGCGTTGGAAGAGAATCATAATAATCTAGAACGAGTTGAATATAAGGAGTAATAATTGAAGATAGCTTTTCAGGTATTCCTTGCTGTACCCAAGCTCTAATCTGACCAATCATATTCCAATTACCAGGAGGCATGGTACTAAGTTCTATAGGCTGTAATGCTCTATGAAGTTGTGCTAATACTTTTCCATATTCATTAAATAGGTGATTCGATAATTCTGCCTTTCCATGATTCACGTTATGGAAGCCTTTTACTTTGGGATAGAGTACGTATATCCATTCATCATCTTGAACGTAAGACTTACCTATTCTCGTCTTAATGGGGAGTGATACTGGTACCCCTTTATTTTCTAGCTGTTTAAGGACTGAAAACTCTTCACTCCAGAATTTTGAGCAATTCTTTCTTTTTAGAACATGTTGAAACTGGTCAGATACTACCTCATAGACATTTTCTTTAATCACGGTCATTGTAAGTAGTTCCCATTGAATATTCCATTCCTTCATGATTTCTGCAAGAGATAACATTTTGCTTTCACTCCGTACAGTAGTAAGATAATATTATTCTTCCTATTGATTAGGATAGTATCCAAGAAAGAGGTTGTATAATGGAAAGAATTCAAGTAGCTGAAAACATATCATTCTCTAGAATTATTCATGGATTATGGAGACTTTCGGATTGGAATCAATCTGAACAAGAAACATTATCTCTTATTGAATATTGTCTTGAACAGGGTATTACAACATTTGACCATGCAGATATTTATGGCAGCTATACATGTGAGGAGTTGTTCGGCAACGCTCTTGCATTAAAGCCTTCTTTACGCGAACAAATGGAGATCGTAACAAAATGTGGAATTATTTTACCTTCAAAAAATCGTCCTGAGCATAAATCGCACCATTATAATACAAGTAAGAAACACATTATTGAATCAGTGGAATACTCATTGAAAAACTTACAAACGGATTATATTGATGTGTTGTTACTACATAGACCGGATCCATTTATGGACCCAGCCCAAGTGGCAGAAGCATTTAAACAACTTAAAGAAGATGGTAAAGTGCTACAATTTGGAGTATCAAACTTTAAAGATCATCAGTGGCATATGCTTCAATCATATCTTCCATTCCCACTTGTTACGAATCAAATAGAATTGTCTGCCTATCAATTAGAGAACTTTATGGATGGTACGTTGAATCTATGCCAAGAAAAACGAATTCCAGCGATGGCATGGTCTCCATTAGCTGGAGGAGCTATTTTCAAAGAGGAAGATGAAAAAGCAATTCGTTTAAAGGCTACTCTAGAGAAAATAGCAATTGAGATTGGTGATGTTGATATTGATCAAGTTCTTTACGCTTGGTTATTGAATCACCCAGCAAGCATAATGCCGATTGTGGGCTCTGGTAAAACTGAACGTATTCAGAAAGCAATTGATGCTCTTACTATTAAGTTAAATCATGATCAATGGTTCGAGATCTTGCAAAGTTCAATGGGACATGATGTTCCGTAAGTGATAGATTATTTTTAAACTTAATCAAAAGATACACCCTGTCTCTTACATATAAAAAGTCACGAGTGTTGGATCACTCGTGACTTTTTTCATTATAAGTAACTCGCTAGTTGACCAAGTATTGCTGTGATGATGACAACAGCCCATGCAGATATTTTCCAATAGTGGAGCATTCCAAAAGCGCAAAGTGCAATCACAAAGTCGATTGGAGAAAGAATTGCACTTGTAAAAACCGGGTCGTATAGTGCTGCTAATAAAATCCCAACAACCGCTGCATTAACCCCAATTAAGGCTGCTTGAACGAAAGATTTTCTTCTAATACTGTTCCAAAAAGGTAGTGTTCCTATAATAAGAAAAAAGGAAGGTAAGAACATCGCAACAACTGCAATGATAGCTGCTTCCCAGCCATCAATCGCCGCACCTAAGTAACTCGAGAATGTAAACAATGGACCTGGCACAGCCTGTGTCGCTCCATACCCAGCAAGAAATACCTCCTCTGAAATCCATCCTTGTGGTACTACTTCTCTTTCTATCATCGGAAGAACAACATGGCCTCCTCCAAATACAATAGCGCCAACTCTGTAAAAGGTATCAAAGAGTCCAATGTATAGGTGTTGAGAAAACTGTCTAACTAGAGGTAGGCCAAATAGTAGTAGAAAAAACAGGACCCATGCAATGACACCAATCGTTTTCGATATACTAACGTTTATTTCTTTAATCTCTGGAATCTCTTGATTTCGATATAAGAAGTAACCAATAATACCAGCAAAAATAATAATAGCTATTTGTCCGACTGCCGTAGGAAAAAATAGCGTAACAATAGCCGCAAGTAAAGCGATTGTAATCCGTGGACGATCCGGGGTTAGCTTTTGCCCCATCCCTAAAATTGCATGTAGTACGACAGCAACAGCAACAATCTTCAACCCATGAATCCATCCAGAATCAGCAAAGCTACCTCCCGTAACAAAATAAGCAAATAAAATTAATGCAATTACCGATGGTGTTGTAAAACCAAGCCAGGAAATGATACCACCTGCAATTCCTCCACGTATCATTCCAATTGAAATTCCAACCTGACTACTCGCTGGACCAGGAAGAAATTGACATAGTGCAATTAAATCTGCATAACTCTTTTCATCAAGCCATTTTCTCTTTTTTATGTATTCTTCTCGAAAATATCCAAGATGGGCTGCAGGACCACCAAATGATATAAATCCTAATCGAAGGGAAACAAAAAAGATTTCAAACAAACGTGACATTCTACTCATTTTATTCAACTCTTTTCTTGATGGGTATATATCATTATAATAAATGACCACTATTATAAAATATAGTTTTTACACAATCTTAATAATCATAAAACACTGTAAAATCATGTAAAAATATGTTTAACAGAATATTTTGATTATAATCAGAAGGCTTGATATAATAAAAAAGAAAACGCTTACATTCGGTGGTGATCATATGGTTGTAAATGAAACCAAACTTAGACACCAAGCATTGGATAAATACCAACAAAGGGAATCATCCAAAGGAAACGCACTTACGAATTACGCACTACTCTTAGGAACCATTATATTTGTAGCACTTAAATCATTCACATAAATGAATTCATTCATAAACAAAAGCTACCAATTATGAGGACCGACCTCTAAAGTGGTAGCTTTTTTACTAATTCTCTTGAAGAGATTTATTATTTGATTTCATTTTCATTTTATTCATCAAATAATCAAGAGCTCCCCAGTATACAAGTGAAAGAAAGGCATAAAATGCAATTCCAAAGTAAATGTCCTCAGTCTTCCAATTAACTGTTGGAATGAAAGCTACAATAAAACCAGAAATAATATAATATCCGGAGATTAGTTTTGAATGTAATTTTTTATAAGAAGGACTTGTGTTCTGAGTATAGGCTTTACCAGCCTTCTCCATAAAAATTAATGTACCTCGTATAAAAAGATATACCGCTAACAAATATAAAATGATTACAATAAGCTCATTATTAAATACATTTGCCATCGTTATACTCCTCTCCAAAGGAATACATACCTTTTCCCTCTTCCTAGAAATAATGCATATACAATCCTCAGCATTCCCTCAAAAACCAAGTATTATTTCTGGATAGAGTCTAAAAAATACTTTCCTTTTTATTATTGTACTATATGGCATGAATAAGTTGACCTTTAAAAGGATATACTGACACTCTTAGAATTGCAAGTGTTCTATGTCTTGAAAAAAAAACCAAATAAAAAATCCTCATAGGAGGATTTTTATTGATCTGTTCAAACTAGCTTAGTTTATAAATATTTACGTTGAATTGCTCGACCTTCATAAGTGAACAACATTTCCTTTTTCTCAATAACGGTCTCTAAATGAATAGGTCTTCCCCATAATTGATGAATATATGGAAGCACTTTTTCTAGATATTTCAGATCGAGTTCAATTCCCTCAAACCAATGTTTTAAATATAGCTCTCCTGCTTTCATGTAATCCCCATCATTTACTGTAATATACGGAAACCCACCGTTTACTCTCATATTAACAAGTTGATCTCGCACCTCTGTCCATTCTTTATCAATGATTTTATAATCTTTTCCTTGCTTTTGAAACAGGTACATATCTTCTCGTGTCACAAGTTCTTTTGTTAAATAGTTCCTTAAGAAAGAAATATCAGATTCAATTTCTCGTACTTCAAACATTTTTTCACGACCAGTTCCTGGTTGTACTCCAAGTTCCTTCATTTTTTCTGTTGGATTGTTATATCGTTCTTCAATATCTTCAAATATTTTAAGACCAAGGTAATAAGGATTAATGCCTGTTCTAGAAGGTTGAACAACACCTGCATTCAGTTTTGCAAATTCAATGGATTCTCCACTAGTTAGATCCATTTCTCTCAGTATCCGTTGATGCCAAAAGGAAGCCCAGCCTTCGTTTCGCAAAGATGTTTTTAATTGCTTATAAAGAAGCTAGACCAATCCGACTCTTATTTGTAGACCATTTTAAAGTCCTTCATGTTTTTTTATATTATTTAATAATTCTTCTTTATTACAAAAGTTTTGATCAAATAGTTTTTTAGCAATTTTCAATAATTCATTGACTCTGGGTCCTGGTTCTACTTTAAAATACTCCATTATGTCGACTCCTGTGATAGGCATAACACTTGTCACTTCAGTTAAAAGTGTATTTTCGATGAGCTTTCTTGCTTCTATCTCAAAAATATATCCAGGATTTAAATGTTCCAACGCCTTTTTCCAATCATTATAAAATTTTTTACATAATTTATTACTGTCTATTGAATCTCTGCCCATATCACCTGCTATTTTTGAAATAAGGTTTTCAAATTCATAAGGTGGATGATATCGATCTCTATAAAAATTCCAGTCTTTAATTATTTGATCAATTGATTCATCTGCTTCAATGTTTTGTATACATATTATGATTTTATCCATAAAATGTCTTGCATCCACTAATAATTTCTTTAAACATTGCTCCCAATCATCTGAAGTATTCGGATATGAAGTTGCACATACACTTCTGAACCATGAACCACAGTATTGCTCCATTTTTTGATTCCTTTGTTTTGTTAAATCTAAATTATGTTGTAAATAAGTTCTTAGGTGGTGAACCAATGCATAATGATCACTTTGTTCTTCATTTGGGTCTATTGAGTAAATTTTAAATTTTAGTAATAAAAAGTTAATATCTACTTTCCCTAGTTCATAATAGTGTATATATAACCAAGATACTGTCTTAATGAATCCTAACTCTGAATTTGTAAAATTAGGTATATTAAATTCTGATTCACCAAATATTTGCCTATGAGTTAAATTTCTAGACAACCTATCAATGTTTTTTCTTAAAGATATTATGTCCAACATCACATCTGAAAGAGATAAAGCAACCTTACTCATTGCCCTTCCCTCGCTTTATCTCATAATAATTAATCGGATCAGGAATGAAACTTCTAAAATTAAAAGCAATATGAAATGTTAATTCATCATGCAAATTAATTTCTTTATTAAATGACTTTGGATCAAATCTGATTTTCTTCCTTAATTCTTCTACATAGATATCTCCTTTAGACCAGTTATTAGATATGAATGTAACCGTTCCATTGTAAACAATTGGATTCCCATTACTATTACTAGCTAAGTAACTTCTGATTATCCTTCTACTTTTATATAGAAATTCAGACTCACTTTCCAATTCCTTAAAAACTTGAATAGAATCATTTAAATAACCTAGATGGAACAATACTATACCCTTAAAATACTTGATAGATGGTGTTGAATAAAAATCTTCTGTTTCCATCAAGTCTGTTAATATACGATAACAATACATCCAATCTTCTTTTGTAAATGGAAGGGTTTGTCGTTCTTCATAAAAAAACGGTCTTCCTGTTTTCGTCATCCACCATAATCTAAACAATAAATACATACATTTACCATCATTACTGATCTTTTCCTTTACACTTTCAAGATAGTTAACAGCTTCTTGACATTTGGAAATCTCAACCTCTGTCAACCTTCGATCACGAGGAACGTCCTTTATTATTTGATATGCTTTTCTATAATACCCTACTTTTGATCCTTGCTTTACTAAATTATTAAATGCTTCTTCCGACATTTCATCGTCATCTAACAACTTACCAATTTCCATTTTTCTATCTTCGAATCTAATTTTTTGATTTATACCAATGTCATCTGAATTTACCAAATCAAAAATGTGTATAATATCAACCTCTGCTTCCAACCTGTCAATAGGTGAAAGTTTATCTGACAATAATAAATTTCTAGTTATCCATGCAAAAACATCAATTGGATAATAACTGTTTGGATCGAGCTGTTTGGCTTTATAAATTAAATCCCGTGCTTCCTTATATAAAGTTCTTAGGTTTGATGATGTCTGGTTATTATTAATATAGTGTTGGATTTGTGACCCAATGATTGAAGAATGTTCAACTATGATTGCACTTTTTAATGGATAATAATATTTGTCATCATGCACATAATCCAATGCTTTTTTGATAATCCTTTCTGCTTCATTTAGAAGTTCTAATTCATCATAATTATTTTTATTTCCAACATTACCATTACTTTTTACAACCCACTCTCTAAGTAGGGTTGCTTCTTGCAACATCAGCCTAGGATTAATAACTCCTCGTTCTTCCCTTAATTTAGTTAAGGTTTTTGATAATTCTAAGAAATATGGAGCATAGTATGAGCTGTCCTCCCCGTTAGGACCAACGCATCTAATTAAATCAACTGCAAATTGTATTTCATAGCTATCTTGACCAAAATCATTGTCTCTAACCTCTAGTAACAGTTGTTTAATAAAATCAATTTCATATTTGCTACCACCAAGTCTATATTGTGTCAATAATTTGGCTTCTAAAGGATGTCTTGGACCGACTAGGATATTTCCTACCATGTCTTCATAGTATTTAAAAATATCCGTTCTATTAAAGATATCGTTAAAACCTTCTAGATAGGATTTATCTAATGTTCTTAAGAGAATCTCCAAGGGAATTCTTATCCCATACTTTCCTGGAACCATAATTAGACCAATTAATTTTTGCAGTTGATCAAATTGTTCTCCACCAATTTCATCTTTATCATCTGCATTAAAAGCCAAATCCTTTTTTGAAATAACTCCTGATCTTAACAAAGCATATGCAAGAGTTGTTGATTTCGCTTCAATTTCGCCTTCTTCAACTTGAATCCGCATTTGTCTTTCAGCATTCTCGACTTCTTTGTTAAGCCCTATTCTAATATGATTTCTCGTAACAGGTAACAATCTATACAAACAAACTAAAAAATTGGGATCATTAGTCTTTATTTGATTTTCCAAAACTAAACCTAAACTTGGATCAAACTTATTTAAAAAAGTCAAAAAGTTACTTTGCTCGCCTATTTCTAATTGTGAGGGTGCATTTATATAGTTTTTCAAGTGTCCTACTTCCCCTAGTTTATACGAACTACCTACTATTACAACCTTTCGACCCCTGCTAACTAAATAACTTAATAAAGAGTAATACTGACCAACCTCAGTCATACCATCCCATATTATTAGGCATGTTTTTGCTCCAGAATCTTCTGACCATTTACAAAATGCTTCTAAATCATTATTTGAAGGACGTTGTGACTTTCTTTCAATAAAAAGAACTGGATATTCTTTTTCCTCCCTTACTCTGTAAGCAACTGATCCAAGTGCTACTGTTTTTCCTGTACCTGTTTGTCCATGTAGAATAATGGGATCATTTTGAAGTTGTTTATCTTCTAATGAGGACATAACAACTTTATATAAATCATCTTCAAAATTCCTAACAAAAGAATAGCCTTTGTTATATCCACTCCAAATGGGTTTAATGCTTGATTCCGACAAAAATTTTCTAAACTCGCTATACTTTTTTTCATCAGAAATAGGTTCAGGTGGTAAAAATAGCGAATCCGTTAAAATTGTTGCACTTTTACTTGTTTGATTCCATATCGAAGCAGGAATACCGTAAACACTATCACCAATTTGAATAGAATGTTTAAATTCTTCATTGGAATTATCATTTAAATCTATATATCCATTTTCATGTGAATAACTTAAAAAAGAAAACAGACTTTCTTTATGTAAAACCAATTTATCCTCTTCTAATAATAGTTTTATATATTCATTTTCTACAAGTTCATCAGATGCACTAAAAATATGTACTTGTTGCTGGTTTAACTCTGATGTAGATACATACAACATTTCTGGATCAAACCAGTCCGATGATCCTGAGTACCCCTCAATAATTAATACACCTAAAGGAGTTATCAATTCCTTAAGTCTTCTTGCCAATGAAGTTGCAATAGGTTTTCTTTTGATCAATTCTATTTTGGAAAGAGGTGACCTTTCAGAGTCATCCATTCTATTTACTGATCCGAACAAAAATGTCGAATGTAATCTTAAGCGATTTCTAGGGTTTTCGGGAGAGTAACTATCATTATAAATAGATTGAAACTCACGCCAATCATTTCTAAATGATTTAAACCAAAAGGAGTCTATACATGACGTGTATACACCATTCCATTTAAATTTCGCTATATAATTTAACCAAGATGGAGATGTAAACCTTTCACATCTTTGCTGCATCCAAGCTAGAATAGATTCTTTCTCATCATAATTATTTTGAATCAAATTATTAAAGAGTTTTATTAGTTCATTATAATCATCAATTTGTTGTCCATCTCCGTATTTTCTACTTATCTCAGTTAGTAGTGGATCATGCCCAGTTTCTTTTCTAAGAGTATCTTGTCCTAAAAGTAAAAAAGATGGACCTCTTTTTAATTTTATTAAAAATTCATTATCCATTTGGACCCCCCCCTAATATTTAATGAAATTATATCAAATTTCGCCAAAATTTGTAATTAAATTAGTTACCAAGTAGTGCCTATTTAGCATCACTACTTTATCTAAGTTAAAATGCTTTTTTAATAGGTGCTAATAGCACAACTTTGAAAAACTTATAAAACCACAAATATAACTTAAAATGTTATACCAATATCTTCATTAAACCTCTATGAGCTTGTCCATTTATTTATATGCATAGATTTCTAGAGTGTGTAGTTTAATCATAATTATGATGAATACACTGATACTCCTTTGCACTTGGCAATCTATACTTATATTATCAAAGACGAATAATGTCACTTAATAACCGTATTCAAAACATCTTTACGAAACGAATCACAGCCTTCGTATCGCAAAGATGTTATAATTTTGTTGAATAGATAAATTTAATTTTAAAATCTGGTTTTATAGGTGGTATAATTCCCAGTAGAAATATCCTAATTTATAAAAAGATGGAATAGTATGGAATCAACAAAAACAAAAGCATTTGAATGAGTCACTTCACTATATGATCAGTATTTCAAAGCAAATGATTATAAAATAATAAGAGACTGCTTAATTTATTTTAAATTAGAAGGATTTGCCGATGAACCAGAAGTTTATATACGTTTTACTGATGAGGGCTTAGAATTTGGCTATGAAGCAATCAAATGGGATGGTTATATGGACCCATTTTCAGTAATGTTTAAAAAACATTTATTAGCTTGGGTTATTTTTGAATCACTCCGTAAAGAGGAACAACAAAAGGCTATACTCAAACTTTTATTGCAAACAATTAATTCAAGAAAAAGGCAATATAGGAAGTGTCAATTCTGTGATAAAAAAGTTGCTGCTGAACATCGTATCGATAAGAATACTTGTCATGTATGTGCTTCTAAACATCTTGGCGTAGTCTATTAAGTTAAATCCAGATATTATTGTCACCCGATACTTGTGGGTGATTTTTTTGCCTTTAAAAAGTAAATCGAAACTTAAGAATTTAACTAATTCCAATTTATTTACTACTTTGGCTGTAATATATCCATTAAATTTTAATGCAATGGTCTTGTCTATTTGTTAAAATTTAGCAAAAGGGAGTGAGTCGAATGATCGATATTAATTTTGATGAAAACAATTTTGAAAAATCATATGAAGAAGAAATAAACAGAGTTAATGAGCAACTCGAAAAAGAAATAGTTTTTGCAATGATTGGTGATGTTAATGCTGGAAAGTCCTCCACTATTAATCGAATAATTGGTGAGGAAGTTGCACCAGTTGGTGCAGAACCTGGAGAAACAGTCGTAGTTGAAAAATATAAATATAAGGACAAAATAATATTTGCTGATACTCCAGGATTGGATGATATCAATAATAAAAATTCAGAGGAAACAATTAAGTTCTTTAAAGAAGCAGACGTAATTTTGTTCTTCCTAAATGCCGCTGGAACTGTTTTTTCTGAAGGTGAAAAGAAACACTTTGATAATATTAGTAAAATAAACAAAAGATTAATTTTTGTTTTGAATAAGATTGATGCTGCTGAAAATATTCCTAGTCTTGTAAAATATGTACAAGACAAAACAAATTATAGCTTTAAAGTAATACCGATTTCTTCAAGAACTGGCGATAACATTGATATGCTTCGAAATGCAATCTTAGATATTCTTGAGGAAGAAAATAAAGATATTCTATTTGCCAGGCAACTCAAAGAAAAGTCTTCAACTGCAAACAAGTGGATTCTAGCTGCTGTATCAGCAGCTGCATATAGGGAATCCAGATTACCTGGTTCTGATAACATTCCATTAACAGTAACAGGTATTCAGGTCAGTCTTATGGTAAAATTAGCAACCCTGTATGAAAAACCACTAACTAAAGATAGGGCAAAAGAGTTAGTAATCGCAACATTAGCTGGAAAATTAGGTAAAAGTTTATTTAGAAAAGCAGTAAAATTAATTCCTGGTGCTGGTTCAATTGCTAGTGCAGGAATTGCAGGTGGTATGACTTTAGGATTAGGATATGCAATCAAATATGCTTATGAAAATAATATAGAACTCGATGCAGACTTACTAAATTCTTTATCTAAAACATTCATGGAGGAAAAAGCCACTTTATAAAAAAGAAAAGCTAACTTTGTTAGCTTTTCTTTTTTATATTTAATTCAATAAAGCCCTTAACCTTCACATAAATATTGCTAGATAGTCTAATTTATTTTAATCTTTGCTGGTACCAGACAGTTAATAAGAAAAACCGGGCAAAAACCGCCCGGTCCTTTTTTGTCTAGAGTATATCCGATAGTTTGTACTCTATTCCATGTACTCCTTTATAGTATTCAGGGTACATTTCGCCCCCACATTTCTCACATGCAAACATGGGAGGTGTTGTAGGATCTCCACCATCCATTAAGTCAAAATCTCTTACTACATTGAAAGGTATTTCTTCCTTTTCATGACACTCTAAACAAACAAAGCTGACGCTCTGTTTTTTGGTTTGGTTTGGATTCTTTTTCTTTTTTCCCTTTTTGCGGGTTTTTGATACTGGTGAGATTGTTAATCACCCTTTCTAAATAGGCTCTAGTCGTAGGGCATAAAGCTACCTTTATCTCTAATCTACCATCTTCTAGGCAGACTTCTCCCTTGTATTCATAGTAGCACTCACACTTCGGACAAACCAGAGGGTCCTTTTTACCACTGGCTATTATTCTTTCACGCCACGTCTGACGACGTAATGTCTTCTTCACCTTAACTACCCAACGTCTCGCTGTTTGTTGCCAATTGCTTAACAGCTTTTTACACAGTTTCTTTGACCTTCTAGAATACATTCCATAATGGCGAATGGTTTTAAATTGCTCATCTGGAATATGACGAATTAAACGTGAAATAAATTCTTCCACGCTTACGGTTTCTGTTTTATCCTTGTATTTAAACGTAACATTTTGACCATCATATGCCTCAATCCGATTAATTCCAATTGCGGGTCGACGAATATAACGTCCAATATAACGAAGTTGTTCTTTAATTTTGCCTCTCTGTTTCGGAGCATACACATAGAAGCCTTCCCCATTATTGGTGAACGCCTTTTGGAGTCTTGGTTGAATTCTTTTTTTCTCTTTCTGAGAAACTCCGTTTCTAATTAATTTTAATACAACTGTCTGCCATTGCTTTCGAAGCATCGCAAAAGGCAAAAAATCATACTGCTTCCATTCGCCTTTTTCAGTTAATCCCCCCATCGTCACTAACATATGAACATGAGGATTAAAATTGACTCTCGAACCAAAAGTGTGTAGTCCTGAAATAATCCCAGGAGTTACTTTCGCCTTCTTCTGAAAGAAGTCTGTTAATAATTTGGATGCCGCATCCATTAGATCTTTCAGAAGATGTCTGTGAAGTAGGAAAATATCTCGCAACCCTTCATCAATTGTAAAAATCACATGTCGGTGATTGACCTGTAATACTTCTTCCGTCAGTAATCTACTCCATTCCTCGCTTTCTCCAACAGAACATGTTGTACAAAAACGACCCTTACATCTATAAGGAACATGTCGGACATCATGACAACCTTCACAAACAAATAACTTGAACCCATTTTTCGGATTTCCACAGTCACGAAATTTTTCTACTTCTTTAATAACAATAGAACGGATTTTTTTCCCATTTTTAATTTTAAATTGTTCCCAATGTTGATTTTCATCAAAGAAAATACGTCTAAGAATATTTGTCTCCATACATGAAAAATACCACAGCATCAAGGTCTGTGGTAGTCCAAAATTTTATACTTTCTTATCTTTTAAAAAAGACTAGGTTAAAACCTAGTCTTTCTTACTCATGTAACTTAACTAGAGTAATAACCTCTTTACCGAACTCAATAAAACCATTACTACCTGACTACCGAACCATAAATTTAGAAAGTGTATTTACTAATAACTATGGCTTTGTTAAAGCCTTGATACATATGGGACAAGCCTTTTTTATATGTATTTAAGTATCGGCAAAGGGGTAGTTGAGGGATCCCTCTACTACCCTTTTGCCGTACTCAGGAAACCGCTAAATAGATAGCAACTACCCCATTACCGAACTTTATTGCTTGTCCCTATCAATCTTTTAAAATCCTGTTTTTAAATGAGTAATATTACTGGTGTCATTTTACTACCATAAGATTATACTCATAAGATTATTTAGCATTTTTACTTGTTGAGTTTATTCAAGTAAAATTACTATATGTATTCATGCTTGGTAATGTTACCATCCTATTATTACATTTATAAAGTTGTAGTGCTTGTCCATCCCCCAGTCAGTATTTCCTAAAAATAAAAACAAGTATGCACTAATAGCAGCATACTTGTTGCTTAGAATCCTATTCGAATAGTTCCTCTATTGCTTAAATCAACTTTGGCATGCACTTCATATTGATAATCCTCAGTGATCATAATTTTATTAAAGATATACAGGAGCAACTTCCTAAACTGTGGGGTATCAAAACTATACGAAAAATCAGTTACATCCGTGATAAATTCCATAAAGCGGTCCCGATCTCCGTAAGATAGTTCAAGATTTAATTTTTCTTTCTCTTTTTGTTCAATAACATTTTTAATACCTTCTATCCTTTTTTTCAAACTTAACCGATATTGAACAAGTGCATGTTGCAGCTCATCAGGTTCGGGGTTTTCTTCCATCAGTTTTCTTTGTTTTCTTTCCGCCTCTTCTATATTTGATTCCAATTTATTTACTTCTTTTTGATAATTTTTAATACTATGCTCTAATTCATCTATTTCTCCCTGTATATCTTCCATAACTTTCATTTGGATTTCATCTTTTTCAGTTGTATGATACACGAATTGCCATCCACTCAAAACTTCCTCAAGAAGATAAAGATCTACTTCAAGTGATTCCCACTTTTTCTTACACCTTGGACATATATACTTACGTCTTCCATAAGGCTCACCTTCTTTATTTTTCTTGCCTGATTGATAGTTTTTTCCCTTTAAAGCAATATCACAATCATTGCAATGTAGGATGTCTTTAAATAAATAAGGTGTTATAAATTTACTTGGGTGGATTTTCCCGTCTTTTTTTCCTTCATAAAGCTCCATACATTCTTTCCAAGACTCTTCACTGATTAGTGGTTCAATTTTATCGCACTTCCCTATTTTCCATTCTTCTCTTGGATTAATGGAATTCCCTGATCCAGCAACAATTCGTTGACTTGTTGTATATCCAGCATAAAACGGATTTGTTATAATCACCTTTACTTTTTCTCGTATCCAATTATCTTCTGGATAGTTTTCATTCAACATATTTGCCACTCGTTGGAAGCCATATCCTTGTTTATAAAGAGAAAATATTTCCTTTACTTTTTCAACTTCGCCTGGGATTCGGGTAATGTTTTTTTCTCCATCATCATTTTCTTCATATTGATATCCAAATGGCAGAACACCACCTAACCAACGCCCCTTTTCCGTATGTGCATTATAGAAATCACGAGTTCGGATACGCGTGTTTTCTGCTTCTAGTGAACTTAAACCAAACTCAACCACCATTTCATGAGGGCTATCGGTTGTATAAAGTTTCTCTGATTCCGTGACAATAATCGGAATTCCAAGTTCTCTAAATTCTCCCCATATTTGCATGTGTTGATGAATTTTTCTAGCCAATCGGTCTGCTTTATACACAAGAACACAATCAAATTTCCCCTCTCTTGCATCCTTGCGAAGAAGGTCAATATATTTTCGCTGTTCAAGTGATTTTTTAAATGCAGATACATTTCGGTCAATATACTCATCGATAATATTGATTTCATATTTTTCCGCAAACTTTTGACAGATGCTACGCTGTGTTTCTACGTTTTGTCCATCTGTGGAATGCCTTCCATAAAAAACAGCCTTAATTCCATTCCCAGCTAAAAAATCTGAAAGAATCATACCAGCACCTCACTTGATTCTAGAAATGGATGTTTGAACACAATGCGAATGGCAAATTCATCTGCATAAATAAAATGAATCAAATCCTTTAATAATTCCTTCTTTCGTTTCACGGATAGCAACTCCCAACTGATTTCTTTCAAAAACACTTCTTTAATCTCTTGAATATTTTCAGGAATGTTTAGGATATCTTGTTTTCTAGTTTCAATTTCGAACAGTTTCATTTTGTATATTTCTATTTCTTTATGACAGTTGAGCAATGCTTCTTTTTTAGCCTCTGTTTCTTTTTGTAACCATCTATTTGTTGCATTGAACAACTTCTCTTCAGCATTTGCCAACTCTTTTTCAAATCTTCGTTGAACCTCGATGAGTTCCTTTAGTTGTTTTTTCGAGTGAGATTTATATAACTTTTCAAAATTTGAATCTAACAAGTTCTTAAAAAATTCTGTTGTTTTTATATAAACATGATCTTCTATCTCTTGTTGATTCACTTTAATCTTGTGCTCATTACATTCATAGGCAGCGTAAATAGTACCATTTTTCATCCTCTGGGTTTCTTCGAGTGGTTTGTTGCAGATTTCACAGAAGAAAAGATCCGTGAGTAAATAATGAATAACCTGTTTCTCTTTTCTGACTGTTCTTCTTTTATCAACCAACTTATAAATGTCAACGATAAAATGTACATTTATGCTCGTTTTAGAATGTACACTTTCGATATTAATACATTTTTATTTTCCCCCAGCTTAACTTAACTGGGGGAGAGGTTCTATCTAGAAGGGCATTACACCTAGTTGTTCCTCTAAATCTACCTTTTCTATTTTTAATGCAGCTATTTCATTTTTTAGGCTGCTAATCTCTTCTAATAATCTTGCGATTTTCGTTTGATCATCTATACCTTCTTCATATGCAGTGCCTTTCCATCTACACCAATCATTGAAATCATAAAGGTCTTTTTCGCAAAAGTTATCCTTCAAATCTTTTGAAGTGGAGGGATTGTTCAACCATTCTTCTACCAATTTCTCCTCGCATTTAATTCCGTATGAATGAAAGTACTTTATAGCTTTTGATAATGCCAATATACTCATATTATTGCTCTCCTTTTATCGTGTTTTCTTTGTGGAAATGGTCTTTTAGACGATAAGAGTCTCCTATAATATTAACGACTGTAGCGTAATGGAGAACACGGTCTAAAATGGCATTGGCGATTTTGGGATCTTGGAATACATCTCCCCACGCTTTAAAGCTAACGTTTGTTGTTAAAATGGTACTTTTCTGTTCATACCTCATGTCAATCAACTGAAAGAATAACTTCGCATCTTCTGCATCAATTGGTAAGTAACCAATTTCATCAATGATAAGTAGCTTATACTTTGCATAATGCTTCAGTCTATTTTCTAAACGGTTTTCGAGCTTCGCTCTCTTTAAATTCATGATTAATTCGTTACACTTCATAAAATACGTACTCGTTCTTTTCTTTGCGGCTGCAATGCCAATGGCTGTTGCTAAATGCGTTTTACCAACCCCACTTGGTCCTAAGAACACAATGTTTTCTTTCTGCTCAATAAAGCGTAATGTGGTAAAGTCTAAAATTTGTTGTTTATTAATTGTTGGTTGAAAATCAAAGTCAAAGTCCTTGACCTCTTTTAAATGCGGAAATGCTCCAACCTTAACCATTGATCTCACCATATTTACTTCTTTCATATCAATTTCGTAGTCCGTCAGTTTAATCAATGTGTCCGTAAATGACAATTGGTTATTGTTCATAAAATCAATCGTTTCATCAAGATGCACTATCATCTGCTTTAACTTTAAGTATTCTAAATTCTGTACAAGTTTGTTGTAACTACTATTCATTTTTATACACCTCATTAATTGCCTCTAAATTTTTTCTAGCCAGTTCTTCTATGTCCGTTGAAAAGGGAAGTCCCCTCGCCAACGTCTCTACATAATGTTCCGGCTTGTAATTGATTTTCAAATTACTAATAGAGTGTTGGACAATTAATTCTGTGTTATAATAGATAAATATATGGTTATCGTATACTTGTAAACTTAACGTTTTCCCAATGTATCCAGATGGTACTGAATACTGGTTGGATTTGAAAGTGATCATATTTGATGGATTGACTTTCGCAAGTATAGGATCAATTTTATAGAAATCTCTTATTCGGTCATGTGGTAGTGGCAATAAGAGGTTTCTTTCTTTTTTTAATGCCAATATAGGTATTTTCCCTGTCCCTTGGTGGTAACTATTATTGATTCGATTACAAAGTTTTTGTACAAACTGATGAAGTTCCTCATAATCAAACTTCCCTTGATAAGCGTGAATCTCATCGAGTAATTTCATCGGTGACTCTACCTTCGCTTTTGTCCTTGGCCTTCCTGCAATACATGGCTTCACTTTGAACCCCATATCTTTAGAAAATTGAAAGAAACGCTCATTCACTTTTCCTTTTTGATATTCAGTTCGAGGCTCGTCCATAATCGTTTTCATATTGTCAGTTAGAATCGTTTTTGGAACTCCTCCAAACACTTCAAAGCTTTCCGTAAGGAATGCTAATAAGATACTTTGAGACTTAGAGATAGATAGGTTAAATGTTCGAAACCTTGAATTAGAAAGTAATAATACACTAACGTTTACATAAAGGATCTGACCATCTTTCGTTATGTACTTAATGTTTTCCTTCCAATCTAATTGTGCTTGTTCAGCTGGTGGTGTCTCAAAGCGAATCACTTCCATTTTTGAGCTTTTTCTTTTTCCTGAATTAAAGTAACATTGAAATTCTGCTTTGCTCGATATGTATTTTCTAAAAGTGGATTGCCCACATATCAAACCATGATTATCTGTTAAGTACTGCCATAGAACTCGTTTGTAATAAAATTTTTGCAGTGATTCTTCCGAGAGAAGGAGCTTGATAGTTTCATAAAACTTATCTAACTTGGATGCTCTGTTTCGTATGTTTTTCTGCTCATAACCATCAAGATATTTATCAATCGTCCTCCGGTCAACCCCCATATCTCGAGCTAATTTACTCTTATTTATTTTCATTTTTAAGCTCTCCATCAACACTTTAAATTTAGGTAAATCTGATAGACTTTTAATTTCGATATTTGTATTTATGTTTAATTGCATATGCATAATATTCACCTCCAGAATATTATGCAGTTAATTATCAAAAGTGTACATCTCTAAACGAGCATTTCTGTACATTACTAAGTTAGCATTTATAACCAACTCTTGTGCTTTACTAAAATCTTCTGGTGTAATGATCGCTAAATCCTTAACTGACCGTGAGACCCGCTGATGGTCAAAAGTAGCTACCCTTGTTCCCATATACATTGGATTAGTTAGCAAATCCGAAATGTTATTCCTTGTCCAATCTTTGCTTCTCCTTTTTATTCCTCTTGTTTTTAATTCTTTTGCCAACTCTTCCATGTTTTTATATTGATCGGTATTCCACTCTTTAAAAATTCTCACAACCGTTTGTAGCTCGGATTCTTGGCGTATAATCTCCGTTTTATCTTTATTTGCTTTATACCCATATGGTAAGTTTCCGATTGATTTTCCCTGAAGGAAATTATCAATCTTAGTATCAATGATCCGAGAAGTAATTTGTTCTCCTTCTCGTTGATTCATCACACCAATAAACAGTTCCATTAGTTCACCAAATATATCAAACCGCATTGGTGGTTCATTCTCGGCAATAAAAATGACTTGTACATTGTGTTTCTTAAATAATTGGTATAGTTCGAGATGTTCTTCCACTTTTCGGGCTAAACGGTCCCTCTTATACACGATAATTCGATCGATTTTCCCTTTATGAATATCACTGATAAGACGTTTCATTTCTGGACGGTTATGAAGTTTATTTTTCCTCGCTGAAACTGCCTTTTCAGAGTATTCATCATCAATTAACATTTGATTTTTCAAAGCATATTGATGAATTCGGTACTGTTGTGTATCAACAGACTCTTCTTGCAACGTTGTAGAACTCCGATAGTAAGCTACTGTTCTTTTCATTCATTTCGATCCTTAGTAACAGAATGAATAAATTGCTTCTTGGTTAATTCCATAAATACCCCCATCCACTCTTTTGCAGCATCAGGATCATGAATATATTGAATGGATGTGATTCTATTCTTACATTTTTTATTTTTTCGCATACTTAGCTCTCCTTTCTAGAGGATAAAATCATGTTTCGTCGAATTAATTGACATAAGACAATCTTTACTAAACATACAGTGAAAATATTGCATCTACTCTTCAGCTCTTCTAGAACTGAAACGTTAGGAACAACATAAATAACTACATGGAGGTTCCGATATGCTACAAAATTTAGGGCACCACATTCGTACACTTCGCACTCAAAAAGGAATCGGTTTAAATGCTTTTGCAGAACAATTAGGTGTTTCATCTGGGTATCTTAGCAATCTGGAAACAGGTAAAACAGAAAGCATTCACCTTTCTCTTTTGGAAAAACTCCAAGACGAACTATTTTTGTTTCCAGTTCATTCTGGAACAAGTGATAATGTAACAGATATTCGTTTGTCAACAATCAAACATCAGTTAGAAGAATTGACTCGCCTTAACCCTGAAGGTGTTGATTACTTGCTAACAACAATGGAAAAAGGGCTGGAACTTCTCTTAAAAGAAAAATAAGTGTAGCTACATTGTAAACAGAATATGGAAATCTTATTCATAATTATAAATAATCGTTCATTTTGGTGAATAATGAATGAAATATAGGAGAGTCTAACCAATATCGGTTAGACTCTTTTTGTAGTTCTTTACTTCAACATTGAGTAGTTTATCTGAATCTAATTTAAGCTCTCTACTTAAAAGCTGAATGCTTGCCGATTTTCGCAGTTGCCTTTCCCAAAGTAAAAAGGAATTAAGGAGTTGTTGTCCATTTTTTTCACTGAGATCTGACCATGATTCAAAAGAATACCTGGTTTTATCTCTTTGTTGTATTGAATAACGTACCTTTAGTTCAGCCATAACCATCCCCCTTTTTAAAATCTATGCAAGAGGAGGAGGTGGACAACCCTATAAAACTCATGTTTGATCTTATTTTTTCATATAAATAGGACAAAGGTGAGTGGGAGGAAAATAAATGACCCCATATAATGTCATGACAGAGCGAGTGATTGCAATTTATTGCCGTGTTTCAACAGATGAACAGGCAAGAGAGGGAATATCGTTAGAAGAACAACAAAACCGATTACAAGCATACTGCCGAGCAATGGGATGGGATGAGGAACCCGTTCTTTTTATTGACGATGGTTACTCAGCTAAAGATTTAGAAAGACCCTACCTAAAAAAGTTAATTGATGGTGTGAACAAAGGAACAATTTCAAAAATATTAGTCACTAAACTTGATCGGATGAGTCGTAGGCTACTTGATTTATTAAAACTTATTGACGTATTCAACGAACATAATGTGACATTTGTTTCTATTAGTGAATCTTTTGATACAAATACTCCATCAGGGCGACTTACCCTTCAAGTTTTAGGAGCCGTTGCTGAATTTGAACGGGAACGAATTCGTGAACGTGTCTTTGAGAATATGTATCATGCAGCAACACAAGGTAAATGGTTAACGCAAAGTCCTTATGGATATGACCTTGTAAATAAAGAACTTGTGATAAATGCGGAAGAAGCAAAAGTAGTAGATCGTATTTTTGATTATTACTTACACAAAGGGTGGGGATTTTACAGTATCGCTAAAAAATTAAATGAAGAGGGGATTCTATCTAAATTTGATAAAGAATGGTCTATTCGCTCCATAAAATTAATGCTTTCAAACCCAGTTTACAAGGGGACAGTTATGTGGAACCGAACGGACCGCGGAAATAAAAAGAAAAAAGAAAAAGATGACGATGAATGGGTAGTGGTTGAAGATGCTGTACCAGTAATCGTAGATAGGGACAGTTGGGAATTAGTACAACTGAGAATGAATCAAAGAAAAACACCACCAAGAGCCAAAACAAGTCCTCACCTCTTAGGTGGGTATTTGAAATGTGGAAAGTGCGGGGCTGCAATGAGTATTAGTTGGCATGGACCGAAAACAAATCGGAGACGTGTCTATCGATGCTCGGCAAATAAAAACAAGGGAACTTGTGTAAGTAAGTATTATGATGCAACAGATGTAGAGGATTGGTTTAAAGTAGGGTTGTTACAACTATCCAATTCTTTAAGTCATAATTTTATCATCAGCCTTGCGAATAAGGTTAGCGAAAATGAACATCAGGAAATTCAACAACAAATTCGTACAGCTAAAAATAGGTACAAGCGTAAAGTTGAAGCCTATACTGCTGGACTCATTGAACTTGATGATTTGCAGAGAGAAAAAGCAAGAATGGAGAAAATCGTGACAGAATCTGAAAACAGACAAAGTACCAAAACCGTTGATACTGAAAAGCTAGAAAAAATCGTAAACAAAAAAGTCAGAACAATTATTGATGCCATTGAAACACTTCCTGTGGTTGAAGCAAAGGCACTGGTTCAGACCCTTGTTGAAAAAGTTATTTTATTTGAAGAAAAAGAAATTGAAATTGTTTTTAATGTTACGTCATAGGGAGGTCAACAAGTGAAACCACTAACATTACTCCAAATGCTTGAAACCAAACACTATAATAGCATTCTTCAATTAAAACTTTCATTAATTCGTTTTAAAAATAAAGGGACACTCTTTTTTAAGGAGGATATCAGTGGACTGGATTTTGATCAGCCGTTTGAATTTTATTTTTCCATCACCAAAGGCTGTATATGTTATCAAAATGCATTTCCGATACCCGCTTCCTTTTATCGACGATGGATGATGAAAGATACAAATAGATTACATACTCTTCTTCCCTATTATCAATCTTATTATGAAACCACACAAGAACCTGGAGAAGACTACTTTCATTCATTGTCGATTTTTAAAGGAGAACAATTTATTTGGTTTTATCAAAAGAAAGAGAGTGCTGAAAATGAAGTGGATTCCGTTTGATACACCTCTAGAACAACATCCAAAGTACGGTATGATTATGTATTTATCAAGGTCATTTTGGATCGATCCCATACTTGGGCATTACTTATTTGCTCACGGATTTGATTCAGAAGAAAAGTTATCGAAATTCTTTTATCCCGACATAATAAATGACTTACATAATCCGTTTTTGCTGAACGATATGAAAAAGGCAATTATTCGGATTGTAAAAGCGATAAAACAAAAGGAAAAAATTCTAATTTTCGGGGACTACGACGTGGATGGGATTACTTCAACAACGATATTATTTACTGCTTTGAAACGTTTTAAAGGGAATGTTTCATTTCGACTTCCATTAAGAAGTGAAGGTTACGGTTTATCTGCTGAAGCCATCAAGCAAGTTGAGCCAAACACTTCTCTTATTATCACAGTCGATAACGGCTCAAGTGCTCACGAGGCGTTAAAAGTAGCTAAAGAAAAAGGAATTGATGTCATTGTAACAGATCATCATGAAATACTGGGAGAATTCCCTAACTGCTATGCATTTATAAATCCAAAACGACATGACAGTACATACCCATTTTCTGAGTTAGCAGGAGCTGGGGTTGCCTTTAAAGTGGTACAAGCCTTATATCAAGTAGCAAAAAGGAAATTTGATAGACATTTTGCATCTTATCTGGAGTTAGCTACATTAGGGACTATTGCCGATATGATGCCGATTAAAGATGAAAACAGAACCATATGTAAAGAAGGGTTACATATCATGAACATCTCTCCGCACCCTGTCTTTAAAAAGATATTTGGAAAGAACTACGTAAAAAATGTAGATAGTTCTACGGTTGGTTTTACACTTGGACCTATCTTCAACTCTTGCGGACGGATAGATGACCCCAACATTGCTGTACAAATTTTGACGACTGACTCAATTTCAGATAATGACGTGGATTATATTATTAATCTAAACAAAAACAGAAAAGAACTTACAAATACTCAATTTCTAATGGCTGACAATCAGATTAAAGCCCAGGAGCTACATAAGGATAAAGTTATAGTTGTTTTCGATGAGTTTCACAATGGGATTATTGGTATTATCGCTTCAAAGATTACTGAGAAATACAAAAAACCTGCTATTGTCGTCTCACATACAGGTACAGGTTCGGCAAGAAGTGTAAATGGAACTGATTTTTCAATTGTCAATGCAATTGATAGTTGCTCCGAACAGCTTATTAAATATGGTGGTCACCAAGCAGCAGCAGGATTATCCATAACTCCTGAAATGGATAAGATTGAAATGTTTCGTCATTCAATTCAGATGAACACGCAAAATCTGGTACTAGCAGAACCTGTTCAAAGGTATATCGGAGAGATGCATATTAATCATTTTTCAACAGATCTATTTGACGATATTAATTGTATTGAACCCTATGGTATCAACCTACCAAAACCTGTTTTTTACTGTCCATCTCACTCTAATTCAAACTGCGAGGTTTTTGGTAAGAGCAATAATCACCTTAAATTGTTTTATGGAAAAAAACATGCCATTTCTTTTTTCAAAGGTTCACTTTCCAATCATATTAATCAAAGAAAACCATTTAATTTCTTATATACAACACATTGTAGAAAAAAACGGAACTTTATAATCCAGGATATCCGTCTTGAAGGAAGTGAAAAGTAGGTGAATGATTTAAAAGATCAAATCAATTATTACTATAAAAAAATTGTATCCCTCCAGCTTGAAGAATATAGAATCATTGAATTTGATGAGGGTATTGGTGTATATTACGACGAAATTGGATTGTATCGGGCGTATTTCCTAAACGATAGTAATGTCACTTGTAATGGTCTTTGTGTTTATAAAGACTGTGCTCTTGAAGATAATCCAGTAAATTTCTTATTTATTGATGCAATTGATTGTGCTCGTTTTATAGTATTGAATATGCTGAAGAGAACGGATAGATTTATTTTTTTACTTTATCCCAACAACAGAGGGTTCTAACTCTTTACTTGAGTGAACAGGTAAAGTTGTGAATTTAACATCCATTTACACATCTTTCCCTGTTTAACTCAACATCTCCAGAGTTTCCTGTTCACCTACTTTTTGTCTTTCAATAAACATTTGCACGGCGTGTTTAATAAACCTTTTAGGCTGTTTGAATTGTTTATTACTATAAGGGCATTTAATTGATCCACTTTCTGATAGAAGTTCACCTTTTATTTTTTCATTTTCACATAACTGTCCATAAACTTCTTTATAAATAGTATCTAGTTTGCTCTTTTCAATTTCTTTATTCGACTCTTCAATAGCCTCATCTGCAATAGTACAAAATGACTTAAATGGCATATCAAGTTTTATAGTTTGTTTTGCCTTTCCCTTTGTGTTAGATACTGTTTTTTTTGTAGTCTGATCCTCTTCTGACTTCAATTTTTCTTTTGATCTATTTTGATCCTTCATTTCCTTTAATTCCATATCCATCATTTCGTATAATTCCAACAGGGTTTTATTTTCCTCAATTAGGTCTTGATTTTGGGCAATAACCTCAACCATTCTTTGGTTAAGTAATGAATGTTCTTCTAGCAATTGTTGAACCATTTCTTCAAGTGATTGATTTTGTTCTACTAAATCAGAACTATACTGTCCTTCATCTTTTTCCTGCTTATTAATTTCTACTTGATGAATAGCCTCTCCGTCTGTATATTCATTTCGTGACTCTTCATTTTTTTCAATTGTTAAGTTTTTTATATAATCTTCATACACACTCATGATTTGTGGAAGACCTGGACGTTTTTCTTCAATAAATGCAAATAACTCCTCTTCTGTTATAATCCACCCATTTTTACGATTAGAACTAGGTACGCCCGCAATTTTCCTTTCCCTTAACCATCTCGTGACCATTTGAATTGAATCTGTGATGTAATATTTATCTAGTAACTTTACGGCTTCGTGCACATTATAATTTCTCATTGTACTACCTTCCTTCAACTTTACTAATGTAAATATATGAAGGTAGTATTGAAGAAAATTACTTAACAACCAATTAAATCTATTTCCCTGTGATGAATATTATTTTGTACAATTCAAAAAACTTTTTAAAAAATCTATATGTTCAATATGTAGGGGAAAATAAGATGATTTTAAACCAACTTGAGAAAATATTAGCAAACAATTTGCTGATCGCAAATTCGTAATTGAAAATTGTGAAGTGTTTCACTTATAGTAATGAGTAGCTTTTGATGTTCGATGAGATTATTACAAAACGAAAAAGACAAGGAATTAACTAATTCCTTGTCTTTTTCGTTTTGTTAGTGATTACTTAATAATATGTGAAATGATTTAAAGCGAGACTTTTTCTTTTTGACGTGTTGTGTCTCCAATGGTAAAAGCATGGTGGAAACCACCCTTTTCATCATATAAGGAAAGTGGCAAATCCGCTTTAGGCATCCAAACTCTTCCTAATTCAACAGCTACTGAAACAGGAACAGCAGGAAATACATGAATAATCGTATCCTGACCATGTATCATTTTGATTTTATTCAGTAATTCCCTAAAAACTGTACGAATTTCACTTAACTGAACACTACTTTTTAAGAAGTCATTGTTTGGATTAGGAATGGTTACATTCCAAATCGATGTGTCAGTTCCTAAAACATTCGTAATTCGCTCATTATCAATCGTAGCACTTAATGATAAATTTAGAGCTACATTTTCATGGATGATTTCAGGTTCTTCTACGATGTAATTATAGACATCAGGATTATCTTGCCATTTCCAATCGGAAGGTTCTCTGTGTAATTGATACACATCAGTTTGACAAATATCAGAGACCAGAACACCTAACTCAATTAAAAGTGGTTGTGGTGCTAATGCAAATACAGACAAATGTTGGATATCGCCTAATTCCAATCTTCGTTTTACTTTATCTGAAAATTGAGTTCTTAAACTTTCCCTCTCCAATGTCCAATACATTTCCTGATGATCGCGAAATGGACTATTTCTTATACTCAACTCAATAGCAGGTTTCTCCGCTGGGTACCTATTAGGCAACATTGCTGGTGTTGTTCTTTCCCAATAGACTGGTGAACTGTGATCACCGACATTTGTACCATATAATAAAACATGGCTTTTTCGGTCTTCACCAATTGAGGTTACCAGTTCAATTCGCATTTCATGTTTTTTCTTCATATCCATTAATCTTTTGACTGGATGACCTTTAACATCTTCCTTATCTATTAATCTATGGTGTTTATCACACATCAACATTAAATTGGAGATGTCTTTCGCTAATTTTTCTGAAAGTGTTTCGTGTCCTCTTGGACCATTTGGACTGTCTGCGATTATATGAGCAATGTATGCTGCGTTAAATTCCCATTGTGTTAACGAGTCTCTCCAAAGGGGTTCATTACACCCCTCATATTGGCATCTTCCTGCTGCTTTACCCCAAAGTCTTATTTTCACTTTATCAGGAATGCTTGTTTTTGACATAGATTGTCTCCTCTAACCTACGAATTTTTTCTTTTTATTTCTATTTACTGGGTGTTCTCCTCCACCTAACCATTCTCCTGTTGCATGCCAAACCTCATAGTAATATAACCAGAGGGATGCCCAAGGAACAATCGTTTCTGAAATAAACATATCCTTTGTCCATTCCTTCTTTTTTGGACGAAAAAGACATAACTTGTTCCCTGGGTACACATGAGGAATTTTTTCCTCCCCTCTTTTTTTTAATGAAGGTGTAAGAACAATCACATCTGGTTGCCGCAAGTCCAACGAATAAGTGATTTCAATCATATAGGTTTTGCTAAGGGAAGTTGGTTGTATATTTCCCGTCCAGATTACAGTGTTCTTTTTCCACTCCACTTGAAAATCAGGAAAAGCGAGATTCATTGCAACAATTTGTTGTGAGATCGGAATGTGGTGTTTTTTAAATGGAATCTGCTTACTCGCCATAAAATGTATTTTTCCTTAGTGCTGTAACATTTTCTTCTTTTGTTGCTGCTACTAATATTCCTGCACCCACTACTCCAAGTAAATTGTTTTTCCTTGCCTTCTCCGTGTACTCAGCTTGTTCTTTTATGATTTCATTAATTACATTTTCTCCAAACATCAACTTTAGTTCTTCTGCAATTTCATGAATACCTCGAAGTTCACTTATTTCATCCCATTTTGCTTTGAAGTCACGGATGAACTTCAAGAATTCCTTGTACAACTCTGGATGTCCTTCCCATCGTTCACTTAAATCTTCCTTTTGATTAGTCGGATTTAGCACAACAAGCCTTTTCCCGTTATTTGGAAGTTGCATAAGAATTCCATCCAAAATATCTGAAATTGCTTCGTGAACAGAGGCTTGTCCTTCATAAATGTGTCCAGCTAGTGTTGTTAATACAATACTGATAGGAGCTGAATCAGGATTATCTTCAAAATAAACATCCCGATATCGTTTTATTAATTGAACCGCTCGCTTTAGTGGCGGCTTTCTTTCGATGCTGTCATCATGTGGGAGAGGTTTAATATCTGCTCTTTTTTCAAGCAGTATTTCATACTGATGAGACCTGTCATTAAACCAATCTGCGTATCCTTTTGGATTACTATCCTTCCAATCTTTCGCTTTTCGGTCAGGGACTTTTACACTAGTGCTTGATGTATTGTCAGCTGGATGAGCTGGTAGTATATCCATGTGAAACTCATTTGCATAATTTAGTCGAATGCATCGGTTTTTCCGTTCAACCATGCCTTCATACATCTTGTTTCCTTTGAGGCGTTTTTCAATGGAGTTTAACAGTTTTAATGGGTCTTTTCCTTGCCAAGTTTGATTAATTTGACAAACCAAATCAAGATCGTATTCCTGTTTAGAAAGTGGCTTAACAGTTGTGCTTATGCTTAACGAACCTTGAGGGTAGATTTCAATATCAGCCCCATTAAACAAGTCTTCATCTTTAGAAAGCCATGTTCCTACTGCAAGATACCTTTCTTCGGCAAGTTTTCGTTGTGTTTTACTGATTTGAAGTTTTGCACCAACACGTTGAAGCAAATCGTCTAGTTGGTTTGAAGCAGAAAAGTTATTGTTCATAAAGTCTCCTCTCTAGAAAAAACGAATGTACGTTCCTAGTTATTCATAACCATATTATATCCCCTATGGTTAATATTGGTCAAGCAATAAAATCAATATATAGTATTCAATAATTAATTTAAACCTATATGTTGTATATAATTATTTTCGATGCCAACAAAAAAATCTGGAAATATAATTCCAGATTTTTGTCTTACGAGATGAACTATACTCTTATGCAACTTTTAGTATTTTAAGTTCCCCAATACTTTCAGTGGTATAGTATGTATGAATGAAATCACTATCAAGAGTTGCAAAATAATTACAACCTTGGAGTGTTGAACTAGCAATATGAAATGCATCAAATACATCTAGTTGTTGCATACGCATAATATTTAATGCTAATTCTTGAACAACATTATCATCAAGATCAGGTGTATTAACTGTAATAGAAAGATCACTTGATAAATCCCTAATCAAGCCTTGGAAGGTATCTACCGCTTGGTTATAATAATTATGTAATCCTTCACGATTCATTTGATGTTTTTTAAAGTCCTTTAATATGCTTTCTATACTGTAATAAAGTTCACCATGTCTAACCAACTCGTCCAATTTAGTAGTGGGTACATACCTAGCTAGGTTTCTTGCAGTTGTTATATCCCCAATAATCATTAAATCTTCGTATGTAGGTTGATAACTTCTTGTATTTATTTTATGTATGAGGTATAAAACATCTCTAATAGTATTCTTGAAAAGATTATGGACGATCTCTGCTGCAATCTTATTAGTTATTACTAACTCAGTAATATTTTCTACTGACCATTTATCGAATAATTCAGAAACCCTGTCACCTCTTGGATCATCTGCATCTAAATAAGCCAAAAGAAAACAAGCATCAACAGCAATCGATGCTTGGCTAAAATCTTCATATATAACATCATTTGAATCGATTATGAATCCAGACATTTACTTACCTTCCTTACAAAGTTCAGCCAAACGTTTTCCTGCTAATGTTCGAACTCCACGTTTTTTTCTAATATCCATAGCCGTTTTTCCTGTTGAGTGACTTTGTTTTTGAACTTGTTTTAAAGGTGCCGCAACTGGTACCAAATTGATCACTCCCCCAATGCTTTTGTTAATATTATACAAGCTCACACTAGCATTGTCCATTAAATTCACCACCTTATCCAATGTCTTTTTTATCATTATTACCAAATACTTTAAAAATACCCTCTAATTATTCCTATAAACATCTTTACGATACGAAGCCCAGCCTTCGTTCATGATCTTCGTCTCTAATTGTGGCCAAAAATAGAGCATTTCTTCTCGCATCATGGTCATGATGTCTCTTTGCCAATCTGTTAATTCTCTACTGTACTGCTCTATAAATAGCACAATGTCCTTTTCAGGCTGTGGTGGTATTTTTTTTACCTTCTTCTTATTTGTATCTTTTCGTTTTGGCTTCTCGTCTAAGGACCATAAATCATCGTATGGTGAGGTTGTCTCAACGTCATATTCATCTTCCCATTTCTCAATATCCTCACTTGACCAAGAAAGCTTTGGTCGCATGAGTGAAGGATCGATATGCTCTTCAATGGCAAGTACAGCATCCAAAAAGGTTTCAACTTCCTTTTTCCCATGCTCTTTCTCATAATATCGGATACGCTCAGCTGTTGCAGCCATACTTTCAACCATATCCCTCTTCGTATTAGCAAAACGAACATTATTTTTGAAAAAATCACAATGAGCTAGTACATGCGCAACAATTAGTTTATTCTGAATTAATGAATTGGAGTCTAATAAAAAGGCATAACATGGGTCGGAATTAATCACAAGCTCATAGATCTTACTTAAGCCTAAATCATATTGAAGCTTCATTTTATGAAATTGTTTTCCAAAACTCCAATGGGAGAAGCGTGTCGGCATCCCATAAGCACCAAATGTGTATATAATTTCTGCAGGACAAATTTCATACCTCATCGGATAAGGATCCAATCCAAAACCTTTTGCAATTTCAGTGATTTCTTCAATTGCATATTTCAGCTGCTTTTCTTCCTCCAGATTCATTTGATTTCCCCCTTAAATGCTCTTACCTTCAATGTATGAAAAAACATTTTGTTTGATGAGAACAAGATAGGAGCTAGAGGAATTGCAGGTGAATTATTCTTACTAAATCCTCAAGGCTGTTTTCACCTGTTGTACATGATTTTGAACAAATAATGTGGACTTTCATTGTTTGCTTATGTTAATAAAAAAGAAGAATTTTAAGCAAAAGTTTACGAAATGAAGAAGCTAGTTCGTATTATACAAACAGCCTAATTGACCCCATTTTCATTAAAAGGCTTATCCAATCCAATACAAGGAAACCCATCATACCAAGGTACCAAGTTTTTCAGCGAAACATTTCGTCCTTTGAACATACACTATAAGTACTCCTTAAGAAGGAGGGACAATCATGAACAAAGTAGATTATGACAGAGCATTGTATTATACACATCGCTCCGAATGGGATAACCTGCTAATCCTGATGGTGCGTACAAAAGATAACCTGCTTTCTAAAAAAATTGAGCATTTCCTACATGCTTATAATTTCTCTCATGATTACGATGAAATTGAATCAAAACTATATACGTTGTTTCGATATATTGAACATGCGAACTTCACTATTGGACTGGAAGAGACAATAGCAAGTACAGAAGAGCATTATATTAATATGTAAAAGAATTCCACCAACAAGGACTACTGGCATTAGCCATGTAGTCCTTTCTCTATCTCTAATTTCCTTCAACTAATCCATGTTTAACAGCATATAGTGCAGCTTGTGTTCGATCTGATACCTCAAGCTTTGAAAAGATATTAGAAATATGTGTTTTAACTGTTTTTTCTGTAATAAACAAACTTGATGCAATTTCTTTATTACTTTTTCCTTTTGATAATTCAAGTAGTACATCTTTTTCTCGGTTTGTTAAATCAACTAGACGATTTTGAGGTTCTTTTCGAGAAATTCTCGTAAGTAAATGATTGGTGGCCGTTGGATGCAGTGAATTTTCACCTTGTAATAATTTCCGAATGGATGCAACAAGTTCATCAGGCTCTATATCTTTAAGCTGAAATCCAGATGCACCAGCTTCAAGAGCAGGGATGACATGATCCTGATCAGAGAAACTGGTAAGCATCAGCACCTTTATTTCTGGGTTCTTCACCTTTATTCTTTTGGTTGCTTCAATGCCATCCATTATAGGCATAATAAGATCCATCAAAATAATATGTGGATGTAGTGTATTAGCAAGCTCAATGGCCTCTTCTCCGTTCGATGCTTCACCAACAACTTCAATATCCTCTTGCGTTTTCAAGAAGAACATTAACCCTCTGCGCACAACTTGGTGATCATCAGCAATTACTATTCGAATAGACATGAATATCCCCCTATAATGGAATACAGATTGAAATTTCCGTACCCTTTCCTAATTGACTAATCAATGTAAACTTCCCACCTAGTGCTTCTACTCGTTCTTTCATACTTTGAATTCCGACTGATGGTATGACCTTTGCTCCTTGGAAATGAAATCCACAACCGTGGTCTTTTATTTGGAGCTCAATGGATTCTTTATTATTTTGAATTGAGTAATGAACTTGATTGACACCTGAATGCTTTTTACAGTTATTTAATGCTTCCTGACTCACTCTCCAAATTACTTCCTCAATTTTAGAAGACAAGCAAGTGACACCATCTACCTTTACAATAACCTCTATTCCTAACATATCGGCGTACCCTTTAACTGCTTGAATAAATCCTTTCTCAAGTCCTTGTGGTCGAAGTTGCCAGATTAAAGCCCTCATTTCCGAAAGTGCTTCTTGAGCCATACCTTGAATTGTTTGGAAGGTTTCCTTGATGTCAGGTTTATCAGATAGCACTGCGCCTCCCCTGGCAGTAAGTGTTAATGAAAAAAGCAACTGATTCACAGAATCATGCAGGTCCCTTGCAAGTCGATTTCGCTCTGCAATTAATGCAAGGTCTTGTTCTTTTTTTGTAAGCATGATTCTTTTTATTGCTGAACCAATCTGGAAAGCAACGGATTCAATTAACGCAAGTTCATCTTTACTAAAATGTGTTTTATTCGGTGCAGCAATGTTCATGAGCCCAAATGATTCTGAACCTGATTGCAGCGGAACAGTAGCATGATAGGTAATGTCAGCTGTATCACCTCGATTTTCAAGAATGGCTTTTTCTATCCGTTGGCATTCAATGATGTTTGAGGCCTTTGTTAATGATCCTTTTAGAAATTTATTAACACACCAACACCCACCCTTAGTCATGAGCTGACAATGATTATCTTCTAAGGATGGAGGTAAATTTTCGGCTGCTACTAACTGATGATGTCCTTCTTCTGTAATAAAGAACATCCACCCAGTTGTAAAATCAGAGCCATTTATAAACTTTCTTAGTGCACCAGAAAGCATCGACTTTAACTCTGTTTCTTCATTTAAAAGCTCCGCTATTTCTTTTAGGAGCTGAGTGTTTGACACGGGTATTTGTTTCAACTTGAGGTCCTCCCCTTAGTCTCTACCATCATTATACAAAACAACATGCTCTAAGGGATTCACAATTTGAATGAAACATGCTACGACTTTTGACTGAGGACTTTATAGAAAAGAACTAAAAGTGGTGATTTCATCTCAATGCATAATATAAAAAAACCGAGGGAAACAATCCCTCAGTCCTCAAATGTTATCAAATCGTATTTGTTAATTCCTTTGTCATCTGACTAATTTTTTTCATAAATTCGTCTTGTAGTACTGAAAGCTTCTGAGCTGCATCCTCATCAGAATCTCCAATTACACTAAAGTAAAACTTCACCTTTGGCTCTGTTCCGGATGGTCTTAAACAGACCCAGGAGCCATCCTCTAAGAAATATTTTATAACATTCGAAGCAGGCAGATGAATATCCTCAACCTCAGTAGTACGTAAATCGGTTCTTTTGCTGTTTGAGTAATCTTCTGCAACAACTACATGTTGACCAGCAATTTCTTTTAAAGGATTTTGCCTGAAATCAGCAAGAATGGCTTTTATTTGTTCTGCTCCATGCTTTCCTTTTAATGTGAGTGATTTAAGACCCTCTTTATAATAACCAAAACGTTCATAAAGACTAAGTAGAACATCGTATAATGTTTTCCCTTGCTTCTTATAGAAAGCTGCCGCCTCTGTTGCAGCTAGTACTGCTTGAATCGCATCCTTATCACGAGCGAAGTCTTTAATTAAATACCCGTAGCTTTCCTCATAGCCAAAAAGAAATTCGTATTCTCCAGTTTCTTCGTATTGCTTTATTTTTTCACCGATAAATTTAAATCCTGTAAGAACATCTTCTACAGAAGCCCCGTAATGCTCTGCTATTTTCCTTCCTAATTCGGAGGTTACGATGGTTTTAAACACTCTTCCATTTGGTGGAAGGATATTTTTTTCTGCTCTTTGCGCAAGTATATAATCAATAAGAATCGCACCTGTTTGGTTTCCTGTTAACAGTATGTATTCATCATTTGAATCCTTAACCGCCACACCTAATCTGTCAGCATCAGGATCCGTTGCAATTAGAATATCTGCATCCACTTTGTTGCCTTCTTTAATTGCATATTCAAATGCTGATTTTTCCTCAGGGTTTGGTGAGGCGACCGTTGAAAATTCAGGATCTGGTATTGCTTGTTCCTTAACAATATGTACATGCTTATATCCTAAAGCATTCAAACCACGTTCAGTCATTTTCAATGCTGTTCCATGAAGAGGCGTAAATACAATTTTTAAATCTACCTCATTAGAGATTTGAGGTTTTTCCGATACGGTTATCAAATGCTCTAAATAGGATTGATCGACTTCCTCACCAATCATTTCAATTAAACCGTTCCCCTTTAATTCTTCTTCACTCTTTACAGAAAGTGAAAGCTCATCTGTAACTGCATTTACTTTTGAAATAACAACATCGGCTACGTGAGGTGGAAGTTGTGCACCGTCATTACCATATACTTTATAACCATTGTATTCTGGCGGGTTATGACTCGCAGTTATAACGATTCCAGAAAATGCACGTAAGTATCGAACAGCAAATGATAATTCTGGAGTAGAAGTTAACTCCTTAAATACATATGTCTTAACACCATTCGATGATAGTGTACGAGCAGCTTCCATCGCGAACTCTGGGGATTTATGACGCGAATCATATGCAATGACTACACCTTGTTGGATTGCTTCTCCCCCTTGCTCCTTAATATAATTTGCAAGGCCCTGTGACGCCTTCCTTACTGTGTAGATATTCATTCGATTGGTCCCTACACCAATTTCTCCACGCATGCCACCTGTCCCGAATTCAAGGTTTTTATAGAAGGCATCTTCAAGATCCTTTTCGTTTTCTTCTTGTTTTGCTAAAAGCTCTTTTAATTCTGTGTCCAAACCTTCGAAATGCTTCCATTTCTCATAAACTTCGTTCCAGGACATCTTATCCTCGCCTCCAAAGAAAATTACTTTATTATGTATTCTAGCGCCAAGTAAATATTCCTCTTAATAGAAAACGTCACAATGTGACAATTTCCTAATATAGGTATTTTAACATATTATTTAGTGTTCCATTTGCCATGTTTTAAAAATAATTAGTTTGTATTCTTACGATGTATAATGACATATAAAACCTCACACAGAATACTGTGTGAGGTTAAGAACTTAGAGGTCCGTCCCTCTACTTTTTGTATTTAACGCTATAGACGTCGTGACGGCGGTCTTTTAGTTGACGTACTGTACCAGATTGTCTTTGACGGCGTAATACTTCAAGGTCGACATCTCCGATAAGTACCATTTCGATATTAGGGTTTGTTTCTCCAACAATTCCATCACGAGCAAATTCGAAATCTGATGGTGCAAAGATGCCTGATTGAGCATATTGAATATCCATATTTTCTGTTTGTGGTAGATTTCCAACAGTTCCTGAGATAACCGTATAAATTTGATTTTCAACAGCACGTGACTGAGCACAGTAACGAACTCGTAAATACCCTTGACGGTCCTCTGTACAGAAAGGTGTAAAGATAATTTTCGCTCCCTTGTCTGTTGCAATACGAGCAAGCTCAGGGAATTCAATATCGTAGCAGATTTGAATCGCTATTTTTCCACAGTCTGTATCAAACACTTTTACTTGATCTCCAGGACTAATCCCCCACCATTTACGCTCATTTGGAGTGATGTGTATTTTATATTGCTTTTCAATAGTTCCATCACGTCTAAATAAATACGAGATGTTGTACACCTCATCATCATCTTCTTTTACGAAGTGTGAACCACCAATGATATTCACGTTGTAGCGAACGGCTAGATCTGTAAATAGTTCAATGTATTCTTCTGTAAACTCAGCAAGCTTTCGAATAGCCAAGCTTGGTGATTTTATATGTAGGAAGGACATTAATTGTGTTGTGAAAATTTCAGGAAATACAACAAAATCAGATTTCGCATCAGAAGCAACGTCCGTAAAATATTCTACCTGATTGGCAAACTCTTCAAACGAGTCTATTTTGCGCATCATATATTGCACAACACAAATTCGAACAGGATGACTTGTTTTAAAATGTCTCTTACTTGATGGACGGTAATCAACATTATTCCATTCCATTAATGTTGCGTAATTTTGTGATTTCTTATCATCTGGCAAGTAGTTTGGGTTAATACGCATTAATGTAAATGCATTTAATAATTGAAAAGATAATACCGGGTCATAAATTTTATGCATCTGAACAGAATCAACATATTCTCTTGGAGACATTTCTTCAGAGTATTTATGATAGTTTGGAATTCTTCCCCCGATGATAATACTCTTAAGGTTCCATTTTCTCGCTAAGTCTTTACGAGCCTCATATAATCGATGCCCTACTTTCATGCGACGATACTCAGGGTGAACCATTACTTCAATACCATATAGATTATAACCATCTGGGTTATGATTAGTGATATAGCCGTTATCTGTTACGTCATCCCAAGTATGACGATCATCATATTCATCAAAGTTAATGATTAAGCTTGAACAAGATGCAATGATTTCGCCATCTAATTCGGCTATGATTTGCCCCTCTGGAAACACATCTAAATGACTTTCCAAGTGTTCAACCTTCCAAGGATCCATGCCTGGAAAGCATACAGATTGCAGCGCAATTATATCTTTTATGTCCTTTTCTTCCATAGGACGAATGATCATTTTCTTCTCAAACTGTGATAAATCTAGTTTTTCTGACATACTATTTGTCCACTCCTTTTAGTTATACGAGTGCTTTACCCTTGATTTATATAGTAAAAACATAAAGCCAACTACTACTCTATAGTATCAAAAGAATCCAACAAAAAGGAACTCTGACTACTTATGTATCTATATACAATTAAAAAGTTTTTACCACCTGAGGTTTCTATTTTTGTTTAGTACTCTTAATACAAAATTCTGGGAAAATAAACACAAAAATAAGACAATCTCGTGACATTAGTGATTTGTATTTTACTTTTATCTGTATAGCATACTATAATTTTAAAAGACAAATGAATCGTCATTCTACTACAGTACAGAAAGGAATTTTATGAATAAGAAATCCGAAAATACATTTTTTATCGCATGGGCTGCATCATTAATTGCAACAGCGGGGAGTCTTTATTTTTCTGAAATAGTAGGGTATGAGCCATGTGAGCTTTGTTGGTATCAGCGCATTCTAATGTATCCTATGGTCATTGTTCTAGGAATCGCGTATATTCGCAAAGATTTTAAAGCAGCTGCTTATTCAGTAGCTCTCTCTAGTATTGGTATCCTAATCTCTCTTTATCACTATTCTATTCAAAAAATACCATTCCTCACAGAATCTGCTCCTGCCTGTGGAAGAATTCCATGTACAGGACAATATATTAATTGGTTTGGCTTTGTGACCATCCCATTACTTGCTTTAGTAGCATTCATTATTATACTAATCATGAGCTTAATCACTCTACGAAACATTAAGGAGGAAAAGTAATGAAGAAAGTTCTACTATTTGTCGGAATCATCGTTGCTTTATTTGTTGCCATTGCTGTCATTACTACCATGCAAAACAATCAAAAAACAGAAGGAAATCCTTTTGAAAAAGACAAGCTTGCTCCTGAAACGATTGCACTTTTAGATGATCCTAATTACGAAAATGTTATTCTACCAGCGGAGCTAGAAGAGAAATTAAACGCAGGTGAGGACGTAACAGTATATTTCTATGCTTCCAATTGTATTCACTGTAAAAATACAACACCCGTTGTAGCTCCACTTGCAAAAGACCTAGGCATTGACCTTGTACAATATAACGTCCTAGAATTCCAACAAGGCTGGGATAAGTACGGTATTCAAGCAACCCCAACGATCGTTCACTTCAAAGATGGAGAAAGTGTCGCAAGAATCGAAGGCTCTCAACCCGAAGACGTGTTCGAAAGCTGGTTCCAAGAACACGTATTAAACTAAGCAATCCAAGCCAACAATGGAGTACACACCCCTGTACTTTATTGTTGGCTTTTTGTTTTCAACAATTAGAATCTTACAGAGTTATTTTTATTTCAAGATGAACTGAAAGCCTCTCTCTTAAGTTACGAACCTAATTGTCCTAAGCACTGAGTTGCTTGGAGCGGAAGGTGCTTGACTCCTGCGGGACATAGCGGGAACAGTGAGACCCCACAGCGAAGCGAGGAGGCTCACTCCCGCCCCGCGGAAAGCAAGCACCTGGAGCGGAAAGCAACGGACTATGTAAAAACTATATTTTTCAAAAAGAAAAAGCACCACAAAGGGTGCTAATTAAAAACTATACTAACAAATGATTATCAGCCTTCGAATACATACTCAAAGATTGCTTACTACTGTTCTCATTCGAAAACTGCTGAAAAGAAAACGGAAAAAACATCCCAAATCCCTGAAGAATCTCTACATTATGATAGAACATTTCTTCATAAACATCATTCATGTTGCAGCTTTCAATAATCGAAATCATCGTATTCAAACTAGTAATAATCTGAAGAGCTTCTTGCATAGTTCCAACATATTCAGAATTTTTCGTTTCAATATGTAATACTTGCCACTCTGAATCAAACTTCTTAATCTCATGATCGGTAAAATACTCTGGAAAGATAGAAGAATACATATACCTAATAAGATTTTGAATCTCTTCTTCTTGCTCTGGCGTAGAAGCTAATAGGACTTTCACAATCTTAAACCACCTTTTTTTATGAGTCGAAGTAGAAGGTTCTTTTTATAAAAATGAAACGATGCCCTAAATCTTTTCCTTCTAGGGCTTTCTTTTTAATAAATCATTTTCTACTAATCACTCTAATTACGTATTAAGATAAGAATAGAATAACATATTTCGAAAGCATTATAGCGTGGTAATTTAAGCCATACTATATTAAGTATATTTCGTAATAATACCGATTCGAAAGGGAAGAACAACATGCAAAAAAAAGGCACATTATTTGAAATTCCACTAACTGAAAATTGGAATGGTCACACTATCGAGGATATTCTGAAGAAGGAGTGGCAGGCACCGAAAAAACTTGTTCACGAATTGAGAATGAATAAGTCTATACAAGTGAACGGTCAATTGTTGGACTGGAAAATTCCTCTTAAAAAAGGGGACATCCTACAAATAGATCTATTTAAGCCAGAAGCATACGGAATCACTCCGCTGTATTCTGAATTAGACGTGTTATTTGAAGATGAGCACTTACTTGTGGTGAACAAGCCTGCAGGTATTGATACTCATCCTAATGGACCAGACGATAGTGAAACGTTAGCACACTATGTTGCCTTTCATCTTCAATCACAAGGGGAACAAAGTCGGGTCATGCATGTTCACCGCTTAGATCGTGATACATCAGGTGCTGTATTATTTGCAAAGCATGCACTTAGCAAGGCGATTCTTGATAGGCTTTTACTTGAAAGAAAAATTAAAAGAACGTATTCGGCCATTATTCATGGACGGTTAAAACAGAAGAAGGGTACAATTCATGAACCTATTGGCAGAGATCGACATCACAGCACCCGACGAAGAGTTTCACCTTCTGGTCAAGAAGCAATTACACATTATACGGTTATAAAAGATGACTACCTGAAAAAACCATTAACACTTGTAGAAGTACAGCTTGATACTGGACGAACACATCAAATACGGGTTCATTTTAGCTATATCGGACATCCCCTTGTAGGTGATCTTCTATATGGTGGCAAGTCATTATTTCCTAGGCAAGCGTTGCACGCCAAAAGACTTACTTTTATTCATCCGTTTACGAATGAGAAAATTGTTTGCGAAGCTAGATGTGTGGATGAATTACCTATTTAGTTTAGATGTAATAAGTATAGAAAGTTTGTTAAAAGATAGAACTATAAGTACGATTCGTTTAATAAAAATAGTAAAATACTGAACATTGCCTTAAGGAAAGAGAATGTTTGCTTCTGTAGTGTATTTAACTATTTATTATCAATCTTTATTTATTATATTGTTTATTTTTATCAATATGATATTCCTAGTTATACCAACACACATAAAGCAAGCTGATGGAATATACTTCTACCTTCAACACGAAAAAGCTCCCCTTTTTAAAGATAAGGGGAGCTTAATTATTTGAAAGCTTTAATTATTGTAAACCGTTTTTAACTGCAGCGGCAATTTGAATTGTACGTTTCGCTTGGTGCTTAACAGCTGCTTCTACATCCTCTTGCATGTTTCCATCTTGGTCAACTGTAACACTAGTACCGTAAGGGTTACCACCTGATGCGAAAATAACTGGATCTGTGTAACCAGGTGCAGCAATAATCGCACCCCAGTGCATCATTGTAGTATATACAGATTGTATAGTTTTCTCTTGACCACCGTGTGCATTTTGAGCTGAAGACATTGCACTCACTACTTTGTTTGCAAGCTTACCTTGGAACCATAAACCACCTGTTGTATCAAAGAAGCTAGATACTTGGCTAGCTGGGTTACCGAAACGTGTAGGCACACTAAAGATGTAGGCATCTGCCCATTCTAGATCGTCAAGCTGAGCCGTAGGAACATCCTTTGTAGCTTCAGCATGTTTTGCCCAAGCAGGGTTTGATTGGATAGCTGCTTCTGGAGCAGTTTCTGGAAATTTTACTAGCTTAACTTCAGCACCAGCTTCTTTTGCTGCTTCCTCAGCCCATTGTGCTAGTTTGTAGTTTGTACCTGTTGATGAGTAATACATGATTGCTAATTTAACGTTTGACATTCCTATATCTCTCCTTTTTCCTATTAAATATTTATTAATTAAAGAAACACTTTCTAGATATATGTTTCCTCATTAAACACAAACCAATAAATTTCTAGAATAAGATTGCGTCTAGTGAATAAGATCCTGCTCCTACTAATGCTACGCCAACTACAATAACAATAAGTACTAGGTTAAATTCATACCCATTTGATGTTACCCAAAAGCCATTTGGAGCATGAACCTTAAAGATCGCTACAAGCATTGTAATGGCAATTAACAGTGCTGCTACAGGAGTTAGCAGACCTAATGCAAAAAGCAAACCGCCAACTAATTCAGCACCTCCTGCAAGAAATGCCATTGTCTTACCTGGCTTAATTCCAATAGACTCAAAGAATCCTCCTGTTCCTTCTAGTCCGTGACCACCAAACCAGCCAAACACCTTTTGTGCTCCATGGGCAGCAAGTGAAAGACCAACAACAACACGAATAAGTAGTAATCCTAAAGCTGCTAATGCTGTCATTTTCATTTTCCTCCTATTAACCTTACCCATAAAGATAAATGATAAACCCTCATATTCAATTATTTCAATTGCGTATATCTCAACTTTGAGATATACAGTAAAAAAATATAAATTATTGCATTTGGTCTACATCTCTCGAAGGTAATTACTTTGAATTCGAGATAATTGTATAACGGAATTTACTAACTGTCAACAGCATTGCAAAAAAAGTACTAGCCTAATTGTTCAGCTAGTACTTTACTTTTTGAAAAGTTATTAAAAGTCAAAATTATCAGGATCCGCAAAGAATCTCTCATTTTTGTTTAGAGCATCAATTTGTTCCATTTCACGATCAGTTAATGTGAACTGAAACAGATCTCCATTTTCTTTAATACGTTCTGGGTTAACAGACTTTGGAATAATAATAACATCGTTTTGCAGATGCCATCTTAGTATAACCTGAGCAGAAGTCTTTCCATGTTTATTCCCAATCTCCATTAGTGTCGGATCATCAAGTAACTTTCCTCTTGCTATCGGTGACCAAGCTTCAACTGCAATCTGCTGTGATGCACAGTATGCTCGTAGCTCATGTTGGTTAAGTCTTGGGTGCAGCTCAATTTGGTTTAAGACCGGAACTTCATTGCTAGAAGAAAGTAAGTCTTCTAGATGATGTTGATGAAAATTACTGACACCAATTGATTTTACAACACCTTCACTATATAAGCGCTCAAGTGCTCTCCATGTATCCTTATATTTACCTTGTACCGGCCAATGAATTAGATATAAATCTAAATAATCCATATCTAATCTTTTTAAGCTTTCTTCGAATGCTTTTAGTGTAGAATCATATCCTTGATCGCTATTCCATACTTTTGACGTTACAAATAGCTCATCTCTAGAAACTGTTGTTTCTTTAATAGCCTTCCCTACACTTTCTTCATTTTCATAAACTGCAGCTGTATCGATTGAACGGTACCCAGTATCAATTGCAGCACGAATCGCATTTTCAGTTTCCTCTGGATTCTTCATTAAGAAGACACCTAATCCAACGTATGGGATTTCAATACCATTATGTAGTTTACGTCTACTTTGTAGATTTTCTAACATAACAATCAGCTCCTTTTCTCCTATATTTTACAAGCTGCTTCACCAAAAGGCGAATATTTAGACTTGAGGGACGGACCTCCAAATAAGGTCCGTCCCTCTAAAATAACATCCTGAAACTACGCAGTTTATTGAATAAAATTTGATAGGTCTGTTGAAATGAAATAAAGCCTGTGTAATGGTCTAGTCATGGCTACATATTGAAGTTTAACGTCTAGTTCATTTTCTCCGTTGTAATATTCATCTATGGCAGCAATGATGACAACATCGAACTCTAGACCTTTTGAAAGATAGGATGGAACAATTACAATCTTATCTTTTGGAATAGATTCTTGTTCCTCTAGAAGCTTTACTTTCCCCGGAATTTTTTCTTCTAATAGCTCATATATTCTTTTGCTATCCTTCATACTTTTCCCGATAACAGCAAATGTTTGAAAATCTTCTTTTTTCCCTTCGTTTACACACCGTTGAATCTCTATGCTTAATTGTTCCAGATTCGTTACTTCAATTCTACTTGGTGCTTCACCGTGACGTACTACCGGATTGACCTTAGGAAATGTATATGGAAGTCTAGCTAGTAGCTGGTTTGCTTCCTCCATAATCTCTATGGTCGTTCGATAGCTTTTTTGAAGCTCTGTATATGTTGCTCTAGGGAAAATATCTTGGTACACTGGCTCCCAAGATAGTAATCCCCGATAGGAGTGAATCCCCTGAGCAAGATCGCCTACTAATGTAAACATATCTGTCTCAAGAGCTCTTTTTAAAGAATATAGCTGCAAGTAACTATAATCTTGAGCTTCATCAATCACAACATTTTTAGCTTTGTAAAATTTGTCTATCCCAAATAAGGCAGTTTGAAGATACAGTAACGCAGCTAAATCCTCAACTTCATATTGTTTCTTCCGTAAATATACTTGCATATAATCGCAAAGCTTTATAGCATTTTCTAGCTCTAGTTTTCCCTTTGAATACGTAACAAGCTTTTCAGGGTCTTCAAATAGTTCATTGTAGTAACGATAAAGGGATTTCTTTTCAAATTGTCTCATATAGTTTGAGACACTCGTTCGAATGGCTTTTTTAGTTGACTCTAGTCGCTCTGCTTTTTTATCTAGGGCTTTTGAGATATATTCTTTTCTGTTGGGTGCATGCTGCTTTTCATAAAGTGCTTGTTCGATTCTTTGATCATAAAAAGATTCCACTCGATCAATCATCATTTTCTTATTCGTTTTCACATATCCTTGAAGCAACTGTTTTAACTTTTCTACCCGACGATATATTGGTAAATACGTGTACTCTTCATTTAGTAGCTTCATAAATTTCTTCTTTGTGAATAGGCGATACTTGTCTACATAAAAATCGTCTGAAGGATAGAATCTTGTCTGAATCTCTTCTATATATGAATCTAGAATGATTCGAAATTCTTTTGAGCCTTTGAATCCAGATAACCAGCTCACAAATTGAACCTCTCGAGGAGAGCTTTTCTCAATTAACTGAATGAGCTTTCGGTCTTCTATAAGTGGTAATTCCTTTTCAAGACATGTCATAACATAATTAGAAAATGTCGTTTGCCTAACTCTCTCTACACCTAGCTCTGGTAAGGCTTCAGAAATATAATCTATAAAAAGATTACTTGGTGCTAGAATCATAAGTTGACGTGGATCAAAATGTTGTTTGTAGTTATAGATAAAATAGGAAATACGATGAAGAGCGATGGTGGTTTTCCCGCTTCCAGCAGCCCCTTGTACGATAATGGGTTTGTTGAGATCTGCACGGATAATACGGTTTTGCTCTTCTTGAATGGTTGAAATAATTTCAGTTAGGCGATTGCTTGAGCTTTTGGCCAAAGACTCTTGTAATAATTCATCAGTCGTTGTTAGATCAATGTCACGAATTTCTTCTAGTTCGCCTTCTTCTATCATATATTGCCGTTTTAAGGAGAGGTTTCCTTCATAGGTTTCATCCTCTGCATCATAGCTTACATCACCTATTCGACCTTCATAATAAAGATTTGCAATCGGTGAACGCCAATCAACAATAATTTGTTCCTGATTCTCTCGTTGATATAGTGAGGTTTTTCCAATGTAGTGTTTTTCAAGCTGCGAGGATCCCTCACGTTGAAAATCAATGCGAGCAAAATAAGGTTTTCTTCTTGCTTTGCGGAGTTGTTCAAGCTCTTCTTTGGACATTTCAAAGAAGCTGGCATTTGTTAAAATATCAATATAGGCTGCACTCGATTCAAGCCAGTCTACATCACCAAAAGCATTCTCCATGTTTTCTTTGAATTTTTCTTTACTAGATTCTGAGGTTTGTATCACAACATCAATATATCTTTTTGTAAATTCAAGACGATCGATTTCTTGTGGATATTCTGGGTGTTGAATTTGAGTGGATTCCTTAGTCATACTTTTCCCCTTTCAAACATTTTCAGCCGCTTGTGAAAATAAGGTTCATAGCTACTACTGCATTAGAGTTAACGACGCTCATCATTACAACTATATAGCTACAAAGGTTTTAAAAAAGACAATAAGAAATCTCTAAAATATGTAGGCGTTTTGGGAGCAGAAAACTATAATATCAAAAAACTGGAAACAGTACAACAGAAATGTAATATAATATTCATTTTTTCTTTCACTGTTTTTAGCTATACTGAAAGAGTACATAAAGATACTAAAATACCACGATATTGAATAAACTTGTACAAGTAAAGGAGGCATTTATATGTCACAAAAACCGATTCGTCATTTTAGAAAAGCCGGATTTGCAGAGGGTCTATCTCTACTAATCCTTCTGTTTATTGCTATGCCATTAAAATATTGGGCCAACTTACCTGAGGTAGTGACTGTAGTCGGCTCATTACACGGCTTTTTGTTCATTACGTATCTACTGATTATTGCCTATACAACGTGGAAAGTAAGATGGGGATTTATATGGGTATTTGCTGCTGTTGCTGTAGCCTTTATCCCTTTTGGGAATATACTACTAGATCGTCAGCTACAAAAAACGAAATGGGTATAAGGTAAGCATTTACATCAAAACGAAACTGCACCATTTTCAGGTACACATCATAATTTTCCTCGCGGACATTTATTCCGTTATTTTAATGGAAAGCATTCATTTTGCGGCCTTTGTGGACATTTATTCCGCTATTCGATGAAAAATGAAGTGATTTTACTCCATTTTCGGTAAATAGCGGAACAGATGTCCGGCAGCGCCTCTTAATCAATGTTTTTACTAATAATAACGGAATAAATGTCCGATGCTTTTTACTAATCATCCTTTTTCACCATTCATTCAATATATCCTCATTGTCTAATAAAATACATAATAACCAATAGTCATTTTCATCAAATATGTAGCAAAAAGCATGAGGTTGGGACATAATTAAATAATTCATACTTAAAAACGAACAATATCTAATTAACAGAATAATGTATTCTTAAAGATTAAATTTAGTTTGAGAAAATAAGTTCGTTCCATTGCGCTACAGACATTCGCTTTCCACGGGGAGGAAGCTGAGCCTCCTCGTCTTCGCCTGCGGGGTTCCGTTCCAGTGGGTACGTCACCTTGGTCTCAGCCTTTCCTCTATTTCCCGTAGGAGTCGAATGTCCTTCGCTCCATTCCACTAGTAAAAATAGGACGTAAAGATAGTAATCAAAGACCCGAACAATCAAGCGAAAGATTCATTGAATTCTCGCTTTATCGTTCGGGTTTTTCATTAGCATTAATACTTATGTCCCAGCCTCTATATTATAATGCTCTCCAAAACGTGCTAATTTGATTCTTGTAAAATATGATGATATTTCTTTCTTCGATGAAGGATTAAAGAAATAATAAGTGATAGAATCGGTAAACTCCACAACAACACGGCATAAGGTAAGTATGAAAAAAGCGGCACCCCTACAACAGTACTGCACATAATGGCTAGAACACTCCATGGCACCATTCCAGGAAAAAGCATTGTTGAATCACCCATCACTCTACCGAGCTCTCCACTTCCATACTTACTTTTCCAATGTGGTAAAAAGGATCTTCCTGTTAGAATAATTGGCAATGTTTGATTTGCAGCAATCAATGTTATTCCTAAAGTAGCAAGCATTACTTTAAACGTATCAATTACAATATTTGATGAAGAAACGAGCCATCGATCAAGAAGTGGTTGAATTACATGATACGTTTCTAACAATCCATTATACGCACCAGCTAAAGCTAGAAATAAAAGCAGTAAGTACATATTCGTAAATCCTCCCCCTACCCCTTCTGTCCCAAACCATAGTGCATGGAACAAATCATCGAATCCAACACCTTTGTATATGGCAATCCAAGATGCTGCTATTATGCTCCACAGAAAAGCGTAGATGATTTTAATTCGAGTGATTACGAAGGCAATTAAAATGATTGGGGGTAAAAAATTAAGAATTGAAGCTTGTGTCCCGACAGTATTTAGGGCTTCATTCCATACGATTTGTTTGCTATAGATAGAATCAAAGAATCCAAAGAACAGGATCCCAATGACAATTGCCAATAGCGTACTAGGTAAGAATGCTTTAAATTGATGGTTTACTTTCGTTTCAATCGTATGACATACTAACTGAAACGCACTCGAAAATGGTGAAGTACGATCGCCGACAAAAGCACCAGAAATGACTGAACCGGCAACAATTTCAGCTGGCAAGCCAATCGCAACAGCACCACTCATAATAGGAATACCAATAGCACTTAATGTCCCAACCGACGTTCCTAATATCATGGAAAAAATAACCGAAACAATAAAAGACATTAAAAAATAGTGTTCTACCGTAATAATTTGTAGCGCTACGGATACTAGCTGATCAATCGTACCTCCTAAATACCATGAAGGCAATAAAAGACTAACTAGCAAAAGGATATAGATAACTCCTCTAGTCTTCTTAATTCCACTCCAACTCATTGAAGTAACCTCAGACAAAGATACTCCCTTTGAGGTGATCATCCTACATAAAAATAGGAATCCTGGTAAAAAACCAAATAGTAGCGGTTGACTAAAACCTACTGATAGTAAAATCCCAATCAAAGTCACCACAAAAAGCGTGATGACTTGGTGAATCGGGAAGGTAATGAACTTTTGTTGCACTGGATAACCTCCTAATAGAGGAATGTAAGTATCTCTAGTAAAGGTAGTTTGAACAATTTAGTTTAGTGAAGGAACTGAAAGCTGTGAGCGATCCTTTGTTTCATATTGCACTTTGTGTAAGTTTGCAAAGATACCATTCTTTTGAATTAATTCTTCATGATTTCCTTGTTCAGCTATCCCATCTGGTGTTACAACAACAATCTTATCAGCATTTTTAATTGTTGCCAGACGGTGCGCAATAATTAACGTAGTTCGGTCTTTTGATAGCTCATTTAATGCTTTTTGAATCATTAGTTCTGTCTCTGTGTCTAATGCAGACGTCGCTTCATCTAAGATTAAGATAGAAGGGTTTTTCAAAAACATTCTCGCAATAGCAATACGTTGCTTTTGTCCACCTGAGAGCTTAAGACCCCTCTCCCCAACCTGAGTTTCGTACTTAAACGGTAGTGTTTCAATAAACTCCGTTAGATGAGCACGTTTTGCAGCTTCTTTAATCTCAGCTTCCGTCGCATCTAACTTTCCATAAGCAATATTTTCTTTTAACGTTCCCGTAAATAAGAATACATCCTGCTGAACAATTCCAATATGTGAACGTAATGACTTTTTAGTCATATCTCTGATATCCATTCCATCAATGGTAATGCTTCCTTCATTCACATCATAAAAACGTGGTATTAGCGAACAAATGGTTGTTTTCCCAGCACCAGATGGACCTACAAAGGCTACCGTTTCCCCTGCCTTCATTGTTAAATCAATACCCTCTAGTACTGACTTATGCTCATCGTATCTGAAAGTAACATTGTGGAAGTTAATATCCCCACGTAAGGAATCAACTTCAACGGCACCTTTTTTGTCTGTTACATCTGGATGAAGATTCATAATCTCTGTAAATCGCTTAAAGCCTGCCATTCCTTTTGGATATAGCTCCATTAGTGCATTAATCTTTTCAATTGGCTTAAATAATACATTTGTATAAAGGATAAAGCCTACTAATTCACCATAGGTTAATAACCCATTAAAGCTTAGCCATGCACCGTAGACAAGAACTGCTAACGTAACAAAACGAGTCATCATATAAATACCAGAGATACTATAAGACATTACTTTATATCCACCAAGCTTTGCTTTTCGGAAGTTGTGATTGTCTTTTTGAAATCTCTTAACCTCGTAATCTTCGTTTGTAAAAGACTGAACAACACGTGATCCTGAAACACTATCTTCGACTCTTCCATTCACTTCCGCTATTTCTGTATACATTTTTTTCCACGCTTGATTCATCTTTATATTGCAGAAGACGATAAGCACAATTAAGAAAGGAAGAATAACAAGTGATACAAGAGCAAGCTTGACATTAATGGTGAACATAATCCAAAAAGCACCGATAAATGTCATAATAGAGATAAATACATCTTCAGGACCGTGATGAGCTAACTCACCGATATCCATTAGATCATTCGTTAGACGACTCATAATATGACCTGTTTTTGTATTATCAAAGAAACGAAATGATTGCTTTTGAACATGTTGAAACAATTGATGACGCATATCCGTTTCAATATTAATCCCTAGCTTATGTCCCCAGTAATTGACAACATATTGTAGCAAGGTACTTATCCCATAGAGAACAAGCAACCCAATCCCAACCCATACAATGGCATTCCAATTGTCTGATGGCAGTAGGTCATCTATGAACCATTGAACGGCAATTGGAAAACCGAGTTCCAGTAGGGCTACAAGAACAGCACAACTAAAGTCTATTATGAATAGTCGCTTATGCGGTAAATAATAAGAAAAAAATTGCCGAAGCATACACACTCCCCCAATGTTAATTTTTCTGAAGTCTAATCGGATTATATGACGATTAATGGATTTAATCAAACTATTTCGGAAGTTGAAATTCTTTTTACATGCAAAAGTAGTGGATACAGTTACAATAAGAAAAACCGGGCAAAAACCGCCCGGTCCTTTTTTGTCTAGAGAATATCCGATAGTTTGTACTCTATTCCATGTACTCCTTTATAGTATTCAGGGTACATTTCGCCCCCACATTTCTCACATGCAAACATAGGAGGTGTTGTAGGATCTCCACCATCCATTAAGTCAAAATCTCTTACTACATTGATAGGTATTTCTTCCTTTTCATGACACTCTAAACAAACAAAGCTGACGCTCTGTTTTTTGGTTTGGTTTGGATTCTTTTTCTTTTTTCCCTTTTTGCGGGTTTTTGATACTGGTGAGATTGTTAATCACCCTTTCTAAATAGGCTCTAGTCGTTGGGCATAAAGCTACCTTTATCTCTAATCTACCATCTTCTAGGCAGACTTCTCCCTTGTATTCATAGTAGCACTCACACTTCGGACAAACCAGAGGGTCCTTTTTACCACTGGCTATTATTCTTTCACGCCACGTCTGACGACGTAAGGTCTTCTTCACCTTAACTACCCAACGTCTCGCTGTTTGTTGCCAATTGCTTAACAGCTTTTTACACAGTTTCTTTGACCTTCTAGAATACATTCCATAATGGCGAATGGTTTTAAATTGCTCATCTGGAATATGACGAATTAAACGTGAAATAAATTCTTCCACGCTTACGGTTTCTGTTTTATCTTTTCCATCTGTTTTGTCCTTGTATTTAAACGTAACATTTTGACCATCATATGCCTCAATCCGATTAATTCCAATTGCGGGTCGACGAATATAACGTCCAATATAACGAAGTTGTTCTTTAATTTTGCCTCTCTGTTTCGGAGCATACACATAGAAGCCTTCCCCATTATTGGTGAACGCCTTTTGGAGTCTTGGTTGAATTCTTTTTTTCTCTTTCTGAGAAACTCCGTTTCTAATTAATTTTAATACAACTGTCTGCCATTGCTTTCGAAGCATCGCAAATGGCAAAAAATCATACTGCTTCCATTCCCCTTTTTCAGTTAATCCCCCCATCGTCACTAACATATGAACATGAGGATTAAAATTGACTCTCGAACCAAAAGTGTGTAGTCCTGAAATAATCCCAGGAGTTACTTTCGCCTTCTTCTGAAAGAAGTCTATTAATAATTTGGATGCCGCATCCATTAGATCTTTCAGAAGATGTCTGTGAAGTAGGAAAATATCTCGCAACCCTTCATCAATTGTAAAAATCACATGTCGGTGATTGACCTGTAATACATCTTCCGTCAGTAATCTACTCCATTCCTCGCTTTCTCCAACAGAACATGTTGTACAAAAACGCCCCTTACATCTATAAGGAACATGTCGGACATCATGACAACCTTCACAAACAAATAACTTGAACCCATTTTTCGGATTTCCACAGTCACGAAATTTCTCTACTTCTTTAATAACAATAGAACGGATTTTTTTCCCATTTTTAATTTTAAATTGTTCCCAATGTTGATTTTCATCAAAGAAAATACGTCTAAGAATATTTGTCTCCATACATGAAAAATACCACAGCATCAAGGTCTGTGGTAGTCCAAAATTTTATACTTTCTTATCTTTCAAAAAAACTGCCAAGAAGGCAGCCTTGATTATTGATTATTTTGTGGAAATCGTTTTAACAACTTCTTTTAACTCAGCTGCTAAAAATCGAGCTAGTTCTAGCATACCATATAGACCATAACTAGCTTCTGCATCAGCATTATAATTTGTATTTGTATTAATATCGTATGTGAAGATTTCACCTTCACTGTTACGAATAAATTCAATTCCAGCTACATCTATATTATTTTCTTTTAAGAATAACTCGTATTGCTTAATAATTGGATCATAAAAATCTTTTTGGATCTGGAATTTCGGATGCTTTGTTTCCACATCGCTCTGTTCACCCGCGGGACAAAACAGATCCTCTATTTGGCAAGCATCTGCTGGACATAGCTCAAAGCCTTCAGAAGTATCAACCTTCACTGCGTATAAGAATTTTCCACCAACAAATTCACAACGGGTAATGGATGCATCTGGTGATTGAATATACTCTTGAACCAGTGTGATTCCGTCTACTGGTTCTTCAAAATCTGGTCCATCTACATAGTCTTCAAGTGCTTTAATGGAATGAAATAATTGCACCCCTAACCCTTTACCAGCTCGGTTATGCTTTGTAATAAATGACGATTGTCCTAATCTTTTCGCAGCCTCAATAATTTGTTCCTTCCCTACAGCAGCAAGGGTTTTAGGTGTACGAATACCAGCTGCTTCAAGTGCCATATACTGATTTACTTTACTAACCTCAAGTCTTAAGGCACGACTGCCGTTAAACACTTTACGCCCATGTCTTTCAAGCCATGAGAGTACTGATTCTGTTAATTCAGGAGCAAACCTGTGGTTTCTTGTATGAGATGATGCACTCATCCTACTATAAAATACACCCTCTGGCGGCTGAGATGTTAAATCCACAACACCATGATCTAAATGCCATGCTTCATATGGCAATTCTAGTTCTTCTAATCGTTTGACTAAATGATCTGTCCATTCATTGTTCTCATGTAATACATAGATTTTACTCATGATAGGCTTCATCCTTTAAAAGAGATTAATTTTTAATGAGTTTTCTTTTTTCTTCAACTAATGGCATTACTTTTTTAGAGAAACGCTCCATCTCCTCAAGCTGTGGTGAGAATTGAAGAAGCAATAAATCAATACCTGCAGCTTCATATTGAAGAATTTTTTCAGCAATGGTTTCAGGCGTCCCAATTAATTCTGGGCGCAACCCTCTATTTGAGACAGAATAATCATACAGCTTTACTTGTGTTTCCAATTCAGATTTGCCAATAAAATCTTTATAGCCAGCATAAGCACTTGACTCTTTTAGTGCTGTGATTCGTTCTAGTTCCTGAATGGCTTCCTCCTCAGTATCTCGGCAAATAATATAAGCTGCCATACCGAAAGATTGGAAAGGATCCTTACCAGCCTGAGCTCTTCGGTCTTTCATGTCTCCCACTTTCTTGTTCACTTCGTCCACCGTTCCACCATGCATGACATAGGCATCACAATGATTGACGATAGCTTCTTTTCCACGAGGACTTTCTCCCCCAGCGTAAAGAATGGGATTCGGTCTTTGAACTGGTTTTGGAGCTAAGTGAGTATTCTGTAGTTCATAATACTTTCCTTTATAAGAAAATACATCTTGTGTCCATAACCCCTTCATCACTTCAATAAATTCTTCTGTGCGATCATAGCGTTCATCGTGCTCGGTAAATATTCCACCATATTGCTTTGCTTCCTCTTCCCACCAAGCAGATACGACATTTAGAGTGAATCGTCCATTACTAATATGATCAATATTTGCAGCCATTTTTGCTGTAACAGCGGGATTATGAAACCCAGGGCGTATCGCGGTCATAATCTCAATTTTCTTCGTGACTGCTGCAAGAGCTGCTGCAGTTGACCACGCTTCAAGTGAAGGTGCCTCTGGTCCTTTAATATCATTTAAGTACAGTTCGGCAATTAAGGTTGTATCAAATCCCCACTCCTCAGCCGAAACCATGACGTTCTTTGCATATTCAAATGAAGATGGCATATTCTCATCCTCTACGTTACGTAACCAACCACCAAATATAGGCAACCAAAACCCATATTTCATCTCTTCTCAGCTCCCCTTCAACTCATATCTTTCGAATAAAACTTTAGACAGTAATTTCTTGTAAAATTGTCCAATTCAAAGTAATCCTACTATTAAACTTGGTATTAGTCAATCAACAAATACCTACTATTGAAATATTCACAATTTACGCAATTCAGAAGTGCATTCTCCATGAAGACTTGTCTTGCCTTATGTCCATTTCAGAACAGCAATGAATAGACTTCCACTCTTCATCAACTTTTTATAGAAAACATCTAATTTACTAAAATAGCCATAATAAAAAGAATACCGCTTGGATATTCTTAAGTACCACTTTATTAATCAACCTTCCTCCGAAACCGAACAACCGTTTCTTCATGGCTATTAGAATCTGTTTGTTCTTCTTTCTGCTGGTAAGAATGTTCATTTCTTTTTAAAATATCTCTAATTTCAGAAAGTAACTCAACATTCGTTGTAGGTTTTACTTTGTATGTCTTCTTGCCACCTCGTATTCTATTAAAGGTCTTGATAATAAGAAAGATGGCCAATGCAATGAGCAAGAAATCTACCATAGTCTGAATAAACTTCCCATATGAAATCACGACAGAGCCGATCGTTACAGATAGCCGCTCAAAGTTAACCCCACCTACAAGAACCCCAATAATAGGCATAATCATATCCTGCACAAGAGAATCAACAATCTTACTAAATGCTGCCCCAATAATGACTGCCACTGCTAAATCAAGAACATTCCCTCTTGCAATAAACTCTTTAAATTCGTTCCACATAGTTCACCCTCACAGTTTTTATCGTTATTAGAAACATATGTGTGAACAGCTTGTATATGACTATTTCAGTAGAGATGGTTCTAGCAATGGCCTTAGTCTGTGTAAGTGAAGCATTAAAATAATGTGAGTTAAGATTAAGACGAATAAAAGTACAAATGAAAACGGTACGATCCATTCAATCATTATCAAAGAGAGTTGATTACTTACAATTGAGATTAACGTGACAATAATGAAATAAACACGAAAACGGTTTAAGCTTTTTCCCTTCGTAAGCCACCCTCTCTTCCGAAGGATCTCAACAAGGCCATACATTAGATTTGCATTTGCAAACAATGTAATCACTTGCATAAGCCCTTCTATAAAAGAGAGAAACATCGGTCGATTGATATAAACCGTATCAGCAAGGAGATTCGCCTGTGGTGGAAAGAAGATGGCTACTACCGAATAACATGCCACGATGATAAAGCCTACTTTCGCATATTGAAAGGCTGGTTGATGTTGAAATTTACGTAACCCATTTACGATAAGAATATATCCAAAAACATCATAAAATAAATCAAGTGGGCCAACAGTAATATCTAATAGCACGATAATATATCCCCAAATCATACGGTTTAAAGCTCCACGAATCACTGACCATCTCCCCCTTTCTTCGCATCAATATACAACTTGAGTTGCTTGAGTGTTACATGAGGAAATTGCTCCCCAATATGTACGACTCCATTCGTAAAGAAACGTTCATCTTGTAAAAACTTTCCTTCAATTTCAATATCAAGAAAATGAATGTTGCTGTCATACATTTTCTGCTTATCAATTTTTGTTAGTAGAAAGAAAGAATGATCTTCTGTAAGCTCAATAGGCAAGTCAGATTCTATGTCTCTGCTTTTTGTGAGATTGTCCACAAACCGTTCTATCTTTTCATGATTGTTACCTGTTAGGAATCCGTTTTCAACTTTCCAATCTATCCTAGTAAAGGAATGCAGTTTCTCATAAAATGGAACATCTAATTCTGTGAGACTTATAGTACGAACTATATTTGCCATTGAATAGGATTCACCAATAGAGCTACTGCCCCCTCCAAAATGCTGAAAACTTGTTTCTTCAAAAGTCCTTTTATATAGATGAATTTCACCTATATCCTCTGTCATTACAGTTCCATCTGAAAAATGAAAGGTTAGCTCACTTAGATGGATATCTTCAGGCCACACATCTCGTTTGCTAACCTTTATATAAGCCTTGTTACCTGTATACAAATGCTGATCATATTCCTTCAAGCTAGAAACCACTTGAAAATGAAGATTCGGATATTTTTCAGTCGACACAGATGTTAAATGGGCTGGTGTTTGAAATCTATTTGTAAAATAAAACAATTCAAAATGAACGTCTGAGGTTCCACTATAATATGGCTTACTAATAAGATGCTGAAGAAGAATTGGCTTTTTCAATGTGTTCTGTTCAATATACCAATTACTTGTTGTAAATAATATGGTAAACCCAACGATAATATATAGTAATGTTTTTATCTTCAAAAAAATCCCCCCCTTCTACATCCTAGCAAATCTCTGCTTGTATTAGGGGGGATTTTTCCGTAAAATTCATTTATTAAAAGACATATCTTCTTAAAATGGATAACAATAATAAGAAGGCAACCACAAACATCGCAACAATTAAATATTTTTCTTCTTTATCTCCTTGCATGATGCTCCCTCCTATATTTCATGTCATGAATCTATTTTGAATAACTCAAGTGCCACCTTTTGAATGATGCTCGGTAAGGTTGAAAACGAATACGGTTTATACACTCTTTCTGTCCATTGATGTCCATCTTTACCATATACCCCGATATTAATGGATGGGATGTTTAGAGACCGAATGTTCTCAATCGGGATGGGATAAAGCTTTTCTAAGTAAGGTAGATTTTTCTTAAAAGAATCAATCTCTTTATCATCATCATGTAAAGATAAAAAACTTCCATCTGCTAAATAAGGAAAGAACTTCTTGATCTCAAATACCTCACCTGTACTTTTTGACACTTCTTGTAAGCACTTTTCCAAAGTATCCTTTATTCTTTTTCCTACTTGGTCATGTTCCTGTATATAATTATGAGGTAAATATGGTGGTGCGAAAAAGACGAGGACTCTAGGTTTTCGGCTCGGATCAAGGAGCTGAAGTGCTTCAACAATCCTAAAAGCTACCTCTCTAGGATCCTCTTCCTTGAATTCATTCCAAGTGGTTTGTATTATCTCCATATATGGAATCTCCTGACCTTCTAACCATAGGAGGTACTCTTCTAGAGTAACTACCTCTACATTCCAATACACCTCTCGAACAGGATATTGATGAAGTTGACGATATTGCTCAAACCTTTTTCTAGAGGTTTCTTCAAGTTCGGTTACAACTTGTTCTGCTACTTCTTTCATTTCTGCAAGCACGTCTTGTGCAGTCTTCTCATAAATAAAATAATTAAAGTATAACCTTGTTGTTAAAGGGGTTTGGACGTTATAAGATTTCTTTTGCTCCTTAAAATAAAGACAAGATGGTGGAAGTGTAAATTCACTCGGTATCTCTTCAAGTAAATCTAAGCTTTGATTTACTCTTACATTAATCTTAGAAGCAATGACGGTTGGATCAATTGATGTCAATACATCTCCAACATGTGCTTCCTTTCCATAGATATAAAAGCTAGGCAGTAGTTTCCCTGCAGCACCCGTATAGATATATCTTTTATTGTCTCCATCATAGATTGGCGAAATAAAATCATTGTTAATAGCTGCAATATAGGAGTAATCCGCCTCTTCTTTTAACCGCTTTATTTCAGATAACGCTGCCATAATCCCCGCATGTCCACTTTCTTCATCTGCATTAAAGAGAAACACCATATTTCCTTCTAATGAATCTAGCTTTTCTGAAAAATACAGCATATTGGTTAAGTGAACAGCAATGCCACTTTGCATGTCCAATGCACCTCTACCAAACATCCATTCATCTGAACATGCATCTTTATGTACTCTTTCTTCTGCTTCATAGTTTTTAAAGTACTCTAAAAGAGCGATTGGATCGTGGGCAATGGATTGAAGGGAACCGAAATCCTCTGTACCAACTGTGTCATAATGCGCATGAAATAGGACCGTTTTAGCTGTCTTTCCTTCCAGTCTTGCAAATACATTTTTTCTTCCTAAAGGGTCATCTGGTATTTCCTGAAGCCAAACATGTTCAGGGTGTTTTTGGAAATATGGATAGGATTTAATGATGTTATAGATGTGTTCGGCTTTTTCTGCTTCACCTTTTGTGTGATTATAGCTTTTGATTGCTACAAGCTCCCTTGTCAGAAGCTCTACTTGTTCTGCTAAGGGCTTCCCCTTTAACCGATCAAACATTTTCTAACTCCCTTCGATACTAAATGAAAAAGCTTCTACTAGAAAAACTATTTATGTAAATTCTATTGTTATAAACGATTTTACATACATATATCACGTTTTCCCTTTGCTTAATATGTTAAAACAATGCAGTTGAAATTTCTTACATTCATGAAAAGATTTAAATTCTCTCTTGAAATCTATGATATTAACGAATATTATAGAGGATGTGTCTAAAAACGTTCGTATTTTTCTGGAGGTTATACAGCATGTTTCGTATAAAAGAACAAGGATCAACGATTAAAACAGAAATTATGGCAGGGATTACAACCTTCCTAACAATGGCGTATATCGTCGTTGTGAATCCCATTATTTTAGCTGATGCAGGGGTACCCTTTGATCAGGTTTTCATGGCAACCATTATCTCCGCAATAATTGGGACATTATGGATGGCACTCATGGCAAACTATCCCATTGCCATTGCACCAGGAATGGGATTAAATGCTTATTTTACATATTCTGTTGTGGCGGCAAATGAGGAAATCACTTATACCGTTGCATTTTCAGCAGTATTTATTGCCGGTATTATTTTTGTTATCTTATCACTAACACCTTTTCGTGAAAGTCTAATAAAATCAATTCCTGACAACCTTAAGCACGGTATTACTGCTGGTATTGGACTATTTATTGCTTTTATTGGGTTACGTCTAACAAAGATTATTGAAGCAGACCCTGTGAATCTTGTAAAACTTGGTGATTTGCACAATCCATCCGTAATTTTGGCATTTGTTGGTTTAGCCATTACACTCGTTCTAATGGTTCGTCGTATTCATGGAGCTTTGTTTATTGGAATGATCATAACTGCTATTATCGCCATTGTAACAGACCAACTTTCTTTTAAAGAAGGCTTTGTTGCTCTTCCAGCACTACCAGAACTGCTTGTGTGGAATCCCGTTACAGCTCTTGGTGATGTTATTCAATATGGATTATATGCGGTTGTTTTCTCATTCTTACTTGTTACAATTTTCGATACAACGGGAACTATGGTTGGAGTTGCTCAACAGGCAGGTCTAATGAAAGGAAATACATTACCACGTGCACGTCAAGCACTGTTAGCTGATTCGATCGCAACAACTGCTGGTGCCATGTTCGGAACAAGTCCAACATCTGCTTATATTGAATCCTCTGCTGGTGTCGCTGCAGGTGGAAGAACAGGTTTAACGACTCTAACCGTTTCAATATTGTTTATGTTAGCTGCCTTTTTTGGACCACTTGTAAGTGCTGTATCTGGCTTGTCGGCAATTACTGCCCCAGCATTAATCATTGTTGGTAGCTTAATGATTAGCAGTATAGCGGAAATCAATTGGAGCGAGCTAGATGAAGCATTCCCAGCCTTTCTGATTATCTTAAGCATGCCGTTAACATCAAGTATCGCAACAGGGATTGCTTTAGGGTTTATCTCTTATCCTTTATTAAAAGTAGTAAAAGGGAAATGGAAGCAGGTTCACCCACTTCTTTATATCTTTGCAGTATTATTCTTATATCAGTTGGTATTTTTACCACACTAGAGATTTGGAGCACCTTGTTCATTGAGACAGGGTGTTTTTTTTGTATATATACGTGGCCGTTGCTTTCCGCTCCAGGTGCTTGCTTTCCGCGGGGCGGGAGTGAGCCTCCTCACCGAAAAGCGGAGGTGAGCGGTTAGGGACGTATGGATTGGAGCAAACCGCACGAGATAAAGGATACACGGCGAACGAAGTGAGTCGATGTTGACTTATCTGGGTATCGTACCTACTGGAACGATACCTTCCTCTCCTTTGTGAAATCCACTAGTCCCTGCGAATCGGAGCTAGACATCGCTTCGCTGCGGGGTTCCGTTCCAGTGGGTACGGAACTTGGTCTCACTAATCCCGCTATTTCCCGCAGGAATCAAGCACCTTCCGCTCCAAGCAACTTTGTAGTCTCAATATTACTGTAAAGTATTTATTTGCTACAAAAAAACCCGCTACAAGAATAGCAAGGTAAATTGAATTGATTACTACCCTTCCGAACAAATTTTTTCGACAAAACCAGAAAAAAATTCCTATTCATTTTTTTAAGACATGCATTCCAGTGTAGTTGCTTCATAAGTATAAGAAAAGAAGCTATAAGAGGGGTGTAGTCGATGTATCATATGTATGGTTATCAACGAGTTCATAATCATGAAGGCGCAAAGCATTCCCATGTGATCCAAGTGCGCGCTGAGCATACAGAGTATCTGTCTCCAAACCAGGCAATCGTGACTCTTGGGGTTGTCACACAGAATATGGAGCTTTCCGTCGCCCAGCAGGAAAACAATTCGACTTCGCAAAGGATTATTCAAGCTATACTACAGCAAGGAATACCTGAACAACAAATTCAAACATTAAATTACCAAGTGTATCCTCAATATAATTATGAAAACGGGAAACAAGTGTTTACGGGATATGAAGTCAGGCAGCTATTCCAGATAACGATAAATGTTATTGATAAAATTGGCAACGTCATTGATGCAGCCATTGCTAGTGGAGCAAATATTGTACAAAATATAAATTTCAAGCACTCTCAGACACAACAAACGTATAAATTGGCATTAGTTAAAGCATATGAAAAGGCATTTGAGAAAGCACAAGTATTAGCGAAGGCTTCTAGACAGCAATTATTTCCTCAGCCTAAAAAAATCGTTGAATCCTCAGAGCCAACTCCATCACCTATGCAATTTACAACAATGGTAAAATCTTCAGAAACTCCTACTGAGGTACAGCCAGGTCAGATAGGTGTAACCGCAGATATATTTGTTGAATTTATGTCTGTACCTTAGTGATACACATATAAAGAATTATATTTATTTATATCCTATATAATTAAAACCACTATTGGATTTAATTATTTTTTTTATGCTTAAAATCCTTACATAGAAACTTGTCTAAATTCCAAAATAACTAAGTAAGAAAAATTTAGTTCTTTCAGGAGGGACTCAAATGGACAACCAAATGAATCAAACAAACATGCACAATCAAACACCACCGACTACACAAGCACCTCAATATAATCATGGTGGACATGAACTATTCGATGTTCATGAGGATTTATCAGGTTTAATAGATGTTCTTGACCAATATTTAATGCTTTCCCAACATATTCAAGATTCAGAACTAAAAACGATTTGTCAAAACCAGCACCAATTTTTAACCCAAACATATAACACACTAGTTGAATGCTTCCAGACTGGACAAAAGCCTTCAACTCCCACTCAAGTCTATAATATGAATCAAAACAATGATGTTGTATATGGCTTAAAACCGTCTCAACCAAGAAAGCCAGCTCAAAACATTAATGAAATCTCGGATCAATGTATCTCTACACAGATGTTAGGCTTAGTAAAATCAAATGCATCTCTTCTAACAATGTCAGCATTAGAAGTAACGAATCCCGTTGTTCGTCGTGTTATTGCTGATAGTGTTCCAAATGTCGTTGAGATGGCGTATGAGATTTTCTTATATCAGAACAAAAGAGGATACTATCAGGTGCCACGTCTAAACGAACAAGATATGCAGCAAATGTTACAAGGATATGCACCAAGTAATGGAACACCACAATTCCCACAAGGTAAAACACAACAGCAAGGAAACATTCTTCAATAAATAATAAAGAACTGGCTCTTTTTTTAAGAAGCCAGTTCTTTATTTCTAAATCAACGCCCAAAATAACACAATACATCCACTACGTTTGCTTACCTAATTCAATGATTTTCTGGTAACATTGTTCCATCGCTTCAAGTACAGCTCCACGAAAGCCGTTTTTTTCTAAGGTCGCAACAGCTTCAATGGTTGCACCTCCAGGAGAGCATACTTGATCCTTTAACACACCAGGGTGTTTTCCCGTTTCGAGTACCATCTCTGCTGCACCCTTTACTGCTTGAGCGGCCAATTGATATGCTTTATCTCTCGATACACCTTGTTTTACAGCGCCATCTGCTAATGCTTCAATGAACATAAAAACATAAGCAGGTGATGACCCACTAACTGCTGGGATTGAATCCATTAACGTCTCTGAAATTCGCTCTGATTTCCCAAAGCTATTTAATACATGTTCAATTAATGTTTGCTCATCGTTGTTCATAGATTCGCTACAGCTAAACGCAGTCATTCCTTGTCGAACAAGCGAAGGGGTATTTGGCATAGTACGAACTACTTTTAAGTCTGAAGCACCAAATTTGTTCTGTACCCACTCGATCGTCAGACCAGCTGCAATCGTTACGATAATGGTCTTTTCTTTATTGATTTGCTCTTTTACTTCTTCAATAATCGTTGCATAATCATCAGGCTTCACCGCTAAAAACAAGATATTCGCTTGTTGGGCTACCTCTTTATTATCTTTCGTTACACGCACTGAATATGTATCTTGTATATAATGTAATGTCTGATCTGTTCTGGCACTGACTATTACGTCAGCAGGCTTTAAAAGCTCAGAGTATAACAATCCACCCATAATGGCTCTAGCCATATTTCCACACCCAATAAAACCAACCTTATGTTCCATTGGCTCACTCTCCCTTCATTATTTCTAGTTTCTCATTATACAGATGCAGAAAGAGTAAGACAAAACATTACGATAGAATCCAGATCTTTATAAAAAATGACGCTGTTTTTTAGCCTGAGTTGCATCTGCATGATTCTTACTTGTAGCCTGAAATAGAAATTGCTCAGAAAATAGCTTTTCAATCCATTGTTCCATACGAACACCTCAGTCCTACATTAATTGCTTTATATGTTCGCTATGTATTTTTAAAATCCTTTATTCTTTCGTGTAACTTAATTCCCTTCATATAGCCAATACGTTTTATTTCAGCTTTTTAAATTCACTAATAAAAAATTCCGGATTTGATTTAGTTCGGAAAGGAAACACCCCTTGGTTCGTGTGCAAATAAAGCCATCCATATGTCTGTGACAGTTTTCGAAAAGAGATGTCGTACACCTCTTCGATCGTAAATTGATGGCCAGAACTTACGATTTTTTCTGTTGATAAGAATAGACTTTGCTCAATTTCAAATGACTTCTGCTCTCCATCTTCAATTTTACGGTCAACCTCAACATACGATTGTGTTGTGATCCATTCCATATTATACCTCCTAGGTGAAAATGAATTTGCTATTATACTAACTCAATGTGTTATTTTTCATGTTCTTGTGAAAACTTGTACGAATTATTAAAGTCACTACCTTATGTTAGAAGCTAATGATAAATTCTAAAAACGAATTATAAAAAAACCATTAACTAGAGCATACTACATATATCTTTGCACATAAGGGAGATTTTTAATGAATAAACAGGTTCATACTATTTCTTGCTCTACTGAATATGATGCATTACAGAATGTCATTGTCACAACTCCAAAGCACATGACAATGGCAATAAAGGGAAGTAAAAACAAAGAATTCAATCGAAAGCTAGCTGTCAAACAGCATAAGCATTTTGTGAAAGCATTAAAGGAAAATGGAGTGAACATCGTAAACCTCCGGCAAAGAAAAAAATATCCTGAACAAGTCTTCATGAGAGATGTAGGATTTGTTATTGGTCACATTATGTTTGTTTCAAGACTAGCACATGATGTAAGGACAGGCGAGGAAGAGGTTTTAAAAAAGTGGTTAGAGAAAGAACACCTATCCTATTACACATTAATTGGTGATACTATTGAGGGTGGAGACGTTTTGATTGATAACAAGCATGTGTATATTGGAGTGAGCAACCGAACGAGCATAAAAGCTATAGAGCATATACAAAAGATTTTACCCCACTATGAGGTTACTGCTGTTCCTTTTCACGAGAAGTATCTCCATCTAGATTGCGTTTTTAATATTATATCCCCTACAGAGGCCCTATTCCTCCCAGGAGTTATTGATAAGAAAGTGGAAAAGCTTTTAGCAAGTCGTTATGAACTAATTCCTGTTTCCGAAACAGATCAGGTGCTTGGACCCAATCTCCTATCTATTGGAAATAAACGAATCATAAGCCAGCTTCAAAATAAGCAAATCAATGAAGTTCTAAAGAAAAAAGGATATACGATCATTGAAATTGACATGAGTGAAGTCGCAAAGTCTGGAGGCTCCTTCCGCTGTTCAACGCTTCCTCTTCATCGAGAATAGAAAACAGACTAAATGAAAAACATCCATAACGATAAAGGTCCGTCCCTATAAAGTGGGGACGGACCTTTATGTTATAGCAAATTTTCTGGGTTTAAGGGTATTAATTCTTCAATAACAAATAAGCCGTCCTTGCTGATCAGAGTGTTATCAAAATAGATTTCTCCTCCACCATATTCAGGCTTATGTAATTGAACAATATCCCAGTGAACGGTTGATTTGTTTCCGTTATCTGCGACCTCATAGGCTTCACCTAATGCAAAGTGGATGCTTCCATTAATCTTCTCATCGAAGCCGATATCGTTCATGATTCGATTAATATAAGGATTTACACCAATAGCAAATTCTCCTATAAAGCGTGAACCTTCATCTGAGTCAAGTAGTGCTCTTAATTTTTCATTATTATCACTAGAAAAATCAATAACCTTCCCATTCTTAAATGATAATGAAATGTTTTGGAAGGTATGCCCCCGATAAATAGACTTTGTATTAAAAGTAATTGTGCCATTTACAGAGTCGAGAATAGGAGCTGTAAATACTTCTCCATCTGGAAGATTGATTTTCCCATCACATTTTATTGCTGGCATGCCTTTAATGGAGAAAGATAAATCTGTATTCGGCGCTACAATTCGAACTTGTTCTGTTCGATTCATTTTATCGACTAGTGCATCCATTGCTTTTGACATTTTACTATAGTCTATTGAACACGTCTTAAATAAAAAGTCTGTATATGCCTCCATACTCATTTCAGCCATTTGTGCATAAGCTTTTGTTGGATAATTTAAAATAACCCATTTCTTTTTCATCATTTCATCATTTACTGGCTTATGGATGTTTTGATAGAGATCACTTTGCTCTGCTGGAACATCGGAAAACTCTGATAAGTTGTCTTCACCTAAAAATAATAAAACGGCATCCATTTCTTTCATTCTCTCTAAACGCAAACGAGCTTCGAGCTTAAACTGCTCTTCAGTCCCTTTCATTTGCAGCTTTCGTCTTACAGTAAAATCAGCAATATCAACAAATGCATGACCACCCCTGTTATGAATCTCTTCAATGAAGGCAGAAAGTGCATATTCATCTTTTACATTTAACGATTGTATTAGAACATTTTCACCCAATTGAACGTCAAGCGAATACTCAATAACATTTTTCGCTAGTTTTTGTATACGAGAACCCATTATATCCCCTCTTATCTCTTATATATCCGAACTAATCATATCATAATCGAAAATTCAAACCCATAACGTTTCCCCGATTAGAAGAGCCTTTAACTTTTCTTCTTCTAATTGTAGTCTCTCCCATTCCTTTGTTAATCGAGCCAATGCCTCTGGTCCTGTATCATCTGCCAATCGGTATGCTCCGTAGTGCATGGGAATAAAATATTTCCCTTTCAACTCTAGAAATGCCTTTACTGCATCTTCAGGATTAATATGCGATACAGCCATAAACCATTCTGGTTCATAAGCACCAATTGGCATTAAAACGTAGTCTAACGAGTATCTCTCTTGTATTTCTTTAAAACCTCTAAAATAACCTGTATCACCAACAAAATAAATAGAAGGCTGATCTTTCGTAGCACCTTGAAGTACCCAACCTCCCCAGTGAGAGGTATTTGTATCATTTAGTGTTCTCTTTGTCCAATGCTGTGCTGGGACAAAATGAAGGTGAAGTTCTTTATGTTTGAAGTCATCCCACCAATTTGCTTCTATAACTTTTTTATAGCCTCTTCGTGTAAATGCTGACTTTAAACCTATCGGTACATAAATCGTAGGCTCCCCTTTTATCCTTCGAATTGATCCAAAATGAAGGTGGTCATAGTGCCCATGAGAGATTAAAATAATATCAATTGGGGGAAGTTCCGATAGGGCAAGACCAGGCTTGGTCAACCTTTTTTGCGCACCCATTCGATTTGCCCAAACAGGATCTGTTAAAATGTTCAAACCGTTTGCTTGAATAAGGAATGTGGAATGCCCTATCCATGTAATAGATATTTTCGTCCGATTCTCTTGCAATTTTTCAATTTCTTTCTGTTCATATTGTTCAATCCCTACAGATAAATCCTTCTTATTTGCCCTTCTTTCCCTTGACCATTTTATAAAATCATGAAATGTATGCTCATTTTTAATATCATCATAATTCTTATAGATCTTCTTCATTTCCATTTTCCTGCTTTCCAATGGGCTATTTACTTATATTATGCACGTGTACCTATAGCATCAAATTCGTTTCATTATGTTTCATTCTAATTTTATCAACAACAATACTAACGAGGAATACGTTAGCTTATAAGCTTAGACTTAGAACTTACCAATCTATATACTGGTTCCTTATCCTATAAATCTACATATCAATAATGTAAGGGAGTATGAATAAGGAGGTCAATATTTATGTATCAGCATATCGTGAAGCCTAATGAAACATTATGGTCCATCTCACAGGATTATAGAGTTTCCTTTCAAAAGCTAGTACAAGTAAATCAGATTGCGAACCCTAGTGTCATTTATGTAGGGCAAGCCATTACGATTCCTACTATCCCCAACCCTGACACCATTCCGTATAGTGTTCACATATCAACTGCAAACCGAACATTAACACTTAAGAAAAATGGTAGTACAGTAAAAACGTATCCAATTGCAGTTGGTCAAATGGTCTCTAGGACGCCTGTTGGTGACTTTGTTATTGTGAACCGTGCTCCGAACCCTGGCGGCCCATTCGGAGCTATGTGGTTAACTCTTTCAAAAAACCACTATGGTATTCACGGAACAAATAACCCATCTTCTATAGGAAAAGCTGTTTCACAGGGATGTATCCGAATGTATAATGAAGACGTTTTAGAGCTAGCAAATCTTGTGCCTAATGGTACAAGAGTATATATAAGACGTTAAATACAATCAGTAGGATACACCAAAAAAAGCAGACCCTTTATTAAGGCGTCTGCTTTTTACTGTTATTATTCTCCTAAATCAACATTATGGTACACTTGTTGAACATCCTCTAAATCCTCAATTGCATCAATCATTTTTTCAAATTGTTGCTGAGCATCTTCTGGAAGTGTGACATCACTCTGAGCAAGCATTGTTAACTCCGCTACTGTAAAATCTGTAATTCCTGCACCTTTAAATGCTTCTTGAACAGCATGGAATTGGTCAGGCTCCGCATACACAATTACTGCTTCTTCTTCTTCAAAAATGTCTCGAGCATCGACATCAGCTTCCATAAGAATTTCTAACACTTCATCTGCTGATTTTCCTTCGACACCAATAACTGCTGTAGCATCAAACATATATGATACAGAGCCACTTACACCCATATTCCCACCATTTTTACCAAAGGCAGCACGTACTTCAGAAGCTGTACGATTCACATTATTCGTTAATGCATCCACGATCACCATGGATCCATTAGGTCCAAATCCTTCATAGCGTAGCTCATCGTAGTTCTCCTCGGCTCCACCTTTTGCTTTTTCAATTGCTCGGTCGATAATATGTTTCGGTACATTATATGTTTTCGCACGCTCTAACACGAATTTTAAATTTTGGTTTAACTCTGGATCTGGCTCACCTTGTTTTGCTGCAACATAGATCTCACGACCAAACTTCGCATAAATACGACTCGTATTTTTATCTTTTGCTGCCTTCTTTTCTTTAATGTTGTTCCACTTACGACCCATTATGTTCACTCACTTTCAACTTTGAATCTTATAAATTGGCTTTCATATATTCAAACAAAAAATACGGTTTATAGACACTAAACTATTATACATCAAAACCTAAAGGTATTACGAGAGTGTGCTGCAATTTGTTTCACTAATCCATTTACAAAGACTCTAAAAAATTCTTAACAAGAGACGATGCTTTTCGTGGTTCCTGCATCCAAACGTAAGCATGTGAGGTATGATCAACTTGTCGAACCTCGTATTTTGAAACAAGCTCTGTAAAGGCTTTTAGACTTTCTTTAATCTTTACATTTTCGAATTCTTCGTTACTTGGTAGGAATAAAATGGGGCATTTTATATTTTTATAGTATTCTTCAAAACGTAAGTCCCAATAGTTTTGGATGTACTGTATTCGCACATAATTTTTATAATGAGAGGTATACATACCTTCTTCTGTTTCGTCAGCTAGGCTATCAACATATACTCTAAAATAGTTATTCCAAAACCCTTGTGCCTTAAATTGCTCTTCAGTGGAACGTACAAACTCTTCTTTTGAAGAATACTCCTTCAGCTCTCGGGCTACCAACTGCTTTTGCTGCCGATCTTTCTCTGCTTGTATTTCTTCGGCACTTCCATTGAATAAACCATATTGTCCAAATTCATTATAAAATGCACCCTCGCACACAAGTGATAAGACCAATTCTGGATGCCTTGCTGCAAGACAAAGTCCAATTTCCGCACCCATTGAACTCCCAATAATATGACAAGACGAAACCTCTAGCTTTTTTAGAAGAAAATACAAGTCCTCTGCCATATCTTCAATATGATATCCTTCCAAAGGCTTATCTGACTTCCCATGCCCCCGAATGTCTGGAGCAATTATTGAGTAGCTTTCTTCAAATATTGGCATAACACCGTTCCACATTTGTAGTGTTCCTCCACTAAAATGTAGGAGGAGAATCGTTGGTTTGTCTTGTTTTTTATAAGAGACGTTTATTCTCATGTTGTTTTCTAATAGGAGTCTTTGTTCCAATTGTCACACGACCTTTTCTATAGTCTACCTATTAGAGTTCTATAAGAGGTTATTTCAATCCTGCTAATTGATATTCCTAATAGACAATATCAACGGTACACATCGTTACTGATTAGTGTATAACTTATATATTGAATTCAAATAATAATTGAATAAGTATGAAAAAAGCAGTCACCTTAAAAGGAGATTTCAAAAATGGCAAAAATAGATTTAACGGCTTCAGAAATTGGAAGCCTATGGGCTTCTTATATATACGATAGTATGACACTTCAAATGCTGAGATTTATGAATGCAAAGGTTAAGGATCAAGATATTGCTCCTGTTGTTCAAGAAGGACTTAAAATCGCAAATTTACACGTTGAGAAATTAGAAGACATCTATAAGATGGAGAAGCTCCCCATCCCATATGGTTTTACTGAGAAGGACGTAGAGATTCATGCACCCGACCTCTTTACCGATACATTTAAGCTAACCTTCCTTTTACATATGGGACGAGTTGGTATGCTCACACATACAGGGAATTTATCAGTTTCAGCACGAGGGGATATACGTAAGTATTTTGGAGATTGCCTGACTCGTGTTCAAAATCTTTATCAACTTTCTTCTGATGTCTCATTAAAAAAAGGACTTTACTTGAAAAGGCCATACATACCGTACCCTAAAGAGCAAAAATTTGTAAATGATAAAAATTATTTAAGTGGGCTTAATCCTCTAAAAAAACATCGCGTTTTGAATTCAGTTGAGATTACACATTTAAGCTTAAACGTTGAAACAAACCAGATTGGTGTCATGCTTTCGTCCGCTTACATGCAGACCGCACAATCCGATGAAGTAAGGAAATATATGAAAAGAGGAAAAGAAATTTCAAAAAAGCATATTCAAATTCTATCTGACATCTTGCTAAAGGATGATGTTCAAGCACCCATATCAGCAGATCATGCAGTAACAGATAGTACAACAAATATTTTTTCTGAAAAGCTAATGATGAATCAAATGAGTTTTCTAAGCTCTGCAGGGCTTGGCAATTATGCTACTGCTGCTTCAGCAAGTCAAAGAAGTGATTTGGTTGTCAATTATGAACGAATGTCATTGGAAATCGCGCAGTATGCAAAAGATGGTGCTAACATGATGATTCATAACAAATGGCTAGAGGAGCCTCCCGGACCACCTAGTCGTGATCAGCTTGGAAATAATATTAAATAAATCTGAAGTTGTGGCATAATTGGAAATGTTTTATAAGGAGTGATTGTGAAATGGAGCAAGAACATACTAGTGGACTTACAACATCTGAAATATCTCAATTATGGGGAGCATATAATAATGATAGTGCTCTTCTTTGTCAATTAAGACAGTTTGAGCAAGCTAGTGAGGATCGTGAAATAAAAGCAATTCTCCTACATGCATGTGAACTTTCTGATGCACACTTAAAAACACTTAAGGAGATTTTTAGTAACTATAAATTTCCGATTCCTCGTGGGTTTAACATTGAAGAGGATGTTGATCTATCAGCACCTAAATTATTTCCGGATAGTTTCAACTTATATTATATTTGTCATATGAGTAGAATCGCCCTACAGACGTATAGCTTGAGCCTAAGTTACTCAGTTCGTCCTGACATATATAGTTACTTTTATGAATGTGTAACAGAGTCAGCAGAACTATTAAGACGAGCAAACGAGCTTCTTTTAAACAAAGGTATATATGTTCGGCCACCACAAATCCCAGTTCCAAAACAAATTGACTTTATAAAAAAGGAGTCATTCCTTACAGGTTTTTTAGGAAAGAGACGGACATTAACAAGTGTCGAAATCAATCAATTGTTTGCTAATTTTGAAAGAAATGCTTTTGGGACTAGTGCTTTAATGGGATTCAATCAAGTTGCTCAAGCAAAAGAAATAAAGGAATTTATTTCTAGAGGTAAGGGCATTTCAAAAAAACACGAGAAGATTTTCCAATCAGTGCTTGAGGAAAGTGATCTCCCTGCACCATTATCTTGGACAATGCTACCAACAGATTCCACTTCCTTTACGTTCTCAGACAAGCTAATACTTTTTTATATAGTAGCTCTTATCAGCCTAAGCATCGGCTATTATGGACAGGCTCTTGCAGCGAGTCCCAGAAGAGACTTAGGTGTACACTATGAACGATTAATTCAAGAGCTATTATTATACGCTGAGGATGGAACCGAAATCATGATTCAAAATGGCTGGTTAGAGCAGCCACCTAAATCACCGGATCGTGACCAGCTTTCTAAATAGATTCTGTTTAGAGAGATTGTCTATGATAGGCAATCTCTCTCTTTAAACGAATACTGACTCACCAATAGTCCTTCATAAGCTCTGTTGACCATTTTGGCTGCCTTACTTCCCCATCAGGTAAGAATTCCTTCATTACAGGTTTAATATCAATAATAGGCGTTCCATCAATAGCATCTAGATTAGATACATATAATTTCCTTCCCTCTTTTTTTCGTAAGGTAACAATCGTTGCTCCAATTTTATTTGGTCGATTTTTTCCCCTTTGTGCAAAAATACCTACCTTTGGCCAATCCTCATTATTTCGAGGATGTCTTGAACCATATTGAACCTGATCATCATCTACTTTATCAAAAATAAACAATACCTCAAGATGAGAAAAGGATTCAATGTCATCTAAGCTGTCCTCTTCCAAGGAATCGTCTAATTCAATAACGGAAACAACCTCTCCCCAGAAATCATCTTCCATTTCACTTCGACTATTTGTTACTTTTGCAACAGGATGTACGTTATACACGTTCTCTCTTCCTTTCTACTCGTACTAGTTTTTTATCAGACAAAAGGATGAACTACATTCCTTCTTTTATACGGCGGAATAATGCTAAATTCCTTCTATAATGAATGTAACAAAAAAGATTAGGAGGAAATAAAATGAAAAAAATAGTAGAGTCTAAAAGTAATAGCCTTCTTGCATTCTTGTATTTACTACTATTGTTTTTGTTTTCAAATTTCTAATGCTAGTTCGGTATTTATGTCACTATATATTTCATCTGGAATCACTTTACCAACATGTTTTCATAGAAAAGGCACATACCTAATGGAATGTGCCTTGAAGATTTATTTTTCATATAACCTTGGATATGATAATCGTTGGATTCTGAGCAAGATCTACTTCCTTGTCAGAGCTCATATAGCGTATAATCGGCCTGTGTAAATTTGATTTGATACCTGTTACAATGGCATTTTCTCCTGAATGAAGCTCTACCTTTGTACCCGGTAAATAAGAAGGAATACTATCAACAAAAGCTTGAATGACTTCTGCTTTATATTCTCCTCCGCTCTTACTCATAATTAGCTCAAGTGCATCATTCGGGTTCATCTTCTCTTTTGAAATTAAGTTCTCATATAAATTTGCCACTCCGCAAACCTGAGGGAAATCTAAAATGTCTTTACCAGACAGTCCTCTAGGGAATCCTTCTCCTGTCATAATTTCATGATGCTGATAGGCAACATGTGCCGACAGCAGGCTGAATTCCCTAATTTCACGAAGGAACTCAAACCCCTTTTGAGGATGCTCCTCTTCATTCGAGGAAAGAGCTTTTCCAATATCATGTAATAAAGTCCCTATAGCTAGATCCTTCAATTGAATTCCTGTGAAATTTAGTTTCTTCCCCATCTGTAAAGCAATAAGGGTAACATTGACAGCATGTGCATAGTCTACTAACTCTTTTGATACAGTGCTAGTAGGGATGGTTAATACAATCTTATGGTTCGAGGATTCAAGAATTAGTTTTCCTACAGCTTTACTAATAGCCATAATGTTTAATTTTTTCTTATTTTGTACATCCTCATATGCCTGCTGGACAACCTCTACAATATCCATCCAAGTAGGCATGTCCATCATTTCATCTAACGTAATGCCTTCGGATTCAGCATCTTCTACCACTAATGTAGAAATGCCCATATCCTGTATTCTTTTTAATACCGTCGGATGAATGGTTCTCCCAGCAGTAAGTAAAATCCTTCTCATCTTATCATAAACAGGCTTTGCCAATTGCATTGTTTCATAATCATATTGTGTGATATCTATAAATCTCATTTCACTCTTCCTTTACTTTGTTCTATTCTTATATTCGCTTTTGACGTTTCCACCTTTGGACTAAATCCATTGATATTGTCGTGTCAGCTTTTATATCTAAAATGGTAGCTTTTGGTTTTTTTATTAAATAACGCTTTAATTTTTGAAATTCAGTTCTTTCTATTTCTGAACAATCTTTACATATTTCTTGTTGTCGATCAGCTGCTTTCAATAAAGAATGACAGATTTCACAGTTTAGCTGCATAGGGATTCACCCCTTTTTCAAAAAGTAGTTTTAACTAGAGTAACTGTAAAAAATAACGTAAAAGCAAGAATAGCTTGGAATATAAAAGGCTATTCCAATAAATGAAATAGCCAAATAAAGCTGGTAGCCCGACGATCATACTCTATCTATAGCTTAGACTCGTAGCTTTGCGTCCTTACCTTTCAGTAAGTTTGCCTTTAACGTCTTTTATAATATTTATTTTTCTAAGAAACTATATTATATTTTAGTGGTTTATTACCTTACAGTCTATCACCACATATTCCTATTCTTTAATTTCTATAGGAGTACTAGCCAGACTCCTTTATCTTACCATAGATGCGTCTCACTTTATTCTGGGAAAAGCTAGTTGGAATGGGTGATGAATCCAGTTAGGTAAAAATAGCCTTTCATTAGTGCTTACTCAGTAATGTTTGTCCATTCATGCTCCAAAATACTAAACAACAATGAGTCACGCCAACCATTCTGTAACTTTAAATGTTCTCGCATACGGCCTTCTTGTATCATCCCTAATTTTTCTAATACCTTTTTAGATCCACTATTTTTTGGTTCACATGTAGCATAAATACGATGAAGGTTATGTTCTTGGAATCCATAGTGCAATAGAAACCTTCCAAGCTCTGTAGCAATTCCTTTTCCCCAATAATCTGGATGGACAATATATCCTATCTCACCAGTTCTATTGTGAAAATCTCTTATATTCAATTCCCCTGTTCCTATCACTTTATGTGTTGCAGGGTCTTCAAGCGCAAATGCAAATCGAGTACGTGGGATTGCCTCCAGGTCATTCAAAACTCCTTGAACAAATTCCTGTGATTCTGCTTCTGTATTAGGACCCCATGGTTGATGTTTACAAACAATTTCAAGTGAAGCATACTCATGAACATCCTTCCAATCACGACCTTCAAACTCTCGAAGCATTAATCCATTTTTTAAAACATTCATACTACCCTTCCCCATAATACCCCTCCGGTTTTTAAACTATGTTTAATATTATTTTAATTGTCCGTTGCTTTCCACTCCAGGTGTTTGCTTTCCGCGGGGCAGGCGGTGAGCCTCCTCGTCACTTCGTTCCTGCGGGGTCTCACCTGACCTGCTGTTCCCGCAGGAGTCAAACACCTTCCGTTCCAAGCAACTCCGTAGTTTTAAAGGAATTATTTATTAACATACAAGATTAGAAACATTCATGAAACCTTAGTGAAGAATATGAAGAAGGCAAAAGTAACTAATTTTGTTCTGTATGAATTTTTTTAAGAAGTAGTGAATTTTAATATTCAAATAACTTTCTATATATAAATGACTCGTTATTAGTAATACTCTCTTTTATAAATTCTATTTGAGTCTATTAGAATTAAAAATGCTATTTGGACTATTACAGAGTTGCTTGGAACGGAAGGGTACTTGACTCCTGCGGGAAATAGCGGGAATAGTGAGACCCCACAGCGAAGCGAGGAGGCTCACTCCCGCCCCGCGGAAAGCAAGTACCCTGGAGTGGAAAGCAACGGCCCCTTTATAAAGTCTATAACTCCTAAAAGAAAAAATCCTAAATAAAAACAGCAGCCCTACATTCGAGGGCTGCTAAATAGTGATTACTTATTTTTGAACATCTTTTTTCAATAAACCAACCATTAATGCGGTAATAATCGCACCAATAATGATTGCTAAAAGATATAAGAACGGATTTCCATTAACAGACCAGATAACAAACACGCCACCATGTGGTGCAGGTAATCCAATTCCGAACATCATCGATAACGCACCTGCTACTGCAGAACCAACGATAATAGAAGGGATAACACGACCCGGATCAGCCGCAGCGAATGGAATAGCTCCTTCTGTAATAAAAGAGAATCCCATAACATAATTTGTTTTCCCTGCATCACGCTCTGATTTCGTAAACTTACGCTTAAATAATGTTGTTGCTAAAGCTAAGCCTAATGGTGGTACCATTCCTCCTGCCATGATTGCGGCATGTGGTGCTAAGTTACCTGCATCAATCATCGCAATCCCAAATGTAAATGCTGCTTTATTAATCGGACCACCCATATCAACAGCCATCATTCCACCTAATACTAATCCTAATAGAACTAAGTTACTAGTGCCTAATCCATCTAACCAAACAGTTAAACCATCATTTAATGCTTTTACTGGTTCAATAACGACATACATCATAATTAAGCCTGTAATTAAAATTCCAAACACAGGATACAACAGAACAGGTTTTATTCCTTCAAGCGATTGTGGTAAACCTGAAAATGCCTTCTTAATTAGAATCACAAGATAACCAGCTAAGAAACCTGCAATTAAACCACCTAAGAATCCGGCTCCACCAGTAGCTGCCATGAATCCACCAACCATACCTGGAGCAAAACCAGGTCGGTCTGCAATACTCATTGCGATGAATCCTGCTAGTACCGGAATCATTAAGCCAAATGCATTTCCTCCACCAATTGTCATTAACGCTTCTGCAAGAGGATGATAGGTCTCATGATCAGGCTTGTGCGCCTCAATACCAAAGATAAATGACAGTGCAATTAGGATACCTCCACCAACTACGAATGGAAGCATGTTGGATACACCGCTCATTAGGTGCTTATAGAATCCGTTTCTCTCAGCTCGTTTATTCTCTCCTTGTTCAGTAGAACCGCCTCCTGTTCCCTGATATAGAGGAGCATCCTTTTTCACAGCTTTCTCTAACAATTCCTGTGGCTTTTTAATTGCAGCTGCTACTGGAACTTGAATGACAGGCTTACCTGCAAATGGACTCATATCAACCTGCGTATCTGCAGCTACAATAATGGCATCTGCTTCTGCGATATCGTTAGCAGTCAGTTTATTTTTCACACCACTTGATCCATTCGTTTGAACTTTAATATCAATACCCAGCTCACGTGCTTTATTTTTCAGTGAATCTGCTGCCATATACGTATGTGCAATCCCTGTTGGACAAGCTGTCACAGCAAGGACTTTACTCTTTCCACCTGCAACTGGCTCCACTTTGTCTCCTGCTTCCTCACGTTCTTTTTCATCAATGACTTGTAAGATCTCGTCTATTGAAGTAGCCGTTTCAAGCTTACTGCGGAAGTTTGTATCCATTAAGAATGAGGATAATCGAGATAATGTTTCTAAGTGCTCGTTATTTGCACCTTCACTAGCAGCAATCATAAAGAATAAATGACTTGGCTGACCATCAAGTGCCTCATAATCAATCCCTTTTACCGAGCGACCAAAAGCGATCGCGGGAATTTTTACAGCATTTGTTTTTGCGTGAGGAATAGCAATTCCTTCTCCAATGCCTGTTGTACTTTGTGCTTCACGAGCTAAAATGGCATCAGTGAATGCCTTTTTATCTACTAATCTACCTGCAGCATGAAGCTTATGGGCTAATTCATCAATTACCTGTTGTTTGCTGCTAGCTTGTAAATCCAACACGATTGTGTCAGCTTTTAATAAATCTGTAATTTTCATTATAAACCCTCCTTATTGGACCTTTTCAATCTTAACTTGATGTAATAATTCGTCTATTAGTCCTTTTTCACACAAATCTGAAGAAAATGCTGTTGCACTTCCTGCTGCTAATCCATACTGAAATGACTGTAAGACATCACCCGTTTGTACATATGAAGCTAAAAACCCTGCAACCGTTGAGTCTCCTGCGCCTACCGAATTTTTTACTGTTCCCTTAGGAACTTCTGCAACCGCAACTGTATCATGGTTTATGAATACCGCTCCATCTCCACCGAGCGAAACAATCACGTTTTGAACCCCTTGCTCTACTAGTTTATTTCCATAGTAAATTGCGTCTTGCTTCGTTAAAACCTCTACACCAAATAGTTCACCTAATTCATGCTGATTTGGCTTCAGTAAGAATGGTTTATACGGTAAAACCTTCTGGATTACGGGTCCTGAAACATCTACAAGAACTTGAACTCCATTTTCCCTGCAAGTTGCGATAAGAGATTCGTAGAAATCTGTTGATATGGAGGCAGGTATACTGCCAGCCAGTACAAAGTAATCCTCTGAATGAAGCAAGCGAACTTGTTCAAGTAACCTTTCGCGTGCTTCTTCAGAAATGATTGCCCCTGTACCGTTTATCTCTGTCTCTTCGTTTGCTTTTACTTTCACATTAATTCGTGTTGGTGCTTCATGCTCAATAAATTGATGATTGATTTTCAGGGTTGTTAATGAATCTCGAATAAATGCACCGGTAAAACCACCAATAAATCCTAATGCAATACTGTCGATTCCGATATTTTTTAATACTCTGGATACGTTAATTCCTTTTCCACCTGGAAAAAAGCTTGTATGATTTGAGCGATTTAATCTACCAATTTCTAATTGATCCATTTCAACTAGATAGTCGATTGATGGATTTAATGTACACGTATAAATCATGATGTCACAACCTCTATGTTGGTTTTGTCAATTATATCTCCTGCTATATCCTCATCCATCAAATCTGTGATAATGATGGCATCTTTTAATGAAGCAATGTTTGCAAACGTTACTTCATGGAATTTTGAATGGTCAGCTAGCACGTAAGCATCTTGTGAAAGTTCAATGGCGGTCTTTTTCAAAATTGCCTCTTCAGGATCAGGTGTCGTATAGCCCATTACAGAATGAATACCATTAACACCAATAAACGCTTTATCAAAATGGTATCGTTTCATTCCTTCGATAGCTCCACGTCCAATGAAGGCACCCGTCCTCTTCTTCAAGTAGCCACCGACCACATAAGCATCAATGTGACACTCTAGTAGCTCTTGAAGATGAGGTAAGCCATTTGTTACGACCTTAATTTCTTTTGCATTTATATAACGGATCATATTTAAAGTTGTCGTTCCTGCATCTAGATAGATACAATCTCGATCACGGATAAAGCTTGCTGCCAATCTCGCTATTTTATCTTTTTCATCTGTATGTTGCGTCGTTTTTTCTACTATACTGGGCTCTTCACCCTTTTGCTTAATTAACGAAGCACCACCGTGAACTCGTTTCAATTTTTTACTTTCTTCAAGCTGACTTAAGTCTCGACGAATGGTTGATTCTGAAGACAATGTTGCCTCTACCAGTTCTTGAATTTTCACTAATTCTTTTTCTTGTAATAACTCGAGAATGATACGATGTCTTTCAGGGGTTAGCATATTTCCACCTCATTAATTGGGATCCCTTGTTACTTATTATAAGGAAAGCCCTTTCATTTTTCAATCATTTTCTTTCAAAAATAATCATAAATAATCATAAACAACCAAATTCATTCAAAAAATTTTCTTATTAGCTAACAAAATGGCATGAAAAAAGACTGCTCCATAAGATATAGTTAACTCCTAACAGAGCAAGCTATTACTTAGAAACAGTCAGCTTTCATTGTTATTCTATAGATATTTCAGTCATAAACCTCTGACATATTACGTCCATAGAAAATTTCGTCCATCTCACGGTTAATTTTCTTTGTGATCGATTGTTGTTCTTCCACAGAAATAGCGTCCTTATTATATCCAAACAAATAATTATCTAAATCAAATTCCTTCAGCTTACATTTTGTATGGAAGATATTTTCTTGATAAACATTTACATCAATCATATGGTACTGATCATAGACCTCATCAGGTATATAGTTTTGTATAGAGTTGATTTCATGGTCAATAAATAGTTTATGCCCACTAACATCCCTTGTAAAACCACGCACGCGATAATCCATCGTCATCACATCTGTTTCAAAGGAATGAATTAAAAAATTCAATGCTTTTAATGGAGAAATTTCTCCGCATGTGGATACATCAATATCTGCTCGAAACGTACTAATTCCCTCATCTGGGTGAAATTCAGGATACGTATGTACCGTAATATGACTCTTATCTAACTGATTCACAACGTGCCCCGGTATCGGTCCAGGAGACTCCTCAAATGATTCCGCTTCTGACTCATCCACAGGCCCTTCTGATACAAGTAATGTTACACTAGCACCTTGAGGAATATAGTCTTGTTTCGCTGTGTTTAGAATATGAGCCCCAATGATATCTGCAACAGTCTGACAAATAGTAGTCAAACGGTCAGCATTATATTGTTCATCAATATAATTTAGGTATGCTTCTCTCTCTTCTTTGTTTCTTGTATAACAAACATCATACATATTAAATGAAAGTGATTTCGTTAAATTGTTAAATCCATGTAACTCAACACGTTGCTTTGGAGTTAAACTCATCACAATTCCCCTCCATACTCTTTAATGGTTCCATAATGATATTGTTTTATTAAAAGAACAATACTATTCATTTCATACATAAAAAGAACAAGGTTCAATAAGCTACTTTATCGATTTCCAGGATAACCAGTTTATAAAAATAAGTACAAAACAGTAGCCATACTCTCCGAATGGTATTAGTTGACTTAAAAAGTGAAGTCCTACAAATAAAGGGATAAAGAGTATATGTAAGAAAACCTTCCAGCCTTCACTCTGTTCCATTGAACTAAACGATTCTGTAAAAGGTGCTACTTCATTGTTTAATTTAAAGCATATTACCGTATATAACGCTGCACTGACTAGCGCAATAAGTAAATGAATCACAATGTGTGGTCCAAATAATATTGCAAACAACACCGCGAGAAAACCAAAAATCGGGAGAAACAATTGAAACATGAATGCCTTAAGTGCCCCTTTATATAATGGAACAAAGCTTGTAATTGGAGTTGTATTATAAATCCATGCTCCTTTATACGTTCCAGAATACTGTAGCATTAATACCGACGAAGGGATCACGAGAAAAGATCCATAGATCGTCATATAGGATTTCCCAGTAAAAACAGATTCCCAGGATTCATCACCTGTAATCGTGTTTAGCATAAAAATAAACGGAATTACAATCGCAAACCCCAAAGAAGGATAAACCTTAAGTTTGAATTCGCGTTCATTGCGAATCATCTTGCTAGCAAATCTAAAAAATGTTCTTTCTTCATGACTTTTAAGAAACAGCTTCAGAATACCAAAGTTTTTTCTTCTCTTCTTCCCTTTACTATTCGAACTATGATTAGCCAGTTTCTGTAATTGATGTTCAAAAACTGGAATAAATCTGTAATAAATCATGAGAGATACAATTGGCCCAATGATGGCTAGCACTGTATAGGACATGTGTAGTAAAGAGATTTCCCCATTTAAAACAGTATCAAACATAGAGCCAAACCAAATTGGTGGAATCAATAGCTGCCACCATTCTGGCTTCATCACAATATCAATAGTTACTAATTCAAAGGATCTAGCAACAAGCTGATATCCGATAAACACTGCCATAGATAGTACAATCTGCGCATAGTTAATGATGTCCTTTAGTTTTTCTCCATCGAAAAAGCGCAGGATTACTAGATAAAATAAAGCTGTAACAGAAATAACTAACATATTAACCCACATTAAAGTGAATACGAATAATAAGAAGAATATAATTCCTTGAACAAAAATACTAACGATTAAGGGGATTGCAGATACAGCAACGGAAATATAGGTAATATAAATGCAAATATGTAATGTTTTGGCAATACTAATGGTTTTATCCGTTATCGGTTTTGTTGAGAGAACACTTTTATCACGAATATCCAATAAAACTGAGGAAAAATCCGATATCAGTGATGTCATGATAATAAACATAAAGATTCCTACCATTGTGCTTACTTGAAAAAGATAGTTTTCTTTTAAAAATAAAAATGGCAGTAAGATTAATCCCATAATTGCATAGAAGATTAACGATTTATAAAATTGATTTTCATCCTCCTTATGCTTCTTCTTTTTCCCTTGCTGTTGAAAAATAGTAGGCTTCCTTCGTTGATCCATCGTAAGCTTGACTTGGAGAATTCTTCTCAAAACTGGATAATCTATACCTGCTACTATAAATACTCTGCGGAAAAGGTCTAAGAGTTTTAAAATAAAAAAATCCTTCATACTCACACCTCTTGAACAATTGAAACAAACTGATGTGCCTGTTCTTCATGTTCATTAAAGCCTGTTAATTGATTGAAAATTGTTTCAAGTGTCCCTTCTTTGTTCTGTTCTTTTAATTCACTAAAGCTTCCATCGGCGACAATTACTCCGTTATGCAATAGGATGATTCGATTACTAATCTTTTCAACAACATCCATAATGTGTGAGGAATAGAAAATCGTTTTTCCTTGCTTAGAAAGCTCAGCTAATATTTCTTTAAATACCATTACACTATTGGCATCAAGTCCTGTTAAAGGCTCATCTAAAAATAACAAATCTGGATTATGTAAAAGAGAAGAAATAATTAAAGTCTTTTGTTTCATTCCTTTAGAGAATGAGGCGATTCTTGAATGGAAAGCCTGATCAAGTCCAAAAATCCCAGCCAATCTTTCTGCTTTTTGTTCTGCAATATCTGGGTTCATGCCATACAGTTCTCCTATGAAAGTAAGATATTCACAAGCAGTAAGATTGTCATACATATCAGAAACCTCTGGAATATATCCGATCTTCTTTTTATACGCAACATCGCCTGCAGCAATACTTTCTCCAAATATGGAAATCTCACCAGAATATCCACTTTCAAGACCAAGCATAAGTTTAACTGTCGTACTTTTGCCAGCTCCATTTGGACCTATATATCCTATAATCTCTCCACGCGAAACCTCCAGATCAATTCCTTTTAATACCTGCTTATTTCCATAGTTTTTCTGTAAGTCTTTAATAACCAGTATTTTTTGTGAATCCATACTCCTCACCCAATCCTTCTACATTTATGCTTTTAATTTTATCATAATTATTTCAAGTATTGGGTCGTTTTGGTAAAACAGTATTAAAGTGAAAAAGCTTCTTTTTAATAGTACTTTTCAAGGGAAATCTAGAACAAGTCGTATGGGATAAATTCTCACAAGTACAAATGATTCAATTCCAAATAATAAATAGGAAAGACTTTAAGGAGGAATGCCACATGTTTTATCATGTTAAAGAATTACAATATAACGCAAAACCAAGTCAACCCGATCCTGTGTATGCGAAAAAGCTTCAAGAAATATTAGGCGGACAGTATGGAGAAATGTCTGTTATGATGCAATACCTATTTCAAGGTTGGAATTGTCGAGCGGAAGGAAAATATCGTGATATGATACTTGATATTGCGACAGAGGAAATTGCTCACGTTGAGATGATTGCAACAATGATTGCACAGCTTCTAGATGGTGCACCTGCTCATGACCAAGAACAAGGAGCGAAGGACCCTGCAGTAGAAGCAGTGCTTGGAGGAATGAATCCACAGCATGCCATTGTAAATGGTCTTGGTGCACAACCTAATGATAGTGTTGGCTTCCCATGGACTGCCCGCTACACTGTTGCAAGTGGAAATCTACTTGCTGATTTCCGAGCAAACTTAAATGCAGAGTCTCAAGGTCGTCTTCAGGTTTGTCGACTATATGAAATGACGACAGATCCTGGAGTACGTGATATGCTCTCGTTCCTAATTGCTCGTGATACGATGCACCAAAACCAATGGATGGCCGCTATTGAGGAGTTGGAACAAACGCAAGGTGCTGTAGTACCAAGTACATTTAACCAAGAATATGAAAAGCAAGAGGTTTCATACTCCTTTATGAACTATTCTGAGGGAGAGGATAGCAGCACTGGCAGATGGGCAAACGGTCCAACTCTAGATGGACAAGCAAACTTTGAATACATTCAAAACCCACAAGCAATGGGACAAAAACCAGAGCTACAGCCTGGTCCAAAGTATATCCACGGAACACCTCCACTTGATATGAGAATCATGCAAGGTCAAGGAAAAATGGAGCCGACACAAACAACAGATCAATCTTTTTTACAGTAATTTCACAATAGAACAAAAAAATGCAGAGAATACGTATTCTCTGCATTTTTTTCTATATGACACTTAGAGCTACCCTTTCCTTTGCACCCAAATCCTTAACCATTTCTTCCCAAGACCTTGGTTTGTTTGGTAATACTGAATAGTAGCGTTTTAAGAATTGCACGACTAAATCCGCTGAAATGTCATCAACTTTTTCGCCGATTGGCATATAACAAAGATCTAATCCCGTAACAGCCTCTCCATCATCTTTCCATGAAGGGTGAACATAATAAACATCTACTTTCCTATAGCCAAGATGCGATAACACTTCTCTTCTAACGTAAGGATCCATTGATTTTATCCCACCAAATCGAACCTCTTCCACTAGATAGGGGTTATAAATCTCAGCAAACATACCAGCTAATTCATTTCCTGCTTTTTTCGCTAATTCATGCAAATGCTCTAAACGCTTTCTAGCTAAAAATGGTCCAACTCCTAATCCGTCTTTTCCGATAATCGTAAAATCCGTCATTGCTACGTTAAAATCTTTATAATACCGATATTCAGTAGCACCCACTACTTCCTCTTCCTGAAGTGCAACATAGACATAAATTCCTGGATCCTCAAGAGGCTCTCTCCACAACTCAAATGCTAGAATCTCTTCTGCTGGGAAAACATCCTGCATGAGAACATGCATCTTTTTAAATAGCGGATCTTCAATAGACGTGATTTCTCTGTATTCCATCTCCACTAACACCACTCTCCTATATCTTTATATTTAGAAAGTCTTATCTGTTCCATTAACGTGCCATCGGCAATTAAATTCCATTCACATCTTCTGAAAATAGCCTAGTGTATTATGTAATTGCTCTTCATTCAATATAACTCTGGTGGGAAAGAAACAAGTAATCTGCTTGAATCTAGGAAATTTTAAAGCTATTTACGTTAGGTTCATACTACTGCTAAGTTGGAGTTTTCATTAAATAACATAATAATTCTTTTTAAACATACCCTTTCCTCATTAAATTCATTCCCTTATGCTCGTACTTTTTAAAATCGATTTAATGTTCCTTAGCAAGGTTTTACAAAGCTATGTCTGGTTGTTCAATCATTACCTGTATCATTCAACTATATAAAAAAGTCATAAGTTGTGATTCATTCTTACCTATTCATTATCATGAGAAGGACAACCTCCAGCATATAGATGAGTAGACAAGTATTACTGGAGGAAATCATCTTGGAAAATCTAATAACATTTATACATTTTATCGTTCTAGGGTTAAGCCTTGCTGCTCCTGTAGGACCTATGAATATTGAAGTAATGAAAAGAGGGCTAACAGAAGGATTGTTCCGCTCATGGCTTGTTGGCCTTGGAGGTATAACAGGTGATATTTTACTATTATTAGCTATTTATTTTGGCTTTGCTCAGTTCATGGAATTGATACTAATAAAAATTCTGATGTATCTTGTAGGAATCTTTATGCTAGGATATCTAGGTGTTAATAGTATTATTTCTACATTCTCTACAAAGGCTATTTACAAGGAAAAAGGTTTAAAAAAGCAATCCGCCCACCCATATTTAACTGGATTCATTATTGCTTTAGCAAATCCGATAAATCTTGTGTTCTGGTTTGGCGTTTATGGGACATCCCTGCAATCATTAACAGCCACACATACATTCACTACATCCATTGTTTGTAGCTTTGCTATTATTTTGGGACTTTTTTTATGGAATTTAAATGTGATCTTTACCGTACATTTTTCCAAACAACTTATGAATGAAAAGGCAATTAAGTTTATTACCTTTAGTGCTGGTATTTGCCTCTTAGGTTTCACTGTTCATTTTATAAACCAATTAGTGAACCTATTACTATAGATAAAAGTTGTCCCTATCTTATTATGATCTCTTGGGACAACTCGATAGTTAAGTTAATTGGTTTCTCTTATTTTCAAGCAATAAACAGGTTCTGGATGGTTTCCTTGTTCGACTTCACCAGTGGGCTTAAAGCCTAACTGCTCGTACACCTTAATTGCATTTATATTATCCTCAATCACAGAAAGATAAATCTCTTCACAGTCAAATTGCTCAATCATTTCATCTATCACCATTTGTATAACAATTTTTCCATAGCCTTTGCCTTGAGACGCATGCCCTAACATGATACTAACAAGATCATATCGTTTTAAATCAATCCGATAGCCATAGCTTGTAAAACCAATTAATGTATCTTCATCATAAATTGCTTTTGGAATAAATCCATATACTTGGCTCAACCCTAAAAAGAACGCATTTGATCCAACCCATCTCTCAAAGATTTGAATTCGTTCTTCTTGTATTTTGTCAGATTTTAATTTCACAACGTCCATAAAGTTCTCTTCTGTTACTTCTACTAATCTAATATTCACAAACTCCCTCTTCTCCCAAAATCTTACTTACTAAATTATATCCGTTTCTCATGACATATGATGTCATACAAAATAATTCTCTGTTCTTAGTTATATCCCTCCTTATTTTGGTAAAAATGATTCTTGTACATAAAAGGAGGGTTTATCATGAAGGAAGATCAAAATAAACAAAATCAATCTGACAGTACCTTAACGAACCGACAAGGTCACCCGGTAACCGATAATCAGAATGTCAGAACTGTGGGAAATCGCGGTCCAACCACGCTTGAAAACTATGATTTTCTTGAAAAGATTAGTCATTTTGACCGTGAGCGTACTCCAGAGCGTGTTGTTCACGCCCGTGGTGCTGGAGCACATGGCTATTTCGAATCGTATGGAACGGTAAATGGTGAACCAATTTCAAAATACACACGTGCTAAGGTGTTTACGAATACAGAGAAACAAACCCCTGTATTTGTGAGGTTCTCTACCGTCGTACACGGAGGTCACTCTCCTGAAACGTTACGAGATCCACGTGGTTTTGCAATTAAATTTTACACCGAGGATGGAAACTGGGATTTAGTAGGAAACAATCTGAAAATATTCTTTATCCGTGATCCACTGAAGTTCCCTGATATGGTTCATTCCTTTAAGCCTGATCCTGTAACAAATGTAGCCGATAATGAAAGAATGTTTGATTTTCTATGTCAAACCCCTGAATCCATGCATATGATTACATTCTTATTCTCACCATGGGGCATTCCTGCAAACTATAGAGAAATGCAAGGTTCTGGTGTACATGCTTATAAATGGGTCAATGAAGAAGGGAAAGGCCATCTTGTAAAATATCATTGGGAGCCTGTTCAAGGAATTCGAAACCTTTCTCAAAAAGAAGCTGATAAAATTCAATCAATGAATTTTAATCATGCTACACAGGATTTATACGAAGCCATTGAAAAAGGTGAATATCCAGAGTGGGAGCTTTATGTACAGATCATGGAGGATAGCGAACATCCTGAACTTGATTTTGATCCACTTGACCCTACAAAGCTATGGTATAAAGAGGATTATCCATGGCATAAAGTTGGGAAAATGGTATTAAATAAAAACCCAGAAAACTACTTTGCTGAGGTGGAACAATCTGCCTTTGGTACAGGAGTTTTAGTTGACGGATTAGATTTCTCAGATGATAAGCTACTACAAGGAAGAACGTTCTCGTATTCTGATACACAACGTTATCGTGTCGGGTCTAACTACCTACAACTTCCGATTAATAAGCCAAAGAAACATATTGCAACAAACCAAAGTGCTGGACAAATGGATTACCGAACTGATTATGGTAAAGACAAGAATCCACATGTAAACTATGAGCCATCTCTTCTTGGTGGATTAAAAGAAGCACAAAATCCTGGAAAAGAACATGAGCCATATGTTGAAGGCAACTTAAAACGAGAAAAAATCTCTCGCGAAAATAACTTTGGTCAAGCTGGTGAAACATACAGACGATTAAATGATTGGGAGCGTAATGAACTCATCTCAAATCTGTCTGGCGCACTAGCATCCTGCCGAAAAGAGATTCAAGACCGTATGATCGATATGCTAACACAATGTGATGAAGATTACGGAAAACGAATTGCAGAAGGAATAAAAATGGCAGGAAAACAAGCAGACAAAATGGAACAAGCTGTACAACAAGCAGAAGAAATGGGTCAAGTTTCTGATCCATATTAATAAGATGAAGAAAAGCCGAACCACTGGTTCGGCTTTCTATTTCTATTCAGTTATCACTGGCAGTATAATTGTAAAGGTCGTCCCAAGTTGTTCATCTGATGCTACCTCTAGTTTTCCTCCATGCTTCTGTACAATATGCTGTGCAATTGAAAGACCTAACCCTGTTCCTCCTTCTTTCCGAGTACGAGATTTCTCTACTCGGTAAAAGCGTTCAAATATTCTCTGCAATTCGTTTGAAGGTATTCCCGGTCCCTTGTCTTTCACCTCTAAAAAGGCATAAGATTTATTTGAGGTAAGAATCAATTCAACAGATTCATTTGTTGATGTATAACGTATTGCATTATCAAGTAAATTTGAAATAACCTGCTCTAACCTATCTGAATCTCCCTTGATAATAATGTCTTCATCTAAATCTAGCCTTATGTTAATTCCCTTTTGTTGAGACCTAAGTGTAAATCTCTGACTCACTTCTTCTATTAATTGAGAATAAGCAATTGGTTCTTCTTTCATAGGGTAAGAATTACCTTCAAGCTGAGCTAAATCCAATAAATCATGCACGAGCCTTCTTAAGCGTTCTGTTTCCTTCTGTATGATGCCTAGGTATTGCTCTACCTGTTCACCTTGGACTACTCCCTCTTGGATCGCTTCCGTATACCCTTTTATATAGCTTAAAGGTGTGCGTAATTCATGCGATACATTTTGTAAAAATTCGCTACGTTGGGCTTCTACTATTTCTAATGATTGCGCCATCTCATTTAGACTTGTGGCCAGTTTTCCGATCTCATCCTTATGATTGATAGTAATCCTTTTAGTTAGATCTCCTTTAGCCATTTGCTCTGATACCTTTTCCATCTCCTTTAAAGGGCTTATGATTGAGATGGTGATCCTGTTGGCAAGCCAAATCAAGACAACAAATATAAAACTTAAGGTAATGAAAAGGATGGTTTGTACTGGTTTAAATGGTTCATAAACAACGTCTACAGACATATACAAAAAGATAACTCCTTGTAGTACATCTTTTTCGAATATAGGTAATGCTAAAGCTAATACCTTTTGATCAAACCTTGGATGATCTCGGATCATTAATACATCTGAGCCTTCTAATAACTGCTGGCGTTCTTCAAATGTAATAAGATTTTCATCAAATACACCATGAAAAGGAATTCCTGCACTAAGCTGCATCGGATCCTCTGTAACTACAACATTAATATTTAAGCTTTCTTGTACCCACGCTGATAATTGTTCATAGGCTTTACCTTTGCTGTCGCTCACATACTCTTTTTTCAGCATTGCCCCTTGCTTCTCTAGAAGGTCAATCTGCTTATCGACATACAGTCGTTCATATAAGAAGTAGGTCAAGGTAACACCAAGCACGATCATTAGGAATGACACTAAGGTAATGGTGAGCCAAATTTTCCTTTTGATACTTAATTGTTTAGTAAACATCAAATTTATATCCTACACCCCACACTGTTTTAATGTATGATCCAGCATCGTTTAGCTTCAATCGTAGTGTTTTAATGTGGGTGTCGACAGTCCGAGCAGTTCCAAGACTATCAAATCCCCAAATATGATCTAATAGTTGATCTCTGGAAAAAACCTGACCTTTATTTTTCACTAAAAACTCTAGTAAAAGAAATTCTTTTTTTGTTAAGGTAACGTTAGCTCCCTTAACAGATATGGAATGTCCGTCTAAATCTATGGAGAGTTCATTGATCGTAATCGAATTTGTGTGTTGTTTAAATCCACTTGACCTTCGTAATAGTGCTTCTATTCTTGCCACCAACTCTTTTGGACTGAATGGTTTTACAATATAGTCATCTGCCCCAATCCTGAGGCCTTGAACTTTGTCTGCTTCTCCACCTTTTGCTGTAAGCATAATTATCGGGACGTTTGATTGCTTTCGAATTTCTCTACAAGCAGAAAATCCATCTATAACTGGCATCATCACATCAAGAACAACGAGATCAATCCGGTCAGTCATTCGATCTAATGCTTCTTGACCGTCAGAAGCTTGTACAACATAGTGTCCTTCTTTCTCAAGATAAGAGGTTACAAGGGAACGCATCTGTTCCTCATCATCTGCTATCAATATATGATATGGTTTCAAGACATCACCTCATTTCTATTAGATAAGGACCTAGAGGTAGGTTAATTTGTTGTTTAAGTATAAACGGTTCTTTTTCAATTATGGAAATATTGTTTCCATCTATACTGGTAGTATAAAGGTATGGTTCATCATAGATTAGATGATACGGGTTTTGACCTACTTCAATTTGTCCTTCAACGGTTTGTGCTTCCGTGTTTACTTTGTATACTTCGTGTGAGCCGTGGCATACAACGTAAAGCTCTGATGATTCCGATCCATATAATGCAATTGGCATTAAACCAACTTCTATTCTCCCAATTTCTTCTCCTGTTTCTGGGTCGAAGCCGTATATGAATTTATTCAATTCTCCGTACGGTCCATGTCCTCCTACCCATACAAAGGATCCATCGTAGAACACCCCAGAAGGACGGTCTATAATTGGAAATGTCTTGACAACACGCTTTTCTTCTAGATTTATAACTGACATGGAAGCACTTCCAATATTCGTAACATATAGGAGATTCTCTTCTGTGTTCATTGTCATCGACATTGGAGACAGTTCTACACTTATTCTATCAGTAATTTCTTGTTCCTTTTTATGATAAAACAGCACTTGATTCAGGTTCGAATCCGCTAGAAAAATATAGTCCGATTCTATTGGATCATAAATATTCGTAACTCCACTTCCGAGTGTGTTGACAATTTCTTTTATTTCACCTGATTCTAAATTTAGTGTAAACAATCCAGTATCATTTTCCTTTGTAAATAGTAGATGATTAGAATCTTGTTTTCCAATTGCATTGATAGTGAAATCAATATCAATCGTATCAATCACTTTTAATTCACTCGGATCAAATATTGAGATGACCGAATCCTTTATATGTGTAATGAGCATATAGTCTTCTTTTGTTGGTAATGAAATCCTTGAATTACAACCAGCTAACATAAAGAAAAGGACAATTACAACTATTGTCCTTCTTAATTTTGGCTTCTTCATTATCAACCCTCACTTCTTTAGTGATGCGAACTTTCTTTTTCTGTATTTGCTTCCGTTCCAGTTGAGCTATTCTCTGACATTTCACCAACATGAAATTCTTTTCTGGGCATATTATGCATGTCTCTCGCTGTTACATGTGAGATTACAAAATACTTCCCTTCCATCTCAAATGACTTTGTAAACGTGTACTCCCCATCACCTGAATGTTCTACTTCAATCATATCGTGGTCTTCTTCTTGTCCATCCATATAAATCTCAAACATTACTTCGTTCGCATCTTCAACATTTTCTCCATCTTGTGTTACATGTGCAGTAAACGTAACCTCTTCATTTGCAGCCGGATTTTCGGGCTTCAGCATTAGGTCTACTTCTACCATACTTAAGCTATCATGCTCATCATGATTACTGTCATCGGTTGATTGGCACCCGACAAGTACGAGTAGTAGCCCAAAAAACATTAAGAATTTCCTTACCATAAAAAAACCTTCCTTCTATTTACAATCGTTATTTAATGTTTTTAATATCCTTATTTTAGTAAAAAATTATGAAATAAGTGTGAAATTTACTCTAACTTATACTTTTAACACAATTCATTTGGATAATCCAGAATCAAAATACATTTCATCTATCAAGTACAAAAAGCATACACAAAATCTTCTATCTGTTAACGATTCAAAGTCATGTTATAGTAATAAGGAATACGGATACTATTATTAATCTACCAGGTGATTACATGGAGCTTTTAAAGTGGTCCTATACAAAAAGGTATAATATTAAAGCAATATTTTCTACATGTCCAAATTCTGTTGTGATTTTTAGACAAATCAACGATTATTATTTTGTATATGTTGTAAACTGGAGTGAAAAAGACCCTGAAGTCATCAAGTCTGATTTAGAGGAAATGGAAGTTTTAATCAATTCGGAGTTGGGGACATTGACCCAATACAATAAAAGAAAAAGTAGAAGTAAGTAGTATGCATACCGAGAAGGCTTATGGCCTCCTCGGTTATTTTATTGCACCCTATTCATTTAAAAATTTTATCAATATAATCTTTTAATACTTGTACTGAATGATGAAACTGATTGCTTTCTTTTTCATCTAATTTTAATTCAACTAATTCTCTTACACCATTTGAATTGATTACTGCAGGTACACCGATATATACGTCAGAATGACCGTACTCTCCATTTAATAGTGCTGAAACAGGTAATACAGCATCTTCATTCTTAGCGATAGCCTTCGTAATTCTTGCTAGACCCATACCAATCCCATAATATGTGGCACCCTTTTTCTTAATGATTTCATAAGCAGCATCTCGAACCTTAATAAAGGTCTCTTCCAACTCCTTATCGTTCGGTCTATGCTGATCATCAAAATGATGTAACGGCTTTCCTCCAACCGTTACATGACTCCAAACAGGTAGAGACGAATCTCCATGTTCCCCCATAATATATGCATGAATATTTCGAGCATCAACCTTGAACTTATTAGCTAGGGAATACCGAAATCTCGCTGTGTCAAGCACAGTGCCCGAACCAATTACTTGGTTTGAAGGCAGACCAGAGAATTTCCATGTTGCATATGTTAGAACATCTACTGGATTGGTTGCAACAAGAAAAATCCCTTTAAATCCTGATTTCATAACTGAATCGACAATGGACTTAAAGATTCTTGTATTTTTTTCTAGAAGGTCTAGTCTTGTTTCTCCTGGTCCTTGATTCGCACCAGCACAATTAACAACCAAATCTGCATCCCTACAGTCTTCGTAGCTACCAGCCCAAATATTCATTGGGTAAGAAAATGGCACCCCATGCAACAGATCCATTGCATCTCCTTCAGCTTTTTCATGGTCTAAATCTATAATCACCAAGTCTCTTACAAAGCCTTGATTTAATAGGGCATAGGCAAAGCTTGATCCAACAGCTCCAGCACCAATCACAACAACCTTCATACTCTTTGATTCCAACACATACATTCCTCCTCGGACTAACAGTATTCATTACATTTTCTTACTATTTTATAGAATTTATGTACCAATAAGAATAAAACTTGTCAAAGATTCATGACAAATAAAGAACAAGAGATCCTTGCATCGTTTATTTTAAAATGTAACCAATGAGGAATTCATTATTTTATTTCTACCCCATCGAAGTTAAATAGACCGCACATATAAGTCCAAGTGCAGATATCATACCTGTAACCGGTCCACCCTCTTCATGTGCTTCGGGCATCATAGTAGATGATATCATGGCAACAATTCCTCCAGCAGCAAATGCATTAATTCCACTAATGACACCTTCGGTTACATCTTGTAAAAACACATAGCCAAGTACAGAACAAAGCGATGATAAAACAAGCACGGTTGACCATAATAAGAGTATTCTTTTATTCGAGTATCCATCCTCTTTTAACCCAATGCTGCTAGACAACCCTTCAGGAAAATTACTAATAAAAATGGCAATTACCAATAGCCAGCTCACATTATTCCCGATAAGGCTTACACCAATAATGACCGACTCAGGTATAGCATCTAAAAGTGTTCCAAAAAAGATTGCAAGCCCTGCGTGATTTCCAGGATTTTGCTTAGACCGCTTCCGTTCTTGACCACCCTTTGAGGCGATGATCAAATCAATAACTGTAAAAACACCCGCTCCTAGTAAGAATCCAATTGATGTTATGAATAATCCACCTAACTCAATCGATTCATTTAATAGTTCAAATGATGCAGCTCCTAATAGCACTCCTGTACCAAAAGCCATAATATATCCAATCATTTTCTTTTGAATCTTCACAAAAATTCCAACCAATGCCCCCATAAAAACAGCTGAACCTGCAACGGCTCCCCACATTAAAGCTAGTAACATAATCGATCTCCTTTTCAAATACTACTACTATCTTTTACCAAAACCATAAAACAAAACATAAAAAAAGAGAGAGAGGGACGGACCTTTGCCAAGGTCCGTCCCTCTCCTCTCTTTTATTTTGGTAATTGTTGAAGAACTAACGCTACTAGAGGATGGCTTTCTTCAAGTCCACAAACTTCTAGCATTGTCTGTTTATAGCCTAGTTCTTTTACTTTCTTTTGTAATGCAACAGCTTCTTCATCTTGTGAAAAATCATATTGAAGTGCTGCTGCGATTACGTTTGCTAAGTTCTCAGGTTGTCCATCTACAAATTCGTAATATTGTTTTGCAGGACTGATTAAACGATCATTTGGTCCTAATTTGCGAAGTGGTCCTCTGGCAACTCGTGGGATCTCATCATTAATATAAGGATTTGTAAACCGACCTACAATCTTCTCCACATAACGAAAGTGTTCTTCTGAATGAAACGTATATTTTTTCACTAGAACATTTCCTGTTTCGTGAAGAGTTGCTTTTACCGCTTCTAGAACTTCAGTATGATCCATCGCATCCTTAATTGTTTTTAAACCAGCCCTATATCCTAGATAGGCAGCAGCAGCATGTCCCGTATTAACAGTAAAGAGCTTTCGTTCAATAAATGGGGTTAAGTCATCAACAAACGTCGCACCCTCGATACTTGGAACTTCTCCAATGATGGTTGAGCGATCTACTACCCACTCGTAGAAAGGCTCTACAGATACCATTAACTTATCTTCATTTGTCTGATTCGGTACAATACGATCAACTGCAGCATTAGGAAAAGCAAATTGTTGCTCAAACTGCTGTTTTTCATCATCTGTTAATGTTTCATATACCTTTTCTTTAAGGAAAGCACTTCCACCAATCATGTTTTCACAAGCAATTATATTAAGAGGCTTTTGTGACTCTTGAGCTCTTTTACGTAATCCTTTTGCGATTATACTTGAGATAATCGCCAATACATTGGGTCCAACTGCTGTCGTCACAAGATCTGAAGATGCAATGGCCTCCATGACTGCTTCAGGATTTTCAATGCTATTTATTGCTCGCACATTTTTCACCGTTGTTTCCTGACTATTTTCATCTGCTAGGACTACACGGTATTCCCCTTTTTCATTTAAAAGGTTTACAATATCTGCATTAACATCTACAAAACACACTTCATAGCCTGCATCAGATAGCAGGCTCCCGATAAATCCTCTTCCAATATTACCTGCTCCAAAATGTACAGCTAACATTTAGTTCACCTCATCAAAAATGCTTATAATTTCACCAGCAGAACTAGCTTCAACAATTTTATTGATGTTCTCCTCTTCTGAACACACGATCGCAATTTGAGATAAGATTTCCAAATGCTCACCATCTTTACCAGCAATACCAATTAATACTTTTACAATATTACCGTCTCCGAAATCAACACCGTTTGGTACTTGAATAATAGAAAGACCAGATGTTATAACTGATTTTTTAGCATCCTCAGTTCCATGAGGGATTGCTACGAAATTCCCCATATATGTAGACGTTAATTCTTCACGTTCTAACATTTTTTCAATATAAGCTTGCTCTACATATCCTTTGTCTACTAAAATTTGTCCTGTGCTTCGAATGGCTTCTTCTTTTGAAGTAAAACTAGCATTTAGTACGATATTTTCTTCCTTTAAGATTTGATTTGTCATGTTGAGCACTCCTTTTTATTTATAAGTCTTATGTTCAAATAGCTCTTTAAATTCAGTTGCAATAATGGTTCGTAATTCCTTCTCATCCTTCGTTTGAAAGGCCTCAATCGTTTCTTCGTCACGTATAATAAGAGAACTAATTCCACTCAACAGTTCTAGTGTTTCGCTGTTGGTGTTTAAAGGAGAAAGCATTAATAAAATGGTATCAATTTTAATGTCTGTGTCATCCATAGCTTTTACCGTTATCTTTTGATTTAGCCTTATTATCGTAAAGGAAGGGACAAGGACGACATCACTTTTTGTATGATAAAGTGAAAGACTAGTACCAGGAATCCCTAGGCCACCAATGCTTTCCCTTTTTTTCAATTCCTCTAACACAATATGAGAATCCTCAAGGACGAGTTGTGTTTCTAAGTTCTTACAGGCTTCTTCTAATGCCTTTTCTAGAGTTGAAGCCATTGAGATTTCAGACACTTTAAAGCCCTCTAAAATCGTACATATAGAAGCAGAGTAATTTCTAATTTTAATTATTTCTGATAAAAATTGATCGGCTGATAATGTGTTTCTCTTTATTGGCATAACGGATTGTTTCTTCGTACCTATATCATGCTGTTTGTCTACTAAATATTTTTTAATCTTCCCTATTTCTTCTACTGTTAGTAGTGGACTTACTACGAAATAATCCCCTTTAAAATTTTTGAGAGGAATGGTTGAAACAATCATGTCATATGATTCTGTATCCATTTCAGTTAAATCAAATAGAGAGGCATTTACTGTTTTTAAACCAGGTATTTCTTGCTGCAATTTCGTCGAAAGAATCTTTGATGTCCCAATGCCACTTGAACACACAACCAATGTATGAATTTCTTGCTGTTCCCCTTTATTTAACATAGCAGAGGCAAAATGCATGACCAAATATCCAATCTCTTCTTTTGGAATCTTCAGTTCTGGAAGAATCTCCTGCACTCCCTTTTCGATTACCTCAAACATCTCAAGGTAATCCTGTTGGATTCTAGGCAGGAGTGGGTTCGAAATCCCCATATTTTGTTTTAACCGATACAATGCAGGTCTTAAGTGGGCAACAAGTCCTTGAAATAGAGAGGCATTATTCGTTAAATCATAGCCTATTCCATTACTTACATAGCGAATTAATTTTTGAGCTGTTATTCCTACATGCAAATGAGTATCTTCAAATAAATCTCCATGATCATTTCGAAGCTTTGCTCCCATCAGATGCATTGTAATATAGCCGATTTCTCCAGTTGAAATGGTTATTCGGAAAACCTCTTCAAGACCAACTACTATTTTTTTAGCTACTTTGTATTCCTTTGTGCCCTCTAAGCTTCTTAACGTTTCTTCATCAAAATTAATCTCTTCACCTTGTTGTATGCGTTCAATTGCCAAAGCAAGGTGCACGACAAGTCCTATATAAGCACTATCTGCAATACTATATGGTAATTCTTCTTTAATATCATCAATTTGCTTTTCAATTATAAGAAGCTTCTTTTTATCTACTAGGCCGAGTAGCCTGTCGGTAATCGTATCTAAGCTTTGAGCAGATTTTTTTTGAATATTCTCCTTTATAATAGAAATAAATTCATACTCATCTAACTGGTCAAGGATTAGTTTACTCATAGCCTTTCGCTTGTTTGACTCTGACCCATTAATTTCGACCCCATACCCTCTTTTCCTTAGCAAAGATAACTGAAATGGCTCTATTCTTTCCTCTACTTTATTAAGGTCATTACTGATTGTGGCTATTGTTACATTAAGGTCATTTGCAAGTGACAGTAGTTTAACAGGTTCTCTTGTGTCTAACAAAGACGCAAGGATAATCGTTTGTCGTTCCTCAGGGGTATATTCATTGTGTGAAAGATTATACAGAAAGAGTTGGAGCTTTTCCTTTTTATCTTCATCCCCTACAATACCAATCCCAATACCAGACTTCTTATTAAGTTCAAGCTCATACTCTTGTAGTACTTCCTCTACCCCTTTTAGATCACGGTGAACCGTACGGGAACTAACCTCAAGTAATAGTGCTATTTCTTTTACCGTTGTATCTTCGCGTGTTTCAAGTAATCGTTCTAATATCTTTCTTTCCCTTGCAGAAATATACATCAGACTCACTCCACATTCAGCAATCCATCATGACATATTATGAGCAAAGTTGATGACAATTATGAAGAAGTTTATTCTTCACTTCTATGATATTGTTACAAAATTCCTTTATCAATAAAAGAAAAATACAAATTCGTCATGAATGTTGTTGCCATTATTAAATTTCAGTATTAATTGGTGTCTCCACTACACAAGTTCAGAAAGCAACCGTCCTTTTTCCAAATTTCAACTTAACTCTAAGATTATTCAAATAAAAACAAGACCGACTTATTATAGTAAGTCAGTCTTGTTGAAAAAAATTATTTTAAACGGTCGATTAACTCATCGTATTTGGGACTATTTAAGAAGTTATCTACTGAAATATGAAGTGCAGTTGGTAACTTTTCTTTTGCACGAGAAGTTAAATCTTTATGCGTTATAACGATATCTGCATCACTTGGAATGTTATTAATAGATGTGTTTGTAATATCGATATTCAGATTTTCTTTCTTTGCTTTATTTTTCAGGATAGATGCACCCATTGCACTTGAACCCATTCCTGCATCACAAGCAAAGATAATTTTGTTTACATTTGCTGCATCAAAGCTTTCTGCTTTCGGTGCTTCAAATGTGTTTGCAACAGAGCTTTTCTTACCTTTCATCTCTTGCATTTTAGCAGCTGCTTCCGTAATATCTTCCTCTTCAGCTTGTTTTCCTGTTTTTAAGATAAGTGCCGCTACAGCGAATGATACGGCTGCTGCTACAAGCACACCTAGGATAACTCCAAGATGTCCGCCACCTTTAGGCGTCATCGCTAGTAAAGCAAAGATACTTCCTGGTGATGGAGGAGCAACTAACCCTACGTTAAATATTGAGAATGTGAACACTCCACTTACGCCACCTGCGATTGCTGCAAGGATTAATAATGGTCTCATTAAAATATAAGGGAAGTAGATCTCATGAATACCACCAAAGAAATGAATAATTGCTGCACCTGGTGAAGTTTGTCTTGCTGTACCTTTTCCAAAGACCATAAATGCTAATAGAATTCCTAAACCTGGTCCAGGGTTTGTTTCTAGTAAAAATAAGATCGATTTCCCAGCATCTGCTGCTTGCTCAGCGCCAAGTGGACTCAGGATACCATGGTTAATCGCATTATTTAAGAATAATACTTTTGCTGGTTCAATAAAGATATTTGCTAATGGTAATAGCCCAGCCTCAACAATGACTTCTACTCCAGCAGCTAAGACTTCATTTAATGCTTCTACAACTGGTCCAATACCTAAAAAAGCTAAAAGTGTTAGAATACCAGCTAAAATACCAGCAGAGAAGTTGTTGACTAGCATTTCAAATCCTTGTCTTACCTTTGGCTGGATAAATTGGTCAACCTTTTTAATTAACCAACCACCAAGCGGTCCCATAATCATAGCTCCAAGGAACATTGGAATATCAGATCCAACGATTACCCCCATTGTTGCCGTAGCCCCTACAACTCCACCACGACCATCATAGATCATTTTACCTCCAGTATAACCAATCAATAAAGGAAGTAGGTATGTGATCATTGGACCGACTAGTTTTGCTAATTCTTCATTTGGTGCCCATCCAGTTGGGATAAATAATGCTGTAATAATCCCCCATGCAATAAAGGCTCCGATATTTGGCATAATCATACCACTTAAATAACTACCGAAACGTTGAATACGAACACGAACATCTGGCTTTTGCGCTTCTGTTGTATTTGCCATCGTCTCATTCTCCTTTCATCTATAAAACGTATCAAAATTATGATTCCCTGAACTGTCTCTATCATAATTTCAATGTGAAGCGTTTTCAATTTAAAGAAAAATGGTTTTTGTCATTCACCATGTTGTCATAATTAAATTAGTAAAGCTCTTGAAGCTTTTAACGATTGGTGGTAAAGGGTTTTTAGCGTTTTTTGTCGAAAGACCTTTGTCATCATTCATTTAAACAGCAATGAATATTCATGGAAGAAGTTGTTTGTTTTAGTGATAGAAACTGAAGAACGAATCAACAATTACTCAAAAATTCATTATTAGGGTAAATATACTTTGACATAAGAACCATAATGATGTAAATTACCTTATGGACGAACGTTTTTTATCAACAACAATAAAAATATTCGTATTTAGGGGTGTAACTCATGGAAAACGTTTTTGATTATGAAGATATTCAGTTAATTCCTGCAAAATGTGTGGTTAACAGCCGTTCTGAATGTGATACAACTGTAACATTAGGTAAAAATACATTTAAACTACCAGTCGTTCCTGCTAATATGCAGACAATTATTGACGAGAAGATTGCTGTTTTTTTAGCTGAAAATGGCTACTTCTATATCATGCACCGCTTTGAACCAAATACACGCATTGACTTTATTAAAGATATGAACAAACGAGGATTGATTTCTTCTATTAGTGTTGGTGTAAAAGAAGAAGAATATGAATTTGTAAAACAGGTAGCTGATGAAAACTTGCTACCCGACTATATAACAATCGATATTGCACATGGTCATTCAAATGCTGTCATCAATATGATTCAACATATAAAAAAATATTTACCGAATTCATTTGTTATTGCTGGGAATGTAGGTACTCCTGAAGCAGTTCGTGAACTAGAGCATGCTGGTGCAGATGCAACAAAGGTTGGAATTGGACCGGGTAAAGTATGTATTACAAAAATTAAAACAGGCTTCGGTACAGGTGGTTGGCAGCTAGCTGCTCTGCGCTGGTGTGCAAAAGCTGCTAGCAAACCGATCATCGCTGATGGCGGAATTCGTACACATGGTGATATAGCAAAATCCATTCGATTTGGAGCAACCATGGTGATGATTGGTTCATTATTCGCTGGCCACGAAGAGTCTCCTGGTCAAACAATTGATAAGGATGGAAAGCTGTTTAAAGAATACTTTGGTTCAGCTTCCGAATTTCAAAAAGGCGAAAAGAAGAATGTTGAAGGAAAGAAAATGTATGTAGAGCATAAAGGGGCTTTAAAAGACACTCTTATCGAAATGGAACAAGATCTGCAATCTTCTATTTCTTATGCTGGTGGTAAAAACCTAGACGCAATTCGCCATGTAGATTATGTTGTTGTGAAGAATTCAATTTTTAATGGAGATAAAGTGTACTAACACCTCCTTTTGCTGGATTGAAAAAGCTTCTAAATAGAGCTTTTAAGTGTCATCTATTGTTCTAAATTATACAATCATTAATAGTGTAACTAAGGTCAAGTCTATGTGGACTTGACCTTTTCTTCTAGCTCATTGTTTTAATTCAATTTGAATTCATATTTTCTTTTAATTTTTTCCGTATAATAGAAATTACATATTTTAGTATGTTAGGAGCCTATTACATGAACTATAAAATTGTCTTTTTTGATGTCGACGGTACGCTAACACACCATGAAGATGGAAGTATCTCATCAAATACTCGGACCGCCATTAAAAGACTAAAGGAAAAAGGAATTATTGTGGCAGCAGCTACAGGCAGACCCCTGTCCCTTTGTGATGACATAAGGAACCTTGGAATCGATACACTGATTACAGCTAATGGAGGATATGCAAAGCATCATGAAACCGTTATACATAAAGTTTCTATGAATCAAGAGCTATTGAAAGCAGTCTCAGACTTTGCTCTTAGTCACAATCATGGTATGGCTTTTTTCACTGAGGAATTTCGTACAAATGGAGTAAAGAATATAAGAATCCTACAAGCTTTAAAGGAGACACTTGGTTTAGAAGACTACCCTATCGCTAGTATTAACATTCACGAAGAAGAAGTCTATTTAACTTGTTTATATGCCGATGAAGAGGCAGTTGAGATGTTTACACATAAATTTCCACAGTTAACATTCTCAAGATGGCATCCTTATATAGTTAACGTATTACAAGAAGAGGTTTCAAAGTCACGAGCTATTTTAAAAGTGCTAGACCACTTTAATATTGACCCTTCAGAGGCTATTGCCTTTGGGGATGGAGAAAATGATATTGATATGTTGGAATTAGTTGGTCTTGGAATCGCCATGGGGAATGGTCATGATCAACTTAAGCGTATCGCAGACTTTGTAACGAAGAAATCTAGTGAAGACGGAATTTATTATGCTTTAAATGAACTTGGTATTATTTAATTTATCCATACGATTTTTTATTACGTCTATGAAACTGAGATGCATTTCTAATTATATGAGAACTAAAAACTGGCTAACTCCAAAACAATACGAGTCAGCCAGTACCATTTATTTCATCATACTTTTCTCATGCTCTAATAGCCATTGCTTCCGATCCATCCCACCAGCATACCCTGTTAACGTTTTGTTTGAGCCAATCACTCTATGACAGGGAATGATAATGCTAATTTTATTTTTACTATTTGCATTTCCTACCGCTCTTGTTGCCTTTACATTTCCTATACTTATAGCTTGCTCTTTATAAGAACGGGTCTCACCATATGGAATCGAAGTTAAAGCAGTCCACGCTTTTTTTTGAAAATCAGTCCCATCAACCTTATAGGTCACTGTAAAATCTTTTCGTACTCCTTTGAAGTACTCATCTAGTTGATATAGAGCTTCTCGTACCAGCTCTGTCTCAGTGGTATCTTCTATCTCTTCCTCTACGAACATAAGAGAAACGATTGCTTCATCGGAAGCTTCAATCTCTAGAATTCCAATGGGTGAATGATAATAGCCATAGTAGGTATTCATTCCATGCCACCTCCAAATTATCACAACTTCCTTTTCTAACCCTATCCTATATAAAATACTTAAAGTTGACCATATCTTTATTTAAATATTTCACTCCACTTCTGGTAAACTAGCATCTCGCAAAAACATAATCCATCTAGTTTCTTACCTTCTTCAAATAATCCTCCTAATTGATTCTCATTATATATCGGTTCTATTTTAGCTTTATGCAAATTTTCAAGTTGATTGTGTACACTTCATTTGATAATTAATACGATTATAAAAATTCTGCATTTACTATTTTTTATTAGATTATATATAAATCCATGTTATGATGCTTAAGTTAAAGATGCAAATAATAGAAACATACAACGTAGAATCGAGGGAAAACAGTATGAACTTTGTATTAGGAATGATCGGGGTTGCAGCCATCTTAGGATTATCTCTACTGCTCTCTAATAATCGGAAGGACATAAACTATAAATCAATCGGGCTCATGATCGTATCTCAATTGATTATTACATTATTTATGTTCAAAACAACTGTAGGAAAAGCAATAGTAGATTATGTTACGTTAGTATTTGACAAATTAATTGGGTTTGGATTAGCAGGAGTCCAATTTGTTTTTGGCGGACTAACGGAAAGTGATTCTGTATTCTTTTTTAATGTCTTATTAATTATTATTTTCTTCTCTGCTGTTATTGGAGTGCTCAATTATATAAAAGTACTACCTTTTATTATTCGAATCGTTGGGGCAGTCGTATCAAAAATTACGATGATGCCGAAGCTTGAAAGCTTTAATGCATCAGCAGCAATGGTTTTTGGACAGAGTGAAGTCTTTCTGGCAATTAAAGATCAACTACCAGGGTTAAGTCGACAACGCTTATATACGATTTCGGCAAGTGCAATGGGGTCAGTATCTGCATCTATTATGGGAGCATATTTAACAATGCTGCCTCCACAGTATGTGTTAGCTGCCATTCCATTAAATATGTTTAGTGCTTTAATTATTGCCTCAATATTAATGCCGGTTAAAGTACCCAAGGAAGAAGATGTCATTCATATCCATGTAGAAGAAGAAAAGACTAGCTTCTTTGAAATGCTATCAAATGCTATATTAGATGGTGCCAAAATTGCCATAATCGTTGGTGCGATGCTCGTTGGATACATTGCACTAATGGAATTTGTTAACTATATCGTAATGGCTTTTGGAGAACTTTTTGGATTAACGATTACACTTCAAGAAATTTTAGGGTTTGTTTTTGCTCCATTTGCATTATTACTTGGGATTCCAATGAGTGAGGTTATTGATGCTGGTGGAATTATGGCAACAAAGGTTGTACTGAATGAATTTGTTGCGATGACACAATTCCAACCAATGATCGAGAATTTCTCAGAAAGAACCGTTGCAGTCGTCTCTACATTCTTAATCAGTTTTGCAAACTTTAGTAGTATCGGAATCATTGCTGGTTCTGTTAAAGCATTAAACGATAAGCAATCAAAAATAATTGCTTCTTTTGGGTTAAAGCTTCTTTTGGGAGCAACATTAGCCTCATTATTGTCTGCTGCGATTGTTGGGTTCTTTGTCTAATCAAAATGAATGGCTTCATACCGATTATAAACCAGTGTTTTTTCTGAATACATTCAGGCAAACACTGGTTTTATTTTTTCGCCGTTTTCGTTTGTTAAAATTCTAACAAACAATGCATATTGAATCTTTTTCATTACTGTGATATATTCTTCTTTATATAATCTGACTAAATTGTTCATTTAGTCATTTCGAGGTGAAGTAATGAGTATAAATAGAAGAAAGCAAATCATTGATGCTGCTACAAAGTCCTTCTCCCAGTTTGGGTATAAAGCAACAACCATGGATCAAGTATCTAAATTAGCTGATGTTGGAAAAGGAACGATCTACACCTTCTTTAGAAATAAAGAGGAATTATTCGAGGAGATTATACTAAGTCTTATTGATGAGATGAAAACAACGGCTGATGAAGCCATTGACCCAACACGTACTTTTTATGAAAATGCCCATCACTCCCTTTATAAAATTTTAGAATTCAGATTAGAACATCAACTTACGATTAAGCTCTTTCAAGAAAAAGGTGAATTCGGTACACAGATTGTACATAATATGATGGACAAATTAGAAAAAGAAATCATCCATTATATAAAGGAGAAGGTTGAAAGAGCGATACAGAAGGGTGAAATTAAAGAATGTGATCCTGAGCTCACAGCATTTATTATGCTGAAATTATATGTAACACTAATATTTGATTGGGAAAAACATCATCAACCATTACAAAAGGAAAAAATTGCGGAGCTGTTTGAATTATATATTTTTAAAGGGTTATCGAAATGATAGGCCTTTTCTATTACACAAAATTGACCAAATGAACAAAATAGTCAATCAGGAGGCATGAATCACGTGAAATTGTTCTTTAAAGAATTAGAACATATTATGAAAAGCAAAAAACTTCTTATTCCCATTCTTGCTGTATTATTTATTCCAATTATGTATGCAGGTACTTATTTATGGGCATTTTGGGACCCTTATGGACATGTGTCTGATTTACCAGTAGCAATCGTAAATGAAGATGTAAGTGCTGACTATGAAGGGAAAAAATTTGCACTTGGTGAAGAGCTTGTTAATAACCTAAAGGAAAATGATGATTTTTCTTACCATTTTGTAGATAAAGACACGGCCTATGAAAAACTAGCAAACCAACAATTCTATATGGTCGTTGAGATTCCAAAAGATTTCTCGAAAAATGCTACAACGTTATTAAATGATCATCCAGAAAAGCTAAAACTAAAATATGTTCCAAACGAAGGATTCAACTATGTTTCTTCACAAATTGGAAATAAAGCAGTAGAACAAATTAAAGAATCTATAGCAAGGGAAATTACTGAAACCTATGCAGAGTCTTTATTCACGAATATTACAGAACTAGCAAGTGGCTTTCAATCAGCAAGTGATGGAGCAACTGAATTAAATGAAGGGATTGAGGGTGCGAATAGTGGTGTCTCTGACTTAAATGACGGTGCCAAAAAATTAGCAGACGGTACATATGAATTTCATGACAGTTTGGCACTTCTAGCAAGTAAAGCAGTAAGCTTTTACGACGGTTCCGTTAAAATTAATAACGGATCCACTCCATTGGTTAGTGGATTAAAGGACTTAGATAACGGATTACAACAATTGACTCAAGGTCAAAACCAGCTATTGCAGCGAGCACAGGAAGCAAACAGTGGAATGAAAGAGATTGCTACTGGGACAGTGCAAACAAAGGATGGATTAGAGGCGTTGTCTCTATCTATCGACAACCTTACAACAGGTACTAGAGAATTGAGTTCTTTTGTAACAGAACTTTCATCAAAATTACAAGAATGGAACCAAGGGGCTAAGCAATCGAGCGAAGGTGCAAGGCAATTAAACGACGGAATGGTCTCATTACAAACACAGTTCCAGCCATTATTACAAACATTACCTGAAGAAAATAGATTAGTAGTAGCACAAGCATTAAAGCAGTTAGTGAATGGTAGTGAAAAGGTTGCTCATTCTGTTGAGCAATTAGCCACAACTTCCTCGCAGTTATCTGTAGGGACTACCGAGTTATCAAAGGGGATACAGGAACTTGAAAACGGACAGGTTGCTATCCATGAGGGTGCTACAAAGCTATTTGAAGGAAGCAAAGAACTTGTAAACGGTACAACATTACTAGAAGCTGGTGGTCAGGAAATGGTATTGGGGATAGAAACACTATCACAAAGATCATCAGATGCTTCCGTTGGTGCACATAAATTGTATCAAGGTGCAAGTGAGCTTTCCACCGGAACAACAGTGTTACAAGAAGGTGCCTCTGACTTCGTTGAGGGTACACAAAAATTAGAAGAAGGTTTTCATAGAATCTCTAATGGTTCAAATGATCTCTATTCTGGATCCACAGAATTATCTGATGGATTAGCTGAAATCTCAAACGGATCCAATGAACTCTCGAACAAGCTTACCGATGCGGCCAAGGAAGCAGCTTCTGTTTCAGCTAATGAAGAAACATATAGTATGTTTGCAGAGCCTGTAGGAGTTCGAACCGAGAAGATTAATGAAGTTAAAAATTATGGTACTGGCCTTGCACCCTATTTCCTATCATTAGGGCTTTTTGTTGGAGCATTGTTACTAACCATTGTATTTCCTTTATTGGAAACACCGATTACTCCTAAGAATGGGATCAGTTGGTTCTTTAGTAAGTTTGGGTTACTAGCTATTATAGGAATTCTTCAATCTATAATCGCTTCTGTAATACTTCTATATGGATTAGGATTGAATGTACAAAATGTACCGTTGTTTTTACTATTAACAATAATTACAAGCTTAACCTTTATGTCAATCATTCAATTTCTTGTTACAACACTCGGAAATCCAGGACGTTTTATTGCGGTTATTATACTAATTCTACAGCTCACTAGCAGTGCAGGTACATTCCCACTTGAACTTGTACCAAATGTTCTTCAAAACATTCATAACTTTTTACCAATGAGTTATTCTGTAGATGCTTTCCGAGCTGTTATCTCAACAGCAAACTATTCTATCCTATCACACGATATCATCGTCTTGTTGGTGACAATGGTTGTTTTCTTAATAGGAAGCTTATTATTTTTTGTATTTAAGCATAAAAAACAGTTTCATACAATTTTATTAGATTCAGAGACTGAAGCACAGTAATTCATATCAATTAATTATTAACGAAAAGGTAGGGATTTCTCCTACCTTTTCTCACTAGCCTTGCAAATATATCCACAGGTGTTTTCTCTTAAAATATTTTCTAGACGAATACAAAAAAATCTCCTATTCTAGAAGCTGTAACCCACGTTATCCGTGACTTCTAAAAAGGAGATTTCACATGAATAACGTTAGTATACCAAATAATTCTGTAATGAGTAAATGTTTATCTTTATTACCTTTTGATTCTTTTTCATCAGGATATCTTGATAGTGGTGTTAAAAAGTTAACAACCCCAAATCTATTAAGGATTTGTATTGCTACACAGATAGGGAAATGGGAATCTTATACAGAAATTGAGGAACAGATAAGGGCCAGAAAGGATTCTATAGATCTCTTTGGCCTTACAAGTATTAGTGGTTCTCAGATTTCACGTCGAGTGAATTCCCTTCCATCTACAATAGCTCAGAGCTTGTTTTTAATGGCTGTAAGAAAACTATTAGAGGTTACCGAATCAAGTAAAGGTTTGCCTACCTTCGGTAAACTCCATGTAGTGGATGCTTCTTGTCTTCATTTGGGACCTACTTTTGGTAAGTGGGCATATGTTACACACAATCGGAACCAAGTTAAGATTCACACTCGATTGGTTGTTGCCTCTCCAGAAGAAGTATTCCCAGATAAAGTGATTCCCTCTACAGGTAACGTGGACGAACGAGAGGTCGTGATGGAATTAGTCACTGACCCTGACGCTACCTACTTATTCGATAGAGGTTATGTTGATTATTCTAAGATCGATGAATGGATAGAAAATAAGATTCAATTCGCTCTTAGAATAAATGACAATCATAAAACGACTTACTTAGAAAAGTACCCTAATGAAGATCCAAAAATAATCACTGATGCAAGAGTTGTTTTAGGAAGCAAACCCATGAAGCATGCCCTGAGGTTAGTAGAATTCAAAGATGATGAAGGACGATTATACCGAATTGCCACAAGCCGTTGGGACTTAAAGGCTAGTGAAGTAGCTGAGTTATATAGATGTCGCTGGATTATTGAGCTATTTTTCAAGTGGCTAAAGCAGCATTTAAGATTGGTAAGACTCCAAAGCACAAAGCCGCAAGGCATTTGGAACCAAATATTTTTTGCCATGACAGCTTACTGCTTAGCCTTATATGTAAAAATAACTGAAGAATCAAGAAAAACTCCGTGGCGTGTTTTAGAGTTAATAAAAATCTATGCTAACCAATGCTGGCATGACTTTCGAAAGGCAGTCCATCGTAATCCAGAAAGAACTTCAAAGGGACGAAGGAAAAATAATCTTCCAAGAGGCCCTGAAATTCAAGACGACTGTGGTGTAGCCGTTGTAAAACCTGTTGGAGAAAAGCGATCAAAAACAGCTAAATACTTCAAAAGATAATTTACATTTTATGGATAATGAGGGTTTGAATACTGACCTATCGACTTTTTGGAATTTCTGAACAAAGATACGATGGTAAAATTATACATTAATGTATTTATAATACATAAACCTCTTCGCTAGCCACTACCTGTTAACTCTTTTGCAAGGCTAGTGACCTTTTCTCCCTTTCTAATCTAAATACCACATCTTTTATGATTTTGAAGTGATTCTTTCTGGCATAATTAAGTATCCACTTGCTTTTCTTACTTTCAGTACATTAATTAGCTTGTCCTGCAGTGATGCATGACAAGTAACTTGTATAATGACCTCACTTTTTGGCCTAGTAAACAATCTCAACTTACTTTTTTTCAGTTTATGAAAGACTATTTCTATGATTAGCCCAAAAAAGAATCCGCCTATAATTCCAATTAACCCCCAAATAACAGGACCCCAATCTAGTATAAACCCATAAATAGTACCAAGAAGCATAAATATTGTCGCACTCACCATAGCTCCGTCCAGAATACTTCTGCCGTCTACACGATGCAAAGAGTCTATAACATGTGTTTGTGACTCGAGATTCTCTAATGGCAATGCAACAATGTCCTTAGGTGGTACTCCTAAAGTCTCTATATCGTGAATAAACATTTCAACAAAGGGAGAGTGATCAAATGTTGAAATAATTTTTACAGTATCATTATCTAATTGATTATGTTTTTGCTGTGCCAAGCTTGCTTCCCTCGCTCTAAGGTACCTTATTTGTTCAATATCGTATACGGTATTGCCTTCATTCACGGATGTATATGCCTGGTAAATGGCAAAGGCATACATTGAAGGTAGAAATAAAAACCAATGCCAGTCCACACTTGCACTAACACTACTATAATCTCCATGAAAGGAATAGAACCATGCTTTTATAGTTCCTGCCTTATAAGTAACATAAATCCACCAGGCTAAAACAAAGGTTCCAACAATTGTACTGCCGCTATATAATTGTCCCAATCCCGGTGATAATGCTGACCAAATTGCGCCTAACCATGGCTTTTTCTTATCCAGAATAACAATATCAAAGGAACTGACATCTGAAGGCGCGACTGGAGCATCTTCGACCTCTGAAAGGATATGGCTTTTACTTATCTCAACTGCGCTACGATAACTATCCCAAATACTAAACACAAAAACTGCCATATAAAGCAATACCCATTCTTCATTGATTGCAGCTTTTGCCTCTTCAAATCTACCTAGCATAGATAAGGCAATACCCATATTTAAATTTGCCAGTGTGTTAACAACGAGCTCCCAAATTATTAAAATAAACCCTGGAAAATATCTGCCTAAAAACATGTGCCCAAAGCCAGGAAAAGTAAAGGACCACCAGGCAGCTACCCATGGTATACGAGGGTATACTGAGTTTGTTCCAAATGCTGATAATGCTCCTTTTGAATAGCGAGGCTTTATATTGGCAGACTGGAGTGTGTGTCGTGGCATGGTGTATGACCTCCGCTTAATCTCTCCTATTACTATTCCACCAATTCCCTCTACTATTCAGCCACAGCATTAAACACTAGTTCACTATAACTTCACTAACTAGGCGTAAATAGCATATACGTAAACCCTTTATCTAGTACTTGATAATGAAAAAAAGGGAGAATTCTCTCCCTTTATGCATACATCTTGTTTTCTTCATTTTTTTGGAAAAAGTGCCTCATCGCATGAAACACATCAGATTTCTGTTTAAGAATAAAGTGACGGAATCGTTCGTCCTTGATGTTTTTATAGGCGGACATTAATGTAGAGTGGCGGTTATACTGATTGACTTCACCATACCCAAACATGCTCGATCTTTCCATTAATTCTTGAACAAGCTTGATACAGCGATTGTTATCTGAGGTTAGATTATCTCCATCGGAAAAGTGGAAAGGATAAATATTATAGCGGGTTGGTTGGTATTTTGCGTCTATCAACTCTAACGCTTTTCGATAAGCAGATGAACAGATCGTCCCTCCACTTTCACCTTTTGTAAAGAAATTTTCTTCTGATACTACTTTTGCTTCAGTATGATGGGCAATAAACTCAATATCTACGGTTTCATATTTCGTACGTAGGAATCGTGTCATCCAGAAAAAGAAGCTTCTTGCCATATACTTTTCCCATACTCCCATGGACCCACTAGTATCCATCATAGCCAATACAACGGCTTTTGAATCTGGTTTCTTCACTTCATTCCATGTTCTAAACTTTAAATCTTCTGTCACAATGGGATGAAAACTCGGCTTACCTGTCATAGCATTTCGTTTAAAAGCAGACATCATTGTTTTCTTCTTGTCGATATTCCCCATTAATCCAGTTTTTCTTATATCATTAAACTCAATATGTTCAACCGTTAGAGTGTCTTGTTCCTTACGCTGTAAGTTTGGTAGCTCTAACTGGCTAAACAATGCTTCTTCAATTTCCATCATTGATATATTCGCTTCGTAGTAGTCCTCTCCCGCTTGGTCTCCAGCTCCTTGACCTTTACCAGGACCCTTTTGTTGTCCTGATCCATCACGAGCAATGACATCTCCGACTTGGCTATCTCCCTCTCCCTGACCAACATGCTTGTTTTTGTCATAATTGTACCGTATTTTGTATTCGTCCAGTGATCGAATCGGAATCTTCACAACATCTTTCCCATTTGACATAACGATACTTTCTTCGGTTATGAGGTCAGGTAGGTTGTTTCGGATTGCATCTTGGACTTTTTCTTGATGCCTTTGCTGATCATCAAAACCCTTGCGGTGGAGGGACCAGTCTTCCTTTGAAATTACAAACTGATGACGATTTTTCTCACTCATTATGTTTCCCCTCCCGGAATTTAATTGCACAAAACCTCAGGAAACTGCATATGATAAGTTGACTGTCTAATTACAATAAAACCTATAAGGTTAGATTACTCTATACTATGCAGAAGATTAAATAAATTTACAAATTATTTTGACAATTAAGGGTATTGCCTAACTTGGACAAGCCTGTTTCTACTAATGCATTTTTTACTCACTTCTAATGTATGGGGCCATTCATACTAGTATAAAATCGCAAACAAAGTCTTGTATAATCAAAAATGTTTTCTAGCTATTATTTGATAAAAAAGTACGTTCCACCATACCGGAACGTACTTTTTTGTTTTATCTATTGGGCTTACTTTGTTCACTCGTTTTGACTAATAATATAGTTTATTACACGACACTCTGTATCATCATACTTTTCAAAAGGAACGATTACTAACACAGATTATCTATTTAACAAACTTCCAACATATCGAAGCAATTCATTTGCTGATGTTGAGTTGTAACCATGCTCATCAACGAGTCTAGCAACGACCTCGTTTATCTTCTTCAGTTGTTGTTCATCTGGAGTTTTTGTTGACGTTGTAATCTTAACAACATCTTTCAGGTCTGCAAATAGTTTCTTTTGAATGGCTTCACGCAATCGATCATGTGAGTTGTAATCAAATCTTTTCCCTTTACGCGCATACGCTGAAATACGAATTAAAATTTCTTCACGGAATGCTTTCTTCGCATTTTCAGAAATTCCAATTTGCTCCTCAATTGAACGCATAAGCTTTTCATCTGGATTAATTTCCTCACCTGTTAGCGGGTCACGAAGTTTTGCTTTATTACAGTAAGCCTCTACATTATCTAAATAATTGTCCATAAGTGTTTTCGCTGACTCTTCGTACGAGTATACAAATGCTTTTTGTACTTCTTTCTTTGCAATATCATCATATTCTTTACGTGCAACAGAGATGAAGTTTAAATATTTTTCCCGTAATTCTTGAGTAATTGAAGGATGCTGATCTAACCCTTCCTTCAAGGAGCGAAGAACATCAAGGGCATTGATTGTCGGTACTTCCTTGCGAATAATCGTTGAAGAAATTCGGTTAATGACATAACGTGGATCAATTCCACTCATTCCTTCATCTGTATACTCTTTCTTTAATTCGTCAACATCTGCAGAATTAAAGCCTTCTACATTTTCCCCATCATATAATCTCATCTTTTTAATAAGATCAAGGTCACCACGCTTTGGTTCTTTCAATCGGGTGAGAATCGTAAACATAGCAGCAACTCGTAAGGTGTGAGGTGCAATATGAACATCGGCTACATCACTTTCATTGATCATCTTTTCATAGATACGCTCTTCCTGAGTCACCTTCAAGTTATATGGAACAGGCATGACAATAATACGAGAATGAAGTGCTTCGTTCTTCTTATTAGAAATAAAGGAACGATATTCTGTTTCATTTGTATGAGCAACAATAAGTTCATCAGCAGAAATGAGTGCAAAGCGTCCTGCTTTAAAATTCCCTTCCTGTGTTAAGGAAAGTAAATGCCAAAGAAATTTCTCATCACATTTTAACATCTCTTGGAACTCCATTAAGCCACGGTTTGCTTTATTTAGCTCACCATCAAATCGATAGGCACGTGGATCTGATTCCGATCCATATTCTGCAATGGTTGAAAAATCAATGCTTCCTGTTAGGTCGGCAATATCCTGTGATTTTGGATCAGACGGACTAAACGTTCCAACCCCTACCCTTTTATCTTCTGAGAAAAAGATACGCTCAACCATCACATCTTCAATACGCCCATGGTATTCTTTTTCTAATCTCATTGTATTTAAAGGTGACAAATTCCCTTCAATTCGAATACCATATTCTTGGTAAAAATCTTCACGTAAGTGTTGTGGGATTAAGTGGAGTGGATCTTCATGCATCGGACATCCTTTAATCGCATAAACGGCACCATTATCTGTTCTAGAATACTGTTCCATACCTCTTTTTAACATGGTCACTAGTGTCGACTTTCCTCCACTAACAGGACCCATTAGAAGAAGAATTCGTTTTCTTACGTCAAGGCGTTTGGCAGAAGGGTGAACATATTCTTCCACAAGTCTTTCAAGTGCTTCTTCAAGACCAAATAGTTGATTACTAAAGAAGTTATAACGTTTTTTTCCATTTACCTCTTCAATCCCAGCATCTTTAATCATATTGTACACTCTTGAATGTGCTGATTGAGCCACGAGTGGTCGTTCTTTTACCAACTCTAAATATTCACTAAACGTTCCTTCCCACTTCAGCTTCTCTTCTTCTTCACGGTAGTTTTCGATTTTTTTTAAGATATCCATACGTTCCTCCCCTAGTAAGGTAGTAAGGTATTGAAGATAATTAATATACTCTATGCTCTTTGGCAAGCAATGATGAATAACCTATCCAGTTTAAATTTTCATGACACAATTTTGGCAGAAAAAAATACCTTTGTTCAGTTCACTTCTTATTAAAAATGAGCTATACTAAGAACAGACTATTTTATCGATTTCTTTCTAAGGAGGATTACATAGATGGGTACAATTCTAATCTTAGGTGTATCGTTAACATTCCTTGTAGCAATCTTTACTGCTGGATATAACGACAAGCCGGGTTCTCACTAATTTTTATAGTTTATTAAAAAGGATACAACTCTGTATCCTTTTTTTATTTGTCATTATTAGTATGTTTGTTCATAAAATTAAAGGATTTTACTCTTTTTGCATGAATACATAAATATAAAAAGGGAGGGATCCTTTATGCATGACTTACTATTCAATCAGTTTGCTTTAACGAGGAAAATGTTTCTAAAGACTATTAAGGGAGTAGAAGAGGATCTACTAGATGTACAACCAGAAGAATTAAATAACACCATTCGTTGGCATATCGGACATGTTCTTACCACTACAGAACAATTCTTGTTCGGCTTTCCTGGTAAATCCAAAAACCTACCTGAATTTTATCTTTCATACTTTGGAAATGGAACTAGCCCTCGAGACTGGAGAGACGTAAAGCCATCTAAAGAAGAGTTAGTAGTACATCTACAGACTCAAATTGAACGCATTCAAGCAATACCAGCAGACGTATTCGATAAAAACCTAAAGCAACCCTTTATGGGACTCCAAACAATTGGTGAACTTGCAAATATGGCTGCATTCCACGAAGCACACCATCTAGGCCAAATCACTGTCATAAAACTACTAGTAAATAACCATGCTTCATTTCAAAAATAGTGCTACTTACCATTAAAAAGGGGCAGCTCCTCTGAGCCTGCCCCCTTTGTCTTTATTTCAAATTAAACCCTTTATCCTTAACAAAATCCTTCATATACATTCTCTTTTTCATTGAAAGCATTTTTGCCATTTGCTCTGTCCACGTGTCTTGTCTCTTTCCACCTGTACGTTCTTCATAATATTTTGAAACGGATGTGTCATAGGCTTCCAAATTTGCTTTCATTTCATCATCTGTTTCATAACGGTCTTCGTGATACACTTCCGCAAATGGTAATCGTGGTTTTACATCTGGATCTTGTGCTGGGTGACCTACAGCTAGACCGAACAATGGAATGACACGGTCTGGAAGCTCTAATAGCCTGCTCACTCTTTCAAGATCATTTCGAATTCCACCAATATAGCAAATTCCGAGACCCATTGACTCAGCAGCGATCGTTGCATTTTGCGCGGCCAAAGAAGCATCAATTAAAGCAACCATAAATTTCTCAGTACTCTCTAATGTATTCTGTAAATCAGCACCATGAAGATCACCTAGGATGTCATGACGATGTAAGTCAGCACAGAAGACAAAGAAGTGGCCATTTTCTTCTACATAGCTTTGACCGCCAGCAGCATCTGCTAGTTCTCTTTTCTTTTCAGGATCTTTTACTCCTATAATTGAATAAGCTTGAATAAAGCTGGATGTACTCGCAGCTTGAGCTGATGTTACAATGGTTTGGATTTCATCCTTTGTAAGTGGTTGATCAAGAAACTTACGAATAGAACGATGTTTTAGTAGTGTTTCTATTGTTGAATTCATCCACTCTCACCCCTTTATTTTTTCAATATTATCTCATATAAAAAAAAGGGAGCAAAATCATTTGATTCTGCTTCCCTTTCCTCTTACATTAAATCCAAGAAATTCTGTTGGCGAAGTGCTTCATATACTAGGATTGCAGCCGTATTTGAAAGATTCAGTGATCGTACGTTATCATTCATTGGAATACGAAGACATCTTTCGTGGTTGGCTTGAAGAACCTCACTCGGTAATCCTGTTGTTTCTTTTCCAAAAATGAAGAAGTAATCTTTATCCAGATTACTATAATCAAACGAAGAATGTGGCTTCTTCCCATGCTTCGTTAAAAAGAAAAACTCACCGTTTTTGTTACTCTCAAAGAATTCATCTAGTGAATCATGATACACAATATTAACATACTGCCAGTAATCTAATCCTGCTCTTCTTAACATTTTATCATCAGTAGAAAAACCTAATGGACGGATCAGATGCAGTGTTGTATCTGTTGCTGCACATGTACGTGCAATGTTTCCGGTATTTGCTGGAATTTCTGGTTGGTATAGTACAACATGTATTCCCAAAAATCTTTCACCTCGTTTAGACTTAAAGCTAGCATCTAGTAGTGTCTACAGTGGAATAGGAAATTTATTATCCAGATACTGTAAAGATTCACATCCCACCCAAACACACTATTAAGAAATATCTATAGGCATTATACCATTAAGTTATAACAGAGCAAGATTATTGGTCATCAACTATTGTAAAAAATTTATATTGTATGTTCGGGGTATACGCTGTTGAGTCTTCGTAATTCCAATAACGTGACCGACTGTTATATGTGTGAGCATTTACTAGAGGCATACCATTTGCATCCTTAGCCGTCACAATTGTTGTATGATCAAATCGTCCATCACCTTGAAAATCATAGCAGATGACATCTCCTAGCTTAAGGTCTTCAGGTTTACTCACTACTTTTGCACGTAACCCTACCTTTGCAGAAGGAAGAAACCATCTCATAGAATTCGCAACAGACCAGCTATAGCTCCAATTATTATTATTCATCCACCAGCCTTTACTTCGGTTTGGGACACCTCGCATTGGTGCTCCACCTGCATGTAAGCACTGAGAGATATAATTTGTGCAGTCAACCTCAAATTTTTTGTATGCCGGATTATAGCTATCCCACCATTTTTCTGCATATTGAACAGCCTTTAAGCGGTCATATTCAAAGGAAATTCGCTCACCTACTTCTTCGTCTTCTTGCTGGTCTATATATTCAAACTCTTCCTCTTCTAGGCTCTCTACTTCCTGATCTAGTACATATTCTCCATTCTCAAATGTAGCTCTTCGATGTTCAACCTCTTCCTCTTGATACATATGGTTTCCTTGCTTTATAAGATACTTATAATGAACCTTGTAAGTCGAAATCGTAAGCTCCTCTTCTTCTTGAATATCTGTTAATTGACCTTCTGCGGTTACTTTTACAATTTCTGCTCCTCTTTTTTCAAAAAGGGCTCTTTTATTCAACACTTTTATATGGTTTGCACGATACCTGGAGTCTGTCACGAAACTAGACACTAATTCTTCAATATTTTCAGCAATGGCTTTTCGTAGCATATCTATGATTCCCCTCCTCACCCTTATCTTTATGTAACAATTGGTGTGTACAAAACCTTTTTTTAATCTTTTACGATGTTTTTGGGAAACCTATTCTCCATTAAAAAGAGCTTAGATTAAGAGAACACCTAATCTAAGCTCATGAGTTTGCCTGTAAAAGGCTTAACCCTTTTTCAATTTCTACTTGTACTTGCTCATCCTCTTCGCGCTGTTGAAATTGTATCAGTGCTTCCCTCGCTTGCTCTCCGCCAATTTTCCCAAGAGCCCAAGCAGCCGTACCTCTTATAACAGGACGAACATCATTTTTCATAACCGAAATGAGGTCATCTATTGCCGTATCATCCTTATAATGTGCGAGGGCGATAATAGCATTTCTCTGAATCGGCTTTTTGCCTCGCCATGATCCTGAAAGTGGACCATATTTTTCTTTGAATTCACGATTGCTCATGGTTAATAGTGGCTTTAATAGTGGTTTTACAAGCTCTGGATCTGCTTCCATTTCATCATGAAAATGAAAGTCTTTTCCTTTATTTTTAGGACAAACGGTTTGACATGTATCACAGCCATAAAGTCTGTTTCCTATTTTTGTACGAAACTCATCAGGTAGAAAATCTTTTGTTTGCGTCAAAAAGGCAATACATCTCTGTGCATTAAGCTGTCCACCTTGAACAAGTGCTCCTGTTGGACACACATCAATACATTTATTACAGCTACCACACTGGTCCTCAATCGGTTCATCAGGTTGAAATGGTAGGCTTGTTATCATTTCACCTAAGTAAATATATGATCCAAATTCAGGCGTAATAATAGAACAATTTTTCCCGCTCCAACCAATTCCAGCTCGCTGTGCTACAGCACGATCTACCAACTCACCAGTATCCACCATAGACTTCACTTTTGCTTCGGGACATTTTGATACGATAAAAGCTTCTAGCTTTTGGAGGCGATCTCTTAATATGTCATGATAATCTAATCCCCAAGAGGCTCTGCAGAAAATTCCTCGGCGTTCGCCACGGACACTTCTGGGAGCATTTTTAAGTCTAGAAGGATAAGCGAGAGCAATCGAAATAATCGAGCGTGGACTCTCAGATATCAATGATGGGGTAACTCTTTTCTCTATATCCTTTTCTTCAAATCCAGATTGGTAGCCTAGCATTTCTTGACGAATTAATAGATTCTTCATTTCTGTGAATTCATCCGCTGTCGTAAAGCCAATTTTATCGATTCCAATCGTTTTACTATACTCAATAATCTCTTGTTTAAAGTGATCAAAATTCATTGCTCTCTCCTCCTTTCTATGTACGATACATTACTTTAGTGTAATCAGACTGTGTATTATGATAAACTATTTTAAAAGAAATTGGGAGGGAAAATATGTGGAAATAACAATCGATTCTTCCGTTTCGAATACAATACCAAACTTTAAAGTTGGTTTTATCCAATACAAGGATATTGTTGTTGGTGAATCTCCACAAATGTTAAAGGGTAGGTTGCAGCTATTTCAAGAGTCTATCTACTTTGAGTTACAAGATCACTCCGTTACAGATATAGATGGGATTAAGCAATGGCGAGACATTTTCAAGCAAACGGGAAAAGACCCAAATCGTTACCGTCACTCTGCTGAAGCATTATATCGTCGGATAAAGAAACAGAATTATTTGCAGACCATTAATTCAGCCATTGACTTGAATAATTTCTTTTCTCTTCAATATGAAGTTCCGATTGGAATCTATGATTGTTCCAAACTGAAAGGTGACACAATTGAATTACGTGTTGGACAGTCAGAAGAGGAGTATGAAGGATTAAATGGGCGTGAAAATTCTTTAGAAAACCTTATTATAGCATGTGATGAAACAGGACCATTTGGAAGTCCGTTTGTTGATTCAGTACGGGCACCGGTTAATGAGGAAACGAATACTGCAATCCAAATCGTCTTCCTAAAACCTAGTCTTAGTTCTGAAGAAGGTAGCAGGCTTACACAATCACTGATGGAGATGTTTTTACAGATTCATGGCGGTGAGGCAGAATACGTAGTAATAGGCTAGGTTGTACATATTTTTTCAAGGCTTCCTTTGTAGGGAGCTTTTTTGTTTTGCTTCTGAAGTGATGAACTGATGGGGGAGAGGGTTTGCCTGTCGAATAATCTTTATATTGCGATTTTCGATAATACATTGGTTGATTTTGATAATAAAATTGTCATTTCAATAATAAAGTAGGCCATTTCGATAATAAATTGTATATCTGGAATAAAGATGATTTTACTTTAAAAGAGGAGGCAACCTGGAATCGTTTTTGATATTTCATACTTTCAAATGAAGAGGATGAAATACGACTATAAGTCCATATTTCTAAGCGGACATTTATTCCGCTATTTTCACTAAAACCTCTCATTTTGATAGCTATATGGACATTTATTCCGCTATTCAATGAAAATCTCAGCAAATGTGCTTGATTTTTGATAAATAGCGGAACAAATGTCCCCTAGCAGCTCATAATCAATGTTTTTACTAATAATAGAGGAATAAATGTCCGGTGCTTTATAACTAAATACTCCTACACTGGTCTACCCATAAAAATAAATCTCATGTCTATTATTTTTACGCCCACCACGTATCAGATAGTTGTTCCTCAATAAGAATGGGCTTTAAGTTTTGTACAGCTCTACGGAACCCTTCCTCTATCGACATGATTGTGTCTTCATGACAAAGATAATTGCCAGATAGAACCTAATAACAGTCCCCTGTGACATTCGGAATAAAGAAAATAGCCCTCAATACATTTCGTGTTTTTAACGCTGTGTTTTATAGTAAAGCTACGCTAAGACCAATTACATTACTAATTACTAATGCAGCTAGCATAAACTTTGTAGTGAACATAAAATGAATCAAAAAAGATTGAATCGTCGGTGAAAATCTTCATGTAATATTCTGTTACAACCCATTCAACAACTTCACTAACTCCATTCCATGAAGTAAAAGAATAATAGATTTCCCATTTAAAAAGAGTACGTACGATCTGTATTACTAAAAAATAAAAGTGCAGGACCAACAAAAGCTACATACTACAAAAAATTCTTATACTTAATTTTTCTTGTTGGAACTACTTCAAATTGTAATTGTAGTTCAATTTCATCTGTTTCTAACTTCATATTCACTGCCATCACCACCAAAAACCAAATATAACCGCTTGCTTTATATTATATAAGCTAATTAGTCTCCTGATGGTGAATAGGATTGACGAAGAAGGGTGAAAGATTTTGACTTGTTTAACAATAGGAGTAAAAGTTTGATCAGTATGCATATTACATATCCATATTTATCCCTTCCATTGAAACAAACTTTATTCTTAACATTCTTTTGAAACAAATGAGAAGCAGTGAAGTTTCATTTACGTCTATTAGGCAAAAGATATACAGCTAGTTGGATATGTGAAGTATAGGTAGATAACCAAAAAACCTTCCCAAAAATGGGAAGGTCGATTATATGTAAGGTTGGAGCGGGTGATGGGAATCGAACCCACGACATCAGCTTGGAAGGCTGAGGTTTTACCATTAAACTACACCCGCAAATAAAACTGTTACATCTATAAAATACCGGTGGTCGGGGTCGAACCGACACTCCAGAAGGAACACGATTTTGAGTCGTGCGCGTCTGCCAATTCCGCCACACCGGCTCAATTGGAGGCGGCAACCGGATTTGAACCGGTGATAAAGGTTTTGCAGACCTCTGCCTTACCACTTGGCTATGCCGCCTTGATTATGGAGCGGAAGACGGGATTCGAACCCGCGACCCCCACCTTGGCAAGGTGGTGTTCTACCACTGAACTACTTCCGCAAGCTGGGCTAGCTGGATTCGAACCAACGCATGTCGCAGTCAAAGTGCGATGCCTTACCGCTTGGCTATAGCCCACTGATATAATATATGTTTGGGAATTGAATTTGTGACTAAGTATGGGGCGACTGATGGGAATCGAACCCACGAATGTCGGAACCACAATCCGATGCGTTAACCACTTCGCCACAATCGCCATATTTTTTGGCAGGGGCAGTAGGAATCGAACCCACACCAAAGGTTTTGGAGACCTTCGTTCTACCGTTAAACTATGCCCCTATGAAATTAGTAATGTAGATTATTTTCACTTTGTGAAAAAATCTTGGTGGAGGGGGACGGATTCGAACCGCCGAACCCTGAGGGAGCGGATTTACAGTCCGCCGCGTTTAGCCACTTCGC